>JAUVXV010000007.1 GCA_030603365.1 Candidatus Heimdallarchaeota archaeon
TGAATGGAGAACTAAATTCATCAAATTAGCAATCAAATCGTATACTGCAGCTCTAAAGAAATATACACTGAAGAACTCACCGCTTCTATTTGCTAAAACTCAGAATGATTTGGGTAACTTCTATTCTTGTTTAGCTGAGATTGGGAATAAAGTTGAAAATTATAAATTTGCAATCGATTCTTATAAGGAAGCATTAAAGGTGTTTTCAGCAGATTTGTTTGTTTTCGAATATAGTCAGGTTAATCATAACCTTGGTTTAGCTTTTCAGACATTGGCTGAATTAGAAGAAAAAGAAGTAAATAGTAAATTCGCAATATTCTCATACAAAGAAGCAATTAAAGGACGGGATTTAGCTAGTTATCCTTTTGAACATGCAATAACATTAGTAAATCAAGGTGTTGCTTATAAGACTTTATCTGGAATTGAAACGAACGAGTTCTATTCAACATTTGCCATAGATTCTTATAACACTGCACTTAGGACTGGTTCTTTAGATCAAATGCCTACAGAAAGAGCAATGATTTACAGCAATATTGGAGTAGCTTATAGGTTGCTAGCAGAAACCCAAGAAAAGATATTCAACTGTAAACAAGCATTACTAGTTCTAAATGATGCATTAACAGTTAGAAACCAGGCACAATTTCAATTTGAATATGCCATATCTACAACAATTTTAGGTGACGTTTATGGTGCCCTATCCTTTGAAGAAAACAAAGAAGAGAACAATAATTTTGCTATTTCAGCTTATGATAAAGCAATTAAAATATTCATAAAGAAGCACGAAGCTTTCTATGATAATGTAGTTGAGAGAAAGAAAACTATCATCGAGTTTAGCAAACAAGAGATCTAAACTCTCTTTTTTTAAAAATAAAGATACTAATCGTATTGCTTTTTTTTGTTTTGGGAACAGAGATAGAGCAGATGATGCTTTTGGATTACTAATAGCTGATGAACTGGTGAAAGTCGCTCCTCAAAGAGTTTTTTCTGAAGAAATTGAAGATATCTCTACTTTCCTTGTTAATAGTGTAGATACTGATAAGTATGATAGCATTGTAATTATTGATGCAGTTGATTATGGAGCTCAACCAGGATCTTTGTTAATAACTTCTGACATTTCTAACCATATTAGATCAATTTCTAGTCATGCAATACCTCTCCAACAAATTTATGATTATATCAAATTGAAGAATAAAGATTTCCTTTTAATTGGAGCTCAAGCAAAATCTGTTGAATTCATGAAAGATCCCTCTCCTGAAATTCTTAAAGCTGTATATGAAGTTCTAGATTTAGTAAAAGGGATTTAAGATTTTAGAAAGTAAAATGATTTTTAAATAACCAAGTATTGTTAATTATACTTTGCAAAAACAGAGAAGAACTAGATTCACGGTGATGTTATCTTATAGTTCACTCTCAATTTCTGGTGCGATAATTATAAATTTCTTTAATACTAGAATATATAATTTCTATACTGACGAAATAAAACTTAATATTGCTTACATCCCAATAGTCATGACAATATATGCAATATTTAACGCTTTAAATGACCCTCTTTTTGGGTGGATTTCTGATAAAACTAGAACTAGATTTGGAAGACGCTTTCCTTACATTCTTTTTGGATTTATACCTTTGACGATAGCATTTGCAGCAATCTGGTTAGTACCTATTTCTTTAGTAGGGGATATTAACCATACCTTCTATTTTAATTCACAACCAAATCTTCTTACTAGTGTTCTCACTAAATTTACTTTCTTGAATCCCAACCAAACACTTTTACTGATTTCTGTTATAGCTACCCTCTTAATCTTTGACACTCTCTATACTATAGTTATACTTAATTGGCACTCACTTTTTCCTGAGAAATTCAAAACAGCAAAGGAAAGAAATATTGTATCAGCTTTACGACAAGTAGTTTCAATAATTGGAGTATCAGTTGCAGTTGTTTTTGCGCCTATGTTGTTTGATTATAACAATCTCTTATCTTATAGAAAAGCTATACTTTTTATCTCAGGTTTTGTATTAGTTGGATTTTTATTATCAATGTATGGATGTAAAGAAGTACCTAACAATACTCAGAAGATAAAGAATACTGAAAGTTACAAGAAATCATTTCTAGAAGTTTTGAAGAACAAGAATATGATTGTATTTTTGGTGTCATTTTTCCTGGCAAATGTTGCTTATTTGACACTCATGTCCATGATTCCGTACATGAACAAATGGATACTGAAACAACCAGCAGAATTTGAGAGTTACCTTTATGGAGTAGGTGTATTAGTTGCTGGTCTAGCATTCTTTCTGTGGGTAAAGGTATCATTAAAAATAGGGACGAAGGCGGTTTTC
Organism: Candidatus Heimdallarchaeota archaeon; assembly: GCA_030603365.1. Lineage (GTDB taxonomy): Archaea > Asgardarchaeota > Heimdallarchaeia > Heimdallarchaeales > Heimdallarchaeaceae > UBA460. The sequence continues at coordinate 2,338 of JAUVXV010000007.1, forward strand.
ATTATTAGTTCTGTGGGTTTTTCTTTAGGTCTTTTAATTTTATTATTTGATCTTAGTTTACCAATTGCTTTGATAACAATGGGTGTTGTTGGTTTGCCCTTAGCTGGATTGTTACTGATTCCTGAAATACTTCTTTCGGAAGTTATAGATGAAGACTATAAGAAATTTGGAAAGAGAAGAGAAGGAATGTTTTTTGGTTTTTATGGTTTTTGTGTTCGAATAGCCATTATAGTAGAATCAAGTATTATCGCATTAATTCTGAGCTTAACAGGATACGATGCAAATGCTTTGGAACAAACAGCTTTAGCGAAAACTGGAATTAAGATACTACTTATTGCAGTTCCTATTGTTTGTTTTATTTTTGGAGTTATATTGATGCTTTTCTTTTATGATCTTTCTAGGAAGAAACTTGAGAAGGAAAAAGGAAAAAAACTCTCTATATTCTTCTAAAATCAAATGAAGAACCCAGGTAGAGTGAGTATGCCTGATTTATTTAAGTAATAGAAAGTAACAAATAAAGCTATAAATAATGACCAAAACATTATCCTGAACAAATCGTTGAAGGTAAATACAACTTTCTTATAATGAGTTCTTTTTTGAATTCCAAATCCTTTGAAGTACAGTGATTGTGCTAAAAACTCTGATCTATAGATAATTGAAGCTATCAATATTGCTAGGACTCTAGGTAACCACCTGAAGAAACCTCCTTTCATCTCACCTCTAAGTCTCAAGGTTGTGAAAGTGTCTTCTGCATCTCTAGCTATCCTTGGAATCATAATCAATGCTAAAGAAGGAATTAAAGCTATCTTAGAATTTATATGTATTTTTTCGAAAAATCTTGTTAAATCGGAAGGATTTGTAAGAGTAAAAAACAATGAAAATCCTAGTCCACCAATTAGTAATCTAGAAAGAACTCTAAATACAAGCACCCATCCTCCAAAAATATACGTGATTACTCCAAGAATTACAAAAGCAGGCAATAGAGCGTATAGAATACTCAAAGCTCCTTTGATGTTTTTGAAAATAATATTCTCTGCTAATACAAAAATGACAATTAAAGCTAGCACCCAGTTGATATTAACTATCATAAATCCAAACTGAATTAGAATTATTAGAATACCAACTAAGGGATGGATATGCAAGCTCTCAGGTTTGAACATCAAGCCTTGATAAACTCTTCTCAGCATGAATGACATTTAGAGTTCCCTCCTTAGATATTCATTCAGTTCCGAAGGGGTAAGAAGATGAGGTAGTTCATATTGAAATTTTTTTTCTAAAGCTTGAATAAAACGAACAGTTTGATTAGGAATTAGATCAGTCTGATTCTCTAAGGAATAAAGAACCTTTCTAGGAGTATCTTCCATGAATATCTTATTATCTCTAAGAACAACCATCCTGTCCAAATGGGGAAAAATCCTGGGATCATTAGATGCAATAATAACAGTCTTACCATTATTTTTTGCTTCACTTAGTAGCTTTAGAAGAATATCTCGTCCATTCTTATCTAATGCAATCGTTGGTTCATCTAGTAAAACAATATCACTTTCAAATTGGAAAGAATTAATTAGTGCAATAAGCCTTCTTTCACCTTCACTCAGATGATACAACTTCTTATCCATTAGAGCAGTTAGTTTCATCTCCTCAAAAACAGCTTGTACTCCATCTGCATCCTTCAATTCTCTTTCGAGATCTATTCTAGGTGTTGGTCCAATCAGAAAAAGTTTGGCGTTCTCAGGAATAAGTATAATACTTTTACTCGCACTTCTTACTGATTTAATCTTGTTATCAAAAATGGAAACCTCTCCAGTATTCGGTTTCAAAATGCCAGAGATGAGCTTGAATAAAGTAGATTTTCCGCTTCCATTTATGCCAGTAAGACCAATTATCTGTCCTTTTTGTAGAGTTAAAGAGATATCGTCTAGAATAAGTGGAGTTCTCTTATTATACTTGAATGATAGATTTTCACATTTCAGAACATGTTTCTCTGAAGAAATTGTCTTGGCACTTGATTGTTCTTGTTTATTGTCTGAATCAAAAATTTTCTTTAGTTCTTCAGACTGATTCTCAATGGCATCTTCTAAGCTTAGAAATAGACTATCTTGTGTAGGGAATTCAATTGTACTAATTTCAGGTGGATCGATTTTTTCTAATAATTGTACGTGTTTCTTGGGGTCCCCATCTGCGATGATTTTGCCTTTATCTAGAATGATTAATCTGTCAGCTTTAGATAAAATATAATCTAACCTATGTTCAAAAGCAATAACAATATGTCCATTGTCAGCAATATTCCTCAGAAGATTTACCAATTCGATTTCTGTTTTCGGATCTATTCTTGCTATAGGTTCATCAAGAATAAGTATTGATGGTGATGAGGCTAAAGCCGATGCAAGAGACACCTTTTGAAGCTCTCCTGAACTTAATTCAGTAATTAAACGATTTCGGAGATGACTTATATTCAACTTCTCAAGATTGTCGTCAAGAAGAATGTTTATTTTGTTTCGGGAAAAAGCAAGATTTTCAAGTCCAAAAACAACTTCCTCTTCTACAAGTAAAGAAGTTGTGAAATCACTAGGATATTGAGGTACATAACCTAACTGTTCTATCAATTCTTTTCTTGATAATTCAGAAATGGCTTTATCATTGTATGTGATTGTTCCATAAATTTTAGCTTTTTCAAATGCTGGAATTAATCCAAGGAGTATCTTTGCTAAAGTACTTTTACCACTTCCGCTAGGTCCAGCAACAAGAATAAATTCACTAGGTTTAGCTGAAAAATTAATGGATTTTAGAGCGAATCTTTTAGTTTTTGGATATTTTGCATCAAGATTCTTTACATCTAACATTGTAATCTCCAGATTAGTTCAGTCAATCCGCATTATTCAATAAGCTCAGTCTCTTCTTCATCGTCCATATCTTCTTCCTCTTCATCATCTGAATGGATGATTCCAAGTTGTCTCAAATATGATACAATTGGAATTGCAATTGCTGCACCGAAGAAAACTTGTGCTATATTAAATGGTATTTCTACAGATGCTCCTCCTGCTCCGACTCCAAGGATAAATGCTTGGTAAATAAAATAACCAATAATAATTATCAATCCAGCTAACGAGCATGATAAAGCCATTGCCCCCTTCTCTCCGAATTTAATTATGGCTAAAAGCATTAATGAACTCAGTATCAGAGCTAAGATAAAAAGTACATAACCCGGAATATGCAAAGCAAAGAATTTGTATGATTCTCTGAGAAGATAATAATTTGGATCTTGAATTGCCAGGGATAACATAGGTATAGAAAAGTGTGATCCAGATATCCCATATAATGTGGTTTCGATTGTAAAAGTATCAGTAATATATAGTCCTGAGAAAACCAAAATAAAGGCACACAAAATTCCTACGATAGAAATTTTAATCCATTTCTTAAACTTTTTACTCTTATGAAATAGATAACCTGCTACAAAACCCTCTGCTGCCTTTAAAACAAATGTAGCAGGTGCATAAATACCATATCCAAGAGCAAGATCAGCTAAAGCTGCTCCTACTCCTCCTGAAATAGCTCCGGTTATAGGACCTCCTATCAAAGCGGCTAAGTAAATAAAAGCTTCTCCAATATTGAAGAATCCAGAAGAAGATGCAATATTCAGATAGAAAATGGAAGTGGATAGAAAGACTAACCCGGTGAAAGTTACAATTAAAGCAAGACTTCTAATTGAATTAACTTCTTTAACTAAACGTTCTCTTAATACTATCTCTTCTTGAATTTCCTCGTTACTCATTACTATTCAAGTTATAACTTGTATATATTAATAAAACTCTTTTGGTTTTGAGATAAGCTAAAAAAACACATTTCTTATACAACAGAGTTTACTTTAGTTTTCTAAAGCACAAATTATTCATAGTATCACTTATTTTTTCTTATGAGTCAAATGAAAGGCAAAAACCTTCTCTTCGGATTCAGTGTTTTAATGGTATTTCTATTAGCATCACAATTCACTAATGCCACACAAATGACATTACCTGAAGTAACAATAGCAACTGAGACCCCCATTATGCACATATTTGAATGTATAGAACAATTCCAATATCGCTACTTGAATCTTACTTCTAATCATGAATGGCTATTCAATTGTTCATGTAATAGCGATGTTGATTGCAATTGCATAAATGATGGCAATACAGAATGCGATCAACTAAGAGATAGAATTCAAGAACGTCTCCAAGAATGTGAAGATGCAATAATGCAAATGATACTTAATTGCTTTAGACATAATGAATAGATATTCTATTCATCTTTTTTTATTTTGAAATTGCATTCCTTTTGCTACTAAAATGCCAAATGCTTTTAAGCATGAACAAACAAAGAGCTATTGTGAAAATAAAAAAAAACACATCATAATTCTTGGTGTTTTTCTTCTTTATCTATTTCTTACTTTATTCACTAAAATTACTAGAGATTACTTTTGGGATTTTTTGATAATGTGGTATGCAGGTTTGTATATAACTAAGGGAATACCCCTCTATGAACAAGATCATCAAAAATTAATCGACGGTGAAATGTATGCTTTTCCCTATCATCTACCCATTTTCATATACTTTCTGGCATTCTTAATTTGGTTATTTGGTGAGAGTTTTATTGCAGTGAGATTAAGTTTTATTGTTTTTGCTTTTTGTAATGCATTTCTTCTAGAACACATTTTTAAACATAATAAATCTCTAAGATTCAAAAATAGAAAGATATTGGATTATGTCAGTGTCATTTTTCTTCTAAATCCATTTACTCTTTTAAGTACGATTTTTGGATTATTTGATAATGTTCCTTTGATGTATCTCTTAATTGCAATAGTATTTATTCAAAAAATAGAAAAAGAAAATAGATACAAAAACTATATTTTCAGTCTAATATCGGGATTAGCAATCGGAATAGGTTTCTTAACCAAAGTTTTTCCAATAATATTTGTTCCCATAGGAGTGTTATGGTTATTATATAAGAAACGATATGTAGAAGCAGGTATATTCACTTTTAGTTTCTTAGGAATAGCAGGAGCGATAACTGGTTATTTATTCATTACATATCCAAGATTCAAGTATCTAGGTTTTGGATGGCAAATTGATAGAGGGGCTCTATCATTTAGTGTATATTACTATTTGTTTGATTTAGATTTTCTACCGGATTTAATTATCATTTCATTAGGATTTCTTTTGATTTCAGCATTCTTCATTTATAGATTATTCAAACATAAACATGTAGAATATTGGAGTTTAAGTGGTTTTTACATTCTAATCTTTATCTTATTATATCGAGTGTATTATCCTCATTATTTGATCTGGATTCTTCCTTTTCTAACCTATGTAGGATTTAAATTGTATGATTCAAAAGAAATAAGATATCTCCTAATTTTCGTAGGAATTTTTTGTTTACAAATAATAGCAAATGGAATATATTTGCTAAACGATTTTGAAATGTGGATTCTTCCAAATGCAGTTATGATCATAGCTTCAATTATTAATTTCTTATGTATTCTCGGATATGGTTTTTACATGTTAAGATACTCTTTGAATTCAGAAATTGAAACAAATAAAATCAACACTCTATACTCTATATGAACTAAGAATTAAATAAAATCAATCAGATTTCTCATCTTTTCGATGGTTTCATAACCTTTCTTTGTCATTTCAAATTCCTTTCGTTTTGTCTTTCTCTTTGAAATTATAATAATTCCTTTCTTCTGTAGTTCGTTGAGATGCTGGTAAATGGATTGTAGAGATTGAGTTTTTCCTAAAGACACCCAAATTGAATACCCATAGACAGCTTTTTCCTCTGCAATAAGATTCAGAATCTCAAACTTGGTGGTTGAGCTTTCCGACAAACCCCATACTACCTTTTTCTTATCTCTCATCTGAGCTGCATAGATATTCAATGCATTGAATCCAGAACCAGTTAAAATGGCTACTGAACTTTCTGGAGTTATAGTTTCATTTCGTAACAATTCTTCAGCTGCAACCAGCACAGAACCAGAAGCTGGTTCAATAAACAGGCCTTCATATTTGGCTAAATCCATTGCAGCAGTTATCATTTCGTCGCCTTTAATTTCTATTTCTTGGCCTTTGGTTTTATTGAGAATATCTTTTACTTCATTGAGTAGAAATGGCTTCTTAATCTCAAGAGATTCCGCAAGATGAGAAACTTTTGTTTTTTCTAGTGAAACTGCAAAAATAGCAGGCACATCTTCTACCCAATTTGATTTTTGAGCATCTTGAAATCCCCTGAAAATTGAGTATATTAAAGATCCTGCACCACGAGGTACAATAACAGATTTTATATTTTTCATCTGAAGAGCTAGTTCTAAACTTATTGTCTTTTGTCCTTCAATGGTCAAGAGACTGGTTTCTGGAGTAGCAAGGTAACTATCATCTTTAGATGCAAGTTCTTGAGCTTTAGATATAGCCTCATCAACTGAGTCTCCAATTTCAATAACTCTGCTACCGAAAATTTTCATCTGCTCAATTTTCGTTAGTTCAAGATTTTGAGGAACAACATTAGTAGTGTCTATTCCTGCTTTTGCTGAATATGCTGCAAGACTAATACTGAACGATCCAGTACTAGCACCTATTATGGATTTCTTCTTTTTCTGAACTGCATCAGATACTATAAGAGAAAGAGCCCTATCCCTAAATGAACCGGTAGGATTTCTGAATTCAAGTTTAAGGGAAAGATCTTTGTATCCCTTGATATTTCTCACTTTAACTATGGGTGTATTCCCTTCAAAAAGAGTAATAGGTTTATTATATGAAGGAAGAAAATCTGAAAGAGACCACATGGTTTGAAGATTTATCTCGCTTGAATGTGAACCTTGAATAGGAGGAACAAGCGTTAGATTTTGGCACTTTGGACACCTCAGAGATGGTTCTAGTATTTCCTTCCCACATTCAATACATGTTGGTTGCTCTTTCCACATTGAGAATAATTGGGACTCACAAAATATAATCCTTTTGTAGAGTCTCCATTTAATAGTCTGTTAATCCTAAAGGTTCTTCATTTTTGTCAACTTCTATATGACACTCGTATAGTTCTTCGAATATTTCTTCAAGCTTAAAAGACATAGGATCTTTAAAATCTAAGAAGAAATCAACGTCCATGTCTGCTAAATGTCTAAGTAATACTATCAGCAATTCTTTCTCCTTTGGGGAACTAACAACTATTTTCATAATACTGTATAATCACTACTTAAACAAAAATATTTCTAAACTAAAAAGTAGTTATTTTTAAAGTAGAATAGATGTTTAATATTATGGTTGTCTAAATTTTAGTAGATTCTAATGAATTAGATGTAATGTATAATTCTTTTAGTCAAAAAGTGTTAAAAATTAATAATTTAACATCTATGACCTGTTTTTGCAATCTCAAAAGATAAATGAACACTGTTTGTTTATAGAAAATATTTTAAATAAGCTTTATCCAGAATTATTAAATTATAATAGTGAGAACTATGCCAAAAAAGATTTGGAGTTATTGTGATGGTATTCCAGACGAAATAGAAGTACCTCAAATTAGTGTTGTAGAACTATTTCGACGAACTGCTGATAAATACCCCGAAAGACAAATTACTGAATTCTTAGGAAAATATAAAACTTATCCAGAAATGGAGGAAGAAGTAAACAGGTTTGCTAATTCTTTACAGAAATTAGGAGTAAAGAAAGGTGACAGAATAGCTTGTTTGATGCCAAATTGTCCTCAATATATAATAGCATTCTTTGCAACTAATTCATTAGGAGCTATCTTTACTGCAATTAGCTCATTATATACTGAACATGAAATCAGATATCAGCTCCAAGATAGTGGAGCAAAAGTAATTGTTACGCTAGACGTATTCTTAGATAAGATACGAACTGTAAAAGGTGAAACTGATGTAGAACATGTTATAGTATCTTCTGTAGCTGATGAAATTTCAGCTGTAAAGGGTTTTCTTTACAAGAATGTCATTGCAAGAAAGAATCCTAAAGTTAAGGATGAACACGTTTACAAGGATTTCATTAAAAGGGGAGAAAATAAAAGAATTGATACAAAAATTGATGTAAAAGAAGACATTGCTTTGCTTCAATATACAGGCGGAACAACAGGTATTATGAAAGGAGCTATGCTCACGAATTACAACCTTATGGCACAAGCAACCATACTCCCATATTGGGATATTTGGTTACCCGCTAGACCAGAAGGTCAATACAAGATATCTGGTTGTTTGCCTATGTCTCACATTTTTGGATTCTCTACTTCTTTCCTTTGGACAATTGCTGTTGGAGGATTACTTTATTTGATTCCAGATCCAAGACAGCTTGAAGATGTTATGACAAGTGTATCAAAACACGGAATCCATTTCATGTTTGCAGTACCAATTTTATATCAGAAAATAGCTGAGCACCCTAATATTGGCAAGTATGATTTGACATCTTTATACTTGTGTATATCTGGTGGTGAAGCATTACCAGAGACCACTTCAAAGAAATTTGAAGACGCTAGCAATGCCTTACTGGTTGAAGGATATGGTTTATCTGAATCATCTCCTGTCACTCATGTAAATCCAGCTAATAAGCAATTAAGAAAAGTTGGTGCAATAGGTATTCCAATACCAAATACTCTTGCCATGGTTGTTGACATTGATACACAAGAAGAGTTAACTGAATATGGTGATATAGGTGAATTATGGGTTAGAGGACCTGGTATCATGAAAGGATATTGGAATAATAAGGAAGCATCAGATGGAGTTCTAGTCAAAGGTTGGTTAAGAACTGGAGATATTGCTACTAAAGATGATGAAGGTTTCTTCTCTATTGTTGATAGAGCTAAAGACATGATTATTGTTTCTGGATACAAAGTATGGCCTAAAGATGTTGAGGAAGTTCTATATGCTCATCCAGACATCAATATGGCTGGAGTTGTTCAAGTGAAAACAGATAGTGGAGAGAAAGTAAAAGCATTTATTGTAGCTGAACCAGGCAGTAAAGAATTATCAAGAGATGAACTTAAAGCATATTGTAAAGACAAGCTTGCTCCTTACAAAGTTCCTACAATTATTGAGTATAAAGACGATCTCCCAAGAACTGCTGTAGGAAAAGTTTCTCGTAAAGATTTAAGAGTGCCTGAAACAAGTGCTCCTAATATAACAAAAGAGGTAGTTGAACATAAATAGAAGTTGATTGTATTCAACTTTTTCTCTATTTTTTCTAAATTTATTCATTCATCCAACAGTTTCTCAATTCTTACCTTATCAGAATCATCTAACAGATCTAGTCCCTTTATGTCATCTTTTTCAAGTCTTTGCCAAAAGATACACTTCTCATGATTCCATCGATAATTCAAGTAAGTTTCAAAGAAGTAAGGTTCCCCTACTCTAATAGAATCTTTCTCAATTGCTGCACCACAACTGTTACATTTAGACCTTCCACTCTTTGCATATTCTATTTTCCATTTCTCTTCTCGATCATACAAGGTTGGTTTAAATGTCTCTTTCTCTATTATAGAATTGATTAGTTCGGCTGGATTCAAGCCACCTAACGAGTTTTTGTCAATCCTTAGATGGAATGTATCATAATTAGTCATAATGAATGCTAATTGAGCAGATTTATCTTGTTTTAGTTCTTTTTCAACTAGTATTTTAGGGGGTAATCTGTTTGACGAAAGTATATAATCCGTACAAGCTGTTGACATTATTTTTGTTAATTCGCGTTTGTTTAGTGGTTGGTATTTTTTTCCTTCCACAATACCGTAAGAAGTTTGAATAACTGTTCGATCAATATCATCAATATACTCACGTTCTTTGATAACTACAAATGAGCCATCAGGAATTTCATCGATTATTTCTACAACTTGAAAGGATTGAGGATCAATGAAATATCCCCATTCATTTTCTGAATCGAGCTGCATCTTCATAGTGATCACTTTAGCTTTGTCTAAACTATATTTATTTTTATCTTAAAAATTAGAAATTGAAGTTTAGAACTGGAAATAGGAGAAGAGTGTTATTATCCTCCAGGAGTACCGTGTGTGAAAGCATCACTCCACATATGATCCCAGACATCTTCCTCAATGAGAGTTTCCTTTTCTACTATTGTTTTGTATAACCATCTCATTAACTCATGATGGCGAAGCTCATCTTCATAGATAGCTTTGATAACTATTTTTTCTTTGTCATCAACACAACACAACCCATCCAAATATCCTTTATATTGTTTCAAAGCTTCTGCTTCAAGTTCCACATGTTCTTGGATTGCATTAGCTATCTCCTCAGAAACCTTTTCCTCTATAGCTGGAGAAGGACCGGAAATTCGGTCTAATAATGCCTGTAACATTGTTTCATGTTTTTGAGAATCAAGGGCTACAGCTAAAATCATCTCACGAACTAAAGGATTTTTTAAACCTTTAACAGCTTTCTGAGCAGCTGCAACTATTTTCCTTTCTACTTCAATTTGTTGATTAAAGAACGCTATTCTTTCCTCTTTGCTCATTAAAGAACACCTAATCAGTTGCTTTTTTGAAAGAACTGTATTTAAGTCTTTACAAGAATCAATACTTCTAAGTAAATAAACTTGTTCTAGCAAATCTTTTTAACTTCTTTGAATTTTTTCTTTTGTATACACCTTGCTGTTAGTGTCCTACTAATCCTAATTCCTTTTGCCATTGGTATTGTCCTTCTTATTTTCTTTAAATTCAAAGCAGATATGGTGGGAACAATTCTCTTTATCTTAATGCTAATTATAGGAATATATGCATTCAAAACAGATTGGAGAGTAGCGTTTTTAGCATCAATTGCTGGAATCATCAAATCATTTCCAATTTCGTTAATGGTTTTGACCTCTATATTGATGATAACCTATCAGCAAAAAACTGGTTCCTTGGATAAAATTGTTGTAACATTTAAGAAAATAGGAGGAGGAAATAAAGCATTCCAAATAATGATAATCAATCTAGCAATAGGATGTTTTCTTGTTTCTATAGGAGCAACACCTGTTACTATGCTTCCCCCTGTTTTAATAGCAATGGGTTATTCAGCTTTTGCAGCTGTTGCGCTTCCTGCAATAGGATATGATCCTTTAACTACTTATGCTCTTCTCGCAGTACCTGCAGAATTTTTTTCCTACTTTATGAAGGATGCTCTTTTAGTTTCAAATCTTGATAAGTTAGCATGGATTGGACAAACTGCTTTAGAACCCGAATTATTAGCATCTGGAATTGCTTTCTCATTTTACATGCCATTAGTTACTATGGGGATAGCTTTTGGTATGATGTGGTTAGGAGGAGGAAGAAAACTTCTTTTCAGTAAAGATGGCCTCATATTCGGTCTGACAGGGGGAATAGTTTGTGGTGGAACAGCAATTATAGCCAACTTCCTTGGATTAGTAAAACTAACAGGAGTAATAGCAGGAGTTGTTACAGCTATAGCTCTGATACTTATTGCTAAATTGAAAAAGATAAAAATAGTTGATTCTTCTTTATTAACAGAAGAAGAGAAGAAAACGGATAGAAATATGCCTTTGTGGAAAGCTCTTTCACCTTGGATATTACTAATCATTTTTGTTAGTTTGATAAATTTCATTCCATACCTGTATGAATTATTCAATTCGAAATTACTGTTTACTATTGTAATCGGAGAGATTGTAATCGATACAAAAATTTTATCTCATGCTTATTTTTGGGTATTAATTGCTACATTGTGCTCAATTCCATTTCTAGGTTTAGGAAATAGAAAAGCAAAAGAGACAGTAAAATTGTGGGGAAAAAGATCTATTAGACCTGTGTATGCAGCTGCTATTTTCTTCGCTATAGCCTATATGATGCTTTATTCTGGAATCAATATTGTTAATGGTTCTTGGATAAGATATGATTGGAATTATATGATCAATTCTTTAGCATCTGCAGCAAGTTATGTTTTTAGAGACTATTATCCTTTAATTGTACCATTCATAGGTCTTTTTGGTGGTTTCATAAGTGGATCAGAAACGTCGTCCATAGCTATGTTTACGACATTCCATGAACAAACAGCTGTGACTCTCGGTATAAGTGCGGTTGCTGTAGGTACAGCAAATGGTGTTGGAGGTGGGTTAGCTTCTGTGCTCTCTCCCGCGAAGATTCAAAATGCAGCTGCGGTTATAGATAAAGTGGGAATTGAAGGTGAAGTGATCAAAAAATCTGCCCCTATAGCTCTATTAATGACGCTGTCTGTTTCTGCAATTTGCCTATGCTGGGCTAATCATTATATCTGGTGGAAATGGATAATTGTATTTGGAATCTACACTATATTACTAATAAGCATAGGTTTACTAATTTATTTCAGAAAAGAAAAAGTTGATGAATCTATTGATTAGACAATTGCTTGATAGAGCAGTGTGATTAGATACAATAATAGTAGTATAAATCCAATAGCTGCAGCTAAATATCCTAAGCTAACGCCAACAAACAAAGATATTCCTTTGATATACTCCCACACTTTATCCATAGGTTTTGATGATGTTAAGTTTGCCATCGAATTATAGAAAGAATAAGAACTTTTAAAGTTTTCTCAGAATATTCCATTTTACAAAAAAGAAAAGTAATAATATAAAAATCGAAAGAATAAGATTGCTCAAACATCTTGTAGATAATGTATAGAGCAAAAACATAAGTAAGGGCAGTGAAATTTAGGTAATAATGAGAATCTCTCGTGTTGATTTGAAGCTTGTCTTAAAACCTAAATTAGAAGAATTATATGCTTCAGCCTTTCTGACAATTAATAAACCCTCCAAAGTCATAGAACTAATGCTTAATAATCAACTAGAATGGCTAGAAATATCAACAGAAGTAAAGAATAAAAGGTATTATTTGGAAGCTTCTGAAGGACAATTACCTGAAGATTCTCTAATTAAGATTAGTAAATTATGGCTGATAGAACTCCCTCCAGAACTTCATGATTTGGATGAATTATTTTTGTCCTTTAGCTATAAAGGATCAATCGAAGGAGACTCTTGGGGAACTAATTATCTAACAAAAGACAGAATAGAATTAGGTATATATGTTGCTTACTATCCCATTCACAATATTGACGATAAAATCGCATTTTCATTGGTTTTACAGGGTCCGGGAGATTGGGATTGGATAGTTAATAGTACAAAATTTACAGTTTGTGATTGTAACATTTGGGTTTCTGATGAACCAAAAACTGATATCTACCTAGTTGGATTACCAAAAGAATTAGCTATTAGTGAAGAGGATTCAGTAAGATTTAGAGGTGCAAGAAGAAACTTTAAACTCTTTGAGAACTTAAGTGAAGAATTGTCTTTTTTTGAGGAGAAACTTATAGACTGGTTGGGTAAACCTCAAACCGAAAGTTTCTTTCTTGTTTTAGCTCCTAGAGAATCAGGAGGAATCATATCTCGGCATGGTTTAATTTCTATGCAGGATACTCTCCCAATTGAAGTGATTGAATCAAATAGAGAAAATCTTCTTATGAGTTGGGTGCATGAAATGGGTCATTTCTGGTTCAATTCAACATCTACTTCAAGCTATAATAATTGGATAGATGAAGGATTGTGTGATTATTGCTCTTTACTACTCGCAAAAGAAAAATATGGGGAGGAATTCTACAATCAGAGAATTGATGAAATAAAGATAAAAATTCAAGAGAAAGGTATCTTACCACCAATTATTGATATTTCTCGTTCACATCCTGAAGCCGAAATTCTCTTTTATAAATATGGTTCAATCATTTTTCATGAAATGATGCAAGAAATCGGTGAGGGTGCTTTCAGAAAAAGTATCAATCTATTTGCACAAAAATCGATTATTAAAGATAAAATTGAAACCAGTGATTTAATAGAAGCATTCAATGAAACAACAGGAAGAGATTGGATTGAATTCTTTAAGAAAAGAATTTCCAATCCACCTGAAATTATTTAGCTCATTCAAACTGGAACATCTTTATTTCATATGCATTAAAAGCTATCTCAAATTGATTATCATTTATTTTATGGTTTGCTTTTACATTACCATCATAAGTTATTTCTTGACAGTTTTGAAATTTCGGATTAATTTGCAGAAGTACGGTTTCATAAACTGTGTTTAAATTGAATAGAGTTATCAATAATTTTCCATTTCTGTTTCTTAATGATGATATTCTAATCCAAGGATTATTTACGTAGAAAAGAGATTGAAGCATAATCTCTTCTATTTCTGGATCAGTTACTAAGTATGTTTTTGATGGTAGAGTAAAAACTTCTGCATGGTTATCACATAGATACATAGGATCCTCTTTTGAATGTATTAACAAACTATAATCGAATGTGTATTCTTTGTTTAATTCCTGTGCTCCTGGTGTTTCCATAAAAGGACCCGCATGCATAGGTCGCTCTTCATAATCCATTCTAGATAAATAGCCTACTGATCTGAGAAGTGTCAATGCTAATCTTGAGCCTTCAACAAGTTCCACTTCTGGTAATCCTTTGTTTATTAATGTTACAGCAGATTTATGCAGAGTATCATGAATACGAATATATCGTTTTTGTGCCTGAATTCCTGAAGGTGCTTCAGCATAAGAATCATCTCCAAAAGGACTACTTTTTCTTTTTATTGTTCCAAAGTGAGTAGATGTTAGGGTTTCAAAAGATCTGAATGGTAAATCAAAACATATTCTTAACCGGTGGTCTTTTGCAAAGTTGATAAGATTTGTAGAGATGTCAATACGTGGGATATCTCTATAAAAGCGAAACTTGGTTGTAACAGGAATTTCCACACTACCTGTTCTCTTCTCTCGATCCTCACTTAATTCTTTGTAAATTTCAAGCAGATAACTTTGATGTATTTCTGAGAAGACAGGTCCATCTGATATCAACTTTCTTTTAACATTCTTAACTTTCGCAATCTCAGGACCAATTCTACCAAAAGTGTATTCATCGCCTTTGTCTCCATAATCTTCGAATTTATGAAGTTCTTCATAGAGAATATTTTTGTTTTTATCAAAATAATTGAATGTTCCATTTCTATTGAAATCAACGTCATAGAAAGTGTTGGAAACTGAGTCTTTAGTAGATTCAAATATTGTATCAACTGGTTGAGTTATAGCAGATTCAAGAAGCTCAAATTTATTCATACTCCATGGATTCAGTTTTGCTAGAGCAAGATATTTCTGTTTTGAACCAAGAGTTGCTTTAACATGATATTTCTTATATTTCTTACTATCTAATAATTCACCCGCTCGCTTCTTTAAATCTTGGACATCAAACTCTCCGATTGGAGTTTTACCACAAAGCAGTGTTATATTACATACTTCAGGATCTACGTTTTCAGATATTACTACTTCATTAAGGTAGAAATCTATAATTTTCCTACCAGGAAGGAGTTTGAATCCTGTTCTTAACATTATAGGGGAGAATTTATTTTCAAAGAAAACATCTTCAGAAGCAGTAATTTTTTGTAAAGGATAGCAGTTTCCTTGTTGATCTTGGATTCCTGTTAATTGATTTTTTGTGCTGTATTCAAATTCAACGATATTAGGAATGTCTGAACTATTGGAAGGATTAAAGGTAAATAATGTAGCTTTTTCATTTTTTTCAGAGTATTTCTCTATTGTTTCATTGAGCTCTTCAAGTTGAGATTCAGCAATACTTTCTGCCCAAGAAAATCTAGAAATCATTTCATCATGGGTTTGATCAACAGAACATCCACATATTCCATCATGAGTTTGATTTTTTAGAAGCCATTTCCATGCTAATTTCAGGTAATTATCAGGAAAATCTAGATTGTTAAAAATCCAAAAATATGATAGTAAAGGCTCAGTATAATGTACAAGCAAATCTTCGATTTTTTGATTCCATTGCTTTATCCACATTCTAGTGGAATATGTATCTTGTAAAAGGTGAGCTCTTGCAGAAGATCGGAATTCTCCTATATACTCAGGAACTGTGAAGTTATAATCCTTTATTGAACCCTCAAGTTTATCTACGAAATCATCGAGCAAACCAAAATCTACATCATAATTTTCCAAGTCCATTAGCTTGATATAAGGAATCAACTTTGGATTAGGAAATTGATGATCTGTCCCATACATCAGAAGATAAACTGGGGTTGGAGAAAACTGTTTCAAATCTTCCACTTTATCTTGAATAGCTTGGATGAGATTATCTTCCTCTTCTGGCAAATCTGCAGCATTTCCATATCCACTAGGCATATAAACACCAAGAACTGATTCTTGAGCATTAAATTCACTTTTCCATCTAAATGGGACAGTGTTAATCTCTGGACCCACACCTCTCCACAACACAATAGCTTTGAAGGATGTCAAATTCGAAATTATCTGAGGTATAGCTCGAGTATGTCCAAATTGATCTGGTAGATAGCCTACTTGCATAAGAGGTATATCTAATTCTCTAGCTAAATCTAAACTAACTTCTAAATTGCGAATGAAGCTTTCCTGTCCTATTAACCACTCATCTGGGAGAAGATACCATGGACCAACAGCTATTTTTCCAGATTTAATAAGTTTGATTAAACGATTCTTATTCTCAGGTTTAATTTCAAAATAGTCCTCTAAGACTACTGTTTGACCATCTAACATAAATGGAAAATCATGTTTTTCTGTTATTTCCATAACATGATCAATTAATTTTACAAGCTTCAATCTGAAAAATTGAAAAGGTAAATACCATTCTCTATCCCAATGAGTATGAGGTACAATAGTGACATCCGATTTATCCGATTTCATACATACAACCGCTGAATATCGTTATTGAATCAGTTTTTAAATTTTTACAAGCGATGATTGTGGTTTATGTTGTCTGGATAGTTGAAGAAAAACCAACTTGAGAACATCAAAATTAAATCAAAAGAAGAGGAATATTTAGAATTAACTAGCTTGATTCAACAAGATCCTTGGCAGCTTGAATAAGCTTAGGGGCGGTAGCTGCACCAATGCCCTTGAGTTTCACCAAATCATCTGCTGAAGCAATAGATAAATCAACAGCAGTAGTATAACCAGCTTCAATTAGAGCAACTGTTTTCTGACCTACTCCTTTTACTTTATCAATTGGTATGTTAGATATTTTCTTCTTCAAATCTTTATCAGATGCTGGAACAGTTTTTAACTGTGAATGTGCCATTATACCTTTGAATTTACCTAGATTTTTCAACCTCAAATCTTTGTCTGTTTTTCGTAGGTCTTGTACAGTCTTAAGAATATCTTCACTTCTTGTTATCATTTTGGAAAATTCGCTTTGTTCCTTTTTTGATGAATCATATAGAAATCCTAATCCGTTTATTGCTTCAAGAAAAGTTATTGTTGAATCAATAACTAGTAAAGGGTGAGAGATTTCCATACTTTTTCTAAAAGCAGTTTTAGCAAGAAGAACACTTTTTTCAAAATCACCAATCTTTATCATTATCTGACAATTAAGTAACATTGAAGCTAATTTTTCAACTTCATTGAGTTCAACACCCTTTTCCAATTGATTTAATTGGTGTATAGCTTCTTTATGCTTCCCTTTTGCTAATAATTCTTCTGCTTGTCTTAAACTGTCCAGATATACTCCAAACATATTTTATCCCCAACTTTAGTAATCAAAGAATGTTCAATTCTTGTGATTTTGATAATTTAGATTTTATAGCTAATAAATCTTGGGTAATCTGTAACTCAAAAAATGCTTGATTTAAGTTAGCTAAAAAGAGAAAAAAAAGAAGGAAATAATTACTCGATATCTTCCAAATCTTTCGTAGGTTCAGGGAGCTTTCTCGGCCACCAATTCCATTTTGAAGCAAGGCTCATAATAGCAGGAACAAGAATTGTTCTAATAATAAAAGTATCAATCAGAACTGCTAGAGTTAGAATGAAACCAAATTCATTCATTATCATTGTACTGCTGAAAAGCATACCACTAAAAGCAATAGCCATGATAACTCCAGCCATAGAGATAATACCACCTGTTCTATAAAGACCTTTAATGATTGAAGCACGTTCAGTGTAACCACTATTACGATATTCTGATACTCTGGAAAGTAAGAAGATGTCATAATCCAAACCCAAACCAATGAGAATACTAAAACTCATTACAGGAGTAGCCCAATAAAGAGCATCAATGTCTTGCAGAACTGGTATTATACCATCAACAACCCCCATATCAAATATCAAGGATGCTATTCCGTATATCCATGATAGAGTTAACCCTATTGTTATAATTAGTCTTAAAGGTATAAAGACTGATTTAAACATTATAGCTATAAGGATATAAACAATAATGATGATTATACCTATCATCAATGGAAACATATCATAGACTAAATCTACTGAATCTACTACCTCAGGTGTATCTCCAGCTAGATGGAATTTGTAATCTGAATTTTCATTATAATCATCTAGGATAACTCTCGTATCTATAATCCATTGTTCAATATAACTACCAAAGGGATCGAAACTTGGTTGTACTTCAACCAAAGCAGTTGAATTATCTGCGTTTGCATAGCGACTTAAAACCATCTCACGGTATAGTATAGCTGTTGTCTCATTATAAGCTGGATGAGATGGATTTATCCAATCTTCAACAAACGTAAATGGAATAGGTGATCCTCCACCCCAAAATACCGTAATGAATGATTCAGCTGAAATATTCGTGTTCGTTAGTATATCAATTATAAGATCCTGTCCTGTTGAAAAGAAATCTTGTTGAAATATGCCATTAGTTTGATTGCTTTCAATGATGATGTACATTGGAGCTAACATGCCAGGTTGAAAATCTGCTTTGAGCATCTCTAAAGCTTCAGTCGAATCAGCATGTCTAGGTAAAATGTGGTTTTCTGCTATAGATGTACCCATCTTTAGCATTTGGATAGAGATAGGTACAGCAGCTGCTAAGGTAATTACAATGATTGGTATTGAGTATTTTGTTGCAAATTTTCCTATCTTAAACCAAATGCTTTTCATCTGAGCTTTTAATTCTCTTTCTTTACGTTCTTTTTCATTCTTTGGACGTTCTTCTTGTTTCTTCTTTAAAAGCCTAAATTTGGAAAAGAAATTACCAAATAATAACAACAATGAGGGTATTAATGTCAAGTTAACAAGCAAAGTTGTAGCAATACATACTGCTGCTCCTATACCTATGGATGCAAGAAGACCTATTGGAAAGAAAGCTAATCCCATGAAGCAAATAGCTAGAGTTAATCCAGAAACACCAATAGTGTGTCCTGCATGTTCCATCATCAAGTGAACAGCTTGATCATTATCTCTGCCTCTGATTAATTCTTCTCTATATCTAGACAATAGGAATAGAGCATAATCAAATGAAAGAGCTATAACCAAGGACATCATCACACTGGGGACAAAACTAAATACTGGCATAGATGCAGCAATTGGATACATTAGGAAGAATGAAGTAGCTATAGAGAATCCAACGCTTAGAACTGGAATTATCATAAGTTTGAAGCTTTTCAAAACCAAAGCTAAAATTAATAAAGCTAAAGGTAGGACAATCGAGTCCATGGTAAGAATATCTCTTTCTGAAGCATTTTTCATATCTTCAAACAATATATGAGAACCAGTAAGAAGCATAATATATCCTTCTGGTTGGATAAAGTCAAGAGTATCATAAACAAACGCTACAAAATCATTTAGTGTTGAATCAGAAATTGAATTAAGACTAATATCTACAATAGTAGTAGTGTTGGTTTCGGAGACAAAACCCATAGCAACAATACTTAAACTTGTATTTATGAGAAAATAGTAACCTCTAATATCAGCAATAAAAGAACCATATTCTGAATTTCTGATTGAAGAATTAAAAGCAATACTAAAGAGTTCAATTTCAGTTGTTAAAACAGATTCAGATCCATTAAGGTTCTGAATAACTAAAACAATAGATGTTTGAGTATCAACCTCAGGAAACTCTTCCTTCAATATAGTATTGGCTTGGAAGGAAGGTGTATCTTCAGGAACGTTAAAATCTGAGCTAGTTTCGGAAATGAATCTAGGTGCCAACCAGATACTGAATCCTAAAATAATTACCCAAGTTATAATTACGATTATTTTATATTTTTTTAGGAATTGTGTGTACTTTTCTACGAATTTCAATTGATTCCCCCAAGGAACTATGATAGTAGTAGAACCTCGAAAAAAGCAGTTTTAAGCCTTTTTATGAGCATACATTAAACCGATTGTTTCATAAATAAATTTAAAAAGGATTCATTGAAAAAACGATGGTTAATTCAAAAATATTATAATTGAATTTTGAAAATAAAGAAATTACCTATGAATTTTGGTTTCTTTGTCTAATTTTTTCAATCTCATTTTGAGTATCAGAAATCAAAATATTTAGATAAATTTGAGTAGTGTTCAAAGAACTATGACCGAGTAAATTCTGTACTGATCTTATGTTAAGACCTTCTTTCAACATATGAGTAGCAAAAGAATGACGTAGTTTATGTGGAGATAAATCACTCTTTCCTATATACTCACCATATTTCTTCACAATTCTTTGAATTTGAGAGATACTCAGAGGAGAATCAGGTTTTGATTCAAAGATAAACTTGCTGGAATTTTTATGTATATATTCTAGAGTCTCTTCTAACTTACTTCTATCCACATAGATGACTGATCTTTCCTTACCACCTTTTCCTTTAACTTTGATTATACCATCTTGTAAAATATCTTGTTTTCTAATCTGAACTAATTCACTAACTCTAATTCCTGTATTGAATAGAAACTCTACAATCAGCCTGTTTCGCTCATACTGTAGATCAGCTGAACCACCTTTTTGTATCATAATTTCTAGTTCTTTTTTAGTTATAAAATTCGGGAGTCTCTGTTCTATTTTAGGAGAGGAGAATCTAAGAAACGGATTGAAATCTATTTCATTTTCTGTTACTAGAAATTTATAGAAACTTCTAAGAGCCATTAGTCTTCTCTTTCTAGTGGCAGCTGAGTAATGATTCTCAGTAAGCTGATTTACATATCGTCGAAAATGTCTTGGTTTGATTTCATCAAAAGGAGTCTTTATCTCTTTGAAGAAGTGATAGAGATCAGCCTTATAGTTCTTAACAGTGTGTTCAGACAAATTTCTTTCACTTGTGAGACTTGTGAGATAATCTTCGATAAAACTTGACGTCTCTTTTAGATGAGTCCCTTTGAGTAGGCTACTATTACGTTTAATCTGTTTTTTTCCTTCTCCCTTTTGACGGATTTCAATATAATTGTTTTTCAGAATTTTAAGAAAGGTATTATGCGACATCCCAAACAAACTAGTAACACTCTTCCAGTCATATTCATTAGAATAGTAGTAATCTATCATCTCTTGAATCTTATCTAAATCTAAATCTTGTAGAATGTCCTTAGGCAAGTGAAATCACAACATCTATCGAATGCAGTATAACCTTCTAGTATTTTGTTAAAAGAATATGTAATACTTTTTTTATCAGTTAAAAATCCCAAAGAGTATGTTTATAAGAGCATACACAAAGGAGATTTTGCTTAAAGATTTCTACTTAACTAATATAATGTGACATATAATGGCTACAAAAATCAAGGAGAAGACTCCAATACAAAAGCAATCTATACTAGTACTAATAGGCTGTATTGTATTCATTTCAATGGGTGTACTTAACATCCTGTTTCGTTTTACAAAATTGATACCTTTACTGTTCCCTAAACTATTAATTTCTAATGATCCTGATTTAATTTTACTTGTTTTCAATATAATTGGCTATGTTATGTATTCTGTTACTTTCGCTAGTCTGATTCCGATTGCAATTGGAATCAGAAATATTACAGATATCTATTTTGTTGATCATATTACAAAAGCAGGTAAGCAAACTGCTACATGGATCTACATTTATTCAGGTGCTGTTCTTCTAGATATGATAACTCTGGGGGTTCCATTAATAGCAGGGTTTGTAGCTTTGGCTATTATCGTTGGAAGAGTAATGTCTTTTACTAAAATTAACAAGACATTTGAGAAAATAAAAAGTGTATTTAATGTTAAGATTGGTAGTTTCTTTTATCTTCTGTTTGCGTACTATTCACTTATAACAATGGTATTAGGAGCTGTAGCTAATTATTCAAATGATGACTCTTTTAGTATCTACCTAGCTATATTCAATGGATCGATTGAATCAGCCTTGATGATTATTGTGGGTTTGAAAATAATTCTTGATATATTTAGAATAAAGAAATTCTTGGAAATTAGCAAAATTCAGCCGTATTCTGCAAAGAAAGCATATCTCACTAGAGATCGTACTGACCAGCCTATTCTAGCAACTACTAAAGCACACATCCAATCTAAAACTCAATTAGAAAAACTACAAGAAAGAACTATTAAACAAGAAATGAAAGCTCAAAAAATACGTAAAAGAGAAGAAGCTAGATCAGTTGCTAAAAAAAAGAAAATTGAATCAAAGGAAGTTAGAGTAGAATACATCATCTGCCATCAATGTAATGAAAGAACAGACAAAAATCTCAAGTTCTGTATGAATTGCGGAGAATCACTGAAAGATGAAATTATAAGTATTAAAAAAGAGATCTCAGAAGTATCTGTAAGAAGAACACTATCACCTAAAAAAGAGAAGATACTTCAGCAAATTACTATAGCAGTTTTTCTGATAGCCTTTGTAACCTATGCATTTGTAACTGCTAATTTTTCTCTTACAATTTATGCTTGGGTAATAATAGCGTTGTTTACAACTTACCTATTTGTAAACTATATTGTTCTCTTCTTTTCAGGAAGAGGTTTTGCAGTAACTACAGTATTAAGTGATATTTCTTTTCTATTTATCATAATTCCTATATTATGTTCAATTTTCTCTTATTTTGTAGCCTTGATTCTTTTAAAGCTAACAGGTATGTCTCCAGTGATAAATAGGTGGATTTTAATTGGAATGAGTATTGCACTTTCCTTATTAGGTATATTTCTTATGTTAAGTTTCAAAGTCAGAAGTACTAACATGACTCTACAGGAATATGTGAAGTATAGGTTTGATTTCAAAGCTAGAGCAGAAGAACTCAACAAAGATAAAGAAAGAGTAGAGAAGAAAAGAGCTAATTTTGACAGTTTGGATAGAATAGAAGCCAATATTGCCAGACAGAAACAAGAGAAGGTTATGGATTACGAAGATTTCGATTTCAAACAAAGACTAAAGGATTTGGGAAGTCCTTTAACTAATGATGAAGAAGATTAAAAAAAACATTATAAGCAAGCTAAGTATAGGACATCAACATCATGAAAGTAAGATTACCAAGAAAGAAAGAAATGTTTGCAACTTACTCACACATTTTTGGTCTGTTGTTGGCATTAGCTGGGTCAATTGTTTTAATATATCTAAGTAGGAATGATATCCCTGTTCTTAGCGTAATAATAGTTTATTCAATTTGTATGTGTTATATGTTTTCAGCAAGCACATTATATCATGCTTTCAAAGAGACAGAGAAAGATCATACCTTCTGGAGGAAGTTTGATCACATAGCAATTTACTTCATGATAGCTGGAACCTATACAGCTGTGTCATTCCTATATTCAGACGGTAATTTTAGATGGGCTATAATCTCTTTGCAATGGGCATTTGCTATCGTAGGTACAATTCTAAAGATATGGACAACAAATGTACCAAACTGGATAGATGTAGGAATTTATCTAGTAATGGGTTGGATGATCGTTGTAAGAATGGATTACATGATAAGTGAATTTCCGATTAGAATCTTTATTTTAGTTTTGCTCGGAGGTCTTTCATATACAATTGGCGCAGTTTTACATGCAATAAACAAACCTCTACCTTCTCCTGGAAGGTTTGAATTTCATGATATTTTCCATGTTTTGATAATAGTTGGTGCAGCATTACATTATTTAGCAATTCTGTATGCTGTTGTGTGAAAAAATTATCGTAACAGATATAACCATTCAATATCATAAGTAGCTTATAGTACAGAAAGGGTTCAAATTGAGTCTTAAATCAAATGTCCGTCAGAGAGTAGAGTACCAGTGCAATAAATGTAAAAAAATGAGGATATTGTTCATTGCACCAGCTTTACAGAGCACAAAAATAGACACTCACGGATATACAGAATATGTAGATGTTCATATTTGTGAGAACAAAGAGCTCAAAGCAATTAAGCTCTTTGTTGATGCTCATTACGATGTTAGGACTCAAGTATCAGTAGAAAGTAAATCAAAAGAAGAAGAACCAGGATTTACTGAAGTGGAGGGATTTCTGAATATCCCCGTTCCTAAAAAAGCAGAATTCTTAGATCATATAATAGTCCCAACAAAGGATTATGGAGGATATAATCTAAATTATCTATTTATTACAGATAAACTAAGAAGTAGAGATTATATTCTGGAAGGTGATAAAAAAGGTAAGAAAATCGTCAAAACCTCTCCACTGGAGTTCATTGAGATTACAGGATATGTTGGGGATGATATAGAAACCGATTTTGCAGAAGATTGGTTATTAAATCTAGCAAATTCAATGGAAACTTTAGTATATCTTGATGAAAATCTTCTGCAATATATTGGAGTTTATTTAGATTATATGATTGTTTCAAAACCTTTAGCAAAGGAGTTAGTGGAGCTTAATTTATTACTTCATGCTACAATGGCTATTCCTCATTCAACGAAAGAACACATCTCAATTTTTGAAGGACATGTAGACGAACTGTTTCCAGGATTGAATATAGTCCATTATAGAATATTCATTGCTATTATGGAACATTGTTTACAAAATGAACAAAAGACGCTGATGATTGTTTATGAAGAACTAAAAAAGAAAATCACACAACTTCATTCTTTCCCTTATTTCTTATCAGTTGTCAGTCAACTTGTTTCTTTTGGATTTGTAAACATTGAAAAACTAGAATTTTATACACTCAACTAAGGGAAGCAAAATGACTTTCGAATTATATCAGATCGATAGTAAAAAAATTTTCAATACTGTTAAACATATTTGCAGGAAAATAGGACCTCGTGTTTCAGGTACTGAAAACGAAGAAATAGTAGCAAAGTTTATAGTTAAACAATTTGAAAGTACCAATCTTGAAAACGCAGAAATAAAAAAATATCCTCATCAGTACTATGAAGGTATTGAAGCGAGTATTCAACATCTTGATTCTGGAAGTATTATTACTGGTTCTCCAATTTGGATGTCTAAGTCATCATCAATTGATGGGATTGAAGGTGAGGGTCTCTACTTAGGTTCAATAAATCAAGTAGAAGAAATTCATCTTGATACTATTAAAGATAAAATTGTATTCATTTTCTTTCTTAGAGATTACTTGGAACCGGAAATTTTCGGAAATTTAAAAAAGCTCTATAAATTAAAACCTAAGGGAGTAGTACTTCTAAGTAATTATAATCCACAGGTAACTCGTTCAGATCCAATATTTGAGGAGAGTTCAATATTCGCTCAAATACCTACCATGATTGTTCCAGCTGCTAAATTTTCTGAAACAGAACAAACCTACTTCACAGGGAAATTTAGATTAAAGGTGAGAGGATTGGTGAAAGAAGGTTTCTTACATAATGTTCTTTCACATCAAGACGGAGAAATTACAGACACTATTCTAATATGTTCACATCATGATACAACAGAAAATACAATTGGAGCAGTTGATAATTCTACAGGAATTGCAACTGTAATTGAACTTGCAAGGATAGTTTCAAAAATTGAAACAAGATTTAGCTACCTATTTGCTACATTTGGTGGAGAAGAACAAGGTCTAGATGGAGCAAGAAATTTCATTGAAAACTATTTTAAATCAAGGATAGCTCTGTGTATCAACATAGATACTATTGAAACTTCTCCAGGATTCGTTGCGTCCATTGTTGCGGGAAACGAAAATTTATTCGAGATAGTTAAAGAAGTATGCAACAAAAATAGTTATCCTGCAATGGCTGTGAATAGTACTCCAAATGGGGGAGATAATATGGTCTTTGCTCGAGAAGAAATTCCTTCCATAATGGTTCTATTTAAGGGGACAATGTCTCCTGGTATAAATAATACCGAACAAGATACATTGAAACTCGTATCAGAAAACTCTCTAAAAGAAACTGGTACGTTTATTCTTAGATTGATTGAAAAACTAGAAAGTATAGAAGATCTAAGTTTTGCAGATGGACTACCACCCAATCTAGAAAAAGAAACAGAGAATTACTTCGAAAGGTTGCAATTCTACAAAGAACATTAATTAGGAATCAATGAGTTCTTCAAGCATCTCTTCAAATCTCTCTAATCCCTTTACAAGATATTCTATTTCAGAACCAATACCTATTCTAAGATACTTATCCATTCCAAAACTGTCTCCTGCAACTATTAGTAAGCTCTTCTCTTTCCTCAACTTCTCAGTCAACTCAGTAGAGTTGATATCAATGAAATAACGTATGAATGACATAGCACCAGCTTTTTGAGGTATAAAACTGAAAAGGTGTTTTCTAGTTTCTACCCACTCTAGAAAGAATTCTAGATTTTCATTCAAGAGTTTTCGATTTCTTGCTAAGATCATATCTCTTTTTGCAGGTTGGAGAGCCCATTCAGCAATCTGTTGACTTAAGACGCTAGGAGAAATTGTAGTATAATCATGATAAGCCCATGCTTTAGCAGCAATTTCTTCAGGAGCTACCATCCACCCCATTCTTAACCCAGGTAAACTATATGCTTTAGATAACCCTCCAACAGCTATGATCTTGTCAGATTTTCCGTAAAAAGTATCAATTTCTTTTCCATTAAGTTCTGCACCTCTGTAAACTTCATCACTATGAATGAAAGCTTCTACATCATTAGCAAGATCAGCAATACATTTTACTGCTGCTTCATTCAGTATAGAGCCAGTAGGATTATTAGGGTTACAAACTGAGATCAACTTTGTATTGGTAGTAATTATATTTTTTAGCTCCTCAAGATCAGGTTGCCAATTAAGTTCTTCTTTCAAATAGAAGGGTTTAACCTTTGCTCCAAAAAACTTAGCTAATCCCCATGTTTGCATGTAGTTAGGGAGCATGAGAACATATTCATCTTCTTTTTCAAGAATGCTCCAAATGGTAATGAAATTAGCTTCAGCTGAACCATTTGTAACAAGAATATTTTCTCTGTTAGATGTAGGATACAGCCTACTAATTGCATCCCTTAATCCAATAGAACCATTAGTTTGACCGTATCCAATACGGATATTATGCAGTTCCTTCAATTGACTTGAATCTAATAATTCTTCAAGTGTAAAAGGATGAATCCCACTCTCAGTAAGATTATAATCAACAAAGTTCTCCCAAAGTGATTGACGTCTTTCAAGATCAAAGGTTTCAATTTTCATTGCAAATAATCAATAATGAGATTCTTTAATAAATTTTCCAAAACAAACAAAGATTCTGAACTTAAAAATAGTTTCAAAAAGTTACAAAATTGTTCCTTGTAAGATTTTAGCAAGATTTCATTTATTTTGAGGATAATGTCGAATCACATTCAATCCTTTTCTTTTTATAAGATACAATTAAATATTTATTAAATTTAATTCAAATGAATAATTATGGTTCGCACTGTACTTCTAGATGAAATAAAAACAATTTTAGAGACAACAGACGTAATAAAATTAATCGAAGAAGGCTTTATTTCATATTCAAAAGGAAACGTTATTGTTCCTCCTGTTGGTGAGATGATTTTTGAAGATCCCCCTGGTGAATGTCACATCAAATATGGTTACATCAAAATGGATGACTATTATGTGATTAAGATAGCTTCTGGATTTTATAATAATCCGGAACTTAATCTCCCTGCATTTGATGGATTAATGCTTTTATTCAGTCAAAAAACAGGTCAGTTATTGAGTGTTTTGCTGGATGAAGGTCATTTAACAAATATTAGAACAGCTGCAGCTGGTGCCATTGCTTCAAAATATATGGCACCTAAGCAAGTGGAAAGAATAGGTGTTTTTGGTGCCGGTACTCATGGGAGATTGCAACCAATCTATCTTCAGAAAATTTTAGATTGCAAGAACATTATTACTTGGGGTATGAATCAAGAAGAACTGGATGTTTATCAGAGAGATATGGAGAAACTAGGATATACTGTTGAAACGACCATGAATCCTGAAGATATAACCTCAACATGCAATCTAATTGTGACTTGCACTCCTTCAAAGGAACCTCTAATTATGGCAGAACAGATAAACGAAGGAACTCATATTACAGCTTTAGGTTCTGACACTCCTGAAAAACAAGAATTAGATTCAGCTATACTCAAAAAAGCTAATCGACTAGTAGTAGATAGCATCGAACAATGTATGTCAAGAGGAGAGAGTTTCAAAGCTATGCAATCTGGAATGATTACACAAGAGAAAATGATTGAATTAGGTAATGTTATTTCTAATAAGAATCTTCAAAGACAGTCTGATAATGAAATAACTGTAGTTGATCTAACAGGTGTTGCAATTCAAGATATACAGATAGCTAAAGCTATTTGGGAAGCTTTAACCAAGAATGAAAAATAGAATAGAAATTCCTTTGCACTTACCTTCACAAGTAATCTTTTATTCAAAAAATAGTATTATATTATGAACCTAATGTTTTCTGATGAAATAACCTGTCCTAAATGCTTTACATCAGGTGTTACCATTCTGGAGAAAATTGAAAGTAAGCATTTAGATAATGGTGTTTTCTATCGAATTATCGAGTTGACTTTAGTCTGTAAAAAAGGATGTTGGCATAATTGGCATGAATATTATAAAGTTACACTCAAAGATTTTAACGAAGATGAAAGAATAGTTAAACTACCGTTTTTCAGAGATGAAATAATCAATCCAAACCAGATCAACTTCAACAAGGAATAGTTTTCTAATCCTCCAGAAGTCAAGATAAATTCATTTTAATACAAAAGAACAAATATTTACTGTTGAACAGACAATTCATTTCTCTTTTTCTATCTTTTTTCTGATTTAATAGCTTTATATATCCAATTCATGCATTCTTCCAATATTATTCTTGGACAAGCAACATTGATTCTTTCAAAACCTTCTCCTCCTGCTCCAAACAAGCTTCCACTATCTAAAGCCACTTTAGCTTTCTTTAGTAAGAAATCTTTTCTATCATCATCTGACATACCTAAAGAACTGAAATCTAACCAAGCAAGATAGGTTCCTTCAGGTTTAATCATTTCTACATCAGGTAAATACTCTTCTAAATATCCTTTCAAAAATCTGAAATTCTCCTCAACATATTCCATCACTTGACCTAACCATTCATCTCCTTCACCATATGCTGCAATTGTAGCAACAATACTGAAAGCATTTGGGATACTTAGATTATTCTGACCAACAATTCCATTAGTGAATCTTTCTCTTATTTTTTCATTTGGAATAATAATGCTAGAATTTTGTAAACCAGCAATGTTGAAGGTTTTACTTGGTGCAGCACCAATAATAGAAATTTCATTGAATTCTTCTTTGATATCTGAAAAAATAGTGTGTTTGTATCCTTTTAGAGTGAGATCATGGTGTATTTCATCTGATACTACTAAAACATCATTTTCTAGACAAATTTCTCCTAATCTAGTCAGTTCTTCTTTTGTCCATACTCTACCAACAGGATTGTGGGGAGAACATAATATGAATATCTTTGTCAGAGGGTCTTTAGCTTTTTCCTCAAAATCATCAAAATCGAATGAGTATTTTTTATTCTCATACTTCAGCTGATTGTTAAGAAGTTGTCTTCCATTGTTCTTTATTGCAGAAAAGAAAGGATAATACACTGGAGATTGAACAATTATCTTATCACCTGGTATGGAAAATGTTCGAATAATTACATTTATCGCAGGAACAATTCCAGGACTAAAAACGATCCAATCGTTGTCAATTTGCCAATTATGTCTTCTTTTCATCCAACCTGATATAGAATCAAAATACTCTGGAGTTTTATGCCAGCTGTAACCATAGATGCCTTCTTCGGCTTTTTTCTTAACCGCATCAATTACTGGTTGTGGACATTGGAAATCCATATCAGCAACCCATAAAGGTAAAACATCAGCTGTTTCAAAGAATTCTTCAAGGAGAGCTTTATCCCATTTTACAGAATGAGTATTAGTTCTGTCAATGACTTGATCAAAATCATATTTCATATACTTTCAATTCAAAACATCTGAACTATTTCTTAAATATTTAGCAGTAAGAAATCAGGAAATTAACAGTTAGAATCTGTTTTTGTGAAGTTTCATCTATTATTGGATAAAGTTTATAATTTTTAAAGTAGAATTCAAGTAGTTACAAAAATAATTCTTTGGAATTATATTGAGATTATAAAAATTATAATAATTTTCGATATGAAGTTGATAAAAAAATGAAGAAGAGAGTAGGAATTCCAAGAGCTTTACTTTATTACAAATTTATGGCATTGTGGACAACATTTTTTGAGGAACTTGGTGCTGAGGTTATTATTTCTCCAGAAACAGATAAGACCATCAAAGATTTAGCAGTAAGCTTTGCTCCTGATGAAGATTGTTACTCAACAAAATTATTTTTTGGTCATTTTCTATATCTTAAAGATAAAGTTGATTATTTTTTCATCCCAAGATTTGGGAGTGATCATGAGTTTAATGTTGGCTGCCCTAAATTTCTTGGTCTTGCTCATGTTTTAAATTCTCTTTTTCCAGATTTTCCAAAAATCATTATGCCCTATTATTCGCAAGCAAAAGCAAATCATGGCAAGAGACGAATACTTCGAATTATATTCGAAATAGGCTTTAAATTCTCTTATAATCCAATAAAAATTCTTAAGGCTGGAATTAGAGCTTTTAAAGCCCAAGCAGAATATGAAAATCAACTTTACATCACTGAACAGCAGTTAAAAAAATGGATAAAATCTAAAATTTTTCTAAATGGAAAACCAAATTTAGAAAATAGAGAAAAACCTTTGAAAATTGCATTAGTAGGACATCGTTATGTGTTAAATGATGAATTGTCTAATTTAAGTATTAGAGAAAGATTATTACAAGCAGGAGTGGATATTATTACGTCTATACAAATGCCTAGAAGTTTAATTGAAAGTCAGATGGAAAAACTCGATTTTAACATGTACTTCAGTGATGAAAGAGAGATTCTTGGAACAATTTTGTATTTTCTAGAGAATAATATTATAGATGGGATATTACAACTAGCTATCTTCAGCTGTGGTCCTGATTCAATAATTTTAGAATTAGCTTCGAGGTACTCAAGGAGACAACCTGAAACGCCATTATTACAACTTGTACTAGATGAGCTAACCTCTGAAATAGGATTTAGTACACGCATAGAAGCGTTTATTGATATGATCGATAGGAGGAATTAAGCTGCCTTTTACTTACCCACACTTTGGAACTTTAACATATGTTTTTGAAATAATTCTTAGAGAAATTGGAAGAACAGATATTATGATTCCAAAAAAACCAACCAGGAAAACTTCTGAACTTGGATCACGTCACTCACCAGAATTTGTGTGTACTCCCTTCAAACTAACTCTTGGAACTTTTATAGAGATGCTAGATATGGGGGCTGATGAGCTCGGGATAGGAGGAGGTAATATGTATTGTCGCTTTGGTCTTTATTGGCCAGTTCAGAAACTCATTTTAGAAGACTTAGGTTATGATTTCAAATTCTATCCTATACCAATTTATGATAAACCGCTTAACATTGTTAAATCAATTCAAGCTGTAAGCAAAGATTTAACCGTTTGGGAAGCAATTAAAGCTTTTAGAATGACATGGATCAAAACCAGATATATTGAACTAGTAGACAAATTACATTTCAAATACAGAACTTTGGAACTTGAAAAGCGGCAAGCTGATAGACTCACAAAAGAAACTCACAGAAAGATAGTAGAAATGAAAGGTTTAGGAAATTTAAGGAGATATGGTAAACAAATTCCCGAGTTGTTCGCAAAGACTATCGAAATTGATAAGGAAAAACAGAGAAACACTATAAGGATTGGTGTATGTGGTGAAATCTATGTTGCTCTAGAACCTACTTTAAATCTAGATGTTCACAGAAAACTGAATGAATTGGGAGTAATTACTGAAAACACTGTTTCCTTTGGAATGCTGATCGATTTTGGTCGAAAAATAAACCCATTTACAACTTTACACTATCAAAAGGCACGAAAAGTAGCTAAACCCTATATAGGACAAAGGTGTGGGGGAGAAGCTCAAGAAAATATAGGCGATATAATTCTCTATAAAAGGAAGAAATGGGATGGATTGGTTCACCTATATCCTTTTACTTGTATGCCCGAGATAATTACTAGAAGTATCGCTCCTCAAGTTAGTAAGGAGTATGATATGCCTTTCTTATCATTGGTTATTGATGAGCACACAGGGGAAGCAGGTTATCAAACAAGATTAGAAGCTTTTGTGGATTTATTACATATAAAGAAAGAGAAAATTGCAGCTAGAAAAAATAATTAAGAAGAAAACAATGACTTTCAGCTAAGTAGATTAAGGATTTCTTCCCACTCATTCTTATCATGCAGAACTTTCAGAAGTTCATCTTCTTCAAGGGTACTTTTGTTGTTGAAACCATATTCCAAAGACATTCTAAGATACTTGAAGGACTCCATTATGTCAGTGATTGCTGCATAGTAGGTTGATAACCTAAAAATAAACATACTCAGAGGGAATTCTTCCCGGATAATTACTACTTCTTCAAACTCTGGATCTTTATCTACAAATGCTCTGAGTACCCGTTCATAACACTCTGTTGCTTTTTTGTAATTCTTCTTACTAGCCTGAGTAAAACCATGAACAATCCAGTTATCAATTCTGTTAAAGAAACATCCTGCTTTAGTATATTCAGTATGTCTTTCATAACCTATCTTTTCAGCTGCTTTCCATGAACCTATATTATTAGCACTGCAGTTCCAGCCCACAGATTTATACTTCTTTAATGCATATTCAGCTGTGGCTGAACCAACAATAGAAGCAAATCCTTTTTTCTGAAATTCTGGTTTTGTAGCAATTCCTACTTCTATCTCATTATCGTCTGTTAGATATTCTAGAGTGCACCAACTAACTATTTCTTGATTATCTCTTACTAAATAGAACCCTTTATTTTCTTTAAGATGCTCTTCAAATGGTAACCAATTCTCTTCTATTTCTTCAATTATCCATTCATAATTACTCAAATGTTTTTTTTCTAACAATGATAGATCAACTTGTTCAAGTGAATAACCTTTAGGAATGAGATCTCTCCAATTTTCATCTTTGATTTTGGTAATTTCATAATAATACCTTTCATAGAAATAGGGTTCTTTAAGAACGCTTTTCACACCTTCTAACCACTCAATATTAGATAAATAACAATCGATTTCATGCTGGTTATTTTGTAAAAATTCTTGAATTAGTTCTTCAAAAAGAATTCTTTGAAATTCAGTGTTAAATTTACTATTGTTAGCTCTTCCACCAAAGTAAAGCCTTGGAATAACTACAATAACAGCTGTTTGAGGTTCCTCTAAGTTATCAACATAGACTTTCTTGTCTATTGGAGTATGTTCTAGGTGACTTCTATAGATATTTAGGAAGGATGAATCGTGGAATAAATGTCTAACAGAGCGATATTTTTCCTTTGGTAGCAAATAGACCATTGAAATCACAACAAGTTGATTTAAAACAGTTATAAATTTATTGAAGTTAATATCTAACTATATTGAAAGAAGGCTAAAGAAAATCAGTCATTTGTTTCTGAATATATTTCTTGTAGGTATCTCCCCTCCTTACCCACTCAACACCTTTTTCTCTTTCAGGAGTAGTTGGAATACCCTCACAATCTCTTCTCACAATAGATTTTATATCTCCATAACCTTGATAGGAATACCCGTAAGTTTCAACTAATTCAGAAGCAGTTGCTCTAACTTCAGCTTCATTGTAGTGCAAAGCTGCTGTTAGTGGAGCTATCGCGAATGGATCTTTCAAATCCTTTAATGCAGTTATAAGTGATTTAACAGCTGGTTTACCTATTTTCTCAAGAGCATAAACAGCATATTCTCTAACAATTTCATCTTCCTTTTCATCCATGAGAGTTGCAATTAGAGGATCAATAGCACTTGCTTTACCAATTTTTCCCAAAGTTTCTACTGCACAAATTCTCACACTACTTTGATAGTTACTC
Source organism: Candidatus Heimdallarchaeota archaeon (assembly GCA_030603365.1). Classification (GTDB taxonomy): domain Archaea; phylum Asgardarchaeota; class Heimdallarchaeia; order Heimdallarchaeales; family Heimdallarchaeaceae; genus UBA460. The sequence goes on from JAUVXV010000007.1 coordinate 36,434, forward strand.
AATTCAGCTATTAAAGATGGAACAGCTTTTACACCAAATTTTAGTAGTGCAGAAGATGCAGCAAAACGAATTTTCTTATCTTCATCTTTCATAGCAGAAATAAGAGGATCAATTACAGGTTCTCCAATCTTAACTAGAGCGTTCATAGTCTGAGAAATAAACCTAGTATTCTTGTTTTTTAGTTCAGAGATTAAAGAGTGTATATCCCCTGAATTTTCAAAATTTTCAATATACTTGTTTACACTCATAGCTAGCCCTACTGAGGAACTAAAGTTTGAACCTTAACACAAACAGAAGAAATAGTGAATATAAAAAGTATTTCCCTATATATAAAGAAATGAAATACTGTCTTACAAATCTAAAAAATTCTTCTTTCAGAAATTTTTATATTTGAGAACTAATTAATCTATGTGTTTGAGGAAATTCTAAATGTCTGAAGATATTAATGAATTGTATAACAATGTTGAATATCTTTTTAGAGATGGTCAGTATGCAGAGGCATTATACAAAATAAACGAATCTTTGGACTATCTATGGCAAGTAAAGTTCAGTCCTCAAGTTATTCTCAGACTGACTGCTCTAAAATTATCAGTTTTAGTAAAATTAAAAGAATATGATAAAGCAGTTGAACTAGCAGATGATTTATTAGATCAATGTTCTGATCTGGATCTAAAACACATTATAATAGATACTTTACTTGATAAAGCAGAAATTTATATCGACCTAAGAGATAAAAACGAAACAGAGAAGGTTCTGGAAGAAGCAACAAGATTAATAGAAGATACTAGAGGCATTGATAAAGAGCTTTACATTGAAAATGTTGCAAAACTTAATATTGTTGTTGGGAAGCACAAAATATCATTGAATCAATTTTTCAGATCAATTGATAATTTCGAAGAAAGTTTGAAAAAATATAGACAAATTAGTAATCTCTATGGAATTTCAACAAGTCTCTATTATCTTGGTAGAGCGCTTTATTTGTCTGGAGAATTCGAAACTGCTGAGAATTTCTGGGATCAAAGTTTTGAAATGTTTCAAGATTTGGGATATAAAAGACCTCTAGTTGACTATTACATTGGTAAAGCAGGGATATTCTTCAATAAAGGTCTTCTTAGTCAAGCCTTAGAAACTATAGGAAAAGCGACCATACTTTGCGAAGAATTAGGTGATGATCTATCTTTAGCTAAAATATATCACAGAACTGGATATATCTACAAAGCTTCTAGTAATTATGATAAATCTCTTGAATATATTTTAAAAAGTAAGACTTTTTTTGAAAAGATGGATTTGGAACATGAAGTCGCGAAAACATATTTGGATATAGCAGGAATTTACCGAAATACAGGCAATTATAATCTAGCTCTTAATCATCTTAATCAACATTTACAAATAAAAAGAAAGTTGGATGATGAATTAGGAGTAACAATTGCATTATGTTCAATGGGAAGAATTCACTTGATTTTAGGAAATCTTGAAGTAGCAGAAAAATGTTATATTAATGCTCTAGAAATTGCTATGAATCATGGAAGGCAAGAAACCCTGAGTAATGTTTATTTTAGTTTGGGTGATTTTTATTACCTTCTTGGTGATTTGGAGAAATCGTCTAAGAACTATCTACAGAGTCTCCAAATTAGAGAGAAGATAAATAAAGTGTTTCTTATAGCATCATCCCTTAAGTCCTTAATTAGTATAAATTTAGATTTAAAATTAAATAAACTAGCAGAAGGATTTCTTCAAAATCTTAAGAAATTATCTGAAACAACAGAAAACCTCAGTATTAATCAGATGTATAGGCTAGCTGAAGCAATCTACACAAAAACCACTGGTTCAGTAAGAGAAAGACAAAAAGCTTCAGTTATTTTAGAGCACATTGCTCAAGAAGAAGTTATTGATTATATGATTAAAATTGAAGCATTATTACATTTGAGTGAATGGTTACTCTGGGAAATATCTCAAACAGAAAATGAAGAAATATTAGAGGAAATTAATGTACATCTAGAAGCATTAGAGAAAATCGCTCGAAGCCAAAATATGTATCCACTTCTAGCGGAATCATTACTTCTACAAGCTGAATTATCATTAATTGAGTTGAAAGTAGAAAAGGCAAGAGAAATCTTTGCCGAAGGATTAAGACTTGCAGAAAGTAAAGGTTTAAGAAAATTAGCAATTAAAATTTCTAATGAATATGATCAGCTTCTAGATCAACTAGGTTTGTGGGAAGAATTTACATTAAGGTTACCATCTATTGCAGAAAAACTAGAACTTTCACATATTGAAGAAAGATTGAATGAAGTAGTTAAGAAGAGATCTGCACTTAGTAGAGGTGTTGAAGCAGAAGAAGAACAACCAGTAATGTTTATGATCTTCTCAACCGAAAGCTCAATTCTCTTTTCTGAATATTTTGAAGAATTTGATGGTCATCAAATATCAACAAAAATCTTGCAAACATTAAAAGATTATACAATTGAATTAAAAGAAAACAAAGAAGAAAGAATACGTCTTGAGGATTATACTATTCTTTTTCAGAGCTTTAAATCCATCGTACTATGTTATGTATATATTGGAAAATCTTACCTAGCAACACAAAAACTAGCAGAGTTTTGTAAATTATTAAGCAAATCAAAGAAAACACTAGATAAATTGCTCATCGCAGAAAAAAACAATACAAGTCTACAATATGAAGAAAGAGTTGAAATCTCTAAATTTATAGATGAAATATTCTCATAAAAAAAAGAGAGAAAAAAACTAAATATTCGTAATTTTTTTTCTTCTTTTTTTGAGGATTACACAAAATACTGTTACCATTAGTCCTAGGAAGACTGAAATGAATTCATAATCAGTTTCACCTACTGGAGGATATGCTAAACCGGTTACCGTAACATTACCTATTACTCCGGCATTACTACCTGCTTGAACAGAGTATTTTGATGGGGTACTAGCAAAACCAGATAATGTAGTATCTACACCAGAGTATGTATCATTTACTGTATGGGTTATATTATTGCAGCATTCAAATTCTTTCAATTCAATATGTATCCATGGAGTTGTAGTGTAGCCAACATTAGCTTTTAATTTAGGATTTTCCGTTGGTTTCTCACTATTATCTTTTGAGAGTGGTAGTGGCCAATCCCAACAATCTTCATCATCACAAAAACCAAATGAACTAAATGTCGTAAATCCTAACCCAAGAGTATTTAGAGATAGTGGAAATATTGTTGTATCAGCGTTATTAGAAGCATTAACATAAATAGTGTTATGGTGACCTACTGTAAAGTTTTCATGTGCATCAAAACTGAATTCAAATATGTTATATGTATTAGGGTCTGGGGGTTCATAATTATTTCCAGTTCTTGTCCCAGGTACTTCTGAACCTGCTATTCCTTCTATTGCAAAGTGATATTCAAATAGTCTGTCATCAAAGTCATTTATAGATACATTAACTTGGGATAGTTTAGACACAGAATCATATATTGTACAATATATCCACCCAGTTAGAAGGAATTTTTCAAGGTTTAAGGTTATATTAGGTGCGATCCAATCAACAACTTGGAAGGTTGAAGGACGTTCTGGTTGAATATCAAAAGCTATAGAATTAGTGGGAGAGAAAATACTAATTGATAACATAAGAAAACATAATAAAAAGCTTGCTTTTTTTATCATTGCAAAAAATATGTAATGATTCCTTCTACTTAAACTTTGTTAGAATTGGCAGATTTATTAGGTTTCAGAGCATAAAATAGCACTTTTAGTTTGATTTTCAAAAAATGAATTAGAATTCACTTGAAATTCAAGAAATACTTGAGCTCTGTATAATTCATACCACATTTATTTTGCTATTCAGTTGAATCCATATTAAAACAAAAATTAGGTGTTGGAAAAGTACTTAGAAAGATAATGTTTTACGCAATTTTTAAATCAATTAATATTATATAGATGAAATTAGAGGAGTTATCATGCATTCAGATTTTGAAAAACTCTTTAGTCAAGCAGATAATTTTTATAAAAAAGGAAAGTTTCAAGATGCAATAATTCAATTAGATAGAATTTTATCTGTTTCATCTTTAAGGATAAAAGAAAAATTAGCTACAAAATTCCTAAAGACTCTCTCCTTAACTCAACAAAAAGAGTATGACAAAGCAATAATTATAGCAGATTCTATTATTGAAGAGAGTAAAAAGAATAAGCTTGATCTTTACTCAGTGGATGGTATTTTAGCGAAAGCTGCTATTGAAAACGATCGAAGAAAAATGCGCCAGAGCCTTAAGCTGATTAAGAATGCAGAAAAAATACTTAATGGCATTCAAAATAAATCGCTAGATAGTTTAAGAATTCGGCAATCTAATTTGCTTAAAATTAAGGGGTGGAGTTATCTATATAATAATCAAATAAGTAAATCTCTTGACTGTTTTGAACAGAGAATCGATTTAAGTAGAAAATCTGGAGATAAATTCGAAATAGGTGAATCATTAAACGATACTGGTGTTGCACTAACAATTTTAGGAGAGAGAGATACAGCTTTAAAGTTTCACATGCAAGCCGTGAAACTATTTGAAATGCTAGGTTTGAAGCGCCATTTGGCAATAACTTACAATTATATCTCAAATATCTATCACAATGGTGGTGCAACTGAAGAAGCTTTAAACTATGAAAGGAAATATAATTCAACCAGAAATTCAATTAAAGAAAATTAATTTTTAGCTTTTGTTAGATTTATGGTAAAAACTGAACCCTTTGGAATATTATCTTCAACTGTAATTGATCCACCATAAGACTGCAAGACTATTTTTACTAAATACAATCCCATACCGCTAAGCCCTTTGTCAGATCCTCTATAGCCTTGTTGAAAAATAAGTTCCTTTTCTTCATTAGAAATGCCCTTTCCATTATCTTTTATTTTCACCATAATTTTTCCGTTCTCCTGAATAGTTTCAATTTCCACTTTGACACCTTCTCCACCATGTTGGAAAGCATTTTGAATCACATTGAAAACAATAGGATAGAGAAGTCTATTGGCATTAACCTTTACATCTTTTGGGAGAGAGATAATTTCAATATTGGTGAAGGATTCAGTTACATTATAAATAGGGCTCAAATCAATTGGTTGTATTGCTAGAGATCCCAGAAGCATAGATTCGGATTTAAGAGAATCTAACCTTTCTGCAACTGTGTTAGTTCTTCTAACCACTCTATCTAAATAGTCTTTCTTTCCTGTTTCTAGAAAAAGATCTATACCACTCTGAATAACTACTAAATCGTTGAGTAAATCATGTCTTAGTAAAGAAGTAACAGTCACTAAATCTTTAGCAAATACATTCATATCTTCATAGAGTGACTGATATTGTCTTCTTTCTATATCCAATTCTTTCACAGAAATTGGTTTTTCATATTTTTCAAATATTGTAATTAAACCGATTAAGAATATCGCGTAACCCACACAATGAAGGTAATCAGAAATCTTCCCTATTTCGTAAGTATTATCTGCTATAAGGTAACTTTTAGTAGCATCACCAGCAAGCTTGAAAATCCATCCTCCTGCAATTAACAGCCAGAAGTAAGGCTTTCTTATTTTCCACTGAAGATATACAAAGATGGCAGAAATTGCAAGTATATCTATATCTATAATAATAACAGCAAGTGTGAAAATAAACTGTGCATACTGCCCCTCCTGAATGAAAACTTGACTGAATTTTGTAATTGCAGGAGAGAGAATAAGTAGAGCAAGAACAGTAATCAACAAGCTAATAAGTTTAACGTTTCTAGAAACATGTTTTTCTGCAGGTCTAATCTGAGTGATAAGTCGAATATAAAGAGGTAAGAGTCCTACTACGGAAAATATTATAATAGTCATATCTAAAATAGCGAAATTATGATCAGACAATATTTCAGAAATTGAATCCAATAGTAAGAAATGAGATAAGACTTCAGAAACAAAGAGAAGAATTAAAGTGATTGTTAAAGGAATCAAGTACTTTCTATTTGTTTTATCTTTGCTTCTTGTAAGAAGAATCGCAACAATTACTGCGAAGAGAAGAAAAATACTTTTCAAAACAGGAACATAGAAGAACTTAACTTCAGGTGTGAAGAAGAGAGGTAGAAAACAGAGAATAAGTGATAAACCTCCTATTATTGAACTAAGGTTCCTCATCCTATTCTCTCTCATATATAAAGAATCGACAACATTGGTTTTAACTTTAAGCATGAATGCAAGTAGGATTACTAAGCTAACTATGCAAAAATTAATAATGATTCTGAAGAATTTACCACATCTAAAAGTGAGAAAAAATGAAAAAGCGTTATAGACATCTAATTGAAGCTGTTTCTATTTTAGCTTTTATTGGCTTAGTTGGGATTCTTCCTCTTTGGCTTTTATCTGAAAAACCTCAATCAATAGAGATTAACTCAGATAAAGATTTTCAGAAGTATAATTTTCCAGGAGATGGAAGTTTTGTTAATCCTTACATCATAGAAAACTTAACAATTTCAGAACAATTGAAACGAGGAATTTCAATTACTAATACAAATAAATATTTCATCATTAGAAATTGTTACATTTATGGAAATCTTCTCAATGGAATACGTTTAGATACAATTGCAGCGGGTACAGGGTTGATCTTTAATAATACCATCCAAGAACACAGCCAAGCAGGAATTCTAATTTCAACAAGCAATAACATCTCAATTATTGACAATATTATTATTGAAAGTAAATACAAAATATGGTTGAATAACTCGGATTATTGTTGGATCTCAAACAATTATTTATTTGCATATAGGCCTCCTTTAGGACAGTATGATATTTGGTACAGAGGGATATATTCAGTAAATTCGTTTTTTACTAGAATAGACTATAATACCATCCAGAATACCGCTTTTGGTATGTATATCTCTAATGGTGATAATAGTATTATATATGGGAATTTAATTCAATCAGCAACCCAAATCGGAATTTACTTATCCGAAAGCACAGACTGTAATATCACATCTACTACTTGTTTAGATAGTTATGTTGATAGTTTTAGTCTACGTAATTCTAATTCCAACCTTATTCAGTATAGCTCTTCTCTTAATGGTCTTCGAGGTTTGAAATTAAAGGAAAGTGATGAAAACACTATAAGTTATTGTATCTTCGATGAAAATGATATTGCAATCCTTCTAGAAGAAAACAGTCGATCTAATCTGATATCATTTACCGAATTTACAAGTAATTCTGAAGTAGCTATTCAATTGAATCAGGGAAGAGACAATATTATTCATCATAATTCCTTCATAGATAATAATAATTCAGTAGAATACCAAGTAGAAGATCATAGTACCAATAATACGTGGTATGATGAAGTGAGCTCTGAAGGTAATTACTGGCATGGTTGGAACAGCTCTCTTCCTTATCAGATACCTGGCAGTGTAAACAGTTCTGATCCTTATCCATTAAGTGAGCCTATAGTTCTATTTCCATCTGAACTTATATCAAAACTTTATCCCAAAAAGACTTTTAATCTTGAAGAATTTTTCAGAGTTAGTGAATTATATCATGACAGATGGAAAAGTTCATCGTATATCAATGAAAGATGTTGTTTTCAAAGCAGACCCAGAAAATCCTGCAGTATTAAAAATTAACTCTGGAGATACTGTTGTCTTTGAATGTAGAGATGCTTTCAATCAAACTATTCAAAAACCTGAAGACCTTCCTATCAATTTTGATATGGAAAAAATTAATCCCGCAACAGGTCCTGTGTATGTAAATGATGCTGAATCAGGAGATACCCTAGAGGTTCATATCCTAAAATTGGATGTAGCTGATCAAGGATCTTGTTGTATTATTCCGAACTTTGGTTTTCTCGCTAAAGAATTTACAGAGCCTTGGACAAGAATAATTCCTATAAAAGATGGTTACGCTGAATTCAGTGATAAGGTAAAGATTCCAATTGATCCTTTTCCAGGTACTATAATTGTTGCTCCTTCTAAGGTAACTCATAATCATGGAACTCTCATTCCCAAAGAATATGGTGGGAACATGGATTCAAGAGCTTGCACAGCTGGAACAATAGTCTATCTCCCAATATTTGTTGAAGGTGCATTGTTTGGTGTAGGAGATGTTCATGCGGTTCAAGGAGATGGAGAAGTGTGCGGAACAGCTGTAGAGATAGATGCAGATGTAACAATCAAATTAGTCGTAAATAAACAAAAGAAAATAAAGCGACCCCAATATGAAACTGACGAGTTCTTCATGACTACTGCTTGGGGAGAAACAACTGACGAAGCATGTAAGATAGCTTTGAGAGATATGATTGAGTGGATTGTAGAAGAAAAGGGATTAACTCGAGAAGAAGCTTATGCTTTATGTAGCTGTGTAGTTGATATGAGAATCAGTCAACTAGTTGATATAACTCCTGGTGTTCGTGCCGTTATATCTAAAACCGTATTTGTTGATTAAGAGCTAAGATTATGTCTAATTTAAAAGTGGAATTATCTGAAGATTTAGTAAAAGATGTGTTTACTAATTACTATAATTTAGGTGAGATAACCTATGTTACAGATCTTGAATCAGGGCATGAGAGTGATAATGTTAAAGTAACCACTTCTACTGGTGATTATGTTCTCAAACTTCTTTTTCATGAACTAGATATTATTGAAGACAAAATGAATCTAAGTGAAATACTATCTTCATTTGGTGTTAAAATTCCCATTCCAATACGAACTAAAACAAATGGATGGGTTGTAAACTATGATGAGAACAATCTACTTGTTGTTCACACATTTATACCTGGTGAGTCTATCTATAGAGATGATAAGGAAGAAATGTATAGCAATATGAAATGGTTTGGAAAACAATTTGGAATATTTCATTACAATTCTAAAAAAATACCTCTGGAAATAATACAACAACGAGTAAAAAACAAAAAACTATATGAGCTGTCTCTCCCTCCAGGGGAATGGATAGGCGAACAATATAACAATTCAGAAACTATTTTACCGGAACATGAAAAAAACAATAGAATATTAGAGCTTTTTGAAGAATTCATTCAAAAATCTCAAGAGTTGAAATTAGCTAACTTATCAACAGGTATAATCCATGGTGATCTCTTTCCAGGAAACTTCTTGATGGAAAATGGCAAACTTACAGGTATTATTGATTTTGGAGGAGCTAATTTCTACTACTTGATGGCTGATTTGGGAACATGGGTGTTGTATACTACTCTTTATGATCTTGAGGTGAAAGAGAGATTCCAAGATTTCATAATTCCATATCTTGAGTATTCCAAAGTCTCTGTTGATGAGCTAAAAACTATAACTTTTTTCTTTAGAGCAAGAGCTTTTGTTCAATATTTCTACTTTGCTTATCGGATTAATAATAATATCACACAAGGAAATTTTGAGGAAATTGGAGAAGACAATTGGAAGGGTTTTACAGATGGGATTTTTCTTGTAGAAGCTGCAACTGATTTAGTTGACAATTACTTCTATGATGTAGCAATTCAAGCTATAAATGAACACCAATGATTTCTCTTTTGTCAGAAATCTTTTTAATTTCTGTGAGAATCTTTTAAGGATGATTATATGACAAATAAAGAAAAAGAAATTCTAGATGCAATCGAGTATTCAATGTTTATGTATCCCGGAATTGAAGGAGTTTTAGATGAATACAAACATGATTCGATTAAGGGTTATGTTTGTCCTGCAGTAGATTATGAGGAATACAACCGTGTTGGAATGTCTCGTTTAACAGAGGAACAAACAGAGGAAGCAATTAAAGAGGTTTTATCTCATTACAAATCATTAGGACTTACATCAGTAGGATGGCTCCTATCCCCTCAGTCACAACCTAGCAATCTTGAAAAGAGATTAGTAGATTCTGGATTCAAAAAAGAAATACCTATACTGGGTATGGTTAGATCAACAGCAGAGAAACTAGAAATCAATATGACTGATGAATTTGAAATAAAAAAATACGAAGAGGAAGAAGCGATAAAACTGTTGAAAAATCCTGAAATTCAATATGTCTATGAAAAAGCATATGGGACTCCTGAAGGTGCTTCTCAAATAATGAATTATGTAGGAGATATGTTTAGAGATATTAATTATACAATTTATGTTGCTCATGATAAAAAAACAGATAAACCAGTAGCATTTGGAGCTATTTCATATGTTCCCAATACCAACTGTGCAGTGCTAAATGGAGCTGCTACTCTTCCAGAGTATAGAAAAAGAGGAATCTATTCAACACTATTGCAATTGAGATATGATCAAGCTAAAAATGATGGAATTGAACACCTATTAATTCAAGCTAAGGAAGAAACATCTGCTCCTATTGCCGCTAAAAACGGTTTTGAGAAAGTTTGTGAAATACCTATGTATGTATGGAGAGCAGAGAAAACTGAGCAATAACACTTTTTTTTTCTATTTTTATCGATTGAAGCTCTAAAAAAATGATGTAAAAGTTCACTTTGCTATCTGATCAATTTTAGACCCAATAAGTGCACTGTCTCAATAATAGTGAAGTCATAGTCTAAGCACACAGTTTTTTGATCTTCATCGGAAGTTCTAAGTTCTACAATTGTGTTTTGCTTAAATGTAAAATTATTCTTAACATAGATGAGACCATAAGTCAACAGAGGTTTGGTTAATAATTCTCTATGATCTGGATCAAGCATTAATTCGACTCTATGAGGAGAACCTTCTTTACGTGCAAGATATACATAGAGTGTTCCAATAAGGGCATCTTCACGATGGATAGTCCATTGACTGATTTTCATCTTAATGAAGAGTTTGACTAAAGGGCGGATCAACCTAATTAATAATGGCTTATGATATTTCTTCTTGCTAATAGGTTGGAAAATTTGAGTTTCCTCAGGAGTAGATCTAATATCCAATTCATAACGACTTTGATTAGTTTTTTTGTTTCTCTTTAGTTCTCCAAAATCATATCCTTTTGGTAAGATTATTGGAACAATTGAAGATAATTTTTCGTGCTCCAATTTGTATCTCGAAACACTATCATAATGAACAAATTCGAGACTTTTATACAAGTTGTATGCTGGCCTATTTATATCCTTAACTTCTAGAACACATAGTTTAGCTCCTAATTCCTTTGCATGATCAACTGCTAGTGTAACAAGTTTTCTAGCTAGTCCTTTTCTTCGATAATCTGGATGAGTTGCAACCATTGATATTTCCCAATGATAGATACTATAACTAAGATTAACTGAAGCTATGATTCGTCCCTCAGAATTTTCAATTACAAAACCATCTAAAGTGTGTTTGAAATCTTTATTGAATAAACCCATAATCTTGAAGAATGGTAGTAGTGATTTATATTCATCAAAAACATTTTTCATTTCCAATCCTTTAGATTCTAGTTCTTCCTCAAAAACTAATTCGAGTAGCTCTGAAACCTTCTCATGGTCTTCTTCGAAATCCCAAGTTCGTAAAGTTAGTTCCTCATCATCGATTTCTAGCTTTTCTTCATAAGACATATTTACACCTTGAAATACTATAACTACGTTATCTCTGAACAGGCACTATTAAGTTGTTTTACTACCAATCAGTTTAATTTTAATACAAAATAGTAAATAGTTTGAATCTTCTAGCTTACTGATAGAAGTAACAGTTTTATACTATTTCAGAAAAGAACTATCATGGCTGAGAGAATCATCTCCTTTGATATCCTTAGAGGTTGGGCTATACTAGGCAACTTACTGGTACATACTTTTATGATAGTAAGTCAGATACAAGGTCAAGCTGAATCAAGTCCAGGTGATTTAACCTTAATTGGTTTTATCATAATGGGTCTAATAGTCGTTTTTGGTCATTGGAGAGGATTGTTCTTACTTATCAGTGCAGCAGTTCATATGCTTATGATGCAAATGAAGTACAAACGTGGTGTTAGAAGAGGAGTGATTCTTGTTCAAGAATTAATGAAAGGATTTCTTCTATGGCTTTGGTCAATGTTCTTCTATGTATTTCTAGCCCAATGGGGACCTTCCAAAGCATGGGCTGAACAGAGAGGTGTTAATATACAATGGGAGAATATCTATCATGCAGACCAATTTGCTAATATTGCTTGGGCTATAATGATTTCTGCAGTAATTTATTTCATATTGACATCTCATGAAAAACTCAGAAAGCCATTAGTTATGTCAGCTGTTTTTGCAGTTGTTGGACTCTTATTTGTTTTCCCAGCTCCAATTATTCATGAAGCTGCAAGAGATTTCTGGATGGTAGATCTACATGAAAATATACCATCCCAATATACAGGATTCTTTGGAGCATTAAATTATAACGGGTGGAAGGGATATTTTGATAATATCGGATTTACGGGTACGTGGGACTATGTAGTTCGATATAGAGGAGGGCATCTAAGTTATATAGGAGAGAAAGGATGGTGGGATTATATTCTAAGAATGATTGGAAACCAGTTTAATGCTCGAGAATCTCCTCTTCTTCCACATTTTGCTTATAGTGCTGTAGGTTCAATTTTGGGTATATACATTTCTCAAGATAAGAAACCTGACAAGAAAAAATTCCTTTCTTGGGGTTACGGACTTGCAGGAGGAAGCATCGCATTTGGAGCGTTTTGGTTATTTGCTGTTAGTAAGATTCCTGAAGATCCATTCATGCTTGTAGATTTTCATATTCATCCAACTTGGTTTGTCTTCGTGACAATTGGAATGTTACTATTTGTTATACTAGGTTTACTGCATGGTCATGAGTTTAGCAGAAAGGTTAATTGGAAAAGAAGACTAAAGTGGTCTCGATTCAGCAGACGAGTGGGGTTTCTATCTCTCTCAGTTTATTCTTTTGCTTCAATTCAAGCAGTTTTTAGAGTAATATATGGAAGTATTTTTCCAAATCAAGGATTTAGGACAGCTTTTGGACTCAATCTAGGATTTACTATTCTGTTGATAGCAACTGAATTTGTATTTTGGTTTGGAATTTTATGGTTATGGGAGAAATGGCATTTCAATTTATCAGGGGAATGGTTATTTGCACTCATACTCAAACGACCTTCTCAGAGAAAACAAGAAAATAAACCTAAACTATTTGGAGATTTTCTAGATGTGAAAGGAAGAGTAATTGAAGTCACTCCTATTCATTGGGTAGATCCTTTACTAACTGAAGAAAGAGAAGAAATAGGAAAAATCAGAGCAACAATTCACAAAATAAAGTTCAAGAAGAACAATGTAACATCATCTACAGCTACCGCGAGTCAGAATACTTAAAAAGAATCTTACTTACTTAGTAATTGAAATAAATGAAGAAGAAGGTAAGAAGTTACCTCATTATTTTTCTACTCATAACTGTTCTTTTCCTTTCATTTTCTATCAAAGAAAAAACAACTGGCAGAGTTTTTCTACCAGATGATGAATTGAATAGTATTACTCTAACTATTTTAACCAGACATGATATAACTATCACAAGTGAGTTTACTTCCAGATTTCTAGCAACACCTGAAGCAATTGCTTTAGACATTACAGCATTAGACTTTAGATATGCAACTACAGATGATGGTTGGAAAAAACTTCTCGAAGATCCTTCAAAATCTGTTGACCTTGCATGGGGAGGAGGTCCTGCTGTATTCACTAAAATGGATGATTTAGGACTACTTTATCACATTAATTCAGTAGCAGATGCCGAATTATTTACAGCTATTAATGAAAGTGTTCCTAACACTTTAGCTGGTTCTTTAATGAAAAGCTTCAGTGACACTGGTGATATAATCTGGGCTGCTAATACTATATCTTCTTTTGGTTTTACAGTCAATCATGACTACTTAGACACATATGGTCTACCTATTCCACAAACTTGGGAAGAACTTGCTAGTCCAGTTTATTACATAGATAATAGTGAAAAAGCAATTGCTATGGGTGATCCACCTTTGACAACTTCTAACACTAGAATTTACCAAATCATTCTTCAGGCATTTGGTTGGGAAGATGGATGGCAGATACTAACCAGAATGGGTGCTAATGCAGGTATTTATCCTGGATCTGTTGATACCAGAGCTGCTGTAGTCTCAGGAGAAGTCGGTATAGCAATGACTATAGATTTCTATGGCGTGATAGCTCATCGAGAGAACCCCAATTGCGAGTATATCATTCCTGAAGGTCAATCAATGATTAGCGGAGACCCAATCGCAATGGGAATCAATGTTGACCACTATGATGCTGCAGCAGCTTTCATGAAGTTTGTTTTTTCTCCTGAAGGTCAAACTGCATGGATGGTTCCAGGTCTAGACCGTCTTCCAGTCAATGAATCTGCTTTTCATACTCCTGAAGGTTCAACTTATATTGAATTATATGAGCTTTATAATCAAACATTATTGAATTATGGAATAATGTTTGACGAAACTCTTGCAGTAGCTAACTTAGACACAACAATTTATTATTTCCATAATACAATTCAACAAAAACATACTTTATTGAGATCAGCATGGGGAGAGATGGTAACTCAATTTCGCGATGGAAATATTAGTGCTACAGAGTTCATCAGCTTGGTGGATATTCTTGGATTTCCGGGTATGACATTACAAGAATCTATTGATTGGAATACTCAGTATCAGTCTGATCCAACGTTTGCGGCAGAAAAAGATTCAGGATGGAGAATTTATGCAGAAACACAATATAATACTATACTCGATTATTTCATAGTTGAAACACCCACTCCAACACCAACGCCAACACCAACGCCAACGCCAACAGAAACTGAAACTACTCCACCTACAACTATAGTGACGATTGGCATACTCATGAGTGTAATTTCATTATTCATTATAAGAAAGAAACAGAAAAAATAATTGGGACTAATACTAGTCCTTTTTTTATTGATTCAAAAAGCAACTATTTCTTATTAATCACTTTTTGATAACAACTTTGGCAATAGATAGGTTTGCTAGTAGTTGGTTTGAAGGGAATAATAACCTCTGATTTACAGTCTCTACAAATTGTTGTATGCATTCTTTTGTTTGACCTATATGGTCCTTTTCTGTCACCAAATCTCTCTACTGGTTTTTCATTTTTAGTTGTCTCAAAAGTAGCTTCATTTCGACTACTTTCTACCAGTCTTCTTCTAGGTCTTTGAGGTTTATCGGTTGATCTTCTTCTTGATTGTTCAGAACCACTATCTCTAGGTTTGTGATCTTGGAAACAATCTCTACAATAAACAGGTTTGACTCCAGTAGGTTTGAAAGGTAAGGTTGTTTCCTTATTACAGTCACTACAAACAGCTTTGAATTCTTGTCTGGGTCTACCTTCAGAACGACTGCTTGATCTATCATCATACCTTCTTCGTGATCCGTCAGATGAACGATAGTCTTGTCTTCCTCTCGAACGATCAGTTGGTCTTCTTCTTCGATCAGAATCTGTATCTCTAGGTTTGTGATCTTGGAAACAATCTCTACAATAAACAGGTTTGACTCCAGTAGGTTTGAAAGGTAAGGTTGTTTCTTTATTACAGGCACTACAAACAGCTTTGAATTCTTGTCTGGGTCCATCTCTAGAACGGCTACTTGATCTATCATCATACCTTCTTTGTGGTCTATCAGATGATCTTCTTCTTGGTCCGTCAGATCCTCTATCTCTAGGTTTGTGATCTTGGAAACAGTCTCTGCAATAAACAGGTTTGGATCCCGAAGGTTTGAAAGGTAAGGTTGTTTCTTTGTTACAAGAACTACATACAGCTTTGAATTCTTGTCTGGGTCCATCTCCAGAACGACTACTAGAACGACTACCTGATCTACTGTCAGATCTTCTATTTGGTCTATCTGTTGAACGGTAATTTGATCTACCATCCGAACGACTGCTTGATCTATCACCATACCTTCTTTGTGATCTGTCACTTGAGCTACTTTCTGGTCTACCTCTTGGACGGTTGTTTGGTCTTCTTCTTCTAGGATTATCAATTCCTCGATCTCTAGTACTACTACTTGGTCTATTACCAGATCTATATTGAGGTTTGTCTCTGGCTTTAAAATTATCATGAGTTTTGGAATGTGTTGAATTTACCTTCCTTTTGACAGATTTCTGACTACTTGAGCCTCCAGAAGCTCGATTACTTGACATGTTTTACACCTATATACTTCATAGCACAGAGTATATTGGAATATTAGAAAGACCAGATTCCAGAAAGAAAGAGAATTCCTTTATGAACCTTAACTTGTTAATATCGCTAATACTTTACTATACTAAGCTCAACCTTTAAAACGGCTATTTAAACCACACTATTCGCGTACTAATTATTGATTGTGATAGAAAATAATGCTAGAATAAAACGAAAATATGTTTATCTCAAATCTTGAGTAATCTCAAGTATTTTACTATTCTTCATGAATATAATCCAAAGCTGTATCAATATCTTCTTCTTTTACTCTTGCTTTATCAGCATAATATTTTGTTAAATCCCATTTATTAAACTGAGCTCTTGTTAACTCAGTTATGCTTTGTTCTGTTTGTAGTATATTTGATAGAATCTCATCTACTATCGTATCTTGAGAGAAATGGTTATTTGTGCTTAAACCAGGACAAGAAAAGTCAACCTCAACTAAGAATTGTTTTTCTTCAATTTGATTTATCATGAACGGGTAATTTCGACAGCTCATTGGTTTAACGTCATGAATTGAACATAATTTATTTTCGAGATTTTGGTAGATGCATATACCTTCATTTTGTCTAAGAGCTAATTGAGTATCAGTAATCTCTCCAGAGATATTTTTCATGAACAGAATTGGTAGAGCAATGTCTTTAACATCACTCTTTGTTTCAGATGAAATGTTCAATACTTCAATTATTGATGTGCTGACCATATTTGATGGAAAACCAATTCGTCTCTCAGAGAATAGCTTACCATAAGGTTGATTGCCTTTGTTTGGGATTGGATTAATAGAATAATTGCTAGGTAACTCACATAAGTTACATTGTTTACAAGAATAACTGAAATCTTCAGGTAGAATGAGATCAATTGTTAAGCCATTATAAGAAATTGAATCTCTTGTCAGTTTGAATTTCTCAGTGATATAACTAAGAGAACTATCATCGAGTATGGTAATAACCTCTTCTAAGATTTCTGCAGCTGAAACTTCAGTAAAAACTGATATTGACCCTCTGTAAATTCTATCGTTTTTGGGATTAAGTTTCTTAATTTCATTCAATTTATTCCAAATTGTTGTCTTTACTTCATGATTCTTTATCAAAATTACTAGTTCAATTGTGTTACCTATTTTCTCACTATCTATTACTCTCAATATAACATCATGTTCTATAGGTAGAGATAGTTCTTTCCAGTATTTATCTATAATTTCTTTTTTACTTAGTTCTCCTAAACCTACCGAATACCCCTTTTCTAATAATTTCTCATTTACACATCTCAATATAAAGGGAGAATAATTAAATGACTCTGGTTCTAAATTTCTTCCCAATAATAATCTCATTAAATCTTCTTCTGCTTTTTGCTTAATTCCATCATTGATAAGAAGTCTAGTCATTATCTCAAAAAACTAGATATTAACATAATACAAAATTCTTTCTGTAAACAAAGATAATTTTCAGAAAAAGGTTATAAGTGCATTTCCATTACATTAAGTGGTTTGCATATGTCTAAGAAATGCAGTGTAATTGCTCTAATTCTGTTATTTGTTATTCCTGTACAAGTAAGTGCAATCGGAATTAATCCAAATGATCCGATTTTTCCTTATGATGATATAATGCCTTTAGCAAATTTAGTTTTGAAGACAAATGGGGGAGGTGTTAGACCGGATTATGCATTGTTTATAGCTGATTATCTAAGAGATATAGGAATAGAAGTAGAGATAAAAATAGAAGAATGGTCAGTTTTCGTAGGTGCATTATTAGTAACACATGATTATGACATGGGGATAGTGAGTATTTCTGGAGGAGGTGCATCACCAGATATGAGGAATATATATACTGAAGCAGGAAATATGAATCTTTGTGGTCTTGATACAGACATACCATATGGTAATCAAAGCGAACAGATGCAAGAAGAATGTATGACTATGATGGATTTGCAAACTAGGCAACAGCATTATTATGATTGGCAACAGCTGATGATGGACAAGATTGTTCCGATGTTACCTTTGTATACACCTCAGTCCTTTGTTGGTACATGGGCAAATACACTTGGTTATGATGCAAGCTGGGGAATAATTGATTCCCTACCTTACATGTCTTATGATGGATACCATGAAGGTCAGAAATCTCTAACAGAGTTTAGAATAGCAGACGCAAATTTGAGAGAGCTCAACCCTATGTTTATTGACAGTTATTTTGGTTATGGGTTCATTGGTAAAACTCTAAATGAAGAATTGGTTCTTCTTTCCCCCAGTCATGAACCAATAAAAACAGGATTAGTAAGAGATTGGGAACGAATAGATGATTTTCATTTCAAATTCTACATGAGAGATAATGTTTTTTGGAACCCTTCGTATAATATTACAGAGAGAGATGAATATTCTCCACCACTAAACACAATTCCAACAACTCAGTTAGCACGTGGACTAAAGAGTAACGAATATAGTGATGGATCTAACCAACAAGTAACGGCTAAAGATGCAGTCTTTACATTACTTCTCTGGGGCAATCCTACGATTAGTGAGTCTACTTCTTATCATGAATGGATTTCTAACATCTATGTAGATCCTGTAGACCCTCTAGTCTTTCATGTTCATATAGATGAAGATCCAGTTACTCCCGAGCCTGACTACTATCCTGACTTCTGGGAAAGATTGAACTGGATAGTCATGCCTGAATTCTTCTTGAACTCAACTGACCCAACTGTTTCATATTCATCTGGAGGTGTTAAATGTACTGGACTCCACTTTGATATGATTAATTCTCCTCAATGGAGAATGTACAGCATCTCACAATTTGGCTGTGGGAAGTATATGCTGGACTATACAGTTAGAAATGAAAAGACAGTACTCCAAGCTAGTCCATATTGGATGGGAGTTGGACCTAAGGATGGGTCAATAGAGGATTTGGATATTGAAACAATTACTGTCAGTGTTATCGTTGATGCTTCTGAAGAATTGGATGCTTTTAGAAATGGATATCTAGATTGGTCAGGTTTAAGGCAGTTCCCATCAATAAGAAAACAAATGCAGAAAGATCCAAGATTCAATGTTCAGTCATTCATTACTTCAAGTATGTCTTTCTTATTCTTCAATTTACAAAGACCTTTTATTGGTGGTTATGACAACTTTATTTATCTAGATGCAGCAGGTAAAGAAGAATACACTAAAGCTGTTTCAGTACGTAAAGCAATTTGTTATGCAATTGACAGAGAAGAGATGAATGAAGTAATCCACAATGGTGATTATCTTATTGCTCACAGTGTACTCTATCCTTATACAGGCTATTATTACTACGATGACATTATCAAATACAAACGTGATCTCAAATTAGCTTCTGAATGGATGGGTTCTTGCGGGTATCCTGTACCTGATTACACTCCAACAGACAATTCACTATGTTGTATTAATGGTACAACTACACCAACATCTTCCTTATCATATGTAACTAGCATAGTTGCATTTGTATTTATCATTGTGATCTCCTTGATGACTAGAAGATTTCATTTTAGAATACCAAAAAGGAAATTAGAGAGAAAATAAGGAAAATAATTCTCTCTGTAAAACTTAGATAATTGTGAGAAAAAAGTTATAAGTGTATATCCATTAAATTAGGTGGTTTGCTTATGTCTAGAAAAGGAAAGATAATCACAATTATATTAATTCTAATTATTTCATTTCAAATTAGCTTTACTCAAGAAGCAGATGCAGCTGATGCAATAGCTAATCTCGTTTTGAAGACTAATGGTGGAGGAGTAAGACCAGATTATGCATTGTTTATAGTAGATTATCTGAGAGTTATAGGAATTGAGGTAGAAATTAAAGTTGAAGAATGGTCAGTATTTTTGGGTGCACTAACATTGACGCATGATTATGACATGGGAATAGTGAGTATTTCAGGTGGAGGAGATTCTCCAGATATGAGATCTTTATACACAGAAGAAGGTCAAATGAATATATTTGGATTAGACAAAGCAATACCCTATGGTAATCAAAGTGAAATAATGCAAGCAACCGGTGTTACTATTACCGATCTTCCTGCTAGACAACAGCACTATTACGATTGGCAACAGCTAATGATGGACAAAATAATCCCAATGTTACCTCTTTATGCTCAGAGAATGTATGTAGCCACATGGGCTAATACCCGTGGTTACGAGGGTAGATGGGGTATTGACGAATCCTTACCTTACATGGAATATGATGGTTATCATGAGGGTCAAACATCTCTTTCAGAATTCAATATACCAGGTAATAATTGGGGTGATCTTTTTCCATTGTTTATAAATGATGAAACTGAAGAAATTATCTGGGATTTTGTATCTGAACCAGTTATACAGTATAGTCCTGATCTTGTTCCGTTGACAACTGGTATAATTTATAATTGGGTAGAAGTTGAAGAGTTTCATTATAAATTTTATCTGAGAGATAATGTTTATTGGAATCCATCGTACAATATAGCAGAACGAGATGAAGGTTCTAACCAATTGAGCACTGTACCTGTTGAACAACTTATGAAGGGACTAAAGAGTAATGAAACTAGTGATGGATATAACAAACAGGTTTCTGCAAAGGATGCTGTTTTTACGTTGCTAATCTGGGCAAATAATCTTCTAAATGAAGAATCTCAATCCTATGAATGGTTATCAGATTTATATGTTGATCCACTTGATCCTTTAGCTTTTCACCTCCACATAGATGGTAATCCAGCTACTCCACAAAATGAACATTATGTTGACTTTTTGTTAAGAATGAATGTTGGATTTCTACCAGAATTCTTCTTAAATTCATCTAGATCAGATATAACTTATACAGATGGAGGAGTTGAATGTAGAGGGCTTTATCCGGAAATTGTTGAGACCCCTCAGTGGAGCAATTATTCTGATTCGGCATTTGGTTGTGGAAAGTATATGTTAGATTACTCAATTAAAGATTCTATCACTATTCTAAGAAGAAATCCTAACTGGTTTGGTATTGGAAGTATTGATGGTAACTTCCAAGACTTAGATTTTGATACTATTAACGTTCATGTTATCCCAAATGAAATAGATCAATTCAACGAATTTGTAGAAGGTAAACTTGATTGGTGTTCATTAGAAAAAGTTCGTAAATGGTATTATAATCCCTGGGATCCTATATTTAATATTCAAACGTTTATTACAGATAGTATGTCATTCTTATTTTTCAACCTTCAGCGCCCTTTTATTGGGGGTGCAGATAACTTCATTTACCTTGATTACATAGGTAAGGAGACATACACTGTAGGTATAGCAGTACGTAAAGCAATTTGTTATGCTATAAATAGAGACGAAATGAACCAAGAACTACATGATGGAGAATACTTGGTTGCTCATAGTGTTCTTTACCCTTTTACCGCCTATTATTACTATAATGATATCATAAAATACAATTATGATCTCCGTACTGCTTTCGAATGGTTAGGTGCTACAGGTTATCTTGTTCCAGACATTCCAATTGAAACTTATCCATGTTGCACAACACCAAGTCCTATTAAAACAACTACTGCATCATACTTGAGTATCATAGTAGCTTTTGTTTCAATAGTTATAGTATCTTTGATGACCATAAGAATTCATATTAGAAAAACGAAACGAAAAATGAATTAAGTTATGATGTTTGAGATATTGAGAAATCAAAGCTAGTCAAATGAATAAGTGAAACATCTTCTTACGTATTAGAATAAACTTGAGTTTCATATTATTTAAAATGCAGTATAACTTATGTTATACCGCACCACTTTACCTAGAGTTATAGTTTAAGTTATAGGGGAAAACAATAATAGTTAAACAGATAAATTAACAAAAAATTACTGTAGTATATTAACTAAAGGTAAAATCAAATCAATGATTAAGTAAAAGATGAGTTAAATGAGTAATAACAAGGACAAAATTAAAAATTTGGAATATTATTATTTCTAATGATTTGTATTCCTAGAAGGAAGAAGTTTTAAAAAGTCTATTCAAAGTAAGAATTGACTGTTTTGATGATACTAATCAACATTCTGAAGAGAAAGAAGATTTTAGCAATTAGTTTTGGGATTCTAATAGTTCTTGGAACTACTTTAATTCTCATAAACTTCTTTGTTTCTTTACCTCCAAAAATTGACAGAATAGATGCAAGTCTTACATGGACAGATGTTTCAGTATTTCCACAAGCTGAGGGGTATGGTTCATTAACGCCTGGTGGGAGATACAACCCATTAACAGGACAACAAGGTGTAGTAATTAAAGTTACAAATCTAAATGATGCAGGATCTGGATCCCTAAGGGAAGCAATTGAAACTAAAGGACCAAGAATTGTGGTTTTTGAGGTGTCTGGGATAATCGAACTGGAAACTGAAATAGCGGTGTTAGAACCTTTTCTTACCCTAGCTGGTCAAACTGCACCTGGGGATGGAATATGTTTGAAAAATTATGGTATGACAATAATGGCTCCGAATGTTGTTGTTAGATTTATTAGATCGAGACCAGGTGACTCAATAACAGAAAATGCAGATAATATTGATTCAATGGCGATCATAGGAATACCACCACGAACTGATACCTACAATGTTGTCATTGATCATTGCAGTTTATCTTGGAGTCAGGATGAAATAATAAGTACATGGTATTCAGCTCATGATATCACAATTCAATGGTGTATATTTTCCGAAGCATTGAATAGAGCTAATCATCCCAAAGAAACACATTCAATGGGTGTTTTAGTAGGGGATGGTGGTGACAATGTTACTCTTCATCACAATTTAAATGCTCACAATCTATGGAGGAATCCTTTGCTCACTTGTGCTTCAGTTGATTATTTCAATAACATACACTATAATTTTGAAAGGGGGATGGAATTACATTACAGTCATTCATATCCAGTAAGATTGAATGCTATAGGAAATAAATGGATACCAGGTACCAATACAACACTAGAATACATGCCGACATTCATTATCTACACAGATACACCCAAGAAAGACGAACCTAGAATTTTTCTAGAAGACAATGAAGGACCTGCCAAAGGAGATCTCCTTAACAGAGGATATGATTATGATTTAGTGGGACCTACTTGGTCTTACCTTTATGGTACAGAGCATGATGAGTTCATATCACACTATGCAGTTGAACAAAAGTTTCCCAATAGACCAAATGTAACTATCCAATCAGCAATTGATGCCTATGGTGATGTTCTAGATTTTGCTGGAGCTAGCTTGAGTAGGGATTCAACAGATAGTAGAATCATAAATGATGTTATATTCAAATCAGGAAGCTCTATTGACAGAGTATCTGAGGTAGGTGGATGGTCAATTTATAGTCAAGGAATTATTCTAATGGATAGTGATAACGATGGAATTCCTGACTCATGGGAAATAGCAAATGGTCTTGACCCCTTCAATTCAAGTGATAACTGGAATGATGAGGATGAGAATGGTTATGTTGCTATTGAAGAATATATCAACTCACTTGCTGATCATCTCTATCCTGCAGGCTTATACCAAAATATAAGAGAAAAGGATGATAATAACCTAAAAACAGAAGAAACTGATCATTTCGAGAACTTAAGAATAGATATTACAAGAAAAGAGAAAATTACAAATGTTAAACCATTCAAGAAGAGAAAAATGTGAAAGTTTTCTTTAATTGTTAAGAATTTTTTCCATAGCTTCTATTGTTGAGTTATCATAAATTGAGGTTTGGAACAATACTACATTTTCCAATTTGTCCAAATCAAGATATTGTTTAAAGACTCTCATAGCATCATCTCGATTATCTTCTGTAATTAGATCCATTTTGTGAGCAAAGACATAAACTCTTGGATCATCTGAGTATTGGTAAACATTTCTTAGTGCTCTTAACAAATACTGTCTTGACGAAGCATAAGCACCTAAATTTACCGCTTCAATAACAAAAATCAAAGCTTTGACATTAGCAAAGATTTCCTGTTTAGAAACTTCAATAGCTTCTTCCAGATAAGAAATTTGACCTCCAACATCATAGGTGAAGATTTTATGATCATTATAATTATACTTCATACGTTCAAACCTAACAGTAGCAACAAGATCTTCTGTATCCTCAGGTGCTCTCCCTTCAAATACGGTTTTTATAATAGAAGTCTTCCCTGTTTGAGTTAAACCTAAGAAAAGAATTTTACTACTAGAAGTATCACTCACCATTTCTTCAATAAGATTCTCTTCTTCTTTTATGTCTTGGTCTAAATAACTCATCATTTGCAATCTTACTTACTAAAATAAAAATATTTCTAAAATCACAACAAAAGTTATAACTAATCTGTTAGGTCAAAATAATGATTCTGTAAATGTCGAATATTTGAGACTTAAGAAAAGTTTAATATTTAGTTTATTCATTTTTTTTAAAAAGATGGTTCATTTATGAATAATAAGTTCAAAGACTTATTTGTGCTTCTGTTATGTTTATCATCAATATACTATTTCAACATAATAAATGAACCTCTTAACAATGAAAATTATAACATTAATTTAGAAGACCAATTATGTAATTTACCAATTGCTGAAAATCCAGAAGATGATTTTTGGATAGATAATCCTTACAGCATAAAACAAACACTTGAACCTGGAGATTTTCAACTTAGAGGTTTTTTCGTCCATGATTCCTTTGTCACTTTGAATCAAGATGGAACAGTCTTTGTGCTGGAACGATTTGAAGATATGTATGAAGATGGAAGTGGAGCTGTTAAAAAGAAACTAGAAATAGATAATACTAAGGTTTCTACCTGGCCATCCCAAAATGATACATACAAATATCTAAATGAAGAAATTTCCCCATTCACAAACTCCACAATGTTTACTTCTATATTTAATGCCGATTCTCTCATTACAGGAGAAGTCCATGTTCTTACACATCTTAAATCTGGCGGATATGATCCTCAAATAAACGTTACTCTTAAAGTGAGTCTAGCTTTTTTTAATCCAATAGATAGCAATACAACAGAAATTGCATCACTAGAGACAGCGATAGAAGTAGGTTTAAGCGAACTCAACCAAACAGTTTTCAATCTTGAGCTTAACAACACTTATTTCATACCTGCTGGGTATAGATTAAAACTATCATTTAAGGCAAAAGTTTCTGATACTACTTTAAGAGCTGATGTTGAAATACTAACAAGTGAGAGAGGAGACTTTCCCTATACATGGGAAATTGTTGATGGTATATATTCTAACAATTTCACATTCCTTGATTATAACAAAGTATTAGGTATGCAAATACGATATATGGATGTAGAGTATCCTGACATCTTTATTTCTGGAGTAACTAATGATTCGTTTTATTATGAAGTAATGAATATAACAATTGGTACAACTGGATCTATAAGGAATTCCTATAACTGGGACAATGGTTCTACAATCTTTTTTGGAACTTCATCTATAACAATTCTTTTACCTGATACTGAAGGATGGCATTATCTTTATGTTACTGCAAAAGATGAATATGACAATTTAAGAGGTGTGCTCTATAAGTTTGGATATGATCCTACTTTTGCAGATTTAATATTAAATAGCCCAACTAATGGTTCTATTATTTCTTTAGATTCAATAATAGATTTCTCAGCTTCTGGATTACATAATTTTCGATATGAATGGGATAACAATGGAACAATAACTGAATTACTAACCCCATATGATATTTCTTCTATACCTGTTTCAGATGGCTTACATATTTTATCAATCTATATCAATGATACTTTTGAAGAAACGAAAGTGAATTTTGCATTCTTTGTTGATAATAGCGGCCCACTCATAGAATTATATAATGTCATAGATGGTTCAACACAACCAGCAGGAAAAGTTATTGAAGTTAATATTACAGATATACGACCTTTATCATATGTCCAATATAACTGGGATGACAAATCAGATCTTGCTTGGACACCAAGTGAAGGAACTATTTTCAAAACCTATCTTCCAGAATCATTGGGGATACACAATTTAACAATTTTTGCAAATGATTCATATGGATTTACAAGTGCGGCATATTTCTCCTTTGATGTTGATCCAGATCAAATTCTTATTGAGCTTAGAACAATGAAAGACAATTCGTATTATTATGGTGGAGATATAGTAGAAGTAACAGTTTCAGGGATAAATGGATCGATCTTCTTCTCATGGGATGGAGGACCAGAAATAAATGGAACTGATTTTTGGGATTCAGTAAATAGTATACTAACATTGAATGGCACGAATGCTTTGTCTATAGATTATACGTATGTGCATTATCTGAATATAACATCTTTTGATAAAGATGATGTTAAATATAGTGTTGTTTTTACGTTTACTTTAGATCAAGAAAACCCAACAGAAGAGGGTTCAAATGTTAGTGATTTAAATGGAACTAGACATAAAAGTTCAGAGAGTCTAGTGTTTCTTTTTGATGACAATTTTACTACTGATAGCAACCTAATCATATTAGTGTCCATAGATGGAAATACAAATCAAACTCTATCTTCCCAATATACTCTAGACTTATATTTGTTAACTGAAGGTGAATATAACTTAACGATTTATGTTTCTGATATAGCAGGCAATTATTTCATCATAAGTATCATAATATTCGTAGATGATAGTGCCCCAGTAGTTGATTCACTAGATATTGATAACTTTGCTGATTTAATAGATGGTTCGAAATATGTTCCTGCTAACATTCATGTAGAAATAAGTTTAACTGATGAAGATCCATTAATTTATAGCTATTATTCTTGGAATAATTCCGCTTTCATTCTTTTTGTAGATAGTTTTGATCTAGTTTCTGATGAAGGATTATCAACTTTAGTTATCAAAGTAAATGATTCAGCAGGCAACTTCTATATAGCTTTCAGTCAAAATGTAATTGTTGATATCGAAGCTCCAATAATTAATTTTGTTTTTCCATATAACTATTCTATCATTAATTCAGATACAAATCTGAATTTCCTTGCCCAAGACATAAAGGATCAAACAATTGAAACTTTAAAATATACTTGGGACATCTTGCCTGGTGCAGATTTCTATATTGGAGATCCAGAATTCACCATTAATGCTTTAGAGTTTTATAATCACGATTCTATTGCAATATTATCTATTCATGCTGAAGATATTGTAGGGAACATCAAACTATATAATTTTAGTTTTACAATTGATAAAGAAGCACCAATAGCAGAGATTCAAATTTATGATTATCTTTCCGATAGCTATATACCTATTTTTGATGCTAACAACAGCTATGTCTCAGAAAGTAGCGATATTATAATCAATGATGTTTCAAGTGATATAAAATCGTTTATCTACATCTGGGATGAGAATGGAACAGAATTTGTATTAGAGTCTCCATGGGTATTTCCAGCAATAACTTTAACTGGAACTCACTCTATCAAATTTATTCTTCTGGATACATCAGGTGAGGGAACATCTCCAAACATCAATATCTTCTACTATAATTTCACAATAAGGATTAAGGGTAATCTGCTTTTGCATGAATTCTCTCAAAGCATCACTTATGGTGATGATTTTCTGCTTAATATCACCCTAAATGATGATCTAAACAGTACATCTCAAGAAATAACGGAAATAATAATCAATGGGCAGAATCTTGATACTGAAAGTTTTGTCCAACAAATATATTCAGCAATTGATAACTCTGTTCTAATTATAATTTCTGCTCAAAACATAAATATCTATCCTACGACAAAAGGCAGTCTTTCATTACAAATCTATGCTGCTTCTGCTTACTATTTCGATGATTTGAATAGCTCAGATGAGATAAATCTTGAGGTTAACCCTATTATTGTTAATCTACAAATTTATGTTTCAAATTATTCAATCATTGAAAATAATAATGTAATATTTGATGTTTATCTTTCTGAACCAAATGGGGATCCATTGGTTAATGCTAGAATTTTAATTTATATTGAAATCACTTTTGTAGATGTAATAGATACTTCGTTGGTTTATGCACTTTCATATAATGATTCATATTTCACAAATGAAGCAGGATATGTAGGAATACCTTTTGAGATGACTGAAGACATCGATTTTATAACAGCAAGAATCGTTTATGAAGGTGATGATACTCACGATTTTATTGAACAAATAATAGCAGATCCAATCTATACTATCCCTCCACTAGGTCTTCCAAAATATATTATCTATATTATTATTGCTAGCTCTATTGGTCTAGCTGTTATTGCTTCTTATATTGTATATCGTATTGTGAGAAAGAAATCTATTGAGAAAGCTATGGCTGAAATAGATGAACAAACTATTTTACAGAATTTAGATAGAATTAATCCTGGAGTAGTTTTATGTATTTTTGAACAAACAAGAGGTGCCATGCCCTTAGTTAGAGAAGATTCTTTAGAAACAGAATACTTATCTAGAATGACTATAGGCGTTGATAATTTCTTATTGAAGATTTCTGATCAAGCTTATTCGAGTTTGGGTTTTGGTGAGGCTGTTCATGAAAGTAGAAGAATTGGAACTATAATCCTCCCAAAAGAGAAAATGGCTGGGTTTATTCATGGTCTCCAACTTGAAATCGAATCAGCAAGAGGTGGACTTGAGAACTTAGTATTGGTAGTTCTTGTAGATGCCGATCATGATGAAATGATTTTGGCTAACAAACATCTTCTATATGATCTAATTGATGTCTTAAGAGAAATGCTACACGAGGAGAAAGCATTAAATGAAATTAGAGCACAGCTTGTAGAAATTCGAAAACAAACTGTTAGAATAATATTAGCTGCTCTTGAATTAGAATAAAATTAGGTTAAGTACTCTATATTTGTCTTCCAATATTTTGTTATATATGCAATAACACACAGTTTACACCGTCCTGAATATGGAAAAGAAACGCAGATAAGAAAAGTGGATAACATCCAACAAGTAGAATAAAATGAATAAAGTTAAAGAATTCGAAACAACGGGAATTTTTGCCAAATGTGACACATTTATTAACATGTATGAGTTAATAATACATGAGTGATGTAACCTGACCGATATGACCAACGAGAAAAAGAAAGTAATTCGTTCAAAAGCGAGGCGTTTTGCGCTAGATCTATGGGATGCTCCGCTTGATTCAGGTCTAGGTCTTTATCAATCAACTATCGGTGATTTATATGAAGGGTCATCACGAATCAGAATGTGCCTTAAGTGTGGTAAAATCAATTCTATTCAAGATCTAAAAAAAGAAACTCATTCTTGTGCCCTTTCCTTTAAAAGCTTTCCAGTCTTAGTTACCACAAGTTGGAAATTACTAGCAGACTTCTTTTTAACTTCTAAATATGTTGAAGCATTACAACAGCTCGGTGTTGAATTGGGTGTTCGTGAGAAAGCAACTATTACTGTTAAGGCTGAACTCAAAGTACCTATATCTATTACTGAACAAGAATTAGCTGATGCATCTGTATCTAGTAGGTAGAATTTAAATCAATTTCTTACTATTTTTTAGACTGTTTTTTGTAAAATTTTACTAAAAATATCTTTACCTTCTTGAAATTCTTCCGACATCTTCGGCCATATTTACCTCTATTTATTCTACAACTAACAATACCCGTATGTGTATTAAAACGCACTCTCGCACCAGATTAACCCTTATTTCCACCAAATAAAGATGTCTGATTGTTTCAGACAATTCTTTCTTCTAAAAATGACTTTATAAAGGATGTCGGAGTTATTCAGACATAGGAAAAAAAACCGAGGTAGAAAAAAAATGGAAAACGAAATACGAAAACTGCTTGACCGCGATTACAGAAAACTCTGCGAAGATCTAAATCAACTGTATAAGGTTCTTGCAACCAGATACCAGGAAAACCATAGCTATCTTCAACCAAAGATAGCATCTTCTTCCAGGTTTTCAGAACTAGAAATGAAAAGAAAATATTCAAGGTGAACAAAAATGTCCCAACAAGAACTCTCCAGAACACTGGACCAAGAAATCAAGGCACTCCAAAAGGAGTTAAACGAGTTGAAAAAAGCTCGTCGCGCCCTTCGAGCAAAAGTACGCTCACAAAAGTTGTTAGTTCAGCGCATCCCCCTTGTGGGATGAACTGAACAATCAATCCCTTTCATCAAAATTGAAACGGAGGTGTAAAAGAAAATGTTAAATCTTCCAAACTTTATCAACAAGCTAAAAGTAGAACAACCAAATGTCTATCTGTTTAGAATACTAAGAATAGTATTACCCCTTTTAGTAGCTGGAATAGTAGCAGTAGTTGGTTTAGCTCCTGAATTTGCCAGAATAGTTATTTAAGAGTTAGAAAAGTGTCCCCCACTTTTCCTCTCCCTTTATTATTTTACGATTATCATCTCATCTAAGAACTCACGCTGTTTGTATCTTGCTAAAACAGACAAACCAGCAGAGCTCACTATCTGCAAGGGATCAGGAAACAACAAACTCCTTAGAAAAGAGCTTGTGTGTGCCTTCCTAGTTTCCTGATCCTTCCCTCTTCTTTAAACAACTAATTTTTATTTGAATGTTGGAATAATTTCTAAAGCAACTGTTTCCATCTTCGAATTTGTTCTTCCCAGTTGTTTCTCGGAAGGTTGATAATTCCAAAATCTAGTTGTTTATTCATATCTCACTTATTTCTAAGAAATTTATTAGCTTATTCTAGGGATGTTGGGCAATACTATTATAAACATCAAAAACAATTACTAGTTTGTGAATATTGAAAGATTAATAGATCATTCTGAAATAACAGAAGCTCTCAAGCAAATAGAGGAACAGCTAGAGAATGATAAACTTACTGAAGAAGAGCAATTAGATCTACTAATTTTTAAGAGCGATGCTACATGTTTGAGTGGAAAATGTGAAAAAGGATTAGAACAGTCTATCGATTTAGTTAATAAAACACGAAGAATTGGCAACTCGTTGCTTGAAATAAAAGCTTCACTCCAAAGAGCAACTATATTGAACAGATTAAGAAGATATGATGAATCTAAAACTATTTTGGAGGAGACATTTTTACTTTTTCAGAATCTAGCAAACAAAGATGAGGAGGAATATAAAAAGAACTTAGCTAAATGGTATTCACTGAATGGTGTATACTTACATCTTCAGAAACAGTATAATGATGGTTTAGAAGAATATGAAGAAAGTCTTCAAATACGAAGGGAAATTGATTATAAACATGGCATTGCTGAGATTTTAGTTGCTAAAGGACATTCTTATCTGAAAAAATTGGATTTTGAAAGATATCGAGAGCTTAATGAAGAAGCATATGAAATTTTCAAATCAGAAGACAATAAGAGGATGATGGGTGTTGCTTTGATAAATATAGGAAATTCTCACATCTATAAAGGAGATATGCACACTGCAATCAAAATAAATCTAGAAGTATTAGAAATTCGAAAACAAATGGGAAAACAAACAAATCTGTTTTATACTAATGATCGATTAGGATACCAGTACTGGAGGATTGGAGATCTAGATAAAGCATTTGAGCATTGGAAGGAAGGTTATGCTTTAACTAAGGACATGAAGGATGAAAGAGGTATTTATAGTAGTTTTAAGAGCTTTGGGCTATATTACTATGAGTTGGGAAATCTCGAAAAGTCATTAGAGTATCAATATAAAGCACTAGAAAAGGCAAGAGAGATAAATATTAAACGTGATGTAACTTACGCTATTGCTGAAAGATTAACAGTAATTGGATATATTTATCTAAGAATGGGTGAATATGAAAAAGCTCTGGCAAGTATTGAGAAAGGAAAAACCAACATACCTGAGAAATATCATGATTTTATAAGAGCTGAGAACACTAAAGCTTTTGGTATTTATTATACAACAGTTGGAGATTTTGAGAAGGCAGAAAAATTTCTTAATGAAGCTATGAAATTTTATGAAACAAGCCAACGACCTTATGATATCTATGAAGTATTACATTATCTAGGAATAGTATTTCATCAGAGAAATGAAACTAACAAGGCAATTTCTGTCTTGAAAAGAAGTTTAGAAATGAGTCTTCAAATGCAAGATAAAGTAACAATAGCAACAAATCTTCTAGAATTAACAAAGATATATACTCAGCAGTTCGATCTAGAGAATGCTAGATTTTACCAATTACAACTCTCTGAATTAAGCTCTAGTATTCAGTTAGCAACTATAAGTCTAAACAGTAAGATTGCTGAAGCAACAGTCCTGAAATTAAGTGAAAACCAGAGAGATAGAATAAAATCAGAGACCATTTTTGAACAGATTATAGAAGAAAAAGCTTTATGGCATTCTCAGAAAATTTATGCAATACTATGTCTTTGTGAACTCTTTATTGAAGACTTCTCTCATGAGGAGGACAAAGGAATTCTACTCAGAATTAAAGAACTCGTTGAGAAACTTCTCACCATCTCAAAAAGCCAGAATTCACCATCCTTAACGTGTGAAACATATTGGTTGCAATCTCAATTATCGATGTTCGATTTTGATTCTAAAACAGCAAGGGAATTATTAACAAATGCCTTAGAACTAGCACAAAAAAGAGGTTTAACCCTTCTAGAAGATAAATATAAATCTAAACTTGAAACATTAAGTAGTTTTGTCGCAAGCTGGAAAAACTTCACTTCTAAAACTGCTTCAGTTTCTGAAATAATAGAACAAACAGAACTAGATAGTACCATAAACGGAATGAAGAGAAATGGATCTCTATTCATGCAAGAACTACACAAACATACAAGCAATAGCAAAAAGATTTTTTCGACGGAATTAGAATTGAAACAGAGTCATTAATATTCACAAATCTTTCCAAACTCCATTAAAGACTATATATTTTCTTTTTAACACAAAACCCAATGAATTAGCTATTCTAATACTTGCGATATTATCTTTTCTACAATGCCAATCAATTGTATAGATATTTTTATCTAAGCAATAGTCAATTGTAGCAGCTGTAAGAATTTTGGCTAAACCTTTTTTTCGATGTTTTTCAAATGTTACAACACCCAATTCACATTTTGTTCTCTTTTCATCTATATAATTACAAAAAACAACACTAGCAATTTCTTTATCATCATGAATAACACTAAAACCGAACCCTCGTTGCAGGTATTTCTCAGCTGTATCCCAAATAGATTGCATCCAAGAGGGGAGCAGACTATAATTTATCATATCGTTTCTCTTAACAAGTCTTTCATCAATTGGGACTATAGTATATCCTTCAGGAATACTTTTTTGCCAATCTACGAATTCAGCTGATTTCAAGACGTAATAGTGATTTTGTTCTTCCTCCAGATCAGTGAATATTGTGAAGATTTTCTTCTTCCAATTCTGATCACAAATAACGCGAAATGATTTTCCGCCATATTTCTCAGAATATTTCTTAAGTAATATTTTAGAAATGAAATCCTTTAATTCTAAATTAAATTCATCATTCTTCTCATTTCCTGCAAGATAGAAGCATCTACAAGAAGTAAATAGCAAAGCAATTGTAGGTTTTTCTATATCATTTGCATAAAGTTCTCCAAACAAATTACCTTCAAAGAAAGAAACGACATTTAGATTAAAATTTTCAAGATATTCAAATAGGTAGCGTGCAGAACTAATCTTCTCTTTTTCTATTTGAAATATCATATTAGAGCTCTCTATTAAATGAATTTAAAGTTTATTCAAGATAATTCAGTTTTTTGAGAGAACTCTTTATAAATTTACACTACTAAGTACTGTTTATGAGTGTCAATGAATTTTTCCTTGAGTTTCATGCTATAGATTCAAGAATTAAGAGTGGAAAGTATAAAAGTAGTGATAAACCTTACCAGGAATTTGCTCTGAATATGTTTAAACAAGCTGACTGCCAGTCCTTAACTTTAGATGATTCTATTAAAGCTGTTGAACTGCTCAATGATCTAAATGTCAAATTACACCAAGAATTCTTAGAATTAGGGGAAGGACATTGGTTATCTTCTGTTGCTGAGTATAAGACTCTACAAGATCAAGAGATATTGGTTTTTGTACTATATCCGATTGGAATCTCAGACTCAACTGAAGAACCGAAAATTTGTTTAGTAGAGATACCTTGAGCACAAAAAACATCATATTAGCAACAAGTTTTATATTGATGATTGAAGTATCTTTTTTTTACGGGGTATAAGATTGTCAACTTCATATAGCAGTTTATTTTCTAAAGCACAACAGCTTTATCGTGAGGGTCTCTATGCTGAAGTTGATGTCCAGTTATCTAATCTTGAAAAACTTACCGAAATTACAGAAGAAGAAAATAAAAAGATAAGTTTACTGAAACTTAAAAATTTGATAAAACAAAAGAAAAATGAAAAAGCTTTGAATTATGCAGACTCATTGATTTCTAATTATACAGATAAGGATACTGAATTGGAAAAAGTAAAGGTAATGCTTCACATAATTGAGGTTCAGATGAATTTAAGAGAATGGGAAGAATCGACTATAATTATTATTTCAGCTGAAAAAACGCTAACTAAATACTCAAAATCACAGGAAGATGATGTTTTAGATCTTAATGCTAGATTGGAGTATGTTAAAGGTTGGGAATTTCTTGGAAAAAATCTTTATGACAGAGCACTTGACCATCTGGAAAAAAGTCTTGAAATGTACAGGGAATTGGGGGATAAATATAAGATAGCTTTAGCAATGCGTTTAATCGCAACCAATTTATTCTATCTTGGTGAATTTGAGAGCTCAAGAAATTTTTATGATACATGTTTAGAGATTTTTAAGAGCTACAAATCAAGAATGGAAATTGCATCAGTTTATTTTGGCATTGCAGGTATTCACTATAGACGAGGAGAACTGAATCAAGCTTTGGAAATTGCAAGTAAATCATTAGCAATACGAGAACAAACAGATGATCAATATGAAATTGCTGGTTCTGTTCAAGGAATCGCTTACATCTATAGTCACATGGGAGATTTGGACAAAGGATTAGAATACCTTCGAAGATGCAAAATGATCTATGAAAAACTTGGATTTAAGCATGATGTAGCAAAATGTCTCATGGACATTCATGGTAATTTTCGTCAAAAAGGTGAATACGATAGAGCTCTTGCAACTATTTTTGACTACTATAGTTTGAAAAAAGAACTTAATGATGAAAGATGTGTAGGTATTGCTTACGGATACATTGGAACGATCTATGAAATAAAAGGTGAATTTGATGAAGCAATAATCAACTACCAGAAAGCTCTCAAGATGTTAACTAATTTTGATGTTGTTGATTCGATTTCAGATGTTCATTATAATTTGGGGAATATTCTTCATAAGAAAGGTGAAAATGAAGAATCTATTAAGCATCATCTTCAGGCTCTAGAAACTCGAAAGAAGGGCTATGGAGGTAGAAGTCAAGGAGTACTTATTGCAAAATCTCTGAAAAGTTTAATTCAGATAAATTTAGATTTAGAACTTCCGAAAACTGCTGAGAAGTATTTTGAAGAGCTTAAGGAAGTAGAAAGACAAGTAGAGAACAAAATAGTTTATTATCTTTACAGGCTTTCAGAGGGTCTCATTCTTAAGAACAAACCATTGGATGAGAAAAAGGAGAGGGCAGGGATCATTTTTGAAGAGTTAAGTAAAGATACTATAATTGACTATACACTAACAGTTGAAGCTCTCTTAAATTTAGCAGATATTTTATTGTGGAAATTAAGTAAATCTGAAAGAGAGGATATCCTAAAGGAAGTTAAGGACATAATACTGAATCTAGAAACGATAGCTTCGGAAAAGAACTCATATGCTTTGTTGGCTGAGACTTATTTCTTACATGCTCAACTATCATTGATAGAACTGGAAACAGAGCAAACTCAGGAATTATTAACAAATGCATTACAAATTGCAGATGATAAGGGTTTAAACAAATTAGCAATCAAAATTTCAAATGAATATGATAATCTACTTGATAAGCTAGATAGATGGGAAGATTTTACATTAAAATTACCATCAATTGCTGAAAAAATGGAACTAACTCACATTGAAAAACAACTTAACAATGTGATAAAAGGTAGGATGACTATAGATGTTGTCCAAGAAAATGAACAACCCATTCTTTTCTTCATGTTAGATCATAATGAAAGAATTCTATATTCCGAGCAATTTGATTCAGGTCTTACTCAAGAAAGAATAGACAAAATATTGATCGATGTACATAAAAAAATAAAAAAAGAAGCTATTCTTGGGAAACTACATCGAGCAAGAATTCAAGAACTAAATTGTGTAATCAGAAGTGAATTTGGTGTGATCTTGTGCTATTTCTTCATTGGGAAATCTTATTCAGGATTGAAGAAAATTGAAAACTTAGTTGAATTAATAGAAAACAACAAAGATGTCAAGGAAAAAGTAGAAATAATTTCTTGTTCAGATCAATCTCTTAGTGTCAATGATAGAATAAAACTAACAGAGCTGCTCGATGAGGTTCTTCTTGTAAAGAATGGGGAGATTCTTAGTAGTTAATTACATTAAGAAATGTCTTAAAAAAATCTTGTTAATGTCTTGAGCAAATGTATTTAATAAGTGAAATTATGTTATATTTGACAGAGATGAGTAAGAAAATTAATCGTAATCTAATAATAACAGTGTCAATTATTACACTGATTTGTTCTATTTCTTTTTATCAGTTTCAAACAAATGGAAGTACTGAAACCACTAGTTTTACTACAGAAATAAAAGCATATACAGATCATGACCCTATTCAAATTCTATCGGATGAAAATTTTATAGATTATGGTTTTGAAGGAGAAGGAACATATGATGAACCTTACTTAATTGAAAACTTAAGAATCATTAACTCCACACACAAAGGTATAGAGATAAATGAAACCTCAATGCATTTCATTATAAGAAATTGTTATATTGAAACTGATCAAAAAGGAATACTTGTAAGATTCGCTGCTAATTGGACAGTAAGAATTTACGATAATATTCTAATTGATAACAATCTAGATGGAATAGTCGTTGCTAATACTCACCATTTCTCTATAGTGGGTAATGCAGGTACAGGGGATCACACCGCAATCAGAATCAATAATGTTTCTAATGGCTATATAGCTAATAATGAGCATATTGGTGGAGAAAACATAGACTTTCTTAGATCTGTAGGAACTCATCTAAGTAATACTAAAGACACTGTTATTTACAATAACTACTTCGATAGTTTCAATAGAGGAATATACACAATTGAATGTAGCAACTTAACAATACAGCAAAATTATTGTGTGAACAGTAAAGAATATGCAGGATTGTATCTCTACTATTCTCATTTAAATCTAGTACTAAACAACACTTGCATATCTAATGTTGAAGCAGGAATTTTATTGTATAAGTCTAATTTTAACGTTATAAAATATAATAATATCTCGTTAAATGGAGTAATGGGTTTAGCTGCTACTCTTAGTGGATTAAATGTAATTTATCACAACGATTTTGTTGATAATGGATTTACTGGTAGTTATTCTTCCCAAGGATGGGATGATACTGGAGACAACCTTTGGTGTAATTTGGAATTAAAAGAGGGTAATTATTGGTCTGATTTAAACACAAATGTGTACCTTATTGATCCTGGATTCAATATAGATTTTTATCCTTTAGAATCACCAGTCTCTGGTGAAGTAATAGATCCAATACTTGAACCTACAACACCCTATATTACAGAATATTCAACCTACATTCAAGTAATATTGCCTTTTGCTCTAATACTAGGTCTTGCAGTTTTTTACTCAAATAGAAGAAACAAGAAAAAAAATTATTGAGAGTCAGGAACAGCGTCAACTTTAGCTCCTTTCTCTTTTGCCATTTTTTTCCAACCTCTATTATTCGTCCAAGCTACAATTTTTGACATTGTTTTGGCGTTCCAGAAATCTGGAAGTATCGTCAATTATTTCCAAGTTCTTCTTCCATTATTTGTTGTAAAGACTCTAGATGATTTTGGTTCCTCAAACTGCCATTGAAAATTATAACATCCATAGTAAATCTTGCAAGGATTTTATATTTCATTTCTTTTATTAAACATTTTATAAACTATGTTGAGAATATTGACCTTTTACATTTTCAAGGAATAACATTTTTTTTGTCATATATTTTTCAATGTCAAGAACGATTGAGTTTTAAAGAGTTCTATCGTTTTGTTTTTCGTTAGAAAAAGTATTCTTGGGATTATAATGACAAAGAAATTATTGATTGTTGGTGGAGTAGCTGGAGGTGCATCAACAGCTGCAAGATACAGACGACTCAATGAATTCGCAGAAATCACTATTCTTGAAAGAGGGCCATATGTTTCTTTTGCGAATTGTGGATTACCCTACTATGTTGGTGGAGTAATAGAAGATAAAGAGAATTTAGAATTAGTTACACCTCAAGTTTTTCTAGAAAGATTCAATATTGATGTTCGTATAAACAACGAAGCTATTTCAATTGATAGAGTGACCAAAACAGTAAAGGTAAAAAATCTAGAAGATGATAATGAATTCAACCTAGAGTATGATACTTTAGTCTTGTCACCAGGAGCTGAACCTATTAAACCTCCTTTCAAAGGTATGGATAATATTCCTGTTTTTACTCTACGTACTATTCCTGATACACTGCAAATTGTTGAATATATTGAGACAAATAAACCTAAGAGAGCTACAATTATTGGAGGAGGGTTCATTGGATTAGAGATGGCTGAAAACCTTCATGCAAAAGGTATAGAGATAACAATCATCGAATTGATGGATCAAGTAATGGTTACTCTAGATAGAGAAATGGCTCAATATGTACATTACGAATTGTATCGTAATGATGTTGAGTTAGTTCTAGGAGATGGTGTGAATTCATTTGAAAAGGATGAGAGCGGACAAGTGTTTGTGATAACTCAGAGTGGCAGAAAAGTTTCCACTGATATAGTTGTTCTGGCGATAGGTGTCCGTCCGGAATCAAAATTAGCTAAAGAGTGTGGTCTTGAACTTGGCGAGAGAGGTCATATAGTAGTAAATAAATTCATGCAGACATCAGACCCTCATATCTATGCAGTAGGTGATGTAGTTCAGGTTTCAAACTATATAACTCAAGAAAAAATAGCTGTTCCTCTAGCTGGTCCAGCAAATAAACAAGGGAGGATAGCTGCTAACAATATTGCGGGAGAAACTGAAGAATATGAAGGTGTTCTTGCTGCAGCTGTTGTGAAGGTTTTTGATTTAACAGTCGCTCAAGTAGGATTAAATGAGAAGATGCTCAAAAACATGAACATAGAATATGAAAAAGTATACCTTCACCCTATGAACCATTCTGGTTACTATCCTGGAGGAAATAAATTAGCACCTAAATTGCTTTTTGATAAGAAAAATGGCAAAATTTTAGGAGCTCAAGTGCTAGGAGGAGATGGAGCAGAAAAGAGAATTGATGTTATTTCTACAGTTATACACTTTGGTGGTACAGTTTTTGACTTAGAAAAATTAGAATTAACTTATGCTCCCCCATTTGGCTCTGCTAGAGATCCTGTAAACATGGCAGGTCATATAGCTGCAAATATGGTTAAAGGAAAGATGAAACCTTATCATTGGCATGATGTTGATGATCTAGTTGAGAAGGGTTCCTTTTTGATAGATGTAAGAAGAGACGATGAATTTGAAATAATCACGATTAAAGGTGCAATTCATATTTCAGAATTTGAGATGAGACAAAGATTAGACGAATTACCAAAAGATAAACCAATTTATGCTTTCTGTCAAGAAGGCTTTAGAGCTTATATTTCGCAAATGAATCTTCTGCAAAGGAACTTTGATGTTCAAAACCTAATTGGTGGAATCAAGACATATATTATAGCAACAGCTACACAAGAAGAATTGAAAAAAATGGCAAAGAACCCTCCCTATAGAATAATATTCTAATCTATCAATATAACTTGGGAATCATTTTGAATTTAGCAATATCACAGTAATCTTCCCAGAGTTTTCCGTATTTCTTCCGACATCTTTTATCATCTCTCCATGCTCGGTGAATAAGAAGAATTAACAAAGAACCAGGAAGTATCAAAGGTATTGCAGAGATTAATCCTGTGGTTAATACAATTACTAAATAAGTAAGTATTTCACCAGTATAGTTCAGCTTTCTTCCAATTCCCCAAAACCCTGAGATTAGAATTTTTCCTTCCAAAGATTTAGCCTGTTTAAACCATATTTTGGCTTTTGGGTTCTTTTTGAATCTGTACTTTTGAATATTTGAAGCCCTAAAAATCCAAAGAGAGATAAGATAAGCAACACATAAAAAGATTATAACAAAATTACTGAAAGCGATTTCTTGAGTAATAATGAACCATCCACCTATAGAATAGAAAAATGGCACATAAACTGTATCTCCCCAAGCAAGCATAAATCCAAAATTCTCAGACATTACATCCCAAGTAGAGAGCATAAACTCTTCGAATATGTAATGTGTAAAAAGATACCCCCACCAAAATGCTTGGTATAACCACATCTGAGGAAGAACATACCCTAGATTATTCAGCTGAGTGAATAGAAAACTCCAGTTTAAGATTGACAAACCTATCAATGAGGGCTGATATGCAAACATTTTCAGATCTACTCCCCACCATGTAGGATTCAATTCAGAACCAAACCAGATGTCATGGAGAATGCCCTTCAAACCTTTTCTTCTATCCTTTCCTTGTTTTCTTCTTCCTAAGAAGAATAGTAAAATTGTCCACAATACAGCATAACAATTAGCCACAATTAGAAGCGACCAAAATCGTATAGTAATATACTCAAGATTCCAAATGAAGGACGATACTTTCTCGTAGAGTACAAAAACAAGTAAAGCTACAAAAGTGAAAAGAAGAAATAAAATAAGACCAGTAAGTTTATACTCTTTTTTGGTTCCATTTTTTAAGATTTCACCTATTCCTTTGATTCCAGGGAGAAATTTAGCTCCTAGAAACATTATAACAATAAATATGGTAATCATTGCTAAAGCTGTTAGAAGGTTCCAAGGAGTAACAGGAAGCATTAATTCTAGAATACCAGCCATCTTATTCACCTAATAGATAACTAATCTTTCAGAGCTTGCTTAAAATTGTTATCCATGATATCTGTTCTTACTATTATAGCATTAACCTCAATTTCACTTATAAGAAACGAATGAGCTACTTTATTACAAAGTCATGAAGTTTGTAAGCCAAAGAAGGGTGATAAAATAAAATTGGAAACTGCTCAAGAAGTTTGTTTAGAGATGAGAGAAGGAAAAGCTAAAGGGATATGGAAAATGCAATGCTACTTCTGCAATAAAATAGCTAAGAACAATCCCAAAAAATACTGTTATTACAATAAACCTAATTATTCTGGTTGTAACATCATGATGAGTTATTGTCATCTTGTCATATTGACAAGAACAGTTAAATTTCTTTCTTAGAGGTCATCACATAGTACATGAGAGGTGTTCTATGCTCACTCTGAGGGGATACATCACGTATCCTCCTACCCCGTTCACACTCCTTTTAGGAAGCGCTTTCGGATCGCTTTTAACTAAAATGTTGTAAGCAGCATTCACATCAGCATTGATGAGGTGTCCTTGAGCAGATTTGAACAATCCCCGTTTGACTCTTTTTCCTGCATACTTCTTTCTAAATTGCGGGAATTCGTTATCAAGAAAACTATTTTTAGAAGTGTATTGCTCAGGAATGAGTTCAACCTTTATCCCCCTCTCTGCTGCTTTATATTTCAGCATGTTGATAATCCGCATAAAGGGGATGGAAACAAACATTTGGGTGATCTTTTTCCAGAAATGCACTCCTTGCTTCCACTTCTCGTTATAGCCGATGATCACCTCATGAAGCTCTCGTTCCACCCACAGTTCTACCAAGTAATGGCTGAGCTTATGGATAGCATCTTTGAGTTTCTTCCTCCACTTCTCTCGAAGCGTGTAGAAAACTGTTCCGTACTTCAATTTGTTCTTCGCTTTCAGCTGCTGTCTTTGCTGTTGCACATATTGTTCTCGTAATTGTGTTTGTTTTTTCAGATAATACTGGGTAATTGATTTTATTCCTTTCCCCTCGTCCTTGATAACAATCGGCTGATTCCCGAGGTTATCCACAAAGGTTACAAGGTTATGCATCCCTAAATCGATAGCTCCTTTTCTTCTAGGTCGTCTCCTTAGTTTGGGCATATTCTTCATATAAACTAGTTCGATGGTATATCCTACTCTTCTAGGAACTATTCTCACTTCCCGCAG
The DNA here is from genome assembly GCA_030603365.1 of Candidatus Heimdallarchaeota archaeon. Taxonomy (GTDB): domain Archaea; phylum Asgardarchaeota; class Heimdallarchaeia; order Heimdallarchaeales; family Heimdallarchaeaceae; genus UBA460. The sequence goes on from JAUVXV010000007.1 coordinate 78,677, forward strand.
TTTGGTACCAGCAGTTAATCTTGTTTTATAATGAAAACCTACTTTCTTAGGCAACACTAGCCAGCTATTCTTAATCCTTGCTTGTTGGTTGGTGAAGATTGCTACCACCTCCCCATCTTTGGTTTTGTAATTGGGTGGATGGGGCATGGCAAAAAATGCTGCAGGATTGTTTTTCCACTCCTTCAATGCTTGAAAGTACCCTTTCCAATTCCTAGATAGAAGTTTAAGCGTGTGTTGTGCAGTGTGAGCAGGAAGCACCTTGTAGCACTCTTCTCCTTTAAGGAGAGTGTTAAGGTCGGAGTAGAAGAGTAGTGTTTTTGTCTTCTTCAGAGAAGTTTTGATCAGAAAATTCGCTCGATTATAGAGATTTTTGACTCGATGACAGAGCTTGCTTAACGCAGGATGATAAGATACTTCTATACACTCTACACGTAAAGCTTGCACCATCAGTCTTTTACCTAGAATTTCCTATAAAAACTCCAGTAATATCTCGTTCCAAAGTGTCTTTCAAAGTGATCTCTTGTACACATAAGATGACAGGATGACAAAATTTCTTTATAAATAGTTATCTTAAAAACAGAAAGATTAGATTTGTTACAAGACAGAACAATATTTATAAATTCTCAGTAAAATGAGAATTAGATATTGTATTGATGAGAATAAATTAAAGGTTAGAATGATGATAAAAAAAACTTCAATTATGCTTCTTCTAGTTTTCACATCTTTAGTGATTAATCAGAATTCAATTAGAGGAGAGATTGAGCTCGATTTAATTCCTATAGATTTTAAATTTGTTCATGCAACAAGATCGGATTTAGGAGATCAAGTTCATGTAGAATTTAATGATACGCTCATGCCAGATAACCAAGTTTATGGTCCTGATGATGAAGTTTGGTTCAGTTTTACTATGGATGTTGCCGAATTCAGGTTGGATCCTCAACAAGAAGTTGATTATAGCCAGGCAGATTATTGGTTCTTTGCCGAAGAAGACGAATTTGGTGTTTATAATGAGACTAGATTCCAAGGTGTTCTTAATTTATATCTAGATAGAAATGATTTTGGTTTATCAAATATTCATAACTTCGGTGGAACAATAAACACAACTCAGGATTTATTACAATTCTATTTAACTCCTGGTTGGCATTTACTAACAGTTTTTGCAGCTGAATACGTTTCTGATCCAACAAGAACTGTAATGTATTGGCAAACATCAAAGGATGAGAAATGGTTCTATATTTCTGCAGATACGACAAGTGAACCCCCTGTAAGAGAAAGCTCAGAAGACACTGTTACAGTTAAAGCTAATCCTCTTAATAACACTGAATGGAATCCTTCATTTGATTGGAACTTTCTTAATATCTGGCCACGAGCTGAGAGAACAGATGGAACATCTATAGAACAAACATTAAATCAAGAAGGACAAGTTGCTAGAGTAGAAGCCAATTATAATGTAACTACAAGCTCATTATGGCTAAATGAAACAAATGAGGAAGGAAGACCACAGGCAGTTTATTATGATTCTACACATATGGGTGAGGGGGGCATTTTTTGGTGGATAAATGATGGACCTGTTACAAGTGAACTTGAAACAAGTTTCGAGCTCAACAAAGGTGTTAACTTCATTTACTTTGCAGCTGTAGGTTTTAGAGTTTACTTCACATTGGTCTATGATCCATTACTTCTACCTAGAGCAGATGTAGATAGTAATGTGTTTATTGTAGAGAATAATATTCCACTTCCATCACCATTTGGATTCGAAAGTTTTGTATTAGCTTTAGCAGTTTTTGCAACAATTAGTCTCTATGTAAAGAGGAAAAGAAATTAAAATCTTTTCTCTTCAAATTCTTTTATTTTTCGTTATTTTTCTTTTCAGATAATTGTAACCAGTTTCCTTCAATATCCTGAAATGTTGCGACAAGAGTTCGACTAACATCTCTTATTTTGTTTGAAGCATGTTGAAGCCGATTTAGATTACGACAAACCACCTGATGAAGCACCTTCCCTTTATGTTGAATAAATTTCATCTCCTGAAACAGTACTCAAAACTGAGAATTATGATTAATTTATTCACCTTTTCTTTTTTTTGAAATATTAATCAAAAGAAAAGTCTTAATTATATATTCTTTTTATTGAGGTTGTGATCATATTTGAAAATCATAGTTTTAGGTGCAGGTTTAGTAGGAAACATAATTGCTTTGGACTTAGCGGAAAATCCTGAAAACAGAGTTGCTGTTGCAGATATAAATCAAAATGCACTCAACCAACTGAGTGAAAAAGCTGACATCCAAACAGTATTTGCGGATTTATCAAATAAAGACATGATTAAAGACATAATAGAAGAGTATGACTTAGTAATTGGTGCGCTTCCAGGTTTTATGGGTTATGAAACACTAAAAACTGTAATTGAAGCTGGAAAGAACACTATTGATATTTCCTTCTTTGAAGAAGATCCCTTTAGCTTAGATGAACTAGCCAAAGAGAATAATGTGACAGCTGTAGTTGATTGCGGTGTTGCTCCTGGATTAAGTAATATTGTTCTTGGTCATGTTGATAATCTCCTAGATACTACAGAGAATTTTTTATGCTATGTTGGTGGATTACCTCAAGTAAGAGAATGGCCATTCGAGTATAAAGCACCATTTTCCCCGACAGATATAATTGAAGAATATACACGGTTAGCTCGATATATAGAAGATAGAGAAGTCGTTATCAAACCAGCTCTTTCAGATCCTGAATTAATAGAATTTCCAGAAATTGGAACTCTTGAAGCTTTCAATACAGATGGATTAAGAACACTCTTGAGAACCATGGATATTCCTAATATGAAAGAAAAAACTATGAGATATCCAGGACATATTGAAAAGATGAGAATGTTAAGAGAAACAGGATTTTTCGATAAAGAACCTATAGAAATCAATGGCAAGAAAATAATACCTTTAGAGTTGACTTCTAGGCTTCTTTTTAAAAGCTGGAAAATGGAGAAAGGAGATAAAGATCTTACAGTTATGAGAATCATAGTAGAAGGGACAAAAGATGACAAAAATCTAAGATATGTTTATGATATGTTAGATATGTACGATGAGGAAAAAGAAACAATTTCAATGGCCAGAACAACTGGTTATACTTGTACAGCAACAGCTGAACTTGTTGGAAAAGGAGCTTTTAATAAAAAAGGCATAATTCCTCCTGAAATTGTAGGTAAGAATCTCGAAGCATATGAATCAATAATAGATTATCTCAAGGAAAGAAAAGTAGTTCTCCATGAAAGAGTAGAAGAGATTTAATTACTTTTTTACCAAAAACATTTAACACTTTCCTTTTATTATTATCTTAGTAGATAATGAATTCAGTGTCAAATCCTTGTTCTATGGTTAAACAAGGTTTTCCCGCAGGTTCTTGTTTGGTTCAGACTAGTTCTTTAGAGAAAGGAAGAGCTTGTGATTTAACTTTAAGAATTAATGAAGAAGGGGGTTACGAGAGAGTGATAAAATCTATCCATCTTTCTAGACCTGAAGACTATCTCTCAATTTACCAAAGTGGATGTAATCATACATGCAAGAAATGCCATTCTCATGAGTTCAGTAAGCATGTTAATGGAGATTGGATGAGTAGTGATGATATTGCAAATAAAGCGATAGAATACGCAAGACATGTTACTGTTTATGAACCTAAAGAACGAGCAACCAGCTGGCATGCCCAACAGCTTTGTAAACATTGTGGATCATGTGTCCTTACTGGTGAGTACTCTCCAAAGTGCCCAAGAAAACTAAAGAAGGAACAAATAGTGTTGAGCCCTCAAGGTTTTGGACCAGCAAGAAACATAATTGCTTTTACTGGTGGAGACATAATGTGTAAACCAGAATTCTATACTCAAACAGCTGAAAAAATCAAAGCTGAAGAGGAGAATCTATTGATATTATTGGAGACTAATGGGTATGGTTTAACACCAAAGAATCTAGAGAAATTCGCTTCAGCTGGTATAGATTCCTTCTGGTTGGATATTAAAGCATATTCTGAAAGTATATATCAAAATCTCTGCGGAACAACAAACAAACATATTTTAGAAAGTGTTCAAAATATCAAAGATTTAGGGTTTACACTCGAAATATTAACTCTTTTTATTCCTTCAATTGTAGAAACGGACGAACATAAGAAAATAGCTAAACTAATTGTTGATGTAGATGCAACTATTCCTACAACTTTACTTGCTTTCTTTCCTTGTTTTGAACTTAACAGTCCTTTATACAGGGGACCTAATGTTTCTGAAATGGCTAAAAGTTTTGAGATTATGAAAGAGATAGGAGTAAAAAACCTTCGAATGGGTAATTTAGGGGTTTTCATGAAGAATCAGAAAGATATGGATTTTCTCGAAACAAAATTTGGGAAAAATTTCTACTAAATTGTAAAACAAATTGACAAAACATATAAATTCTTAATGAACTCTTCATTGAGTAGCATGATTAAGCCATTAACAGCGATTCTTATTGGGGCTGGAGAGAGGGGGGCTGATGTTTTTGGAGAATACGCTTTGAGAAACCCAGACGAAATAAGATTTATTGCAGTAGCAGAACCGCTGGATAAACGAAGAAATTCTTTTTCATCAAAACATTTTATCGAACAAAAAAATTGTTTTAAAAGTTGGGAACAATTATTTGAAAAGGACAAGTTTGCAGATGTTGTCATAGTAACAACACAAGATCAACTACATTTTCAACCAGCTATTTTAGCAATGAAAAAAGGATATGATGTTCTCTTAGAAAAACCAATGGCCACTACTTTAGAGGAATGTAAGGAATTGGTAAATGTTTCTGAAAAGACTAGTCAAATTCTGCAAATAGGTCATGTTTTACGATATACTCCTTTTTTCTCTTCTATCAACAACCTGATAGTTTCAGGGAAGATTGGTGATTTAGTAAATATTTCTCTCAGAGAAAATGTAGCTTCTTTCCACTATTCCCATTCTTTCGCTAGAGGTAACTGGCATAATAGAGATAAATCAAGTCCCATGATCCTAGCTAAATCTTGTCATGATCTAGATATTCTATTCTGGTATGCAAACTCCCGTGCAAGCAAAATAAGTTCTTTTGGCTCTCAAGCTCATTTTGGGAAGAGTAACATGCCTGAAGGAGCTCCAGAATTTTGTATTGAAGGATGTCCCATTTCTAAGAGTTGTCTATATCATGCACCTCGGATCTATCTAGATATAATTCCACTACTTCAGATTGCTAAACAAGGAAGTAAAGGATTTACAAGATTCATTGCTAAAGCAGTTTTGAGATTTCCTAGGTTGAAAAATATCCCCCCTTTCACCAAAATACGAGATTATTCGGGTTGGCCTGTAAGTGCAATATCAGATGATTTGTCAGTTGAAGGAAAGAAGAAAGCATTGCAATCAAACAATTATGGTAGGTGTGTTTATAGAATCACTGATCATGATACAGTAGATCATCAAGTTGTAAATGTAGAATTTGAAAACAAAGTAACGGCTACTTTCACTATGCAGGGTTTTTCTCATGAAGAAGGTAGAACATTAAGAATAGATGGAACAAAAGGCACAATAATTGGTGAATTTCTACATTCAGGAGATAAAATCACTTTCAATGATTCTTTGACTGGAAAGGAAGAAGTTATTCGTAAAACTGGAATGTCAGATGGTCATGGTGGTGGAGATGAAGGTATAATGAAAGCTTTCATTAGAAATGTTGGTGGGGAGGATAGAACAAAAGTTTTAACAGATGCAAGAGCATCTTTAGAATCTCATCTTATGGCGTTTGCAGCAGATATTTCAAGATTAGAAGAAAGGGTAGTTAAGATGGATGAAATGAGAAAATAAAGGATTAGTTTGACGATAAATACAAATAACCAAAAGAAATTATAGTTATAAGGGAAGAATGCTTGATGATACAAAATATAATTATAACACATCATAGTGGGCTACCTCTTTTTGGACGATCGTTAATGTGCCATATAGGAGTGCATTGTGCAGATTTATCAAAGGATAACACATTTACAGATGAAACTTTGTTGAATTCTGCTCTATTAAATGCAATGCTTATTTTTGATCAAGCAAATCCTAATGATTTCCATGAATTTGAAATGGAAAAAGCAAAAACGCTAACATTTCCCACAGAAAAAATTACTGTTATAATGTATGCAGATCCAGAAGACAATTTAGAACAATATAAGAACAGATTAAGATTGTTTGCTGACTTGTTTACAAAGCAATATGGGTATCTTCTAGATGATTTCTCCGGAGATGTCAGCCCATTTGGAGATTTTCAGAATATTATTGTAAAGGAAGGCTTACTTGAAGAAGGAGAAAGATTCAGGAAAAATTGTGTTGAGTGTACTTATGACAAACATTGTGCATTTAGAATCACTGTTGCCGCACCCAATAAAACATTTAAAGAGATTTTTGATTCTATTTATCCAAGTAGCATCTTCAAGAAAATGTGGTTGATTCTTATTGGTATGTTTAAGCCAAAATATTTTCCATTATATTCTTAATTAGCTTTATTCCTTTTGTTAGTTTTCTTATTCTTTCTATAATAAGGAGAACGAAATATAAGAAATAATTGTGCTAATGGACTAACCAAACCTATGAGGAATCTACGGAATTTTATACGACTTTCGAACTCTTTTGCAAAGCCTTCCATCGTATATCTTTGATATTGTAAAATTCCTTGAGAATCGTCAGTATACAACCAGTCTGTGTGAAACCAATCTTTATCATGTTGAGGTTCTTTAAAACATTCTCTGGGGATAGGACCAACTCCAAAAGATTTTAACAATCTTGTTATATATTCACCAGCAAGCATTTGACATTTTTCTCCCCCTGCTAAATTCATTATTTTGTGATTGATATCTACATTAATTGCATTCACACATGCTAACCCAACATCCCAAGTATGAATAAATTCTAATCGTTGATCGAAAGGTACTTCAAACATCAGAGAAGGTATTTTCATTGGCATTCTGAGTGAAGGAACAGCTGTTAATCGCAAAATTATCCAATCTAAGGAACTTGCTTGAAGAATTTTTTCCATTTCCCATTTCTGAAAAGCATAAAGATCATGAGAGATAGGTACTATTTCATCTGTAACATATCTTGGGGGAGGCATATGCATTTTAGAGCCATAGATAGCTAAAGAACTAGTAAAGATGATTTTAGGTTTCTTCTCAAGTTTTTCAGCTGCATCAACAAGATTCTTCATACCCCCTGCATTAACCTCGGTAGCATAATCTGGATTTTCATCAGCTTCGGGAGGAATAATTGCTGCTAGATGGATTACATAATCCACGTCTTGTACGATTCTTTCTACATCTGTTTTGTTTCGAATATCTCCCCAAATAGTCTTAAAATTACCTTTCTTTGACATGATTTTTTGAATTTTTTTAGTATGTTTAGTCTTCTTATCAAAACATCTAACATCATATCCACGTTCTAATAGAAGTCCTAGTGTACTCTCACCTACATTCCCAAATGGACCTGTTAATAAAATCTTCATAAACTAATCCTCTGGCTAGGTTTCAGAGACAAAAGTTCTTTTATTTAATATTTGCTCTGAAATGATTTTGGTTTTTTAGAATTAGTATTCCAATAAAAGAAAAATGAAGGAAGAATGAATACTCTAGTAGTGATGGTGTGATAGTTAAATTTCCTTTTTTCTTTTTTTTAGTTTTTTGTTAGACAGTCCCAAACACTTTAATCTCATCATTTTTATCGGATTCCTTCTCCTGTGCAAAAGATTTAAATTCCATAAGTGTATAGTTTAACGATTCAATCATCTTGATAGGTTAGAATATGAAAAGGCAATCAAAACAATCCAAAGTTTCAATTAGAAGATTTTTGTGTGTTTTATTTTTAATTTTAGGAATAAGTATATTCTCAAGTATGAGAGTAAATTCTACAACTATACCTTCTAACCCACCATCTTACTCCTCACTTACCCCACATGATCCTATATCCATTAGTTCTGATAGTTACTTTGCGATTTTTCCAGGAACAGGAACGAAAGAAGATCCTTATGTTATTGAAGGATATGAAATTATAACATCACAAAATAGAGGTATTTATATCACTGGCACAACGAAACATTTTACTGTTCGTAACTGCTATGTTGAAGCAAGATGGAGTGGCATTTATATCGGTACTGTAGCTGATGGAACTGCAACTGTCATCAACAACACTTGTAACAACAATGAAAACGGCATCAATCTTCACTCTTCTGATTGTGTCGTTACTTACAATCTTGTACAAAAAAATATAGACTATGGAATCTGTCTATCTTCTTCTGCTGACAACAACATTATTCACCATAATATTTTCGTAGATAATAACTTAGGAAGTTCTTCTCAAGCTATTGATAATGGAAAGAAAAACAAATGGTATGACACTGAGACAAAAGAAGGGAATTATTGGTCAGACTTGGGAGATGAATGTACATATAAAATTGATGGTGATGCTCATTCTAAAGATTTATATCCATTAAACAGAGCACAATCTTGCCTAAATCCTATTACTATGACAATACTCACTATTGTCCTACCTTTACTAGTTGGAGTTGCTATTCTGGCGTTTGTAGTACCGAAGTATGCCATTCCCTATACTCGAAAAACCATCATACCCTATTTTCGCAAAAGAAAAGCTGAAAGACAAGATCGAATAGCAAAATTGTTGTTCTGTCCTAACTGCAGGAATAGTGTTAAATTATCTTCAACATTCTGTGAAAACTGTGGAACAACTCTTCCAAAGAGAAAGAGATTCGTACTCAGCAGAAAAAGAATGTTACTCTATAAAAGTAAATTAATAGAAAGTTCTAATGAAGAATTGATGAAACAGCTGATAATTAATATTGTCATAGCTATTCTTTTTGTATTGGTAATCTCTACTGAAATAGTTTTTGTGATAATTCTGGGGGGTTTTTTAGCTGCTCATGGTGGGCCTGGTTTTTTAATCGGAGGAATTATTTTAGCACCAATCTTGATAATGCCGCTCATCTTTTTCACCATTCCTAGATTTGCTGCTTTATTGTCAGAGAAAAAGACAAGGAGAAGAAAGAAATAGTTCCTTTGCTACTCACAATAAGTATCTCTCGAAAAAGACGAAAAATAGAATAAGAAACTACCATTTCTTTTTTTCCCACTTTTTATTTTTCCTCATTGATTTTTCTTCTGATAAAATACATTAAATAAGAGTTAGAAAAGATACTTCACTTTCCACTCTTTTTTAGGAAACATGTAATTGAAAGTGAAAACAAGAAGAACTAAGCAGACAGCTTCACAAGTGAAAATTAGCCAATATCCAACAACAGCTGAAAAAATAAACATAACCATCATTAAAGATATTAGAAGTATAATAAGAACATATTTAGAGAATTTATATTATCCTCTGATTTCTTCAACGACATATTTGTGCTTGAACTTACCAAATAAACGAACTTTTAGTAGAAGTCCAGCTACACCAATTATCGGAAAAACAGGTAAGAAGGATAAGGTAAGATACAGTGTTCCAATGAAAATGGGTGTTTTAATCATTACTAGAAGAGACAGAAGCATACCAATTACTATTGTTCCGAAGAAATATGGAATTTTAGATTTCATCTTGTCTCTTTCGTTGATTGGTAGAGCTGCCATGATTGTTTCTCCTCCCGTTTCTATAGTTGTTGTACTAACAATCATGGCCATTGTATTTGTCAGTACATAAATCATCATGATAATAAAATATGCAGTTACTGTCGTGTTTCCATAGATTACATGAAAGTCTTCAACATAACCAGTAAGTGCAGTATAAATTGGCATCATAATCGGTAATATGAGAACAACAATTTGTTGCATTTCTCTTGTGACAATTGAAAGATCACGTTTCATAAAAGCCCTAACTGGAGGAAGATTTTTAGTAGAAATGTCTTCTACTTTTGTTTTTCTTCTTATGATTTCCTTTCTTTTTATTTCAGGAGATGAAATGTTTCTTAATATAGTAAGAGCTTTTCTAATTACTAAGAAAGTAATTAAACAATAGAATAAAAATCCAATAACAGAACCAACTATTGTTAGTGGGGCTACACCGTTAAAATCTAAAACAAACATTGATAGTAGATATCCACTTGAGAAAGGATATGGAACAAACGAAAGTATGTTACTAATTAAGGTTGAATCTTTAATAGATAATCCGTTCAAGCCATAAAAAGCATCTAAATTCTGTATACCAATATTTACTGCTCCTATAATAAACATTGACACAAAGAAATAAGCAAACATGGTTCCAATTCGAATAAAACTTGCTTTTTTTGATGCAAAATCATACTCTTCCATCACAATAGCTAGTTTTCGTGATAAGATAACCAATATACCAATGTTAAAACATGTGTTAACCAAAGAAAGAACTATACTTATTAGAAGAATAGCAACTATTTTCCAGATACTAATATAAGGTCCAATTGTCAAGCTTATAACTACAGTCATTCCAATCGGTAAGACAAGTGTCATGGCAATTAGTTGAACATTGATACTTCTAACGAAAGTTAGTAAACCTATTTTTTCGATTTCCTTTCTGCTGAATGGGAGTGTGTGTATCCATTCGTAAGGTCCACCAGACATTATTCCCCAAGCTAGCATTAAAGCAAATACAACCAGAATTACAAGTTGAACAAAGAAGAAGGCACCATTAACAATACCACTAGCAAAATTAAGCCATTCAAATGAAGAACCTTCAGATAATTGTCGATACATTGAAGAGACTGAAACAATAGGGATAAAAGTTAGTGAAGCGATATATATTGTTGCTAGAAATTTATAGATTATATCTGGAGATCTTGCTATTCTATCTTTTTCAATTCTTTCCAGATATCTCTGCTGATTACTTCCAGCAGATTGAAGTTGAGCGTGAAGCACCGCTTCTTTATAGACTCTTTTAGAAGCTTTGTACAGTTCTTTATTTCTCAGAAGAATCACTTCTTTTTATCATTATGAAACATCTTCCTAAGATTTTGAATAATATGATTCACTGACTCATCTTGTTGAGTTAGTTTAAGAAAAATCGTTTCCAGATCAGCACCTGCCTTATCTGCCAGTTCTGAGAGTTCTTTTACTGTACCTAAAGCAACAAGTTTACCTCTATCCAGGATAGCTATTCTATCACACATATCCTCTGCAATTTCAAGAATGTGTGTAGAAAAAATAACTGATCCTCCTCTTTCACTATGAAGTTCTATAATCTCTTTTACGACTTTGGCAGATTTCGCATCTAAACCTGTAAGTGGTTCATCTAGAATTAGTAAATCTGGATCATGAATTAAAGAGGCTATAACTTGCATCTTCTGTTTATTTCCTCGAGAAAGTGTAGCTACAAGTTTTTCATAATATTCAACAGCCTCCAAACTCTCTAGATAATAACGAAGCTTTTCTGTGGTTTCAGCTTCATCTAAATTACGTATTGAAGTAATGAAATCAAATAACATTCGAGGTGTCATTGACTTATAGATTAGAGGATCTTCTGAAACATATCCTAGTCTTTTTTTAATCTCTATTTCTTCTTTCTCAGGATGGAGTCCGAAAACCTCAATATCACCTTGATCTAATTCCAGAAGCCCTAAAAGCAATTTCACAGTTGTAGTTTTACCTGCTCCATTGGGTCCTAACAACCCAAATATTTCTCCAGGTTTGACTTCAAAAGACAAATTATTTACAGCTACAACGTCACCAAAACTCTTAGTAATATTTTGTACTTTAACCATTGGTTCTAATTCAACATTCATCACAATCTTCCCACAAGACAAAAGAGGAACATCCCTCTACGATGATTTAGAGAAAGACACTTATTAATATTTACAATCAAAAGCCCATTTAAATCAGCTTCATTAAAAGAGGATTACGCTTAAGTGCTAATCCTATTGCCTTATTTACAAAACTTTTAGGAAAACCTGAATGCTCGAATAAATTTTGAAAAAGTAATTCTGCTTGCTCTTGCGAATAAAGAGAGAATGAAGTGATAATATATGACATTGAAACTAGTTTTCTTAATTCATTAAAGATTTCAATTGCAGTTTTATTAATATCTTTATCAATATTCTTCTCATATAATCCAAAAAAGTACTCACTTGCTTGATGACCTTTAACACTACCTTCAATGAGATTGATAACAACTATCTCACCAAGCTGATTTTTTGTTAGGATAAGTTTATCAAAGAGTTCTTTGTTCATCCCACATAATCCAACATCAAGTTCTGAAACAATATTAATTGCATCTTCTTCATTATCTACCCATCCTTTAACTTTTATTGCGAGGTGTTGGTTGAAAATTGAGAGTGTATCAATTGTTATCTTAACTGTTAATTTATCACCTACAACAATCACTTTTTTTCCTGTTGTTACGGAATACAATACTTGATCTAGATTTTTTAATATAGCATTTGAAAGATACGCTAATGATAATTCCTCAACATCGGTATGAGTAAAATGGTTCCCAGAATCTTCTATATTTTGAATAAGATCGAGAACATCTAACATTTCAAATCTATAATCTTGATCAGATAGAATACGCAGTTTCTCCTCAATCAAAGGAAACAATCTGAAAACTGTATGATCTAACTCTGGAGAAAACCTCAGTATTCCTACGTTTGTCCTCATTTCATCCTTCTCAATAACTAATAGTTCTGAAGTTTTTTTCTCAGGAACAAATAACAGAAGTCCTGTTAACTGATTTTCAAAATCATATTTGATTCTATGGTTAATAATCATATCAAGTGTTTCTTTGGCTTCTACTTTTTTACCAACAGATTCAATTATTTCAGTGTCTGTTTCATCAAAATGAATCAAACTAAACACCTTGGGTTCTGATTCTCGTAAAGGATTTTTAGAGAAGAATAGAGGTAAATTGTAGATATCATGCAAAATGTGTTCGAGTATTAGAGCTGCTTCTCCTTCAGAAATCAGATTTTCATCCCTATCTTCAAGCAAAGGACTTGCACTGAAATGAATTTGTTCCAGGATTTGTTCAAGATGTCGCTCTGAGAATAGAGTTTCTTCTACTTTAGTTTCAAGAATAAAAATAAAATCATAAACTTCAACAAAGGAGATGTTTTTGTCATGATAAGAAATTGATTGAAGTTCTTGACGGTGAACTTCTTTAGCGAAAGTGATAATTGCACTAATCAAACCTGAGGCTAAGATGTGCCTAGTATCATCAGCTGATTCGGGTTTAGTAGCTAACAACAATCCTGAACCTGAAACCAGTGAAAGTTGCAAGTTTCGCATAGTTATTTCATTTAAAGTATCATTTAAGTAAATTTCTTTAGTGCTAATCCATTGAGAAAGATTTTTTTTTGGAAAGAAAATATCTTAATCCCGAATGAAAACTAGCACTATCCTCTATCAAGAACTAGTTCATAATGCTTGGGCTGCAGAGCATAATGTTCTCTATAAAGGATGGATATTAAGACTATCAGAAGGGATTACACAAAGAGCAAATAGTGTTCTAACAATCAGATATCTGGGAAATGATGTAATAACTGATATTCGTAATATAGAAAATATATTTCAGAGTAGAAATCTTCCGCCTATTTTTCAAGTAGCAGATTATTTTGAACCTTCTAATCTAATTAAAATTTTGATTGGTGAAGGATATCATGCCAGAGATGAAACTATAGTTATGAGTAGAAGTACTGAAATATCACAGAATATTGAAAAAAATGAAAATTTGACTTATTTGATTGAGGAAGGAGTCCCAGATATATGGTTTAAATCATTAACTAAATTTAGTTCCTCATCTGAAATAAGGATTAAAGGTATCGAGAATATAATTAGCAGATCTTCTGCAGAGAAAATAACATGTTTTGCTCAAGATGGTAATGAGATAACAGGAATAGTTTTAGGACTTAGGGAAGGAGATTATATTGGGATATATAATCTAACAGTGGATTCCCAAAGAAGAAGAGAAAGAATCGGTAAGAGCATAATGTTGAAACTAATGGATTGGGCACACAAAAGCAATATAGGGGTGGTTTATCTTGCTGTAGAAGATGACAATGTAGGTGCTCGAAAATTATACCAAAAGCTGAATTTTGAAGAGAAATTCAAATACAGATATTTTGTTAGAGAAGAATAAATGAATATTAGAGCAGATAGTCCAAAAGAGGGTTTCTTCTTACTGCCATTTCTAATGCTTTCTTAATAAAAGTTGAAGAATATCCTGATTGAGAACTTATCTCTTTCAATTTCTGTTTACCTTTTACTTCATCTACTAAACTAATTGATGTCATATCAAGAGAAAGTGCTACTAGTTTTTCCAGATCTAGAGCTATTTTTGTAACTATTTCTGCTATTGATAGTTTCTTTATTGTATCAAATAATTTTTTGAAATGATGGCTTGATTTAGCTCCAGTAACTCGACTATTTACTAGATTGATGCATACATCTGTTTCCTTAATTGTTTCACTACTTAGGAGCGCGTTATAAATTTCTGTAGACATTCCACACATTCTAGCCGAAAGATCACACTTTCCATTTTGAGAAAAATCGTCAGCAGATATCCACAAATTGACAGAAGTTTGTAGGTGCTGTGTGAATATGGACATAGAATCAATAACAAGTTTTACTGTTGGTTTATCTCCTACAATGAAAATTGGTTCTCCAATAACTGCAGAATAAATTGCTTTATCAAGATTACGTCCTACAGTTCTAACTAAGAATGAAGGAGATAAATCCTCTAGATTTATTCTTGATAATCGATTTCCTGGATCATCGATGTCTTTTAACGTGTTTAATATGCGTTCCATACTCAAAATTTCTTTGTCTTCTGACATTACTGAAAGCATTCTATCCATCATAGTAAACAGCCTGAATAACACCAAATCTAATTCACGTGATATCTTTAAAATTCCTACACGAGAAGTTTTTCCATCTGTGTCAATAACAGTATATGTAGTACTCTTTTCTTCAGGTATATGTGTTAGTATTCCTTTTAACCCATTAATACATTTTTCATTTGCTTTTAAGGTATCAAGCATCAATGCAATTGTTGGTATAAATGATCCGGAACCCACCTTATCTTTAATTTCCCAACCTTTGTCTGTATGAAATAATGTGAAATAAGCACTTTCTGACATTTTTAGAGGTTGTTCAGTGATTGAATAATGTAATAATTGAACACCTTGTAGACATTTATCTAGAATTATAGCAGCTTCTCCTTCAGTTATTATATTTGGGTCAACTCCTTCTAGAATTGGTTCTGTACATTCTTTTAACTGTTGGAGTAATTGTCCAAGCTTTTGTTCAGAAAGTGTTGCTTCTTCATCAATAGTTTCCAAAATTAAGACGAATTCGTGTACTCTTACAAATGAAACAGTACGATCATGATAAGAGATAGACTGTAATTCTCTATGATGTACTTCTTTAGAAAAAGAAATCAATGCTGTCATTAAGCCTGTTGCTAAAATCTGTCTTGTATCATCTACAGCTTCAGGTTTTGAAGCTAGAAGTATACCTGAAGAAGTAACAAGAGATATCTTAATGTTTAGCATTAGGTGGTTTTAGAAATTAGTTATATAAATAAATTTACTTTAGACTAAGAGCAGAAAAATCAAGTTAGTATTAATAATAATTGAAGAAAAAGATAGAAAATAAACTTATTTCATGTTCTTTTCTTGATTTCGTTTATCACGAATCTCATCTAGTACTTCAAGAGTGATGGTAGCTACACCTCTCTCCTTAGCTTGTTCTACTATTTGAGTCATAGCTTTTTTCAAGAAAACCCTAGTAATAGTGACTATTTTTGCGCAAGCTTTATCTGTCCAATAAACCTCGGAATCTAGTCACTTGTCAATATTATCAGTTCTTAGTATTTTGTTGATATTGCATTTCAAACCAAGATTTCTTTCGTATCAACTTTCTGTACCAAGCTGGCATTACCCACCCAAGATACATTGCAACATAAGCTGTTGCATATGAGATTGCTCGAAAAGCTGAAATTGTAATCATCAAAGCTGGAATATTAGGAATACTACCATGCAAAGCTGAAAACAACCACGCTAATAGATATAAAAACACTCCAACACTAATTGTTTGTAATCCTCTCTTTCTAATAGGGTGATCTGATTTTCTTGCAAGCCTAAAAGCTCTAAATCCTATTCTACCTGTAACAAAAATTGAGACTACTATTTGGACTAAAAGGATGGGCCAAGTATATGAAATTGCAAATACATTCTTAGTGATGTAGGTTGGTTCAGAATACAATGAATGTGTATATATATTATCATAAGCAATTACAGCAGTAACAATACCATAAACTACCATTATTACAGCAAAAATATAGGTTTTGATAATTTCATTATCTTTTAAAATATGTCTACAGCCAAAGAAATAGAGAAATGCAAATGCAGGGAGGATAATTAATGGAGTTAAAGACCCTATCTGATAAATAGTATCAGTCATCACACCTTCATTGTAAATGAGCGAAATACGGTATGCAATACTAAAAGCTGATGCTAAAGAAAATAGGAAGTAGGATGAAAGTAACATGAATGTGCCTACAGTTTTCTTGCGAAAGAAGTTGACTAAGAGCGTGATAACTAGTGCTAGACTGAAAGCCATGTTTATTACAGATGTAATAATTATGAAAAATGATGCAGGTTCTATTGCTGAAAGATCTACCATCATCATCACCTAGACAAACTCATCAACAAACCATTTGAAGGCATTGAATATTCCTTCTCCTGTCTTTGCTGAGGTTTCAAAAACTGCCCATTTAAAAGGTAAATCCAACAACTTGAATTCTTCAATAAAGAGTGATTTTTCTATAACATCAGATTCATCACTCTTATTGAGTAAAATTAATATTATCAAATCTTGATCCAATTGTGCGTGAATGGTTTGTTCAAACACATCCTTTGCCTCATCAAATCTCATAATATTAGATCGATCAATAACGAATACAATTCCATCAGATTTTTCGTTGATATTGTGCCACATATTTCTGAAATCTTCCTGACCAGCTAAATCAAAAACGTTAATTTGTAAATTTGGTAAGTGTAAGGTTTCTCTATTCACACCCATAGTTGGAGTTGTTTCAACGAATTCACCAGTTTCTAGAAACTTTAGTATAGTTGTTTTACCAGCATCATCTAGACCACAGATTGTTATATCTGCATGTTTTGTTCTGCTTCGAAATAGGTTTAGTAAGAACGACATATTTTTCCCTCAACTAATCCCACAAATCATCAGATAGCTTATCTATCGCATTACCATTCTTGTCATTTCCTTGTTTTGGAAAATCAAATTTTATGGTTGACGTAGAAGTTATCTCTATTTTGAACTGTCCTTTGCTAAATCCTTTGTAAAGTTTCGGTAAAATTCCTTCCAAAGTACTGGTTGCCAATAGATCTTTCTTTTCAAGTTCTGTTACTACCCAAGAGAACACTTGTTTAATAGAAGTAGCATCATAATCAGTCGTATTGAATACAGCAACTAATGAAGCAAGATTATCTCTTTGATCAGCAGTAGGTATGCGAAATATATAACTTGTCAAATTTAGATCATTAAAAGTCGTTGAAGCAAAATCCCCTGGGTTTGATCCCATCGGGATAGTTTTGTAAACAAGCTGACTCATTGAATCAGTAGGTATAACATCGGGGAAAGATTTGACTAACTCTAATCCCCTTGCGCCCATATTAATTAGACATAAACTTAATGGTTTCACTCAAATCCCCTTACTATTACTCAAAACAGTTCATCCGTTTAAATATCTTTTTAAAACTGCAAAACGCTATTTCTAAGGGGTTTATCCGCGATTTCAAGCATTTTCGAATGTGCAGAGAAATGCACAATTGACGTTTTATTGAACGATGTTCAGTCTAATGCACAAATTTAATTTTATTGACTTTAAAAAAACAATAAAAAGAATAATGAAATAGCTAATATATTAGCAGATAGCACATTCATTTAATTGTTTAGTTAATTTTTTTAGGATTACAGAGCCCACATACTTACAAAATTCTTAGGTTTGAAGTAGTCTGCTGACAAAAAAAATTAGTGCAGTTTTCCTAAACAAACTCACGTTGATTGGATAGCTTTATAAATTTCTTAGGAAGAAATGTGTTTGGTTAAAGATTTAATTTTAACTGAATGGTGAAATTAAATGGAAAAAGATTATGTTTTTGATCTATTAAACAAAGCAGTTGATCAAGGTCATAAACTTGGTGCAGACTTTTTAGAAGCTAGATATGATGATTTACAATTAACTACAATAAATTTAACAAATGATATCATTAAACAATCCTCTTCTATAAATAGAAAAGGTATTGGTGTTATGGCTTATTATCAAGGTACACCAGGTTATAGTTTTACTCCTGAATTAAGTTCAGAAGGTGTGGCAGAAGCTACAAAGAAAGCAGTAAAACTAGCAAAGTCAACTGATATAAGAAATAAGCTTAAGCTTGATTTTGATAAGATTAAACCAATCAAAGATCATATAGAAGTTAAAGCTAAAAAACATCCAAAAGACTATGAATTTGATGATAAACTCGCTATGCTAAAACGAGGAGTTTCAGCCATCAAAGAACAAGTAGATGCAACAAGTACTACTGGAATGTATGGAGAGATGTATGGTGAAAAGTTCTTCATTAATTCTGAAGGATCTGAGATTTATTGGGTTCCAATGATTGTTGACATGAGAATGGTTGCTGTTCTAATTAGTGAAGGACAACAAGCAATGGGTGCAGAAGGAATAGGAGCTTCTAAAGGTCTTGAGCACTTTGATGAAAAAGGACGTTCTCCAGAAGACTTCGGAACTATTGCAGGAAAAGACTGTAAAGATTCTTTGAACGCTGTTGCAGCTCCTACTGGCAAAACAACAACTCTTGTATCTCCTCAAATGGGAGGAGTAGTTGTTCATGAATCATTTGGTCATTTATCAGAAGCAGACTTTGTTGTTACTGGTCAATCTCCAATTGCAGATAGAGTGGGTGAACAACTTGGAAGTGAGCATGTTACAATTATCGATGAAGGCGTTCCTGAACAAGGAGGTTTGTTCTTTCCATATGATGATCAAGGAACTAAAACTGGAAAAACCGTTCTAGTTGAAGATGGAATTCTGAAAGGATATCTTCATAATAGAGGTACTGCTAAGAAAATGAACTCTGAATTAACTGGAAACTGCAGGGCAATAAACTTCTTGTATAATCCTATAGTACGAATGAAAAATACTTACTTTGGAGCAGGAAATCTAACTTTTGAAGAAGCTCTAGAAGAAGTAGGTACAGGAATATATGCAGTAGATATGTCTGGAGGACAAGTTGGATTAGATGGAAACTTCATGTTCAATTGTCGCAAAGGATATCTCATCGAAAATGGAGAGATAACTAAACCCATAAAAAATTCCTCTTTATCTGGAAATATTTTAGAATTACTCAAATATATTAAAGGTGCAACCAAAGATATTGAAATTCGAACTGGTTATTTTGGTGGATGTGGTAAAAATGGTCAAAATGGTTTACCTGTTGGTTTAGGTGGTCCTAATGTAATTATGGATCAAGTTCTTGTTGGAGGTGCTCAATAATGTCCTTAGATGATCTTAGAAATAAAATTTTGAATATTGCCGATACAACTATTAAACACTCTAGAGACTTAAATATTCCCTCAACAGAAGTATTTGTTCTAGAACAATCTACAACAAACTTAACCGATAATAAAGGTAAAGTTGATAGTAGAGATGGATTAGTTCAAGGAATAGGTATCAGAGTAGCAGTAGGTAAGAAACTAGGATTTGCAAGTTGTACAGGATTTGATGAAGAAACAATTAAATCCACTCTTAAACAAGCTCACAGTATTGCCAATGTAAGTCCTGAAAATCCAATGTTCAATGGTTTTGTAGCTGAAACCAAAATGTCAAAAGAAGGTATTTTAGACCCAGATATCCCACATCTTGATGCAGATGATCTAATCGAGAAATGCAATATTATGAATCAAGAAGTTGATCTAAGTGACAGAAGGATTATTTCAGGAAGTTTTGGTGCTAATATTGCATATCAGGGATTTGCAATTGCAACTACTGAAGGATGCTTAGCTTCTTCTCTTCAAACAACATTTGGAGCTAATTCTTACTTTGTTGTTACTGATGCTGGAGACCGAAAAACAGCTCAAGATTTTGTAGCAGCAAGGAAAGTAGAATCAGTTGAAGGAATTGCTCCTAAAGCACTCAATAAAGCAATTAGTTCCTTGGGATCCAAAGCTTTTGGAGGATCAGAAGTTCTACCAACCATTTGGGAACCTCGTGAATCTGCTCCATTTCTAGCATTTGCATTTTTCAATGTTTTCTCAGGATCTGCTTATGTAGAAAAAAGCAATCCATGGAAAGAAAAATTGAATGAAAAGGTGGCTGTAAAAGAATTGACTGTTATTGATGATGGTCAAAAACCTGATACTGAAGCTTGTCAATCTATTGATGCTGAAGGTACTCCAAAACAAACAACTGCTATCATAGAAGATGGAGTATTGAAGACTTTTCTATTTAATAAAATGTACGGAGATGCTGCTGGTTTTAGTACTACAGGAAATGCACAGCGAGGAGGAATCTTTGGTGGCACACCTTACGAAAATATACCTGTTGTAGGACCAAATCAGATGATGATTAAAGAAGTCGCAAAAAACCTTGAAGAACAGATCTCAGAAATAGATAAAGGAATTCTTATTACTGGAACACCAATTGGGTTGTTTACAGCTAATCCTGTTACAGGTGACTTCAGTGTTACATGCAATGATACATTTCTAATTGAAAAAGGAGAAAAAGTTCATCCTCTGAAATCTATAAGTATTGCAGGGAACTACTTTGAGACCTTGAATAATATCCGTTTCATTGGAAATGACACAGAACAATCTGGATGGCCGATTGATGCTCCAAGTATGACCTTTCTGAACCATACAATCTCAGATTAAATTCTTCTTTTCCTTTCTTTTTTTATTATTTAACCAATCGGTTTTGAATAATTTTATAAATATCCTAAGCATGAAAATTTCAATCCTAATCATGTTTACAAATATTCTTAACATGATAATGTGACCGACTTGTGACCAGTTACTTAAAGTAAAGTGCTCAAACAAGTACTTATAGAAACACAAGGTGAAAATAGTGGAAAATGATTATGTTTTTGATCTATTACATAAAGCAGTTGATCAAGGTCATAAACTAGGTGCAGATTTTGTAGAGGCAAGGTACGATGATTTAACCTTAACAACTATAAACTATACAAATGAAAAGGTTCGAGAATCTTCTACTAAACAACGTAGAGGAATAGGTGTTATGACATATGTCAAGGGTTCTCCCGGATATTCATTTACACCAGACATAACTTCAGAAGCAATTCAAGAAACCACAAAACGGTCTCTTGGGATAGCAAAAGCTACTGAACCTCTTTTAACTTTTAAGCACATTTATGATGATCGATCTTCGATCAAAGATTCAATTGTAAAGAAAGTAAAAATTCATCCTAAGGAAGTTGAATTTGACGAAAAACTTGACATGCTTAAGCGTGGAATAGCTAACGCTAAGGATCAGGTTGATGCTCAATCTACAACAGGTATGTGGGGAGAACTCTGGGGAGATAAATTATTTGTAAACTCTGAACAATCTGAGATTTATTGGACCCCACTCTTGTTTGATCTACGTATAATGGCAGTTGCTATGACTGAAACTTCTCAAGCTCGTGGTTCTGATGGAGTAGGACAATCTCAAGGGATGGAATATTTTGATATTGAAGCTCACAGCCCTGAAACTCTAGGAACCAATGCTGGTAAATGGTGCAAAGAGCAAATTGATGCTGTTTCTGCTCCACCAGGAAAACATAGAGCTTTAGTAGGACCAAGAATGGCAGGTGTTCTTGCACATGAAAGTTTTGGTCACCTCTCTGAAACTGATTTTGTTATTACTGGTATGTCTCCAATTTCAGATAGAGTAGGAGAACAACTTGGAACTGAGCATGCGACTATCATTGATGAAGGTATTACAAAAGAAGGTGGATTCTTCTTACCTTATGATGATCAAGGAACTAAAACTGGAAAAACCGTTCTAATGGACAAGGGTATGCTACTGGGTTATCTACATGATAGAAGTACAGCTAATAAAATGAATACTGAACCTACTGGAAATTCTAGAGCTATTACTTTTATGTTCCCATCGATACCAAGAATGAAAAATACTTATTTCAAGCCTGGAAACATAAGTTTTGATGAAGCTGTAGAACAAGTTGGAGATGGTCTCTATACAGCTGGAACTTCAGGAGGTCAAACAGACCTTGATGGTACATTTCTGTTCAAATGTAGTCGTGGATACCTGATTGAAAATGGCGAGATTACCAAACCTATCAAAGATGCTGCACTCTCAGGTCAAATTCTAGAATTCATTCAACAAATTAGTGGAGTTACAAATGAGATGGACATATTTACTAGTTACTTTGGCGGATGCGGAAAAGGTGGTCAATATCCTCTTCCAGTTGGATTAGGTGGACCTAGTCTGGTTGTTGATGAGGTTTTAGTTGGTGGTGAATGAAATGGTTTTAGAAAAAATTCGTTCTGAACTCTTAGAAGTTGCTGATTTAGCTTTGAAATATTCTAAAGATCTAGCTGTACCTACAGCTGAAGCTTTCATCATTAAGAACTCACTTACTGAAATCAAATATTCTAAAGGTAAAACTGAATGCAGAGATGGTATGGTTCAAGGTATCGGTATTAGAGTAGCAGTTGGAAAGCAAGTAGGTTTCGCAACATGTGCTGGTTTTGCTTCTGAATCACTTAAAACAACAATTGAAAACGCACACAAAATTGCTAAGAATAGTCCAGAAGATCCTAGATTCTCAGGATTTGTAGCAGAGAGTAAACCTGGTAAAGAAGGTAATCTTGACGTAAACATAGTAAATCTAGAAACGGCTTCTCTAATTGGACAAATGGCTGAATTAATCAAAGAAAGCAATATAGACGATCAAAGGTTGGTAGGAGCTGATTTAGAAATAGGTACTGAATGGGGAGGTTATGCAGTAGCAACCACAGAAGGTTGTTTAGTCTCGTCCATGCATACTACTCATTATGGAACTGCATACGCAGTTACTATGGGACAAGATGAAAGATCCACCGCTTTTGGGTTTAAAGCTGGTCTAACTCTTCAAGATTTATCTGGAATTGGAACTTCTGCAATCGAGAAAGCTCTCAAGCATCTTGGCTCAAGTCCATTAGGAGAAACTGTTAAAATACCTACAATATGGGAACCAATTTCAGCATCTATGCTCTTGAGTACAACTTTTACTGTTGGATTAAACGGTGGTACAGTAGTCGAAAAAAGAAATCCTTTGATGAGCAAACTTAATGAACAAATTGCCAATAAAGATTTTCAACTCTACGATGATGGTACTAATCCAGAAAAACTATCTTGTGAAGCAGTAGATGCTGAAGGATCTACAGTGAGAAAAACAGAAATCATAAAAGATGGAGTTCTGAAGAATTTCCTCTTCGACAATTTCTATGGCCCAGTCTTTGGTGCAGGTAGTACAGGTAATGCTAGACGCAATCCTCCAACTGAATATGAGAGTCTCCCTACTATAGGTCCTAATAAATTGGTAATTCAACCAGGTACAAAGAATCTTGATGAGATAATAGCGGGTTTTGATGATGCTATATACATTGAAGGTTTCCCAATGGGTATGGGGCATAGTAACATGATCACTGGTGATTTTTCAGTAACAGCTACAAACGCATATCTTGTAAAGAATGGAGAGATTGTACATCCTCTTAAACCAGTTAGTATAGCAGGTAATTTCTTCAAGTCTCTTAATGATTTAGAACATGTTGGATCAGATACTATTGACTTGCCATTCCCACTAGAAAGTTCAACTTTAGCAATTAATAACCACACTATAAGTGGTTAAATTTATCTTTTTTTTTCTTTTGTTTTAAAGAGCAACTAAAGAAAAGATTAAAATTACATAGTAAAACCAACTATTAAGTTTGGTAGGGGTTGCCAATGAGTCTTCAAACAGATTTACACAGAGAAACAATAAGTTACCTTTGCAATAATTGTGGAAAGAAAAGAATTGCACTTATACCTCCGACAATGAAAATTAACGTTGATTCAAGGGGTTTATGTGAATTTGTTGATGTTCATCTATGTAAAGAAACAGAATTATCTGCAAACATTCTCTTTATTGATTCTAATAGAGCAGTTAGATCACAAGTACCAGTTGCTAGTGAAAGTAAACCAGCTGAGGATTTTGAGTTTTCTATACCAATGCCTGAAAAGATTTCTCATGCTAAATATGAAATAAAACCAAATGAAAGCTTTAAAGCACGAATTATTAGAGAAATGGAAATAAAAGATGAATTTAGGAACATAATCTATATTATAAACACAGATAAACCAAGAGAAAAATTGGAAGTTGAAACATCTTCCGAATTAGGTTTTATAAAAATAAGTGCTAACATAACACGAAACACAAATGAAGAAAAGGCTCAAGCTTGGTTACAAAAATTAGCAGACTTAGTCGAGAAAACAGCAAATCTTGATGAAGGAATATTTTCGATACTGATGTATTTCTTAGATGAGAAGATGAAAGAAAACATGAATGATACAAATGCAAAAGCTTTGGACTGTATATTGCAATCCACTGTATCTTTACCATTTTCGAAGGATAATGCTCTTAATGACTTCAACCAGCTTAGGAACACTGTTTTCAAAAAACTAACCGTTGTTGAGGTGATTTATTACACCAATCTACTAAAAATATGTACAAATAATGAGAGTAAGACCTTACTAGATGTTTACTCCAATTTAGAACAAAAGTTACCTTTGTTCCTGTTCTTGAATGCTGTACATGACTTAATATATCACAATTTAATGGAAATAGAAAAATTAGAGTTCATATCTATTGATTAATATTAAACTCTAAGTCTTATGTGATTTTCTTAATAACTTTGCTAGATTTTCTTGACAATTGGGACAGCGAGTATTTTTGTATAACCATTTTTCAATATGTTCTGAATGAGCATAAATTCCGCAGCAAGGTAGTTTCATAACCTTTTCCTTCTCTTGAGGTTTTAAATCCAATAAACAGACTATACAAGTGGGTCTAGGTGCATCACACTTATCACAAAACTCTTCAGCTTGGTCAAAAGCATCTCCACAATTGTAACACTTCAATTCTTCAATTCTATCAGCATATTCTTCCAATTTATAGGAGGAGTGGAATATGAGATTCGTTAAGTCTAAAATGTCCTTAAGATTAACAGTTGATTTAAGTAAAGCAAAGAGCTGATCATCCTCATAATACAACCGTTTTATATCATCTGTAATATTAACTAATAATGATTTAACTTTCTTATCTTCAAGAATTTTAAATGCAGCATCAGGAATGGAGGAATGCAGTGAAAATTTTCCTTCTAAAATTGTGATTTCTTTAGTAACATCTGTTGGTTTTCTAATGTCCATAGCTACTGAAAGCTTGTTTTTGAAGAAAGCTACAAATAGCAAATCTTTATCCCTTGTGAAATTTATTCCTGCCCCTCTAATGTTAAAATAAGTACTTTTTCTATTATAATCAAATACCAAACCTGGACTATGTTGAAAAGTCTCTATTTTTAGAGGATCAGTATCTGAAATAATTTTATACAATGAATCATTCAATTCAGCTATTTTTTCTGGATTTCTCTCAGTTGATAGAATTTCATAATACCTAGTCATTTTATTTCTTACTCTAGAACCTGAGGTAATTGAAGATAGAACAGCAGTTGAGGTTCTAGTACGTGATGAATAAGGTTTTTCAGTTATTACTTCATGAATTCCTGGAACTTCATAAGGTACAGAGCTGGCAACATTACGTGTTGATTTCACACTCACTGGGTAATTTTGAGTTAGATGCTTCTGACTCTGTTTCTTAATATAATCATCTATTTTCTTTCCTTCAGCTATTTCTTCTACCGTAACAGCCCTTCTGAAACCAAGTTTGTTATAATATTTGTCTCCCCCAAATTTTTTCCTTACAAAATCTCGAGATGACAACCATAGAAGTAATACAAGAATTGCCCCTGTTATTAAAATATAAAGTATAATTTCTCCGACTGTAACCATATTCTCCCACAATAAAGTAAGATTAAGATATAATAAAACTATCCAATCAAAAATTGCTCATTTTTTTCTGTTTCAGTGTTCTAAGCCAAAGGAATAAATCTTGTTTGCAATTTGGGCACTTTGCATTTGTTTCTAGCCAACTTATTAAGTGTTCACGATGTGCATAAATTTCACAACATGGTGTTTGTATCACTTTCTTTTTTTCAGATGGCTTTAAATCTAGTAAACAAACAACACATCTTGGTCTTGGAGCACCGCATTTATCACATTTGTCCTCGTTGGTTTGGAAGATGTCTTCACATTGGTAGCAAGACAAGTGTTCTATTTCTGCTGTCCCAAAATCCTTCAACATTAATTCGTCATGTATAAGAGTGAACAGCTCGAACATTGGTTCAATCATCAAATAATTTGAAATTAGTCCTATTATGAATTTACCATTAATAGAAAAATTTAGCAGAGAGTCCTTATGATCTATAATCAAATCATTAAATTCTTTCTTAGTGAAAATCTCATCATATGCAATTTGATGGCTAGAATGGAAAATGAAATATTTACTAGATTTAATTTGATCTTCAGAAGAGGAAGGTTGTTGCTGTTTTAGTCTTCTTTTAATACTTAATGCAATAGGATAATCCACTCTTAATATTGCACTAAATTTCATTTCTTCTAGATTTAGAATTTCAATCCCGATGTTGTGTAAAAAGCTATATTTGTGATCTTTGTGAAAATCAAAAGCAATTCGAGGTAAAGAACCTTCTACTTCTTTCATATTAATTGAACCCAATTTATAGAGTAGAGGTTTTATTTGATTTTTTAACAGATGTTCTTCTTCAGAAATTAGATCGTTTTGTCGTAACGCTTGAATTTCTCTAATTTTTCGAGGTGACTTTCTTTCTCTTTTTCTTTTGATTGACCAGTAAGTGTAAATCACTATAACGGTTAAAATAAACAAACCAAAGATATATGCAAGAAACACAACTAAGTCAAATTCTCGCGTAGGACCCATTAAAGAGGCATTATACAGACCAAAACCTATTCCAACTAGCACTAAAATAATTAATGTATCCCTAGCTAGTTTCTTCCACATACTTGTCAGAATATTAAGTAATCTGGTCACATAAATACATTTCTTAATCTTAGCAACTAGAAGAAATTTAATGAGAGGAATGTTCTTCTCATGAACAATATTTTTCTAGTTCAAAAGCACCTTCCATTAATTCTCCTAGTCTTCTCATGAATCTTACTGCAGGAGCACCATCTGTGATAATGTGGTCTATTCTTATAGATAAATTCAAGATTTCTCTATTTAATAATTTACCATCAATTAATCTTGGTTTGAATGAAATCCCACCAGTCACAATGTTTACAGGATGATGACCAAGATTTACACCCCAACCACTCATTCCTTTTCCAAACATACCTACAGTAGTAACTTGCACTGAACTATTGAGTTTCTTATGGAGTTTGGGGTTATTCATCACTCTGTTCCAGAAGAAAATTGTCCTGAAGATTTTTGGAATTTTTAGAAGAAGTTTTAACTGTTTGGTGGAAATATCACTAGAAATATCCTCCTTTGATTTAGGTCTCTGTACTTCTCGTATCTCGTTGTGAATTTGCATGACATCTTTCTCATGAGCTTTTCTAATATTATAGAGAGTTGGAAAAGGTTTACCATCTATTGTTTTTTCTATTGCAATCGAAACATCTACATCATCGAAGATATACAACTTCTTTCTTTTTTTGAAAGCGTGAACTTGTGGATTGTCAGCAACAGCAACACTTACGCATCTAACAACCCAGGCAGTGAATGAAAGGGATTTACCATGTTTTTCTTTGTAACTTCTGAAAAACTCTCTAGCTTTTGTTATATCTAATTCTACAAGACCTTGCATGAAAAGCATGTGACGAGACATAGCAGTAACTTCAGCTTGAAGTTGTCTCTTGAAAGGAATTACTTTGTATTTTCCAATCTTATCCATTATTACTCATGGAAAAACCAATTTAGGTTCTTTATTAATTTTATCTATTATACAAAATAAAGACATAAATGGAAGAATTTACCATTCTTCATCTGGTCTTCGTTCTGGAATCATTTCTAAAGGTGTTGTAAAATCGTACTTGGGGTCATAAAATAATGCACAATAACATCGTCCATATTCTTCGATATCAGCTTGGGCATAATCACATGGACAGATTATATCCCTATCCATGGTTCTGTCTTCATTAGAATCACGGCAAGGGCAGTTAAAATAACCTATTCTATTGAAATAATCTTTCAAACCATCAACAAGTATCTCATAAGTTTCATCTCTACTTGGATCAAGAATCCATTCCCTTTTATTTGCTACTTGTTTAGCGTATTTTTCAACATCTTTGTAAGTTTTTTCTGCCATATTATCAACCTATTCTAACAATATTTCTTTCCAATTATCGATGTTAAAACCAGCGTAAAATTTGTTATCATCAACTATTAAAAAAGGATATCTGACCATTGTATTGAAGGACTTACTAACTTCTCTTTTGAATTCTCTTTTTTCGTCAATAGGTAATTTATCTACATCTACAAAGCGATAATGGTAATCATTGTCTTTTAACCATTGCTTTCCTTTCTTGCACCAATGGCATGTGCTTAGAGCTAACATAAAAATGGAGTTGGTTTTCTTAGTACCATCAACTTCAACAATCTCTCCAGGTATTTTAATATCTTCGAAACTCATTATGTAATCGAGATACAGATAGAGAATTGAAATATAAAGTTGTTTTTCATACAACATTTCTAAAGATTAATTTTGGATAGATGTGATGGTTTTTATTCAAAAAAACATATCTTAAATCATGCAAATTACTAACTCTAAAGTAGAGAAGTACATGGAAACTCTCTTGGAAAATCGTTCTGAAATTTACAAAGAAATTGAGGAATATGCCCGTAATGTAGGTTTTCCTATTATCGAACCACTAGTTGGAGTTCTATTAAATCAATATGCTAGAATGATTAAAGCTAAACGGATTCTGGAATTAGGTTCAGGTTTTGGATATTCAGCTTTATGGTTCTCAGAAGGGATGGATGAAGAAACAGAAATAATCTGTACGGATTTTAAAGAAGAAAATAAAGAGCTTGCTAAAAAGTATTTCAAGAAAGCTGGAATTAGTACTAAGATTGATTTCAAGTTAGGAGATGCTATGCAAATATTAGAAGAAATTGAAGGGAAGTTTGATATCATCTTTAATGATGTTGAGAAGGAAGATTATCCAGAAGTATTCAAAAAAGCTATTCCAAAACTCAAAGAGGGTGGGTTACTAATATCTGACAATACCTTGTGGTATGGGAAAGTAGCAGATGAGAATCAGAAGGATTATCAAACTGAAGGATCAAGAGAATATAACAGATTAGCTTTTACTGATACTAGGGTTTTATCAGTTATTTTGCCTTTGAGAGACGGAATAACAGTATCAATGAAGAAGTAAATACTAAATAATTCTGCA
The DNA here is from genome assembly GCA_030603365.1 of Candidatus Heimdallarchaeota archaeon. Taxonomy (GTDB): domain Archaea; phylum Asgardarchaeota; class Heimdallarchaeia; order Heimdallarchaeales; family Heimdallarchaeaceae; genus UBA460. Next base: position 108,258 of record JAUVXV010000007.1, read on the forward strand.
AAAAGTAATCTCAAATGAATAGGAAATTGATTCTTTCTAGTTGTTTTAATTTGAATAATACTGATAGGATTTTTTCCATCCTTAAATCCATAAACCTTTAAATAAATAGGAAACTAACCAATTTGAACAAATAGAGAGATACTTATGTCAAGTGAGAAAAATATTTTTTGTTCCGAATGTGGTTCTGGAAATCCTGATACAGCTAAATTTTGTAGAGAATGTGGATTCAACCTTGAAAAAAGAAAAGCTCTTCCGTTGAAATCTTCACTCCTTGTTCAGAACTCTGAAGAAGAAACTGGAGAGGGCAGTGATGTTTTTATTAGTTATGAGTGTTTAAGTTGTAATGCTTTAAATCCGTCAACAAATGAATATTGTTTTCACTGTGGAATATACGGATTTTACGAACAACTCTTGTGTTCAAAATGTCGTGATATTGTAAAAGAAGAAGAAACTACATGCGATAGCTGCAATTTACAATTCAGTAAGAGGGATACATCAGAATTAGGAATACTAGAGTTTGATAGGGAAGAAAAAGATAGATTCATGGTTGAAATAATAAATGCCATTCAAAGAAGTGGATACAGCTTGGATTCATCTTTTTATGAAGGAAGAATGAGAAATTCTTTGAATCACTATACAACAATCAAACTACTAATGTCACCAGAATGTCCTCAAAAATTATTAGACAAATATACCACACTTCCCACCAAAAAACAAGCGTCACTTAAAGCAGATTCTGCTGCTGTAGAGAAACTACAAAAAATTTCTGAATTGTATACCAAAACTTTAGCTCTAGCCCCTCTGGCCTTGAAATACTGGGAAAATAGTGTGAGTTTAGTTGCTTACTTTTGGTATTTCCTGAATGATGAGAAATCTCCAAGTAAAGAACAGGAAATGGTTTCATCAAATCTCATACAGTATTTGAAAAATTCCGATAAGTTAGTTGAATATTTGTTTGCTATAGCTTCAACAGATAAACAGACTTACATTGTAGCTCAGGAGAAACGACTCAATGATCATCTTTTGTTGAATCTTTTACCAAAATACCAAAAGGAAGGAATGCCTTTGGCAATTGTAATAAATAGTTTGGGAACAATAGGTAACACTATTGATTCAGATTTCGGGTCTAAGGAAAAAAATAAACTCGATGACTACTATAAATCAAAATCTCTAAAGTATTTTGAAGCAGCAGTTATACTTACGGCATGCACTACAAATTTTATGTGGAAGAATAAAATGGTAAAATTAATACCATTAGTAATGAATAATCAAATAAATCAGACACAAGAAAAAGGTGAGAAAATATCTGTTCGAACTCGTATGCAAATAAACGAGAAATTACTTAAAGCGGCTATAGATTCAACTAAAAAATCTCCTAAAATTTTGGATGAGGATTCAATTAAAACTATATTGTATTGTATAGGATTTCTGTATGCAAAAAGTAATTATCAAGAAATTAAGAAGGAAGGACAAAAAGTTTTGAAACTAATTGATGAATTATTTGAGGAAACTATTTCAAAAAGGATTAAAATCTTTATAGGAGACTTCAATGCAATCTCAATAGGTTTAGCTTATATTTATGATAATAAAGTATCATTATATACAGATAGAATTTTAGTACTCGCAAAAACGCTAAAAGATTCAGAAGATAGAAACAATCTAATTTATAATGCAACGGAAGGCTTAGGATTTTTCTTCAGACAAACCAGACAAATTTGGTCACAAGAAGCTGCAGTCATACTGATAAAGAAATTAGATAAAGAATTTGTTGCTAAAATTGCTGAAGAAGAAAGGAAGGATCAACGCGAAAAAATGAATAGGTAGAGTAACCTCTGATCAAGCTATAAATTAGAATTATATTGTAAGCAATGTTTTCTGTAGTTTCTTTATCACTACTTTCTTTTTCTTTTCGAGAAATTTTCCTGGAATTTCTGTCTTAGTTACTTTCGAATATTTCTTAAGCAATACAATGTTTTGCAGCAGAGATAAATCTTCATCCGCTCTTTGATAAAGTTCTCCTAGAGCTTCTTTGAACAACTTCTGATCAACTCCATTTTCCAAGTCTTCTTTTAGCATTTTATGAACAAATTCTGTAGATCTTTTTTGAAAATAAGCAATAATAACACTTAGGGTTATCATTAATTTGAATTTTCTATCGCTTTTTTGATCATCTTCTAGGTTAGAAAGTTTATTTTCATAATTATCATAAATTTCTTTTGTTCTTATGTTAAATTTTGTTGCTAGTTGTTTGATGAATTGCTCATCATTCCCCTCATCGAAAGGAGTTATGTTCTGTCTAACTATATCAATTAATTCTTCTATAACTTCTCCACTACCCTTTATTTTAATTTTCTTTACAGCTCTTCTATCAATGATAAAGTTGGGTTTTTCAAAGAATTGTTGAGAAAAGAGATAAGTGACAACTTCAAGGTATTCCCAGTTGTGATTTCTCCCAACTTCACTCCTTGCCATACTAACCCATAGTATTGAGATGCATTGTATTTAAAAACTTTAGCCTTCACTTTTGAGATGAAATTTAGCTCAAATTTTCTAGTATTAAGTCATCAATTTTACTTCTAGATGATGTATCTTTTCCGTTAAAAATCTCTTGAGCAATTTTACTTATCTCATCCTCTATTGATTTGCTAAACTTAGGAATTTTGATATTCGCCATTATACGTTGCGTATAAGAGATTCTATGTCCCCTTCTTGCTCCAGCAGATAAGTAATAATCTCTAAAGAAGTGACTATTAAGATACCCGAGCAAAAAGAAAGGATCCTTCTTCTGTGGAACAATAGTTAGAACATCACCTGAAGGGAACAGTGGTTTCGATATCAAACTAAACCTATTAGAAGTACTTCTATCTAAATTAGGGACGAAAATTTTGGGATCGTCTTTAAAGGTTTTAAGTTTCTCATAATTTCTGAGAGCCTGCCAATGGAACCATTTCTTATTTTCAGGTAAATATCTTACACTCATACTCTCTTTATAATCAGCAATTTTCAAGTAAATTTGTGGACACTTCTCTTTAAGTTCCTTTTCAGTTAGAATCTTTTTGTCTAAAAGGACATATTCTGTATAACCTTCTGTCCAAAAACCTTTACAATTTCTAGCCTTGATACAATTTAATAGTAAATTCTTCTCTGTATTGTTTAAAGTCTTCTTGAAATCTTCAGATACAGTATAAGCCTTCTCAAACCCAGAAACTAAACCTACACCAATCCAAGCAACATTTTTAAGAAAATAATACTCTTTTAGAATTTTTTCTGGATAGGTGGTCCAAATCACGTTTTCTTCGGAAAACATATCATGCTCATGATAATCAAAATAGGAACTACTCTCGCTAGTTTCCAATGTTTTTAATGCTTCAGATTTTATTTTCTTTGCATTTAAATTACGATTTTTAATTCTTAAAATTCTTATTTGTGGATGGACTTTCTGCTGGGTTTTCACAAATTTAAAGATGATTGTTTCAGGATTTTCTCCCTCAAATAACCTAGATTCATCTAAATCAATTATAATCTCAATATATCCATTTTGTTTTATTTTGTCTCTGACCACTTTTGCATATGTATTGAAGAAGAAACCATATGGAACGATGTAAATTAGCTCTCCACCAGTTTTTAAAAGATCAATGGATTTCATGATAAAGGCGTAATAGATGTCAGACTCTTTGTTTCCAACAATATCTGCAACTTTTATTTTCATCTGTTTTGGTAAAGAGTTGAAGTGGCAATACGGAGGATTACCTATAATAATATCGTATTTTGAGTTTGTTATCCACTCGAGATAATCTAAGTTGTGGATATTCAGATTTGGAAATTTACTCTTTGTATAGTTACATAGATCATCATCCAACTCAATTCCTGAGATATTAGTGAAACCTACTTTTTTTAGCATCTCGATAAATATACCTTTACCTGAACCAGAATCTAGAATAGAAATTCTATCATTTGATTTCTTATTATCGCTAATTGAACCTATCATTAAGTTTACGATGGGTTCAGGGGTTTCAACAAAAGCTATAGGTCCAACCATTGTCTAAGTACACTAAATGAAAAATATGTGTTCAACATATAAATTCTTGCTAGAAATCATCAAAGATCTACTTGTTCTAAAAGGTCCTCGATTTTACTTGGAACTGTTGAGACAAACTTAGTAACAACGGGAGGTATTTCTTTGATTCTATTTGCTAATGTCATTGACCACATTCTAATGTCCGAGCTTACTTCTGATGCAATAACTGCTACTAAACCATTTTTAATCGCTTGTAATGTTATACAGAAATCTTCGTAGTTTACATCTTTCAGTCGTCCTATCTCATCCCCTTCTAGGATACTTTCAGCGAATTGTGTAATTGCCATCAAAAGTCCAGAGAGTAGTAGATCATTAGCTTTGAGTTTGTCTTTTAATTTGGAATAAATTGGTATTCCGCTGTCAGAGATTATTAACAATCCTAAAACCTCAACAGTTTTCTGCTTTGCCTGTGTAAGTTTAAGTGATAGAAGTGATTTAAATTGTGGTAGAATGAACTCGATAATATTCTGACTTTGAATATCAAGTTGCCCTGTTTTGATTGCCTTGTTAATGCTTTCCTCAATAACATCAATATCATTCATTAAATCAAAAATATCAATATCTTTACTCAATTCACGAGCTTTCTCTAAATCTCTTTTTGAATCTTCATAATCCCCCGTTAATAAGCAAAGCACTGAACAAATCATTAAACTTGTAGCTAAGATTTGTTTATGATTATTTTCTACAGCTAGTTGTCTAACTGTATCTATATACGACATGGCCAGATTAAGTGATTCTTTTTTCTCAAGTAAACGATAATACCACAAATGAGCTATTGCAAGCTGTATATTGCAGAATAGAATCAATTCCATATCTTTTGTGTGTTTAGACTGTTCAAGAGATGATTCGAGATAAGCGAGAGCATTGGATAGATTATGATTTAACATTTCGTAAAATCCTCTCAGATAATCAACACGAGCATTAATCGATGGAGTTTCTAATTCTTTGGCTAACCCTCTTAACTCCCTGAGATATTTCATAGCAGTTTTCAGATTCTCTACTCGTAAATAATAGTGAATAAGTTCATACATGATGAAAGCTTTGTGCATCGATTTTTCTTGTTTCTGAATTTCATAGGCATGTAAGAAAGACTCTTCAGCTCTTTGATCACCTAGAAGATAATAGATATTGCCAATTTCTGTCAAATATAGATATGGCCATTTTCCAGTTGATTCTTTATAGAGGGCTATTGCTCTCTCCATCATTTCTTTAGCTTTTTGTATTTGACCTAAAACAAGATGAACTTCAGCTAAATTTCCTATTGCAATTGATAATCTATAATCGTCTTTAAAATCCTCATGAAGAATTATCAATTTCTCAAAACTTTCCATTGCTTCAATATTATCTCCAATGAAGCTGTTTTTTCCTCCTTTAACATTTAAATAGCTGGTTTGTACTTTATAGAAATTGTATTTTTCTACAAAAGGTTCTATAAAATTAAACATTTCCTCAAAATTCACCTCAACTCCCGAATGAAGATACCACCAGAGAGAATTCATATATGCTTCTTGCAATCCAAACTGTTCGACTAAATTATCAGTTTTTTGTATTCGTTTTTTCACATACAAATGGATTTCTTTAATTTTGGCTATATCTCCTTGTTGACCATACATCCAGGAGCTTATCTCTGCTATATTCGCTTTCATTTCTTCTGAATATTCTGGGTGTTTTTCGAGCTTTTTAATGTTTGATTTCAGATTCTCGAATGATTCCTGATAATTTGTAGGGTTCTCCTCAAAATAAGTGATAAAAGCATCTATGTAAGGATGTTCTACCTTCTTTAGGAGATTTATGAAATCATCATCAGCTTTCATTTTTTGAGTAAGATAACAGCTGAAAGATGCTATTTCTAATTTATCTCCTTCGCTGTATTTATCAGGCTTCTCTAAAACTTCCTGTAATGCAATTGCTGCACCTTTTCTTATTCTTTCATTTGGATTTTTATCTTGTTGATCTTCAATCAACTCCTTTAACATCATTTGAAGTGGATAAGAGAATCTGTTAACAAAAAACTCAAGAAATTCTTGCATAGAGAGATATTTTTATTGTTTTCATATAAATCTTAAGATTCTCCAAGTATAGAAGTCTCCTAGATTAGATTTTGTTTATTGTTGAAATTTGGTAGAAGAAAAAGGATTTAAATTAAAGCATAAAAAGCAGAATAATAAGATTAACTGAGGAATTATTATGTCAGTCGAGGATCACAGAAAAATAGCTAAGGAAAAAATGAGGGGGAAATGTGGAGTCTTTTCTATGTGTGATGGTGCTCCAAACAAAATTTGTCAAGGGAACAGTTATGGAAAACCTATTGGTTTTGGAGGGGTTGGATCAGGAGCTAGTTTTGTAAATAATGTTCAAGCATTAAAGAAATTAAATCTTAAGATGCGAGAAATTGGTGAGAATTATACACCTGACACCAAATATGATTTCTTTGGACACGAATTAACTATGCCAATAATGGGGGCTTCAATAACAGGTGTTAATTCTTTTGGTGGAGATAATGCTATAACTGAACCTGATTTTTGCAAAGCAACTGTTCTTGGAGCTAAAGAGGCTGGTACTATTGGTTGGAGAGGAGATACATACACTTATACTTTTGACTTCATGCCTTGCTATGATGCTATTTGTAATCACGCTGATGGGTGGGGAGTAAAGATTTCCAAACCAAGAGATCAAGAAGTTCTGAAGAAGGTTTTCAAGATGTATGAAGAGGGAAATGCTATCGCTGTAGGAACCGATGTTGATGGCTGTGGAAGTACAATTATGGCAGCTAACAATAAACCAGTTTTTCGCAAATCTCCTGAAGATATTAAAGAATTGGTAAATTACACCAAATTACCTGTAATAATAAAAGGAATTATGTCAGTTGAGGATGCAGTTGCTGCAACAGAAGCTGGTGCTAAAGCAATAGTGATTTCAAATCATGGTGGAAGAGTTTTAGATCATACACCAGGAACAGCTGATGTTCTTTTCCCAATAGTAGACGAATTAAAAGGTAAGGTTCGAATAATAATTGATGGTGGAATTAGGACTGGGTATGATGTTCTCAAAATGCTGGCAATTGGAGCTGAATCTGTTCTTATTGGTAGGGACATTGTGAGAGCAGCTGTTGGTGGCGGAACAGAAGGTGTAAATGTCTACTTTGAGTTCTTACAAAAAACACTTGTTAAAGCTATGTGGATGACAGGAGTAGCTACATTGGAAGACATTACACGTGATGTTATTTATAAGTAAATACTATCTATTTAGATAGTAATTTTTTCACTTTTTGAATTGATATTGCTTCTGATTTATTTTCATCTCGTCCTATAACAGTTTCAGCCGTTAATAAAGAGTTTAAAATTGATTCTTCAGTGGTTTCAACAACAGCTCTTAGAAGATTTTTGAATAGTTTGGTTCTTTCATTAACAATTTTCAACTCAATTAATTCTTGCTTATTGTCATGATCAATAGTATTACTTGTTGAAAAAGCTATAACCACATCTCCTGAACCATGAGATCCAAAACTTCCAGTTCTAGAAATACCAAGAGGGGCTCGTTTAGCTAATCTGAGAAGTTGTCTTGAATTTAGAGGTGCATCAGTAGCAATTATAATCATTATTGAACCTTTTACTCTCTCTTCTTCAATGTCATCTATTTCATCGAATTTATGACCCAAAATGCTTAGGTCATTCTTTCCCCCGAAGTTAGACAACACTAATGTACCTAAATGATAAGAAAGATTTCCTTCTTCAATCATTCTAGAAGAACTCCCAATTCCAGCTTTAAAGCCAAGAGCCGACATTCCTGTTCCAGCTCCTACTGATCCTTCTTCAAAAATCTCATTAGCATTTTCTATTGCTTCAAACACATGTTGTTGCTTGACATGCCTACCTTGAATATCGTTTAATTTTCCATCATGACATTCTCCCACAACAGTATTGATTGTAGTTGTTGATATACCAATATCCGGATTTTCTTTGAGGTGAAAATCAATTAGGGCATCAGCAACTTTCGGAACATTGAGAGTATTTGTTAAGGCAATGAAGGATTCTATACTTCCAAGCTCCTGAACTTGAACAAGACCTATAGTTTTTCCGTATCCGTTGAAAACATATGAGCTCGCCCTTACTTTTTCTCTGTAAACATTTCCTGAATGTGGTTTGATGATAGTTACACCAGTTCGGATGGGTCCTTGTCCAGGAATGAGTTTACCTTCTCCCTCCGTAATAGTACAATGGCCCACCTTCAATCCAGGAACATCTGTAATAAGATTAAGTTTCCCAGTAGGTAAAATTCCTACTTGTAACCCTAAATCTCTCAATCTGCACCTTTTATCGCTCATGATAAACAAGAAGAAAGGATCAAACAGTATTATATTTTTTTGGTTATCAAGTATAATGAAATGTTTCTAAAACCAATCTTTCGTAAATTTCATCATACATAGCTACTATGGTCTCTTTAGCTATATCCTTTGAGAATTTTCGTGACACTCTATCTTCAGGCTTTCTTTTCTTCCAGATGTTAGAAATGAGTAAGTAGAAAAGTTTTGAAAAATAGTACAAACTTAAAGGAAGAGCTAGTATAACTTTGAACAGAAAAAGAAAAATCTTCAAGATCATATTGAGTGATTCTTTAGCCTCGGCTTTTGCAGTTTCATCTAATTCTTCATGAGGTTCGTCGGCTAATAATAGTGAATTCAACCCTTTCTGAATCTCTATAAATTTTGAGCCGAGATAATTTCCTGATCTTTTGGTCCAGTTTCGTGAAAACATTAACTTGAATCTATTTACAATATGTTTACCATATGAGTAAAAAATCAGCGCAAACTCAACAAAGGGGACGATGAAACCATAAGAAACATTTCTAAGTTTAATTGCCATTCTCTTGAAAAACTTGTCCTTACCAAAATGATCTAGAATAAATCGATTGCCTCCTAAGGCTATTGAAAATGCTAACTGATTATATTCTAAATCGCTTATAGGCATATCATATCTTTCTTCTACTTTGATAATACCCTTTAAGGCTCCATTAAGTAAGATAGAATTGAAAAACGGTTTGGATACAAACTCATCCTTTAGCTTGTCTGTAACAAAAACTAAGGTATCTTTTGCTTCCTTATAACTCATAGAATTTTCTTGTGCAAAAGCAGCTAATCCAGGTTCTTTTCTCCAAGGAAGAAGATGAGTTTCTTTTTGCCATAATAAGAGTGAAAAAACTCTAGAAAGAGAATCTTCAACTTTGTCCATATCGAGTCTGTCTTCGGTATCTGAAGATAGAAATTCCTCAAAAAGCTTCTTGGATTTTTCAGGTAGTGAAAAAGTTGAAACACTAAGGATATTTGTAAAACGTTTCTGAAGATTTTTTAGATCTCCAACTAAATCTACTTTGAACTCCTCAAAAGTGGATGCATCCACAGGTGGTGCCTCAAAAAAGGAGAAACTTGCTTTTGAAGCTAAATAGGGTAGTGAAAAAAGATTTTCAATTCTTTGATAGAATGACCCCCAACTATATGCTCCAAGTCTGATCATCCTTAAACTCGCATGATGGAATATAGAATAGATAGGACCAAAAATGGTTGCTACAAAGGATAACATACCCATTACAGTAGAGCAAACAACCCCAATAGCTGTTATTACCAACCAATGATACTGCTCAGGTACATCTGCTAAATAGGTTGTTTCTATATATTCTAGCAAAACTTCAAAACTAGCAGTTTGGCTCTGAATAAGAAGAATAGATGCACCAATAATAACAAATATTATCAGAAGATGATCATATGTTTCTCCGACTCCACGTTGGATGGGATAAGCTTTGTTGATTCTATCTTCTTTCATAACGATTTCTTCAATTTCTTCCTCAATCTTCACCATTTCTATTTTCTCATGACTAGAAAAAAGATTAGATGCATAAAGAAGATAACGTCGCCAAAGATTTAGGATGGGAACTAGTTCTCTCAAACCTCTAGGTATAATTAATTCATAAATGAAAAAGAGAAATTTAGCAAATATGACCACAAAATAGAGCAAAACTCCAGATATCCATAGAAAAGGAGTTAATACAGTAGTGAGAATCTTGCTGAAACTTTTTTTCATTTGTACAAGTATCAATAATACTCATTGTGTTTTTAATTTTGTGATACTCTGAATGAAAAGGAAAAAGAGAATTTAGTATTTAATTCTCGGATCGATAAACACATACGTGATATCCGTAAGTAACCGCGCTACAAGGAAGAGGAATGGAAATATCGTATTCGTTGCCATCATCATAGGGTAGTCACGAAATAGTGCTCCTTCAAGGAAATAAGTTCCTAATCCTGGCCATCCAAAAACACTTTCAATCATTACTGAACCTGCTAGTAATCCTGGTAATGAATTTCCTACTATGGTTACTATTGGTAATAATCCATTTCTGAATGCATGTTTGTAAATTACTCCTCTATTTGTAACTCCTTTCGCTTTCGCTGTCGTAATATAATCTTGTCTCAAAATCTCCAGTAGTTGTGATCTAATCAATCTAGCCATGAACACAAGATGACCTAAAGTTAGCGCTAGAGTTGGTAGTATTAGATATTTGTAGAAAGCCGGATTCAATAGAAGAGGTGTTATAAATGCGTCTTTATTTGTTACTCCTGTAAAATTAAATAATTGAAATGATACATACATTAGCAATTTTGCTATCCAGAATAAAGGCATAGAATATCCCAGAAGCATTGCTACTGTTAAAGATCTATCCCAGAACGAATTTCTTCTTGTTGCTGATACTACACCTATAGCAGTTGACAGAACTAGTGATAGCACAAATGAGATTATGTTTAGTATTAGCGTGTACGGCGCATGATCCGCTATTATTTTCGCGATAGGTATCCCTTGTCCCGCTTGCGTATTATACCAGCTGTTTCCGAAATCGAAATGCAGTAAATCATTTACATAATCTAGATATCTTGTGAACCATGGTACTGTATAAAGATCAGCATTTAGCAGTCCCATTTCTATTGCTTCTCTGTTATATGCCGTGTTATAACACGTTGTGGATTCACAATGTATCAATCCAATTCTTACTACAACTGGATCTCCTGGACTTGCATTGATTAAAGTAAAGTTCATCAAAGTTATTCCCAACATAACTGGAACAATATACAATACTCTTCTAACTATAAAACCTCTTAATGACAAACCATCACTCTTACCTTTCTATGCTACAGAATTTCTGTACCTTTATGTTTCTTTCTATGCGTAGAAACCACTTTTTAAAAAGTAACTTCAATGAATAATTATTCATACCTAAAGACTTATTAAATCAATTAGATAATCATATTTTGATGGTTCAACAAAGGAAAGTCCCACGAAATTGTATTAATTATGAAGGCCATATTTTCAAACCAGTATCTATTCCCTTGAAAGATTTGGAACAGATTAAACTCACTAAGGAAGAGATTACAGCACTTCATTATGCTGATTTCAGTGGTTTTAAACAGCAGGAAGCAGCTCAAAAGATGGGTATTTCTCAAGCATCATTCAGTAGAGATCTTGCTTCTGCTCATCAAAAAGTTGCTAGTGCTTTTTTTGAGATTAAAGCGATACTGTTTGAAGAACCATCTGATAAAGAAGGTGTATAAAATGAAAATAGCAATTCCAAGTTCTTCTCAAGAAGAAGACGCTAAGATGTATGAACGATTCGGTAGATGTAATTTTTTCTGTATTTTTAATTCAGAAAATGATACTTTTGATTTTGTGAGTAATCCAGCAATAAATGCACGTGGAGGTGCAGGATTTCAAGCAGTTGAATTTCTCATTAATAATGAAGTTAACACTGTTATTGTACCTCGACTAGGACCAAACGCAGAAGGTGTTTTAAGACGAGCCAACATAGAAATTTTTCAAGGTGAGAATATTACTATAAAAGAGCTTGTTGAAAAGTGGAAGAACAATGCACTTTCGAAAATTTAGGTGATTAAATGAAATATGCAATACCATTAGATACAAAACAAGATATGGATTCAGTAGTTGGACAACATTTTGGACATGTTCCATACTTTGGAATATGGGATGATGAAACAGAGAATCTTGAGATCATTGAAAACAGAAGTGATCACAAAGGCGGAAGAGGTTTGCCTATGGAATTTCTTGCTGACAAATGCGATGGAGTTCTCCTTAAAGGAGCTGGAGCTAGAGCAGTAATGCTGGGTAATCAGCTAGGTTTAAGAATATTCATGGGAGCAAATGGAACTTTGAAAGAAACAATATCTCGTTTCAAAGCAGGAAGTTTGCATGAAGCTACTAAGGATGATGGATGTCAACACTGATATGAAGGCTGAAAAATGAAGGTCGCCATAGTATCAGGTAAAGGTGGAACTGGAAAAACTACAGTTGCTGTAAGTATAGCTCTAAGCCATAAAAAGGTACATCTTCTCGATGCCGATGTAGATGAACCTAATTGTTCTCTTTTCTTAAACATGAGTACTGAAGTGGTTGGAGTAGCAAAAATTCCTATTCCTGTAATAGATAAAAACAAATGTACATTATGTGGTATTTGTAGCTCCAATTGTGAGTATAACGCACTAATGAAACTACCTGGAGAAATATTAGTACATGACAAAATGTGCCATGGATGTGGTTTATGTACCTATATTTGTCCTGAAGAAGCAATAACTGAATTACCAAGAGAGATTGGCAAAATCTATGAAGCTTCTAATGATAATCTACTTTTTCACTTTGGTGAAATAATTGTTGGAGAAGAGCTCTCTACTCCCGTAATAGGTAATTTGATGAAATATATATCACCATCCAAGAGTCTGGTTATAGTAGATTCTCCTCCAGGATCAGCATGTCCAATGGTAGAAGTAGTCATAGATTCAGATTTTGTTATTGTGGTAAGTGAACCAACTCCTTTTGGTTTGTCTGACATGAAAATTGTAATAGACACATTAAGAGTACTTGATAAGAAATTTGGAGTTGTAATTAACAAAGATGGTGTTGGAGATGATGAGTTAGAAAGATTCTGCGAATCAGAACAAATACCTATACTCATGAAAATACCTTTCGATTTAAAAATTGCAAGAAACTACTCAAAGGGTATTCCTCTAGTTCAAGCTTTTCCCGAATATACTCAGTCTTTCCAAAATATGATAGGAAAAATCAAGGAGATAGTACAATGAAAGCTGATGATGTAAAACAAGTAACCGTTATATCTGGTAAAGGAGGAACAGGTAAGAGTTCAATTATCGCATCTCTAGCCAGACTGCTCCAAGACAGTATTATTCTAGCAGATGCTGATGTAGATGCAGCTGATCTTTATCTGATTTTTCCACCAAAAAAAACAGAATCCTTTGATTATTTTGGACTAAAAACTGCAGAAACTGATAAGGAGATATGTATAGATTGTGGAAAATGCAGGGACAGTTGCAGATTTGATGCTATTAATGAAGATTTTACAATAAATCCAATCAAATGTGAGGGTTGTTCATTCTGTTATCATGTATGTCCTGTTTCTGCGATAACAATGAAAGACACTTTATCTGGTCAGTATTTCATTTCTAGAACAAGAATTGGAGATATGGTTCATGCAAGGCTAAATCCTGGAGAAGAAAGTTCAGGATTACTGGTTGCTGAAGTTCGTAAGACAGCTAAGAGGGTAGCTGCAGAACAGGAAAGGAAACTGGTTCTCATAGATGGTTCGCCAGGAATAGGTTGTCCTGTAATTAGCTCTCTAATTGGCACAGACTTTGCTCTTGTAATAGCAGAACCTACAGTTTCTGGACATCATGATCTGGACAGAATCTTGCAGTTGTTAAATGAGTTTAAAATACCTGGTTTCATTATAATTAACAGAAGCAATATCAATGATGATATTTCAAAGAAAATTGAGGAAGAATTTCAATCAACCTTCCCAGTAATAGGAAAAATCCCATATAATCCAATATTCGTTAAAGCTATGTTAGAGAAGAAATCAGTGGTAGAAATGGATTCTGATAATGAAGATGTTCTTGCAATTCAAAATACATTAGAAAAATTTAGTAATCTAATTTTAGAAAAACTAAAAATTAGCAAGTAAACTTATAGATTACTACATTATTTTTCTTTATGGAACATAAGGAAGATTATTTTATTGGAGGAAAAAATTACAAGCTTTTCTACCAATCCTGGATACCCGTCAATCCAAAAGCCATTATACAAATCATCCATGGTGGTGTCGAACACGTTGGGAGATACAAACATCTTGTTGCGTACCTAACATCCAAAGGATTTGCGGTTTATGGAAATGATCATCGTGGTCACGGTAAAAGTGAAGGAAGAAGGAATCACATCAAAAGTTTAGATGAGTTTGTAGAAGATTGTTATCTTTTAACAAAAATAATTCAAGACAACCATAAGGGTGTTCTTATTTTTGTAATCGGTCACTCTATGGGATCATTAGTAGCACAAAGATTTGCTATTAAGTATCAGAATGAATTGAAGGGATTAGTTCTATCAGGATCAGGTACAAGAATACCTCCTTTACCTGCAATTTTAAATGTTTTTGCCCGAATAATGGCTAAAATTTGGCCAACATTTAAAGGTCCAGCAGGAATAATTCCAGAAGAAATATCTTCGGACCCCGAATCTGTAGAGGATTATGTTAATGATCCTTTGATCAATTACAAACAAGCTACTGCGGTATATGGATTGAGTCTAATTGACCATTATAAAGATGTTAAAGATAAAATTAGTTCAATCAAAATTCCAGTTCTTATCCAAAAGGGAGAATTAGATACTATGGTAATAGATTTGGATGAATTAATTACCGATTTGAAAGGAACAAAAACTACAGTTAAAATATACAAAGATTCTAAACATGAGATGTATACAGAAACAAAAGATAAGCGTGACGAAGCTTTTTCTGATTTAGTAGGATGGCTTAATTCTCTTATCTAAATCCTTTCTATTCATCTTCAGGACTCGAATATTCTTTTATCAGGAGGCTATCTCCTACATTTATTTTTTCTTCGTCTTTAGGGAAGAAGAAATACTTACCTTTTTTCATTACAGCTAATATTTGGAAGAAATCATCGGTTTGTTCTGCTTCTTTTACAGATAATCCCACATATGGTGAATCCTTTGTTACTGTGAAAGAATCTAAAGATTCAGAAGAGTCATCAACTACTTCTTCAAGTATAGCATATGGTTTATGTCTCATAGTTACATCAAAAGCTATCTTTATTGCTGCATCAGCTATTTCTTCAAAGGAGTCAGCCATTCTGAGATATGCCAGCAATGTTTTTTCTCCAATTAGATCTTGTTTATAGAGTCGCAAAACTTCTTGAATTATCTCAAATTGTAATTTGTCAACCTTATCTTCAGTTTGAATAATCAAGGTTTTTACTTCAGGTAAATCTTCAAGAGCATACAAATAAGCCAGATCTACAACAAGCTCTGCTGATTCTTTCATAGTTACAAGCAAATCTTGATGGTACTTCAATTTCTCCTTTTTGTGACTTCCTTCATTGGTTATTATGATTTCCCTAGCTCTTTCAACAGATTCTATATTTCCATTTGCTAACTCGATAAATTGATTAACACTTTCTAATGGTCCGCGGAAAATAAGAAAATCACCAGATTTCATAATTTCATCATAGTCCATTAAAAGACCTTCTGTTGGACGGATAATCGCTGCAACATCAATTCCAATCAAATCATGCAAATCAGCTGTAAGTTCTGAAGCTCCGCATAGCGGAGAACTTTCTTTTAGCTCTACTAAGTCTACTAGTTGATCCATGTGCTGTTGAACAAGTTTGATTTCATCTTCTATGTTTATATCCATAAGCACTAAGGATGCCATATCAGCCGCACTGTCAGATATAAGATTGTTAGCCTCACCTATGATATAATAAATCCTGAGCTCTTCAGCTTGATTTAGGCTTTTAATAGACACAGAAAGTCGGTCAAGTAGATTTCTGTATAAACTATCTATCTTTTCTTCTAGCACTAGAACCTGTCTAGCGACAAGTTTATCGGAGTAAAGAAGAGATGCAAAGGCTAAATCTACACATATCTCAGAGAGCGTTTTCATCTCAATTAAAATATCTTTCACACTAGTTGGTTCACTATCGCTCATTGCTGATCGAACACTCTTTCATAGAATCATAAAAACTAGATAATATCAAGTTTTCGCTTCTAATGAGAATTGAAGAAAATAGATAAAGTTTTTAAAACAAGGAAATCAGTTCGATTGTGGTTAATCAAGAAAATAAGAAAAAGAGATTTTACTTTGAAAGAAATGAGATTCTTTCACTTTTGGGAATTTTCTTTCTAGGATTTTCCACCGCAATGTTTTCACCTTATGCACCTATTTGGCTAGCGAGAATTTTCGACATAGATTCATACTTCATACTGGGATTTGCTGCTATTATACCCAGTTTTGTTATTATTATTGGGACTACAGTTTGGGGAATATTTGCTGATAAATTTGGTAATAAACCATTTGTGCTTTTGGGTCTACTTGGATCATCTTTGATGTATTTTACTCTTCTTTTTATTACTAATGCAGTATTCTTTTTGATAGTTCTCTTAATTGGTTATGTCTTTATTTCAGCTCAAACATCTAATTTTTATTCCTTTGCCACGATAACATCATCGAAGAAAAAAGAGGTCATATTAGGCGAGATTACTGCTACCTTCAGCTTAGCTTGGTTGATTTCAAGTCCTTTAGCAGCTTTTATTCATGATAATGCTTTTACATTTAGTTTACAATGGTATTCGAGTATTTCATTTGATCAATTAATAACTCATGGTTCTCTAAATCCGACGAATGCAATAGCAGCATTTGCAACAAGTCTTTCTAAATTCTTCTCTCCTGAAATAGCAAATAACCCATCACAAGGAGTGCAACTATTTATTGCTGTTTTGAGTAGTTTGATTGCTTTCATAATTGTTCTTTTCACAAAAGACAAGAAACAAGAAAAGAAGGAGAAACAAGATGTTGAAGAAAGAAAGCAGAAAGGGAAAATCACTGATTTTAAGTTAATATTTCTTATCATCATGGTCATAGCCTTTTTCCAACAAGCAACTTCTGGAGGTTTTTGGGCCTATGCATCATTATATTTTATAGATACTTTACAAACACCTGCAACGCATTTTGGTTACTTTTTAATTGCTACAACGTCAATAGGAGTTGTACTTGCTCTAGCGTTGGGTAGGATTATAAAAGTACATAGAGTAGTGTATAGTATTATTGCTTGTACAACTATTCAGTTAGTTATTTACACGATAATGGCCCTATTTCCAACTAATTCAACAATAGGATTAATAGTATATAGTTTCCCAATGTATGTCACTTCAAGTATCAGTCTATATAGTTTAGTTGGAACATTCTCGAATAAACTTAGAAGATCAACAGCCTATGGGGTTTATAATACTCTAGGAATCACAGGATCGGTTTCAATAGTTCTTTTCATGGGATTATCTGCAGATAAACTCCCTCAAGGAATAATGATATTACCTACTTTTGCAATGATAACGTCTATTTTTCCGCTTCTATTAGCTATTGTTTTACTAATAATTTTGAAACGTAAGAAAGAATTAATCTGAAAAAGTTTAAGAAACATATAAATAAGTGGTCAATAGTGACCAGCAGTTTAAAATTATGTGACCAATCAAGATTATAATAGAACTAAACTAAGAGGTAAAAAAAATGAACTTAGATAAACTCGGCGAAAAACTCGGTGAAGAAATCGAGAAAAAAGTTAAAGTTAAAAAAAGCAAAAGCAAGGACATAGACGATCCTGAAGAAATAAGAGAAATCTTAGGGGTGGTAGCTACTGAAGTTCCTGCCTTGATTAAGAATATATTCACTGCATTATATGATCCTGAAATAGCATCTAGCTATGGACAAGGAATTGTTGAATTGTATGCACAGTTGAAAGACAAAGGTATGCCAGAAGATATGGTAAGAGAAATCGTCATGAATTTTTCTAAATCCTTTGATATAGTCGGTAATGCAATGAAGAATATTAAAGTCAGTACTGACGACGACTAGAGTTATCAATATAGAGGTGTAATAGTTGACAAGTAAATTCTGGAACATTCTAGTAGTAATGTATTACATCTCCTGTTTGATACTTCTATTACCTTTCTTTGGACTTTACATTCTTTTTGCTAATGTGTACAGAAAAGGTAGAAATAAAAGAAAAGTGAAAAGAATTCTCAGACGAGGAGGATTACCTAAAGAACTTCGTAAAGGGGTCAGTCAATCTTATAAGAGTATGCTGAAGAGCTTTAGTATAAGAAGTGTTATGAAATCACAAGGTCTAACCGGTACTTCTGAAGAAGAAAAAGAGAAGTTTGGCTTTGTAAAAACTTTCAAATCGTTTACGGTTAAAGCTGGTTAATATGCCTGAAGAGGAGCAGAATCTAGAGGATCGAATGTCAGATTTAGAAGGCAAGATAAATTATGTCATCCTTCAGATAAATAATCTGCAACATAAGGTTTCCGACAGTAATCCAGAATTGAAACAAATGATGAATTTACTCCAGATTCTAACCTCGACTCTTCAAATTTCTAAGGCTCCTTTTTCAATCATTTCTCAAACTTTATCTCTAAAAGATAGGATTTATGACAAGTTCCCTGATTTGAAGTTTGATGCTATTTCTAAAACCATTGTAAATGTATTAGACTCTAAAGGAAGACTCAATATTTCTCAATTGACAGAGCAGATTAGAAAGGAAAGAGGTTCTGCTTCACGTCGAATTGTAAGAGAGAGAGTAGACAAGTTAATTGAAACAGGTGTAATTCGAGAAGTTGACGATGGATATGGAAGGCAAATTGAGCTGATAGAGATAGAAGAAGAAGAAAAATAATTTCTATTCCCATACTTCTTTCATAACTCTAAGGAAGTTTTTATGAGTAATTTTATCCAAGTCCTCTTTACTATAACCATTTAATTCTAAATGTTCAACCAATATTGGAAAGTAGCTAACGTCTTTAACTACATCTGGTACGGTTGCTCCATCGTAATCTGAACCGAAACTAATATGATTTACTCCCACAAGATCAACGATATAATCAATATGTTTTCTCATATCTTCTAATTGTATTTCTTCTGTTTTCTTTGTTGAATGTAGAAATGCTACACAGAAGTTTAAACCAATTGTTCCATTTTTCTCAGCAATTGCTTTGATCTGATCATCTTTCAAATTTCTAAAATGCTCACAAACGGCATAAACATTACTGTGCGATGCTATTATGGGTTTATTGGTTTCTTCAATTACATCCCAAAACGAATTGTCATTCAAATGACTGACATCAATAATAATTCCCAATTTGTTCATTTCATGGACTAATTCTTTACCTTCAGTAGTTAAACCTCTATCTAGATTATACCCTTCTCCTGTAAGATGGTTATAAGTCACTCCAGTTGCAAACCTATTCACATTTGACCAACTCAATCCCATACTACGTAAACCTAATCTATAATAATTTCTTAAATTTATGAAATTTGAATCTAAACCTCCACACCCTTCAAAATGCAGAATTGCACCTATCTTGTCCTTCTCAAGACACTTTTTAAAATCACTAATATTTTTTATCTGCATCAGTTGATTCTTAGGTTCTTCTATTAGCTTGAACCATTGATCTACTCCTCTATAAATATCAAAATCACTACATCCAGGAAAAATTGCAAAGAATGCTGCGTCTACACCACCTTTTCTTAATCTAGGTAAATCAACATGTCCTCTATCTGTTTCTTCACTAAATGATCGTTCTTGTCTAGTTAAAGCCCATAAAACATCAGTATGTCCATCGATTATCATTCTAAAATAGGTTTTAAAAAGAAGTTAAAAACTTTCTTAAGAAACTTTGAGTGTTTAAATCAAATTAAGTCTATTCATTACAAATAAAACAGTTAGTGTTGTAGAAGCATCAAATTCTTCTCCATCTTCTGAAGCCCAACGACCATCAGATAGCTGTCTTTTATATAAGGTATCAAGAACCTTTGTAATAAAATCATGATTTCCTAAATCTGCATTAATAAAACTTTCAATCATCCAAACTAAAGATGAAGATGGATAATTCTCCAATTGAAACGTTTGAAGCATCTCTAGTCCCCTTTGGGAGATACAGTTTTCTTTACCTTTTGTTCTTATAAAAGAAGGAATCGCATTCCATAGAGCATGTGGATAGCTCTTAAATCCTGCATCATCTCGCCAGTTCATTGAGAGATATAAGGTACATCTTTGGATTACTTTATCATATCTTGAATCTCTCAAACCTAGTAAGAAGTTGAGTACTATAGAAGTACAGTATATTCTATTTGGTTCAGTACCTGGTGTTTCCCAAGGAGAATAATCAAAATTTTTGATGCTGATTGGCTCTTCAAAGAATCCCTCATCTTTCTGATTCTCTAGCAGGAAGTTTACTGCTTTGTTAAGAAATTCTATTACAATATCAGTTTTTTCTAGTATCAAAAAATCTTTGAAGAATGCTATTGTGGGACCAATTGTACTTAGGCCCCCCTCTCTCATTCGAAAAGGAATACCACCATCGCTATTCTGTAGTGTTAGATATTCAGCTAGCTGATTCATTGTATCTGAATTTTCTTCTAACATGAGAGCTAATTTCAATTTATCAATGCTTTTTCCCTTTAGTTTGATGAATTCGATAGCTTTATCCATATCAATTGAATTTTCATTCATCAATAGCAATTATACTCTACAGTACTTAAACCTAGTGTGAAAAAGAAATTTAATCAATTTTTAGTTTCTTTGACATCTTTTCAGCTGCTTCCTTTTTAGCTTCTTTTCTACTTCTTCCTTTACCTATAGTAGTAATTTCCTGAGTTTCTATGCTAACCTTACATTGCATATGAAAAGTTGGTTCATGATCAGTACCTTTCTTTTTAAGTAAACTGTATTCTGGGAGTTCTAAATCTTTCTTTTGAAAGAATTCTTGAATATGATTAATGGGATTTTTCTCACATACTGTAAGTCTAAGAATCTTTTCTCTTCCCTTTTCATCCTCAATTTCATTCTTGAAATGTTGAAGATTTTTTAAGAACAGTTTATTGAAAAAAGCTCTTGTAACATCTCTCCCCTCTGACAGATAAAATGCTCCAAAAAGAGCTTCAACAACATCTTCCAGATCAGTTTCCACAACATGATATCTTGGACCTACTCGTAGATATTTAGAAATTCCTAGATCTTTTCCTACTTCTGCAAGAGCGTTTGTTCTAACTAACAATGAACGTAATTGTGACATTATACCGACTTCTTCTTTCGTTTCTTTATACAACCATTCAGCTGTAAGTAAATCTAAAACAGCATCACCAAGAAATTCAAGTCTTTCAAAATTTCTAACAGTAAGATCACCTGAGCCAAAATTGGGATGTGTTAAAGCTTCTTCTAATATTTCTTTATCAATCTCCCAATCAAGAACACGTCCTTTTTCAAGATCTATTTTCTTCATTTTTGACACGTTGAGAAATCTATCTATGATAGACTTTTTAAATTCATTCATTAGTTGTATCTGAAATGGAATTTCATAATCCTGTAACACAGTTAGAATGGTTGTATGGAAAGTGGGAAGGGAGAATAGTTAGAGATGAGGAAGAAACAGAATCAGTTTTAACTATCAAACCTATAGGGTCAGAAATAATTGAGTTCAACCATACAATTCTCGACAATAAGAAATATACACAGTTTGAGAAGAATATAATTTTTTATGATAAAACTCACGAAATTGTAAAATTGTTTACTATAAATCATGAGGGTTATATTGAGATCTCAGACATATCATTAAATGATAAAAGCAAAGAAATAATTTTAACCAGTACTTTTAGTTTAGGATATAACTTACCTCCTAACATGAAAATTAAGAAGAAATGGGTGGTTCAGAAGAACCCAAAACTAATGAATTATGAAGTTAAAATGGGTAAAAACGAGAGAATCGTGTTAAAAGCAGAATTTCATTTTTCTAAACATTAGATGTTTATTAATCTATTCATGAAATGATGAAAAATCCTTGAGAGTAACATAAAGATTATTAGCAAAAAATCATATCT
The DNA here is from genome assembly GCA_030603365.1 of Candidatus Heimdallarchaeota archaeon. GTDB lineage: Archaea > Asgardarchaeota > Heimdallarchaeia > Heimdallarchaeales > Heimdallarchaeaceae > UBA460. The sequence goes on from JAUVXV010000007.1 coordinate 130,349, forward strand.
TAGATATTAGAGTAAATTTGCCAAGAGATTTTAAAATATTCTATGGAGAAAAAGTGCCTGATGAGATATCAGATCATATTGAATGGCACCTAAAAGATATCTATGGAATCCAATTTAGGTCTGTTGGTTTAAGGCTTCCAAGCAAAACAGCTTGGGATTCAGAACATAATTCTTTTAATGCAAAGAGATTAGTAGAAAATCTTAATTCTGATAGTATTACTTTCTGTTTATGGTTGATAACTGATCCAATTATTACAGATGGAGAATCAGCTTATGGTTATGCTGAACCATTAAAAGGGTCAGTAGTGTCTTCTATGAAGATGGCAACAAGAACTTTGGTAGCAAAAGAAGTTGTATATTTTGTAGGAATTGTATTAGGACTCAAAAGCTGTAAAGAGAATTGTGTAATGAATGAGTCTGAGAGTTTCGAAAAATTAGTACAAAAACCATCGACTTTATGCAATTCTTGTAAAGCCAGATTTCAAAGATTAAAGTTTAGGTACATGTAATTAACTACTATCTTGAAATACTAAAGTTTTTGAATACTCAGACTATTAAAGATTTAGTATATTTCAGGAGAGTGAAATGGAATTTTAAATCACCTTGAAAGCATTCTACTAAAAATCGATAGAATACTACTAAAGCAAGGTCTCAAGGAAAATGAGATTTTTCGTGAAGGCTTTAAAATTCTAGGAGAACTATATCTCCTTTCTAGTTTAGAAAAAACAAATCTACTTAATTCAAATGATTCTTTTAGTAAGAAACAAGAAATCGCACGCAGATCATTTCCTACAATTCTATCTGGTTCATTAAACAGTTCCTGGAGTTCTATTTACACTAGATTGCTACAATTACAAAGAGATATTTCAGTAAACTACCATTCAGATATTCTGGGGTCCTTATATCAACAAATCCTCACTTCTTCTTACAAACAGGATAAGGGTGTTGTATTCACCCCATTACCAATAGTAGAGTACTTGTTATCTCAAATTGGTTATCAATTAGAAAAGTTTCAGGAAAAAGCTAGGATTATTGATTTAGCATGTGGTTCAGGTTTGTTCCTTAGTATGAGTGCAGAAAAAGCTATCAATGCAGCATTAGCTCAAAATCTAAACAGTGGGGAAATACAGGATTATATAAGCAAAAACATAATCGGTTTCGATATAGATCCAGAAGCAGTATTTATTTCTCATATCAATCTAGCAAATCAGGTTATTCGGCAGTTGGGCAAGGATTATGAACTAGATTCAGTATTCACTCCTAATATTCATCAGACCAATTCTTTAATTAGAAACTGTAGAACTGATTCAGCTGAAGTTAAACAATTAAAGAAATCCAAATACTCTTTTGTAATTGGCAATCCACCTTACATCGAAGCAAAAATAATGGATAAAAAAACCAAACAAATTTGCTTGAAACATTTTCCTGATGCAGCTACTGGTCATTTTGATGTATACTCATGCTTTCTTTCATTAGGTTCGAATATTCTAACTCCGGATGGAAAATTAGGTTACATTATTCCAAATAAATTTCTTAGTTCTAGATATGCTAGGAAACTTAGAGAGAAATATCTTCTAGAAAATCGGATATCACAGATTGTAGATCTTGCTCATCAAAATGTTTTCCAACCAGCTGTCTACCCTATAATATTAGTTCTAGATAACCAAAACCCGCTAAAGAATCAAATGAAAATTACTAGAGTAAATCATTATAATGAATTACTTGATACTAGTTTTTCAGAAAGATTGAAGAAAATTGAAGTTGGTAATTTTCTTAAAACAAAAAATAGAACCATTTTCCTTCCAGATAATTTAGTGTTAGAAATGATTAATAGAATTTTTGCTAATAATTCTCTGAATTTAGGTGATCTTATTAGATTCAGATGGGCTATCTCATTTCATAAGAAAGGATTAAGAGATCAGTTTGTTTTTGAAGAACCTATAGGAGTAAATCCTGTTCGTTTTATAGGAGGGAAGGCTTTTGGTGGAAATAGAGAAGTTAATCGGTATAATATTAATTGGAGAGGTTACTGGATAGATTATAATCACAATAAAGCTAAGAGTTTTAGCAATAATTTCCCTAATTACAAGTATTTTGGAGACAAAAAAATAATTATCTGCCAACATGCACTTAGAATTCGAGCTACAATAGATACAGAAGGATACACATGCAAAGATATTTTTCTGCTTGGACACCTAAAAAATAAAGCAAAAGAGGAGGGAATAAATCTGGAATATATTTTAGCTCTTCTAAATTCAGAGCTATATAGTTTTCTTTATTCCAGCATGTATTCAAGTACTGAAATTATGGGAAAATATTTGCATTATCTACCAATGTATCTACATGATTTACCTGTGATTATTCCATCAAAGGAGGATTTAGTATTTCTCGAAAAACAAGTAAATCTAAGATTATTAGAAAAAACTAATGAATTTACCGGTATAGATGAGATACTAGACAACAAAATCTATGAAATATACCAATGTACTAAAGAAGAAGAAGAAATAGCAAAAACACATATAAGAGAATATTTAATCAAATAATGTTAGAGAAAATAATTGAAAGAAAATTGATTGTTATAATAGTCATACTTCACGGTTGAGGAAATGGATAGAACTAATCAAGAAGAAGGAGTAAGTGCATTTACAAAATTCATAAACAAATATCCTAAGCTTCAGAAGTCATATGAAAATTCAAGATTGTATCTTAAAAAGAAGAGCAGTGAAGGAAGTAAAGCTTTCAAGCATGGGATGAATAAATCTTGGATTTTTACTAGAGAAAATATTATTCCTTATTTTGCACCATTAGCATTCATATTTCTATTTTTCTACTACATTTTTATCCATCCTTTTGTAAAGTTATTTTCATGGTTATACAAAACAATCTTACCTCCTAAAGCAAGAACTATTATTACAAAAATCTCTTTAATCATTTTAGCAGGTATATTTACACTTGTATCAGTCATTGGTAAGATACTACTCATAATATTTGACATTCTTGTACCAACTGGATTAAGAGAACTTGTTCCTCTCCTACAACTTTACAGAAAATATTTTCTTGTAGCAGCTAATATCCTATCTGGTGAAAAATCTAAAGAAATTATGGAAGTGTCAGAGGAACTTGATGAGTTAGTGTTAACAGAACAAAAAATGATTAAAAACTATCCAATTCGAAGAGGAGTTGGAGAAGTAATCAATCTTGCAGTAACACCTCTAGTTTTTATTGCTATTCCAACTTTAATCGTCCGAATTTTTAGAATTGGTTATGCTACAATATTCTATACATTTGACCTCCTACCAACTCTTGGTCCCCTTGGGTCACCAAATTATCTCAAATATTTCGATTTGTTAAGATTAATTGAAGACTTAACAGGATTAGGTCCAATATATTCTGTAGCTCTTTTTGGTACAGGACTTCTTATTGCCAGCTGGATCGCAACAATTTTTGGTCCAATTTATGCGATTTTTCACAGTTGTAGTGTAATATTAATGAGATATGGTGGTTATAGATGGGCTAATATATACATGAGTTTGGAAAACTTTTTCTCACTTCCATATCACGCTGCTAAATCTTCTTTCAGTTTCTTTGATGCGCCACCTATATCAGCTGAAACGTATAAAGATTTTAAACTTGAGATTGTAGAAGAAGTTGACATTATAAAAAAGAAAGTACAAAATCTAATAGCCTTGGATCCCAAGAAAGTTCCAGAGCGATCTAAAGAGATGTTAGAAGAGCTTCTAGGCAAAGCAGAACTTACATTAAACGAACTCGATATTTCAAGAATTGAACAAGAAACAGCGAGAACTTTTGCGCTGTTAATATGGAGCAAAGAATCGTCTATTCTGCCATGGGTTACTAATGAAGCTAAGATTAAATTTGCAAAAAATAATGAAATGTCGACAGAAGAAGTTAGAAAGTCATTTCGTATCATTCTTAAGAAAATTGAAGAAGGATATCTTACTGATGATTTATTCTCATCAGTTCTAATAACTGGTGCTTTGAAAGGTATAAATGATCAACAGAAGAAATACAAACAACTATTGGACGATATTGAATATAACAAACTAGCAATTTCCTTGGCTCTGGGAGCTCGACAGTATTTGAAAGACCAGTTTACAAAGAAACCTTGGTACAAGAAAATTGGAAAGAAAATATTGATTTCACTAATAGCACCGTTCATGCCTGTAGGTGTGTTTTTCCAAGCTCTCTACAATTATTTCAAACATGTTGTTCTATCAACCTTACGAACAATTGTAGCTCTTGTAACTACCAGAGTTGGTAGATTTATCTCTAGCAGGTTTCTTGAAATCAGAGACACAATTATCACTACTTTCAATAATGTATCTTCTAGAGGAAAGAGATTCAGTTTTAAAGAAGACTTAAACATAGATTTCAACAAATATCTCAGATTGTTTGGAAAGTTTATTTTTGGAGTTATTTTATTAGCTCCAATCCTATTGATTTCTCTATTTAAAGCTCTAAAACGTAACTTTCAAAGAATTTGGAAGAGAAGAAGTACTGAAGAAAAAATGAAAAGAATGTTTGAGAAAGAATTAGCTACAGCTTCCTTAGTAGCAATGTATCAAGAAATTTATGATAAAATGCTTATTTCAGACATTTTAATTACAGATTAAGATTGGAATGATACATTCGGAATGTTAAAATTCTTCTTTGTGAATGTTTTCTAATGTCTTCTACTGCTAATAATACAGATTCACATGAGGAAGTAGCTGAAAACAAAGAAGAGGAAATTGAAGAGTTAAAACATGAAGAAACTATAGAGAAAGAAATGAAAAAAAGAGGAAAATTCACTTTTGTTGTACTTTCGGTTCTAATTTCTATAATCTCAATAGGAACAAAATTCCTAATGGTAATTTATGACATTTTAATACCTAAAGCACTTAGGGAGTATGTTCCTATTCTCAATATGATTCGTAAAATAGCATTACCTATTTCTGAAATATTAGCAGGGAAAAAATCAAAAGAAATAACTGAAGTAGCTAATGAGTTGGATGAACTTGATCTTAAAAAAGAAAAGGTGATGAAAGCTTATCCACTCAGGAGAACTATAGGTCAAGCTTTGAGTATGGGTGTGTCTCCACTCATATTAATTGTAATTCCTACTATTATTTGGAGAGATGATTTAATCCATATAGTTCAAACAATCTTTCTAGATGCTTTCAATTGGTCAGTTCCTCCTTGGTTAGTATTCATGATTTTAGGAACTGTTATGCTGATTTTATCCTGGATAGTTACACTCTTTGGTCCTTTATATGTTATTTTTCATAATTCAAGTAATTATATGCTAAAATTAGGTGCTTATCGATGGGCATCTATATTCCAGGATTTAGAGAATTTGTTTGCAATCCCATATTATGCAGCAAAGTCGTCATTCTCATTTTTCGATGCTCCACCTATATCTAGTGAAACATTGAAAGAATTCAAGCTTGACATAAAAGAAGAATTGGATGCAGTAAAACAAAAAGTTGAAGGACTATTAGCTCTTGATGCAAATAATGTTTCAGATAGATCGAAAAAACAACTTGAACAACTATTAAAGAAAATTGAAATACCATTAGAAGAACTCGATCTCTCAAAAATAACAGATTCAACAGCTAGAACATTTGCTTTATTAATTTGGACAAAAGAATCTTCTATGTTACCTTGGAGAAGAAAAGAAGCTTTTGAAAAATTTGCATTAAGAAACAATTTAACTAATCAAGAAGTAGAAGAAGCTTTTATTCTTCTAAATAAGAAACGTAAAGAGGAAGGAATTGCAGAAGAAACAGTCAAATCAATTTTAGTTACAGGAGCTCTTAAAGGAATCTCAAAGCAAGAAAAGAAATACAAACAAATTATGACAGACATAGAAGCTAACAAACTTGCCATTTCATTAGCCTTAGGAACTGAACAGTATTTAGAAGACATTTACTCAACTCTACCAAAATTCGTTAAAATCATTAGAGGAATAGGACTATCTATTCTAGCCTTTTTGATGCCATTGTCGCTGATTATTTTTGCAATTTTATTGTATATTAAACACGTTCTTTTTACATTAGCAAAAACAATATTCTCAAAACACACAATATTGATTCATAAATACATCTCTAAGAGATATAGAGAAATAAAAACAACTCTCATTGAAACATATCAATCAGTCAAAGCAAAAGGCAAGAAGTTTAATTTCAAGGAGGATGTCGATATAGATTTCAAAGGATTTTTCAAGATATTGGGTAAAGGATTTCTTTCGCTAATACTTGCTTTAATTAAGTTGGCTATCTTATGGCCTCTTTGGAAATCACTGTACATCAGAATCACCAAATTAATTACTAGAAGAAAACCTGAAGCTAAAATGAGAAGAATGTTTGAAAAGGAACTAACAACAGAATCCTTAGTATTCATGTACCAAGAAGTTTACGACAAAATAATTACAACTTAGACTTTTAAAAAACATCTGTTTTTCTTTTATTACTCAATTTTGGAAAAGAAAACTTAAGAATGGGTTACTAATCTGTTGTTACAACTCATATCCTAATAGGTGAATAATTGACTATAGAAGAACCGTTAAAAGGGGAGAAATTTGGCCCTGCGGTCGTATCATTAGCAAATGCAGCACGAGCTTTTGATGCACCAGTTAGATACCCACTAATATTTTCATCACCCGATGTATTCGTAAAACCTATGGCTATGCCAAGGGGATCCTCATTCATAGCATTAGTAGAGCATTTCTTTGGGCTTGTGATACTTCTAACTATTTTAAGTATCACTCGAGGATTTAAGAAATTATTCGCTCCACTCAAGCAATTTACAAAACGAGACTGGATTTCCTTGATATTCATTTCTTTCGGTGGTTCAGCGTTAGGTCTCTTCTTTTACCTAATCTCTTTTGGTTTAGGAAATCCAACAATAGCTATTCTAATTCAAAAAGCTCAACCTCTCATAACATTAATTTTCGCATATGTGATTCTAAAAGAAAAATTATCAAAAAGATTTTACATAACCTTGTTCTTCGCTCTTGTAGGAATAGGATTAATGGTAACGCCTGATATAATTGATAAAATGCAAGCTTCTACCACACTTGGTGTTTATGGTATCATTGCAATTCTCTGTTCTCTCTTAGCTGCTGTGTTTTGGGGCGGTTCAACTGTATTTGGTCGTATTTTGATTGAAAAAGTAGATTTTTGGAATCTTACACTTTTTAGATATATAGGTGGTTTTATTTTTCTTTTATTTCTAAATATCCCCCTTCTAACTTATACTCCTGAATATTTCAATATGCTTGGTTCGGAGATTAATGTTTTTGGTTATTATGACTCCGTAGCAGGAGGTTATGTCCCCGTAGATTGGAAATGGTTTGGAGGTGTAGGAATACTTTATTCAGCAATTCTTACTGGAGGAATTCTCCCTCTTGGACTATATTATTTTGGATTAAAAAGATCAAAAGCAGCAATAGCAGGTTTAGCAGAACTGGCTTTTCCTTTACTTGCAATAGTAATCAACTATGTTTTCTTGGGATTTGGTGTTTCAAGTAATAGAACTTTGGCTATTCTTCAAATTATTGGGGCAGTTTTACTTCTAATTAGTGTTTCAGTGCTTTCATACGTAAATGCAAGAGAAATGATGAAAGTAAAAACAGAAAACACGAAGTCGAAAGTAGAAGAAACGGACAAAGAAGAAGACAATGAAACGTAATTTCCTACCAATCAATTCCAAAAGTAATTTCAAGTTCCTTTGGATCAATAATTTTTCCTTGATTGAAATTGAGTAAGGTTATACGATTCTTCAAATATGATTGTAGATCATTCATTAGACCGTCATAACCAGCTTTATCTATTTCTTTTTCTAAACGTAAAGTAATTGTAAATATCTTAATCGCGCTATCATATTCAGTTTCAACTTCTGCAAAAGTGTGACTGAAGAATTTTGATCTGAACATCTCTTCGATTTCATTGTACCTTTCAGTCAAGAACCATGCTGGAACAAGTTCTTCTACCTCCTCTGTAACTTCCTCATAAGCTGTTTTCTTCTTCTCATGATAGACACTCAATAGTTTAAAGATGAGTTCATCAATTCGAAGTTTGAGATATTCATTAAGGGTTTCACTGGAAAGCAACTTTGATTTTACATTCTCAAAATAGTCAGCAAACATCTGATCGCTGTAATGAATCATTTTTGAATCAAACCAATTACCAACAGTTTCAAGAATTGAGTTGAGATCTAGCTCAAATATAAGTGTTTCAACTTTTTCCTCTTCACTCATATACATCCCTTTAATGAAGTGAAATTAGTTTACTATTAACTAACTTGCTTAAATATTATTCTGTGGATTAACTGTTACAGACATATCCAAAAGGTCTCGTAATACAGTGGAGAGTTTAAAATTCTGAAGTCCTGAGGGATATGGATATGATTTCCTGCAAATCGTTGATAAGTCCAATCTCCTGCTTCGTAGACGAAACCACAGGTTCCTGATGCTATATCATTATTTATCCCATCTACCCAATAGCTCTTGACAATATCAGCATCATAAATTTCATCATACCAAGATAAGATATAAGTAATTAGACCTTGGTCACCAAGACTCATTATTACATCAATAGCAGTGATAATACCATTTTGGAAGGTATCGTTCCTTAAGTCATGAGCAGTAACTAGAACATCTGTAAAAGTTTCAGTGAATGTTTGACTGTTAATTTTGACGGTAGGAATAATCAAAGATCCTCCATTAGCATTTCTTCTGGAAACTTCGTCAGTGAAGATAGAATATACATTATTGATGAAACTGAAATCTTCTTTAAAAACCCTGAAAACAGTTTTCTCTTTCCATGGATAGTGATCCATACGGAAAACATTTCTCTCCCACCAACCGCCTGAATAGTATGCTTGATACCAGAATCCCGTTTCACCATCAATTGAGTCAATCACATGCGTATTCATCTCTGCATCAAAATGATATTCCATATTCAATAAATCTGCAGATTCAAGATTAGCAAGAATATCAAACAAAGAGAAAGAACCTTCATGGAATAAGTCAGGACGTACTGATATCATACTTTCTGGATTGAATTTGTATGTAATTCCATTCACTTCGATTGGTACATTGCCCTCGGGTGTTGGAGGTGGAGGTAGGTTCTTTGGAATTTGTAGATAAATTGCTCCTGAGATAAGTGCAATTGTTGTAGCAACAATAGCTATATCCACAATTTTTTTTCTTACTTTTCTTCTCATTAGGAAGAATTTCAAACCGATGCCAATGTGGATTAGAATAGCGATATTCATGAACAAGTCTAGTTGTCTATGCCAAGAGAAAGGAACCAAGGTTCCAAAAGTATTAGCAAACCAGACATAACCGTTTAAACCTGATAGAATTGTTAAGAAAATAATTACTAAAGTTGACCAACTAGTTACTTTTTGAACTAGTCTAAGGAAATTTATGTAAGTTCCTTTACGTTGTTGTATCTTGGAAACTAGTTTTGCTGATTTGATTTTAACTTTCCAGAGTGTATAAACTAGATGATACAATAAAAGACCAATGAAAAACCATTCAAAGATTCTGTGTAACCTTGATAATAGAAACTGATCAACAAACCAGTTTTGAGTTTGCCCATACCCAGTGATAATCGTTGCGAAGAAAAACCCTACTAGCAGCCAGGACACGGCTCTGTGTATTCTAACACTTATTGAAGCCATTTTGTATGTTAACATTTCCTTCTAAGAATAAAAAGCCTAACATGTTACAAAAAAATGAGTAACTATACAATTCAATTCACAAAACTGTTAATTTAAATACAAAATAGTTATGAAAATGTTTATTTTAGATTAGTACAACGTTATTATTGGATTGATTTAATGAATTATCTTGATGTAGAAGATACTACTGAAAAAATTCTCTTCTTGGGATTATCACAATCTGGTAAAACATCTATAATTCAAGTAGTTTTTGAAGGAATTTTACCTGAAGCTACAAAAACCAATCAAGCTTCTGGCAGAGTAAGACAAAAGAAAGTTGACTTTTCAGGTAAAATCGTAAGTGCATTTGAGGTAGGAGGACAGATATCGTATCTAGAAGACACTTTTTCACTGTTTAAAGAAAGTGTATATTCAAATGTAAAATACATGTTTTTTATTTTAGATTCTTCACAGACAGATAGTTTCGAAAAAGCTCAGTATTATTATACACAAGCATGTAATAATGTGATTGAGTTCAATGACTCTGCCAAGATCATTTTATTTGCTCACAAATTCGACTTAGTGTCTGAAGATGAACAAATTAATCTTGTTAAAGAAATTAGAGAGTTCTTTGAAATTGAACAAAAATTCAATGCACAATTCTTTACAACTTCAATATATAATGATTCTATTTTTGAAGTCTTGGAAAATCTCAGTAACTAATTCTTGCTCCAAAGCTTCTCTTTAGCTTACCCTCATATTAATATTTATTAGTTAAGGAATTGAAATATATTATTTAAGGGGTCGTAATGCGAGTCAAAGATACTATTGTGAGTACATTTGTAATTATTATTCTAAGCTTTAATTCATTTTATTATTTTAATCCAGATTTATTATCAAATCAAGAAAGTGACATAGATCAAAATATTATCCCAAATATTGATTCTCCTGTTTTAAAACCCCCTGATATAAATGACGATTATCCTATTTCAGTAAAGAAAATAGAAACACCTGGAGACTATCAGCTAAGAGGATTCTTTTCACAAGATGATTTTATTGATATAGATCCTGATGGAGAAATTATTGAGTGGCGAGCTTTCAGTGATGTTAAAGACGAAGGATGGGATAGTTATAATCTGGTTTATCATAGAATCGATAGTAACTATCAATTTTCTCCAGATCTTTGGCCAAACCAAAATGACACATATTACCATTTAAAAGATAGAGATTGGCCTTATCCAGCATCTGCAATGTTTAGTCCTATTTTTGAAGATGAAACATATATTGATGGCAAAGTTCATTTTTTGACATCTCTAATGACTGATTTTACAAGTGGAGAAGGAACCCAAATAGTTACTATCAGAATTAGACTTTTACTTTTCAATTCTTCAGATTCTTCCACTAGTGAAATATTGTCTATAGAAGATACTCTTCCTGAAGAGATGTCTACGCAGAAGAGAACTTATAGCTCAACTTTAAGTTCTCCTGTTACAATTCCTGCTGGCTTCAGACTTAAAATAGTTTATGAAGCTAAGCTTTCAAATCTAGAAAGAACTGGAAGAATGTATCTGATAGCAGGAGATAAGGGTTATGGAAATTTAGTTTGGAACATTAATGATGGTGAGTACTCAAACACTTATTCCATTTCTGAAACAGATCATATGCTAGGTGTTCAGTTCAAAATGTTTGATTCATCTTATCCAGATATTTCTGTTTCTGGTTTTGCTAATAATACTGTTTATCTAGAAAACAAAACCATTTCAATTGATGTATCTGGAGCAGTAGATAGCTCTTACAGATGGGATTTTGGATCATTCACAAGTTTTGACACTTCAACAACCACAGATTTACCATTCACTATGGGATGGCACAATCTAGAAATACAAGCATTAGATGAATTTAACAATAATAAAACCTTAATTTATCAAATTGGTTACGATGAATCAACAATCAATGTAGTTCTTCAAAGCCCGAACAACAATTCTGTAATTGGACTAGGAGACATAATCGATTTTGATGTTTTTAGTATAGACTATGCAACGTATGAGTGGGATTTAAGTGGTTCAGAGACAGATTTAACATCCCCTGAATACCAAATTACGGCACCAGCTTTCTCAAGCATGCATAATCTAACAATTAGAACATACGATGATTTTGGAACAGAAGCATATTTTTATGTTTTTGAATTCGATGGAACAGCTCCTCTATTTGAACTTATTAATGTAGATGACAACACACAACAACCTGCTGGAAAAAGTATAGATGTCAATATTACTGATTCAGGAGGAGTTTATCAAGTGTTTTATAAATGGGATGCAAGAGATAATTTTACTTGGCTTCCATTTGATGGCACAGTTTATCGAACCTATTTACCTGAATCTGCAGGCCAACATTTTCTTTATGTATCTGCCATTGATAATTATGGAAACGCAATCAACCGAACATATCGGTTTATAGCAAACACAAATTTTCTTTTAGTAGAACTAAGAAATGCTAACAATGATTCTTATTACCAAGGAGGGGAGATTATTGAAGTCACCATTACGGGTTCAAATGAAAATATTAAATATGAATGGAATTCTGAAGGAGAACTAGATAGCCTTATTGATGCTTATTATTACAATTCGACACTTATCTTAAATGGAACTAATGTTCTTCCAGATTCTCCAGTTGGAGAACACATTTTAACAATAAGAACCTTTGATGTGTTTCTTGTTGAGCACATCTTCAAATTTATTTTTACTTTAGATCAAGAAGCTCCTTCAATTCTTACAAGCAAGGATGAATATAACAATAAGAGATTTTTGAACACAGATGTTTTGGAATTTGCATTTGATGACAATCTTACCTTACTTTCTCAACTAGAGGTTAGCATTTCTATTAATGATACAACGAACATAATTCTAGCATATCCTTATGATTTTGACCTTCTATCTTTTGCAGATGGGACATATAATCTAACAGTTTATGTATATGATATTGCGAATAATTATGCTGCTTGTTCATACATTATTACTATAGATACTCTAGCACCCTCGATTGACATTCTAGATATTGAAGGTTTAATTGAAGTACATGGAGTCTACTATATCCCTGCTGATTCTCTAGTAACAATATCTATCTTAGATGATGATAACCAGACAATTAGTACATTTTCATGGGGAGGAATCGTTTATACTAATTTCACAGACTCGTTCATCTTGAGTTTCGCAGATGGAAGTTCAATTTTGTATATCAATGCAAGTGATTCGTTAGGAAATCAGGTATTTATGACACCTATCAGCCTTACCATTGATAGTCAAGACCCTAATGCTGGACTAAATTCAGAAACTATCACTGAGTTTATAAAAATCAATGAAGACACAACAATATCTATTCTTGTAGAAGATCTTTCAACAGAGACTATAAAAACTGTTGAATATTATTGGGACATATTACCAGATTTAAAAGGCACAGCTACTCTTAATCAATATGGCGAATTTGACATTTCAGGAGGTTCTGTATTAACATTATATAGTACTGGTGAAACAGCAATTCTTTCTATCTATACAGAAGATGTGGTAGGGAATAATCAAACGTATGATTTCAGTTTTACCATAGATACTGAACCACCTACTTTTGATACTTTCATTTATGATGAGGACTTAACTCAATGGATAGAAATTAATGAAATTAACATTTACAATATCAGAGGAAACACAAAGATCTGGTTCACAAACATAAGTAGTGATTATTACACTTCTTTTTACTACTGGGATACTGATAGCGATATTCCAATAAATGAAAGCACTTGGTTGGTATATGCACCTTCTGATGATGGATTTCATAACCTTACAATCGAGATAAATGACAACACTGGAAATCATACATCTCCAAATACAATTTTGAAGACCTTCCACTTCTTTATAGATGACATTGCAATAGATGTGCTTGATCCCATTAATCTGTTAGATCTAACTCATCAAATAAGTTATAAAGACAATTTTACTTTTACCATATCAATTTATGATGGGATAGATAACTCATCATTAAGCAATCTAATTTGGCATAGCGAAAGTTTAAACAACAATTTAAACTTGATAATTCTGAACAATACGATAGACAATAAGACCTTTGAGTTTTATATTTATGCAAACAATATTGGACTAACTGATTTAATCTTCGAATTCTCCCAACTGGGAGATAACAGACAATCATTCATTGTTAGCTTAGATATTGAAAGGAAAGAAGGCAAACTAATTGTTTTAGAAAACAACGTTTCAGTTTTATATGGTGATAGTTTCAAAGTGAATCTAACATTAGAAGACGATCTTCAAAATGAACTAAATGTCAATAATATCTCTGTTAATGGATTCATTGTTTCTTTCCAAGATTTAGGAAGTTATGTGTATTCCTTTGAATTTTATCCTGATGATTCTGGTTTAACAAAAGGATTACACGAGCTTTCAATAATAGTTGAATCTGACTTCTATTTTGGAGAAACGAACGATACATTTACATTTAATTTCGAAGTTTTACCGCTCCAACTCCTCCTAACACTTGATGCTTCAAATTTGGAGATTATAGAAGGAACTAGAGTAGAATTAGTTGCTACTTTAACTTACATCAATGGAACTCCTGTAGATGATGTTTTAATCATCTTTATGATTTATGTAACTTATAAAACAGATCCAAATCTTGTTAGAGCTTATCTCGTATTGGAAAACTTGACTGATACAACTGATGCTAGTGGACAAGCATCTATAAGTTTTGAAATGTCAGAAGACATAGAACAAATTACTTTCTCAGCAACTTATGAGGGTAATCCATATTTAGATTCTATCCTAGCAGAATCAGAAGAAATAGTCAAAACAATAAAAACTCCTGGTTTAGCTAGCTGGTTATTATATGTTATTATTGGAGGAAGTTTAGCAGTCCTAGCACTTGTTTCCTTCATTATATACAAAGTAACAAAATCTACACCAATTGAAGTTCTAATGAGTAAAATTTCTGAAGAGGATATTATTATTAAACTTACAGAATTCTGTCCAGGAGCAATACTTAGTATCTTTGACCAAAGGCAAGGAGCTGTACCTATAATTTCAGATCATTCATTAAGTTTTGAACATAGTGGGCGCATAGCTCTAGAAACAGACAATTTTATACTTAAAGTAAGTGATCAAGCGTTTTCATCATTAGGTTTTGAAGAAACTATTCAAGGTAGAAGATTGGGTTCATTAACCCTCCCCAATGAATCTATGTTAGGGTTTATTCATGGAATACAACTGAAGGATAAATCAGCTAGAGGTGGATTAGAAAATCTAGTTATCACAGTTCTAACTGATTTGGAATTTGGAACAACATTACTATCATATCAAGAATTTTTGCATCCTCTTATAGATGATCTACAAACATTGCTTGAGAAGAAAAAATCTTTGAAGGAGATAGAAGAACAAATAAGATTGATCCGACATCAAACTGTAAGGATCATACTAGCTGGATATGAGCTTTAATAGGAATATTTCAAAGAAAAAACAGATGCTATAAGAAAAAATAGAAAGAGATTTAGAAGCAGTTAATTTGCTTTACTGTTCTAGTATCTTCTTTTTTGTTTTTGATAGCAATCCCTGCAGTAAACTGGTCTTTCGCCATCTGGCTTGAAAGGAACTTCAGAGTCTTGTCCACATTCAGAACATTTTACTTTGTGCATTTCGCGGGGTTTATCATCATAACGTCCATATCCCATTTAATTCACCTATTTATTTGAATATAATAATTTAAACTAAAATAAGAAGAAGATACTCTCTTTACTCGACTATTGCTACTACTCAATTTAGAAACTCAACTATTATACGCTATTGCAATAAAGATGGTTTGCCTTTTTAAAGCTTCTGAATACTCAAGTAAACCATTGTAACTACAGTCAATTTTCATAATCAAATACAACTTTTATTGCATTGTTTTTTCTTTTACTGAAAGCTACTTTTATTGCATTTTTATAATCAGATATCTTGAATCTGTGGGTTATCATATCGGATATATTTGCAGGGATTTTCTTTTGTAGAATCAGATCACTAACTATCTGATAGGTAGTAATGTTTTTTCCTTCCCAATCTTCAGTTCCATGTATCAATGATCCTAGGAGATCCACCTCTTAGTACCATACAGGTGTATAGTCAAGTTTTCCTTGTTTAAGGTCAATTCCCAAAACCATTACTTTCCCCTTTGCTTTTGTCCACCTTAAGGAATTTTGAATAGTCATTGCAGTTCCTACACAGTCATAGATAACATCAAAACCACCTATGAATGTTTTATTACCAAAAAAACCTTTATACATAACAGATTTTGTTTTTTCTACCAGATAAGTTTCCACATCCTTTCCTGAAAGTACTTCACTAGCTCCAAGCTTTTTTGCCATTTCAGCTTGAAAATCATATTTTGCTAAGATAATGACATTGGCATCTGGTTGAAGTGCTTTGAGACATGTTAATGTACTTAATCCAATAGTTCCTGCACCTATTATCAAGATATAATCTCCTTTTTTTGGTAATGCTCTTAATACTCCTCGTAGAGAACAAGAAAGAGGTTCTATCAGTAATGCTTGATCTGATGTAATCTTCTCTGGCAAGACAAACAACTGATTCTTGTGATACCGAAATCCTGTACCCCAACCCCCAGCTGCATCATATTCTGTATATTCAGAATACTTTCCTGCTAATTCACACAACCAGAAATCTCCTTCTTTACATCTTGGACACAGATTATCAGGTTGATGAAGGAAACATGATGGTCCTTTTTGTACAATTACTCTATCTCCAACTTTCAGTTCTGAAACATTCTTACCTATTTCAGTTATCTCTGCAACGCATTCATGCCCCATATGTCTTGGACTAGGGGTGGGGACTATTGTAGGAGAAACATCAAGAGCAAAATCTAAGGCAATAAGATGCAAATCAGTACCACACACTCCTCCTCTTAGAGTTTCTGTGAGTACCTCATCTGGAGATTCAATAGTAAAAGAATAGTTTTTCTTATGAACTACTGGTCCTAAAGCTGAAAAAACGATATTTTTCCATAAGGGTCGTAAAATCTGTGATACTAGGACTTTTGGTACTGAAGAATCAAAATAAACAATTTCTGCGTCCATAGAGGTGAATTATGGAGCTTGTTTTTAATATTAATCTATTTTATAGAATATTTCTTTACTTTCTTTCAAGTATCCAAATCTCCACAATCGTTCCAAAACATCAATAAGTTGGTTATAAAATTCACTAACTTCTTCCTCAATATCTAAAGTAGCAGCCATACCATGAGCTTCTGCATAATAGTTGAAGTACTGATAATCAAAGAATGATAATTCAGGTCTAAAGAATTCCCAATCTATAAACTTAATCTGATCATTAACAATTAGATTAGGAGGTACTAAATCACCATGAACATAAGTTAGATTTTCAGAGAATCTATCAAGATATTCTTTCTGTTTATCGATTAATTGTTGAAGATCGCTAATTTGTTTTTCAGGAAAGTTTACTTTAGAAGTAGAATAATTCAGAATCAGATTCTCATAATATTTTGTAACATCCTCCTTAATTGGTTTCCTTTTTGTCCTAGCAATTTCATGAGTTCTACTGATGGTGTGTTTAATCTTGTGTTTGATAGACTCATCAACACTCACTTTGAGTAATTCATTTCCTATTAAGTATTCATAGACAATTATTCTTGATTTCTTCTTCCAGATAAGAATAGGAGCAATTGAACCCTCATATAACTCCAGGGCATTTACTTCTCTTTCAAATCTATTTTCTGGTTTGAAGATATCATCATCTGGATAGTATTTACACACTGCTAATGGTTCATTATTTTCTCCAGTAATTAGAAAATTAGTGTTGATATACCCTTTATCTAAATCTTGCCATTTGAATTGTTGAAAATTCTGAAACTTTTGAAGCAGTGCAATTTCAATCTCTGTCTTTACTGTATCTGGGATTAGAATAATACAACCTCCGAAGGATCAACTTCTAACGTTAATTCAGTGTTTGTTTTGGGTTCTATTTTAATATCTTCTTTACTGCAATCAACTTTTATGTATTCAGAAGGAGCATTTTTGACATCCACAACTATCCTAACATTGTCTTCATCTTGTTCGATAATTGATTTAATAATCCCATGAAAAATTATCTTCTTTTCAGATAATCTCTCTGATGTGTTTATTGAAAAAGAAGATGGTTTAATTCGAATTCCAGAAATTTTTGTTTTCAGCTTTTCATGAAGTTGAATATCGCCTATTGACAATGTAATTAAACTACCTTTATCGTTATCACTCATGTACAGGACAGGCCAAACGTTACTGGTACCCATTATTTTTGCAATAAGATAATTCTTAGGATTGTGATCAATATCTAGTAATCTACCTATTTGCTGTACTTTTCCATCATACATAACTGCTACTCGATCACTTATCAGTCTAGCTTCATCACTGCTATGAGTTACATATACGGTTGTTGTTTCTGTTTCTTTTTGTATTCTTCTAATCGTTAGAGCTAAAGCTTCTCTCCCAGATGCGTCTATACTTGACAGAGGTTCGTCTAGAAGTAAGATATCTGGTTCTATTGCCATTGCTCTTGCTAAAGCAACTCTTTGTTTTTGTCCTCCACTGATTTCTCGAGGATATCTTGATAGCAAATCATCTATTTGCATTAATTCAGTAACCCACTTGAGTTTCTCTTCAATAACATCTGTCGATAGTTTCCGAGCTTCTAAACCGAATTTTACGTTGTGTTCAACATCCATATGTGGAAAAAGTACTTGAGCTTGAGGGACATATCCTACTTTTCTCTTCTGAGGTGGATAGTTTGTTATATCTTGATTATCTAAGTGAATCGAACCTGTTTCTGGTTCTATTATTCCTGCTAAAATCTTTAACAGAGTTGTTTTACCACATCCCGATTCACCTAAAATTACTAGGAGTTCTCCTTGATGAATATCAAGATTCAAATCATCTAAGATATACTTTTTTTCGTATCTCATTGATAATCCTTTGATATTAACTTTAACCATTTATTACACCTTTAATTCAATTTCTCCTAGCCTATGAATAGCATAGAAACAGAGTATTGTAACAAATATTAAAAGACTAGCCATGGCTAATGGAATTTGCATAGTTTGAGTTGATATGGAATCATAGATACCTATTGAAAGAGTTTTGAAATCTTCTCGGGCAAGGAAATATGTCGCACCAAATTCACCTAAACTAATTGCAAAAGAAAATAGACCTCCTACGATAATACCTTTGTAAATCATAGGAAGTTCAATTTTCCTAAATATTCTAGTTCTTGATGCACCTAAAGTAGATGCAACATTTAGCAATTCAACATCTATCCTGTTATATGCCGCTAATATAGATCTTGTTGCAAATGGAACACTTATAATAACGTGTGATATTATCACAAAAATCCATACTGCATTATCAAATAATGAAGTATTCCGGAACTGTAAATAGACTCCAGTTGCTAATGTAATTGATGAAGTAGCCATTGGTAAGATAATTAGATAGGAGATAAGACTTTCAGCTTTTGAAGTCTTATAACGTTTAATACTTTGATATCTACTGCGCAAAATAAACACTATAATCAATGACAATAATAAAGTAACTACTGTTGAAATTGCCGCAATCCATAGAGTATTTCCAAGAAGAGTTAAGGGATTTGCATTTAAGACACTGATCTCTTTGTTTGAAAAGAATTCTTGATATCCATAGAATGCAGAATTGCCAACTTTATCTGGTATAAAAGAACGGATTATTACAGCTAGTATTGGTAAAAATGTGAATAATCCAACTAATATTAGAAAGAATATTACCCCTAAATTTCTAATAATAATGTTCCATTTTTGTTTTGAGAATTGAAATATAGTAGTCTTTAAATTTGATTCCTTTCCTTCTGCACTCTGTCTAGATTTTCTATCAAAAAGGATGTAGATTATAATGATAATACTATTAAGTATAAGTTGTATGATTGCGAGAAAACTTGCTTCCGTAAAATCTGGAGAAACTCGAATTGACTTATATATCAAAACTTCAATTGTTTGATAGTATGGATTTGCTAGTTTCAATACAATTGCAAAACTATTGAAAGTGTATACAAAGACCAACAAAGAAGCTGCAATTACATGATTCATTATCTGAGGACGAATTATTTTTCTGAAAATCCTTCTTTTATTTGCTCCTAAAGTTCTTGAAACTTCGACTTGATCATAGTCAATATTTTGCCAAGCGGGTATGGTTATTCTGATAATAACAGAGATATTATAGAATACGTGAGCAAGGATAACACCTTCAATTGTACCGAATATGGATATAAGAGGTGATGATGAATTAGTAAGAGACTTCCATATTACATTAATCCATCCTGAATTGCCATATGTTACTAGAAATCCAGATAATACCACTATAGGAGGGAGAACAAAAGGAATTGTTAATAAATTAATTAATAGTTTTTTTCCTTTGAACTCATATTTTGCAAGAAAATAACCAGCAGGTAAACCAATGATTAAGCAGATAAAAGTAGATGCAAGTGCTTGACCAAAAGTAAAGGCTAGTGAGTAAAGATTGACTTTATCTGTTATAATCTCTCTTAAAATTATTGCAAGATTACCAGTTTCAGAACTGAAACCATATTGAAATATCCGGATTAAGGGTAGGTAAAAAAACGAAGCTAGAAATGAAAGAAGAAAAATTATTGCTAGTGCAATTGTAAACTTATTTACTAAAGCCTTTCTTTCAAATGTTTTTTTTCGTTGAGAAACTAGCATTTCTTATCTCTTCTAAGTTTATTTTCGTTTCTTCATAGACACAAATACTACTGTTGTTGTGATTAAACTAAGAAACACTATTACAAACGGGCTGAAAGAAACTAATTCTGCTTCCCAATCATTTAACCAATCATCTAAATTATTTTTAATCAAGTTAGGTGTAAGAATATCATTTAGAACAAAGTTTAGAGATTCATTGAGGAATAAGGATGGATCAATAGAATTTGCTGCAAAACAGCTAGGTATTTCAGCTTCTATATTTGCAGGATACATCCAATTGTTGAGTGGAATATTATCTTGTAATTCTTTGTTAAGAAACCAATCAATGAATTTTTTAGCTTCTGCTGAATGTGGAGCTCCACTTACAAGTCCAATTCCTTCAATTTGAAGCCATGCATTTTGCCTTATGTACGGTAGGGCTGTAGGATTTTCATGTGATACCACTGCAGCTGAAGGTGGAGGATTACCTTCACCAACCCCGTAATCAGGATGACATACATCATAAGCTGGGCTTGTTCCGTATGAAACCATTATTGGACGATTTTCTTGATGTGTATAATAAATACTAAAAGCATCACTCCAACTTGAAGCTATTCTCAAATCTTCTTTTGCTTCTTTCCACCAATCTCTCCAATCTTCTCCCAAAACTCCTTCAAAATCTATTTGAGGGTCACCATAAATTGCTATTGTCCAAAGTAAGAAACCCAGACCAGGAGAACTTAAAGTAGGATCTTCAACAATAAGTTTCTTATCTAAATCGTATGTTAAAATATCTTCCAATTCAAGATATTGTATTTCAGGATTGGTAGTACTATTAATACGATTCAAATCATACCATAATGCAATTATACCATAGTCATAAGGAAGTAAATATTTCTCTGAATCTAAATTTGATATAAGTGTACTTGAGATATTTTCTAAAGAAGGTGAATTATAACTTTCAAGAATTTCTTCTGCTTTAGCATTATGAATCATAACATTATCTAAACCTATAAGTACATCTGCAGATGGATTGTCTTTTTCCAAAATTGCTTTTGAAAGGATAGCATTTGCATCTTCCATATAGACTACATTTATTTCCTCTTCAGAAATACCACTATAACTAGCATAAGCTGAAACAAAATCATATCCAGGGTCATTTAGGAGAGTCTCATAGGTATATATTACTAATGAATTGCTTTCAGCATTTATTTCTGAAGCTTGTACTCCTGCTTGTGAAGGGAACATTACAAGAGACAAAATTGATAAGATCAACACCAATCTCTTCATCATAATCATGTTACAATTAAGCACAGCTGTTTTAAATCTTAGCTTCACTATATAGGTGGCCTATACTCATATTATTTCAGCAATTTAACAATATCCATCAGGTCGGTTCGATTTTTTGCAAAGATATAGGTTATTGACTCAAATCCTGAACTTGCTTCATCCATAATAGCTTGAACATCAATTATTCTCTTACCTTTCTCTAGATTTGAAAGAACTTTATTTTTTGCTAAATCAAGATGTTCAGTTTCTAAAAAACTAATTTTGTTTTCTTTGAAAATCTGTCTTAGTTCTTCTTTTGTTTTAATACTCAATACCCACCTAGTATCAGGTTTATTCTTTTTGAACCAAAGAAGTAGAGAAGAGGAAGTTTTAGAAGAACCAAACTCTGGAGGATGTACATTCAGAATTTGCTCCTTAACCTTGATAATTCTACCTGGAAAACTAGCTACATCATCGAGTTCCTCAGCATCGCTTTCACAAATAGCCAATTGAGAACCAATTTCTGGTACCCAAAGATAAAAACAGTCTACTTTTTTCAATTCTTCCAATGTTTCTTCTAATGTTCTGATGATCTTGGATCTTTCTTCAATAGAGGGAATTTCATCAATTCCTGTACAAATGGAACAGTTTTTGATTTTTGCTATTTCTGGAAGAATTTCTTTATGAATAGAGCAGATTGGACCACTAACTCTCAAGGATTTACATTTAGTACAAATAGTTCTCATAATTGGTTCAATATCTTCTTTTGAAACAATCATTTCAGATACTTTGTTTGCTAAAACATCTAGATGATGGTTAATTCGTTCATCTCCTGTTTCTTCAATTTTCTTTTGAAGATAGGTAACTATTACAGGTTGTTTAACACCCAATATGCGCGCAATTTCGTTTTGTGAGAAACCAATTTCTCTTAAGCTATGGGTTATTCGAATCCTTAATCCTGGAAGTAGAGATGAAGAAATAAATTCACATGGAAATCTCATAATATCACTAATACTAGTTCTATTATAGGGGGGCTATTGATTCTTTTTAAGAGTTATGAATTACTTTAGGGAGATAACCCAACTATGATGAGTTGTTGTCTCCTTGTCACCTTAGACAAGAATAGTTAAATATCTTTCTCAGAGTTCATTATATGGCAGTATGCAACTGTTCTATACTTACTCTGAGCGGATACATCACGTATCCTCCTACCCCGTTCACCGTACGTTTAGGTACAGCTTTCGGATCGCTTTTGACTAAAATATTGTACGCTGCATTCACATCAGCATTGA
>JAUVXV010000011.1 GCA_030603365.1 Candidatus Heimdallarchaeota archaeon
AACCTCAAGCACGGTTCTGTGAGGGGCGTCGAATATCCTTTTATGATAGAATAATGCGACACTCCTTACATCGAAAGAGAGGAGAAACAGGGAATACAAAGTATATCTAAGAAAGGAGATTTAAAGATGTCTACTCGACAAGAAAAAGTGGAAGCAGCTTTGGAGAAGATAAGACCATCTCTTCAAGAAGATGGCGGAGATGTTGAATTGGTAGAAGTAACTACAGATGGAGTAGTAAAAGTAAAATTAACCGGTGCCTGTAGCGGATGTCCCATGAGAGAGATGACTTTACAGATGGGCATTGGCAGAGTGTTAAAGGAAGAAGTTCCCGGAGTAAAAGAAATTGTAGCTGTATGATTATTAATCTAATAAAATAATAAATATATCTTTTATTATTGTATTAACCTTAAAAATCTTAAATTTTTTTAAGATTTTAAAAATCATTGTTAAAGATAATTATTTATAACATAGTCTCTTCAGTCAGCGGGAATGACATATATACGTTATATGAAATAAGTTTTGAGTTTTGAATTATGGTTTTTCGCTTTCCGTTTTAAATTTTTAGCTATATAACAATAATTGAAAACTGATTTTCTTTGCGAGATACGATTCACGAGATACTAATTATGTTGGAAATATTGATTTTAAATCTAGATAAATGTATTATTATATAAAAGCAATAAATAGGTATTTTAAAAGAAGAATAGCAGAAGAATTAAGATGCAAAATACATTTTACCTTTCAGTGAAAAAGTTCTTTATAAAAAATTATAAAATATTTTTATTTAAATACAATGACAAGGGGTTAATTGCTTGTTTATTAAAAAATTATCTCATAAAAGACAGAGCGGGGAAAATTCTTAGAATATTTCTTACTCTGTTTTTTTATTGCATGAATGCTTATTGTATTAGCTAATTTAAATAGAAATAAAAAATTATTTTTAGTAATCATATGATTATCTCCCAAAAACTAACTATTTAATACAACATATTTTATTTAAGCAGCAAATTTAACTCTATATGTCCTTTGAAAACTGAATAACGAAAATAAATGGTTATATAGAAGAGTAGAAAGCTCGGGTATAGGGCTATTCATCAACCCTTTTATCAATCTCTTACAGTTTATTGCTGATATTTTAAACCCTAAGTATACTTTTCCCCGTATCAGTCCCCTTACCGGTAGATGATCTATTTTGTACTTCCTGCGAAGAACCGAGGGGATACCCTCAATCCCAGCTCTCTTTCTGGCTAACTCCTGGTACTCGAAGGTTCCCATCTTAGTGATAAGCTGGCAACGGTGTAAGGTTTTCTCTGATACTTTTAAGAGATAACTCTTCTTCTGTTCTATGACCGGACAATCTTTACGTAAGGGGCAATATTTACAGTGTTTCTTATCAAAGTGTGCTCTATAGGATCCTTCTTTAAACTTACTGGTTATCGGCTTGTGACCAAAAGGACATCCCCTTACCAGATGTTCTTTCTCATCTATCTCAAATTTATCACCATTGCTATTTTTACCTCCCCCTACCAGGTTAGTAGGGACCATCTTTATGCCTTTGGCTCTGGCTTTTTTGTCTATGTCTTCTGAATAATAGGCACCATCTGCAAGAGCGGTAGTACCTTTATCTAATTTGGAAATGGTATCCTTAGCGAATTTCTGGTCACTGTAGGTATTTTTTTGTAAGTCATAACCTTCTATCATCCGATTCTTATCATCGAACTTCTCTATGATATTTGCCGTATAACCGATGTGTTTCTTCTTCCCCTTTTTACGGTAGGTAGCATCAGGGTCAGTAGGGTTTTGTAAGGAGTCAGGTGATATATGTTTAGATGACTTTCCCTTCTGTTCTTTTAACATGCGGGCAAGGAGTTTAAACTCTTTGGTCTTTCTTATCTCTTTATCTTTTCTATATATAGAATAAAGTCTTACACCATCTTTAAGTACTTTTTTAATTTTAGTATTCAGATCTTTATCTCTTGAACGGTAGATGGTATCATTATAATGGCTTTCATCTAAATAGGGTTTAAAGTATTCCGCCAGGGTAGTATTTTTATCTATGACCTTTATGAGTCTGGAAACGGTAGAGTAGATAATTTCTAAACGAGATAATTTTCGGCAGGAGGAGCTTATCATCAAGGAATCCATCCGGACGGTCTTACCATCTATTTTAAGTAGTTTAGAGAAAGTTTTGGCCTGAGATTCTATCTCTTCCTGGATAAGATCAATACCGTGTTCTTGATTGTATCTGTATGCCGCTGCCCTAAAATTGGTAAGGCTGTTTTTAGATATGGGCTGTTCCTGGAAGCTGGTAGTATGTAGTGCATGCTGGTACCTGATATCAAACATTAGAGAATTGAGGGCTTCTTCATCTGATTGGTTAAATATATCCCTTAAGATGAGAAGTCCAAAATAGACGTTTACCGGATTATTAGGCCGGGAGGCCGGATTATCACTATATAATATGCTAAATCGGTCTTCGGCTATGAAAGGGAATATCTTTTTACTGAAGGTTTCTGCCCAGGAGCTCATAAGATGTTTTATTTCTCTTTCGGTAAGTGATAATAGGGAATCGTTAATAGCCATTTGTTGTGCGTTATTTAGCTGAAAGGACATTGGAACTCTCCTTTATTTATTAGTATTTTTATGATTTATTATACCATAAAACGCAAGTAAAATAAAGGGTTTTAGCCATTTTTGCTACTTAAATTTTCAAGGTGCATAGAGTAAGTAATTTAAATATGTTGATTAGTATTATTTGGTATTATCTGTAAAGTATGGGTACTTTTTGGGTAGTAACCATAAGGTAAAATTTACTTTAAGAGTAGTGCTGGTTTTTTATTATTTTTTAATTCTCAACAAATACTAATAACTTCTTCTAACTTATGATATACTTTTTCAGTCTCATCACTCATACAAAAAGTTCGAAAATCGTTTTGTTGGGGGAGCTTGCTAATTCCAAGCCCTTTGGCATTTTGCTGAAGGGCTTTTTAATTTTTTAAATTATTTTTTAAAAAAAAGAAGGATTTTAATCTAAAGAATGAGTAATTATAAAAATGGTGGATATACCTTTCTGGATTTTAAAAAATAATGTAATAGCAGAAAGATAAACATATTTTAGAATAACAAATTATATTGAACCTAAGATTTTTCTTAATCATACATCTATTATAGGACAGAACATTAAAATTACTTAATCATAATTATCATTTATAGATCATAGATAATAGGTTCATTAGCTCCCATTATGCCAAAGAGATTGACACAGAATTCCCTCATTTTTAATTGGACTACTTTCATTTTATTTGTTATCATATCTATGAAGGGTTATATAAGCACCCATACTAATATTATCATAATTAGGAAACTATGAAAAGTTAAAATAATAACGAAACAATCGGGGATAAGATAAAACTGCTTAGAAATAAGCAAGGATTGACACAGGACGAATTGGCGAGAAAGTCCGATCTTCCCTATACAACGCTTACCAAAATTGAAAGCAGTGTTATAACCAAGCCCTCTATCAAAGAGTCGAAAAAATAGCTACAGGGCTTGGAATTACAATTGATAATTTAATGAAATAAAATATATGACAAATATAATAAAGGAGAAAATAAATGGATACAAACAGAAAAACCGCAATAATTGTGGGAGTGCTATTTATTATTGGGACGGTTGCAGGAATATTAAGTGTTGTTTTTACCAGCTCTATTCTAAATGCTCCGGATTATCTTATGAAGGTTTCTGCAAATGTAAATAAAATCATAATAGGCGCTCTCTTTGTTTTAGTTATGGGTTTCGTACTGGCTATGGTTCCAGTTGTGATGTTTCCAATATTTAAAAAACATAATGAAGTATTAGCTATTGGTTATGTTGTTTTTAGAGGTGCCCTTGAGACAATCACATATATTACTACTGCAATAAGCTGGTTATTACTTTTACCATTAAGTCAGGAATATGTAAAAGCAGTATCTCCGGATACATCCTATTTTCAAACTTTTGGCACTTTATTACAAAGAGTATCCCAATTGCCAATGGGTGTATTCGTTTTTGGACTGGGTGCTCTGATATTCTACTATTTATTATATCAATCAAAACTCATTCCACGATGGTTATCAGTCTGGGGTATTATTGCAATAATATTGCATTTAATAACTGGCGTCTTAATTTTATTTGGCTTACAGTCTGATTTTTCCACATCTAATTATATTATGAATTTTCCAATATTTTTGCAAGAAATGGTTATGGCGGTATGGCTGATCGTTAAAGGATTCAACCCATCTGCAATCGCTTCCAAGTCTGCCAAACAGATATAAACGAAAGAAAATGACAAAATCAAAATGAAATTGAAGGAAAACTTATGAACGCAATTGTATGTACAAAATACGGACCGCCGGAAGTTCTTCAGCTCAAAGAAGTAGAAAAACCTACTCCCAAGGACAATGAAGTACTGATAAAAATTCATGCGGCAGCGGTAACAGTCTCGGACTGTATAGTTCGAAGTGGCAAAGTAAATATCTTGCTATGGATCCCCATGCGCATATTTATTGGTTTTAGAAGACCAAGAAAACCTATACTGGGGTTAGAGTTAGCCGGACAAATTGAAGCAATAGGCAAAGATGTAAAACAGTTTAAGAAAGGAGATCAAGTTTTTGCATCTACCTTATGGTCGAAATTTGGAGGTTATGCTGAGTATAATTGTATGCCTGAAGACAAGGTACTTGGCATAAAACCGGCTAATATGACATTTGAGGAAGCAGCTACTATCCCTAATTCAGGAATAACTGTATTAAAGATTCTTCGTAAAGCAAATATCCAGAAAGGACAGAAGGTTCTAATCTATGGTGCTTCAGGAAGTACTGGAATTACTGCAGTACAGATAGCCAAGTCCTTTGGAGCAGAGGTTACAGGGGTTTGTAGTACAAGCAATTTAGAAATGGTGAAATCATTTGGAGCCGATAAGGTCATTGATTACACTAAAGAGGACTTTACACAAAGTGGTGAGACCTATGATGTTATTTTTGATGCAGTAAGTAAGATGGAAAAGAGTAGCAAAAAGTCTCTAAAGAAGACAGTAACCTTTCTTGATGTTAACAAAGATAGTGGAGGTATGGGTAAAGCTTCAAAGGTAAGAGAAGACTTAGTCATCCTCAAAGAGCTATGTGAGGCAGGAAAATTCAAAGCGGTTATAGATAAGCGATTTCCATTGGAACAGACTGTCGAGGCTCATAAGTACGTTGAAAAAGGACACAAAAAGGGTAATGTAGTAATAACTGTGAAAGAAGATAAAACTTAGCAGATTTGATGTAATATGTATGAAAGCAATTATCTGGACAAAGTATGGTCCTCCAGAAGTTCTTCAACTCCAAGAAGTAGACACACCTACTCCTAAGGGCAATGAAGTACTAATTAGAATACATGCAGCAAACGTAACAACAGGGGACTGTGAACAAAGAAATCTCAAATTACCATTCTGGTACAGGTACATCATCCGAGCAATTGCAGGTTTCAAAAGACCAAAGAGAATAAAGATACTTGGGATGGATTTAGCTGGTGAAATTGAATCAGTTGGTAACAATGTGAAACAATTTAGGAAAGGTGACGAAGTTTTCGCAGCTACTGGTTTTTTATCTATGGGTGCATATGCAGAGTACATATGTTTGCCTGTAGAACCTATAGATGGAGTACTAGCACTCAAACCTTCTAATATGACCTTTGAGGAAGCTGCTGTTGTTCCTAATGGGGGACTTGAAGCATTGTGTTTTCTTAGACAAGGAAATATTCAGAACGGGCAAGAAGTTCTGATTAATGGAGCAGGGGGAACGATAGGTACTATCGCAGTCCAACTTGCTAAATATTTTGGTGCTGAAATTACTGCTGTAGATAGCACCAAGAAATTGGATATGTTGCTCTCTATCGGTGCAGACCATGTAATTGATTACACGCGAGAAGATTTTACTAAAAGTGGTGAGACCTACGATTTTATACTTGATGTAGTAAGCATGAGTTCTTTTTCAGATAGTATGAGATCACTAAAACGGAACGGACGCTATCTAATAGCTAATCCTGGAATGTTTCAGATATTCCAAAAGGTATGGCATACAATGAAATTAAGTAACAAGAAAGTAATATTCGGAACAGTAAAGCAAAGAAATGAAGATTTGATTTACCTCAAAAATCTCATAGAACAAGGAAAGATAAGATCGGTTATTGATAAAAGCTATCCATTGGACAGAATTGTTGAAGCACATAGTTATGTAGAAAAAGGATATAAAAAGGGAAATGTAGTTATAACAGTAGTACAGAATAATAATGATTGACAAACAAGAGGAATAAATGTGAAAGCGATTATTTCTGAAAAATACGGGTCACCTGAAGTTTTTCAGCTCAAAGAAATAGAAAAACCTATCCCAAAGGATAATGAGGTCCTAATAAGAGTACATGCAACAACAGTTACAGCAGGAGACTGTGTAAGAAGAACAGGCAAATTCCCTCCCTTATTCTGGCTCCCCACTCGATTGATGTTTGGTCTTACAAAACCAAGAAAAACTGTACCAGGAGGAACTGTAGCTGGAAAAATTGAATCAGTAGGTAAAAATGTTAAGTTGTTTAATAAAGGTGATCAAGTTTATGGAGAAGCTGGTTTAGGGATGGGGGCATGTGCTGAGTACATATGTTTACCTGAAAAACCTTTACTAGCAATAAAACCTACAAATATGACTTATGATGAAGCTGCTGGTGTTCCTGATGGAGCAATAACATCCTTATATTTTCTTAGAAAAGGGAATATTGGAGAAGGACAAAAGATCCTTATTAATGGAGCATCAGGAAGCAATGGTACATATGCTATACAACTTGCTAAATATTTTGGAGCTGAAGTTACTGGGGTGTGTAGTACAACAAATGTAGAATTAGCAAAATACTTGGAGCCGATAAAGTAATTGATTACACAAAAGAGGATTTTACTCAAAGTGATGAGACATATGATATTATTTATGACCCAGTAGGGAAAATCTCTTTCTCGCGAAGTAAAAAATTAGTAAAGAAAAATGGATTCTTTCTTACTACTGTTCCTACATTGAGAATTATTCTTCAAATGTTAAGGACTTCAATAATAGGAAATAAAAAAGTAATCAGTGGTATTCCTTCAACAGAAACATTTTCAGAAGATTTAATTTTTCTCAAAGAACTTATTGAAGCAGGGAAACTAAAAACAGTTGTAGATAGAAGCTATCCATTGGAAGAAATTGTTGAAGCCCACAAATATGTTGAAAAGGGACACAAAAAGGGAAATGTAGTCATAACTGTGGAATAACAAACATGACAGCTATTGTATTATCAAAATACAGATTAATTATTGTTCTTCAGCTCCAAAAAGTAGAAAAAACAATCTTAGAGTTTTTGGTAAGTTTTAACTGTCAAAAAAAGAAAAGAATTTAATAACTCAAAAAGAGAAGTTTTCATATTTCACTGGAAGAGAATAAGGAGATTGTCCGTAGGATAAATCATGCTTTTAATACCTCTAATTGGGATTTACTAGACGACTTAGTGTCAGAGGATTATTTCGATCACACTAGACAACTAAAAGGTCTGGAAACTCTCAAACAGCAAATGAAGATGGGTAAGCTGGCTTTTTCTGATTATAATGAAACTATTGAAGATATCATTGCTGAAGGGGATAAGGTGTGGGTTTTTATTACTTATACAGCGACCCATACAGGAGAATTACTTGGACTAGCCCCTACTGGTAAAAAGTTAACAGCTAAGGCTGTTGATATCCATCGCATCGTTGATGGTAAAGTTGTAGAGTATAGGAACGTCACTAATACAATGGATTGGAACATTCTACTTGGTGTTATCGATTACACAGAAAAAGGAAAGGAATTCTTTAAAAAATTCCTTCCAGAAGATGTCAATTAACTGCGCGCGATAAATAAACAAGAATAAACAAGAATAAACAATTCTAACTAGAGCTTTGATTTGTCTCTATGTAAAATTTGATTTTCGCGAAAATTTATATACAAATTAAATTCTAAAACGTTTGGATAATAAAGCAGTTATTATCTCAAATTACAGACCACTGGATATTTCTGATTTAAAAAATCAGTAGTTTAATTGAAATGTATGGTGAAAAAAGTGGAAAATAAAGATGAAATTAAAGAAATTGAAATTAGTACATCTAGAATGGTCCTAAAACTATTGAAGTTACTTGTGTTTAGTCTTATAAGATTGAGGTTTTACATCCCAGGTGTGTCTGAAATTAAAGTTGATAAATTATATGAACTTATCAAATCCGATCAGTCTCCTTTAATACTTGATACTCGTGACAAAAGAGAGTTTTATGCTTTAGAGGGATGTATTAAAAAATATGGACACATTCCAAATGCTAAGCTATTACCTATTTTTCAATTAACAGCTAACTTGAAGCATCTTTCTTCTTTTAAAGACAAGAAAATAGTAACCATTTGTCCTGGAGGGGGCGCATCTTTGGTTGTTGCAGAAATTATGGTTAAAGCAGGATTTACAGATGTGAATAGCTTAAGGGGAGGTATGAATAAGTGGAGCAGAAAAGGGTATCCCACCACTACAGCTAAAGCAGATGATGATCTTATTTACCTTGTTGAAGATGTCAAAACTGAATATTTAGAAAGCATAGCTAAAACAACAGAAGAAAAATACTTGGGTGAAGTTCACAAAACCTTAGATGCACGCAATTTTAGCTGTCCTAAACCTGTCTTAATGTCTAAGAAAGAAATAGGAAAATTGAAGATTGGTCAAGTGTTAGAAATTCTAACCACAGATCCTGGGAGTAAAACTGACATCCCAGCTTGGGCTCATGTTACAGGTCAAGAACTCCTTTCCTTAAAAGAGAAAAGTCCAGAAGAATTTCGTTTTCTAGTTAAGAGACTGAAATGAATCGGCTTTGAGGAAATCTTATATTTTACTTTGTTGACAAATAACTTATGAAAGCTGTAATACAAACAAAACAAGGACCGCCAGATGTTCTTCAGCTCAGAGAAGTAGAAAAACCTACTCCTAAAGACAATGAAGTATTAGTGAAAATATATGCAACATCAGTAACATTTGGAGATGTAATGCTTCGAAAAATTCCTCTAGTTTTGTCCATCATCTTCAGTATGATGGGGATGAAACGAAGGAAAATTCCAGGCCATGAGTTTGCAGGAATAGTTGAAGCTGTAGGTAAAGATGTTAAACGATTTAAGAAAGGTGACGAAGTTTTTGGATCTACCACTGCATTGAAACAAGGTTCTTATGCAGAATACATCTGTGTCCCTGAGGAACGAAAAGAAGGAGTAATGGATATTAAACCAAGTACTATGAGTTTTGAAGAAGCGGCTGCAGTTCCAATTGGTGGAATTACAGCCTATCATATTCTTGGAAAAGCTGACATTCAAAAAGGACAGAAGGTTCTGATCTATGGTGCTTCTGGTAGTGTAGGAAGTTATGCTGCTCAGTTTGCTAAAGCTTTTGGAGCTGAGGTTACTGGTGTTTGCAGTACCAGCAAAATAGAGATGTTGAAATCTATGGGAGTAAATAAGATCATTGACTATACTAAAGAGGATTTCACTGAAAATGGTTTGACTTATAATGTTATTTTTGATGGTGTAGCAAAGATATCTAAATCATATTGTAAAAACTCACTCACAAAAGATGGGATCTATCTTTCTGCCAGATCTTCTACAAAAGAAAAGAAAGAGTATCTACCAGTCTTTAAAGAGCTTAGTGAGGCAGGAAAACTGAAACCAGTTATAGATAGAAGCTATCCTTTGAAAGATATTGCAGAGGCACACAGGTATGTTGAAGAAGGACATAAAAAGGGGAATGTGGCAATACAAGTACAAGATTAAAGTAGCTAGAGAGTATAATCTGAAATCCACTGAGGTTGCATGAAATGAACAAATCTGAGAAGTTTTGGGATAAAAGAGCTGTTAAGTATGATAAGGATGAAAAAGACTGGTCACAAACCTACAATAAAGCTGTTGAAAACACTAAGAAATATCTCAATAATGATGATACTCTACTAGATTTTGGATGTGGATCAGGAATTCTAACCTTACGTTTTACTGATTTAGTGAAAGAGATTCATGCAATAGACATCTCCTCAAAGATTATTGAAGCTGCAAAAGAAAGAGCAAAAGGAAACAATATAGAGAACATAAGCTATGTACAAACAACTATTTTTGATGAGAGATATAAGAAAGAATCATTTAATGTGGTTTTAGCTTACAACATCTTACATCTGGTAGAAGATATTCAAAGAACTATACAAAGAATATACGAAATACTAAAACCTGGAGGGATGTTTATTTCTGAAACAGTTTGCTTAAGAGAAAAGAAATCTTTTTCTAGTAAACTAATAGTTTTCATAAGTAAAACGAAATTAGTACCACCAGTGGAAAATTTGAAATCCACTGATTTAGAAAATATGATTATAGACTGCGGTTTTGAAATTATTGAAACTGAAATCTTAGGACAATCTGTGCCCAACTATTTTGTTGTTGCAAAGAAGATAGGAGTTTAATCTTAAAAAGATGAATGGCAGTACTCTTGGATAGGGCAGGAAGGACATTTCACCTTTATCAAATACAGGAAATTACCCACTAGCATGATTATGAATCCAACTAAAGCTATTATTGCTAAATAATCGAAATCCATGAAAAATGAAACTATTGTTAGAATAATTGGTAATATCCATACTAAAAACATTAACCACACCCAGTTTTTTTGACCTACATGTTTATGAAGAAGTGTCTTACTCCATTTTTCAATAGAAGGCAGCTTCTCAGTAGCATCCTTTTGCTCTTTATCTACTGAAGTATCTTTAGTTTTGAAATAGCAATATTTACACATCGTAAATGGCATTATCAAGAAGTAAAACACAAGTGAATAGATCAGATACCCCACAGATTGAGGTAATATATCCCCCAAGTTCCAAAAGCCATTAGAATTATACTAATCGAAACAGGTGTAGGTTTATAGAATGGACACCGCGGGATAAATCCCAAAATGAATTGACTAGATTGTTTTTCATCTGGCAAATTGAGTTACGAACAGATTGTAGCTAGATATTATTTAAACTTAACTAGCTCCTTCATTTGAAGAAATTATTGAGTTATTCTAGATTTAAATTAAAGTTAAAATAACAAAAAGTAAAAAGAAAAAGAGATACTATATTCACTTCTATACTTCTAAATTGAATCAGCTTCAAGTAAGAATTGTAAAGCAATATCATTAATTCTTTGAACTGTGTTTGTATCTATTTGTTCTTCTGCAAAATCTAGAAGTAAGCTCATCTTATTTGAACATGTAACTACTCCAACTACCAAATTAACTGTCACCAAAGGAAAACCAGCACCTGGGAGAACAATTAACCTATCTAGCTCTAAATTCCCATAGAGTTTTGGGAAATTCATCCGAGTTAGATTTGTAACAGCTGTTCCAATATTAACATTCTCAATAGAATGTGAGTTACTACGTTTAAACAAATTATAAGCTGTATCTTGGCACTTACTGAAAGATGATATTTTCTCGTATCTAGATTGGTCAGATGTTACAATATGTCCAAGTACTTTGTAGGGTTTAGATTCAATTATACTTGCTTCTAATTTTGTAAATAGTAAAGGATTTCTGAAGAAATTCTGATTGTTGTATAATTTCTTAATTTTCTTGTGGAAAGATCTAGCATTGTCCCACACGCTCTTCTTAAGATTGTACTTATATTCAAGATCTACTACAGTTGCATAGAAACCCATTCCCTCTCCGGCAGAAGGTACTAATTTAGATCTTAAGTCAGCAGCAACTGCAACCTTTGAGTTGTGTGGTGTGTCCCCTTGAATAATTTTCTGCGCTCCAATGAATGCTGCTGTTATTGCTGAGTTGACTGTTACTTTGTTTGCTTTACAATTTTTGATTAATCTATTGGTTTCTTCTTCTGTAAGTTCAATAGAAATAGTACTGTGGGTGAAATTCTTCCAATATGCTTCATGTAAGTTTTCATAATCCTCAAGATCAAAAATAACTTCTTCTTGCTTCCATTTACTATTAATTCTTTCTAGTAGTTTTGTAATTAGTCCGCTTAATTCATGTTCTTCAGGAATGGTTTGTCTTGTCATAGGAAAAACATCAGTTAATATCTCAACTTCCTTTCCTGAATCTCCAAGATGTTCCATTAGATCTCTTGCAATAAACGCGAGTGATAGTCCATCACAAATAACATGATGGCAAAAAATCATAACATCAGAAACATTTTCTGATTGTATTAAGTAAATTCGAGTTAAAGGATACTTATCAAATTCAAAAGATATCCTACATGCTTGATTATACACTTCTATCCAGGTATTATTGTCAACTCTAGTAATAACGTCAACTGGTATTAGTTCTACTCCTTCCGATGTAAACCAAAATTCTTGATTTTCATCCATTTCAATTCTAACTTGTAGAAGTGAATGGCGTTGTTGAACCTTAGTAACTGCGTTCCTTAACATGTCTTCTGTAACTGTTCCTTTGATTCTAACAATCATAGAAACAACAGAATAGGGGGAAATATTCAACATTCTTTCCCATGCAGTTATTTTACGTTTGTAATTCTTGTTCATTTTAACTAATCCTGTAGTTTAGTTTTTTCATGCAATTTTCTTGCTTCGTGGACGCATTGTACAGTCGCATATATAAATATATTCTTAAATTTCTAAAATTTCAGAAAGTTTATAAATGATTAATAACAACTATTGTTAACCACTATGAAATCTGAAAAAATAAAAAAAGAGTTCATTCAATTTATGGAGGATTCTCACAAGAATCTGATTTTTCCAAAAAACTTCATTGGTTGTATGATGTCAGTTTTTATTGAACAGAAACTAGTGACTCAAGAACGAGTTATGGAATTAACAGGATATTCATTATCAACTGTATCTCAGATGTTAAATTTGATTCAAAGAAATATGCGTTTAGATAGGATCAAAGAACCAAAAATAAGAAAAAAATCGTATACATTTTATCTCCCCCCACGAATATTTATGTTTGACTTTTTTCAGATAATTATAGAATCTTTTATTGATAAGATTGAATTTGTTTTACCAATTATTGAAGAACTCAATCAGTATACCAACAAACATGAAGCTTTTCTTAAATTTCAAAATTTTCTCAAACAATTCTATGAGAAGTCGAATATTTTTCTGAGTTTGCATACAGATACTTCTAAGGAAATGAAAGAATTAATTCTCTCTAATTCACAAAATGAATCTTCTTTGGATGACAGCACTCTACAGGAATCACTAGAGTATTCGAAGAAGATAAAAGAGATTTTTAAACTGCCATTAGAACCAAAGGACGATTCATTTCAAGCTATACAGTCAGAAGAATTACTTAAATCATATATTGAGCTAAAGAATAGATTCTATCAACAATTTCGAGCAACTCTTCAAACATCTCAATTAATGACCGCTCGAAGTATAATAGGTACTGAACTGTTATTAGAAAATAGACCAATGACTCAAGTGGAAATTGAAGAAAATACTCATCTGGCTAGATCGCTTATATCTGAAGCCTTGAATCTTCTTCTAGAATATAGAATGGTCAAGCTAATTAAGAAATCTGGTGACAGGAAGAATTACTATCTGATATACCAGTCTTGGGATGTTAGAATGATTAATCGAATTCGAGCTTCTCAGAAACATGCAAAAAATATTAGAATGAAGTTATACAGCTGGATGGAGGAACTTAAACAAGATAAAGCGAATGAAGATGCTAAATCTTTATTGACTACGCTATCAGAAATACATCATTCTTATGCTAAATTTGAACAATTTTACAAGATTCTTGAATTGAGATATTTCAAAAGATATGTAAAAGATTGATAAAATGAAATAAAAAAAGAAAATCTCATGACTTTTAATCAATGACACATTTATTCCATTCATCTTCATAAAACTCAGGATTCGCAAGTAAAGCAAAGATTTGAAGAATATCAATTGCTTTACTCATTTCTACATAGGTCTTACCTGTAAAGAGATCAGGATTTTTTTCACCAGTTTCTTCCAATATAGTAGAAACTTCATTTACCACTTTAGTGAAAATACCTATAATTAAACCTCTTAAACAATCTTCTGAGGATAATTTGAATTTAGGATAAATCTTGAGTATACTACTTACAAAATCAATGATTTCATTACCAGCATCAGTTTCCCAGTATTTTCTAGACAAATCAATAGTATAAAATACTGTACCAGTTCGACTGTAGAGAATTTCAGTTGCATTTTTAGCCATATCAACTCTTCGACCAGCTTGAGAAACTAATCCTCCTTTTTCGAGAAGTTTAACGTAACGATAAATTGTCATTTCATTCTTAGGTTTTTCAACAAGAAGGTTATAACCTGCTCTTATTTCCTTAATAGTTAAAGGACCACTCCTTAGGATATTAATAATTGGGAATAATTTCTTATCATTAAGTAAATCATACACTTTTCGTTTTACTTTTTTTTCTTCTCCAGATTTAGGGTCTTTAATAACTTCTTCGAATTCATCCTCTCCTGTGATAATTTTCACAAAAGGAGGAGAATATGTTATGACATTTTGTGTAGCCATTTTACTCACTTAAACATTTATTATGTTATGTTTATTTTAGAGATTAATAAACTTTTTTATTTATTTGTAGCACAAATATTATTTTTTTAGGCAAATCCTTCTTTTTTCGAAATGTTTATATAAATAAATGTTAAAGTGTTCTCAAGAACTGAGAAAATGGTGAAGGAAAAATGAAAACTGAAATCTATCATCGAAATCAGAACACAGTTGGATACTCTAAGAGAGAAACTACTGGAGTTTATGAAAGGCTTAAAGCTATTATTAGAAGAATTAAATTGGTAAATAAGGCACCAAAAAAGGTACTTACTTCAAAGCAATTTAATACAACAACAATCGCTCATCAAGTTCGAGAGCAACAAGATAGTGTAATTATACAATCACTACTATTGTTTGGAACTAGTCGCTAAAACAATTGAAACAAGGTAAAATTGGAGGAATAAAAATGAAAGCAATAGTATATGAAAAGTACGGACTACCGGAAGTTCTTCAGATTAAAGAAGTAAAAAAACCTGTTCCCAAAGATAATGATGTGCTGATAAGAGTATATGCTACTACCGCAACTCTATACGACTGTTGGGCGCGAAGTTGTACCGCCCCTCCTGGCTTCGGGCTTATGAGCAGATTATCGTCTGGTATCAGAAAACCAAAACAACCTATACTAGGGACTGAGTTAGCAGGGAAAATTGAAGCCGTAGGCAAAGATGTGAAAATATTTAAGAAAGGAGATCAAATTTTTGGATCTATAGCGATGAGTTTAGGTGCTTATGCAGAGTACATTTGTCTACCTGAGGACAAGGCATTGGCACTAAAACCTGTCAATATGACCTACGAGGAAGCTGCCACTGTTCCACAAGGGGCATTAACCGCATTGTATTTTCTAAGAAAAGCAAATATTCAGAGCGGACAAAAAATACTTATCTTTGGCGCTTCTGGAGGTGTAGGTGGTTTTGCGGTACAACTTGCTAAGTATTTCGGAGCAGAAGTTACTGGAGTCTGCAGTACCAAGAAATTAGAGTTGGTAAAAGCTCTTGGAGCTGATAAAGTCATTGATTACACTAAAGAGGATTTTACAAAAAACGATGAGACATATGATATTATTCTTGATACAATAGGCAAGAGTTCAGTTTCACGAAGTAAAAAATCACTGAAGAAAAAAGGGTACTATCTTTTTACAACATTTGGGGTGCCAAAGCTTCTTCAGATTCTATGGCTTAATTTAACAAGCAATAAAAAAGCAATAGTTGGGCTCTTAGAAGAGAGAACTGAAGATCTAAATTTCCTTAAAGAGCTTATTGAGACAGAGAAGATAAAATCGGTCATTGATAGAAGTTTTCCAATGGATCAAGCTGCGGAAGCTCATAATTATGTCGAAAAAGGGCTCAAAAAGGGACATGTAGTCATAATTATTGAAGATAAATAGGTATTCTAGAATCTTATATACCATTATTTTCATTTCATTACTTTTTTAGTAACTTATAAGGTGCAGAGACTTTTTTGAGAAAGACTATTAAGTTTAAAGCAATACTATTAATTTATGAAAATGAAAGCAGTTGTATGCACAAAATACGGACCACCGGATGTTCTTCAGCTCAAAGAGGTAGAAAAACCTACTCCCAAAGCCAATGAAGTACTGATAAGAATATATGCGACAACAGTAACTTTATACGACTGTTGGATGCGAAGTTGCACAGCCCCTACCGGGTTCGGGCTTATCAACCGAATAGCGTCTGGGCTCAGAAAACCAAAGAAATCTATACTAGGGACTGAGCTAGCCGGGGAAATTGAAGCCATAGGCAAAGAGGTAAAACTCTTCAAGAAAGGTGACTAAGTTTTTGCAAGTACCTTTTGGGCAGATTTTGGTGCATATGCCGAGTACAAATGTATGCCTGAAGACGGGTTGGTGGCAATAAAACCAGCCAATATGACCTATGAGGAAGCCGCTGCTTTCCAACAAGGGGCATTAACAGCTATGGTTTTCCTTAGAGATAAGGCAAATATTCAGAGAGGACAAAAAGTTCTTATCAATGGAGCTTCTGGAGCGGTAGGTACTGCTGCGGTACAGCTTGCTAAGAACTTTGGAGCGGAAGTTACCGGTGTATGCAGTACCACGAATTTAGAATTGGTGAAATCTCTGGGAGCTGATAAAGTCATTAATTACACTAAAGAGGATTTTACAAAAAATAACCAGACCTACAATATTATTATTGACACGGTAGGCAAGACTTCGTTTTCACGTTGTAAGAAATCGCTAAAGCAAAATGGAACCTTTCTTCAAGCTGCCTCTAAGTCACTTATTCTTCAAGCATTTCAAACGCTTTGGACTTCAAAGATCGGCAGCAAAAAGGGAATGATTGCGACCACAGGTTTAAGGCCAATAAGCGAAAAGATCAAAGATTTAATCTTCCTCACAGAACTGTATGAAGCTGGAAAGCTAAAACCAGTTATAGATAAAAGCTATCCTTTGGAACAAATTGTCGAAGCTCATAGCTACGTTGACAAAGGACACAAAAAGGGAAATGTAGTAATAACTATTGAAGATAAATAGGTAATCTAGGATTTTATTACCATTATTTTCCCTTCTTATTATTTTTAGTAACTTATTAAGTGCTTGGAATTTTGGGAGAAACACTATTAAGTTTAAAGTAATACTGTCAATTTATGAAAATGAAAGCAGTTGTATATGAAAAATACGGAGAATTGGAGGAAGTTCTTGAATTAAAAAAGGTTGAAAAACCTTCTCCTAGAGACAATGAAGTATTAGTTAAAATTCACGCTACAGGTATAAATTTTGCTGATTTTGGTTTAGTTAAAGGAAAGCCTTTCTTGGGTCGCTTATGGTCAGGTCTGCTCAAACCAAAACACCCTATACTCGGAGCTGATATAGCGGGACGAGTTGAAGCAGTTGGTAAAAGCGTAAAGCAGTTTCAGACAGGTGATGAAGTATTCGGGGACATAGGTGGTGTTGGTTGGGGTGGTTTTGCAGAATATGTATCTGTTCCTGAAAATGTACTAGCACTGAAACCAGTTGATATATCATTTGAGGAAGCAGCAGCATTACCTCAAGCAACACTCGTTGTGATACAGGGTCTTCGTGATCATGGACAGATTAAGCCAGGACAAAAGGTTTTGATTAATGGTGCGTCTGGTAATAATGGTTCACTTGCTGTGCAGGTTGCCAAATCATTTGGAGCAGAAGTGACTGGGGTATGCAGTACTAAGAATTTAGAATTTGTGAAATCTCTGGGAGCTGATAAAGTAATCGATTACACTCAAGAAGATTTCACTAAAAGTGGGCAGCGTTATGACTTGATTTTTGATATAGCAGTAAGCCACTCGATATCTGATTATAAACGTGCATTGAATCCTAAGGGGGCTTACATTGCAGGCGGATTTAATCCAACCTCTCTGTTCTTTGGTCCATTGATTTCAATGTTCGGGAGTAAGAAAGTGGCTTCATACATGGGCAGATTAAGCATTAAGGATCTGGAATTTATGAAAGAGCTTATTGAAGCTGGTAAGGTCGTACCTGTTATAGACAAACGTTTCCCGTTAACGGAGACTGCTGAAGCTATCCGATATTATAAAAAAGGTGCTCAAGGAAAAGTGGTCATAAATATAGTCTAGAAATAAACAGACTAATGATTTCATTACCATTCTTCTCTTTTTTTCATTTTATAGTTTCTAAAACGATGAATGGCATTCTTCCCTGATTGGACAGGATGGACATTTTACCTTTAACATGTAAAAGATATATCCCACTAGCACAACTATAAATCCAACTAAAGGTATTATAGCAATATAAGAGAAATTTCTAAAGAATGAAACGATTATCAGAACAACAGGTAAAAACCATATTATGACCATTGGCCATACCCAATTTTTTTGACCTACATGTTTATGTAAATGCGATTTGCTCCATTTATCAACAGACAACAGTTTCTCGATAGCCTTCCCTGTCTCTTTATCTTTTGTAATTTCCTTTACTTTGAAATAACAGTATTTACATATTGTTAATGGCATTAGCAAAAAGAAAAATAAAATAGAAAATATCAAATATCCCACAGCAGCCCACAAATTAAGATAATATATCCCCCATGTGCCAAGAGCTATCTTTACTAGAATAATCAGTAAATTTGTAGGTTTATAGAAGGGACATCTTGGGATTATTCCAAGAAAAGAGAGTTTGGGATCTTGCTCATCAACCATACTCATTCATACTGGATTTATTTTACTAGTTATTTAAACTTAACTGGTTATTTTCTTTTAACAGTGGATACAACCATATTTTCTCTTAGGAAATTCATTGTATTGCTCTTTAGAATTTAAATCGAAGTATATTAGACATTTTCAAAGGTTCCGTTGGAACAAATTGCTGAAGCTAATAGCAATGGTGATAAAAGCACAAAAAGGGAAATGTAGTCATAACTGTGGAACAAAAAAACAAAACCTAACAGGATGAAGAAAAAATTGGAGGATTTTAGCTGATTTATGAAGTATTAGGATATAGAAATTCAATATTTTCAACAATAACAGTCAAGGAGTAATTGTAATGAACTTTTTCTTGTCTTGATGGCAGATAATCTGAATTACATTACGACCAGATATAGCTACTTTAGGTAAGCTTCCACCAGGTTCGACCCATTGCCCCACCATATAAAAATTCTTGAGTCCAGGTAGAGTTTTTTTCAAACGCATCCTTAAAGTTCTGGTTGTTTCTTGCCAACCTTGAAAGCTA
Source organism: Candidatus Heimdallarchaeota archaeon (assembly GCA_030603365.1). Taxonomy (GTDB): domain Archaea; phylum Asgardarchaeota; class Heimdallarchaeia; order Heimdallarchaeales; family Heimdallarchaeaceae; genus UBA460. Next base: position 19,337 of record JAUVXV010000011.1, read on the forward strand.
CCCTTCCAGTTACCAGTATATCGCTCCCAAGTAGTAGCGGTTGCTACATCACTCATCTCCACTTTAGCAGCTAACCCAGGGAAGCGTTTATCTAGTGAAGTAATCACATCATCTACAATCTGTTTCTTTACTGCTTTATAGCGTTCAGGATTCTGCTTGAGGGTTTTCCAGTACTCATAATCAGAAGCATACATTACTCTTACAAATGTCTTACCAGCTGGCGCAAGAGTAGGATCGAAATTGTAAAACTGTACACTCATTCTCTTCTGTTCTTGTCCACCAATAATAATCGGTTCATCGAGGGGAAAATCTATTCCAGTTACTGTTTGCGGGATCTCCTCGAACGAATGAGCTACCCCCAGACCAATATATACTAAGGGTCGATAGAGAGTGAATTTATCATAATAACCCTGGATTCTTTTGTTGACATATTTCCCCTCTAGCATATCAAAAATGGTAGTGTGACCATCAGCAGCGGAGATAATAATGTCACTTCGATGTTCACTACTATCAGTTAGCTTAACACCAACTGCTTTATCATTTTCAACCAGAATTTTATTTACTTTTGACTTGTAATGAATCTTACCACCTAAGTCTATGTAACGACTTTCAATTGCTTTTGCAAATTCAAGAGAACCACCTATAGGATAACCTGCTGTTTTTTGATTAACCCATGAGAGAGTCATAAGCACAGCTAATATTGGAAAATCTGGAGGATTTTGGAGGTTAAACAAATAAAGAAATACCTCTCTCATGAAAGGATTTCGAAAACGTGTAGCTATGTCTTGTATAGTTTTTTTACCCCACTTTCTGAATAAACTTGCATAGGGAAACATACTGAATATTATTTTGAGTTTGTCAATTGGAGTTAATAGTTCAGGAGCTTTTTCCCAAGGTATCGGAAAATTTTTACTCTTATGAATCGCTTTCATAAACTCCTCAATAACATCCTTATCTTCAGGAGCAAGTTCTTTCATATGCTGCTCCAAGCGATCAATCTCAGAGTAGACAATAAATACTTCATCATCTGAACCTTCAATCCTTGCGTACTCTTCATGGTCAACCATAGACCAATCTTTCACTAAATCTAGTTCTTCCCATAAGCGATAGAAACGAGTTCCTGGGCGGGTTCCTGTAACCCAATGAGCACAACCATCAATCGTATAACCTTTTCGTTTCCAGGATGTACAAACTCCACCAGGCAGATTATGCATCTCAAAGATTTGTGTGTTGTAACCGTTAATCTGACCATGACATCCTGCAAATAAACCAGCAACTCCTGCTCCAATTATCGATATAGATTTCTTCATGAGTTTTCCGCAGACATTTTGAATATACAAAAAGTGTCTTTCTATTTATTTAATTCTTTTCCACAAACAATGTTGTATAAATTTTAGGAGAGGTTAATCTAAATTCATAAGAAATATGAAGAACCATACTCAACTTATTTTCTGTAATATTTCATTGCTTCTTCTTCTTTTCCAGGTTCAAACCTTCAAAAAGAAGAGTAGTTATGACTAATGATTTTCCGTTATTCCGTTATCTATGTGCAATTTTCTGTGGAGTTTAAATAGTGTAGACTCATTAATTATGAGAAGCTGATGGCACAAGAAGTGTGGAGAACGGAAGTGATGGAAACCACTCCTCATCCAGCTCTTGCATACTTGTGCTATCAAACCAAGAACCTCTACAATAGGACAATGTTTGTATTCAAACAGCATTACAATCAGAAGAACAAGTGGTTATCCTATCAACAACTAGATAGAAAACTGAAAAAAGAACAATGTTACAAAGTTTTACCCGCTCATACAGCACAACATACTCTCAAACTTCTTGTTCGTAACTGGAAGAGTTTTGGCAAAGCATTGAAACAATTCCAAATCACTCCCCAAGCATTTCTGGGCAAACCTCGACCACCAACATACAAAGCCAAGAACGGACAACAGATAGCGATTTTCACTAACCAACAAGCAAGAATAGACAAGGAACAAACTCTTAGATTACAAAAGACACCTTTCTCTATTAAGACTCGTTTGACAAACACTGTCAAACTCAAGGAAGTGAGAATCATTCCTCGAGGAGTAGGATATTCCATAGAGATAGTGTATAGTAAACTAGTTCCAGAAGTAGAGGTGAAGGGAACAAACATAGGAGCAATAGATCTTGGAGTCCACAACCTTCTCACTTATGTAGACAACATTGGGAGTAGACCGATTGTTGTTAAGGATGAAGGGAAAGGGATTAAATCCATCCTCAGGTTCTATCTGAAAGAAATAAAAAAGTTACAACAAAAGTATGCACAACAACAGCACCTTACATTAAAACAGAATAATAGACTTGAATACGGTAAGAGGTTTCACAGACTTCGTGAGATTAAGCGTAGAAAAGTTAAAAACTGGATTCACCAGATGAGTAGTAAGTTTGTGAAGCTGTGGGTGCAAACAGGAATTCAACAAGTCTATATAGGTTATAATCCTCTCTGGAAGCAGCAGGTAAGATTAAGAAAGAAAACCACCCAGCTGTTTGTTATTCTTCCGTTTGAAAGATTCATCCATGCTCTCAAATATAAAGCAGAAGAACAAGGGATAATAGTAGAGAAAATTGAAGAAGACTACACCTCCAAATGTAGCTTTCTTGATAATGAATTTCCTAAGAAATACAAGAGGTACAAAGGACGAAGAACCAAACGAGGGTTATTCAAAGCTGTAACAGGGCAATTAATCAATGCTGATGTAAATGGTGCATACAACATCTTACTCAAAGGCGATCCGCAAGCACTACCTTCTCGTAGTGTGGGCGGGGTAGGAGGATATGTGGTTTATCCCCATAGATGGAGCTTCGAGCTCTGATAAATCTAGGAAAAAGGTTTTAACGTGATGACGTAAAAACCTAACCATAACCTAATTGTCTAATGTATCAACCACTCTGGTATATTATTTTGTTCTTACAGTTCTTCGATAGTCTCCTTAAATATCACATTTCTCTTCCGTAAGTATTCAATAACTTGGTGATAGACTTCTGAATGTTTTCCTAATAGTTCTGGAGGAATGATTCCTTTTTCTTTGAATTTTCCTTCAAGTACAATTTGAGCAACTGCTGTACATGTATATCCTGTTGTTCTTGCTATAGATAATATCCGCTTCTCTCTATCGTACTTATCATACATATCATAGGTATAACGTAGTTTCTTGTCATCTTTTATTCCTTCAATAACTATCTTCATAATAGTATGATCTTCATCTCCCTCTTCAAACATCCAATGATCAAGTAGAAGTTTACCTGTTAGCTCAATTGGTTTGATTTTTTTTCCTATTACATCAATTTCCTCTGTATTGAGGAATCCTGCCTCTATTAACATTTGCATCTTTTCTATATGATCAGGATATCTCAGTGTTTTTTCTTTCATGAAAGGGATATCCATTGTCTTGATGAGAGTTCTAAGACCATCAGTATTGATGGCTACTAGAGTTCCTACTTCTGGAAAATCTAATAATTCAAGTTCAGATAATGCTGGTTTAACAACTATCTCACTATTCTCAATATATCTCGCTAATAGGATATAATCCTCGATTACCTCAATGGGTGGATAAGGTGATTTATAATCAAAAAGCCAGTTTCTTTCTACCGGTAATCCCCCAACATAACATAGGAAACTTTCTGTTTTATCTAAGATTGAATCAATATAACCAAGTATGATGCTGCTTGAACCAGGAGCTACTCCACAGTCAACAACAGCTGTAACTCCTTTCTCCTTTGCTAATTTATCTAAGCTTAATGCATCTCCCTCGTAATATGAGATATCTACTATGTTCTTTCCTGCTTCAATTACTGCTTTAAGAGACTTGTACCCCATAAAACTAGGAAGAGCTCCAATTACTAAATCAAAATCCTTTACAATATCTTTGATGATATTGGGATTGGATAAATCTGCACATATTCCATGAAGATCATAATCATGTTTCAGTTTATCTAAAACCTCTTGGTTAATATCAACTATTGAAACCTCAGTTGAGGGATCTTCTGCTAAATCTCTTGCAATAACATTTCCTACATATCCTACTCCTAAAACAACAACTTTCATATCTAAACCTCTGGGGAATATGATTATAGAAGTAGATGAGTTAAAAGGGTTTCAGTCGAAAGGTAAACCTGAATACTTTAATTTATTCCTGAAGAAGTTTCTTCTTCCTATTCTTGACCAGAAACACGTATCAGATCTTATAATATTTCATTGCTTCTTCTTCTTTCCCGGGTTTAAAATTGTCCCAGAACTCCTTTGGAGGATGACGTAAATCGTAATCGATACGAGTATCATGTAACACTCTAGAACAGTACGGGTCTCCTTCCATGATAGTGTGCTCCATGGTTAGAATTATATGATCATTAGCGTGTGCTCGGAATTTTTCATAATCACCATAACAACAAGCAAGATATTTTAATTCAACATCTGGAAGATCTACCATAGCATCGACACAAGTTGGACAGTTCTCATTTTTGAAAGCGTATTTGCCCTCTTCTATCATGGAGTGTACCATAACCCATTCAGATGAGGTTGTGTCTCCTGACAAACGATTTTCTAATCTTTTTTCAAGGCTAACAAATTTTTCTCTATCCGGGGAAGGATGATCGATATAATAATTTGTTATATATTGCTTGAATAATTTCACTGCTTCTTCTCTTTCAATAGTTTCTGTTAAAGCTTGTAAGATATAATAAGATGGGTATGTCCATGCTTGTATGAGACCTTTCATTGATATTTGAACTTCATTCATTTCCCATTCTTTATTCTCTCTTATCTGCAAGAGTTGAAGAAGATAGTTTGAAGTTGCCTTATTCAAATCTGGATATTGAACTAAATTATTGAATTCTGCGAATGTCTTTTCAATTTCTCCAGAAGAAATTATCAACAAATCTTCTTCTATTAATCCCAAATATTTCTTTGTAAGATTGTTAACATAATCAGTGATTATTTCTGATTTTTCTTTAGCTATAAATCCAATAAAATAATCAAGTTTATCCAATAAAATTATGGGGATTTGTTCTTTTAGATTTAGAGTAGTAGGTTCCTCTAAAGAATTTTCTCTATAGGTTCCAGTTTGTGTAAATTTCATATAAGATTCATTATTTTTAAAAATCAAACTCTAATAAGTATATTGCCGAAAATTTAATTATTGAAAAAAAGTGATATGGCAAATGGTATCCTCAAAGATTGTTGTAATTGGAGCTGGCAGCTTACAATTCGGACTAGGAACTTGTGGTAGTATCTTCAATTCTAAAGTGTTAGAAGGAACTACAGTGAGTTTGCATGACATAAACGCAGAGAATTTAGAATATGCACGAGATGCATGTCAAGCAAAGATAGATCAGGATAATCTAAACTTCACCTTAGAATCCACATCAGACCGAAAGGAAGCTTTGAAAGGAGCTAATTTTATTATTAATTCTATTGAAGTAGGACCAAGATTTGATTGGTGGGAATTAGATAAAAGAATTCCATGGAAATATGGTAGTCCTCAAGTGTTTGGAGAAAACGGCGGTCCAGGAGGAATGTTTCATTCATTGAGAGTTGTTCCACCAATTCTAGATATTTGTGAGGATATTAACAAAATTTGTCCTGATGCAACTTTCATTAACTATTCTAACCCCATGCATAGAATACTTTTGTCAGTCAACAGAAAGTTTCCAAATCTTAAAACAGTTGGTCTTTGTCATGAAATTGCATTAGCGGAATATCTTCTCCCAAAAATTCTGAAAATACCTTTTGAAAAAATGGAATTATGGTGTGGAGGATTGAATCATATGGGAGCAATAATCAAAGCCAATCACAAAGATACCAATGAAGACCTAATACCTGAAATTCGGCAAAGAGGGGTTAAATTCTTGAAAAGATGGAGATGGAGCATTCCATCAAGGATGTTAAATCCAGTTGGTCTTACACTCTACATCTTAGAGAACTTTGGCTTTCTACCTTATACTAATGATTCTCATTATGGAGAATATATTGGTTGGGCAAAGGATGTTGTCAATATGCGAGGTATCAGGAGTTTTTACAATCTCTACAGATTTTTTGTTAATTATAGTGGATCTCAAATTAGAAATAAAATTAAAAGAAATAAAGGACATAAATTAGTAAAACCCGATCATGAACGAGCAGTTCCAATTATAGAAGGTATCCTTTCTGACAGTAACCATCATGAACTATCAGTCAATCTTCCTAATAAGGGTATAATCTCTAATCTCCCAGAAGATTTGGTTATAGAATGCCCAGCAACTGTCAATAAATCAGGAGTAAAGGGAATACCTCTTGGAGAATATCCTGAACCACTAGTTGATCTACTAAGAGATGAAGTTATTGTACAGGATTTAACAGTAAAAGCTATTCTCAATAATTCACGAGAATATGCAATACAAGCTTTAGAAGCAGATGGAAATTTTCCTCGAAAACATCTTATTGATCCTTTTTTGGATGAGATGCTTGAGCTTCAAAAAGACTGGGTTAAACTTGAATAACTTGAATATTAATGTCAACAATCGATCGGTTAGTATTTAATGAAGTCAGGTTGTAATATTTCAATCGAATACGTTACTCATAAATTTGCTGTTTCCCATTTCATATAATTTGTCGGCTATATCTACCATTTGTTGGTGATCAGTTGATTTTTCGTAGGTTGCGAAGCGGATATGAGATTGTCGAAATCGCCAAATAGATGCTGTCACCGCAGCGTATATGCAAAATAAATTTAAAGATTCAATTTCAATTGGTGTTAACGATTTCACTTCTTGGTATCCTTTTATTAGAGCCTTCGTGTAGCTCATATCAACTATTTTATCCAATGTTAGCAATCCTGTTATAGCCATACCCAAATCGAAAATCAAGGGATAATTTGAAACATCCTCAAAATCAATAATTGCTACCAGATTTCCATTTTTTTGAATAATATTATCTGGAAATATGTCACCATGAACCAATCCTGTTGGTAGTTGGTCTGGAATTAGTGCCTCTAAATATTCTAATTTGGTTTTAAGCCACTCAATATAGGGATGATCAATATCTGAGGAGATTACTTCTTCAAGATAAGATAAACCGTAGGGTAAAGCGGTTTGGATATTATCTGGACAGGGAATATCATGCAACTGGGCTATGCGACTACCTAATTGTTCAAAAAATTGTATAGTGGGTCTCTTTACAATCTCTCCGTCAAGAAATTTCTTTAAATAGACAGGTTTACCTTTATGTTCTAGTACATATTCGTGATCTTTTGACGAAATCACTTGATTAGTTTGAAAATGATGTTTGTGAAGGTAGAGTAACAAATTCGTTATGGCTAGGGTTTGTAGCCTAGTTATATACTCACAGATGGTTAGGATATATTTCTGAGTTCTTGTTTGAATATAATAATTTGTACTAGATCCCCCCTTCATTGGATAAAATTTGATAACTTTACCGAGTGAATATACATTTGCAAATTTAGTAATTTCTTTTGAAGTGAGAATTGTATAATGAGCCATCTGAAATGATCACCTTTAATTTGTTTTATAGCTTTTTAAGATAGTCGTTATCAAGGATGTCGACCTGCTTTAGATATGAAAGGACCTCTTTTGTTTTCTTTTATATGGTTTTTCTCTTAAAATTTAAGATTTCTTTGCTAGTTATAATTTAAAAATAACCATTTCTTTCTGGTAGTAATTAAATTTCTCCAGAAAGATGAGAAATATCCACAACAATTTAAAAAAAGGAGATACTAAAAATATGAGCTTCTATGACACTGGTTGGGCATGGCCTTGGTGGTCGATTATGGTTGCTATTAACATAGTGAGCCTAGTTGTTTGTGCAATTGTTTTCAAACGATCACTGATTCCAAAAGATGGAAAAGATTCAAAATATCGGATATGGATGAGAATTATGGGAGTAACCTTTACGTTAGTTGCTGCATATCGAGTGGTTTTTGTATCGCGGTATGGCGCTCAACGTGCTTGGTTTGATACCCTTGCGAATAGCACTCTCTTAATTCGAACACTTGCCACGTTTGCAGAACTTGCATTCAGTGGGTTAATTGCGTTAGCAATGTTACGTTTTAATACCTATTTACCTCCTAAAGAGGAAGCACTTTCTAATAAGTTCAAGTCATTCTATCTCACAAAGAGTCCATATATCTTACCAATATGCATATTTCTAGCAAATATCTTTGCCACAAGTTCGGTGATCACCAAATTTGCATTATTGGGTGCAATCGAGGAGACATTATGGTCAGTTGGGTTCGTAGCAATACTCCCACTTGCTATTATACAACTTCGCCGTGTTTTCTTGATAAAAGATAAGGAAGCTGCAGGACGGTTACGAATGCTGAAGATGTCTGCGATAATAATTGCAGCATGGTGCGTGATTTATGTTGGTTACGGGTTGATCTTTCATTTACCGGATATGTGGATCTATGTGATTGAGTTATTTAAAACAGGATTACCTCCAATAAAAACAGGCTGGAGTGCGATAGTTGATGCTTTTATGATCGTAAATGTATCTGTATCTAAACTGGCTGCCGATTGGTCTTTTGGTTTTCTAATATGGCACTCTGCCTACTTTAGCATCTGTGTTTGGATTTCAATATTCTTAATGCAAGCACCACGACCACAGGAAATTCCTAAGAAACTTAACCTTAAGCTAACAATCATAACACTGACTCTAATGATGTTAGTAATAATAGCATTATTAACGCTAATCATCATACGGGGATAACATTAAGTTTTAGTCATTTTATGATGAGTAAATGAACTACTTATCTAGTTTGTTTATCCTTGTTGGAAAATATCTACAGTATTGATAACAAGTTCGTCATACAACTTCTTCTTTTGAAGAATGAGATGAGAAAAAATCATTAAGCAAGAATATCCAGAATTTATGATGTATATGAGTTTTTTGTGATGAGCTCAAGCTAAATAAGTACGTTGCTGAATAATTGCAACTTCTTTAACCACGTTATTATTATATTATTTGTTGTCTCGGCTTGGGAACCATAAATTGCTAATCCTTCTAAAACAGTTGCTTGAGAGCTCATTTGTTTAATATCAGTTAAACAACGAGCTTCTCCACCACCTCCATGAGTTGCAAAAGGGATAATTGTCTTCTCTGATAGATCATGTATGGAAAGAAATGTTGCTACTGGTGGAGCCATTGTACTGTACCAGTTAGGAGTACCAACAAAAACAATATCATATTGATCTATATTTTCTACTAAACTTTTTATTGGTGGTTTGTACTGATTGTCAATTTCAACCTTGCTTACTTTCAGAACTTCCTGATAACTAGCTGGATATTCATTAACTACCTCAATTCTGAAAAGATCACCACCAACAAAGTTCTTTATCTGATTTGCAAATTCTTCAGTATTTCCTGATCGTGTATAGTATGCTATCAGTATTTTTGGTTGTAGCTCATCTGTTACATTTGTATTCATTTGAATGCCCACATTGATTAGCTATAATTATCTTAATCATAAATAGGTTGTTCTCTTAAAGTTTTTTCAAAAAAGGATATAAGGATGTTACTAAATGTAACATACACAGGTAAGAAGGAATTAATAATGATTAGTCGAATTTGGCATGGATGGACTACACTAGAGAACGCTGAAGCATACGAATTACTTCTCAAGAGCGAAATTTTTTTAGGCATAAAAACCCGTAAAATTGATGGTTTTAAAGGAATTCATCTTCTTCGTCGTAATATCAATAATGAAGTGGAATTCATTACAATTATGTGGTTTGATTCGTTAGAAGCTGTCCGTGCTTTTGCCGGAGAAGATTACGAGATAGCAGTTGTCCCTACAAAAGCAAGAGACTTGCTTTCACGTTTTGACGCAAGGTCCCAACATTATGAAGTAAAGGATGGAGTTAACTGAATGACAAACATAACTCTAAAATTTGCTGCAAGGTTCAGATGGTTTATTCAGATTTAATCTGATTCTCTTTTTGATCTAATTTATATCTTTCACCAGAAAAAAAGAATAGCAAAGGCAGTAATAACTCATACACCCCTTCACCTATTTCTGTTAATTCATAGCTAACTTGAATGGGTTGCGTATTAATCACTGTTCTAGTTACAATATGATTTTCTTCAAACTCTTTCAAGCGTGTTGTTAGCGTGCGTGAATTTATATTTGGTAAAGCTCGACGAATATCATTGAAAAATGGTTTTCCTTTAGATCCTGATAGTAAGCCTGTTTCATTCCTATTTTCTTTTAGTATTATTGCTCTTCTTAGTTTAGTGTATATTCTCAAGAGAAAATCAAAATTGTATTAACCTAATTTGTTCTTTTTCTTTTCATTTCGTTTTTTTCTGGCAATAAACAAGTTTATGAAGTATTTTTTAAAATAAATAATGTTAAGATGAAAAACCATAGTAGTGATGAGCAAAATACAACTGATATATCTTTTGATAAATTGAAAGGCTTATACAATGAAACTAGGTTTGGTATAATTACATACTTATCTATTTACAAAGAGCTTACACTGGATGACCTGTCAGATTTACTAGGACGGAGTAAATCAACTATTCATTATCATATTCAAATATTACTGGATTTAGAGATTCTACATGAAACTACAAGAAATGGTAGCAAAATTCATTATTTCTCTATAAAACCAGAAGGCTTAGCTGGAGGTATCTTTCAAGATATTAGTTTTTTGAAAAATCTGGATGATCGGGAAAGGGGTGATTACTTTAGCGATGGGATAAATGCAATAAGAACCTTAGTTGCATCCATAGTTAAGTTACTTAAGCTGCAGGATAGCAATTTTGAACAACAGAGTAAATCTGTTGATTCTTTAACCTTTGAACAACTGGAGCTAAAATTATGGGAAAATAGTGATTTTTTCCTTAATATTACCCAATTCCCAAAAGGATTTCTCCCAATCTATCAAGAAGAATTGAATAAATTCACTCAGACTATCAAAAAGAAGCTCAAGGAATTCCCCCCGTCTTCAGAGGGAAGTGATAATTTTGCATATTCACTGATTCTACCTGTTGGAAGGTTGTTAAAAGAACAATTTACAAAAAAGTAAAAGGAATATTCTACCATTACTTTATGGTAATTATTCTGAATACAGTATCCATGCGAAATTCAAAAAATACTCCGAATATTTTAGAAATTCTTACTATTCCCATAACTCATTTAAAGCTCAAACTTGTAATATTCGGAGAATGTTTCATCAAAATTACCATTTTCTCTTTGGTTCTCCTTCAAGTAGAATTTTACTTCTAAACTCCTCTCATTACCATCGTATAAACTATGCCATAATGTTCGAGAAAATCCAGGTTGGTTTACTATTTCTTTCCGATAAATATCAGGTATCCATTCAGCAACTTTAGATGTTGTAACCTCCGAATTAGTTTCTTTTATGAATTCTTTTGTATATCTCTTGTTATTTCCTTTCAAAAATACTTCTAACTGCTTATATCTTTGAAATGAACTAGTTCCTGTCTTTACAAGAGAGAACTTCTCAGGAAAGGTTTTTAGGAAAAATCTTACGATTTTTCTTTCAGAAAATTGAGAGAGTGGATGGTTAGTTAGTAGTTGATATTTTCCTTTGTTTTCTATCACCTGTGCATTACTTCTATCTGGTGAAAATTCAAAGACAAAAGAATTACCCTCTCTATCCGCAATAAGGTAATGACAAGGAATATTGGTAAAATAATGTTTATTTTGTAATAAGGCTCTTTTCGCTTCTTCAACAGATGCACAATTATCCAGCAAATACCTCATACTTTGTAATTCATTAAAACCAACTCCAACATTAGTGACCCTTTGATTCGAGTTTTTTGCCATTGCTATTTCATCACCATTTACACAAACCATTAATCCTTCTGAGTTTATTCCATCTAATACTCCGGATAAATGTTCAAATGCTGAAATGTAAAGCGAAGCATAACCTCCATCCTCGGGATATATCTTTAAGATATATGGATCACCCATTATTGGTCTAACATTCTTCATCTCTTCTGGAGTTTGTAATCCGAATAATTCAAAATTGGACACCCTCACAAAATCATAATTTCGACTTAAAATTCCTGTATTTGCTTTTGTTGAAGCTGGAGAAAAATAAATGGATGAGCATCCAAATTCCTTACTCATATCCAGATGATTGTATGGAAGTGAAAAGCAATCGTAAAGTGGATTTTCATAATCAATTCCAAACGAATCAGCTACTCCTTTAGCACGTTCAACTATTATAGGATAATTATGTGTGAAATAATTCATACGTTGTTTAGAAATACTAATATCATCCGATTTTGTCGCTTCATTTGAATTCGAATGATTTTTTTTTATCATCTCTACTAGCTTTCTTCCTATTTCTCTATTTGTTCCTTCAAGATTCGCATATCTAACATTCATCAAGTGTTCTTTACTTCTTGTTAACAATTTTTCTGTATATTTCAACTCATACCACCATCAATATTCATCTATTATTAAATAATTCCAATATTCGAAACAATATCGATTTTTCGAATATATAACATTTTCGAAATTAGACAATATATTCGAATATTGAATTAAAAGTGCTTTAAACTAAAGAAAACGTGAATTAGAAGAGCTCAAATACTTAATTGGTATAGTTAGAGATCTAAATAAACAAAAAGAATCAGAAAATACTCAGTGAGAAAGTGAGTTATCCGTTGAAACAGAAGAGAAGTTGTATATAAGTTCAGGACTTTTTCGTCATTATCTTGGTCTGTAGTTCTCAATTTTACATCTTTTAAACCTTGTTGCAAGGTTGAATTCATTTTCAAAGATATACCTTCTTGTCAAGAGGACTTTCCTAAGAAGATGCCTTCACAACAAGGTTAACGTTACCAAATAATAAGAGAACGACATGAAAAGATTAGTATTGAAGAGATTAAGCAATATTCTTAAGAGTGATAAATTTATAACAGTCACAATAAAATAAATTATTACAATTTTATTTCTCATATTTTTAGGAGTGGTAACTGCAACTCAAAGAAAGAAACCATCCTAAAATTTTCTTTTTTCAAACAGTATGTAGACAACGAGGTTATATAGGTGCCATTTTGTTAAATTCAATTACTGTAGCTATTGTTGTTTGAGTAACCTTCTTGATGAAATCGAAGTCTAACTTATCAATTGTATCTGCTTTTGTGTGATGATATGGAGAACGGAAATTTGCTGTATCTGTTATCATCAATGCAGGGATGTTTTCTTTCCAGAAAGGAGAATGATCTGAAAGAAGTAAATCATATAACCATTTAGCTATCTTCTCGAATTTGAAAGGTATTCTTGCCCACAGATAAGGAAGCTTAATGCCTTCGTTTTTACAGTTTTTGCAGAATATCTTTCCAAGTTCCCTAGAGTTTTTATCACTCACAACAGCTATAAAATCAACAATTCTTTTACGAGCTTTTACTTTGTATGATGGTAATAACAAAGGGTTCAATAAAGGAGGGAAAAACTGAGTGTTTTTTCTTTTAGTAGAATAGCCAATTGTCACTAAATTAATTACTCCTTTAATTTTCTTATCCACGTCTAAAGCTTTCTTAACCCAGTAGTCACTCCCTACAAGACCAAGTTTGCCTACACTAGATGTTCTGGTAATGTGTGATCTAGTTTTTATTATATACGCTATGTATTCTTTCTCAGAATCAGTAAGATTGTCCTTAACCACTTCAAATGCTTTTTGCCACACATCTACTATTGGTTGACCCTTTGCTAGACCTAAAGTAACAGAAGAATAGAATTTCTTAAACATTTTTTGAGTATGATAAGAGGTATAACGATGATTTTCATCAACAATTCCGAGCTCTAAAGCTTTATTTCGATCTCCTTGATCAAAAGTAGGACCTAATTCCTCTAGCGTGAAACTGATAAAACGAACATTTCCTGAAAAGTTTCTAGAAGCTAATATTCTTGCTACTTCTAGCATTGCGGCTACAGCTGAACCACTATCATTTGCCCCAGGAGAATTGAATCCAGTATCATAATGACTAGTAACCAAAATTTCAGGTTTAGAATCATCTCCCATATATCCTTCTATATTTCTAAAAACCATATCTGTACCTTCAACTTTGAAAGTTTGTTCATTTGTTTTTATACCATATTTTTTAAATTCTGAACTAATATAATCTGCTGTTTCATTCAGTTTTTGAGGATCAAAAATATGGTGTTTAACACCTTCAATAGATAAGACATGTTGGAAAAGTTTCTCCACATCTACTTTATAAGGTATATCATTCATTTTACTTCGCAATCTTTAGAAATTAAAGTTTATATACTTTTTCTAGTTTTTTGATAGGTAGGTTGACAATAAGGTTTTTTCAGTACTCTAGGTTCATTATTCTAAACTTCTCTATATTGCTTGTTTAAAGTTTCTTTTGGACTACAGATATTACAACATTCCCCTTTTTGTGCCCTTTATCGACATACTTGTGAGCTTCGACCATTTGCTCCAAAGGATAACTTCTATCTATGAATGGTTTAATCTTCTCCTTCTCAATTAGATCTCTAAGGAAAGTCATTTTTTCTGTTGTTTCAGAAGTCATAGATTTTGCTGTAAGAAAGATACCATTTGGTTTAAGTGCGCTTTTACATTTTTTGTCTGAAACCTTAACTACTGTTTCAAAAACAACATCATAAGTTTCACTACTTTGTGTAAAATCTTCCTTGGTGTAATCAATTATTTTATCAGCTCCTAACGATTTCACCATTTCTATTTTATCGGTACTGCATACACCAGTAACCTCAGCTCCAAAGTACTTAGCTAGTTGTACTGCATAACTACCAATACTTCCAGAAGCACCATAGATAAGAACTTTCTGTCCTTTCTGGATATTGGCTTTTCGAAGAATATGCAATGAAGCCATACCTGCAACAGGAACTGCAGCTGCTTCTTCGTATGTTAAATTGGCAGGTTTTATTGCCACAACTCCCATCTTCCATTCTTCTGGCAGACACACATACTCTGCATAAGAACCTTGTTTCAACATAGTGGTAGTTCCAAAAATTTGATCACCTTTTTTAAACAGCTTGACATCTTTGCCTACTGATTCAACTGCTCCTGCAAACTCATAGCCTAGTATAGGTTTTCTGGGTTTTCGAATACCATACATTAACCGCAACGCGAAAGTAAAGAATTTGGAATCTGGGTGTTTACCTTTTCGTCCGTTCACAACTGCAGCGTTTACTGTTGTCCCATAAACTTTTACAAGTAGTTCATTGTCCTTGGGAGTAGGCTTCTCTATCTCTCTTAGTTCAAGAACCTCTGGTGGTCCGTATTTTTCATAAACTATTGCTTTCATTATTGCTTCAACTTTGTTTAAGATTTTATGTTAAAAGCCTATATGCAAATAAATACTTAATGATTTCACAAGAAAAATACCGTACTTGCATAGTAGATTGTTAGAGCATTAAAGACAAAGCTTACTGTGAGCAAAAATATGTCAAAAGGCTTATACCCTTTTATTCCAGCAAGATTAAAGAGAAGAAAGAAACTAGCTATGACGATGTTTACTATACTATTAGCAGGAAATCCCAATATCAATGAAAGAAAAACCATAACTATTGGAATCACCATTAATACTGCTATTCCAAACCACACTATCTGACCTACTTTCTTACCTTCTATTTCTCCAGGTGTTAATTCCCCTGCAAAAATTCTTAGCACATCACCTAACAAATAACATAACATACAAGCTACCCATAAGATTGAAAGTATTATATTTAAATCTTCCATATTCCAATTTGGTAGGTTAAGAAATAAAAACTTTTGTAATTTTCTTAAAGAAGAAGGTATGTTGACAACAGGGTTATTTTTGGAACCTTTTACAAAAAAAAAGAAAAAATAATTTACTCTATTTTTATTTCCTCTGGCAACACCATCCATACATGAGTATCCAAGAAGGGTTTTATCCAATCTTCTAGTGAGAAATTTATTTTTCCATCTTTATACCAAATAGGCACATCAGGTTTAGCTTTGTAAATGTCTACAATTCTACATCTATCAAGATTAAGTTTCGCTATTTCTGCAGCTTTTTCAAAAGCTTTCTTTATACTTCCAAGTTCATCAACTAGACCTATTTCTTTAGCATCTTTACCAGACCACACTCTTCCTCCGCAGTATTTTACAAATTCCTTTCTATCCATTTTACGGAATTCTGCTACATGATCTAGAAATACATCATAGATTTCGTTTATCCCTTTGAAAACTATATTTCTTTCTTCTTCTGAAAAAGGTTTTTCTGAACTATAAATTCCAGCTCTTTCTCCTCTACGTAGAAAAACTCTGTTAATCCCTTGTTTTTTAAGACTTTCTTGAGTTATGAATTTTAAGTTAATTACACCAATGGAACCTGTTAATGTCATAGGCTGAGATACAACCCAGCTTGAAGAAGTCGCAATATAATATCCTCCTGACGCAGCTACATCGCTGAAGTATGTAACAACTGGTTTCTTCTTAACTAGTTCTTTTATTGCTGATCTCATTGCTTCAGAGGCAACTGCAGAACCTCCACCAGAATTGACATGAAAAACAACAGCTTTGACTTTTTTATCTCGCTTTGCTTTTCTAAGAAGGTGTACAATAGTTTGATCTCCTGCTTGGTCATCACCAAAAATAGGGATGGGTAGCTTAATTGGAGGTTTCTTACTTTTACCATCTATTATTAAACCTTCAACAGATATAACTGCTATTGTATTCTTAGCTGGCTTTGGTTTAGGGATTTTAAGCTTCTTTAGGGATTTTTCCCAAGTTGTTAATACTAGTTTCTTCCTTTTAGAATATTCTTTTTTTACATATTCAATTAAATCTTCTTCACCAATTATTGTGTGAACCAATCCTTTTACCAAAGAATCTTTAGCTGTATAAGGAGCATTATTCACTAACTCAATAATCTCTTTTTCTGATTTATCTAGAGCCAAACTAACATCTGAAACGAAAGTGTCAAAAGCAGAATCAATGATAGCTTGATATTGCTCCCTATCTTCTTTGGAAATGCTACTCTTTGAGAACATATCCCCTGCAGATTTGTAAGGAGAAATTGGAACAGCATCAACAGATAGGTCTCTTTTTGCTAAAGCATCTTTCATAAGCAAACGAGATAACTGAAGACCTATTATGTTAAGATTTCCAGCTTGTTGAAGACAAATTTCATCAGCTGCAGTTGCTACATAAAATTTAAAGAAATCATATCCGTGAGCATAGACTATAACTTTTTTTCCAGTTTTTCTAAAATCTAGAAGAAGATCTCTAAGTGATTGCGTTTTAGCTAGTCCTTCAGGTTGTTTTCTTAAGTGAATAATTATTCCTTCAAATTTAGGTAACTTGCTTAAACGATTAAAATATTCTTCAAGAAAAGCAAGAGAAAGAATTTTGGAAGGGAATAATCTTTTTTGGATGAAATTCTTACGAGGTTCAGGTCTTTCATTCAGTGGTATATCTAAATCAAGATAAATCCATCGAAGTTTTTTTGATTTAATTCCTCTATGTAGGTTTCTAATCGTCCTTATAATGGATTTAAAAGCTCTATCAATTATCATTTTAGTCATTTAGTAAAACGAATCAATGCTTATATTTATTTCTGTGTTTAAGAAAAAAAATTGAAAATGCTAGTTTTCAGAAAAATTTAAACATACTAATTAGGATAGTGTAAATTATGTTCCGTCTTAAAAGCTATGAACCTCCTCTGAGGATTCAAATCACAATCAAGAACCTGTTTATTATCATGGCGTATGTTTTGAATCTAACATTCTTCTTAGCGATTGCTTATTATCCAGAGAAATATCAATTTTTTAGTGAACACATCAGTAATCTTGGTTCTTTCGAAAGTGCGTTGGGAGCAATTAACATTATTTCTATGAGGATAATTATTGTTGGATTTGGAATATGTTCATTACTTCTTCTAGCTGTAGCAATACTGTATTTTACTAGAAGAGATCTATATCTTTGGCATGTTAAAGGAATTCTCTCACTAATAGTTGCTTTTGGTGTAGCTTGTGATGCAATACCTTCTGATCATCCAAAGCTTTGGGTTTTACATATAATTGGTGCATCCGCATTTATTGGTGGATTTGCAGCCTTTAACGCAGTATTGCAAATTTCTAGTACGATTAAGAAACGTAAAGATAAACAAGAAGAGGTTAACAAAGTAGATACTATTTGGGATATATTCCTTTCCATTGTTTTGATACTTTTACTAATAGGATACTTCACAATCTTTGCATTAAATCTTGACAATTTAGGGATTAGCAATCTAGACGCAATATTCCAGAAAGTTATAATCTTTGCTGAGATTCTTGCGCTATACTTTATTGATAATAAAGATGTATGAAAGATTAAATTTAGTGAACTTCTCTTTTTCTTATTTTGATAAGTACTTTAGATTTTAGAAATCAATGATTCATTAATTATACTCAAAATACTAGTTCAAACGATATAACAATAATCATATTTATCACAATTATAATTCTTTCAGATTGACATACAGTTGTTTGAGAAAAACTAGATTTCAGATTATATTGCTTGAAATCCTCTTTGCAGAATTTACAAAGGAAACTAGTTGTCTCGCTTTTTCTATTATATCTAGGGCATAAGAAGGTATGTTAACAGCAAGGTTAAATGTTACCATATCTTGTGATGATATTGTATTGTAGCAATGGTGACTTGAGTTATCTTCTTTATGAAATCGAAATCCAATTTGTCAATAGTATCTGCTTTAGTATGATAATAGGGGTAGCGAAAGTTCGCTGTATCAGTGATCATCAAAGCAGGAATGTTTTCCCTCCAGAAAGGAGCATGATCTGAACGTAGTGTATCCATTAACCATTTAACTATTTTCTCTTTCTTTTATGGAGAACTGCAACAACAAACAGAAAGAGAATAGAGACAGAAAAGAGTAGAATAGGAGAGAGAGTAGAAAACTCAGGAACAATGGCAGAAACAGTAAAGGAGTAATAGGTACCATTGTTGTCGTTAGTAGCTTCATTGTGGCTTATTGAACTATCAATAGCTGTAATATAATAATCAATAACGCTACCAACAGTGAACGGACCAATAGTTGCTTGATAAATTGATCCAGTATAAAGAGTCATAGAAATAACTAACCATCCACCACCATTAATTCGATAATGTAGAGTAACAGAATCGATACCAGAAGAGTGGCTGACTGTAGCAGAAATGGTTATAGTATCAGAATTTGTGGGGGAAGAGGGATTGTGATTGACACTTTCGATAAGTGGAGGAGTTAGAATACATTCAGAAGGATACAAATCTGAGGAATTAGCAGAACCATCAATAGAATAATGTTCGCTTCCGTTCCAATCAGACCAACAGTTGCCTTGTAATAATAATTGATCATACCATAGGTTGTAAGTTCCATCTTCAAATCCTTGTGACGTACCACCAAAATTGTTATTATAGAAAATATTTCTGTAAATAAGATTGTAAGAGGTTGAACTAAAAATGTAAACTCCATAAGCAACATTGTCTTGTATGAAGTTTTCATTAATAACATTGAAATTGGATTGGTATAGGTGGACACCATACAAGTCGTTGTTGCTAAAATTATTAGCACTTAAAATGTTATTATGAGAAGAATAAAGCGAGATACCATATTGGTTGTTGCTAAAATTATTAGCACTTAAAATGTTATTACCAGAATTACTAAGCAAGATACCTTCCAAGTCGTTGTAACTACAATTATTGGCACTTAAAATGTTATTACCAGAATCACCAAGCAAGATACCCTCCCTCTGGTTGTAACTACAATTATTGGCACTTAAAATGTTATTATGAGAAGAATCAAGCGAGATACCCTTCCTCTGGTTGTAGCTACAATTATTAGCACTTAAATTGTTATTACTAGAACCACCAAGCAAGATACCCTCATACAGGTTGTTGCTACAATTATTAGCACTTAAAATGTTATTACTAGAAAGAGAAAGCAAGATACCTACCTCGCCGTTGTTGCTACAATTATTAGCACTTAAAATGTTATTATGAGAAGAAGAAAGATAGATACCATGATTGATATTTTTTTCACATGTATTGTTTGTTATTGT
The DNA here is from genome assembly GCA_030603365.1 of Candidatus Heimdallarchaeota archaeon. Classification (GTDB taxonomy): domain Archaea; phylum Asgardarchaeota; class Heimdallarchaeia; order Heimdallarchaeales; family Heimdallarchaeaceae; genus UBA460. The sequence goes on from JAUVXV010000011.1 coordinate 39,394, forward strand.
TGCTGTACCATCAGCAATATTCAAAATATAAATACCATGATCTAGTGCATTAACATAACAATTATTGATAATAAAATGTTTTGTTGTACCTGAGATTCTAATACCTACACTGCTAGTTGTTGTAATATTGTAACCCTCAATAATATAAGGATCTCCAGGTATTCCTGAACCGAGATAAGGGCTAAATCCGCTATCATCAGTAATACTTATTGGTCCATGTGCAGTTAGAGCTGAAACGAATATTTGCGTATTATTAGAGTTTTCTTGTATATAATTAGTTGAGAGAAAAGAAACTGCGAGTACAATTATTACTGCTACTGTTTTTGAAATTTTTAATTTACTACTTTTTACTTTTTTCACTCTCATCATCTTGCTTATTTTTTAATAGTTGAAGATAAAAGATTTTAAATCTTTCTCTCTCTTATTTCTTACTGTTCACTATCTTACTCCCTCAATGTCAATCTTTTCAAGCTCTAGTTGGGTGAAATCGTTAGTATAAATAGAGGCTAGTTTTGTCGAAAGCTTTGTTCGACCTTGAACTTCTTAGAGAAAGAAAAGAGGAAAAACAACAAAAATTTCTTATTTCAAAGCTTTAACTACATAACCTCTTTTTTTCTTAAGAACACACATTTGAAGTCGTATTTCCTTTTCGACAAAAAATTACTATTTATACTAGCAAATTAATCTTTGCTGAGATTCTTGCGCTATACTTTATTGATAACAAAGATGTATGAAAGATTAAATTTAGGGAACTTCTCTTTTTTTCTTATTTTAATAAGTACTTTAGATTCTAGAAATCAATGAGTCATTAATTATCAAGTTGTTTCAGCAAGTTCTATAACAGCTGCAATAGTAGCTTGAGTTATCTTCTTTATGAAATCAAAATCTAGTTTATCTATAGTATCTGCTTCAGTGTGGTAGTATGGATATCGAAAATTCGCTGTATCTGTTATCATAAGAGCTGGAATATTTTCCTTCCAGAAAGGAGCATGATCAGACCTAAGTGTATCCATTAGCCATTTAGCTATCTTTTCGAATTTTAGAGGTAGTTTTACCCACAAATAGGGAAGCTTAATTTCTTCTTGTTTACATTTCTTGCAGAATAATTTTCCTAGTTCCTTTGAGTTTTTATCACTAATAACTGAAATGAAATCCCCTATTCTTTTACGAGCTTTTACTTTGTAAGAAGGGAACATTCGTGGGTGCATTAGAGGTGGTAAAGTCTGTTCTAAGCACGTTAAACGGTTGAATTAAAGGAATGCATTTTCATAGTTATATTCCCAGTAGTTTTTTGGCATTATTACCTAAGATTGCTTTTTTTTCCTCCTCAGTAAAAGGTTGAACACCCATTTGTTTTAAAGGCTCGGGTACATTTAGATTCTTGATTCCTTGTACCCATTCTGATTGAGATACTATATGGGTGAACAGGGGCCAATCTGAACCGAACAATATTTTCTCTATTCCGCACGTCATTCTTGCATTTTGTAACATTTGTACGAAAATTCCTGGAACATGTTTAAACACAGATTCCCAAGCAGAGATGTCTAGATACACGTTTGGATTCTTTGCTGCAACTGCAAATGCTTGATCAGTGAATGGATTACCCATATGAGCCATGATGAAATTAATATTTGGAAAATCAACTGCTACAGTGTCAATATAGATTGGTTGACAGTATTTTAGATAAGTATACTGTGGTCCTAAACCAGTATGTGCTAGTATGGGGACGTTAAATTCTTCAACTTTCCTGTAAAAATCATAATACTCCTTAGAATCTGGATAAAATCCAGTTAATGTCCAAAATTTTACTCCCTTGAGACCTAATTCCTCAATACATCTTTCAAGCTCTACGATAGCCTCAATACCTCTTCGAGGATCAATCCCTGCAAATCCGATAATTTTGTCAGAATAGTTCTCAACAATATCTGCAACGTAATCATTATAAACTTTAAAATCCAACTTACTTCGGTATTTCAAGTAACCATCTACAGCAAGAATCACCGTTTTATCGATACCTGCTTCATCCATTTCTTCCACTAAACGCTCCACAGAGCCATTAAGTACAGATTGAGGATCAGGACATTTCAAATTTCTAATTATACTTTCCAACAGTTTATTGAGATCTCCATCGATGATGGTTTCATCCCATATGTGACAATGAATATCAATTATCATTTTCTTTCCTCAGAATTTTCCAATTAAGATAGTACTAAAATAAATGAATGATACATTTTAAGTATTTCTCTGATTGGGATTAATCGTTTGATTGGATCCAAACGATCATCCACTCATCATTGTTGAATTTTATAGAAGAACAATTATGATTTTATTTTTCTCTCTCTTCGGAAAAATCTAATACAGTTGCAATAGTTGCTTGAGTAACCTTCTTAATGAAATCAAAATCCAGTTTATCTATAGTATCTGCTTCAGTGTGGTAGTATGGATATCGAAAATTTGCTGTATCGGTTATCATCAAAGCTGGGATGTTTTCTTTCCAGAAGGGGGCATGATCAGATCGAAGCAAATCCATCAACCATTTAGCTATCTTCTCGAATTTTAATGATATTTTAGCCCACAAATAAGGAAGTTTAATATCTTCATGTTTACAATTTTTGCAGAACAGCTTACCAAGTTCCTTTGAATTTTTATCACTCACTACAGCTATAAAATCACCTATTCTTTTACGAGCTTTTACCTTATAAGAAGGAAACAAAATTGGATGCATTAATGGAGGTAGAAATTGAGAGTTTTTTCTTTTACTTGTATAACCAATTGTTTCTAAATTGATCACTCCTATAATCTTCTTACCTTCTTCAACAGCTTTCTTAACCCAATAACCACTACCAACGAGACCTGTTTTTCCTATCCAAGATGTTCTTGTAAAATAAGATCTAGTTTCTATTATGTATTCACAATATTCTTTTTCTGTATCAGTTAGATCATCCTTAATCTCTTCAAATGCTTTTTCCCAAGACTCTAGCAAAGGTTTCCCCTTAGCTAGTCTGACATGCACTTTGGAAGAGAATTTCTTTAGTTTTTTCTGAGTTTGATATGAAGTATATTTATAATTCTGATTGAATATTCCCAATTCCAATCCTTTATCTCTATATTTTTGACCTAAGATGGGATCAAATTCTTCCAGTGTGAAACTGATAAACCGAACATTACCTGAAAAGTCTTCAGATGCTAATATTCTAGCTGTTTCTAGCATTGCAGCTACAGCTGAACCATTATCATTTGCTCCAGGAGCATTTCGAACGGTATCATAGTGACTAGTAACAAGAATTTCCGGTTTAGAACCATCCCCCATATAACCTTCAATATTCCGAAAAGTCATATCTATACCTTTTATCTCAAAGGATTGTTCATTTGTGTTCAGACCAAATTTTTGGAATTCTGATTTTATATAATCTGCAGTTTCATTAAGCTTTTCAGGATTAGCATAAGGATGCTTAATTCCCTCAACAGATAAAACGTGCTGATAAAGCCTTTCGACATCGACTTTCTTTATTGCATCATTCATAAGGTTATCAATCTTTTTTCATAGCACTGTATTTATATTTTCTCCAAATATCAATAATTGTAGAAGAAGAATTATAGAATTATGTTTCTTCATTTTATACAGTATTTCTTTTTTAGGAATTCTAGAATACAAAGAAAAAGAATATCACGATATCTTCTAAAATAAAGCTTTACAGATTTTTTTCAAAACCTTTTTAATTATCAAATTAAATGTTAATATTGGTGTACTTCATGAAAAAAAGATATACGTACTTATTTTTTACTTCAATATTACTAATCCTTTCTTCATCTCAGATTTTTGCTCGTTCTGCTACTATGACCAGAACTGACCCGGATGGAACTAAATGTACTATGTTTGTTGGATCAGAAGAGTTTTACATAGTTGGTACTTTATTTGAACTGGAAGTACAATTGACAGCTGATATCTTTGGAACATTATCAGGTGTTGTTATTGTAGCTTTCTATGATATAACAATAAATGTCACAATCTTAGGGGATACATATGTTACGACACAAAATACAACTCTCCCAGATATAGATACTGAAGGTGGGAGTAGTTCAACAACTGTAACATTTAATCTATCAGATATAACAGATGATGAATTTCAAGCTAAGACGCTATTTGACTTCAAGAAAAATAATACACAAGGTGAAGATCTAGATCATGGTGGTACTCTTCTTGGAATGAGTGGAATCAGCGTCAGAGTGGAAGAAGAAGCAAATGCTAGCAATATTGCTCCGATTCTAGCAGTTCTAAGTATCGCACTTATCTTAAAAAAGAAAAGGAAGAAATAAGCTAATTCTAGGTTGACATAGAGATTTGAAAAACACCAGAATTAGTATTAACTGTGATTCTTTTGGTCATTGGATATAATGAACTTCTGACTCTTGGATAGGGAAGTAGAAACTGCAAAACTTCGTGTGACTGTTATCAAGGACATTTATATCATAGAAAATCACTACTATCACAAAATCTTACTACTGTATAAGGGACACATTAAACCTGAAGAAACATTCAAATAAACTAGAGAGGAAGGAGAATTAGGAAATGCAGCATATCAACTTTCTCTGATTTAAGTGTAGGTTTTTCGAGCTTTGCCCCACAATATGTACAAAATTTATCGTCAACTAGATTGGTTTGACCACAGTTAACACAGAATGTTAAAGACATTTTAAAGCCTAGTATCATTCCATGAAATAAAAGTGTTCTCAATGAAGGAATATTTTTTAATAACTACTAGAATATTTAAAGTATGAAAGTAGGTATTTTAACCGGAGGAGGAGACTGTCCAGGATTAAATGCAGTTATCAGAGCTATAGGAAAAAAAGGGATAGTTCACTATGATGATGAATTCATAGGTCTTAAAAATGGTTGGGCAGGATTAATGTCTCTTGATTATATTCAATTAGAGAGACACAATTTTTCTGGTATTCTCCATCTAGGTGGAACTATTCTAGGTTCTTCACGAACCAATCCTGAGAAGGAAGAAGGAGGGTATGATCTTGCTATAAAAAATTTCAAGGAGCTTGGGCTTGATGCACTTATAGTGATTGGGGGGAATGACACACTAGGAGTTGCAGTGAAGCTTCATGAGTTAGGTATACCCATAGTAGGTGTACCCAAAACAATAGATAATGACATTTGCGCAACAGATATGACTTTTGGTTTTGACACAGCTGTATCAGTAGCTACTGAAGCAATCGATAGATTACATACAACAGCTGAATCACATCATAGATGTATAGTTGTTGAAGTGATGGGTCGACATGCAGGATGGATAGCTACTCATTCGGGTATAGCTGGTGGAGCTGATTATGTACTGATCCCTGAACAACCATATGAAATAAAGGATATTACTGATAAAATTCAACTTAGAATGAATAGAGGAAAATTTTTCTCAATTGTAGTAGTAGCTGAAGGTGTCGAACTCAGAGTAGAGGGATATGATATTCAGACAAGAGAAACTGATGATTTTGGTAATATTCGTTTAGGGGGAATTGGAGATCTCCTAGCAAGAGAGATAGAGAAAAGAATTGGTATTGAATCTCGTGCTGTTGTACTAGGACATGTACAACGTGGTGGGACTCCTACTGCATATGACAGAGTACTTGGAACAAAGTATGGTATAGCAGCAATTGATATGGTTCATGAAGGAAATTTTGGAATGATGACTGCACTACATGGAACTAAAGTTGTTCCTGTTCCAATAGAAGATGGAGTGAAAGAATCTAAGATTGTTGACAAAGATACTTATGAAATAGCTAAAGTATTTTTTGGATAGTATTTTCTTATTAAGCTAAATCTTAGAAACAATCACATAAACCTAAGCATTGCAGAAATTTGAACCAGGTTTTTCTTTGGTCAACATAGAATCTTCTAAAGTAGTAACCAGCAATTAAAGCGGTTATTCCAAAAATACCAGTAACTATGTATGCCCAAATTTCGTAATAGTCTAATCCTGTTATGAGATAAATCATTACAAGGGTAGCTATGGCTGATACAACCCAAGTAGTTACAATTAGTATCATCTTTCTTTGTTCTTTCTTTTTAGTTTCTTCCTTTCCTTCAGGTTCTATTTGATATTTAACAGGTAAATGTTGTTGTTTTAGTGCAAGTATCTCATTTTCTAGATCACCACCACAAAATTTGCAGAATTGACCATCAACAACTATTTTTTCTTTGCAATGAGGACAATCTATTTCAAACATTCCAAAAAACTGATTCTCATAAGAAATTATAAGTATTGTGAAGAAATGATTTACCAGAAAAAGAAGGGGATGAAGTTTGGTTTAGTCTTTCTGCAGAAATGCATATAATGCAAATGTTTCTTGGTCGCAGTTTATAATTTTCCAGCCTTCATTTAGGTACTTCTGAACTTCATCTTCAAAAGCTTGGATAAATTCAGCAATTGTGTTATATCTTGTTGGTCTTTGATTAACCATTCTAATTACTTTAAATTTGAACAAAGAGTTGAATTAGACTTGTTTCATAAAATTTTTTCCCTCCTAAAAGAAGAAATATTTTTCTATGCTTACAACAAATGTCAAACTTAAAAAAGGAGAATATTCTTCTATTTTAAGAAGAGTCTCTTATGCCATGTTTGTGAGGAAAGGAAAAAGGTTCCTAAAAAAAGAGTCTGGGGTTAATGCATTGAAACAACTGATACTAATTAAAAATAAGGATAAAGAGAAAGCTGCTGATACCCTTGCAAAAGCATTCATGAATGATCCTTTGAGTTGTTGGTTTTTTGAGGATGAAGAAACAAGATATAGTTATCTTTTAGATTACTTCAATTTCAGAGTTAGTTATGGAATGAGATATGGAGAAGTTTATGCAACATCTTACAGATATGAAGGGATAGCTATTTGGTTACCAGGGGAAAAAGCAGAAGTAACTAACTGGAGAGGGATGAGAAGTGGAGGGATGAAACTATATAATAAAATAAGTAGTGATATAATGACACAGTTTAACCAAGTTGGTCATTATACAACTGAGTTCAGAAACAATTTGATCCAACCTCCATATTACCAATTATCTCCTATTGGAGTAAAACCTGAATTTCAGGGAAAAGGATTTGGAAGTAAACTATTAAAACCAATGCTCGAGAGATTCGATGAAGAAGAGATAACTTGTTTTCTAGAAACTCAAACTGAATCAAATCTACCGATTTATGAAAAACTAGGTTTCAAAATAATAAAAGAAGGTAAAATTCCAAAAGCTAATTTATCTCATTGGGGAATGATTAGAAAACCAAAATAAAACAAAGAACAAGTAATAGTAAATTGTATTTTACAAACGGAAAAAGAAAAAGAAAAAGAATTATTTTATAAAACAGCGATATTATAAGAAATCTCTTGATAATGCTTCTATATCATCCATTTCAGTTTTAGTTAATTCAATTCTCATAGCTTTGCCATTTTCTTCTGCATGTTTAGGTTTGGTAGCGCCAGGAATTGCTACAACAGTTTCACCATGATAATTAACTAACCAATTCAAAGCAACTTGTGATATAGTAGCTTGATGATTTTTGGCAATAATATCCATCTCTTTGACAAGTTCCAAGCTTTTGTTAAGATAACGTTTGATCATAATTCTCTTTCCCATAAGTTTGCTTTTCAGTACATCAGGTTCAAAATGGAATATTCCAGTTAGAACACCCATTTGCAATGGAGACCAAGCTATAATTGTTATTCCTAATTCTTTAGCAGTTTCAAGAACTCCATTGCTCTCTATATTTCTATGAACAAGACTGTAGTTAACCTGATTAGAAGCAAGAGGAATTCCCATTTCAGCTAAAACATCATGAGCTTCCCTCATCTTATCTGCTGAAAAATTACTTATTCCTATAGATTTGATTTTGCCATTCTCAATTAACTTAACCATACCATAAAGTTGCTTCTTTAGTGACGAAACGGACATAGGATTGTGAATCTGATGAAGGTCAATAGAGTAAGGTTCAAGGTATTTTAATCTATCATCGATAGTTTTTGTTATTGATTTAGCTCTACGGAATATTGGGCTCCATTTGGTAGCGATGACTATGTCTTTATCAGATTTTCCAGCTGCTTGAAGACCTTTAGAAAGTTTAGTTTCAGAGATTCCTGACCCATACGCTTCAGCTGTATCAAACCAATTGATATTATTATCAAGAGCTGCTTTTATAATACTTTTAGCTATTTCATCTTCTAACTCGGGATATAAAAATTTCATAAAGGTGTGACCACCTGCAAATTGCATTACACCTTGACCAATAGGAGAAATTTTGAGGTTAGTTTTCCCTAGTTTCCTTTTAGAAATAGTATCATTCTTTTGGCTCATACTCCGTTTTTAAAAAATCAGATAATAAAGTTAATGGAGTAACAAATGTAAGAAGTCAGATTAGAAATGGAAGTGGTATAAGAATCTTAACAATCACATCCACCACAATCACCACAATCACAACCTCCACAATCACTACTACAGTCTGCACAACTGCAACCACCACAATCACCACAACCAGAACAATCTGAACTCCAACATCCTGTTCCTGTTGAACGACTTGGAGAGATGATTAGGTTAGTAATAGAGGCGATTATAAATAAAACACCCAATACACCCATTAGAATAAAGTGCCAAAGTTGGTAATTTCTAAGGAATACGAAGAGTAGAATCAATGCTACTAATAGCAAAAGAGTAGAAATTCTAAAAAACAGTTGTACTGGTTTTTGTTTTTCCTTTTGTATTTTTGCTATAGGTTGACCTGGATGAGGTTGATAAGGAGGTGCTTTAGGTTCGGTTTGATATTTTATTGGTAGTTTTCTCTGTTTATATCTAAGGATTACCTGTTCTAAATCTGTACCACAGTATTCACAAAATTTACCTTCGGCAGCATGCTTCTTACCACAATTTGGACAAAAGACTCCAGACATATCAAAATATATGTTCTACGAAGTTATATATAAATCTAGAATGTAAAACTTAGTTTGTAGAGAGAAATTTCACGTTTTTTTTAACAGTATAATATATTACAGTAGAAAAAGCAAATTATCTATTGATTCAGAGAAAACAGAAAGAATCTATTTTGTTTATCTATTTAGACAATAGATTTTCATTTAAATTTTAAAAATCCTATTGAGAAAGATTAGAATTGATACAGAAATGACTTTCCTTTGGTATGCGAATTACTTAATAAGCCCTTAGATATATAGTTAGTTTGGTGTAGTAAATGAGGAAAAAAATAGGTTTATCTTTACTAATTATTTCGATGTTTTTAATTTCGATAATGTTCAGCCAAACGAGATCAGAAATTGACAATGTTGATAATCAAGATTTAGAAACAAATTATACAATATCATCACCAATCTTAATAGAAAAAGACTTGGATTTTGGACCAGATGGGTATAATTTTCCTGGATCAGGATTTGCAGCAGATCCATATCTTATTCAAAATCTAAATATAACTGCTCCAGGCACTTATGGAATAAAAATCAGTGATGTTTCTGCAGCAGTGCACTTTGAGATAAGAGATTGCTATATTCTAGCTGATGATCCTATTATTCTGAATACTATTTTAAGTCCAGAAACAGTAATTATCAATAACACATTAATTGCTGACTTCTATTCAGGAGATGGAATATATGTTAACAACACCGATGATCTTACTATTGACGATAACTATATCTCTGAATGTATAAATGGAGTATACATTGAAAACTCAAACAATCTGAATATTGTAAATAACCATTTTAATGAGAATATTTATGCAATTCAAGGTTATCATTTTACGGGATCTTTAATTGAATTCAATACATTTGAAAAGAATAGAGAACTTTATTTTGGAAGTAGTGGAAATCTAGATTTCTTTGATAATACTTTCTTAAATAATGATCATGGTCTCCGATTTAGCTCTGTAGATTTCACAGTAATTACTGACAATATTTTCATAGACAATATCGGTTATGCAATTAAATTTCTATCAGGAACTGATTGTAAAGTCTATCATAATTACTTCATAAGAAATGGAATATCCTTCTTATCACAAGTATATGATGAAGCTCATTTAGGTGGAAATGAATGGGACTATGGAGGAGTAGGGAATTTCTGGCTTGATCTAGGGGATAAAATATACTATCCCATTGATGGAGATGATTCTACATTTGATTACTATCCCTTCTATAACTCTGACAGTGATAGCCTAAATGATTATGAAGAAATAATACTATACAACACAAATCCTTACTCTGAAGATAGTGACTCAGATGATATTCCTGATGATTTTGAAGTGTATAATGGTTTAGATCCTCTAATAGATGACGCGAGTGATGATCCGGATACTGATGAATTAACTAACATATTTGAGTATTATTACGGTACAATCCCCCTTAACCCAGATTCAGATGGCGATCTGATGCCTGATGGATATGAAGTTTTTCATGCACTTAATCCACTAGTAGATGACAGCTCTTTTGATTTAGATGGAGACGGTTTTTCGAATTATCAAGAATATGTTTTAGGACTTATGCCTAACAAAGTTGATTCAGATTCTGACGGAATGGATGATTATTGGGAACACTATAATGGTCTTAATCCTCTTATAAATGATGCTTGGGAAGATCCTGATGATGATAAATTGAATAATTTCCTAGAATATATCTATGCTTGTGATCCTCAAGACAGTGATTCTGATGATGACGGTCATGATGATGGCTGGGAAATCCTTCAGGGAACAAATCCAAATGATCCAACAGATTATCCATTAACAACATATGAACCTCAACCGACTGAAACTGATACTTTTCCAACAGAAGAGAGTACATTCTTTCTTATAGCAAGTTTACTAGCTCTACTAATATTTACTGGATTTTCACTTAGAAAGAAACGAAGAGAAACTAAGAAATTAGAGGAAATCTTAAAACTATATTTTCCTTAATTCTTATCTTTTTTCATTCTAAGAACAAAGACAACTCATTATGTTAATTTGTAAGCAAAACAATTTAATAATAGTAACTTTGTAAATATAATGATGTATAAATGAAAAGGAAATCAGTTTTTTCTTATTTATTTATAATTTGCTTGTTATTTTCCTTTCAACTGGTTCAAAAAACATCCTCTAGCACAGACAATTTACCAGCAGAAGAGACTACTTACTATTATCTAGCAAGCTTACTAGCATTGTTAGTATTTGGAGGTATTGTCTATATTTGGAGGATGAAAAGAAGAAAGAGAGTTAGAGAACTCTTAGACGATTACTTCCCCAAATGAAGAATCAAAAATGCAATTTGGATAAAAGAAGAGCACTATTTTTCCTTCTACAATTTCTTTTATTATATCAAAGGATAAAATTACCTACAATCTGGACCACAACACATCCAGAAGAATAATATCCCAAATAATGCATCCCAGAAACCTCGATCACTTCTATGAGGTCTGTCATCATAATACTCGTCAGAACGGCGCTGTTGATATTGGGGTTGTTGTGCTGTTGGTCCACTCTGAGCAGTTGCTTGATATCTAACTGGTAATTGTTTATTCTTGTATTTGAGGATAACTTCTTCTAAATCTGTGCCACAATGTTCACAATAACGACCTGAAGCTTTATGATTAGCTCCACAGTTTGGGCAAAAAACGCTATCTTCAATCATACAAGGAAACTATGTTCTTTCATGTATATAAAGATAAAGAAATAAAAAGAGGAGAAGGAGATTATTTTCTCTTTCTTAGAATTGGTAAAGCAACAAATAAGAATACAACAGAAGCCAGAATTAGCCATAGATTGAGAGTATTCATTGATAGCTCGGGAATGATGATATAAGGTCCTAATAGAGGATAGAGATCATAATTGTCAACGGGAGTTCCAGGAATTGTATAATTTCCAGTACCGATGTAATCTTTCCAGTAATTCCCTCCCAGAGTTACATTGTTATACCATAGATTCTCAAAATTTTCATTGTGACCTTCATCAAATGCTTGGTAACCTGAGCTTTCACCATTGTCGGTGAAATTGTTCCAGTATATCTTACAATCATAACAATTATCTAGATAGATACCTCCTTGCGAGTTATTATAGAAGTTATTTTTTCTTATGTTTTACTATATATCTGATATTTTCTTAAAAAAGTATCTCAAAAACTTACATACTAAAAAAATGTGTTATTAGAGAAGACTTACAAAGAAAAGAGAAATTTTACTATAGAGAAGTATGTCCTTACTAGATGAATTTAGACAGCTTTCAGAAGAAATGGCTTACATACCACTATATTTGAAAGAAGTTACCCAAGAAGCTATTCTTGAACAGCCCCTTTTCTTTCATCTGAGTAAATACCCTTTGTTACAATGCATTGATGTTTACAAATTCCTTTATCAGGGTAGTTGTGGTTGGGCACATCTATCTAGTTTAGGAGATGAAAAACAAATCAAAGATTATTTAGTTAAAGAACTTACTGAAGCAGAGAAACAACTTGAGATTGACGAGATTTTTGAATTACTAGATAATAAAACCAGGTTAGGGAGAGTTAATCTTAGATCTTGGAAAGAGCATGTAGGAATGGATAGTGAATTACTTCTGAATTTGATGATGAAAGCACAACAAAATACACCAGGAACTCCTGAATTATTTATTGAAAGGTGGGAAGAGTTTAAAGAATGGCTACAACAAGGGTTGATAACTTATCCAGCAGGTGCTAAGAAATCCATGAATCGTTGGCTAGATCTTATTTTTGAAATAGCTCATGAAACAGTATTATCTTCTGATCTACCTTTGGTATCACATTCACCTATGTTCAAGAAATCCTATAATCCAACTTATAGAATCATTAGAGAGGAAGATATCTTCCAAGAAAAAAAATGAAGGCTTAGAAAAGATAAGGTACAATAGCCTTTCTCTTTTCAGGATAATCTTCAAATGTTTCTTTATACCAGTTATGATGAGATTTTGCTCTAGGTACTAAATTTGCAATTGTCCAAAACACAAACAGTAAACCTGCCCAATTCCAAACCATTAATCCCCAACCTATCCAGATTAAAATTTCACCAAAATAATTTGGACTCGAAATAAATTTATACAATCCTCCAAAAGGTATTTTGTATCCTTTTTCTCCAGGTTTTCTCAAATCTCTTAAGACTATATCTGCGTGACGATTAATAATGTACCCTACTATGAAAATTATAACTCCAATAATAAATCTTGGATCTGTCAACCAAGAAGAAGTATATTCTGATTCAGCAGCGAAATGAAAAATCCAACGTGCTTGAAGGTAAGTGTTGGAAGTCTGAAAAAGCATCCCGAAGAAAATTATCAGTAAAGGCATTCTTTTATTTGTTCTAAGGAAAAATGGAAAAATCAAATCTCTTTGAACATAATGAAGTAACCAGAGAACAAGTAAAACAATTGGAACTAAATCCTTTCTTTCACTCATAGCAAAGATCACTGCAAAGATAATTACTGCAGGGATTTCCATGATTATCCAACCCAACTTTGAACTGATAGATGGACCCCATCCTTTGCGAATGTGACGCCCGTACGGAGCACTAATAAAGAATAATAATATAAACATAGCAAGAGCAACTACCGCGGAAGCGATAAGCAAACCCCTATAGATAACAATCTCTTCCATTACAGAGAGCATTATCTAGCTTTTTTTAAAATGTTTCCCACTATGCGGGTGAGAAATAACTTTAAAATATGTCTAGAAAGTAAAGAAGCAAAAGGAAGGATATTACAAATGTCTTCTAGAATTGTAGAAAAAGATAAGACAAGACTCTTTTGGAATGTTCAGTTCATTTATGAGCTTGTTCTTGCAAAAAAAGAGTTAGAAGCATTTGCGATAAAATATGAGGTTGATAGCAATTTCAGAGGTATAGAAATTCTAGAAATTCCAAGTGAAAAGAATTTCAGTAATAGAACATCTTATTTTGAAAAAATAAATGGATTACCAACACTTTATTCTAAAATAACTAAAGCAAACATCACTCGTTCTATAAACCAATATCTTACTCATTGGTTTTATCCTTACAAAGGAAAATACCACCCCCAGATGATCAGAGCTCTAATCAATATAATGAAGATTAATCCAGGTGAAATAATACTTGACCCATTCATAGGAAGTGGAACTACAGCATTGGAAGCACAGTTATTAGGTATTGGTTGCATTGGTGTAGACATCTCAGAGGTATGTTTTAGAGTTTCTAAAGCAAAAACTGAAACAGTAAAGCATACAATTGAGATTGAAAAAGAATTTGAAATAATCTTGCAAAAACTAAGAAATATAGATGAGAATAATAATGAAAAAGTAATTCCTCAAATTCAGCAATTAATCAGTGATATAACTAATGAAAGTGTTCAGAATTTTTTTCAAGTTGCAGATCTAATTGCCCATAGTGATAAGGCAAGAAGAAAGAAGAAAAATTTCCTAGAATCGTTTATTAAAAATTCTGAAAAAATGCTCACTTCAGTAAAAGATTATAGTCGAGTTATTCAAGAAAATAATCTGACTCTTGGTGAGGTAAATATTCATCTAGGAAATGCAAAGAATCTACAGATAGAATCAGAAACAATCGATGGTATTCTATGCTCACCACCATATTCAATAGCATTAAATTATGTTGAAAATGATAAGCATGCACTTGAAGCTCTAGGATATAATACTACTGAGATAAAAGAGGATTTCATTGGAGTTAAAGGCTCCGGAAACAAGAAGATTGACTTGTATAATAGAGATTTGATACAATCATATTTAGAAATGGATAGAGTACTAAAACCTGGCAAATATTGTTCAATAGTTATTGGAAATGCTAGAGTTAACAAAGAGGAAGTTCCTACTGTAGAAACAACCATTAATTTCTTCCTGGATAAAGGATATACATTGGAAATGAATGTTGATAAAATAATATTTGGATTGTATAATGTCATGCAAAAAGAAAATATACTAATTTTCAAAAAGCCTTAATCTCTTCACTTCTTTATTTTTGAGAAAGTATCAACTATAAGTTTTGAAATGTCTTCAGGCAAAATTCCTGGGAGATCAATGTTATTAGAGATAAAGAAATCTGACAATTTTTCTGAAATAATAGTTTCATCTATCTGTGTATTCATCAAAATTTTCTGCATTTCTTCTAGAATGAATGGTGGAGAAAGCGAGAAATCACCAGAGATAACGATATCTACAATCTTTCCACTATCAAAATGAATGAAGAGTTGCATCAATCCTCCAAGAAATTTCTTTTCAGAAAAGACGAAATAAGTATCTCCTTTGATTTTCTGTTGGAATAAATCTGTTTTATCCTTATCTACATAATAAAGCCAATCTTTCTGTTGATATAGATCTTTAATATCTGCTAGTTTTTCTTCTTCAATGTTTGAAAGAGATCCTTCAATCAATTTTACATCTAATTCTTTCTGGAAGTTTTGAATGTATTTTTCAACTACTTCTTCTTTTGTAGGAATTTCAGCTAGAAGAATTTTGAAACTTCCCATTCTTTCTTCCAAAGATTTAGCAATTTTATCTCTGAATTTCTCATCAGGGACCTTAAGGATTTTAGACATTTCTACTGAAGGAAAATCAAAAATGAAATTGCCAACTAATACTCTAGAATTACCGTAGGAAACGGCACCATTTCCACTAATTTTTCGTCCTTTTGCAACAATATCATTGATTGGTGAGTATTCTGCAGAGATATTAAATTCTTTATAGGTTTGAATCACAGGTGTAAGAAAATACTCGTAAAATTCTCTCAGTTTTTGATTATAGTCTTTCTTATTGCAGATTATTTGATAAAAAAGTTGATTGCTATCAAGATATACAGATCCTCCACCAGTTCCTCTCCTGACAATTGGGAGTTTTTGTTCTTGAATATAATCCAATTCAACAGATTGCTCCAATACTTGATGTAATCCAACACAAACTAATGGTCGATCTGGCCATGTTAGAACTAAAGTATTTGGAGTTTGGGATCCATTTTGGACTAAAGCTAGCGCATGATAAATTGCTTGCGTATCTAACCAGTTCTGCTCCCCTATATTCAATAAGCGCCATTCTTTTTCCATGATTATCCCCCAAAAAAGATGAGTGTTTAAACTACTGACCACTCAATCTCATCTGTTATAAAGAATACCACTTCACCAAAGTCACTGAAGCATATCAATCTAGAAAACTGAGTTGTCTTTTGAACCCCATCAACTTCAATATTAGCATAGAAATTTACAGATATTTCATATTCAATTGTCCATGATGAATATATTGTTTCAATAGTATCGTTAATACTAGGATATGGATAGGTAGGCTGACTTACATGAGATGAATTCCATTCATCAAAACCCCACATCCAAGAAAAGAAACTGCCGTTAGAGGTACCAAATAGATTAGCATAGGAATCCTTGGCTCCTGCTGCACTTAATGGTGCTGTACTAATTGTCATTTCCAATTCAAAGACATGAACTTCCTTACTCAATCCTTCATAATCAGATAGAGAAACATTTTCCATGAATTTAGCTTCATCTATCATCAGTTGTGTTATGTTATTTAGATGAGATAATTGTGGTAATCCAGTGATTTGATCCCAGTAATCTAAACTACTCCCATTAATCAAGGCCGTATTATCCATTACAAGGGCACTTTGAGAATCACCATCAATAGTATTGATAATTATTGAACTGTTGAATTCATCAATCCCAGCAGGAGCAGTTGTAACAGAGATGAGAATAATTGGCAATCCAAGTAAACAAAAACCAAAAATAATCAGAAATATATTGAATATACTATTTGCCATGTCTGTGAAATAGTAAGAATATTATTTATAGGTTTTGAATTAAAAATAGAGGGAAGAGTTATTTCTTACCCTTAAATTTCTTCGAATATAATAGGTGTGATGGATAAACTACAGCAAAAAGACCCACTGTACCAATTACGAAGTAAGAACCAAGATTTGCAAAGAAAGTGTATTCTCCTAAGAAATTATTAGTCCAAACATCACCATCTGTTGAAAAAGCAAAAGCTACACTAGGCCAACCTCCTCCACCGAATCTACCCCCTCTTCCTACTACAAAAGTGAGGAAAAGTCTTTCTTCATAAATAGAGAGAGATGGGTCTTTACGATAGTAACCGTCAAAATTATCTTGGTTTTTAATTATAATATGAGATTTAATAGTACTTGAAATAACTTGTAATCCACTAATAATTCCTGGTTCTACTTGAAATGACTTACCCCACAAGAATGTCTCTTTCTTGAGAATACCTTGAGCAACATCATATGCATCAGTAAGATTATCTTGAGCTACCATGAAAAATTGTTCTTTCCAGTAGATAACTGTGGGTTTTGTTAAATTCAGTTCATCATTTGGAGGATCAAAAGTAACAATATTACTCTCAACTTCATAGGTATCATCCAGATTGTCAAAAGATACGGTATGAGTAATCACATTCCTTAGAAGTTCAAGATCAAATTCTTCTTCCCGAAGAGTATGAATTAGTAAGAAATCACCATCGTGATAATATAATTCGAAATCTTCTCCATAACCAGGAGAGAAGTAAACCGAATCAGTAATTTCCAGTGTATCAGGATCTATCTCTAGTATTTCATTACCACTATCGGTGGAATTGACATCAAAAATTGCATTGTTGAAACCATATGCTAAAATCAGTTTAGTATCATCATGAGTCACAAAAAAGCTGTAAAAGCTAAACCCTTCGTTATCATAAGGAACTGATGTGTTGTATAACAAGAATAACCCTCCCCAAGTAACACCATTATCTATAGATGTTCTGATAAAGAAAGTCATATTATTAGTGGTTTGGTCCTGTGTTACGAGGAATAAGTAAGCTTTTTCATTAAAATAAACTAAACCTGTCTGGTTGGTGTAATAGTTAGTTGAGTTAATAGTGAAAGATTCATCTTGAATAACAGTATCATTAATTTCTTCTATTTGAAATTCTGTTGGAAGTCTCCTCATGGTTCGAGATCTAACTGTTTGTTCAACTGATTCTTCATTAGCAATTCGATCTTGGACAAAGACCATAATATATTCACCGTTACTACCTTCAACTGTTGAAGGACCATAATCTGCATAAGTTGTTATTGCATAGGTATAATTGGGAATTGAAGTAAGTACTATTGAAAATACAAAAATAAAAATTATCCATTTTTTCTTAAATTGCATTTAGGAAACTCCTATTATTTTTCTTCTTGAAAAACTTGGTTGAGATATATATAAATGTTGCCAAGAGAGAATGAAATTCATAGCTCTTCCACACCTTATTCTAGTTCTAGCGAACTTCTGATATTTCTTAATTCCTGCATAGTTTTACCTTTCGAATCTTTTTCTGTTGTAGAAATATCCAAGAGGAGAAGAAAATCATTATGTTTGAAAGCTATTAGTTCAAAAATCCCTCTCATACCTTCTTTAACATTATTCCATGTACCAGATATGAATTGGTTTTCTTTATCTTTGAAATCCATAATATAGTATTCGTTTACTTTCATTATATCTCCGATATAGTATTTATGCACTAAACGAGAACGTAAATCAGTAAGATACTCTAATGTTAGGGATTTTTCAGTATAAGGCTGCCAATAAATAAAAAACAACCTGTTCGGTTTTAATCTAATAAATGGAAGAAATGTAGTATAATCTAGACCAGGAAGTAAATGAGCAAAGTAACCAGATGGAAAGCTAAGAGAACCTATAAATTCTATGTGGGCTTTTTTCTGTTTATTAGCTAAATCTAGAGAGATACTTATCATCATAACACTAAATGTTGAAACACTCATATAGCTTATGTTAAATCATTCTATTTATTGATTTAAAACTTGAAAAGATTAATAAGTGCTCAATTTTTGACTAGTTTCTTAGTGTTATTTTCTTCTCTTTTTTTATGAAGGGATTTTTGTATCTTTTTAACAAAAGGGAATTAGTTACAACTGAGACTGAAGACAATGCCATGGCTAAACCTGCTATTTCAGCTGGCAACAAGACACCTAATGGGATCAGAATACCAGCAGCAATGGGTATTCCAAGAGTATTATAGATTAGTGCCCAGAATAACCCCATCTTTACTCTTCTAATAGTTTTCTTGCTTAGATCAATTGCGGTTGCAACATCTCGTAAATCATCCTTAACAAGAACTATATCACCTGTTTCGATTGCTACATCAGTTCCAGAACCTATAGCAACACCTACATCAGCTTTAGCTAATGCAGGAGCGTCGTTAACACCGTCTCCAACAAACAAAACCTTAGAGTTCTCTTTTTGATATTTATTAACAACTTCAACTTTTTGTTCTGGTAAAACTTCTGCATGTATCTCATCTATTCCTACTTGTTGTGCAATGGATCTTGCTGCTCTTTCATTATCCCCACTTACCATCACTACTTTGATATCCATTTCTTTTAATGTATCGACAGCTTGTTTTGATGTGGGTTTGATTGTATCTGCAATTGCAATAATTCCGATGACATCTTTATTCTCAACAATCAACATCACAGTCTTACCTTGTTCCTCTAGTTGAACCATTTCATTCTCAATTTTATCCGAGATATCTATGTCACCTAATTGAGCTATTTTTCGACTTCCAACGAAATAGTTCTTTCCGCTTAAGGAAGCTTCAATACCCTTTCCTGGATGAGCTTTGAAATCATGTATATCAAGAAAATCGACTTTTTCCTCTTGCGCTTTCATAACAATAGCTTTTGCAATAGAGTGCTCTGAACCTTTTTCTAAGGAAGCTGAAATTTGAAGAAGATAATTATTTGTTAGCTCATTCTTTTGTGAAATTATATCTGTAACCTTAGGTGAACCTTGTGTAATTGTACCTGTCTTATCTAGCAGAACCACATCAGTTTTTCTTGCAATTTCAAGTGCATCACCGCTTCTAATTAGAATACCATTTGATGCTCCTAATCCAGTTCCAACCATTATAGCTGTTGGTGTTGCTAATCCAAGAGCACAAGGACAGGAGATTACTATTACAGTAATAGAAATCAAGAAAGCAAAGAGAAATGTAGATGAAATTCCTGTAGCTATGTTGTTAGGTAAAGCTGAAAGTTGAATTACATTTGTTTCTAATAGTGAATACCAAATAGCAAAGGTAATCAATGATATTAAAATGACTGCAGGAACAAACCATGCTGAAATTCGATCTGCTAATTTTTGAATAGGTATTTTGGAAGTCTGAGCATCATCAACCATAGTAATTATTTGATTAAGAGTTGTGTCTGCCCCTATTCTTGTTGTTTGCATTTTTAGAAAGCCATTTTCATTAATGGTTCCACCTATAAGCATGTCACTTTCTTCTTTGAATACTGATACACTTTCTCCAGTAATCATACTTTCATTAACATATGATTGTCCTTCCTTAATCACACCATCGACTGGAACACTATCTCCTGGTTTAATGAGACAGATATCGTTTATTTCAACATCATCAATAGGAATCTCAATCTCCTCCCCATCTCTTTCAACTAGTGCAGTATCAGGACGTAATTCTATGAGTTTTTTAATTGCTTCAGAGGTTCTTCCTTTCGCAATTTCTTCAAGATATTTTCCTAAAAATATGAAGGTGAGTAGTATTGCAGAGGTTTCAAAGAAAACAGCTACTGGATATGCAGGAGCCACATAACTATAAATGATTGAAAACAAACTATAGAAATAAGCTGCACTTGTTCCTAGAACAACTAAAACATCCATTGAGGTACTTTTGTTTATCAAACTCTTCCAAGCAGCTTTGTAAAAAGTAAATCCTATGATGAATTGTATAGGTGTAGTCAGAACTAATTGTAAGAAATTTGATAATAACATCCCGCTGAAAATCTCTTGAGACATTAACCAACTAGCAAAGTTTGGGAACCAGTTATTGAATGGAAACATGTGTCCCATTGCAAAAATAAATACTGGGATAGTTAGAACTAAACTAGCAAAAAATCGATTCCTCATATCAATGAGTTGCTTATTCTGCATGAATGCAAGTTGATCAACTTCAAAAGATGCTTTATATCCAGCTTTTTCAACAGCTTTAAGAATTTCTTTTTCTTTGACTAAAGAAGGATCATAGATCAGTTTAGCATTATGGCTAATTAGATTAACAGAAGCTGAATCTACTCCTTCAACAGAATTTATAGCTTTCTCTACTCTACCTACACAAGTTGCACAATGCATACCTTCAATAGATATGGTTTTTTTTTCCGTACCTTCATTCATTACTTGTATCCTTCTTTACACTTTGTTTTAAATCATTTTAACTGTATAATAAGTACAAAACTATGCTACAGATGCTTTGTATCCAGCTTCTTCAATAGCTTTAATCAATTTTTCATCACTGGTTTTTCCAGCTTTGAATTGAACTAATGCTGAGTTTGTTTCAAGATTAACTTCTACTTCCTTGACACCACTTACTTTTTTTAGAGCATTAGCAACTGTCATTTGACAATGACCACAAGTCATTCCTTCAACATTAAGAGTAATTTTTTCCATAATAACCAAATAAAGATTGTCAAATTATATATTTAATAACTATCGTTGGACAAAAATCTACAGTAAATCGTAAACCAAATATAAACATGGATGAAATTAAGTAAAAAGCATCTTTTTCAAGAAATAGATGAAACAGATTGATTTGTATCAAACTAACATTGCTGAAAAACCCAAAGCAACTATTATTGCTTTGATTTTATTTGTGGTAATTTTGTCTGGGTTTATATCTACTGTTGCAGTTTTTTCTTTAAAACTAACTTCTGCAGAATCAATCCCACATGTATACCCTAAAGCAAGACTAATTTTCCTTGCGCATTTAGTACAATGCATATCAGGAATTTCATAAACACATAGCATCTTAAACACTCTAATCAATTAGTAATATATACCCTTTTTAAACTAGGTATTCCACCATAATTCAAAAAAGTAGCATTTTTAGAATGATTTTTCATATAATTATGATTAGATTCTTAGACTTCTGTTAAGTGCTTGAATTTTCTCTTTATTGAATTTCAAAACCTCTCGATCATAAGATAATAAACCGTTTATTTCTCCTTCTACATCAGTAGTTTGAGTATAAACTGCTGAGCTCAATCCTTCAGGGATGAGTTTTTTAGTTTCTTCTATTATTCTTTCATAATTCAGCCAGAGTTCTTCCATTGTTGGGTATTTCTTATAGGACCATTTGAATTTCTTATTCCACATATGGTCCTTAACACTCAGCCCTAAACCTCCAAATTCTCCTAGAACTGCAATTCTATCATCGTTTTCTAGATTTGGGATTGTTGGGCCTGGATAAAGATGAATATCATTCATATCACCAGTCTTCTTATCTAACCATCCACTAGCACTATTGATCAAGCGAGTATTATCCAGCGCACGAATATAATCGGTCACTTTTCTGGTTTCAAACTGTCCCCAACCTTCATTAAACGGAACCCAAGCAGCGATAGAGGGATGATTATAAAGAGAATCAATCATCGATTTTAATTCAGAGTAAAATTGATTTTTTACTGATTTCTTCTTTCTACCATTTCTTAGTTTGAATTTACCTCTGAATAGAAGGTATCCGAAAACCCCATAGAATTCATGACCTCCATTTGGCATGTCTTGCCAGACCATCATTCCTAATCGATCACAATGATAGTACCATCGAGCAGGTTCTGTTTTAAGATGCTTTCTTATCATATTAAAACCAAGTTCTTTAGTTATCTCTATGTCATACACCAAAGCTTCTTCAGTTGGAGCTGTATAGAGACCATCAGGCCAATAACCTTGATCCAATGTTCCAAACATGAAGATAGGTTCTCCATTAAGAAGGATGCGAGGGATATTATTTTCATCTTTACCATAAGCAAATTCTCGCATAGCAAAATAGCTTTCAATCCTATCAATTAGTTCTCCTTTCCTTTCTAAAGACAAATTAAGATTATAGAGAAAGGGTTTATCAGGTTGCCAAAGTGTAGCTTCAGGGATGTCTAGAATTATTTTCTCATCAATTGCACTTTCTACTTTTGTGATAACTCGATCACTTGTTCTTACAGTAGCATTAATAATATCATCAGATTTGTTTTTTATTCCAGTTAGGGTTAAGATGAGTTTTTCATCATGAATATTAGGTATCATGAAAACCCTATCAATTCTGCTTCTAGAAACAGGTTCAATCCATACAGTTTGCCAAATACCGGAAACAGCTGTATAAAATGCTGCAAATGGTTTTAATACCTGTTTTCCTCTTTCTTGTTTTCCTCTATTAGTTGGATCCCAAACAGAGACAACAATTACATTCTCATCTCTAAATCTAGCATATTTAGAAATTTCAAAATAAAAAGGAACATAACCACCTCTGTGTTCTCCAACAAATTGTCCGTTAACCCACACTCTAGTTTCCCAATCAACTGCTCCAAAATGAAGAAGAAGATCTTGTTCTTTCCATGCTTCAGGCAGTTCAAAAGTACGACGATACCATAATTTCTGATTTGGTTTGAGTTTCTTTTTTACTCCAGATAATGCTGATTCAACAGCAAATGGTACTAAAATTTTTCCTTCAAAAGAAGAAGGTTTATCGTTATTTTTTGGTTGAATAGAATAATCCCATAATCCATTGAGGTTCAACCATGCATCTCGTTTAAATTGAGGTCTTGGGTATTCAGGCAAAGGTGATTCTGGATTAACGTCTTTACTCCACTTAGACATAATTTCTCCTTCAACAGGAACCCAATCTTCAAACAGCTTTTCTGACATTGAGCAAGAAAAAATAAACAAGTTGAAAAGTCTTATGGAGGAAAGTTTTTGATATTTATTCGTCTTTAAAACTGAATTCAAGATCCATACTGCCAGTAAATAGATTTACAAATTGAGTGCTGCGTTTATCTTCGGGAACGTTTTCTCTATCCATTTCATCCTTGATTTCTTCTTTAAGCTCCGCTAACTCTTTATTGGTGTTAAATATTATTTCATTTAACATTAAGATGTGGCGTAGTTTACTAACTTTTACTGTGGACACATAAACGCCTGTATCTAAAGGAGGAAGAACAATTGAATTGATAATTTTCTCATGTACTTCTTTTTCTTCATTCTTTTTATTGTTACTTCTAGAAATTTCTTTATTGATATCATCTCCAAATTGGCTTTTAAAGCAGTATTAGTTTTCATCTCTCAGCTTTAACCTTTCAGCTTAAACTATTCACTTTTCACTTTCAATTTTCTACTTCGAAATTTGACAATTCAAAGACATCATTTCTCCCTTAAACTTGCATTTCAGCCTCTTAAACTGATGATTTTCAAAATTCCTTAATAAAGGTGAGTTTTACTGTAGTTCAACAAATAAGGTGAAGTGAAAAAAATGAAAATAATCTCAAAACCCAGAAAAACCCGAACTGAAAGAATTGAATATTGGTCATTTGGTGGTCACTTTTTCTCATCACTCTCTAATAAGGTGACCAGTAATAGTTCAATTAGAAAGTAAAAGTGCTTAAGGTGCTTAAATGGAAAATAATCAGGCAGATACTGAAATTCAAAATGATTTAAGCACTGAGAAAAAGAAAACCAACCCTTTGGTTCTTCTGAAGAGTTGGGATTTCTCAGCATTATTTCTTGGTGGTTTTATTAGTAATGTAGGCTCATACTTTACTAGCGTTGCAATAATTTTCTTAGGTCTTGCTTTTACTAGTGGTCTAACTGAAAACGAGGCAACCAGAGCTATTGCTCTAATGACCACCTTCACATTAGCTCCAATGTTAGTTTTAGGACCAATTGCTGGTGTCTTAGCAGATAAATTTGATAGAAAGAAAGTAATGATAGTAGCTGATGTACTAGGAGCAACTGCTGCTTTTGGTTTGATATTTACTACACAGATGTGGCATTTGTATCTTTTTGCTATCTTCAACTCATCTGTGAGACAGTTCTTTTATCCAGCCAAAACAGCCAGCATTCCAAGAATCGTTAAGCAGGATCAGTTACTCTCAGCAAATGGCTTTATTCAAACGACCAGTCAACTTTCTAGATTGATTGGTCCATTACTAGCTGGATTTCTTATCGCAGCTTTTGGATTCGACATTGCATTCATTATTGATGGATGTTCATATATCGCATCAGCAATTCTATTATTTACAATAAGAAGAGATCTCAAACCAGAAAGAACTGAAGAAAAAATTACAATCAGAAGTGTTGGAACTGGATTAAAGGATGGCTTCAGATTAGCTTTTGGAGATAAAATCATTACCTTCGTCATCATACTATTCTCATTTACAATACTAATGATAGGAATGGTAGATCCCCTTATTGTTCCTTACATGAGCTTTGAATTTGGTATAGGAGAAGAGGAATTTGGTATGATGATGAGTTTTGCTGCAATCAGTGGATTGATACTAGCAATTTTTCTGTCAATTAAGGGGCAAATAAAAAGAAAACTGACCTTCATGTCGGCTACAATTTTAGTAGCAAGTATCTGCCTAGCTTTTCTTGGTCTAGCCCCTTATTTACCTGGAGGATCAGCATGGATATGGGCAGGAATGATCTTAGTAGGTTGCATCAATGTTGGGTTCAACTTACCATTCGCTACTCTCCTCCAGCGTATTATCCCTGACAAAGATTTAGGGAAAATATCTGGTGTAATTGATACTGTAATTACTGCAGCATCTGTAACAGCTTCTGGAATTGCAGCAGGTTTAGCAGGAGTTATTTCTACAAGCTGGATATTTCTCACACTCACCATAGCCATAGCAGTTGGTGGAATTGTAGGATTATTAGTAATAAAATACAAGAAACTTGATAAGATTGCTCAACTCCGCGAAGAAGAAATGAAAGCAATCAAAGAATTAGAAGAAAAGGAGAAGAAATCTAAAGAGAAAATCGTTGATTTCGATGAACAGGTACAGCTCACCTTAGACAAACTAAAATCCGAGGATCCTCTCCAGGTTCCTTATCCCACTTTAGACTAATCACCTCTCTTCTTTTTTCTTTTTTAAATTAATATACAACAAAAAAATAGTAGGGAGGAGAATTTAATTTTAAGATCGTTCGGGTTGTTTTTTTAGTCCCAGTATATCTGCATATCCATCCATATCTAGAAATCCATGCCCACTTATGTTGAATAGGATAGTTTTCTTTTCGTTATTTTCTTTACATTTAATTGCTTCATCTATTGCACAGGCAACACTATATGCTGATTCAGGTGCAGGTAAGAATCCTTCAGCTTGAACAAACTCTCTAGCCTTTTGGAAGACGTATTTTTCATCAGCAGGATAAGCAATTGTGTCAATATATCCAAGATGTCTTAAAAGACTCAGAATTGGGGCACTTCCATGATACCTAAGTCCATCTCCCCTTATTGGGACCATAGTTACTTGGTGACCAAGAGTATACATTTTCAACATGGGTGTCATTTCTGCATGATCAGCAAAGTCATACTTGTACTCTCCTTGCATGTTAGCAGCTGCTTCACTTTGTGCAGCAATAAACTGAATATCTTCTTTCTTTGTTAAAACATCCTGCATCCAAGGTAAGGCAATACCTCCAAAGTTGCTTCCTCCACCAAGGCATGAAATAACCACATCTGGGTATTCTCCAGCGATTTCCATTTGTTTCTTAGTCTCTAAACCTATTATAGATTGGTGTAACATTACATGATTCAAAACAGAACCAAGACAATAAACAGCTTTTGGATCTTTTTTAGAATCTTCTAATCCTTCAGAAATAGCTATACCTAATGATCCATTATGGTCAGGATTTTCAGCATATAATTTCTTACCAAATTCGGTTTGTTTACTTGGAGATGCATATACATCCGCACCAAACATTTGCATGAAGTTCAATCTTTGAGGTTTCCATCTATAAACTGCCCTAACCCAATACACAGTACATTCTAGTCCAACTAAACTAGAAGCATAAGCAAGTGCATTACCCCATTGTCCTGCGCCTGTTTCAGTTGTAAGGCGCTCAAACCCTTGTTCTTTTGCATAATAAGCTTGTGCAAGAGCAGTATTTACTTTGTGACTACCTGTAGGACTGTAAAATTCTGATTTGTAAAATAGTTTTGCAGGAGTACCTAATTTCTTTTCTAGATTCTTGGCTCTGAAAAGTGCTCTAGGTCTACCCGCGGCTAAGTACAACTCCTGAATTCCTTCAGGAATAGGGATCCATCTCTCTCCAGACATTTCTTGTTTTAGACATTCACCAATCAGGAGATTGGGAAGATCATCAACTCTAGAATAGCCTTCAGGAGGATCCATCGGGGGTGGAAGAGGTTCTGGTAAATCAGGAATGATATTATACCATTTTGTAGGTAGTTCATCAGCTTTTAAAATTATACTTCTATCATCTGTCATTTTCTAAACCTTGTTTTTCAACTAAATAATTCAAATAACTGAAATTATAAATCTTCCGTAGATATTTTAACAAAGAAAAGTTTAAATTTTTCGAGTGGTTATCCAACAACATGGGTGGATTCTTCCTTACAGACAACGAATCTAGCAATTTAGAAGAAAAAATCAAACATATTTTTCTTGCTAAGGATATGGAAAAATATGACTTGTTCAATTTTGGTAAATTCAAAGTCTTTTATTTTCATAAGATAGGTCACTCAGAATTCAACCATGTATTCAAAAAAGGTCAAGATTACATCATTGGAGTAGGAGTATTCTTCTATAATAATCAATTTGGAATTAAAGCTCTAGAAGAGATTTATGTTAATTTAAAGAGCAAACAAGATTTTTCTATCTTTAATCAAGTTCTAGGTCACTTTAATTTTATTTTTTACATAAATGGAGAACTGAGAGTAATTACTGATAAAACTGGAACATATCATTCCTATTACAGTTTTAGTGATGGATACCATTATGCTTCAACTTCATTCTATTCAATTATTGAATTTCTAGAAAAAATAACCATAAGTAAACAAGAACTTATAGAATTCATGATGATTGAAGCTTTTATCGGACCAAAAACAGCTGTCAAAGAGATAAACTTCTTAGAATTTGGTCAGATTCATCAGCTAGTGTCTAAAAGTGAGAAGAAATCCCTTCAATACTTCATCGAAAAAAGAATAGACAAACCCACTGATTTGAAACTTATAACTGAAAAAATAAACAATTATTTCGAAATATTCAAAGACCTTGATTACTCTGTTTCATGTGATTTATCTGCTGGTTATGATACAAGACTTATCTGTGCAATTTTCAAGAAGTTGAATCTAAAACACATCCTGAATACTAATCAGAACGTAGAAGATCCCATAGATTCAGCAATACCATTAGAAATAGCTAAAAATGAAGGTTTAGAAATAGTATCATTTACTAGAGAAGAGGAAAAATATGATCAAGATAAGCTCTTGAATGAATCTTTCGATAAGAACGAACTCATGAGAGATAACTTCACTGCTAGATATTCTGCAAAATACTTCGAAGATAAGTCACAAAGGTTTGATATGATAGTAGGTGGATATGGAGGAGAACTCTATAGGGATATCAAGTATAGAAATACTAAGAATTACAATTACCTATTTACTAAACAATATACTGAATATAATGCGAAGTTAATTCTAAAAGGAAAAGATTGGTCAAAATATACTCGTAATTTAAGAAAGAAATTCAATACATTTCTAAGTACTAGTGGAAATAAACCATCTAAAGAAGATTTAGAAAAAATCTACTATTATCTAAAAATGATGTACTGGGGGTGTACTAGAGTTACATACTTTAACCAATACGGTTATCGATTTCACCCTCTTCTAGATTATGAAATAGCAGGATATACATTTGATATCCCAAAAGAAGTAAAAGATGAAGAGAAATTCAACATGGAATTAATTGAAGAATATGACAGTAAATATGCTAGTTACAATTCTAATTATAATTACAATTTTATATGGGATGAAAGTAAAAGAAAGATAATAAATCCACCTGTAGCCACTAAAACAAAAATCAAAAGAATAATTGGTAAAATAGTTAGATTCGTTATCAGAGATGAATACTACCTATTCAAATTAAAACAACTTATAGGTAAGAGACCAACTCAGAAAAAAGAAACAAAGGGATGGAGAAAACATCTGGATGAAGAATTACTTTTCACGAGGTTTTTTGGTAATCGTATTCATAAACTTGAATTAGATGAAAAGATGCTAGGAAGAGTTTATACTGTCGAGAAATTTCTTGAAAGATACAAAGAGAAATTAAAAAGATAAAAAGAGAATTTACTTCTTGTAAGAACTAAAAGAGTAAGAAATTACACTCTTTGGACAGATATCTGCACATGTGCCACATAATATACACTCTCTGTGCTCAAATTTTCCTCTGTTAACCATTTCCTCAACTGGCAAGCTCATTGGACATGCTCTATCATATCTGTGACAGTTGATACAAGCTTCTTTGTCAGCTTTCATTCTTCAAATAGAATCCTTATTTCAGTTTCTTTATTATACCACAATAACTACAATTTGGACAAAATTGATAAGTTTTAGTGAAACTACTTCCGCACCTTGGGCAAAATGAAGCAGCTAATTCATCTACCTTCAGAGAACCCTTAGGTCCTTGTCTAGTAGATTTGTCACTTGTTGTTACTGGGACATTTTCAAAAATATCAGCGTCAAAATCTATAGACATAAGTTGTTTTATTTTTCTAGCTTTAAAATAGAATGAAAAGGTTTGGTAAATAATAACAAGAAAACCAATGGTAGAATAAAATGTAAAATCCATCCAACTAAGGTATTCTCGCAGGGGAACAAAAATCCCAAATATTATTCCTCCAGATACAATAAGAAATGATAGTAGAGATAGTTTGATTACTTCAGTCTTAATTGCTTTTTTAGCTAATATATCTGGTAACATTAAGGAATATTTTTGTTAGACATTTATTTATTTTTACATTCATTGTTCTTCAAAAATTATTTAAGTGTGAGAGAGTATACCTTATTTTGAATAAGATGAAGAGAAGAGAAATATATTGTTTGATAGCTCTATGTATTATTGTATTTCCTGCGAGTATGATTGAAGTTCAAAGTGTAGAAAT
Source organism: Candidatus Heimdallarchaeota archaeon (assembly GCA_030603365.1). Lineage (GTDB taxonomy): Archaea > Asgardarchaeota > Heimdallarchaeia > Heimdallarchaeales > Heimdallarchaeaceae > UBA460. The sequence continues at coordinate 69,360 of JAUVXV010000011.1, forward strand.
ACCTGAAATATTTTCGATTAGTTTACTCAGAGCAAATGTAGCTGATCCTAGACAAAATTGGGCTTTGCTAATGGAGCTTCAGCTCCCAAAGATAGGTATAGTTGTAGATTTTCATGAATCAACAAGTTGGTCGAATGTAGCTTTACGCACATGGGATTATCCACTAATAGATTTCGATTACATACCCACATACGCTGAGGGTGGATTTGATCTCCTCTTCATGAATTACCTTTGGGACCTTGATTGGAATCCATCACGTTTATTTGACACAGGTTATCCAGTTACTATTGGAGGTAATTTTTACCAATATGCTAATCCGGTTTATGATAGTCTCTTAATCAACTATCTCAGCGAATTAGATCAGAACACTCATATTAACTATGGGAAACAATTGCAAGCTATCCTTTATGAAGACCTACCTAGTATCGCTACTTTGTACGAAAGATCACTTTATGGTTTCAAAGAAGGATTAACTGGGATAGATGCACTTTTACTAAGTACTGGAGCAGACAGATATGAATATTGGGATGCCCCCTCAGACCATATAATAAAATACGCAATTCCTACCGATTTAGATGAGTACAATTCGTATATACAAGATAATTTCTATGATAAGTTATGGATGCAAGGTATTTATGGAAGTTTATTCAAAAGGGAACAGACAACTAGATTATGGGAACCACAAATTGCTTCTGATATCTTCATCAGTGAAGATAATCTAAATGTAACAATAAATCTAGATCCCAATGCAAAGTTCAGTGATGGGAGTCCTGTACTAGCTGAAGATGTAGAGTATTCTTATGAACTGCACATGACACCAGCTGTAGGTTCTTCTTATTATTGGAACCTCAATAAATGGTTAGCAAGTAACGATTCAATATCAACAGTTGGTGCAGATACCGTAACTTTTAATCTAAGTCAAACAAACGCTTTTATGTATAACTTATTTTCCTATGGGATTGTTGATAAAAGCGAGGTTCAACCCGCAATCTCTACTTACGGATATAGTATATTTAATGAAATCCCTTTAACAGGAAATGTTTCTGATACATTAGTAAAATCATGTGGCCCTTTCAAATTAGATACTTATAATCAAACAACTAGTACAGTAAAATTAGTACCTAATACCTATTATAGTGAGTTATTGAACTACGATTCCCCATTGCTTGATGAATGGCAAATGATGTTTATTTCTGGTAAAGATACAGCTGTAGCTGAATTGATTACAGGAAACGTAGACATTGTAGATGCTCAATACTACCCAACAATAGCTGATTTTACTCCTACTGGTGTAAAAGGAGTTTTGGTTAAAGGCCCACTCTATCAAGAAATAGCTGTTAACATGAGACATCCTGTTTTTGGAACAGGAGAACTTACTCCATTAGGTACTCCTGAATCTGCTAAATATGTTAGAAAGGCCATCAGTCATGTAATTCCACGTACCATAATTGCTGATGAAGTTTATGACGGTCTAGCTGTACCAGCTACAACTGCTTGCCCAGATATGGCAGTAGTTTATGATGATACTCTCCAACCTTATGCATATGATTTAGATTTAGCTCTTGAATACATGGACTATAATTGGGATATACTTGATCCACCAACAACGACTACAGGAACACCTTCAGAGACAAGTAATGGTTTTACAAAAACAATAGGTGATAATTGGATAATAAGCATAGTTCTACTCAGTCTTATTGGTTTAACTATAACACAGATTATTAGAAAGAGAAAAATGAGTTCATAAACGTCTATTTATCACTTGTTTTTCAGTATATTCTTTCTTTTTTTATGCAAAAAACATATTAAGTATTGTTACTAAGGTAATATTTGATAACTATGAATAGAACAAAAATAGTTAGTTTATTTATATTCTGTACACTTATCTTTACACCAAGTATGATGAATGTTCAGAGTGAAGAAATAGTAGAAGTTTTTTCTTTATGCTTCTTGAGTTCAAATACAAGTGCTGCCAGAAATCAATGGGCTTTACTTATGGAAAATCAATTACCAAAAATAGGTATAGGAGTAGATTTTCATGAATCTACCGGATGGGCAAATATTGCTCCTCGTACCTGGGCTTATCCGTTGATTGAATTTGATTACATCCCAACTTACCCAGAAGGAGGATTTGATATTCTCTTCGTCGGCTGGGGTTGGGGACTTGATTGGGATCCAACTGGTCTATTTGACTCAGCAAGTTTAGTACCTTTTGGTGATAACTTCTATCAATACATCAATCCAACATTTGATAACGTACTGAATAATTATCTCACTGAATTAAATCAAGCACAGCAGATACTATATGGTCACCAATTGCAAGCTATTCTCTATGAAGATTTACCAAGTATAGCCCTTATCTATCCAAAATCACTCTTTGGTTTCAAAGAAGGTTTAGTAGGAATAGACGGACTCTTGTTAGCTGAAGGTGCTGCTCGTTATGAATTCTGGGATGATCCAGCAGATCACATCATCAAATACGCTATACCAGCAGATTTAATTGAATGGAACATCTATGATCAAGAATCCTTCTTTGATGGGTTATGGATGCAAGGAGTTTATGGGAGATTATACCAAAGAGCTCAAATCACTAACGTATTTGAACCACAGATTGCTGCAGATTTACCTGTTTTCAGTCCAAATGGGCTGGACATTACAGTTAATCTTGATCCAAATGCAAAGTTTAGTGATGGAAGCCCTGTACTTGCTGAAGATGTAGAATATTCTTGCGAGTTACATATGACACCAGAGGTTGGTTCAAATGATTACAGTTACTATTTTAACTATCTAGCATCAACTGATTCAGTTACAGCTGTGGGTTCTGATACAGTAACCTTTAATCTTACTCAAAACCATGCTTTTGTACACAATTTACTAGACTTTGGTATTGTAGATAAAAGCACTGTTGAACCATTGATTTCAGCTTATGGTTATGATATATTCACTGAAGTACCATTAACTGGAAACGTTGGAGATGGTCTAGTAAAGTCATGTGGCCCATTCATATTGGACACATTTAATACTATGAGTAATGTGGTTAAACTAGTACCAAATTCATACTATAGTGACCTTATAGGATATAGTAGTCCTTTACTAGCTGAATGGTATCTAACCTATATCTCTGGTAAAGATACAGCTGTTACTGAATTAATTGTTGGTAATGTAGACATTGTTGATGGACAATACTTCCCACAAATAGCTGATTTTACATCAGCTGGCGTAGAGGGTATTCTAGTTTGTGTCTCATCTTATCAGGAAATAGCCATGAATATGAGACATCCTGTCTTTGGTACTGGTGAATTAACACCTGTTGGTACTCCTGAAGCTGCTAAGAATGTAAGAAAAGCTATCAGTCATGCAGTTCCACGTGGAATTATCGTTGACCAAATCCTTGAAGGACTTGGTCAACCTGGTGTTACTGCTTGTCCAAATTCAGCAGTTGTTTTTGATGAATCACTTGATCCATATGCTTACGACATAGAATTAGCTTTAGACTATATGGAATTAGCAGGGTTCGATGTACGATATACAACACCAACGCCAACGCCAACACCAACGCCAACACCAACACCAACGCCAACGCCAACGCCAACGCCAACAGATACAGAAACTCCAACTCCATCTGAAACCGATACAAATGGAACTACGACAATAGCGGGAGATAATTGGATAATAAGCATAGTTCTAATCAGTCTAATAGGATTAACAATAACTCAATTATTTAGAAGAAGAAAAAGAAATTGATAATCTTTTATCTTCTCATTTTTTATTACAAATAATGTCATTGTTTTTTCTCTTTTATACAAAAAGTATATTAATTCTTACGAGAAAACGATATTTTGATAACTATGAAGAGAACAAAAATAGTTAGCATTTTTATATTCTGTACACTTATCTTACCACCAAGTATGGTAAATGTTCAGAGTTCTGAAATAGTAGAAGTTTTTTCTTTAAGCCTTTTAAGTCCAAATACAAGTGCAGCCAGAAATCAATGGGCCTCACTGATGGAAAATCAATTACCAAAAATTGGTATTGGTGTAAACTTCCATGAATCTACAGGATGGGGAAACATTGGTCCTCGTACCTGGTATTATCCATTGATTGACTTCGATTACATCCCAACTTACCCAGAAGGAGGATACGATATTCTCTTTGTCGGTTGGTCTTGGGGACTTGATTGGGATCCAACTGGTCTATTTGACTCAGCAAGTTTAATACCTTTTGGTGATAACTTCTACCAATACATCAACCCAGTGTATGACGCATTATTAACAAACTATCTAACTGAATTAGACCAAGTAACACAGATAATGTATGCTCAACAGATGCAAGCAATACTTTACGAGGATTTACCAGACATTGTCCTTATCTATCCAAAATCACTCTTTGGTATGAAAGAAGGATTAACTGGTATTGACGGACTCTTGTTAGGTGCAGGTAGTGCTCGATATGAATTCTGGGATGACCCAGCAGATCACATCATCAAATACGCTATTCCAGCAAATCTTGCAGAATGGAATGTATTTATCCAAGCATCCTTCTATGATGGTTTATGGATGGATGGAGTCTATGGTGCATTATTCCAAAGAGCACAATACTCTAATGTATGGGAACCACAGATTGCAGCAGCTCTACCTGTTTTCAGTCCAGATCTAAAGAGTATGACTGTTGATATTGACCCTAATGCCAAATTTAGCGATGGTAGTGCTGTTCTTGCAGAAGATATAGTATATTCAATGCAACTATATATGACTCCAGCTGTAGGTTCAGGCGATTACAGTTACTATAACGCCTGGTTCGCAACAAACGCTTCAGTTTGGGCTGTTGATACAGACACAGTTGCTTTCAACATGACTGACGTCAATGCTTTTGCATTAGGAACAATCTCATTCTCAATTATCGACAAAAGCACTGTTGAACCATTGATTGGCTCATTTGGATACGACATTTTCAATGAAGTACCATTAACCGGTAATGTAGGTGATGGGTTAGTTATGTCCTGTGGACCTTTTGTTCTAGATTTATTTAATTCTGTAAGCAGTACTGTCGGACTAATACCTAATACATACTATTCTGATTTAAGTGGTTATTCTGCACCTCTTCTAGATGAATGGTATCTAACCTACATCTCTGGTAAGGATACTGCTGTATCTGAATTGATTTCTGGAACTATAGACATTGTAGATGGACAATACTTCCCACAAATAGCTGATTTCACTCCAGCTGGTGTAGAAGGTATTCTAGTCAGTGACCCATCTCATCAAGAAATGGCCATGAACTTGAGACATCCCGTCTTTGGTACAGGTGAATTAACACCCGTTGGAACACTTGAAGCTGCTAAGAATGTTAGAAAAGCCATTAGTCATGCAGTTCCTCGTGATATCATCGTTGACCAAATCCTTGAAGGACTTGGCGCTCCTGGTGTTACTGCTTGTCCAAACGTAGCAGTCTCCTTTGATGAATCTCTTGACCCCTATGCATATGATATAGACTTAGCTTTAGACTATATGGAATTAGCAGGTTTCAATCCTAGAGACATAACACCTACACCTAGTGAAACAGAAACACCTACTGGAACAGATACAGATGGTACTACGACAAAAACTGGTGATAGTTGGATAATTAGTATAGCTCTACTCAGTCTAGTTGGATTAACAATAACTCAAATAATTAGAAGAAGAAAAAGAAATTGATAATCTTTTATCTTCTCACTTTTTTTCCATGATAGAATACTATTTTAAAGATTAAATTAAAAAAATATAAGAAAGAATAAAGGAATTTTAGTTCCTATTCATAAGGTTCAAAATCAGCTTTTTCAGCACCACACTCGGGACAAACCCAGTCATCAGGCACATCTTCCCAAGCTGTACCTGGAGTAATTCCAGCGTCTGGGTCACCGATTTCAGGGTCATACACATATCCACAAAGGGTACATATCCATTTTCCACTCATTTTTTATCCTCTTTATTGATTTTAGCTAGTGTTTTTTTGATAAGTATATATGTTTTACCCATTTAGCTATCTTATTAGCTATTGTTCAAACCAATCCAGCTGCAAGGATTTTTTGAAGCTGTTTTACTGTTATTTTATCAGGATCCCAAACCATTTCATTGTTATCCATAAACAGATCGAATAAGTTTCTAACACATAATATCTTGCCTTTCGAATCCTCTAATACAATTTGATAACTTGTCCAAAACCCACAAACTTGACAGAAAAATTCTGGGTTACTGTTTAGATTTTTTTTAACATTAAGAAGAAAGTCTGCTAAATCCTCTGTTGATTCAATTTGATAATTCTCAACAACTTCTTGCTTCTGCCCTCCTGCTTGGTTGTCAATGTAATTATCAAGTTCAACTATCGTTAGTTTCCACATACATTCTCCCTTCTAAGGATAAAATTTCTTTAACTTATTATGAAAAAAATGACTTAAAAACTCGTGAAATAAGTTGTTTATTCAAAATCGAAATCTTCTAAATCTTCTTCTTTTGGTTTGAACTCTTCAATTTGTGGATTAAGTGTTTCTTCTTCACTGTCCAAGGAGATAGAATCGTCTTCAAGAAGAATATCATTATCATTAGATAGGATTATTTCATTATCATTAACAACTACTTCTTCCTCTTTTTCTTCAACAGTTTCTTCTTCAACAGTTTCTTCTTCAACAGTATCTTCTTCTTCATCAACTTCGACTTGATCAGGTTCTGGAATAGATTCTAAATCTTCTTCTGTATCATCTGCAACTTCTTCTTCCTCCAGTTCTTCCTCTTCTTCATCTTCAGAGGGTTTTGTTGCTGGGATAGGTATAGAGAGTTCCTCAATTGTAGATTCAGATACTAGTTCTCCTTCCTCTCCAAGAGCCATCTCTTCAGTTTCAATAATGACTTCTTCTGACTGCAAAATCACTTCATCAGAGGATGTATCAATTGGAGTTAATTCTTCTGTCATGCTTTCAGTTTCATCCATATCCTCTAAATCTTGCTCTATTTCCTTCAATTCCCCGTCCAGTTCTAAAACATCATCAGGGTCTTCTTCAATTGCAACACTCATATCTGCTAAGTCTTCAACTCTAAGTGGTAATTCATGCTCGAAACCAGCCATTTCAACTTCCTCGCCATGCAGTTGAACTTCATCTGCATTAAGGTCGACTGTTTCTGTTTGAGTTAGTTCAAAAGTCTCATATGAAGTTTTAGCAATTGGAATACCATAAGTTTCGATATAAGCTAATAGATGAGGATCTTTGCTTTTCAATAGAGTGTCAATTTTCTTCAATTCTGCATCTACTTTTTCAATGATTTGAAGTTCATCCTCTAACTCCTCCAATGCTAGCATTTCTTCTAATTCTTTCTCTACTCTCTCCAACATTTCACCAAGTTCTTTCAGACTTCTCTCTAAATCTAGTTTTTCTGTCTTTGCTCTTTCTTCAAGTATTCCTTCCTGTAGGAAATATATATTTGTAACTTTGTCTAAAACTTCTTGGTGTGTTGCCCTTACTCCTAGAGGTTCAATTTTAGGCATTAGTTTACGAAGAGATTCAACATATTTTCCAAATTGTTTTTTCAGATTGAAAGTGATTTTTTCAGTTATTGCAATAATGAGATATTCTCCTACGTTATCAATAAGAAGATCTCTTCCATGTTGGCTAACTTCAGTTAAAACTAAGTCCTCTTCCAAAACACTTTGGGAGAAAATATTGATAGCCGCAACTAACATAGGAACTAATGATGCTTCGTCTTTGTATTCGTGTTTTGTTGTGAAACGATATTTCATGACAGCAGAATCTGCTTCAACTATAGCTACTCCGTACAATTTTGATGCTACAAGTTTGGGTGTTTTTACAAACTTAAATCCTTGATATTGCTTCACAACTTCAGACATCTTACTAGTCTGCTGGAAACCTTTTTCTTCAAGTATAGAAGCGAATTTTTCGATTTTTTCATCCTTGCTTATTTCTTTAATTATTGCTTGAGCATCTCTTTGAACTTTAGGATAATTGAATTTTTTTGCTAAATCGTCAGCTTCTGAAAATGCTTCTATTGCCTTTTTTGTTTTTCCACCATGGATAAGTAACAGTCCTTTTAGTAATTGAATATCACACATTAATTTTGGAATGAATTGTTCCTCAGAAAGATAAGTTAGATTGTTTAGATAGCTTAAAACAGCTGAATAATCAATTAGTTCATTAGTATTATTGAACTTATCCAGATGTAAACTAGCAAGCTCAAATTGTGCTTTGATAAGAAATTCAATATTGTTCATATCGGAAGCAGCTTTATTTGAAATTTCAAATGCTTGAATTGCTTCATCAATTTGATCTCGTTTCTTGAAAAGCATTCCTTCATAGTAGTAAATACTTGGTTTAACTCTCAATTCTCCTACTTCATCTAATCTTTGTTTACAAAGTAGTATGGATGCTTCTGCGAGTTTGAAATTTGACCTCTCTATTGCAATCCAAGTTGATAGAAGGTAAGGTTGGATTAAATTTAATTCATACTTCTCTTCTAACTCTAAAGCTACATCTAGCATTTCTTTGGCTTCTTCATAATTTTCAAGTAAAAGACTCAATTCTGCTATATTAGTCGCACTTACAGCTTTTGCTCGTGGATTCTTTGATACAAGTTGATGAATTTGTCTTAAGAGTCTAATAGACCTTTCGTAGTCTCCCCTTGCTATTTCAAGCTTTGCAGAATTGTTGAGCAAGCTTGCACGATCAGCTGCTAAACCTGTCTCTTCTGTTGGAATGATGGCAGCATTTAGCATTTTCTTTGCTTTTTTAAATTCACCTTTGTTTATGAAAACATTTGTAATTAGATTAAGAGCAACGGATTGAAAATAGGGGTCATTTTGTTTTACAGCACTCTTAAGAACATTTCTAGCTAATTCCTCAACTTTGCTAAAATTGTTTATTAATAAAAATGCTTGAGCAGCAAGTGTGTAAATTAGAAAAATATAAAGTTGTCCTTCAAATTGTTCAAGATGTAAGTTAACGTGACTCTCTAATTCTTCTACAGTTGTTAGAGCCATAGGATAATTTTGTTCACCATACAGTAATAGGAATTCTAATCCAGCGGTAATAAAGAGATGTAACGGCATATCTAATGATTCACTATACTTCTGTTGAAATTGTAATTTTAAACTAACAATTTTGTTTGTTTGATTTAATCTCGAAAATGCATAAGCTCTATAGAGGAAATATTCAGGACGAGAAAATGCTGAAGTTAAATCTAGAACTGATTTGAAATCACGTGTACAAATTGCTATATCTAATGCTAAATCTCGTATCTCTGTTGAAGCTTCGTAATTCACTGCATAATTGATACATTGTTTTGTAAAAATATCTAAAGCCTTCTTGTCGTTCTCAGGAATAGAATTAATTATGGTAATTATGGGGTCTTGTTCGAATGTTTTCTGGTGACGAACACTGAAAGGAGCAAACATCATTTTTCCTCTTAGAACTCTAGTAAGTTATGTGTTATATACTTATATAGATAGATGCACTAGTAAATCTAATAGTTTTATACGAAAAAAGAATATTTAAACCTTCATTTAGAAACGAGATTAAACAAATAGATATTTCTAATAATTTTCACTTTCTGGAAGTGGAGGTTCAGCTTTTTCTATTTCTCTATTTTTCTTCAAAAATCGTTGCATAATGATAGGAATCATAATTGCTATTGGATAAGCCAGAGTAACAACTGGAAAAGTCCAGGGAAGAATTCTACCAGCTGAATCATAAATAATTCCTCCTATAGTCGTGCCTAGAGCTCTAGTAAGTCTTCTTCCCGCTGAAACAAAACCCGTTGAAGACCCTCTATATTTAGGAGGTAACCAACTGTAGAAGAAAGAATTCCAAGCAGGTCTAGACATATTCGCCGATGAGCTGCGAAAAACGAAGAAGACAGAACCCAAGATCAATCCTGGACTCAAAGCCAGTCCAAGTGCTAATGCTGGTACAGCAAAATGCAATATTGCAAGAATCTTTTCATTACCTATCTTTTTACTAAGGGGAACAATAGCTAAACTACCAAGAGCTATACCCGCATTTGAAGCAGCTAATATTATAGCCCATTGCATGTCAGAAGCAGACAGGTCGTCAATAATGTATTTCCGAATGAAAGGAACTGCAATCCCAGACGTAAAACCAATTATAGATTCACAGAAAAAGAAAGCTAATAGCTGGAAACCAATTGGTTTTTTACTTTTCTCCTCATATTTCTTCCAATCTTCTCCTTTAGAAATCTTTTTTGCTTCTTCCTTTGAAGCTTCAGGAACAGGAAATCTAAAAGAAAGAAACATAGTTACAATCAGAAAAATAGCAATAAATAGGATCATGTTCATGTAGGGACCTTTATCTGCGATAAGATGAAAATAACTAAATTCCCCTCCTTGAAATGGAGTAAAGACCCCTTGATGAGTCCTATAATTAGCATAAATAGAAAGATATACCCCTCCCAATAATGGTGCAATAACTCCTGCCATATTCCAGAAAAAATGCATAAAGCTAAAGAACCGGGTTTTCTCTTCCTTTGATGGAGTTATATCTGCCAGTAGAGTAGTTAGAGAAATCTGAGTTAGTGATCTAGACACACCAAATAATGAATAAGCAGCGATCATCCACCCTTTCAAATCAGTAAAACTAGTTGCGTAAAATAAGAACATGGAAATTCCAGCTGCTCCCAAACCTACAATCATAGTATACTTTCTTTTTCTAACATCTGTTATGTATCCAAGACCAATGATAAGACCTGAAGCTAAATATCCAGCTACTGCAAAAATCAATCCATAATAGAAGTCATTCCAATTGAGAAAAATGATGAATAAAGGGATAACATACTGAGTCAACCTATTGCTCAAACCAATCAAGGTTCTGTAGAATATGATCGAATAGGCTTGCTTATTTTCATCAAGATTGAACATAGAATAACCACTGCAGATATTTCCGTTTAAAAAATATTTTGAAAGTGGCTTTATTCATTCTCTAATTTCTCGATTAACTCAACTAGAGGAAGGCTATGTGCTGCGATATTTGTCCCGAGATCGTAGTATTTTGAACCTTCAACAGCCTCATGAATTCCACTGGTTATTTCAGCAGCATGAGCTTTGTCTTTTTCAGCTGCTACAAAGATGCAATTTCCTTTCACTTTACTTAGTTGTTCATCAGTTATTTTGAATTTTCTTTGGATAAGCATGGTTTTCCTGACACGACGGATATTATAACTATCAAAATATCCCCAGTATTTTTTTGCTTGTTCCTTTTGGCTTCTATCTAGGTAGATATAACGAATAATGAATTTAGCTATTGGTTTGACGAGTAAGTGCCAAACAGGACGGGTATTAATATAAACAAATGGCCAGGTATAACCTGGAACTTCAAGTCTAAGAACAGGTCCAATCATATAAATTGATTTGGGTGACATGAGACCCATACTCATGGCTAGCAAAGTAAAACCTGCTCCATAACTTGAAGCAATCATCAGATAATCTTTCAACTGTAGGAAGTCGATAACTTCAGCTATATCACGAGCAAATCTTTCAGGTGAAAAATCAGGCTTTTTACCTAACTGAGCAGTATGCTTTTCTCTAGTTTCAATAACATAAATTCTATAATTCTTCATCATCTCTAGAAGTACTTTATCCCATGCACTTGGTAAACTACCAAAACCAGGTAAGAGAACAAGAGTATCTTTTATTTTACCTTCTGGTTCATAGAAATGAACCTTAAGTAAATCTGTCTCAGTATCACCTACCTGAACATATTGAGAAGTCGCGTATTGCTCAAATTCGGAACTCATACATTTGTTTTTTATTAGTCTTTTTTAAATTTATACTTATTTTCGAGAAGGGAAAGGTTATTTATTGTCTTTTGATATGTTCATGAATAGAACAGATCAAGTGAGGATTGCTTGTGTCTTTGAAGAATATTGAACAAACAATACAGTTTTTTGAAAATAGTAAGAATACAATTCAAGATATATTTGATTCAGGATTTTGCAATTTTTGTGGAGCATGCATACACAGCTGTCCTGTGGATGCGATTGAATATTTAGATCCTCAAATATTAGTTAAAGAAAACTGCATCCAATGTGGAAGTTGCTTGGAACTATGCTCTCAAAATCAAGAAGTAAGGTATTCCAAACAAATGATTAGTATTGAGAAAAATGACCAAATTAAGGATATTCATTCAAAAATTGCCGAAGTTCCTTTAGGTCGTTTCAAAGAAATCTGGAATGGTTTCTCTAGTTCTAGAAAAACGAGAAATGTAACTATGGTGGGGGGAGTTACAACTAGCCTATTGCATACTGCTTTATCAGAAAATGTAGTTGATGCAGTTCTTATTCCAGAATTTACTGAGAAAAAACAAAATCCTAGAGGAAAGTTAATTTCAAATCCAGAAGAATTACTTCAATCAGGAGGAAGCAAATATTTACCTACTCTTTCTCTAGATAGACTTGATGAAATTGCGAATAACCAAGATATAGATAGAATAGCAATCACAACATTACCATGTCAAGCATATGTGATTAAGAAAATGTTTCTCGATACTCAATATGAGAAACTTGTTAAAAAGATTCATCTAGTATTAACATTGTTTTGTGGGAGTGGGATTCCCTATAGAGATGATGTAGAATTCTTTCTGAAAGCCAAAGGAGTTACAGAAAGTTTATCAGAATTGAAAGTGATTCGAAGAAGAGAAAAAAGGATATGGCGAATTAATCCTCAAGACATTGAAAGATATATCTTTATTACAAAGGATGGTAAGGAAGTAAGTATCTCATCTAGTAGAATTCTAAGATGCAAAACTAAATCTAATTGTAGTACAATTTGTCCTGATTATACAGGTTATTTTAGTGATGTTTCAATAGGGGCATCTCACATATCTTCAAACATAATTATTGCAAGAACAGAAAAAGGAAGAAAATTAGTTAACTTGGCTATTGAAAAAGAAATTATCAAAACAAGAAATTTCTCGAAAATTAACAACTTTTTAATTAATTTCATGGGCAAAAATAAAAGGGATCTAAAAAGAAAGTCATATCAAAAATTTTTCAAAAACAAGTAAGTTTAATATAACTCAATACATGTGGAATTACTAGTTTGCTAAATAGAAAAGGACTAAAAAGCTACTATTGATTTTTTTTAGTCCTTCTTCAAGTCTTCAGGTTTTACACTTGTTTCAGCTAGAATTTTTTCTTCTACTAGCAAAGCTAATTCAGGCTCTACACTCTTCTTATCGTGAAAAACTAGCTTAAGAAGTAGCGGTGCCATAATGACTGTCACAAAAACAAGCATGATTGCCATAGTGTAAATGTTTGAATCAAATATACCACGTTGAACACCAATTCCTGCTATTACAAGTACAATTTCAGCTCTTGGAGACGTTCCTACAGCAATTTTTAATGCAGATTTATTGCCGAAACCCATGATTCTTGAACCTGCAAAAGTCCCAATACCTTTAGAAAGTATTGCTAGAAGAATAATTAGTACCATAATAAAAGAGATTCCTCCAGAACTAAAATCAAAATTGCTTCCTACTGAAAAGAAGAACAACGGAATGAATATCCCTTCTCCGAATTTGATTATGGGTTCTTTGATTTCTCCTATAATTAACTTATTTTGCTGCAGAGATAAGCCCAAAAGAAACGCCATAACAACTCCAGAGAAATGAAGGGCTTCTGCAAAATAATCAATCAAAACTAATAAACCAAAAACTATTCCTAAGGCAAAATAAGGCGTTTTTGCAGAAGAGAAAATATTGTAATTGTTTTCAAGAAATTTTAGAATTCTCGGTAAGATGAACATAATAACAATTATAAACAATGCTAAATATCCCAGATCTTTTAATAGAGTAATAATCCAGTTCCCTTCTTCCGGTGCAAAAAGAGCACCAGAAAGAACTAATACAAGGATTAAGGCAATAAAATCATCAAATACAGCAACAGAAAGCGTAGTCTGCCCCTCTTTTGACCCTAATTTACCTAAGGAATTTAAAGTTCTAACTGTTACACCTATACTAGTAGCTGTGAAAAGAGTACCGAAGAAAATTGCAAAAAGAATATCTTTCTTAATTAGGAAATAACCGGTTAATATTCCTCCAATCAATGCAATGGAAACCTCAATAAGTGAAATGAATAAACTATTTTTTCCAATTTTCCTTAAATCTCCGATGTTTATCTCCAAACCAACAATAAACAATAAAAGAAGAATGCCAATTTGTGAAAATTGCTCTAAAATCTCACCGTCCATAAATGTGCTTAATACTTCACTTCCCTTATCGCCAAATAATAGGAATATAGGCCCACCAATGAGAACTCCAGCAAGTAGTTCACCTAGAATGGATGAAAGTTTTAACCTTTCGAATATTTCTCCTAAAATTCGTGCACTAAGAAGTCCGATTCCAATAAACAACAGTATGCGCAGAACTTGATCACTCATCTTCTCCACGCTCGAGTTCTAAGATGAGCATTTTAGAATCAATACTAGTTTCCTTCCATATGTTTCGTACAGAAAGAATTATATCATTTATTGAGATTAGACCTTCAACAGGGTCATCTTTTGTCTTAGCTCTTGGCAAGACAGTAGATTCATATTTTGTCATACATTCAGTAACACGGGAGATTTTGTCGTCATCTACGATAATAGGCAAGTTTTGATTAGCTAAATCTCTAGCTGTAGTACTGGAAAAAGCCTTTGCTTTTGAAAGAACATTAGATATATCTGTATGAAATGTCGAAAATAGTACTACAAGGTCTTTTGGAGATATTAGTCCATAATATTTGCCTTCCTCATCTACAACTATCAGAGTTTTTGAATCCTGATGGAAAGATTCATCCAGAATAAAAAAACAAGCAGTTGTTTCAACAATTGAAGGAACTTTGAGTATTGAAAAGTCTCCAGCTTTCATTTCTTTAATTTTGGAGATGAAAATATCAAATAAGGTTTCCATATAAAAGATTAGTTGGTAAAGAATAAATAAAGCTTACGTAACTTTAATCTAGCGTATAAAAAGATAAATAACTCTAAGTTATAGAACTATGTTTTAGTAGCAGCAACAGATTTCTCTGCTTTTAATGAGAGTACAGTTGCTTTTGGAGATGATTTGTATTCAGTAGTTATACTATTAGTTTTAGTAATTGTGTTACGAACACTGATACTTTAGAGATTTGTTTCCAGAACTCCAAAAAGTAAACAAAAATAAATAGAATTAGTAGAAAAAAAAGAGAAAAATTAATCCTCTTCTTTCTTTATTAGATAACGATCAGAAAAATGTTGGATGAGTTTTCTTGCTGCTTGATAATCTAGGTTCAGTTTATCCCCCCACATTGATTTAGCTCTTTCTAGTTTTCCCATCAACAACCCTAATTTCAATCCAGTAACTGTATTTCTAGTGAATAATTCATTTCCTCTGAAGTTGACTACACCATATTCTTGCATGACTTTTCCAAATTGTTGGCATATCTGATTATATTCTTCAGTTGTTTCGTCTACAGATTGATCAAAATTCTTTATCTTCTTTATACCTACAAAATCTATCAATGATAGATAAGGATAGAAACTAATTAACTGGGTTACAAAATCATCTAAATCTAGAAAACTTTCAGCAATTTGATCAGGAATCCACACATTATACTTTGTTTTTTCGCTCATATAAGCACCTACAGTTTATTTAAAGACTCAAGAGCTTTTCCTAGTTCTACAATAGCCAGGTAATCATCTTCATACTCTAGAAGCATTTCAGTTTGGATCTTTATTTTCTTTTTTGTTTCAATCAGATCATCAGATTTCTGTCGAATTCTATCTTCCAGTAATTTAAAATTAAGCATTGCCAATATTGAATGCCATGATTCTAGTGTAATCATTTCTGTAGATTCATCTAAGAATTGCTCAATTTTATTGACAATTGTATCTGGATGACTGTCTAGCTTTTTTGCTAATTGAATGACCTTTCGCTTCTGATTATAATTAAGCTCATATTTCACATATTTTTTCTTCTTTGAAAATACCATAGTTATCCCTTTTTACCTAACCAATTTTTTTCTATAACATAAGTATCAACTGCTGATAGTGTCATAACTTCTATAGTCTTAGCAATCGTCACATCATCATTGAAGTCAGGATCCAAACCTGCTACACCACTTACATGGACTATCTTGTAGATTGCGAGAGAAGATCCTTCGTTAAAGTCTATTGTACGCTCTAATATCGCTTCAAATGAGATGACCGAATTAACATAAATAGGAGCATTAATCTTCACTCCTTTTTGTAAATTGTTCTTATCTAATTGCTCTTTGGAGTAAGCAGCTATAAGTATAGAATCCTCTCCTCTCCTTAAGAGGTTGAAGCTTATTTCATTTGGAGCTGAAACTGAACAAATATCCACTATAAGCTTAGCTTCTTTCAGTGCAAAATAATTTGTTATAACATGGAGATTATGTGCTTCTAAATTCCCACTAATTCCAAGCATTGGACTTATAGAAACTAAATATCTTGATAGCTCAGGAGATAGTTCAAGTCTATCAAACATAAGTCATAGAGAAAACATCCATTTAAGAAAGTTACTCATCGGTTGTTTTCTTTGGTCTTACTTACGAATGAGTTATATGTCTTGTTACGCAATGATATTTATGGAAGAACTTTCTTTTAAGCAGTTTATTGAAAAATCTTCTAACGTTCTAGAGAAGTATCGTGCAAATATTGCAAGATTAGGTAAACTAAGAGAACAAATGGAAAAGCAGTTTTTCTCTCCAGCTGAAATGGTTGAACACTTCTATGCAAATAAGAGTGAGTATTTTGCTTGGCAAGAATTTCAAGACTCGATAATAAATTTAGAGGAAGCATATAATGAACTTGTGGGGAATATGATGGATGCAAATGGTGATCCTGAAGCTTATCAATATTTCCTTAGAGATAAAAGAATCCCTGTTCTAGTCTATCCTGAAAGTGATTCAGAAGATTCCGATGAGGACGAATTATTTGATGAAGAAACAGTTGATCGAATAGCTCAAGAAATCGTGGATGAACTTGCGGGTGAAACAGAGAAACAAGAAGATCAAAAAGCAAAGAAGTAGATTATTCTTCTTTCAACAAATTTAGGAAGTTGGATAAAATCTGTTGAGTTAACCCCCATATTTTGTATTTTCCCACTCGATAATATTTACGAACTCCGCCCTTGTAAAAGCCAGTTTCTAATGTACTGGGCTCTAGTAAATGTGATAAATCAGCTTGAAAATATTCTTGAACTTCAAGAGGATTGATCTTAATAGTAGGGTTTCCCTTGATAAATCCAACAAAAGGGTACACATAATGATGGCTTGTTGAAATTATAGGTTTAAGTCGTCCTTTTAATTCAATAAATTCACTACTTATACCTATTTCTTCTTCTGTTTCCCTTAGAACTGTTTCAGAGAGACTAATATCTGATTCATCATGTCTTCCTCCAGGGAAAGCGATTTGTCCTTGGTGATGCTTCAGATTTTCTGTTCTTTTTGTAAATAAGATTTTATTATTGCTTTGAAAAATCGGAATTAGAACTGCTGCAAGTTTAAGATGAGGTTTATGTGAAACTGGATTTTCTAGAGGCTCTAAAACATTCTCCAATTTACTCAGCAGTTCCATAATCATACAAAAAACGATTGCTATTTCAATTCTTCGAAAGTGACTTTTCAGCAGAAAGAAAATTTGAACTCCTAATCATTGTTTTCTTCATCTGGATCATATTCTAAAGAAAATGTACTTTCTATCCATCCATGCATATCCTTTTCTTCCATTGATTTAGGTCTTGCACCTTCATCTGGATTCTTCTCTCTTTTCTTCTTCATTTTAGGAGAAAGATCTTTCTCAGAGATAAATTTTCCATTCTCAAATTTTAATTCAAAAACAGTTTCATAAGCAGATGTTCTCTGAAAACCCATATGGATATACATACTATCAATAAAGTCCTTAGCGATAATAATTTTACCTGAAAAGTCGAGTTTGAGATTAAGATCCTGATAATGAAGTCTTAGACTCTCCTTTCTTACAACAGGTTTTACAGCGTTTATTTCTATTTCTTGCTCATCATTAACTTCCATATCTACAAGAGTTAGATAGTCATTTGTAATTGTAAAGTAAAGAACATAACCCCTCCAACATGCAGTATGTGGTGAGCGTGGAACTAATCCATAATCTAATGGCGAAAAAAGCTCTCCCTTAGAAATTCCAGAAACAGAATATACTTCACCTTTATAGAGAAATGAATCAGATATTTGACCAGTCATTAAAAATAATAAACAATAAAATAATAAAAAAGTGTTGTTAAATTAAAAGAAGAAAAACTAGAATGTGGCTTTGATTTCCTCATCAAGTTTTTTGACTTTCTCTTCTACACCCTCAATTAAGCCTTCAAGTTCCGCATGCATCTTCTCGGCATATTCTGCATCTTTATTCTTGATCCAACCGAGATTGATTTCTACATTATGCATAGCACTTTTTAGACCAGTTAAAGCACAAAGAGCACCAACACCGATATCAGAAAGAGCTTGTTTGTTACCTTTGGTTCCCATCTCAAGATGTAGTTCAATCACTTTTCTACAGTCTTTAACTGTTTCAAGGGGAACTTCAGCAGCAACTTTGTATTCAGCTAAGATTTTTGCTGAACGAGCAGCTTTTTCTTCTTCAGTGTCTTTTGGCATTCCAAACGCCTTGATTACACCACTAAAGGCATTAGCATCTTTATCAGTAAGTTCGGTTAATTTGATTCGAAGTGCTTCTGTTTTTTCTAGTTTTGCTTTAAAGAATTCTTCTACATCTTCATAGCCTTGTTTACCAATAGTTAATCGAGCAACCATACTACCAAGGGCAGCTCCCATAGCTCCAGCTATACAAGCTGCAGATCCACCACCTGGTGCAGGAGCATCACTAGCTAGTTCATCTAAAAATTCTGTTATTACTTTCTCAATAAGCATTTTACTCATCTTGTTCATCTTCTGTAAAAATTCTTTTTTCTATAATCTGATTTCTGTCAAAATTGTTCAATTGTAAAGAGCTTTCAGCAGCATCAAGGAGTGCATCTAAAGGTAGCATACCATAGATTTCTGACTCAGTTACTGCAACTCCGTATCGCTCAGCTTCTCTTTTAACCATATCAAAAACTCTGTGTAAAGGAGTACCTGTATAATTAGTCACATTCATCGATACCTGAACTACTCCTCGTTCCTCAATATTCATAGCACCTGCTTGAATATATCTCAAACCACCACCTGAGTGTCTTATGTTTCGAGCAATTGCTTTGGCAATATCCATGTCGTTAGTATCAAGATAAATGTTGTACGCAATTAAGAAGTTTCTCGCTCCGATATTTATTGCACCAGCTGTTTCATGGGTTTGTCTTTTACCAAAATCTGGTATATAATCATCGTTTGTAGCTATCTCTTCCTTCAATTGTTCATACTGGAAAGATTTTGTTCTGTAATTCTGAAGAACTGCTCTATTGGGATTTTCTGTAGCATCACCATACAAATAAACTGGGATTTTCAAATCTTTTGCTATTTTTGCACCAAGTTTCTGTGCAAGTTTTGCACACTCTTCTAGAGTATAGTCAGAAACAGGTATGAATGGAATAACATCTGTAGAACCAAAACGATTGTGCTCTCCTTCATGTTCATTCATATCTATTAATTCAGTAGCTTTTATACATCCTGCAAAAGCAGCTTTATAGCATTCGTTGGGTTCGCCAATAAATGTAATTACGGCTCGGTTATGATCAGGGTCCATTCTACTATCTAAGAGAGTAATCTTACCTGCTTTCTTAATAGATTCAAGAATTTGATCAATAACCTCTTGCCTTCTACCTTCTGAAAAGTTAGGAACACATTCAACTAAAGGCATATTTTCACCTTGTGTTAGCAACAATAAAATGAATATATATATCTTAGCATGAAGCTTTGAATCATTTAAAAAGAATGAAAAGAAGGGGTAAGTTAGAGATTTTTGATAATTTCTCTGAGAAGATTCATTCCTTCATCGATTTCTTCTTTATTTACATTCAGATAAGGTCGAAATCGAATAGTCTTTTCACCACAACCAAGAAGCAGGAATTCTTTGTCATAAGCTTGAGTTAGTATTTTATCTCGCATTTCTGAAGAAGGTAAATCAAAAGCAATCATCAAACCTAAACCACGAGCATTTGACACCTTATCAGGAAATTCTTCTTGTAGCTCGTAGGTTTGTTTAAGCATATACTCACCCCTTTTTGCTGCATTATCAACGAGCTTTTCTTTCTCTATAATTTCAAGATACTTATTTGCTCGAAACATATCTACAAGATTTCCACCAAAAGTACTATTAATTCTACTACTCTCCTCGAAGACATTATTTTCTATTTCTTTTACTCTGTTTGAAGCTAGTATTCCACTGACTTGCAACTTTTTACCAAAACTGATTATGTCAGGATTAGCTTTTTCAAAGTGCTCAAATGCCCAAAATTTACCAGTCAATCCTACTCCTGTTTGAATTTCATCGTAAATTAAAAGAAAGTCATGCTTATCAGCCATTTCACGTAATTTTTGGAAGAATTGGGGACGAAGATGATTATCTCCACCTTCGGATTGTATGGGTTCGACTATCAAGCAAGCAATATCATCACCATACATGTCTATCGCATCATGTATTTCTTGACAACTTTTTTCCTCAGCCATTACAATTTGTTCAAAATTATCTTCAATAGGGAAAGTAACTTTAGGGCTGGAGACTCGAGGCCATTTGAATTTTGGAAAATATTTTATCTTTCTAGAATCGAAGGTATTAGTTAAACTAAGAGTATAACCTGAACGTCCATGAAAAGCTTGCTCAAAATGAATTACCTTACTCCCAACTTCATCTTCAAAACCTTTCTTGAAATTATTCCTAACCTTCCAATCAAAAGATGCTTTAAGTGCATTTTCAACAGCAAGAGCTCCTCCACTAATTAAGAACAAGTTAGGGAGAAAATCAGGTATTCCAACTCGACCAAAAGTTTCAACAAAATCACCCATCTCGTCTGTATAAAAATCTGAACTGCTTGGTTTATTTACAGCTACAGATGCAAGTTGATTCAGAAATTCTTTCTCAAGCATATCTGGATGATTAAACCCAACTGGAGATGAAGCAAAGAACGAAAAGAAATCTAAGAATGATTTACCAGATTTCTTATCAACAAGTCTACATCCTTGACTTTTTTCTAAATCAACAATCATGTTAAAACCGTCAGCAAGCATATATTTTCCTATTTTCTCGATAGCATCCATTTACAGAACTCTCCTATGAGAGCATAAAAATTTGAATGTTTATAAATTGAACTGAATGACATCAAAAGGTGGTGGAAAATGCCGATATGAAAGAGGAAATTTGAGTGGCTTATCAAACGGAGCGTTCGACCACTCATCCATCCTCTAGGGCAAGGGGTGCCTATCGGCAGTTACACAATGATTTTTCTTTTTAAATAGATTCTAATAGTTCTATCCGCAATTGTTAGAAACATTTTAGAAGTTCTTTTGGCAATTTTTTATACTTAAAAAGTTCTAAACGGATGAGTACTATGCGAGAAATCAAAATGTATGTTGGTTGTACGGGTTTTAACTATGAAGATTGGAAAGCACAGCATGGTTCTTTTTACCCACCTAAAATTGACAGATTTGATTTACTTGAATTCTATTCTACACAATTCACTACTTGTGAGATTAATTCTACGTTCTATGCATTTCCAAAATTAGAAACTACTATTAGGTGGGCTAAATCACTTCCTGATGATTTTGTTCTAACCGCAAAAATACCCAAATCAATATGTCAAGCTGATCTTCTTTCAGGTGTTGAGAAACCTCTAAATGATTTCTTAAAAATTTTGCATCCTTTGAAGAAGAATTTAGGACCTCTAGTTATGCAACTTAAACCTAGTTTTGAAAAGAATGAAACAAATCTAGAACAAATTGTTGATTTCATCGATTTTTTCCCTCATAATAACTATGAATTAATAATGGAGTTTAGACATTCAACTTGGTTCAATGAAGAAACATATGACTTACTCAATGAGAAGAAACTTGGAATCGTTAGTTCTTATCTTCCTTACATTAAATTTAATCTCTTTGAAGAAGTAAAAAAAGAGCATTTCTATCTAAGGCTGATAGGTTCTCACCAACAACAAATTGGGTTAGGTAAGGAACTTAAAGACAGAACAAATTACATGGAAGAAACAGCTGATAATCTTCTACAAGCTTACCAAAACAATTCTAACAAATCAACAGGATATGTGTTTATCAACAATCATTTTTCAGGGTATGCACCACCAGCTGCTAGAAAATTCAAAGAAATGTTACAAGAAAGGGATATTTCGATAGTTGAACCAGCAAACACTGTGTTTAAGGGACAGCAAAAACTAGCAGATTTCTTTGGTTAAGCTTGATAGCACTTTTTTTTAATATGTTTCTTAAAAAGTTAGATAGACACTCTTCATTATCCCTTTGTATATCTCTAAATTCAATGTCATTTTCTAAATAATATTTCTATATGCTAAAGTGTAAATTTGTTTTTGAAGTAATTTTATGACAAAAAAAAATGCTTGTTATTATTCATTATGTGAATCCACAAGGATTTGAAATCCACAAAATGTGCAGAATTTATTTTGAACCAATTGTTTTGTTCCACATTTACTACAGAAGAAAAACCTTTGTTGTTTTAAGAAAGAATGGGTTGTAGTAGATGAACCATACTCTATTTCTCTCTTAAAAGGTTTAACTTTGAATCCTCCTGTTATCGCTCCTCCTGCAATTATACTTGCCGGAAGAAGAAAGGTATACAAGAACCAAAGGATAATCACAATCCAACTCCAAACAATATACCAAGTAGAATACCAACCCCAAATGATAGAATAGTAGATCATTAAAGCTAATCCTCCTCCAAATGTGACTATTGCGTTTGGTGCGATTATCATAACAACATCTCCTTTCTGTCTAACAAATAATCCTGAAACTAAACCAGAAATGAGAAAGATAATTAGTCCAAGAATTGTGAAAAACCAAACCCAAACCCCTGCTTCATAGCTAGTTGCATAGCTGAAAAACCAAACCATAGCAACAAAGTACGTACTAGAAATCGCTAGACCAATTATTATCCCCAAGAAAGGATAGAGAAAACTTTTGAAGGATTTTTCATTTTGTTCTGTTCTTCTATTCATATCACTTCACCTAAAATTTCCTTTTTCTAAACTGTTAAGTGTCTTCTTGAAACTATATAAGGTTTTTTTATTAATCAAATGATAGTGTTAATTTAACGTATTAAAACCTCTAGAACCATTCTGTAACAACTATAATTTCGCTTTTAGGCAAAAGTTTCTTCGACAATGAACTTTAAATAAAAAAAATGGAAAAGCTAATGATTTGAAGAAAGAGGTTTTTTAATGAAAAAAACTAGAAAAAAAGTCTCATTAGTATTAGTTTTAGTTCTTTTAGTTCAATTCCTTACAATATCTATTCAAGCATCTCAAATACTGTATGAGCGTGGTGAATCGTCTGAAGATAACAAAATCTATTCGTATACAATATCAAGTATATTAGAAATTGATGAAGATAATGATTTTATTTCATATGGTTTTAATGGTTCAGGAACAGAAGTAGACCCTTATCGAATTGAAAATCTAAACATTACAACATCAGAAGACCATTGTATATTTATCAATAACGTCTCAAAATATTTTGTAATCCAAAATTGTTATCTGGATAGTGGTAGAAGTGCAATTCATCTGTATTATATAGCTCATGGAATAGGGTTAATTTTCAATAATACTTGTTGCAATAATTATGAAGCAACAGGAAGTTATGGGGAAATATACGGATACGGTATGGAAATCCAGGGTGCTCCTGGAACAACAATAATTGAAAATACTTGTTACAGTAATGATATATTCGGAATTCTAATTAGTGAATCACCGAATTCAGAAATCCAAAATAATCATTGTTATAATAACACTGAATCAGGTATTCTTGTTTTAACTTCTGATGAAACATTGGTAGAGGATAATATTTGTCATAATAATACTCTATATGGTATAGAACTATACGGACGTTACGGTTATTCATACTGGGATACATCCAATGATTGCACAGTTAAATCCAATATATGTTATGATAATTCAGCTGGAATTTCAATGTTTGGGGTGAATAATACAATTGAAGGAAATTTATGTTATGATAATGAATATGGTATAACTATACTTAGTGATAAAAGCTTAATCCTGAGTAATACTTTGAGAAACAATGAATATGGAGCTTATCTAGATGGACGAGCTTTAGTGGTATATAATAATACGTTTGATTCCAATAATATTAATGGTGTTTATTGTTATTTGTATAGGTCAATAATTCTCTATAACACAATTAAAAATAACATAGATTATGGATTTTTATTTGAGGCAGCATTAAAAAATACAATCTACTATAACTGTTTCACTCAAAATAATTTAGAGAGTAGTTCTCAAGCATACGACTCAAGAGATGACAATGATTGGTTTCACGAAGATTCGAAAATTGGCAACTACTGGGATGATCTTGGTGATTCAAATGAGTACCTAATAGCTGGTTCCGGAGAAGCTAAAGATGAATATCCTTTAAACTCTTGTTTCTCTGAATTAGGACCGATTCCACCAATTCCAGAAATACCAGATATATTTGAAGACATCGATAGGATCATGAAATTCATCCTAAATGTTCTTTATAGTGTTATTGGAATATCAGTTATTGTTGCAATAATTGTTGGCTTAATCGTGCTAAGAAAATATTGGAAAAGAAAAAACAAAGACAGCATTTAATAAAAATCTAGTCTTAGCAATTTGTTTATCATTTTCCGGAATATTAATTTTTTTAAATCCATTAAGAAAAATATAAAAGGTGGTCAAAAAAGATTAATCTAATCTAGAAGATGTTCATATAATCTAGAAAGTAAAATATACAGGATGATAAATTTTGACAGAAAAAAGTGTTTATTTGCATTCAATTGCAACAACTGTTCCTGAGAAATACTATACTCAAAAATTCGCTCTTAAGTATATGAAAAAAATAGTCGCAGATACAGCTTATAAAAAAGTATTTCTGAATAAAGTATACAAAGGGACTGAAATCAGAAAGCGACATTCTGTTATTGATGATTATGGAAAAGACCCCAGCGAATTCACTTTTTATCCCAAGAACAAGACACTTAGACCTGAACCTACAACTAAACAAAGAAACGATCTTTATGCAAAGGAAGCACTTAGGCTAGGAAAACAAGCTGTCGAGAAACTATTCAAAGCAAACCCTAAGTTTGACAAGAGTAAAATCTCTCATGTTATAACAGTTACATGTACAGGTTTTGATGCTCCAGGACTTGATTATTTTATCGTTAAAGACTTCGATTTAAACCCCAGAATGGACAGATATATCCTTGGATTTATGGGATGTCAAGCTGCTATCAATGCCTTGAAGCTAGCAAAGGATTTATGCCATTCAAATCCTGAAGCACGAGTTTTGATAGTCAATGTTGAATTATGTTCAGTACATCTACAACAACCATGGAATACAGACCAAGTTATTGCTAATGCCATCTTTGCTGATGGTATTTCTGCTGCTCTTGTTTCCAGTGTTGAAAATGACTGTGAGGGAAGTAAATTTGTCTTACATGATTTTGCTACTGAAATTGTTCCAGGTACTGAAGAAGATATGGCGTGGAATATAGGTGATACTGGATTTGGAATGAAACTTACCTTAAATGTACCAAGAGTTGTTAAAGCAAACATTGCCAGTATTCTTGAAGAGATTCTAGATAAAGCTAATAAAACTAAAGATGATATAAAAATTTGGGCAATTCATCCTGGTGGAAAAACTATTCTTACTAAATCCCAAGAAGCTTTAGACTTAACTCCTGAAGATCTTGATGCTTCATATCATGTCATGCATGAGTATGGTAATATGAGTTCAGCGACTATCATGTTTGTATTAGAACATATTTTGAAAGACAATGAGAAAAAAGGTCTAACTTTTACAACATCTTTTGGTCCAGGAATGACTATTGAATCTGCATTGATGGAGAAAATATAAGAAAAACAAAGAAAAAGGAGAAAAAGATTAAACCTTTATTTTCTTCCAGAATTTTTTAGCTGACTTGTTACCACCAAATCCTAACATCCTCCCAACATATGGCCAGAGTGGATTGAAGATTGGAAGGTACATAACTATCCAATTAGCCATCTTATGCCACCAAGATGGTTTGTGATTATATTCACAATCTGAAATGCAAACAGAACAATCACCAGCATTTTCTAACCAGAACAGATAGCATGTTTCAACATTGACATACCATTTTTTAGCACCTGGATTATTACTAATACCTGTTGTTTTATAAGAAGGATATTTATCAAAGGGAATAGAGGCACTTGGACACTTCTCTGCACAGGTCATGCATGTTCTGCAGAATTTTTCTACTGATTTAGCAAATTTATAATCAGGTTTATCAAGAGCAAGAGGAATATCAGTCAGAATTTTTGCTACCCTTACCCTAGGACCATAATCTCTAGTGATCAACAATCCATGTCTTCCCCATCCTCCCAATCCAGCTTCAACTGCTAGGGGGACCGAGATTCCTAGAGAATTTCCTGCAGGTATTGCTTCATATCCTAGATTTTTGATGAAACTGGATACTAATGTTCTAACAAAAGCTATTTTAGAATAACCTAAACCTGTAGCAATTCCTCCTGGCATTTTTGGTGTTGTATTAATAGCATCTAAATCCATCTCAACTGCAATTACTATTGCATATTGAATTGAATCTGGAATGATATATTCTCTATCCATCCGATCATGCGAATAAATCCATTTAGGATCAAATTTAGTAACACCAATAAGATTAGCCCCATACAATTTAGCAACTTTCTTCAACCAGATGGTCATTTCTTTGGGATCTTTGACATCATATACGTAAGGTTCTTGAACATCATAATTCACTTGTTTTACATTGCGTTTTGCCTTCTCAGCTTCCATTTTCTTAAGTTCTTCTTCAGAAAGAGTCTTACGTCTTTCCATTTGGAATTCGCGCATACTTACCATGTTCTCAATTGACCAAGATGCATCTACAGCTGCACGTTCGATTTCAGAATAACCATCCAATCCCATAGCAGCTCTTTCATGAGCTTTCGCATAAATTGGTTTCTTATAACCTTCATACTCTTCGTCCCACATTCTTCTACTGAAAATAGTATACTTCTCATTGAACTGCTCATAAACCTCTTCGTTAAGTTCGAAAGGTTTCTTCTCTTGCTTACTTGCTTTACTTGGTTTTTTAGACTTTAGAACTTCTGTGGGAATCACCTTGTTTTTCTTTGATGTTGCAGTGATAGCTTCAAAAGGACAGACATAAACACATTGTAAACAACTTATACAATTAGTGTGGTTCACCTCAGCAATAGTTTTACCAATCTTAATTGCTTCCTTACCCTTTTTGTTCTGAGGACAAACTTCTACACATTCATGTTGACATTTTGATGGAACACAAAGTTTCTTCTGAATCTTGATACTCATCAAGCAAGAGCAAAATTATGTATAAATAAAGTTTTGGTGAATTCTCAAGCTTCATCATTTGCATTCTTTAACCAGAAGTAATCTTCCCCTCTCTTGCTTACTTTGTCTTCTTCACAAAGTTTAGCTAAAATAACGTCTGCAACATTTCTTGCCAGACATTCCCATTCAAATTGGGCTAATGAGTGAATTTCTTGCATGATAGAGTCTCGAGATGTAATTCCTGATTTCAGCTGTTCAATAGCAGTTTTTTCGTATTTAGAAAAGTGTAGTAAGTTAAATGAAATGATAGATTTTAAATCTGTAATAAAGTCTCTATGACCAGTTAATGCATATTTGACTTTGAATTTTGAAATTCGATTATAACTTTGTATTAAATCAGAATAAGCTCCGGGATATTGAGCAATTGAGCTAATCATATCTTTATGAAATAGACTACTAGCAAAGAGTACTCCTCTGGGATCCCAAAAACCTATTTGACCTTCAGTATAGCCTGGAAGATTTACAGTTTCTAGTTCCCATTTACTTAGTCCTAAAGGTGTATAAGATCCTAAGTCCATCTTGGTTCCATCTTCTAGATAAGAATTGAAAATAAAATCATCATCTACAAGATCTTCTGCAGTCTTTTTTGATGCGAAAATTGGTAAGTTATATTCATCTTTAAAATGAAGAGCTTGGTTAACGTGATCAGCATATGAATTAGTAAGCAGTATCCCTTCCATTTTGTCAATGTTCTTTTCAATATATTCTATAATAGGAGAGATATTTTTCTTAACAGTTGATCCCGGATCAATAATATACCGTTTTTGATTTCCTACGATATAGATATTAGATTCACTAAAAGGTTTTGGAGTATGTGCTGGGGTCTTAAATGTCCAAATATAGGGAAGAAAACCTGTTTCTTTGAAAGTTATAAGAGATTTTTTAGCTTCAAGCTCTCTTGCAGTATCGACGAGTTTCTTTTTTTCTTCATGTAGTTTGTACATTATTGTAGTAGTTGCATTATCGAATACATCTTTCATCTTTTCATAATCGTTGATAATCTTGGATGGTTCAAACCACTTACCTTGGATTTCCGGAGTTTGGTTTTTACCTATAAGAAACTCTGAATACTGTGAGAGTCTAGTAGAGTCTCTTAAACCAGTTGCAGGAGAGATAAACAGATAGTAATTAGGATACAAAGTTCTTTCATCCATTAATAATCGTTGAAATCCACACGGAACCATTGAATGAAAGAGAACATTAAGATAAGTGGGGTCCATTTCTAAAATTTGTTGACGGAAATCGAGTGATGCTGAAATAGAACTGTTAAGCTCAGGATCAATAATTAAATTGCGTTCTAGTAGTAGTCTTAAGGCTACAATTTTGTCTCGCATGTGTTCGGAGATATCACCATGTTTCTCATGTAACTCATTGTATAAGACCTCATCTTTTGCAGTTAAGATAGAAGCAATAGGAGTCCATGATGAAGGAAATTTAGGAATATTTTTTCCTCTCCTAATTAAGTAAAAATTATATTTTCCTTTATCTATGCGGAAAACAAAAACTACAACAGCTCTAAGTTCCTTCATTCTTTCAAGCAAGCAGTTGTTAATCATTATTTAACTACTGCTCTCCAAAATCGAGTAACAAGGAAAATCAAATACGTTCAACATCGTGAGAAGCTGATTCAGTCCTACCTGCAGCAGTGATTTGGATAAACTCAGCGTTAGTTTGCATCTCTTTAAGTGTAGTTGCACCGCAGTAAGAGATACCACTACGTAAACCACCAATGAGTTGTTGGAGAACATCTACAGCAGACCCTCTATAAGGAACAACAGCTTCTACACCTTCTGGTACCACACTTCCCATATCAAGCTCATCAAAAGAACCCTTCTTTTCTCTTGCTTCTCGACCGAGTGTAGCTCCAAGACTAGCCATACCACGAACAACTTTGTAGCTTCGACCACCTCTCAAGACAGAAGTACCAGGACTCTCCTCTGTTCCAGCTAATATACCACCCAACATAACTGTTGAAGCTCCAGCTGCTAATGCTTTAGTAAGATCTCCGCTGTTTCTAACTCCCCCATCAGCAATAATAGGAACACCATATTCATTGGCAACAGCTGCACAATCCATGATAGCAGTAAATTGAGGAACTCCACTTCCAGTGACAATTCTTGTTATGCATATCGATCCAGGACCCACACCTGTCTTAATAGCATCACATCCTGCTTCGATTAGATCTTTTGTACCAGGTCCAGTAGCAACATTTCCAGCAATTAGTTCTACATCACCAAAGTTTTTTCTTATTTCCTTCACGGTGTTTATTGCCAAATCGGAGTGTCCGTGAGCGATATCTATTACTAAAACATCTGCATCAACATTGATCAATTGTTCAGCTCTTTGAAGGTAATCTCCCCTTACACCTATGGCTGCTCCAACTAGAAGTCTACCTTTGGAATCTTTAGAAGAATCAGGAAGAACTTTGCTCTTGATGATATCTTTAGAAGTGATGAGACCACTTAATTTCCCTGTTTCATCTATTAAAGGAAGTTTTTCTATTCTGTTCTTTTGGAGAATGTCCTTAGCTTCTTCAATTGAAATATCTGGGTGTGCGGTTACTAATTCTTTAGACATAAGTTCTGAAATTTTTACCTTACCATTTTCCTCAAACATAATATCTCTAGTAGTAAGTATACCAACTAATTTCTCTTTATTGTCAGTAACCAATATTCCAGATATGCCTTTGTCATCCATCATAGATTTGGCATCATCTAGAGTATTGGAAGGGATGAGACAATAAGGGTGATCAATACGAATCATTTCTGAGCGTTTTACCTTAATAACTTCAGAAACTTGATCTTCAACAGACATAAATCTGTGAATTATTCCTATTGCTCCTAATTGAGCCATAACAATGCTCATCTTACTCTCACAAACAGTGTCCATATTGGAAGCAACAATAGGAACGTTAAGTTTGATATTTCTGGACAAGTTTGTAGAAGTATTTACATCTTTTCTCGAAAAAACAGAAGATCTCTTCGGTACAAGAAGCACATCATCGAATGTTAAACCTTTACGCATAATCTCAATCCAATGGAACAAAGTTTTAGTGTATAAAAATATTGTTTACCAAGTTTGAAATATTGCAAATTGATGTAAAATGACAATACGCTAATAATAGTCTCTCAATGATGCTTATTAAAATAATTAAAGGTTAAATTTTTATAGAAGAATTAGGAAAAGTGAATTGATTAAGATGAGTCAAGTTTACAATTTACCTCCATTTGAGGATGCAAAAAAAAGAATTTCTGAAAGTTCGCATAAACTTTACCAGTACATAATTTGGTCAGTAATCATTGCTGTTATTTTAGTCGTTGGACTTGCGATAACCCTAATAGTGGTTTTAGGTTTAGGTATAGAAGACCTTGATATATCAAATTACTATGATTTTGGAGAACAACTTATTGCTAACGGGTTATTTACTACAGGACTTATTGCAGCAATATTTCTGATAATTGCTCTTATTGCTTTGATAGTTATTTTGATTATGTCATACATCCAATATTACAGATTAGGATCATCTTTTAGCAAGTTACATGATGCTGAAAGAACATTAGAGACAACTAAATATATTAGTTATGGATTTTATGGATACATTATTGCAATCATAGCAGGAATATTCGTACCAGGTGTAGGAGGAACTGTAGTTTCAATTTTAGGTAATGCTTCTCTAGCAGTTGCAGCCTATTTAATTTACAAACTATTCGTAGAATACAAAAGACTTGGTAGATTTAGTGGAAAAACTTCTATGTTGCTCTTCATCGGTTTAGCAGTAAATGTAGCAGCAGAAATAGCAGCAACCTTTACTACATATGGTCCTTTCGGAAGTCTGATAGGTTTTGTTCTAATATTAATAGGGTTTAGAGATCTTAGTAGAGACATAAAACTAGTAGTAGCGCCCGGTGGTCAGCAAATGAAGACTGAAGCACCTCCTGCTGATGGTTATAGACCTGCACAACCTGCAACAGCAACCGTTCAACCAGTCAAAGATCAAATTCGTTTCTGCTCAAGTTGCGGTGCAAAGATTACAGCTGTTGGAAAGTTCTGTCAAAACTGTGGTGCGAACTTCTAATTTCTTCTTTTCTCTTTTTTTTTATTATTCAGAGTATTTTTATGTAAAAATTACCGTGTTTCACAAGTACATTTTTATTTTAGCAAAATTTCTCTAATTTATGACAATTCGAATTGTAACTGACAGTACCTCAGATATTCCTTGGGATTTTGCCAAGAAAAATAACATTGAGGTTGTCTCTCTATACATGATTGTTCATGAAGAAACTTTGGTAGAAGACGAGAATTTTGACAAAGATAGTTATTACAAACTTTTTGAAGAAGAAAAAGCATTTCTCCATATTCCAAAATTAAATCTGTACTCTTTTGTACCAAAAACATCCCAACCCAATCCAAATGATTATTTTCAAGCATACCAGAAGCAAATAGACGCTGGAGCTACTGAACTAATTGTAATCTGTGTTACTGCAGGATTAAGTGGTTCAATAAATAGTGCAAGATTGGGAGCAAAACAGTTAGCAAGGAAGAATAAAGATGTAAAAGTTCACATCATTGATGCTAAATCAGCTTCTTATCCAGAAGTCATCTTGATTAGGATGGCTTTGAATCTTATCAAGAAAGGTTACGAAGGTGAAAAAATCACTGAAATTTTACATGAACAAGCATTGAAGATAAAGACTATAATTCTACTCCCAACCTTAAGATATCTTTGGAAGGGTGGAAGATTAAAAACAACCAAATTTATACTAGGAACAATGCTTCGTAAGAAACCAATAGTCACTATGAATGCAGAAGGTTTTGTGGAAACAGCTGGTTCAGCTACGGAAGTTGAGGAAGGATTAGTAGAATCACTTCGATTAAACACTGAAGATTTTTCTAAAGATCCTAAAGCATTTTCTATCGTCTATGGAAGTAGAAAAGATTATGCTGAGAGGATGGCTGAAATAGTTTTAGAGAAATACCCTAAAATGAAAATTGAAATAGCTCAAAGTGGAGGATCAGTACTTTCTCATTTAGGACCCGAATCTATTGGTCTCATCGGTGATTACACAGACGATGAGTATTGGGATTAAAGAAGAAGTAGAGTATTTTAATTCTATCTTTTTCTCCTTCTTATTTTCAAGATTAGTGGTAAAGCGAATGCTGTAAGAGTTATAAGTATAAATTCAATAGAAAGATTATTTGTCGTAGGTGAGGTAGGATAGGTGGGAGGGTCTGTACATTCAAAGCTTCTGTTTAGAGGATACATATCGAAAGAATCTGCAGTCCCATCAAGCTCATAAATACAATTTTGTTCAATATCAGACCAGTAATTTCCATATTGAGATACAATTTCAAACCAGGTGTTATTTTCACCACTATCATATGCTTGTGCTTCAAAAAGTCCCGCATTATCAACAAAATTATTGAAAAATACCAGTACATCGTAAGTATTAGAAGAAAGAAACACTCCGTAAACTATATTTTCTTCTAGAAGATTAAATTTAATCACACTAGTATGTGTATAATGAAACTTTATTCCATCCATCAAGTTCCTAAAAATAGTATTGTTTTCAAGAGTAATCCATTGACAATTATAGCAATCTATTCCCCAAAAAAAACTGTTCGCAATGTAGTTGTTGGAAATATCTAATCCATAAGAATTGAAGGCATAAATCCCTCTTGTATTGAAAA
The DNA here is from genome assembly GCA_030603365.1 of Candidatus Heimdallarchaeota archaeon. Taxonomy (GTDB): domain Archaea; phylum Asgardarchaeota; class Heimdallarchaeia; order Heimdallarchaeales; family Heimdallarchaeaceae; genus UBA460. The sequence continues at coordinate 102,635 of JAUVXV010000011.1, forward strand.
TAAAGGTATTATTGACAATATCCATGAATCCACAGCGATTAAGATAAAGACCAAAATAATTTGCTTCACAAGTGTTATTTATTACAGAAGCTAGATCATCAGCATCTTCAAGGTATATTGCATAGGTGGATGTATTGTAATATAAACTAATGTAACAGTTTCTGATTATATAAAAAACGCTAATACAACAAATCTTGATTCCATATTCTGATTCACCAGTTATGCTATAATTTTCAATGGTGTAAGGATTAGTTGAAGAACCGTTTCCAGAAAAACCATAAGTGACAAAATCATCATTGGAATTGATAATAATAGGATCATGTTCAACATAATTTATATTCAAGATTTCTTTTGTAACTTCGCTACTATCAGATGCTAAAGAGTTGTATGAATTTAGATTAAAATATGATAACACAATTAGACCGATACACAAAACAAGGAAAACATTTCGTTTTATTTTACCCATTACTACACCTTAGAATAACAATCTACAACAGCTATAAAAATATAGAGAAAAAAAAGTGAGCAAGCTAACTTCTTCATCAGTTGGTTAGTTAACTCACTTTCTGTAAAAGAAATGGAGAAGACTTAAGATGGAAAAGAGTTTTAAACAAAAAGAGAAAAGTTGACTGCTATGGGGAAAGAAGAGGAAGAACCTGCTTTGGAAGAATTGCTGAAAAAACTCTGAAGAAGCTAGAAGAACAAGGGAGATATCCAAGGGTATGGAAATAGCACAGAGCAAGAACTAGAACATTCGTGGGAAGTATTACTAAAATGCAAGTTACGCTACCGGAAAATAACCAAAACCATATTTAAACTCGAGAATCATATATAAATGTAAGAAAAAAACAAAAGATTAAATTCTGTCTTATTCGTTATATCAACATTCTATTGGATGGGTCTGAAGAATCAGCTTTAATTATGAATATTGAATTCTACAGCCATTTCTTCTAAGGTATTCGAAATGATCTACTAAAGTATTAGAGTAATCAGTAACCCCACAGTTTTTCAAATAAAGGATTTTTAATGAAGTGAGTTTCTCAAAAGTTATAGGGAGTTTTGATATATTATTATTACCAATATATAACTCTATCAAGGAAGATAAGTTTCCGATAGTTGCAGGTAGACGAACTAATTTGTTATTATCTACATATAAGACTTGTAAAGAAGTTAAATTACCCAAAGATTGAGGAAGTTGAGAGATTTCGTTATCAGAAACCATAAGATTCTCTAATGAGCTTAATTTACCTATTGAATCTGGAATTGTCGACAATCTATTGTCATAAATTAACAACTCTCTAAGTGAACTTAGTTTTACTATAGAATCAGGAATTGAAGTTAATTTATTCTTTCTAAGATTAAGTTCCTCAAGAGAAGTTAAATTTGCGATAGAATCAGGTATTCGTGTTAAATAATTATTGTCAAAATGTAGTTCTTTTAGTGTTTTAATTTCCATAATAATTTTTGGAAAAACTGAAAATTGATTATAACTCAAATAAAGTTTTTCGAGATTTGGAAGATTGGATGGAAGACTATCAAGTTTGTTAAAAGCCAGACTTAGTTCTTTTAATTTAGTTAAGTTTTCAATTGATTGTGGCAATTTTGTTAGATTGTTATTATAATAGTATAGTTGTTCAAGATTGATTAAATTCTCTATTGATTTTGGCAAATTTCCAAAACTAGTCCCTCCTATAACTAGCGCTTTTAACCAAGTCATCTCTGTAATAAAATCAGGAAATTTCTTTGTAGGATAGAGAGTCAACTGAAGCTTTCCTAAAGACGTTAATTTTTTTATTGAATCTGAGAAGTTTATGTATTCTTCACTCCCGATCTCTAAAGATTTTAACCAAGACATCTCAGCTATTATTTCAGGGAATTTTTCTATAGGATTATTGTAGAGAGTTAGGTCTTCTAAAGAAGTCAAATTTTTTATTGAATCGGGGAGAATTGAAATGTTATTGGAATTTAAAATTAAAGTCTTAAGAGTTGTTATTTCAGTGATTAATCCAGGAAGCAATGTAAATTGATTATTTGATAAATCAAGAGTCCTTAAGAATTTAAAATTCTTAAATTCTGGAGGTAATTGTTTTAGGTTTTCATGGCACAGACTTAATTCTACTACATGATTATCTTCTGCAATAAAACCTGAATTAATCGTACTTAATTTATCTACAGAATCTAATGTGTGACCAAGCTGGTTTTCCAATAATTGCATTACCTCATGGTCTGAACTAATTAATGGAGTTTCATGATAAATAATTGTAGATTCATCATCAGTCATATAGTTGAAATTTCATTTTATCTATTAAAGTTTTATTGATTATTTTGAAACAGAATTTAGAATTTAAAGTAATTCAATCAGAAGTATATTTGGTGATGGAATTAACTGAATTATTGTCATGGAAATGTAAAAAGAAATAAAAGAAGAAGAAATTAGTAAGAAATACCTAGTTTCTTACTTACACCGTCTAACATTTCTATAACCATTTTGTCAAATGGAAACTCAGGATCCCAACCCCATTCTTCACGAGCAACACTATCATCAAGACTTTGTGGCCATGAACGAGCAATTGCGTCACGGAAGTCAGGTTTGTAGGTGATTTCAAAGTCTGATATATATTCCTTGATTGCATTTGCCAGTTCTTCTGGAGTGAAACTCATTCCAGTTACATTGTATGCTCGGTGTTGAAGTTTATCCTCGGGAGCTTCAATTAAATCGAAAGTAGATTTGAGACAATCAGACATCATCATCATAGGTAGTCTCACGTCGCTTCCTAAGAAACATTCATACTTCTTGTTCTTTAGTGCTTCATAAAAAATCCAAATTGCATAATCTGTAGTTCCACCACCCGGTTCTTCGGGGCTTAGAACACCAGGATATCGTAAGCTTCTGAAATTTAAGTCATACTTCTGGTTATAGTAATTACCCATGAGTTCAACATAAACTTTGGAAATACCATAGATACTAGTTGGTTCCATTATTGTAGTATTTGGAGTATTCACTAATGGTGTAGTTGGTCCAAATGCAGCAATAGATGAAGGTGCAAACAGCTGTTCTAAATTTAATTCTCTAGTTGCTTCTAATGCATTGTAAAATCCTTCAAAATTGATTGAATGAGCTAATTGAGGATTTCTTTCTCCAGTAGCTGATAAAACGGAAGCATTGTGTATAAGAACATCAACATCATATTCGACTAATAAACTTCTAAGACCATACTGATCTCTTATATCAAGCCGTCTATAAATTACATCTAATTCCTTGAAAACAGGATTAATTTTCTTTCTTCCAGTTGCAATAACATTTTCTTTTCCATATCGTTTTAACATGGCTGGAATAAGATCCATGCCTATTTGTCCATACGAACCAGTGACAAGATATCTTTTCATAGAAAACAGAGAAAAAGGTAATTTTAAAAATTTATTGCAATGGTATTAGAAATTAAGGTTCAGAAAAAACAAAAAAGAAAAAAAGTGAAGAGATTAGTGAGTTAGTTTCCTTTTCCTTCTAAGTGCTAAATACAATGCTGCAGAAAGAGCTCCTAGAATTGGTAACAAAGATATAGCACTAAATTCGGGTATAATAGGTTCCTCAATCTTCCACCAACAATCCACTGTTTCAACAATTCCAGTGACGAGATCAGTAACTATGAAGTAAACATCATACCAACCTTCGTTCGCGAATACCCAGTAGACATAGAAATCATACGTTGTCATGGCTAGTACCAATTTCGTTTCATCATAAGCTATCCATGAGTCACTTCCTTGAACTATTTTTACTACAAGATTTAGATTTTTGTCTATTGAATAGAGATTACCTACTCCAAATTGCATAGTGTAGTTTACTCCTACTTCTCCATAGTAACCTTGTTCAATCCATATGTCTAACCAACCATCATCGTGGATATACCAACGACATTCGGTTGTCCAGACATTTCCTGTTTGTAGTTCAACTACTACAAAGTAGATATGGAATATTCCTGGATTCATGAAGATATAACTAAGGTTCCACAGAAGTAATTGATAAGATAGTAAAACCAAGGAATTTGAATATAGTATTACAACTCCGTAACCCGTGTCTATTCTTACTTCTACAAAGATTGGAACATCATAACCATAGTAACTCTGTGCGTAAAATTCCATCCACACCTCTTGTCCTACAATTGCTTCATAGTCTTGAATTATCCAAACATCAATGAATCCATCGTAGATATACCATCGACAGTATTCATACCAATGAAAACCTGTTGTATTGTCTATCACAATCAAGGTTATTGTGAACCATCCTGCGTATAAGAAGGTATATGGTATTATGATTGTGTAGATACCATTAGCTGGGATTATCACAACATCAGTATTAACCAATATTGTATCCGTTCCATCACTTATCCATACTTCAACTGTCAAATCCATTTCAATAGAGTAATAGTTTACTATCCAAAATTCCATTAGGACTTCTTCACCAATTGAAGCTTCTAAATCTTGGACAATCCAGATGTCAAGATATTCTGCATAGATGTACCACCAACAATATTCAATCCAGACTAGTCCCGTATCTAGTTCCGTCACGATAAGAATTACATCATAGTAGCCTACCACTTCAAATAGGTGCCATAGTTCAAAGACAAAGAATCCTAGTGCATCTACAAGTATAATTTCATAGAAGAGTTGAATATAATCTACTCCATCGAAAATGAGTACTTCAATACCTACAGTCTTCTCTACAGCGAAGAAATTGTATATCTCAAACATCATCCAAAGTTCTTCATATAGTAATCCATAGTATTCTTGGTAAATATAGAGATCAAAATATCCCCAATAAACATACCAATAGCAATAATCAACATATATCATTTCAGAGAATATATCGATTACAACTAGTTTTACATCCCAATAATCTGCATAAAGGAACGTCCAAAATACTGTGAAATCATACACTTCCCCAGGAACGAGTACCTTAGTCTCTCCATATATCAATATGCTATGCGTTGCATTACTTATCCACACTTCAATAGCGATATCTCGATCAACTGCATAATTACTTACAACCCAACAATACATGATCGCTTCTTCAAGAACGAAAACTTCGAATTGTTGGTAGATCCAAACATCTATGAAACCTCCATAGATAATCCATCCTTCTGGACAATATTCAATCCATGTAAGATCCAATTCATAAACAAATACTTCAACATAGAGTTCCCAGAATCCTTCATAGATGAATGTATAGAAGATTTCCTCCATAAAGTAACTCCCAGCATTTATCGTCACAAGAACGTTGAAATATAGCTCGAAAGTATGTGTTCCGTTCGTAATCCATACAGAAATATCGAGAGTCAGATCCACAGAATAGTAATTATAAACCCAAATCTGTATTCTTTCTTCAACAAAGACCCAAGCTTCAAAGTTTTGCTCAATTACAATATCAATGAAACCATCATAGACTTCCCAGTAGCAATAAGCAAACCATTCGTTTTGGTCAATTATATCGGTAACTCTGAGAATTACATCATAGTGTCCTGATGCCGCAAAGGTCCAATAGACTATTATTATCAGAACATCATATGCATTAATAACCGTTGTTTCATCATGTATTAGTGTTGGACCTGTACCATCATCTAGAAATACTTCAATGTAAAACTCTTTATCTATTGCATATCCATTATAGATATAAATTTCTATTTTGACTTCTATTCCAATTTGAGCTTCGTAGTCTTGAATAATAGCTAATTCTAAATAGCCATCAATAACTTCCCATTGGCACTCAGTTGTAACCTCTGTTTGATTTATTAAATCCATTACTTTGAGATTAACTAAATGGAATCCCACTAATGTGAAAGCATGAGTTACAATAAATGTATATTCTAAGTAAGGATAGAGCACTCTTGATTCTTGATAGATGAGAAAAACACTACCGTTATCATATTGAATCCATACTTCTATATCTACATCAAGTTCAATTGCATAAAGACTTAGCACATGACATTCTATCAATGCTAAATCATATACCGTTATCACAAAATCTTGCACAATCCAGATGTCAATTGTATCTTCCCTGTCTTTCAACTCTGCTTGATCTTGTGCCGGTTCAGTTGCTACTTGTTGCACTTCTTGATTAGAGGGATTAGGATTAGAATTTAATGCTTGTGCAGCTTGATTAGAACCCCCAATCATAGAAAATGTCAAAAGTAGAATAATGAATGTTGTTTTCATTAACTTTTCTCTGTTCATTTTAAAGCACACCCGTTTAGCGAGTATAGCATACTATATTAAAATAGCATATATATCTCTTTCCTCAAACTAAACGCTTTGTAAAGACCGACAAAAATGAATATAGTTTAAGAGTACCACAGTCTAAAAACTCGAAGAACTAGCTAGAAACAGGTTAATTTCCTCTAAATATAGTTCACGTTATTTCTTAACTAAACACTGTTCATTTAAATAAAATTACAATCATTATCTTCTTTCTTCACTTTATTTGTATAAAAAACAATAAAAAAATTAAAAAAGACTTCGAATATAATATCAAATGTTAGGTAAATGTTTATAGACTTAGGAAGATGGGAGTGTTCAGGTTGAGAAATGCAAAACAATCACAGATTTTGAAATTCAATAAGAAGGGCATTCCACTTGTGATAATAGGCTTACCTCAAGGAGGAAAATCTACTTTTGTAAAACGTGTTAAAACAGGAGAATTCTTTGAAACTCGTGCTACCATGGGTATGCAATTTGAAACAGCTGAAATTGGAGATATACGTTTTGACATTTTTGATTTGGGTGGACATAAATCATATCGAAAAACAATTTGGCAAACATACACAAAACTTGCTTATGGGTTAATTTTCATTATCGACTCAGCAAATCCTGAAACTTTTGATCTTGCAAAAAAAGAGTTCTGGAGAAGTATTGATTTAAAAGGAGACCAAGATGAATTCATCATTCTATTCCTCTGCAATAAATCTGATTTAGATGAAAGTGTTGATTTAGAAACCATCATCAATCATATGGAACTCTATAAGTTAGTCGAAAAAGAAAATGCTTCTTTTCAATTTTTCAAAACCAGTATGAAGACTGGGGAAAATGTTGATGCAACACTTAAATGGTTAGTTAGCAATACTTCAAGAATTGTACAAAAACGCACTATACATCCTCAAATGTTCATGCTTGCAGATTTAGAAGGTTTTCCAATCTTAGAGATAGATAAAATGGACTTAGAAGAAGATCCTTCACTTATGGCTGGATTCCTGTCTGCAATTGAGAGTTTTAGTCAGAAACTGTTTGGCAAAACAGGAATCCTACAATTCATGCAATCGGGGGATTACAAATATATAGTAAAAACTGATGACAAATTCATTTATTCCTTAATTATAAAGATGGACGAATGTCAGGAAGAGGCGAGAAGATTAATTGAAATTGTTAGCGAGAATGTCTATAACATGGAGAATTTTGGTATACTGGAAGGGATAATTACTCAATTATTAAACATAGATCCGTCTGAGTATGTTTTAAGAAAAGGTTTTATTTGAAGCAGAAAGAAAAGCATAAAAGCTCTTGAGATACATCACCTTTAGAGCTATGGTAAAGGAATTCTTTTATCCCAAGACAATTGCAGTAATAGGAGCAACAGCTGATCCTAAGAAATTTGGTAATGCAGTTACTGTAAATCTACTAGAAAATGACCAATTAGAGAGTGAGATTTTTCCAATTAATCCTAAATCTACAGAAATACTAGGCTTGAAAAGTTATTCATCTATTCTAGAAGTAGATAAGGAGGTTGATTTAGCGATTCTTCTAGTTCCTTCAAAAGCTGTATCACTAGTAGTAGATCAGTGTATAGAAAAACTAGTTAAAAGAATAATCATTGTATCAGCTGGTTTTGGAGAGATTAACGAGGAAGGAAAGAAAATAGAGCAAGAAATGACCAACAAAGCTCATGAAAAAGGGATAAGAATCATTGGTCCAAATTGTGTTGGTATAATGAACGTAGATTTAGGAATGAATGCTTCGTTTGTTCTAACCCCACCAAAAGGTAATGTAAGCATTGTAACACAATCGGGCAGTTTTGGAGCAGCATGCTTGTATGACATGAAATGGCAAGGATTAGGGTTCTCTAAATTTGCTAATCTTGGGAATATGGCAGATATAAATTTAACTGATGTACTTGAATTCTTTAAAGAGGATGAGAACTCCAAAGTTGTTTGTATATATCTAGAAAATGTTGTGGATGGAAGAAAATTCTATGAAACAATGAAAGAAGTATCAAAGACAAAACCTACAATCATATTGAAGGGAGGAAGAACAGCTTATGGAGCATCAGCAGCTGCTAGTCATACAGGTTCTATTGCAACAGATTATAGTTCTCTCAAAGCTGCTATCAAACAATCTGGTGCGACATTATGTGAAAGTATGAGTGACTATGTTGCTGCTATCAAAGCGTTTTCATTCTTACCTTTACCTGATGGGAACAGAGTAGGAATTCTTACTAATAGTGGAGGAAGCGCAGTTTTATTCAGTGATTATGCTGAAGAATACGGGTTAGAACTAGCAGATTTTTCAAAAGGATTCAAAGAAAAAATCGCCCCTTACATCATACCTTTGGTAAAGAAAGTCAATCCCTTAGATTTGATAGCTGGTGCAAATGGTGAAACATATTATCAAGTTACAAAAGCAATGCTTGAGGATCCTAATATCGACATTGTTGTCCCTTGTGCTGTTATTCCTACATTCTTAGGAATGACTTTAGATGAACATTACTCAGGAGTCATAAGAGCGTGGAATGAAACAGTTAGAAAGAAACCTATCATACCAATTTTCCTGAGTGGAGAACTACTTGAAAAAACAAAAGAATTAGCTGAAAAAGAACAGGCACCAGTATTTATGTCACCTAGAGAAGCTGCATTTGCAGTAAAAGTTTTGATAGATAGAATGAAAAAACTTCAGAAGTAGGATCGAAGTATCATCTCTTTCACTTTTTCAGCATCGTCAGTATATCTAGGATTAAGTTCCTTTCTGCGTTTCATGAAAGAGTCTAAGTCCTCAACTTCTTTGATATAACCCCTCTCCAATAGCTTCAGTGTGGATAAAAGCAAGGTTATGCTTATTTTGTCTTCTAAGCATTTGTGAATTAATGGAATGGAACGCTCGAAAACTTTGTTGTTACGCATTTTGTCGGAAGCTACCATTATAAGACCAATAGGATTATGATATTTAAAGATGTGTCAGACTAAATTATTACCCCCCGAACATCAAAATGATGGAAAAATTAACCTAAATGACTAATTAATATTACTCAAATCTTGTATAGATCTATTTTCTAGAAATTTGTATCCTAACATATAGAACAAAGCAAATGAGAAGCAGAGAATAACAAAAACTACCCCCCATATTTCTACAGGCCAAGCACCAGTTTGAAGCTCTATATATCTAAACAAAAAAATAACTCCTACTGATAATGCACCAGTAAGAAGGCTTGCTAATGGTGCAAGGATAAAAACGGTCTTTTTTGGATTTCTACTCACTCTTATCTTCCTCTTTATCTTCTTCCAAATCTAGTTGTTCTATCCCTTCTTCTTGTCTTTCTATCTCTCCTCTACCTTCATATTCTAATACTTTTCCTAAGGGAGTAGACATTATTCTAGGTTTTTTGTAGCTTCGTATATTTGCATAACCTAGATAGATGATGATAAGATCAAGTATGACTATTACGACCCAAAAAGCTGTATCTTGAGCAAAAGCAGCTAGAATCAATAACCCAACTACTAAAGCGAAAATGATGAAAGTTAGAGCTGGGATAAATAAACGATGATATTTTGGTTTTACTTTAATCATCATTTTAATCACTTATTGTTGAAATTAGTTTCTTCATCAAAGACGATTTCATTAGTGTTTGACTTTTGTGTATCAATCTTTTCTTTGTGCATTAATAAAGATATCAGTTTAAAGCTGACATAATTTAATATAACAAAGAAAAACCATCCAAAAAGAATCCAAACTGAATAGATACCTAATTCATCCCATCTATTCATTGAAATTGTAACTAAAACATAAATAAGAAACGTTCCAAATATTAAAACACCGCTTATCAAAATTATTTTTCCAACGAGAGACTGCTTTCTAAATCTAAATGTATCAAACCAAGATCTTACCTTAGATTTTTTCTTAGAACTCATAGAGACAATTATTCAGTCAACTATGATGAATATAAGTTTTGTTCGTTCAGTTAATTAAGGAAAAAAAAGACGAACTCTTGTTCAACCTCAAAGTTTCTCTAGAAGCTCAAGCAATATCATCTGCTTTTCTAACGGTAAAGATTCTTTAGAATGAGCTCTAATTGAGAGGGATTCTAAAGATTGGAAAATCCAGTCTAATTCTGTTCTTACTAAGCTGTATGCATCCATAGCACTAAGTCCTGGAAGCTGTTTAGAAATGCCTTCAAAATAAGAAGACGATCTTCCTCCATAAACAATACCATCATCAAGATTGGCAATAATCAAGCTTACAGATGGAATTAGTCCACGATAATCATTAGTTCCAATAATATCGTATCCTCGTTCATAACTAAACGACCAGAATTTGACTTTGAGCAGTTTTGTTGGAGAAAGGAAACGAAGTGACTGAATCATTGATTCAACTATATTACGATTACCGGCTACAATTACAGGTATACCAATTACAAGACCATAAAGGATTTTGTCTATTCCTTCAGGTATCAGTCTTGTAATAACCTCGAAAGAAAGAAAGTCACGGGAGTTATCCAACATACTATCTTTTGCTACATTCTTTAATTTGATCAAGGAGTCATAATCAGTAAGATCTGTCTTTTCAAAAATATTTATCATATTTTGTTGAATATTGGAAAGATATCCAGCGAGACAAGATTTTATTTGCACACCTATTTCTTCTTCGTAGCTAATAGCTTCATAGGAATTGAACTTGTGTTTGAGTTGCACTTGCTTAAATTCAGCGAGTAAAAGAGGGAGAATATTACCATTGAACGGGGATTCAATATCTACTAAAAGTGAGGCGACAAGTTCATTTTCATTATAAAAAAACAATATTTTACCTTCATATTCTATTTCTCTTGGAAAAGAATAGACAACTTCTGATGAAAGAGTTATAATTGCACTAATGAGACCTGTCACTAATGCATTATCAATTACGACATTTTCTGAATAAGAGTCGTACTGATAAAGTAATTCCCCATTTTTAGATGTAATAAGTATTTTCACTTCTTTCACTCTTACACTAAGTTAGTAAGTAACCTCTAACACACCATATAGTATACAAAGGATACTGTCCACCTTTTTATCTAGCTAGCACGTAGATATTAACCCCGTTAAATATACATTGTCCATAAAATAATATAAATACTATGGAATACGATGAACTCCAACTAGAGCCAAATTAACGACAAAAAAGCGGAAAGTAGTGTGAGAACTATTTTTGCACTAAATAGGCCAAAGTATTCCGAAGAAGATTATGAAGAATATTAAAGGAGGTCCAATGAATCCTACTATTATCAGTACCTTCACCCAGGTCGGCATTCTATTGCGTTTTTTAGGTGGATAAGGGTACTGTTGACCTGGTACTGCATCATAAGATCCTGAAATACTTGTCACTTGTTGAACTTGTTGAGATTGATACTTTTGATAACCACTATATTGAACATTAGCGGGTTGAGCTTGAATTTGAGTATTTTTATGGTCATCTTTCATAGTTTGACCACAATTCTCACAAAATTTATTATCGCTCTTATTTCTTGCACCACAGAATTGACAAAACATAAAGCTCATATTTCTTTCAAGATTCATTATCCCTTCCACATATTTAAAATCATTCTTTTATTCTTATTAATACTCAAATATGTAAAAATCTTCACAATATAATTCAAATAAATTTGCTTGCAAAACTATTTTAAAGGATTAGCAGAAGATTAGATACCATTCATGAAATAAAATGAGGAAATGATTTGGTAACTACAACTCAATCAACTGAATCACTTGCAAATCTATTCAAAATTTCTGCTGGAATTTTCATAGTATCAGCGATATTGGACATTCTGTCTGTCTATATTGCTATAGTCGGGATTTTCTATATCTGGCTAGTAGGAATGGTAATAGGATTTGCTTTTTTTGCATATGTGTTAAATAAAACAAACGAAATTTACCATGGTTCTGATAATACACTCAAAGGTGCTATGGGTGTTATTGTTCTCATGGTAATATTGGAATTAGTATTGTGGGTTGGTTTATCAAGCGGATGGGAGTTTGTGTGGAATTTCGCAATGTTCTTGTTCTTAGGTGTTGATATCCTTAGGGGTATTGGTTTCACATTAGCTTTTATTGGATTGAAGAAGATAGATAGAAGTTTGAATAGTCCATTTTACCCAATATATGGTTGGGCACCTTTAGTATTTGAAGCACTTTTTTGGACAACTGAATCTCCAGTCGACGATATAATACTTGATGTAGAAATATGGGTAGTTTTAGTACTACTAATAACATTGGCTGTTATGCAATTTATTAATGCAAATAAGGTAGCAGAACTTTCACCACAACCTAAACCAGTTGCACCGGGCTATTCACCATATCAACCTTATCAACAACAAACTCAAGGACCGGTTTACCAAACACAAAAACCAGTACAAGAATCACAAACAGAATTACCTATGCAAGATACGAAATTTTGTGAACATTGTGGAGCAAAAATCGCAGCTGATGCAAAATTCTGTACAAACTGTGGTTCATCTACTTAGGTTAAAGGGAATATTTTTTCTTTTCTCTTTTTCTATTTACTCATTTCGAAAAACAATTAAGCAGAAGGCTGATATTCAAGAACAATCAGTATAGGTGACATACTTGAATTGGTTTATTATTACTACAAACAGATGTAATCTTTTCTGTCAGTATTGCCAGAACGAACCTCATCCTGATCTACCAATTGAACCCAATTGGGAGGTAGAACAACTAGCTCAATTCTTAGAAAAGGATGAGAATCCAACTATCTGTTTCTATGGGGGAGAACCATTAATTTTCATAGAGCTAATTCAAGAAGTCATGGATGCAATTCCAGCTGATCATTACACTTTACAAACCAATGGATTACTCCTTCACAAACTTCCTACTGAATATTTGAACCGGTTTTCATCAATACTTATTTCACTTGATGGGAATGAAAAAATAACCGATTATAGTAGAGGAGAAGGTACTTACAAGAAAATACTCAGGAACATAAAAGACATCAGATCAAGAGGATATAATGGAGATTTGATTGCACGAATGGCTGTTCATGAAAAATCTGATGTTTACAAGGATGTTTTACATTTACTAAACAACAATAATTTGACATTTGATAATGTTCATTGGCAGCTGGATGTTCAGTGGGATGAAGGTATAGAAACCAGATGGAACGATTTTCCCAATTGGGTAAAATTATATAATAAAGGAATTTCAAAACTTGTCCGATATTGGCTTGAAGAAATGAGAGAAGGGAAAATTAGAGGAATAGTACCGTTTTTAGGAATTTTTAGAAATATAGTGAATGAAACTTCTACTGATTTACCTTGTGAAGCAGGATTACGAAGTTTTGCAATAAGAACAGATGGAGTGATTACAATCTGTCCTCTTCCCCCAGAATATGAATTTACTATAATGGGAGACTTAGATTCTTCAACACCTTCACAGCTTGAGAACTCCCTGAGGATCGGAGAAAAATGTCAAGAATGTGAGGTATATGGTTTATGTGGTGGAAGATGTCTCTTCGCAGAGAAAAGTAAACTGTGGGGAGAGGAAGGGTTCGAGATGGTCTGTGAAACAGTCAAGCATCTTATCAAAGAATTAGAAGGAATAAAAGAAGAAGTATTAGGTCTCGTAAACAATGGAATTATCAAATTAGAGAATTTTGAATATCCAGAATATAACAATACAACAGAAATAATACCTTGAAGGAGATCAAAGAATCCATAGACTATCTATAATAGTAGTTTTCTCATCTTCGAATTTTCTTAATATCCCACATTTAACAAGTTCATCTAGTTCGTTTTCGACATTCTGTTTTGATGCTCTAACTTGTGAAGTAAGGGAATCAATAGGTATTCCTCCATTGCGATGCTCTTTCAAAACTACTAGAACAATCTCTCGTTGAAGAGGAGGGAGAGAAAGAATACTCATCATGTCTAGATATTCCGGTTCTTTTTGTTTCTCAAGTATAAGTTGAAGCTGTGAGGATAATCTGGATAGAGTTGAAATATTGAAATCATGTATGTCAAAGATCCAATTAGTTAATCTTTGAATGAGTGTATCAATCTTTACTGTGTTATCATTGAATTTCTGATAATAATCTTGTGAGAAGACCATGAACAAAACTACGGGAACCTTAGCTCCCATTTCATCAAAAAGAGGGAGAAAGACGGGTTTTACCCACATTTTCACATCATCAAGATAAAAGGGTTCCAAAAACTTGTTTACGGCCTTGTTTTCATCCTCAAAATAGATATTTACGAAATTCTCTGTAAAGGTATCTAGATGGAATTGAGTAGAAGCTTCAGGTTTGATAGTTGAGAAATTCATTGTATAACCACCATTAGCTTCTTTGTAACCAACTAAGTTGAAATCTAATCCCTCAGAAACTGGTTTATGAACCTTTTCAATTGTTATACGCAATCGAGAAGGAAGTACTTTAGAAGAGATAAAGGGTTTGATATGACCAACAGTAATGTGCCTAGAAGAGGAGAGCTTTTTACTAAAGGGATAAGAATCATCTTTATCAATTAACTGCACGTAACCTTCAAGTAAATCCCCAGAATCAATAAATGTTAACCAAGTAGGGATAGTAACGCGGTTTGAAGAGGTTACAGTTGACTCGAAGGTTACAGGAAGTTTCATTGCAAACACTTAGTACTTGTAATAGAATATGAAGAGAAAAACATTTGAAGATAAAAATTTTTGGCTATCATTGCTAAAAGCTACTCTGAGGATTTCGTGTCTTTGGTAGGAGGTTCAAATCCTTTCTTAAAGGGTTTATAGGAGCGATCAAAAACTCTCTTCTGGGCTAAATAGATTAATGCAATGACATAAAGAATGAAGTTAATTAGAGGGATGAAGTAACCCCAAACTCCAATTGCAATTACGAAGCTAAAAATGCCAAATAGGAGTAAGAAAATCAGCTCAGCATGTTTAGCAGTAGCAGTTGTAAAAGGTAAAAGTAAATCAGCAAAATCTGGTAAGCCAAAATATACAAAGCAGATGATAAGATAGACAATAATATAATATCCAGCTGAAAAATCTACCCAATCAAAGAAATTCTTGAAATCTTGGTTGAAGATAAGAAGAAGAATAACGACTACGAAATTCATTAAGGGAGCTATACCAATTAAGAAAGCATGATAAACATTTTTCAAATCTCCAGACAAGCTCTGACTAGTTACATCTCTTAATGTCATCGACATATGGAAACTAACTTTCACATCATAACCCAGCAGTCTTATCATTAAAGAATGCCAAAGCATATGGCACCAGCTTCCAGGGAAAAAGATAATATTCAAATATTTCTTGATATCTTTGAAGAGCCAGTCGGTGAGAATATCCCAGAGTAATTTTGTCATGAAAAGTGCGAAGATTGCAAGGAAAGTAATCCTTGCAGCTCCAGTGAAAACGCCGACTAAAGCTTCATACGTGTCGACTATTATTGGAGGTACAGCCATAGTTCCTACTCCTCTCATCCACGTTAAAACCCAAACCCAAACTACCGTTCTTATTCATCTTTTTAAGAGTTGAACGATATCGATAGATCTTCCTCTTAAGAAGTTCTATATTCAGTTTATAGTGGTTCTCTATAAACACCCAGTATGCACGGATTAGCCCATTATCAGAAAGATAGTATGGTAAGAGAGAAGAAACAATAACTAATGCTGCATCTTCAACATCTATTCGAGGAATGATCCGATCATCTATCAAATCAAAGGCTTTCTCTTGTAATTTACTGAGAGTTATTTCCTTATCAGGGAAGTATAAAATAACCTCGCTAACTACTTGAGCAACCTTACTCTTTAGTAAAGGACTAAAAACATTATTCCTCTTACGTTGAATATAACCAGCAGCAAGAAGCTCTGATTGTGTTTGTTTCATTGCAAAATAACTGAATATTTTACCTCTCTGCATTCCCAGAAGATCTCTAACAGTATCAATATGATTTGGAGAGAGTTTAGAACCTACCAAAGAAAGCCGAAAATCAAGCAAAGCTAAATAGTAATTAGCTATGTGATTTTTAGTGAAGTACCTATTAGAACCATAGTCTTCCAAAAAGTCAGGAAGAAGACGTTGGAACTGAATGGTAACATCAGTGATAAGCTTACTTGGAAAGAATTCTAGGAAAATGTTCGAAAGCTGAGTAGCAAAATCCATAATCCTATTGATACGATCTTCTTCAGGGTCAACAAAGTAGCTTTTGATTATGCTAGCCTTGCGTAATCCTGGTGCAAGAATTTGTGATAAATCGTGAGTGCTCAGGAAACTCCCGAGCTCCTCAGTTTGTTGTATTGATGCCACGCTCATAATGGACACCTAAGCCATGTCTAATTGTCCACAAGGTGCCTTCTTATAAATCACTTAGCACAAAAGTTGCAGTTAGGTTGCAGTTTTAGTCAAAAAATTTTTGTGGGGTTTATATACTCACTCCCTTACTCCAAAAAGTTTTTCAGCATCTCCAACAGAGTAATTTTGATGAAACTATCAATATCTATCAAACGATTAGTTTTTGCGTTTTTAGGGTTTAGTTTAGGTTTACAACCTGTTTGGATTTTCTTTTGGTTATATCAAAATCAAATGCTAGAGTCCATCCATATACTGGTTTTGTGTTTAATGTTTATGCTTCCGGGAGGGTTGATTACAGGACTAATTCCTATGAAATTCTTGGATGGAGTCGTATCATCTATAATTCTTGGTATTTTATCCTACTTTCTTTCTTTCATTATCTGGGATATAAGTTCATGGTCTATCAATGAGTTCTTGAAAATACTTATCTTTCCAATATCTGTAGTGATTGGAGGTAATATTGGAGCTGCAATTAGACTCTACATCAATAAAATATTCTTGAAGTATAAAGAGAAGAAAGAAATGACTGAAGACATCAACAGTTCTAACAAAAACGACTTAGATAGGTAGTAGATAGAATTTTTCACATTATAAAAACTCCAACAGCATAAAAATGAGGAGACAGGTAAAATAGCTACAGACATGTGGAATAAAATCGAATTTGCTAAAGAGAAAAGATCCATACTAGGACAGTCAAGAAGGTGATTCTCTTGTTATTGAAAAATTACTGGGATTCTAGCTAAACACGCACTGGTTTGGGAGGAACTGGAGGAGCTTTCAAAAATCGCTTTAAGCACTAAATTTGATTTGGAAACTGTTGTAGCTTCAAGTGATAGAGACCAACCATTAGATTACTCAAGTCATTTTATCTTAAATCAGTTTGTAGATAGTGTTTTTTTGCGTAAAAAGTAGAAAAATGATAACAAAAAAGGAAGTTGATTTCTACAGGGAAAGAAGAGGAAGAACCTACTTTTGAAGAATTGTTTAAAAACTACGTGATAGACTTTGGAGTGTAAGAAAACAAACTGTCAACACTTTTTCTTTTATTCTTCTCTGAATTTCTTTTTCCCTTTTTCTCAAAAGAGTTATAATCTAGCTTTAGTATCATTTAATGATTCATAAAGGTGGGTTATCTGACTCCGTCATTGGAAAAGGAACTAGAGAACCTTGAAACAGCAATCTTTCAAGGCAAATATACTGAAGCTATGGAAAGGATAGAAGAAATTCTTAAAACCGAAGATATCACTTTAGAAAACAAAGTTAGAGCTCTAAATCTTAGAAGTTTAATTGAATTCTTCTTGGGAATTTTCATATTTGAACCAGAACGATTTAAAACCGCTCATGCTTTAGATTTAGAAGCTTATGAAGAGGCCTTAAAAATTGACAATCCTACGCTTCTTTTTACTGCAACAATGTTTCTCTCATGGAGTAATTATAGACTTTCAATTTATAAGCATAGTAGAAAATTACGCCAAAAACTAGAGAGTACTTATGAAAGAATATGTTTAGAAGATCCAAGTGAAGCAAAGAGATTAGAACCGCTCTGGCTTATTCTTGAAGCATTACAATATACAATTCGAGCATTTCGTGGAGAACCAGTCCCTGAGGATCACTTTGAAGAGGGTATAAAACTGACAGAAGAAGCCATGAAACTTTCAGAAGAAGTAAATAATCTTTTTGCTAGACAAGGGAGTATAAGTAATCTCATAGTTTACTATTTTAGAACTGGAAGAAGGGAAGAACAATATAGTTACATCATTAAGCTTTTAGATTTTTGGGAAGAATTAGGAAACAAATATGCTGTAGCTCACGTACTAAGTATACTTGGGGGCTTCCATTATGATAATGGTGAGTATGAGTTATATTTAGATTACATGACTAAGAGATTGCGTATCTGGGAAGAACTAAAGAATGAAACAGGGATAGCTTCTCACAATATTGAAATGGGAGCTTATTATGAGTCTCAAAGAAAATATGATAAGACACTAGAATACTATAAGAAAGCTCTTGACTATTTCTCAACAAAAGAAGATTTACTGAGAGTTTCTTATATTTCTCAAAACATAGGTTATGTCTGTAGATTGAAAGGAGATTTACTTCAAGCTTTGGAATTCACAAAGAAAGTATTTGATTATTGCAATGAAACGAAATATGAAGGTTGGTGGAATATTCTTCCTAATTTATCAGCGATCTATTTGCTTATGGGTGATCTCGATAAAGCACTCCATTATGAGGAAGAAAATCTGAATCTCCATAAGACTACAAGTTATGCTCATGATACTGCTTTTTCACTATCTAGAATCTGTATGATCTATTGGCAAAAAGGATTTGAAGATAAAGCAATATCTGATGCTCAAAAAAGTTTGAAGTTATTCGAAGAAATAGAAAACCCTCTATGGACAGGTAATATTCTTGCTGATCTAATTTTCTTTACTTCAGAGAAGTCTGACATAGATCTAGCTAGAAGTTATTTGGAAAGATTGGAACAAATCGCAGAAGATTCAAAAGATACCAATCTAAGACTAGAACTCAATTTTTCTGAAGCTTTGATTCTTAAAAACAGTTCTAATTCAAGAGATAGACTTCGAGCTGAATTATTGTTTGAGAATCTACTAAGAGAAGAATTGACTTTTGCTTTCCGAATAAAGGTTCTAGTATCATTATGTGAGCTAATACTTCAGGAAATAAGTGTAACAAATGAAGTAGAGAGTTTTGCAAATCTAAAGAAGTATACTGAGGAACTATTCTCTCTCGCATCTGACAACAATTCATATTTGATTAAGTGTCAGACTCTTATCCTACAATCAAAATTAGCGCTTGTGGAGCTAAAGAAAACTCAAGCAGAAAACTTACTTGAAGAAGCAATGAAAATAGCAACTGAAGCGAAATTAGACAGATTGAAAAAAGTAATTTGGAAGGAACAAAGTAATTTTGATTCAATAAGAGAGATAATAATGAAACTAGATAGTAGCGCAAGAATTACAGAGAAGCTTGAGTTACTAAAAGTTGAGAAAGGTATCAATAAAATCAAAAGAACAACTACAACTGAATCCATCATCGCTGACACGCCAATACCTCTAAAATCACATATCTAGAGAAAAACTACTACCAACATGACTAAATCAAAAAAAGAAGGATATAGAAGAAAATTATTTTCTCTTCTTTCTAATTAAAATTATGCTTATAGAAACCACTGAAGCTATGAGTATTCCTGCTGTTGAGTAACTCAACTTGCGTGTTGATGAAGTAGGATTGACTGAGTCATCTACTGTGAAAGTAAAGACCATCTCTTCCATTTGACCCTTATCATGCATTAGACGAATGGAAATATTACGAACTCCTTCAGGTCCAGGTAATGTTACTTCATAAGGTGAGCTAAGTGGGTTGTATGGATCAGCATCGATTCTATATTCAACTGAAGCTATGTCAACTGTATCTATATCAAAGCCGATTACTGTATCAGAATGGACTGCTTCAAAGTTTGTATGAGAAGTTAGAGTTACAACCTCGCTGACTTTAAGATTACTCAAGTCATTTTATCTTAAATCAGTATGTAGATAGTGTTTTTTTGCGTAAAAAGTAGAAAAATGATAACAAAAAAGAAAGATGATTTCTATGGGGAAGAGGAAGAACCTAGTTTTGAAGAATTGTTTAAAAACTACGTGATAGACTTTGGAGTGTAAGAAAACAAACTGTTAACACTTTTTCTTTTATTCTTCTCTGAATTTCTTTTTCCCTTTTTCTCAAAAGAGTTATAATCTAGCTTTAGTATCGTTTAATGATTCATAAAGGTGGGTAATCTGGCTTCATCATTGGAAAAGGAATTGGATAGACTTAGGAAAATAATCTTTCAAGGTAAGTATACTGAAGCAATGAATGGAATAGAAGAAGTTCTAGAAACTGAAAATATCTCTATTGAAAATAAAATTATAGCTTTAAATCTTAAAAGTCTTATTGAGTTTTATTTGGGAAAGTTTGTACATCAACCAGATCGATTTAGAACCGCTCGTGCTTTAGATTTAGAAGCTTATGAAGAATCCTTGAAAATTGACAATCCTTCGCTTCTTTTTACTTCAACAATATTTCTCTCATGGAGTAATTATAGACTTTCAATGTATAAGGAAAATCTTGAATTAGCCCTAAAACTAGAGAGTATTTATGAAAGAATATGTTCAGAAGAACCGAGGGAAGCAAAGAGATTAGAACCTCTGTTTTTGATATTTAAAGCAGTAAGACCTGCAATTCGTTCATTTCTTGGAGAACCAGTCCCTGAAAATTATATTGAAGAGAGTATAAAACAAACAGAAAAAGCTTTGAAACTATCAGAAGAAGTTAATGATCTTTTTGCAAGATCTGGGGCTATTAATAATCTAATGGTTTTCTATTTGAGAACAGGAAGAATGGAGGAACATTATAGTTACATCATTAAGCTTTTAGATTTTTGGGAAGAATTAGGAAACAAATATGCTATAGCTTCCACCCTCGGAGCTCTTGGACACTTTCATTTGGAAAATGGGGAGTATGATTTATATTTAGATTATATGAGTAAGAGTTTACGAATTTGGGAAGAATTAGAAAACGACACAGGAATTGCTATTCACAATTCTGAAATGGGAGCATATTATGAGTCTCAGAGAAGATATAATAAAGCTCTGGAATGTTTTAAAAAAGCACTTGATTATTTTACAGAAAAGGAAGATTTACTTCGCATCTCTTATATTTCTCAAAGCATAGGGTATGTTTATAGATTGAAAGGGGATCTGCTTCAAGCATTAGAATATACAGAAAAAGTATATGATTATTGTTATGAAACCAAATATGAGGGATGGTGGAGTATTCTCCCTAATTTATCTGCAATTTACTTACTTATCGGTGATCTTGATAAAGCTCTGCAATTTGAAGAAGAAAATCTGAATCTCCATAAGAAAACTGAATATACTCTTGAAACTGCTTTTTCTTTGTCTAGAATCTGTATGATTTATTGGCAAAAAGGATTTGAAGATAAGGCAATTTCTGATGCTCAAAAAAGTTTGAGATTATTCGAAGAAATAGAAAACTCTCTATGGATAGGTAATATTCTTTTTGATCTAATATTTTTTACTTCAGAGAAGTCTGAAATAGAGTTAGCTAGAGGTTATAGGAAAAGATTGGAACAAATCACAGCAGAAACAAAAGATAGTGTTCTGAAGCTTAAACTCAATTTTTCTGAAGCCCTGATTCTTAAAAACAGCTCCAATTCAAGAGAAAGACTTAGAGCTGAATTATCATTTGAAAACCTACTAAGAGAAGACTTAGCTTTTTCTTTTCGAACAAGGGTTCTGATATCATTATGTGAACTAATACTTCATGAAATCAATTTAACAAATGAAGTAGAGAGTTTTGAAAATCTAAAGAAGTATGTAGGGGAGCTTTCCTCGATTGCATCAGATAACAATTCATACTTACTTACTTGCCAGACTCTAATATTACAATCAAAGTTAGCTCTTGTGGAACTAAACAAAAATCAAGCAGAAAACTTACTTGAAGAAGCAATTAAAATTGCTACTGAGGTAAATCTAGACAGATTGAAAAAAGTAATTTGGAAAGAACAGAGTAATATTGAAGCATATAAAGATGTAATAACGAAACTAGATAGTAGCGCAAGAATTACAGAGAAGCTTGGGTTGCTGAAAGTTGAGAATGGAATCAAGAGAATCAAAAGAACAACTACAACTGAATCTATTGTTGATGACACCCCCATACCTTTAAAAATACATATCTGAGACAAACTAATCCTTTTTCTACTTTTTTCAACAACAGTTATAATTCAGTTTGTAGAAAGTATATTGATTCAGGAAGGTTAACAATATGTCCATCTCCAAACAATTGGATGATATAGAGCAAAGAGTTTACGAAGGAAAATACCCAGAATCAATTCAAGAGCTTGGAATAATTCTACAAAAGAATCCAACACAAGAAGAAACAATAAGAGCCAAACTACTAATTTCTTTGTCAGAAATATGGGTAGCTCAATTTGAAACCCGGAATAGAGTAACTTATCTAAGAGCCTATAATATTACACAAGAAGCATATGAGGAAAGTGTCAAAATCAACAATCTCTCTTATCAATTTGATTCTCTAATTTTACAATATGAATGTGCTCATTATCTACCAGAATTTGAAAAGGCTGAAAGAACATTCGAACAGATAGTTTCTCTTGCTCAGAAATTAAAGAATGAAGACTCTGAACTCTTCAAACTAAAAGAATCTTACTACATATTTGCTAAAGCAACCTTTACTGTTTTTAGTACTTACAAAGAAGTAGGAGAGTCTGAGAAGTTTATTGATTCTAGTATAAATCGGCTGAAAGAAGCATTGACGATAGCTCAAGAACAAGACAATCACATGATTATTCCTTTGATATTGCTCTATATCTTCTACTTCTATTTCTACAAAGGAGATTTTGAGAAATATTTTGATAATACAACCAAACTACTGGAATATGGAGAGAAGATGAATAACATCTATCTGATTGCAGAGAGTCATGGCCATTATTGTAATTACTACGGAGGAACCAGAAAATCTGAAGAATATATGGCTCAAATGATGAGAACCTTTGAAATTGTAAGAAAGATTGGAAACAAGGCAAAACTAGCTTCTCTTAATTCATTGATGGGATGGTATTACCTTTCAGTTGGAGATTATGATAAGTCTCTGGAATACTATGAAAAGAGCTTTGATTATCATGAAAGAAACTATGATCAAGAAATCGATTATTCAAAAACAATTGGACATGCTTGGAGTCAGATCACTAGATCTGGTGTTTATAGTCTAAAAGGAGATCTTAAGGAAGCAATAAGAAGAGCAGAGGAAGGATATGAAATTCTAAAAAAAGAAAAACCTCACTTGTGGTGGAATGCTCTTCCTAGTATAACACAGCTCTATCTATTAAAAGACGATCTAGATAAAGCTCTAGAAATTGTAGAAGTTAGGCTGAAACTCCACGAGAAAACGGGGTACACATTGCATATTGGAGGAGCGCTCAGAGTTAAAGGAATAATTCAATGGCAGAAAGGAATGGGAAAAAAAGCCATTGATACAATTCAAAAGAGTCTTACTTATTTCAAACAACTAGATGATCCTATTCGTATAACCTATACACTCTATCTGATAGCTTATTATTACTCTGAAATGGGAGAAATGGATTTAGCTAAGAAATTTGCAAAAGAATTTGAAAAAGCCAATCAAGAAATAAAGGGAGATCAGCTGAAATTTGAATCAAGTCATCTTAAAGCAACACTATTGTTGAAAAGCGAAGATAGTGGTGATAAACATAGAGCTGAAGGAATCCTCGAAAATCTTTCACAAGGAAAACTATCGTATTCAGAATACATTACAATTAATCTATCGTTATGTGAAGCACTTCTGAAGAATGTTCAACAGACTGGAGATAAAACTAGTTACAGTAAACTGAAAGACCAAATACTAGAACTGTTCATCAGAGCGCAAGAAAATAACTCATACTCATTAATTGTAGAAACTCTTTTACTATGGTCAAAAATCGCATTAATTGAATTTAATGTGGACGAAAGCTCAGAAAAGTTGAATGAAGCAGAAAAATTAGCTGAAGAAAAAGGTCTAGAACGGTTATTGAAAGTGGTAAGAGAAGAAAAAGATAATCTCAAACCAGAAAGAAATAGACTGATGAGATTAGATGGAGGAACTCCAATTAACAAGAGGATGGAAATAGTCAACTTTGATAGAAGAATGAATGGAATAAAGAAAACGAGTATGATTGAAACAATAATCAAAGATACTGATCTCCAGCTTAAAGCTAACATATAGACAAAAAATGGCAGTAAATTTCCTTGGTGTTTATATATTCAAATTTTACTTTTATTGAATTATGCTTGAAAAATTTCTCTTTCAATTCCAAAAAAAAAGAAGAGAAGGCTAGGTTCGTTCCTTCTTCTTTTTCAAGACTGAAACGATTGATAAAATGCCTATTAATCCAATTAGTATAAGAAGTACAGAGATTTCTTGAAATTCTGGGACAGGTAATGCGTTAAGAGGATAAAGGTCTCTTGATGCTGCTAATCCATCAACTAAGTAACTTTGTCTGGTGCCAAGATCATCCCATACATTCCCTTCTAGTGTTGAAGTATCGTACCAATAATTCTCTGTTCCGTCATCATATGCTTGAGAACCAGTTGTTAGTCTATTTGAAATGAAGTTGTTATGATGTATGTTGTTATTATAACTCTCATCATCCAAATAAACTGCGTAATTATCATTACCTTGTATCAGATTATTGGTGATATTAGAGTTCTCAGTATGCCTAAATTCTATTCCATAAATATCATTATTTTTGATAACATTATTATTCACTTTTACAAATTCTGTATAAACAAAATTCAGACCATACATATTATTCTGGACAGTGTTTTCTTGAACTAGAGTGAAGTTACCAGAGACATATGCTCCCCAACCACAATAACTACATGTATTATCGATAATTGTTGTATTATAACACCCATTTGAAATATGAATTCCAATCTCAAATGCGCTAATACTGTTATCTTCTATAATTGTGTTTGTCGATTTATACACAAAGATACTTGCACCAGCGTATCCTAAGTGATTCAGAGTATTGTGTTTGACTGTACTATTAGTGCAGAAGAATAAGCTGATTCCTCTTAAGGAGTTCTGCATCATTTGATTTTCAACTGTGCATTTTGTTGCGTTTATTAAAAATAGCTGATTATAAATTGACACATTCAAAACAACATCTTGAATGCTAGTAAAGAATCCAATAAGCTTTCCATTTGCAGTATTGTTATATACACTACATGTAAGAAAATCATTCAATGTACTACCAAAAACATCTAATCCTTCATTGCTGAAGGAATTATTTGCTATCACAGTGTCATGAGGAAATATAACAATCACACCATACGAACTTCCGCTACATGTGTTATTAGCTATAATAGAACCATAACAAGCATGAGTACTAATACTGTAACTATAATTGTTAGTACAGGTGTTATTTACAATAATTGAATCTTGTGCATATTCTAGAATGATGCCTTGAATGCTTTCGTAACAATAGTTATCTCTAATTTCGGTAATTCCAGGAGCTACTGCAAAAACATAGATCCCATAACCTTCAGCTGTAAGTTCACAATTTCTTATGATAAAGTTCACATGTGCATTAGTAATTGAAATAGCTGATTGTTCTGTTGTTGTAATTTCATAGTTTTCAATAATAAAAGGATGAGTTTCATTTCCATATCCTGGAAAATTATATCCTGAAGGACCAAAGTCAGCATCTGAAGTTATTAGAATTGGTGAATGAACTACTTTTTGATGGGGGTAAGGATTAAATCTATTATTTTCATAAGTTGCGAAAACAGTTCTTCCATCGATGTATGAGAAATTTCTACATAAAATCACGATTAATAGTATAAATAGAAGAGGATTTTTCTTTTTCTTTAATATCTTAAAGACCATAATACTACCTTCTAGGTTTACTAGTAAAACTAGACAAATCTAGAATAAATAGTTTTGCAACAACTAAATCAAAAAAAGAAGGATATAGAAGAAGATTATTTTCTCTTCTTTCTAATTATTATGATACTTATAGAAACTACAGATGCAATAAGAATACCTAAGGTTGAATAATTCGTACGTGTTGTTGATGGTTCAGGTTTGTCTGTATCGTCTACAGTAAAACTCAATGTCATTTGTTCCATTGCTCCTAGAGTGTGTTGAGCTTGAATTAATACTGTATGAGCACCATCAGGACCTGGAATTGTTATCTCATAAGGTGGATCAAATGATGTCAACGGATTTGCATCTAATGAGTATTGAAGCAGTGCTAAGTCAGTTGGATCTACGCTAAAGGAAAGCTTTGTATCAGAGTAGACTGTATCAAAGTTCGAATGTGATGTTAAGGTTACTACCTCACTTATTTTCACATTGCATGAGCCATCATAAGTTCCATCTACCCATTTAACAACTAAGTAGTAAGTATCATCAGTGGAAACAGTAAATATCGTTGATTCATTGGCTACCACACCAAGAATACATTGAGCTAAAATGATTGGATCACCGTAGGTGCCAGGATTTGTATCCATTATGAATAAATCTGCATCAGTAAAAGTTCCAACATTGAAGTTTCCATACAGTTTGTATATCATATTAGCTTCAAGATTGATTTGTCTAACGGCTACATGAGTACCATACTGTCGACCTGAGAGTGTGATCAGTTCTGCTGTACCTACATTTAACCAGTCAGTTACAGCTTGGATAGCACCTTCTACAGAGACAACTCCATAACCTTCAGTATAGTCTTTGAAATTTCTGTTAAGACCTGGAAATTGAGGTGTAGCATCTTCATCTCCATTGTAAAGCTCTCCTCCAGTACTAATCGAACCTTCAATGTTATACACTTCACTTGCACTCATACAGATGATTTGTTTGATCTTCTTAGCTGTATCCCAAGAATATGTATAAGATCCTTCTTCTTGTATCATAGCATCTACAATTAATTGAGCTAATCCTGCGACAAATGGTGATGCCATTGAGGTTCCTTGAATTCCTCTGTAATTATCACTATAATAATCAGTTCTGGGGGGGTAAGATGTATCAGTATTGAAGGAATAAGCATCGTCTGCATCATTACTATCGGCTGCTATAATCGGTTGGTGAATCGCTGAACTTCCATAAGAAGCGAAACTACCTCCGGGAGCCACAACATCTGGTTTTATGAAACCTTGACTACTATGACCATTACTACTATAATAAGCAATTTCACTTGCTTTGTTTACTGCTCCAACTGTAATTGCATCAAGGCATGATCCTGGAGAATTGACTCCACCTGAGGAGGTTCCATCATTCCCAGCTGATACAACACAGACTATACCTTTGTTCCTAACTAAAGAGGAAACAGCAGAATCAATTGAAGAGACAACTGAAGGCCAGCCTATTGACATGTTCACAACTGTTACATTGTAAGACTGACCAAAGTCATACAGCCATTGAAGAGCATTTATCAGAGAATTAGTTGGACCAATACCCCTATCGTCTAGTACCTTTAGACCAACTACATTACTATCTGGTGCTACTCCAGTAAAAGCTCCTCGTCCATCAGCATAAGGATTTGTCCATCCTGTATTATATACAAGTTCTCCTGAGAAATAGTTACCTCCTGCACCAACTCCATTACCATAAACAACTGCATACCAACCAGGTGTGGAAAAAGCATATGAATAAACACCTGGTGAAGAACCATCATTTGCACTCCCTGTAACCCAAGAAGATGAAGAATCCACGAAGCCAATATATGTTGAACCTCCGCCTTCCCACGTATAATAAACTGTTACAGTTTGAGCTGAATTAAGATAAAACCAAGAGTATCGCCAGTACCAGTTATCTGTTGTATGAAAATAGCCTGAATCTTGAATCATGGTGATAGAAGTACTGCTAGAAGCTCCATTTGAAGCAGCTATACTAGCTACGTGAGTCCCGTGTTCACCTTTATCAGTTGGTGTTGCATACTCATCTCCTGTAGCAACATTGTCAGCTCCTACAAAATCTTGCCAATATACCACATTGAAATCTGAGTCAGGATGAGTATCATCAATACCTGTGTCTAGTACTGCTATTGCCGTATTAGAATCTCCAGTGTATCCATACCCTTGAGATGCTTGCCAAACCTTCCTTACACCAAAATCTTCAGTTACATCAAACAAAAGAGCATGTCCTAGTGCATTCTCTTCTAGATAGAGTGAGGAATCTAGATCTCGAATCTTGAGTAAATTCTCAGCTGTTCCTTTTACATGTACAGCATAAATGATAGTATATTCTGATAAAATCTCTACACCAGCACTCTCAAGGAAAGACCTATCAGATTTAGTGATGGGTCCAGTAAAGGAGATTATTGCCTCAAAAGTTTCTGTCTTTTCACTTAGAACTAATTTTTCTTTGAATGAGTCTTGAAAGCGATCTTGGTCAATGTCTTGAGTTTGATCAACTTTAACAATATGATAATCCTGCAGTGGATAACTATTTTCAATACTTGAAATGGTAGTAGTATCATCAACTACTATTATAGCAGAAGTGTTAGAAGTAGAACTAAAACTCAAAATTAGAAGTCCAAAGATAACCAAAGAGCTCAATTTTCTTTTCGAAAACAACATAATGACCTCTGATTAATTAGTTGTCATATTTTACCTCTTTAAATTATTTATACTTGTTGGTTTGTTTTTGTCGGAACACCTAATTCTGTCAGTTTGTTTCTTTTGTTCTTTAATAGGTTCAGTACTCTCTGTAAACTGAAAGTAATGGTTGGGAAACTCTGGGGTGATACAAAACGGACAGCTGAATTTGCTAAGAAGAATCTGGAAGAACAATTAGAGAAGATTCTGCTCGAGAAAAAAACAATTCACATGAATGAGCTATATGAGGAATTCTGGCATAGTCATTACCTTTTAACACATTATTTGCAAATATTTCTTATTGTCAAGGAATTAGAAGAAGAGGGAAAAATCATTTTAGATGGGCAGAAAAACATTTCCTTGGCTTGGATAAAACTATTTGATACAGATGGTATTAATGAAGTAACTGTTTGGGATCTCGAACACAAAAAGGAAGATATAGAAGAAAAAAAGGAAATTATTAGAAGATATTCAACAATCAACTACTTAGCGTAAAAAATAAAATTCTTCTCCAGAAAATATTTTCCATAATTTTATATAATTTGGAAGCTAGTGTTTTACTAGTATGTCATCAAGAAAACCTCAAGAAAAAGAGGAAAAAACTAAGAAAATACATTATAGTGAAAAGAAGACTGCTTTTGAAGAACTAGCAGAAGAACATGGTGTTGAACTTAGGGAAGCCACTCCCATGGCTGGGATCAAATACTGTGATAAATGTGGATATGCTAACACTCCTGATGACGATTACTGTTTTAACTGCCACTCTCCTTTTGCTCAATACGATCTCTTTGGTAAAGCACTTGAATCTTTAGAAGATGAGGAGGAAGAAGTTAAAGTGAAAAAAAAGAAGAAGAAAAAGAAAAAGTGAAGATTAATAAATGAGAATGTTCTCTTATATTTTTACTAGTAATTAAGTCAGAGATGAACTTAATGGAATCTACAGTTTACAAAAAACAATCTTTATTACCATTTCTTATAATTTGCGGAGCGCTTCTTACAATTGCAGGGGGTATATTAATACACTATTCTATTTGGTTAGTAACTCCTTATAGTTATTTTTCTAGTGCTGAAGCATTGACTCAGATAATCTGCGGCTATGTTGGTATAGCAGCAATTATTATACCAATCGCTCTAATAGGGAGCGTATATCCTCAGAAGAAGAAAGACACCAATACAGCAATTATTCTGCTTGTTGTTTTTATCGGATTTGATTTATTCATATCACTAACTCCTGATATAAGTAATTGGGGATCAGGATGGGGTGGTCTAGCTGTTTTGGTAGTTTTTGGAATCATTAGAGGAGTAACATTTCTACGAACAAACAGAGCACTTAAGGTACCTAAAAAAGGCTATGGAAATCCAATGTTATTAGTATATGGATGGACTTTCCTAATTACAACTATTCTTGCACTCCTATTTGCAGTGATTGCAGCAATTATTGATGATTATGATGTGTTCTATATGTTATTAGAAGCAGCAGCTTGGGTTATTGTTGTTCAATCATTTATTGATGCACTAAGTATCACATTAGTAGGATTGAAATTCTTAAGAGATGGGTTAACAAACCCTACAATAGAGAGTGAACAAATTTCTAGAACTGCACCTACATCAGGAATAGGACGTAGTACATATCAACCAATTCAAATCAGTGGTCAAGCTACAGATCAAGTTGGTGTTACTCAAGACGAAGAATTATTAAAATACTGTACCTACTGTGGAGCTCAGAATTTCAAGGGTCATACGTTCTGCGAAAATTGTGGTAAGAAAATAGATTAAACTTCTCCATACCACTTTTTCTTCTTTTTTAAAAAATTTTAAATCTAAGCTAGGTATTGACTAATTCTTATGTCTGCTATTGAATCTATAAAAAATACTTTTTTTGATGTATGTATAGTTGGAGCTGGACCAGGAGGATCATCTTCGGCATATTATTTAGCTAAACAAGGGAAGAAAGTTGTTCTACTTGATAAAGAGAAATTCCCAAGGAGAAAAATATGTGGAAACGCTTTCTCTCAACGAGCTCAAATACATCTAAAAAGAATGGGAGTCTTGGATGAAATTATAGCGGAAAAGAAAGGTAATTGGGCAGCGATTGGTGGATTAGTAAGTCCTAGAGGTATCACATATATTGATGATTCAGCTTCTGAAATTGGTAAACATCTGATGATTGCTATCAAGAGAGAAATTTTAGATGAAAAGATGGTTCGTGCAGCAGAGAAAGAGGGTGCGTTGTTTCTTGAAGAATATAATGTAAAAGAGGTTGTGTATTCACAAACTGAAAAGAGTTGGAAAATAAATGCTTTTGATAATAAAGAAGGGCAAATCCAAGCTACAATTCTTATTGCAGCTGATGGAGCAGTTTCAAAAATTGCTCGTTCTCTTGATGTAGTCAAGAATCCTCCTGAAGCAGTCTGTACAAGCGTGTTCATTAAAGCAGGTACTCATCAATACAAGGAAGATGGGGTTTGTGTTTATACAAGAGATATTCATCCTGGATATGTTGCTTTATTCAAAGAAGCTGATGGCGATGTTACTTTTTGTTGTTACATAATTCCTGGAGGAAAATATAAAGCAGTTGATTTAGAAAAACTGCATCATGAATTCTTAGAAAAAGATGAATATATAGTCGAAGCTTTAGGGCCTAAAGCAGTAATTGAACCAATGAATGCTGCTCCATTAAGATTGGGGGGAGTGAAGAAAAGTTATGCTGATAATTTCTTAGTTGTAGGTGATGCTGCAGGTCAGATTGATCCTTTAACTGGTGAAGGTCTTCAATATGCGATGGATGCAGGAGAACTAGCTGCGATTGCACTCAAGGAAGCTTTCAAGAAGAATGATTTCAGTGCTAAATCTCTAAAAAAATATCAGAAGTTGTGGATGAAATCCTTTGGGAAAGATTTCAAATGGTCAACAAGGATGGTAAAGGTTCTAGCAAGGATGCCTGTATTTCTAGATGCTTTTGCTCTACTATGCAACGATAAAGGGGTTGAATATATGATTCAATGGGCTAAAATAATGACAGGGTCACAATTTAAAGTGAGCTTCTTCAAACCAAAGTTAGCAATTCCGTTGCTCTGGACTGCAATTACACTCAAGTTAAAGAGGTAATCTCTTAAAGATTCTCTTTTTTAGCTTACTTGAATAGACTAATATATTTTAAAGTGTATAATTTTACGATTCTATGATTACCGAGCAGAAGAGATTGCAGAATGTTTGCATTCTTGAAGATAGCAGAAATTTGGTTTACGATATTTATGGAGATATGGATGGGTTTCCTTATTTCTACTTCCATGGTTATCCCTGTTCTAGATTAGAAGCACGATGTATTCATGAGGAAGCAACTGAGAAAAATATCAAACTTATATCGATAGACAGACCCGGATTCGGGTTATCTGATTTTCAAAAAAATAGAACAATAATTGACTGGAGTAAAGATATTCTTTCGCTTTCAGAAGAGCTTAACATTCAGAAATTTGGAATAGTTAGTTATTCCGCAGGAGCTCCATATGCATTAGCGTGTGGATATAGGTTTCCTGAAAAACTAGTCAAAGTAGTGATTCTTGCTGCTTTAGGAGGAGGAGATTTTCAGCAACCAGGACTCAAAAATGATCACAAAGCAGCATTTCGAGTTGCAGGACATCTTCCATATATTTACAGATGCATCTTTTGGTGGAGTACAATCCGCAGAATCAAGGGAAAAAGTGCTGCAAAAAGATATTATAGAAGTAATCTAAGTAATTTTGCTTTAAAAGACCAAGAATTATTTCAAAATTCAGATATTCTAAATCAATTGATAGAAATTCAATGTGAATCATGTAGACAAGGAATGAAGGGGGTAATTCATGAAGCAATACTACTTGGAAAACCATGGGGGGTAGATTTAAGCTCGATATCTAGTAACTTGAAAATCCATATATGGCATGGAACAGCTGATCTGATAGCTCCGGTAACAGCTTCAAAGGAAATAGAAAGAATGTTACCAAAATGTACAACTCATTATAAAGAAAATGAAGGTCACTATTCACTAATATTCAATCATAATGAAGAGATATTAGATGCAATGGGAAGTTTATAACAAATTTAGTTTTTTTTAATTCTGCTAAAAGAATAAGTGTAAGAATAACAGAGAAAAAATTTATAGGAAACTATCTTACCACACTAATTTATTTTTACGTGGTAAGATTTACTATGCTTCATTCGCTCGGAGTTGTAAAAGTTTTAAAAGAACAAAAAAAAAAGGAAAAAAGCACCTAAGCTTTTCTTCTTTTATAGAAAATTACTACACTCAAAATACTTAGAGAACCAAATATTAGCAGAATAGCATTCAAAGAACTAAATTCGTTTACTACAGGTTCTTCATCTATGGTAAAAGAAGAATAGGCTGTAAATTCACTCACTGTTGTAGAATCAATGTAGAAAGCTACTCTCCAGTAAAATTGTCCGTGATATTCTAGGGAGTAGTTATTTCATAATCAGAACCTTGCATTATCAAAGATTCATTCAATTCAAGAGTTAGGAATGTGGGTGAATCAGAAACTTGCAGTAAGTATCCATATGCCCCTGGCATATCGGTCCAATCAAGAATGGGAGTTTGATCTTGGATATATGCTCCATCTGCTGGAGAAAGAAGTTCTATATTCACATCTTGAGTATAATAATCAATTGCGATCGAATAAACTGTTGGTGTTACTGATTCATCAATTGTACTTAATTGTGCTCTCCATTTGAGATATCGTCCAAGATAAGTGAATGGATGCTCTACTCCAGGTGAAACCTCTTCCCAATTTGTTCCTCCATCTGCTGAAAGATAGTATGTAATAGCAGTATCGGGGGCAATTGAATCAGAGACTGTTAAGGTTGCTCTTTCAATTTCTTCTCCAATTGGTGCAAAATACATTATATTGGATTGAGCAATTGCAAAAGAGCTAGATAATTCTCCATAATGACCTCCAGAGTCAGCTATTTGTAATGAATATACACCTGCAGTGGTTGCGACTACATATGCATAATATCCTGAAACATAAACATCATACCCATCATTGGGTAAACTGTAGTAGCCAGCTGCAACTGGAGTTGTTGGGTCGCTTATTTCATAGATTCTCATCATTCTTGTGTCCATACCATATCTTCCAGCAACGTAAACATAGTTACCTTCAATGTCTACACCAAAATAACGAGTGTTATCATCTAACCAGATGACCCTAGACATATTGGAAGGATCACTGATATCGACAATTTGTAGACCACCTAAGTCACAAGCAACGTAAGCATAAGTATCTTTGATTTCGACTTTCTTTGCATATCCATCTAAGTCAACATTACTCACAAAAACAGGGGTTGAAGGAGTTGTTATATCATAAACATCCAAGCCTGCGTGACTTATAGCTACGTATAGATAGTTGCCAGAAATAGCTACTCCATTAGCATCAGAGAAATCAGTTACACTAACATATCCTGAGACATCTACAGGAGCAGTAGGATCAGTAATATCAATAACTCTTATACCACCAGAGTATGCTGGTATATATGCATAGTTTCCTTGAATCTTAACATCCAAAGCATGATACAGGTCTATCTCACCCAATTTAGTAGGATTAGCTTTATCAGTTACATTGAGTATCAATAACCCATCACCTGCATTAGCTAAGTAAGCTATGTCATTTTCAACAACAGATCCATAAATCCAATTAATTTCAGCGGAGTCATTATAGTATCCAGCAAGACTTAAATCAGTAGGATCAGAAGTATCCAAGATAAAAAAACCATCATAGGCACCACTAAGATAAGCGTAATTACCTTCAACAAAAATACTGTTTGCTGATGTACTAACTTTTAATGAATCTTGATAGATAGGATCCTTGCTAGGAAGTTCTATCCAACCTGTTCCCCATCCTGTTACATTGGAGTTGTAAGTGTCTTTGTAGGTTGTTGTTGTGAAATTTTCAAGAACAGAACCAGAAGTTGCAGATTGAACCGTTGTAGAAGTTGAACTAAGACTTAAAAAAATCAAAAAAACCAAAGTTGTAAAGAAAAATAAATTTTTGCGTTTCATTAATATTCCTCGTGTTTCAGCATGCAGTAAAATTATCTCACATAAAAGTTTATTTGTAATCAGTTAGGGATTATTAATTCTAATGTGGAAAAAGTTTTATTTCTGAATATTGTTGTTTAATAGGAACTACAATGAAAAGAGCAAACATTCTTCAGATCTCTTTAGGAATTATACTTATTCTTGCAATTGTTATACCTTTGGCAATATTGTTACCAAAAGAAGAGGTCAATTTAGACCAACCAATATTAATTTACTCAGATGAGGATTTCCTGAAGTATGATTTTGCTGGCGATGGAACTGAATCAGATCCATATTTAATAAATGGTAGAACATTAATTAATGATAATATAGGAAGTATCCATCAATATGGGATTTGGGTTGAAAACACAACAAAATATTTCTCGATTCAAAACTGTATAATAAAGAATTATGATGTAGGAATTGTAATTGGATATGTAAGGAATGATACGACAAAAATTCTCAACAATTATATAGAAGAAGCCGATTACGCTGCAATTCACTGCGGTTTAGTAAATGGAATACTAATCGAGAACAACGAAGTTAACGGTGGTAGTAGATATGGAATATATCTAATACGTTGTAGCGATTCACTACTACGAAATAATTCAATTTACAATTATGGCGTAGGTATAGCTTTACTTGATACAGACTACATTACTTTGCAGCGAAATAACTGCAGCTTCAATTCTCATAGTGGAATTACAAGTATGATGTGCAATTATATTAATATTGAAAATAATATAGTTTCAATGAATCAAGCAGATTACACATCTTCTGCAGGTCTTGAATTACTACTTTCTAATTTCCTAAGTGTTATAAATAATTCAATAACAGAGAATAGTTCTAATGGAATTAGAGTTCATAGGACATGTTTCTCATTAATTGATTCCAATAATATAAGTTATAACCAGATTCCGAGTATTTCCCATTTTGGTGATGGAATTTTCATGGAATATTCAGATAATAACACAATACAATACAATCTTTTCAAAGAGAATGGGGCTTATGGTTTGAATCTTACCAAGTCAAATAATAACACCATTCATCATAACGCATTCATATGTAATAACCAAAAAACCATAAATCAAGCTTTCGAGGAAAATTGTACAACTAACATGTGGTATGATGTTTCTACTTTTGAAGGAAATTATTGGCAGGGATGGAATACTAGCTTAGCTTATCCAATTGAAGGAGGACTCTCTGAAGATCTTTATCCTTTAGAGGAAAATCCAGTTAATCTAATTCTTTCACTTTATTGGCTGAGTTTAATATTTAATTACAGAAACACATAAAATCATACTTGGTTAGTATACGAGATATAAGAGTAGAAAAGCGTTAAAAAATCTGCAATAGATACAGTTGTGATAAATTGAATGAAACAGTACCAAGTAAGCATATAAGCATTCTAAAATCAACCTTCTTTTCATTAATAGCTCTTTCTATGGTTGTTTACTCTATTCTACAGATAATAGGTTTTGCTAAATCGTATGAAACCTTAGAGTTTACATATCTAGAAACTTTTCAACTGCAGCTCTTTATACCATACTTTGTGGGTTTCGTGTTTCTTTTTCTTACTCTTTTTTTCGTCAAAAATATCAAAGGATATCTACAGGTTGAAAGAATTCTGTCCATAGTTTTTTGGATAGTCTATTTCGTTTTTTCTATAATCAATCGAGCATTCTTGTTTATGTTTTATGTTAAAAGCAGTGAAGATTCTTCTTCCTTCCTTGAGAATTTAATCATTATAGAAGTGTTCTTTCTTTTGGCTTTAGCTTTTACAGGGATAACCTATAGAACTGATATCTCTAAATATCTTTCATACACTTTGTATGCTCTTGCAGGAACTTCATTTATCTTTTTTTTAATACGTTTGACAGCTCAATGGGAACCTGTCCTTCGAAAATTTATCCTATTATCTGAATTCTGGATCGAGGTACTACTGATATGCAGTTTAGGGATTCTATTAACCGTGACCATTATTACTTCATTTAGAAAAAGAGAAAAAGTATGATTTTGTACAATCAAATCAAAAAGTGTAATGCAAATTATTTATTTTCTTCGAGCTTATAAATGAAATTACTTCTTAATAGGATGGTGAAAAGACTTATGGCGTCTACATCCGCTCAAAAAACAATCATCAACAAGCTAGACCAGAAAGACTTTCTGATAGACTGTGTTGATATAGCAATAAGTGAAGAATTAGGCTCTCCATACTTGATAGAATTATCAAAGGAGAGGAACGTGAAGAAAGGGGATATAACTAGCTGGGAAGACCTAGCTACTCATTTAGGATCA
Organism: Candidatus Heimdallarchaeota archaeon; assembly: GCA_030603365.1. Lineage (GTDB taxonomy): Archaea > Asgardarchaeota > Heimdallarchaeia > Heimdallarchaeales > Heimdallarchaeaceae > UBA460. Next base: position 139,786 of record JAUVXV010000011.1, read on the forward strand.
ACTGATCCAAACATTTTCAGAGAAAGATCTGTTAATTATACAACTACTAAATGGGCACATGAATATTACGCTAAGACCCCTGGAGTAGAACTGCAAGTTGCAGAAACTGGTGGAACTACTGGACCCCCCAAGAAGAATATTCTTCTGGCAAATACTACAAGACAAGACTTTGAAGAAATGGACTATTTCTCAATGGAAACAGATACTTTCAATGTATTAGTCAAACTCTGTTTAGACCAATTCAGGGATTTCAATATTCCTTTGCATTTGACATACTTAGCTACTGTACCTACAGGACCTCATACCATTGGCAAATGGACAATCAAGAGCTTTGAAAGAGACATTGCTAAATCTATCTTTATGATAGACATGGACCCACGTTGGGTTAAGAAAGCAGCAATGATCGACCCCAAAATGATGGGCATGTACCTACAACATATGCAAGATCAAACTGAGGCACTAGTCAAACAGGAATTTCCATTCATTGAAGGACTATTTACTACTGGAGTGTTAATTGAGAAATCCTTCCCAATGATACAAGCACTCAGAAACAAAGGTAACCTCAAAGTAATAGTTCATGGTGGTACTCCATTAAACAATGAAACCTTGAAAGTTCTTAAGGAAGATATGGGCTTACCTGTTTGTGGATTTTACGGACAGAGTTTGTTCGGAACAGCCTTCGAATCTCCTGATCATGAAGGTTATAATATCGATTATTTTCCACATCCGCGAATGAATATGTTTGTGGTTTCTGACGAAAACGATATCTCTACTCGAGTTAACTATGGTGAAGAAGGTACTGTTGTTTCTCAACGTATCAGTCCTGAGACTGTTATTCCTGCCTTAGTTCAGAATGGTGATATTGCTCATTTGATCAAGCCTAAAGGTAAGTTCGACTATGCTGATGGTGTTCGTAACCCTCACAGAGACCTTTCTCAAGACCAACAGATGGGAGTTTACTAATTCGTTCTTTACTTTTTCAACCTTAGGGAGGTTGGTTTTTCTTTTCTATATTTTCCTTCTATTGTCGATAATTTTATTTACTTTCGTGTATACTACAGTATACATGAAAACTATTACTATTTCGGATGAGATTTACAATAAGCTAATTCAAATCAAAGGAAATAGAAGTTTTAGTCAGTTGATAGATGATCTTATAACAAAAGATGTTGAGAAGCGTATTGATTTACTTATTGAGTCAGCTAAGAAAACTGGTTATGAAAAGGAATTAGAGGAGATTTCCACGAAAATTAGAGCCAATTTTAAGGTGCGAACATGAAAATTCTCTTAGATACCTCGTTCTTGATTGAACTTAAAAAAGGTAACAAAAAAGCACTAAATATATTAATAGATAGAAAGAAAAAAACTCAAGATATACTTGTAAGCTCTTTAACTGTTTATGAATTGCTTGTTGGAGCTCACTACATTCTAAAGAAGCATGATGATATCAAAGAACTCAAGCAAATTCAAGAAATGCTACAAAACCTTACGGAAGCTATTATTGATATTAAGGTGATTTGGAAAGCAGCTGAACTGAAAGCCGATTTACTGGTCTCAGGTGTTACTGTACCAGATATAAACATTATAATAGCTTGTTCAGAAGAAGCTGAAATTCTAACTTATGATAAAGGTTTCCAACCATTAACCAATTTTGGTTTCAAAGTAACTATTTTGGAAAGATAACTTGAAGTCTTTCTCAAGACCAACAAATGGGAGTCTACTAATTCGTTCTTTATTTATTCAACCTTAGGGAGGTTGGTTTTTCTTTTCTTATTCATGTTTCTATGAAGTGCTTGTCTGTGTTGTTTTTGTTTGTCCAACCAGTGATAAAATCCCCCCTGATAGAACAAATAGTCCTCCTGGTCCTCCAGTCACAAAACCAATAAGTATTAAGATTACAGCAACAGCAGTAATATCTTTAATCCACGGACCAGTTTTCGTTTTCTTTTGTAACCATTCCCAAATTAGGAAGAGAACTAATACTCCTGAAAGAAACATTATCAAACCATTCAACCAATTGATTCCTGTGAAAGAAAGAAAAGACATTCCGCCTACAACATCTAATCCTCTTGCTGCTCTTGCTTCAGAGATGATGGTCAATATACCTTGAATCACAAGAATAAATCCACCAGTTAATGAATTTATTTTTCCGCAAGTTAGTCCGCAAGTTCGTATATCTAACATAAGAAAACTTGAGTAGTAGTATATATAAATCTACAGCAAGATATGATTTTTGATTAATTAAGAGAGATCAGTTTTCTTATTGCTAGAGTTGTAGATACTTAGTTTAGTTCTCCACATTAGAAGAGTAGATTTTCTTTTCTTTCATTTCTCAACCTAAAGAGCATTAGCATATTTCTTGTATGCTTTAGGAGTATTTTTCGTCAGTTTTTCGTCTGCTGTTATTAGCTCTCCTTGTTTAATTTTCGCTAATACAACATAAACTGAATCATAGAAAGTTAATTCACTCCTTTTTGCAATCGAAATAGCTTCTTTAGCTAATTCCAGTTCTAAGTCATGAAACCCTATTCCATAATTCAATTATGAAAAAAATTGTTGCTGAAACGAGGAAAATTATATTCCTCGAAACAAATTATCTTGAGAAGTAGTTTTTTAAGAAAAGATGTAAGGAAAAAAAAGTAAACTAGCACTTAAGCTAGTTATATCTTTTTGCGCTTTTTATTAATGAGAAGACTTATGACCACGGCACAAACGAAGATTCCAAATAGAAAAGTCCCAACATAAGCTAATTCAGGAGCTGTGGCCATATAAGATTCTTCCATCATCCAGAAGTTACCGTGACCTGATTCATCCATTATTATTGTTCCATTATCAATATGTTTATTTTCCCAATTGATGAAAGATTTAGCTTCTTCTAAGAGACCTGTATGTATATTTACTGAAGTTTTAATCGTTGCTTCTAATATTTCTAAAGTTTCATAGATTGAACTCAAAACTAGGTCATAATAGTAGAGATATAATTCAATTACGAATGAATCAGAATCCATACTAAAGTTATAATTCACACTATAAGATTGTTCATAAGTTGTGCCTGTTATCTCAGTAGTTGAATTGCTTTCGTCTTCATAAGAATCATCCTCAAACTCTTCAAATATTTGTTCATAAAGATTATAGGTGCCTGTAGAGTTGACATATTTAGTAGGGGATATTAAGAAATTGGTAGTTGATGAGAATAAATAATACATCCAAATATAGCCTAACATCATTGGGTCAGGATTAGGAATTAAGATCCCATTAACATAGACTTCATACCAAGTATCATTAGCTGTATCAGGATCTTCAGTTATGTCCAATCTGATTTGGTCACTTTCATTTATTCGAACATCACCGATATAGAAATCGTCTGGGGTTTCATACCGATCCCCGACTATATCAAGAGTTTTGACAATCCAAGTAAAGGAGTTTCCGGGATATATAACATCTGAGAAAACTAAAGTACCAGTAGGATAATCTGCAGTTGTCGATACAGTACTGGAAATAAGTACAAAGATAGTGAAAAC
>JAUVXV010000003.1 GCA_030603365.1 Candidatus Heimdallarchaeota archaeon
TTTATTTCAAATATTGAGCCACTCAAAGTATTTGTTTTCAAATTTTCTCAAACTTGGCAATATATATTCTGGTTCTTTTTATAGCTATTTCTCACTGTATACTTGGCTACTTCTAGTAGCACAATAATTGAGAGATGATAAAAAATGAATAATAAAAAAATATTAAGTCTAATAGTTACAACTATTATGGTTTTCTCACTAGCAGGAATGATTCCAACTATGCTAGTACAGGGAGATTCAGGTATGGAGTAACAATAAACGAACCAACAGGAACTACAGAAGTTCTGTTCTATAACAAACTAACTGTCAATTTCACTGTTACCAAAGGAGCTGCTCCATGGATTTATACTGGTGCACATATCTATCTTGATAACTGAGCAGTTGATTCTACATCTGGTGGTCTAAGTTCTCCTTTTGTAAAAACCTACTATCCTGAAGGATACGCAGGAGCTCACTTTGTCAGAGTTGAAGCTCACTTTGTTAGAGGATGGCAAGATACCGAAGATAAATCAGATACAGCTGGCTACATTGTCAGGATTGCTGTAAATACAACGAATATCGAAGATTTACGTATAGACAAACTCCATGACTACGAGAGCAATAAAGGATTTCTTGATGGTGATGGAATAAACATCTGTATCATCGATGATAAACTTGGTGCAGATGATAGCTATTCAGGCTTTCACAAATCATTAATTCGTTCAGGAAAGAATGATATCTACGATAATTCTGATAGAAAATATATTGATATCCAATATTATGAATATAATTCCGACTTGGAAACCTTTGAACAAAACTGGGATGCTACAACTAGAGAAGGTAAATGGGAAGAATTATTCAACGAGAATGAAGGTGATTATGATGAAGAGGGCGATATCCATGGAACTTACCATTTTGCAACTTTGAGACAAATCGCCCCAGGAGCTAATTATACATTCATTGAAGTAGGCGATTATTTTGCAATTAAAGCTCTAGCTATTAGTTGGATAGCTGCAAACTATTCAGCTTTTAACTTAGATTTTGACATAATAAGTTTTGCATCAACAGGTTCATCATCATGGCAGGAAGATATTGAGACTATTGTGGATTACGGTGTTTTATTTGTGTCAGCAGCTGGTAATGAAGGAATTGAAATGGATGGTTTTCCAGGTGATGGTATTGGTAGGTACCCACAGTGTTTCAATTCAACTATTGGTGTAACAGGCGTAACTAATAGTTATTACTCCAATTCATCTCATACTTGGAAACAAGAAGAAGGTGTTAATTGGGGTTATGGTATCGATATTGCTTGTATATCCAATCGCACAATATTGGATTGGGCACCTGTTCCATATGATTCTGAATTTGGTGGAACGAGTAATGCTGAAGCCATAGTTGCTGGTATCATGGCACTAGTAGAAGAATATCAAGACAACTATAAATCTGCTAATGATCTGGATATATTCAGAGCTCACACAACTTTAAAGAATACAAGTGATGCTCCTAATACTCCTCCTAGATTACAGAATGCTACAGAAATTGCAGGATATTATTCAGGTGTCAGCAGTAATTATTCCGCATTTCCTTATATAAAACATTATACCTTGTATGAAACCTATTATTATGGCTGGGGAATCATAGATGCTTACGAATTTTGGAAATATTTCAAAAATAATTACTAGCATCTTCCCTTCTTTTTTTTAGATATATTCTCCTACTGTCACATTTTTTCTATCTTATCTTTGATTTCTTCTTTCTTAGTTTCAAAAATAGGGTGTTTGCCACGAGTAGTAATATGACAGACAATTGTTTTAGACTTGTTTCTGTTGTGGAGATTTCTGTTGTGGAGATCTCTGTGTCTTGATTAATGTCAAACACTTCGGTACTATTATCATACTCGTTGAAATAAGTCATATTAGTCTCTGTAACATTAATTATCATCTTTTGACAAACTACAGGTACAGGAACGGAACTGCTATTTTTATAATCAAACCATAATGTATATTCTCCCATAGGAAGGTTTTCTACTTCTTCAGGATAGTTAAAGATTATCATCTCAAATGAGAACGTGTCTCTTTTTACTCCTGGTACTAAAGTAAAAGTTCCTGTTATCCATTCTAGAGTAAAAGCCAAGCTGACTTCCATGCTTTTATTTGCTAGATTTGTTGTTAATTGTGGAAAAGGATAAGGAGTACATCCATAAGTTATGGTAATATTGTTAGAAGTTGGATTTTCTGTTTCAATAATCATTGGGATTAAGAATATAGTATAGTTATGAGTACTCTGTTCAAAAAAATACACTATTGGTGTATCTGCTTCTACTATCCTCGTTATTAGATAATCCCCTTCTTCTCCCCATGTTTCTTTATTATTTCTTAAACCAAACAATACTGTACTGACTAGTAAGATAGAGATAAGTTTCTGTTTAGTGCTTTTCTTCATATTTCTAACCCAATGCAAATCCTTTTACTGTTTTCTATTATCTAATTCTTCATTTCGATATTTAAAGTTACATCAATTTTTCTGATTATGTTCTCTTATTATCTTCATTATTTTTCAAAGATATATGCTAAAAAGAAGAAACAGGCTTTCACGACAGATCTAGCCAAGTCTGATTTTGGAGATGAAATGGAATTACTAGTCAGAATGTGTATGTCTTTACCATCCTTTTTTTCTATGTTGATAAAAACTCGGGTGAATCCTTGTTGCTGATTTTCTTTAATAAGTAATATATTGAAGAAATGTTTTTGGGTTCTCATTCTGATTTTGGCAAGTATGTAACAAAGTGTGAAAAATTTCACAGTTTTATATCTAACTAGTCAGAATTAAATATAAATTCAACAGAAGTGCTTCTACTTTATTTTTACCAACTTTATACAAGTAAGTGCATAAGGTGAAAGTTACCGTTAGAAAAATACTGTTCCTTCAATATTAGTCATTTTAGTGACAAGTGTTATTGTTCCCATTTTTGTTTCTAGAGAAGCTCATTGTTATGAATTTAGTTGGATTCCCTCATAAATTTTCTTTGATTCACTGTTAACATTTATTTCTATATAACAAGTGCTTGATGTTGATACTGGAATTCTTAAAACTGTAGTCCCCCTAACTATCATGTGTAAGTAGGTGGTAATTAAGATGGTTTCAGATAAGAAAGAGATACTTATTTTTCAAATCGATGCATTTGCAAATGAAGCTTTTCAAGGTAATCCTGCTGCAGTTTGCATTCTTACTCAAGAATATGATGATTACATTCTTCAACAAATAGCTGCAGAAATGAACTTGTCAGAAACAGCTTTTGTTTATATTAAAGATATGTCTTCGGTTACTCAAGAAAATACCTTCCCTCTGAGATGGTTTACTCCACAAGTTGAAGTGAATCTTTGTGGTCATGCTACCTTAGCTACTGCAGCAGTAATGTTTCATGAAGTTGGTATAAAATTTGATGAAGTTTTTTTTGATACACTAAGTGGAAGATTATCTGCAAAAAGAGTAAAAGAAGGAATAGCACTTAATTTTCCAAAAAATGAACCTGAACAGATTTCTGCTCCAGATGAGCTCTTAGATGCTTTAGGTATCAATAAATATGTAAACGCAGCTTATGCGGAAGGAGTTACAGATCTTTTAATTGAGTTGGAAACTGAACTGGAAGTTAAATACCTAAAACCAAATTTTGCAAGATTAACTAAACTCGAGCTTGACAATAAGATAAGAGGAGTAATGGTTACAGCAAAAGGAAATAATGAGATAGATTTTGTCTCTCGTTTCTTTGCACCTTGGGTAGGAATAAATGAAGACCCTGTGACAGGATCTGCTCATACTATTCTCGCTCCATATTGGTCTAAGAAACTCCATAAAAATGAGATGAATGCAAGTCAAATTTCTGAAAGAGGTGGAAAACTTACAGTTAGGGTTCTAGAAGACCAAAGAGTTGAGATTATAGGAGAAACCAGATTAGTACTGAAGGGAGAGTTGTTCTTATAGTTACTCTTCTACTTCTAAAACTTCAGTTTCTTTTTCCTCTTCATGTTTTTCCTTTGCTTCTTTACTAGCTTTCATATGATCTTTTATCCCATTTATCTGCTTATCAATTAATTCATTTAATTTTTTTGATCTAATTGTAGTATTCTTCATAGGGTCACAAGGAGGATCTGCAGTGTGCAACGAACATGTTTCGCAAAGATCTAAATTAGCTCTTTTCCCCCTAATAATAAAGAATAGTGCTAATTCAAAAGGTATGAAACCTATTAGTATCAACCTTATCCACCAAGTAGGACCTAATATGATTATTGACAAATAGGCTCCAATTCCTAAGCCAAAAGACGCTCGGAAAAATGCCTTCAACCATTTGTTCTTAGGTCGAATAAATATGTGCAACGATAGAGCCGCAATTCCGTAAAGATAAACAATAGGAAGTATGATTGGATACGTTCTAAAAAATGTATTAGCTGAAAAGAAAGCAATTAGTGCTGCTCCTATCATTGAATAGAAACTTGTACAACCAACACAAAGTTTGACCCGACCAATTTTAAAATAATGGTTCTTATAAACACTACAAGTTGGGTGGTGTGCAAAATTCTGCCATGATGTGAGTTTAAACATTGCCCATATTACTCTAAGAGGAGTAACCTTAGTGAGATATATTTTTTCTGAAAGATATGGCGTTTCAATTTGCTCTTCTTTTATCATATAAACGTCAAGCTCGCTAGAATAGGTTTTATGGTGATAAAGTGTGCTCTTTTTAAAACATTTTCTGTAGAATAAAAGAAGAAAAAGAAAAAGAAAAAAATTTTGAATTATGCCTTTGGAAATAGGTCAGGCACATCATCAGTTGCTGCTAGGAAGTACATATATAGATGTCCTATCCATTTTGCAATTCTCAATACGAAATCATAATGTAATTTGAACCTCTTACCCATTATTAAAACTGTGATACAATTAATAAAGAAGGTAATACCAATGATGAAATTGAAAATCATCATTACTAATCCAATAATTAAGCCGTATAGAATTTGCAACAGAGGTCTGATGATACAGAAGTTTAATCTGCTTGCTGCTTCTTTAAAACCAGGTAGCGACATAGTAATTTAATTAGGAATTTGCTCCTATATAAAATTATGTGCGACTTCATGCACAGTGTATCAAGAATGTCTCTGGTGTGAAATCAAATCGCACACTTTTATTTTCTTTTATAAAGAGTAGTACGAAACGTCATTTCGAATTTTCTCGAAATTATAATTACATTTCCATAAACATGGAATTACTGTTTCACTGTATTTTTGATAAGTGTTGGTGTGCTTATTAACTCATGAAAGTTCTGGTAACAGGGGCATTTGGTAATGTGGGTCAGAATGTAATAAGTATCCTCCTTGAGCGGGGTTACTCAGTGCGTTGCTTTGACTTGAAAAATACTCGTAATATGAGAGTAAAAAATAGATTACTTAGAAAAGGAAAATTTGAAGTCATCTGGGGTGACATTCGAGATTCTAAAATTACTAAACAGTTAGTACAAGAAGTAGAATTCATAATTCATCTAGCAGCAATAATTCCACCACTAGCATACAAAATTCCCAAAATTGCTTATGATGTGAATGTCAAAGGTTCAATAAATTTGATTAAAGCTGCAGAAAGGATGAAGAATCCTCCTAAATTTATTTATGCTTCATCTATTGCAGTTCATGGGAATAGGATGGAAAAGAAACCTCCAACAAAAGTAGATGATCCACTTGCACCTCTTGATTATGATAATTATGCTAAACATAAGATTGAGGTTGAGAAGTATCTACAAAAAACAACTATACCTTGGACAATATTAAGATTTGCTGCAATTACTCCCTATGAATTAGGATGGGAAATTCCAGATATAATGTATGATATACCTTTAGATCAAAGAATAGAGGTAGCAGATACAAGGGATGTTGCATTAGCCTGTGTAAACTCGTTAATAGCAGAAACTATAGGTAAGACTTTGTTTATCGGTGGAGGAGAAGGCAATCAATTATATCAAAGAGATTATGTTTCATTAATCTTAGAAGCAGTAGGAATAGGAATGCTTCCCGAAGAAGCTTTCAAAAAAGCAAAGAGTTTAGATGACTACTATCATTGTGACTGGATGGATACAAAAGAAGCACAAGAAATACTCCATTTTCAAAGGTTTACATTTACAGATTTCATAAAGAAATTTAGGAAAAAAGTAAGTTTCAGAAGATTCATTATAACAATCTTCAGACCTTTAGTACGCGCAATACTCTTGGCTAAATCTCCATACATCACAAAATCTAAAAAGAACAAATCCAGAAATAAAACTAGAGAAAGACGTTCAACAGCTAGTTGAACTATAGTTTTCTTTTTTCTTATTTTGATTGTAAATTATTATTCAGAAGTATACTGAAATTTTCACTCAGTAAAAAGTTTTTCAAAATGGTAAAATATATATATCAGTAAATGACATCTAAAACAGAAATGCTAACAAGAGCTTAGCAAAAATCATTATAAAAAATAAGTATCATATTAGGTGATTTAATGAGCAAAGATACAAAGAAAGAACTCGTTGTAGGTATTGATTTAGGTACAACTAATTCTGGTATAGCATACATGGTTGCTGGAAAACCTGAAATTATCCCCAATATTGAAGGCGGAAGATTAACTCCCAGTGTTATTACATTTAATGAGGATGGTAATCGTTATATCGGGATTCAGGCAAAAAGACAGGCAATTGCTATACCTGATCGTACTGTCAGATCAATTAAAAGGAAAATGGGTACAGATTACAAATTTACAGTTGATGGCAAAGATTATCGTCCAGAAGAAATTTCTGCCATGATTTTATCTAAGATGATAGATGATGCTGAAGTTTATTTAAGTCAGAAAATAGAAAAAGCTGTTATTACAGTTCCAGCTTATTTCAGTGATTCACAGCGACAAGCTACCAAAGATGCTGGTGAAATTGCTGGTTTAGATGTTTTAAGAATAGTTAACGAACCTACTGCTAGTGCCTTGGCATATGGTTTAGATAAAACAGAAGCTGAAAGAGTTCTTGTTTTTGACCTTGGTGGTGGAACTTTTGATGTTTCCATTCTTGAACTTGATGGTGGATTATTCAAAGTTATTGCAACTTCAGGTAATAATCTCTTGGGTGGAGATGACTTTGATCAAAAAATCATAGATTGGATGGTTGTAGAATTCAAGAAAAAAGAAGGTATTGATTTATCTAAAGACCCCAAGGTAGTTCAAAGACTCAAAGATGCAGCTGAAGAAGCTAAAATGGAACTAACTTCAAAATTAAAGACAAACATCAGTCTCCCCTATATCACGGCTGATGCTACTGGCCCCAAACATCTTGATTTAGAATTATCAAGAGCTAAGTTTGAAGATATGTCTAAAGATTTAGTAGAGAAATGTGCAGGACCTTCAAGACAAGCGATGAAGGATGCAAAAATCAAAGCTAGTGACTTAGATCAAGTGATTCTTGTAGGTGGAGCTACTCGTATGCCAATGATTAGAGATATGGCAAAAGATTTGTTCGAGAAGGAACCTCATAAGGGTGTGGCTCCTGAAGAAGTTGTAGCTTTAGGTGCTGCAGTACAAGCTGCAGTTCTAGCTGGAGAAGTTAAAGATATCTTGCTTCTAGATGTTACACCATTATCTCTAGGTGTCGAAACACTAGGAAATGTAATGACTCCTTTGGTTGAGAGAAACACAACCATTCCTGTTACAAAGAAGAATGTATTTACTACAGCTGCAGATATGCAAACATCTGTTGAAGTTCATGTTTTACAAGGTGAACGAACAATGGCTGCTGATAACATCACATTGGGTAGATTCCAATTAGTAGGTATTCCTGCTGCCCCACGTGGTGTTCCACAGGTAGAAGTATCATTCGATATGGATGCTAATGGCATACTCCAAGTTTCAGCAAAAGATCTAGGCACTGGGAAGAAACAGAGTATTGTAATTCAATCCTCACATCTATCTGATAGTGATATTGAGAAAATGAAAGTTGATGCAGAAAAGTACAAGGAAGAAGATGCAAAGCGTAAAGAAGAAATCGAAATTCGAAACACAGCTGAACAAGTCATCTATTCCACTGAAAAAGCTATCAAAGATTTGGAAGAAAAAATAACTGATTCTGAAAAGAAATCACTTGAAGATAAAATAGAAGTTCTCAAGAAGAACATGGAAACTGATGATTTTGAGAAGATAAAAGCAACAACAGATGAACTTATGGAAGAAATGATGCAAATATCTCAAAGAGTCTATGCAGAGACAGGGCAAGCTCCTGATGCAACAGGTCCTCAACCAGGTGATTATGGTCCTGGAGCTCAACAAGAACCTGCTCCAAAACAATCAGATATCGATGAAGAACAAGTTATAGATGTAGATTATGAACCAGTTGAAGATGATTAATATCACCTTCCATTTTCATTTCTCCTCAATCGATACTATTTTTATTACTTCTCTATTTTTTATCCTAATATCTCCTAAATGTTGAGGATTCAAAATGTCTAAAAAAAGAGATTATTATGAGGTTTTAGGAATATCTAAGGATGCCAATGAATCACAGATAAAAAAAGCTTTTAGACAAAAGGCAATGCAATATCATCCTGATAGAAATCCTGATAATCCTGAAGCATCTGAGAAATTCAAAGAAGCAACTGAAGCGTACGATATTTTATCAAATCCAGAAAAAAGATCATCGTATGATAGATTTGGTTTTGCTGCTGTTCAATCTGATTTTTCATCTGTGAATGTAGGAGATTTCTCAACCTTCTCTGATTTGTTCTCTTCCCTCTTCAGAGACGATTTCTCTGGTGACGATATATTCAGCCAATTCTTTGGAGGAAGAGGTCGTTCTCGTCGTCCTTCAGGTCCTCAAAAGGGTTCTGATTTATTAATGGATTACAGAATTACTTTTGAGGAAGCTATTTATGGAACAAAAAAAATTGTTGAAGTTCCAATTAAGAAGGAATGTGAGACTTGTCAGGGTTCAGGTGCTCAAGACGGTACATCGCCAAAGAGTTGTCCCAACTGTCAGGGTTCAGGTGTTGAAACTGTGCAAAGACAAATGGGTTTTACCAGATATATTTCTCAACAAGCATGTAGTAGATGTAGGGGACAGGGTATGATAATCAATAAACCATGTAAAACATGTAACGGGTCTGGTAGATCTAGAGATAATGAGAAAATTAAACTGGAAATTCCACCTGGTGTAGACTCAGGTTTTAGACTAAGAATTAGAAACAAAGGAGAAGAAGGAAGACTTAATGGTCCCAGAGGAGATCTATATGTCCGATTGATTGCTGAGACTCACGAATTCTACAAGAGGCAGGGAGATAACATAATCGTTGAGATAGAGATTCCTTTTGCAATGTCTGTTCTTGGTGGTGAAATGGAAATACCTACACCTTATGGAACAGAGAAGATCAAAATTCCTAAAAAAACAAAGGAAGGTCAAATTCTTCGATTACAAAGAAAAGGAATTCAACGAAAAACACAATACGGGATGAATTATGGCGATTTTCTTATTCTTGTTCATTATCATATTCCAAGTAAAATGACAGATGAGGAGAAAGAACTTCTACAGCAATTGAAAGACATTTCACCACTACCTCCAAAGCAAGTAAAACTGTTTAAAAAGCTAATACAAGATTCCAAGAGAAACAAAGTAGATGCTTAATCGACCTATTACTTCAGATACTTTTTTATTTCTAAGCTCATATTTATTTATTGATGAGTGAAGAATTTGTTCGCTGTTCAGAATGTGGGAACCTCAATATTCAAGGTTCTACACGATGTGTTTTTTGTGATAATCCAATTATAAAGGAAGAGGCTGAAGCACTGAAAGAAGAGTTACCTGTAATTCCCAGTGCTCCTACAGTTGAAGGGATTCCTGCTCCTGGAGATTCACAAGAAGAGAGTATAGAAAAAGCTTCACCCAAAATCCCAGATATTGAAATTGCTAAAGTAGAACCAAAAAAGAAAGGAGTTGTTATCAAAGACGATACAATTAAGGAACACTCTTTTACACGGAAATTCTTTATGATATCATTGTACACAATCCTTATTTCGGCTGTACATTATCTCTTGAATCTTTTGGTTTCAGTAATTTCTGTAAGAATCGATAACAATAATGTTAATGCTTACCCACTAAGTAGTGATTTAAATCAATATATTGGAATTAGCGTGGTTAGTATAGTCTTGGGAATACCTTTCGCAATTGCTATTGGCTATATACTTGGTAAAGTAATTCGAAAATTCACAACCAAGAAATCAAGTTTAATAAAGTGGTTCAGTTACGCTGTTTTTCTAGATTTGATAATCAATACAGTCATTGCTCTTGGTTTAATATTGGCATTTAATGCGTTAGCTGAGAAGGATATCCTATTTCTCAAACTTGCAGGATCTGCATTCATCTTTGTAACAGTCAGTATCATTACACTGTTTATACCCATGATTTCTGGATCATTTCTTTTTTTCAGCAAAGTAGACAAAATATTCTTTCCTAAGAAATATGCTGAACTCTAAATGGTGAAATCATTGGGATTTGATGATAAACTTACAAATTTCCTGAAATATGAAATAGATTCAATTAATAAGCATCTCCCAAAAAAGAGAACTTCACTTGACATGGCTCTGAAGGGTTTTAATCTCTATGTTAGTATGGAAAATAATCAAATCCACATTGATAAAAATGAAATTAAGTATCTCCAAGAACTATGCCCAGAGGAGAAATTAAAGAATGTACATCTTCCGATAATCATTATCCGAAGAAGAGATCTTGGATCAGGAACTTATGTAATTTCAGGAGAACTACTAGAACAGTATTTGATTCTTAAAGCTCTAGACAAAACAACAGAGGATTGGGAGACTTTCCTAAAGGAAAAACATTCAACAAAATTATTCTTTTTATATAAACCAGATTTAATAAAATTAAGAAAAACACTTCCTACTAGTACAGTTATAGGATTTTCCTAGAAGTGATAAAATATGGATGAATATACAATATCAAAAGAAAATCATTTACGAAGGATTGAAAAAATTAAGAGTTTTATGAACAAAAATGCAATGGGCTCTTTTATCTTCTTCAGCCCATTATCTATCTATTATCTAACTGGATATCATTTTATCCCAACTGAAAGACCAATCGCTTTGGTTCTACCGATTGCTGATGAACCATGGTTCTATGTACCTCGATTAGAGCAAGAACATCTAATTGAAAAAATACCTTGGGTTGAAAGAGAAATATACTTTGAATATCCTGATAAAAAACATCCCGCAAATATCTTTATTGAGAGACTTGTTGAAAGAAAGATAACTGATGAAAAAATAGGGATGGAATCTACTACTTTCTCCAGTTACTGGGGATATGAAGGACCAAAATTAGCTGATTTACTTGAAAATAAAGCCAAAACAGAATTACATTCAACTCTAATAAGAGAGATAAGAAAAATCAAAGATAGAGAAGAACTTGAGCTGATTAAGATTTCAGCTAAATACGGTGATTTAGCTCATAGGCTGTTGCAGAAATATACGGTAGAAGGAAAAAATGAGCTAGAGGTTTCTCTTAAGGCATGTACTGAAGCTTCTGATAAGATGCTTGAAGATTTGAAGGGCATCATTCCACGTGGATTGCTACCTGCACGAGCAGGATATAGAGGACAAATCGGAGCTTGGTCTGCAATTCCTCATTCCGTACTTCAAAAAACCATTTTCAAGAAAGGGGATGTTTTGGTTACTGGAGCTTCAGCTAATATATCTGGATATCACTCAGAATTAGAGAGAACCATGTTCATAGGAACTCCTAGTGACAAACAAAAACGTTACTATGATATTATGAAAAAATCTCAAGACGCTGCTTTAGAAGCTTTCAAACCAAATATCCCATGTAGTGAGGTAGATAAAGCTGCCAGAGAAGTTTTCAAAGATGAAGGAGTCTTCCATCTAGTCCAACATCATACAGGTCATGCTATAGGATTAGAAGGACATGAAGCACCTTTTCTAGATATTGGTGTTGATGAAATTATCAAACCAGGAATGGTTTTTACATGTGAACCTGGTATCTACGAATACAAATTTGGTGGATTTAGGCATTCAGACACAGTAATAATAACTGAAGATGGATCAGAACATATAACTCCTTATCCAAGAGATATTGAAGATCTTATTATCTGATGTTTTTTCTTTTTTTCTTTATTTTTTACCAGTTAAAATAAACACTTGTTTTTTACCTATGAAAACTGTCTCTTCTTCTTGAGTTACTGGACTTTTTGTCGATTCAACTAACACAGGATAACCATGAATTATATGGTCATCATGAAGTCTTTTATTTGCTTTTTCTATATCTTCTATTGAGAAACCAGCATTATACACCCATCTCCAACTGAAAGGAAGTTTGTGAAAATTAGCATCAATAAATTGGTAAATAGTGTTAATCTTTGAAGATAAATTATCATTTTTAACTTCTCGAAACTGTTGGAAAATTGTTTCATCACTACTATCTGTAACTCTTCCTATGCCTGTTGTTGCAAATGGTTCGATAGCATAAGCTTTTCCAATTTTAAAACGATGAGAACTGTCTCTTATTTTTCTTGAAACATTATAGTTTGGGATTGAGATTCCATTATGTAGAGAATATCGGGCTAAGGAATGACCACTTAGATTAACAATTGGTTTGAATCCTTCATCCTCGATACATTTCTGAACAATTTCACCTATACGAAAAACACTTTCATTAGGTTTAATGGCTTTAAGAGCCTCATCCAATGCTTTACGAACTGTATCTTTCATGTGTTGCCATTTTTCATCAAAAATAAAGGTTCTAGCTGCATCTGTTAGAAAACCGTTTACTGATACTCCTGCATCTATTTTAACAATTGACTTCTCTGGTATTTCACAATCATCATTAATGATGGGAGAATAATGGGCAGCTACTTCATTGATTGAAATATTTACTGGGAATGCTGGTTTTGCTGAGTGTTTTAGAATGAACTTCTCGGCTTTTTCAGCTATTTCCAATAAAGGAACCCCCGGTTTGACAGATGTTCCTATGTATGCAAATGTTTTTGCTAGGATTTCGCCTGATTTTGAGTAGTTTTGGAAGGCGTCGGTCATCTATATCGTTACTCTCTATGTTTTGAACTTTTTTTGTCATATATTATTTTGTGTTGTTACAGTTTTTTGTATCCAGAATGCGCTAAAAAAGAATAGAAAGTTTCTCCTAATGCAGTTGAAATCAAAGTAGTTTTTGTGTTGCCTCTTGTTCCATTAGTTTCAAAGAATCCTATATCACGAAGTTTGGTTATATTCCATTTTGTAGTAGAAAATGATATTTCTAGTTTATGTGATATTATCTCTGAAAGCTTATTTAGAGAAAGAAAATTATTTTTCAATATCTTAAAACTGGTAAAGAATATCTTTTTCTGTTTACTGTTTAATTGGTCAAAAAGTAAAGTTATACTCTTATTCAATAATTCAAGCAAAAGTAGATTGTCTTTTTCAAGCTCTCTTATTCTCTCTTGCGCAAAGGCGATCCCTTCTTTTATGTAGTCTGGATTTTCCAGCTGTTCGCTTATGAATTTCGCTGGGGTTAACAAAACGTTCACCTATCATATTTACACCTCTGCTTTTAGTATGTCACTTTATTGCATGTATGCTTTTATATTTTTCGACTGACAAGTAAGATATAGTTTAAAAATATATTTTTACAAATACAAAATTGTACAATAAAATCTATATGATTATAGCGTACTATGTACATTCATAGATTTTATAAGATAAACAGGATATCAACTAATATAGAAATATGTGAGGATAAATGAGCACTCAAGACAACAACCTTTTCCAACCATGTTCTCCCAATGACTTCTATGGTTTGAGAGAAATTCTTAGTGAGTTTAACAAAGTTGTTGAACAAATGAAGAAAGAAGATGGAAGAACCCATTCAATCCTGGTTGTAGGGAATGAAGGAACAGGGAAAAGCTCTTTGTTAACTAAACTTCATTCAACACTAATAGGAAGAAAGGATCTCGGTCATTCAATAACTTTAATCCCAGAAGAGAAAATGCTTTTGGAATTTTTTAAGGAATGGAAAAATGCAATTGATGAAATGTCTCCAGACTGGCGTTCAATATTAGAGAAAGTTGGGAAAAAGCAACTAGGTGATGATTTACCAGCTTTAAAAGAGAAAATCAAGAAACAAAGTTCACAATCTTACACTGAAGTGTGGGTAAAGTTGTTTTTTGAGAGTCTTGATAAAGTTGATCAAAAACTAAAAGAAACCCAAACAAATCTATATTTCTTCTTTGACAACCTACATCTATTCAAACTCATGGATATTCAAGAGTTCTACCCTATCTTTTCAACAATAATTAAGGAAATAGTAGAAAGAAATTATAACATAGTCGTAGTATCGGCCTTCAATGAACGCTATTTATACGACTTTGATTACGAGAAGAATCTAACAGATAACTCAACTATACTAAGAACAGAAGCTCTATCTGTATCAGAATCTGAAATCTTCTTAAGAAGAAAAGCACCAGCACTTCTGAACAAAGGGCTCTTAGAACTTGTCACTAATAGTCAAAGATCTTTCTTTGATCTAAATGTAGGAACAAGTTTCATTGAGTCTGGTTACGGAATTGATGATTTTGTTGAAAGGAATATCCCTGATTTATTCAAACTAGAAGAAGATGAAGAAGCAACCCTTTTAGAAATGTCTTCCTATAATGAAAACCTCTTTCTAATTGAACAGTTGACAGCTTATGTCCCACATGAGGCGCTGAAATCGCTTGAAGCCAAAGGTATACTTTGGCTAGGTTCAACACATGCAAGATTATATCAAGAATCCTTGCTTACAGCTATGAAATTCAGAATGAGATTATTTAGTCCCTTAACAACTCTAATGGTTTCATTAGATTCAATTTTGGAAGACTTGGATAAGTTCATTGCTCCCACTGACAGAATAATAGCTCAAGTATCAGATTTAACAACAAAGATACGAGATAGACTTGCAGATTTCGCAATAGCTGCAAAAATAAAAAGAGTAGCTAATCTGTGTATTCAAAGAAAAATGTTTCAACGAGCTTATGATTTTGCACTAATTAATGCTCAGCAATTTGAACAAATAAACGAGTTAGAACAAGCGGGAGGGTTTTGTGAGCAGATAGCAAGAGAATTTGAAGAGAAAAACTATTATTTTGCAGCGAAATTATATCTAAAATCTGCTTCTTATTACAGCGATGTAAAGGAAGATTTGAAAGCTAATAGATCATATGCAAGAGCTGCAGATCAATTTGAAAAACAAGCTATGTCACTCCCAATAGAAACCAGTGAGTATGCCATTAGAGGTTACATGAAATCAAGTTTAAACTGCTATAAGAACATGGGAGACAAAAATAATTTTGAAAGAGTCAGAACAAAAGCGATAGAAATGTATGAGAAAGAAAGCATACATCATAATTACTTTACCAATATGGTATATGTAGAAGAAAAGGAAGAAATAATGGTTCCAGAAGTAGAAATTCCAAAAGAAGAAGAAGCTGAAAAAGTAGATGAAATTTCTATTGAGAATATCGAAAAGGAGTTAGATTTTTAGGTGAAATAAAATGTCTGAACGAATAATAAAAGATTTAGATAAATTGAGAAGAGATATAGGAAATTTAGATGGAGAGATAACTAATTTCAGAGAATCTCTTGATAATTTGCAAGAATTACACCAGTTCTATCAGACTTTAGCAACTTTAGTTCAGAATAAGTTCATAGGTCTAAATGAGAAGTTGCGTGCGTTGATAGAGGAAAATAAGAATTCATTAGATGAAACAATTGCTTCAACTGCTTCTAATGAAAAGAAGCTTCTTGAAGAATGGACAAACACACAAACTGAGTTCGTTGGTAGTAAGTTAGATGCAACAAAAACTGATTTAGAAAAACTACAAAATTCCATTGTAGCACTTCTAACAGAAAGCAAAAATAATTTTGAGGATTATTCAACATCATTTGGTCAAAAATTAACAACAACATTCGGTTCCCATGAGAAGGACCTAGAACGATTAGCAAATAATCAAGTTAAGGCTTTTAGAAAAGCTGTAGATGATGTTAAAGAAAATGCAAGTCAAATAAAAACTACAAACCTCTCAACATTCAAACAGAATACAGAAGATATGAGAAAGCAACTTGAAACCAATATTAACATTGCAGAAAATATTATGCAAGAATCTATAGAACATATGCGTTCAGAGTATGGAGATAAACTAACAGAAAACATGGAATCCATATTTGAGAGTTTTAATAGAATAAAAAGTGAACTTGGTCAATTAGTTAATAATGCTGTTCAAAGAATTCAAGCAGAACTTTCAGGTGTAACAGAAACTATGGATAAATATCTAATTGATGAGATTGCAAAAATACAGGATGTTCTTGCGGAATATGAGACTGGAATGATTGATGTAAATGAAGTTACAATGTCTAATTTTAATACTTCAAAAGAATCAATGCTCAATTCTTATGGCAATTTGACAAATGAGCAGTACGATCTTCAAAACACAGAGTTATCTGAATTTGAAACAAAGTTCAATAAGGAAGTTGATGGCATTCTCGTTTCTCTATCTGAACAATCTGATACAGTTAAGAGAGAAATTAAAGAATATGTTTCAAATGAACAAGCAGATGTAAACAGTCATTTTGAAACAGTAATTTCTGATTTATCAACTAAAACTGAAGGAATACAAAAGGATATAGGCAAAATTGTAAATGAAAAATCTGCAAGCATAGAAGAAGATGTTGTGAGTTTAAAATCATCTCTTGAAAGAACCTCACAACAAATAACATCTCAAATTGATTCTTCTCAAAAAGATGCTTCAGCAGCTATAGTTTCATTATCATCAAATGCTAAAAGCAAAATATCAGAAACACAAGATTCAACGATTTCAGTTCTTGAGATAGAAGCAAAGAGTCATATCAAAGGAGCTGAACAATCAGAGAAACTGAAGAAAGATCTTGTAGGAAAAATAGAGAGACTTGAAAGAACTCTTGAAATAATGAAGAATGAATTAAATGGATTGTGATTAAAATGGAATCAACGTTAGAAAAAATTGGTTTATCAAAAGATGAGGTTCAAGTATATTCTATAATAGTTCAATACGGATATAGAACTATAGGGCAAATACAGACCTATTACAAACAACCTGCAGATACAATCAAAATCGCACTAACTAGTTTGGCAAGCAAAGGATACATAAGAGAAATAAAAGCAAAAAATCAAGAAGGAACACCTTATTTTATTCCTCTTCCTCCTCAGATTAAACTGACAGAAGATGTATCCATTCGTCTAGAAAACGAGCTAAAGGAGTTAAGTGATGATGTAAAAGCAGACTGGAATAAAACAATGAATAATTTCAGAACCCAACTATCATCTTTTCACAATAAAATTACTGAAGATGTAGATGGTCATGCTTCTGAAATAACAACAACTGCTACTAAGTTTCTAGAATCATTATCGAGTGTTGTTTCTTCTGGAAAAACTGAATTAACAGAAATGATAGAACGACTAAAGTCAGAAACTTGCACTCTTTCTTCAACAAATAGCGATGCTATTGCAAAAACTGCTCAAAGAGTAACAGATAATGTTCAGACATCGTTTACTTCTACTATCAGTAAGATCGGAGAACATCATGAATCTTTCAAGATAAAAATCGAAGAAACTCTTAGTACACTACAAAAAGAACATGATGACAGAACACAATTGCAATTGGAAGCTCTTCTTGCAAAAGTTGAAAATATAAAGGAGAGTTTAGCTGTTCAAGTCCAAGAATTTAACGAATCAGCAGAACAACAAAAAGCTGTAATTGATACAATAACTGATGAATCTGTCAAGAAACTTAAAGGTGATTCCAGCACAGTTTCAAGAGGTTCAACAAAAAAACTTTCAGACACTGTAAACAAAATAATTACCAACTACGAGAAGAAACTTGATGGTTATCAAGCCAAAGTCAAGCAAATTTTAGTGTCACTCAATGATGAATTGAAGAAATTAGAGGATGCTACAACTGATAGAATTAGAACTTCAATCGATAAATCAAAAGAGACAGCTGTAAATATTCTAAAAGCAAATGAGACACAATTTGTAGATTTATTGAACACTACCAAGGTTGATTCAGTTGAGAAGTTAGGTGATCTAATAACACAAACTGAAGCAAAAACAGGGGAAATGAAGATCAAATTAAGTAAAGATCTAACTTCCTATCTGAAAGATTTCAAGACGAATAGTGATAATCTTCTTTCTATGCTTAATTCAGCTATAGAGAATGGTTTTAATTTATTCGAAGAAAATCTATCCTCTTCTATTGAAAACGTAAGTAATCAAATTAAACTATTTGTAGAAGATATAATGTCAGTGTTTAGAGAATCTACTAATACTTATCTAGATAAATTATCTAAAACAACTGCTAAATACGAAAAATCCTTAAAAAACAGAAAAGAGAAATTTACTGCTTCGCATGAAGAGTTTAAAGAGGGTTTCAGCAATCACCTTAATGAACTAAAGACTTCAGTAATTTCAAACATAGAGACAAACATAAAAGATAACGATGAAGCTTTAAAGACTCTATTAACTGAAAAAGAAAACCAATTTAAATCTGAAGTTGAGATTTTCTTAGATGATTTTTCTAAAAGAGGAAGAGATGTTAGAGATGAAGTTCCTAATTTAGTTCAAATTAACTATCAAGCAAGTCTTGATAGATTGAATGAACTTGATGATCAGCTTAAATCAGCTATCACCAAAATTGGATCTATAAATGAGGCTTTCCAAGGATTAGAAGAAAAGCAACTTCAAAGGGTGTTTGGAAAAGAAGAAGGCCCAAAAATGGCTCAGTTAATTGGAAGTATGAATAGAGACATTGAATTAGTAAAAGACAATGTAGAAACCAAAATTGGGGAGATGATTCAAACATTCACCAATTCAATGAATTCCTTATCTAACGAGATATTTGATAAGTTAAATACCAAGTTAGAAGATCTTACCAGATTTACTTCTAACACACTTCTGTCCAATAGTCAGTCCTTTGATGATTCTAGAAATAAAATCACCAATCAATTTAACGCATCATTGCTTGATATGAAGAAAACAATAGAAGAAACATATGGAATTTATGAAGAACAGTTCAATGAATTGCAAGGAACAAGTACAAAATCCTTAGCTGATGTTGTAGGCGCCGAATCTAAAGCATTTACCGATGTAACTAAATCCATTAGTGGGTCCTTGGATGAAATTATACAACCACCGGATACTGCAGATGATGAGCAACAAAATGAAATCCACCAAACAATCAAAGAAGGTTTAGCTATACTCCAAACTACTAAACAGGAAATATTTGACCTGATGAAGAAAAACAATTCTGAAGTAATAACTAATCTTCAAGAAACTCTAAAAACAAATATTGATGAACACTCTCAACTAGTAACTAAAACAACTTCATCAATGGATGGAACAATGAAGTCTCTTCAAAGCGAATTTGATGTAGCAAAGAAAGCTCTTGACACTGATGTTTCTGTTGCTCTAGATGAAGCTGTAAAGAATTATGGTGTCCAAACAGCAAAAGTAGAAGATGAAATTAATAATCTGATTGAACAGGAGGTACAACAGTTTATTGAAGGTACAGAAGGTGTTATGGCTGAACTAAATGTTTCTCCTGAAAAATCATCTTTATTGGATGAAGCCATTGCTCATACTAAAGGAGAACTTCAGAAACTTGGCACTACTTATCCTAACTGGGTGAAAACTGATACTGATTCTTTTGCAACTAATCTGGGGACTATAATAAAAGAATTTCAAGAAAGTGCTCAAAGAGAATTAGACACATTATACACAACTGTGCAGTCAGATTTGCAGAAATCGTATGAACGAATGGATTCTGATTTTGTAAACAATGGAATTGAAATTCAGAATGAATTTGATAAAGAGAAGAATGATTATGAATTGAATATTACTCATCAGATAAATAGTTTTATTACTAATTCAGATTCAAATTCTTCAGCTTTAGTAACTAATATTCAAGGTACTAAAGATGCTCTTATAGAGGCTATAACTTCAGGTAATAACGCAGTTAATGCAGATCTTGGCAATTTGGAGAAGACTCTTACTGATTTATTTAATATATACTTGAATTCACTAAAAGAGAAATTAAATGTTGCAGAAGAAGAATCAAAAGTTGTTGAGTCACAAAAGGACCAATATAATTCTAAACTCATGAGTTTCAAAGAAGAATTCATTACAGTTACTCAACAAGAAATAGAAACTATAGATTCGAGTGTTTCGGGTACCCTCAGTTCTATTCCAAACAAAATTAGTGGAGCTCTAGACGCTACTAGAGAATCTATGAAACTGATAAGGAGTGTTTTATCACTTGGTTCAGGTATTGAACCTAATCCAATAGAAGATATTTGGGTTGTAACTGGTAATGAGCAAGTTAACGGTACAATGATGTCTCTATTGAGGAACACAAAATCTTCAGCAACAATCATTTGCCCACAAGTTAATTGGATTGATGCAGAATTCATCGAAACTTTTGCTAGAAAGTTAGAAATAGTAACAAATACCTCAGCTCATACTGATGAAGATACAGCTATCTTAGGTAAATTGTTAGGAATGGGAAATGTAGTTGTTAAGGATGACCCTAATCTAACAGTTATGATGGCAACAAGAGATGGAATTGAAGAAGGTTTCTTAGGGCACAAGACTCCAAGCGGAGATCCTCTGTTAATTGTTACTTTTAATGAAGAAATGGTCAGAGAAATAACTAAGATTTACTATGATTACCGAAGTAGAGCACCTCTACGGCAATAGTTAATCTCTTTTTCTTATTTTTCCTATTTTTCTTACAGTACTTCTGTAAAATTTTTATGTGCATACTCTGTTAGTATATTGAAGGCGTAGATTCGAATGTGGAGAATGCAACCATGTCCCATGCATAGAGAGATTGAAAATACTACTTATTGCGTGTTAGATAACGAGTTTGAAATGATACTTTTGATTTCATTCTATGATCCAGAAGAACTCTTCGCAGCTGATCTTGATGAATTTGTAAATCCAACATTTTGTTTAAATGCTGTCGAAACCGATGATGAGGGTTTTATTTTCTGTCCAACCAAGAGAAGAAGAATAGAAATAAGAGAAAAACCTATCCCTCAGAAAGTATATGAGAACACAAGAGAGACTTTGCTTTTCATGGACCCAGATGCTATAAGTTGTTCTGATTGTTTGTACAAAGCATTTGTTACCTTAATAAAAAGTTTGGAAGAGATGTAATTATTACTCTCCCTTGTTTAAAATATATTTAGCTAGTCCAATCATTCTGTTTGAATAACCAGTTTCGTTATCGTACCAAGCAATCACTTTTACTTGATTCTTATAACACATTGTCAAAGAAAGATCAACTGTTGCAGAGAATTTGTTTCCATTGTAATCGGTAGAAACCAATGGTTCATTAGAAATAGCTAGTATTCCTTTTAAATCTCCTTCAGAAGCTTTCTTGAATAGATTATTCACTTCTTTTACAGTTGTTTCTTTATCAAGTGTATAAACAGCATCAATTAAAGAAACATTAGGTGTAGGAACTCTGATAGACATTGCTTGAAGTTTTCCTTCTAGATGAGGAAGGACTTTTCCAACAGCTTTTGCTGCTCCTGTAGATGTTGGAATCATTGATAAAGCAGCAGAACGGGCTCTACGTAAATCACTATGTGGAAGGTCTAATAAACTTTGATCAGTAGTGTATGAATGAATTGTTGTCATAAAACCTGATTGAACTCCATAAGTTTCATCTAGTATTTTAGTTACAGGTGCATAACAATTGGTTGTGCAACTAGCATTAGAAATAATCTTATGTTCTTCAGAATCGAATTTTTCCTCATTTACTCCTAGTACAAATGCTGGAATGGGTTTAGTCTTTCCTTTATCAGGAGCTGAAAGTATAACTCGTTTTACTCCTCTTTCAAGATGTTTGGAGGCTAGTTCATATGTACGGAAAATTCCAACACACTCAAAAACCAAATCAACTTCCCATTTATCCCAAGGGATACTTGCAGGATCTCTTTCTTTTGAAATTGGTATCTCTCTATCCTTTACTTTTAGTGAATTTTCTGTAGCAATTACATCATATGGAAATTTCCCATGAACACTATCATACTTGAGAAGATGTGCCATAGTTTTAGAATCACCAATATCATTAATTCCAGCTACTTCAACTTCTTCTTCATCAAAAGCTGCTCTAAAAATACCTCTTCCAATTCTTCCAAAACCGTTTATACCTACACGTAATTTCATGTATTCACCAATAATTCACTACTAAATAAAGGCTACTCTTAAGTTTAATAAAAAGTGAAGGAAAAGGTTCCTTCTAAACTATTTTTCCTCTTCAGCAGGGGAAGTTGAAACACCATGTACTATGTTGAAGAACCATGTAGCGAAAATACCTACTCCAGCGAAAAGCAAAGCGGCTGCAAAAGCTGCATATCTCATGATATCTATCTGTGCCCATAATCCATCTATTACGTAATATTTGACTATTAGGTATCCAGAGAATACAAAGAAAAATAGTGTTACTAATACTTGAAGAAACACATTTGTCCAGAAGAAATTTTTTGATCTCGTTTCAACGTATTTTTCACCGATTAGGTATTTCAAAACAAATCTTCTGATTGCATCATGAGCTTTTACTATACCATTTTTTATTTTGATAAAGAAGTTTTTTATGACTTTGAACACTTTTCCTTTTCTAGCTAAATTGACTATCAAAATGATTAATCCTGTTCCTACAACTAGAATAGCTAGTAAGATTAAAGCACCAACCCATTGCTGTGTTGCTAATAGGTCTGCAAAATTACCGATTATCATTTCTCCTATAAATATTACAAATACAGGATATAGAATATATTCGTAAATTCCAATACCTAAGTCAACAAACCATTTGCCAATAGATGCCCAGAAACCATAATCTGCAAAGGCTTCCCTTGTTTGAGCAAAGATGTCATATATTGAATCTAGATAGAATAGTAAATAGACAATAATCATACAAATTGCCATCATAAAGAATAATGTGGGTATCAAAGACAAAAATTTCTTGTCATCTTCTGTTAATGGATCTTTACTTCTAACTCTCAAGAATTTGTAAGTTTTAACAAATAATACTCCTGTATACCAGAATGGAAAGAGTACATATTTTAAGAAGAATTTAATGATTTTCCAAATCACTTTGAGAAAAATTAAAATTCCTGACCAAATCACTTTGAAAAACCCTAATGCACTTTCTTTGGGTTTTCTTTCCTTCTTTGGTTTTTTCTCCTTCTTGGGCTTTTTCTCAATCTTTTTAACCACTTTAGCCTGAGTTTCGACCTCTACTATCTCCTCTTCCTCCATTTCTTTGGCTTTTTCATTCATATCTGTACAATAATATCATGTCATATTAAATTTTTTTGCAAATACTAAGGGTTTTTAGTCTATTGTTTGACTATTATTCAAGAGAACAAATGACAGTTAGAAAGTCTTTATCTATTTTGATAATTATCTCCATTTTCTTAGGCACTTTAGCTAGCTTAACAGAGATTTCTGGAGATTTTCAACAGTCAACAGAAGACATTGATAATTGGTCTAAATCAGTTACAACTGTAAATTTCTCTAAAGATGACCATCTCAAATTTAATTTTGCTATAGCTGATGAAGCATCAGATTATGTTCTCATTATGTACCTAACATTTCACACTATTCTTAATCTACCTCTAGAAGTGGTTTCGTATCTTGATCATAATAAAAACGAACAAACAGCTGATTTTGGAATACAGGTAAGTTCTAATCAAGGAAACTTCTCTCTGGGTTTAAATGGAACAATAATCATAGATACTCCCTTTACAGATCCAATATTCATAGAAATAACAGAAGGAGAACAAATAACAATAGCAGATTTTACTAGTTTCTTAGGAGAGAACATAACAATCCCCATTAATTTTATACCTTTCAAGTTCCCAATAGATATTGTAGATGTATTTGGAATTCAAGGTTTAAATCTAATCTTGACTCCTACAGCAGTTTTACACGGTTCTAGCAGTATTCAAGCAAGAATTATGTCGCAGAATATTGTTATAACAGATCCTCAGAGTGTTTACACTGACACATTTCCTGTTAGTGAAGATTTTACATCATTCAGTACAGAAATGCGTGACATTTATCTTGATATAGACAATGTTTCTTTAGCCATAAACTCGCTCACTGCAGCTATTGTTTTGGAAACAAATTTAGGTAATTTAACACAGGATTTTACCATTGACTTGAGCACAATAGATACCTCAATTGTAGGCGACCCGATAGGCGAACTATTACTCCTTTATGTTAGTAGTACCTTTTACTTAGGAGACCTTACTTTGACGGTATTATTGAATTCGGCTCCTTATTCGTTTATCTCTCTACTTATCGCATTAGTTGCATTTTCTGGTTTCGCTTTTCTTAAAAAACGAAAAAAGGTGTGAAAACGTCTTTTCAACTAAAATTTTAAAAGCCTAATTCATAACGGATGCATGAGAAGTTGTGGTAATAATGGCTAAAAATAAGAAAGATTTGGCGAAATACTATCTAGAACTGGATAAGAAGTGGACTGCTCACAATTATAAACCAATACCAGTGGTAATTGAAAAAGCAAAAGGAATATGGGTTTGGGATGTAAATGGAAAGAAATACATGGACTGTTTAAGTGCTTATTCCAGTCAGAATTTTGGTCATGGACACCCAAAACTAGTTAATGCTTTAATAAAACAATCGAAGAAAGTTATTCTAACATCAAGAGCTTTTTGTAATGATGCTATGGGAGAAGCTGCAAAAAATCTATGTGAATTATCAGGTTATGAAGTGTTTCTTCCTATGAATACTGGGGCAGAGGCAGTTGAATCTGCATTGAAGATAGCTCGAAAATGGGGATACGAAAAGAAAGGTGTAAAAGAAGATAAGGCAGAAATCATTGTTTGTGAAAACAATTTTCATGGAAGAACAATCACTATTGTAGGGTTCTCCACAGACCCAGATGCATCTCAAGGATTTGGCCCCAAAACTCCTGGTTTCAAGGTAATACCTTATGGGGATTTAGAAGCATTAAAAAAAGCTATTACAAAAGAGACTGTTGCTTTTCTAGTAGAACCAATACAAGGTGAAGCAGGTGTTCTGATTCCACCTAAAGGATATTTGAAAGAAGTACAAGCATTATGTAAAAAGAACAATGTACTTATGATAGCAGATGAAATCCAGACTGGATTATGCAGAACTGGAGCTTTGTTTGCATGTGATCATGATAATGTTAAACCTGATGTTACTCTTGTAGCTAAAGCTGTAGGTGGTGGTGTTTTTCCTGTTTCTGGTGTATTATCTAGCTGGGAAATTATGAATGTATTAACCCCTGGTACTCATGGATCTACTTGGGGTGGTAATAGTCTAGGAATGGCCGTTCTTAATGCAGTTTGCAATCTTTTAAGAGATGAAAATTTCTCAACAATGTCAAAGGAGTTAGGAGAATATTTTGTTGCGGGGTTAAAACGTATTCAAATGAAACATCCTAAGAAAATTAAGGAAGTACGAGGGATAGGTCTTCTGACAGCAATTGAACTTCATGAAAAAGCTCGTCCTTATACTGAAGCAATGATGAATAACTCTCCTAAAGGTCTATTAGCGAAAGAAACTCATGAATTTTCTATAAGATTCATCCCTCCATTAATTGTGACGGAATCTGAACTAGACTGGGCATTAAGTGTGATAGAGAAAGTATTTGACGAAGTTAATTAACTTCTCAACTTTCAAATTTTTTCATTATAATAAAAATCAGCTTCGTTATAATCATAATCATTTTTTCTTAATATTTGGTATGCGCGATCTATTGAAGTAGTGAAAATCTTCCTGTCTGGTTCTTTGAAAATCTTAACTTGAAAAATAGTCTTATTGACAGAAATAATCTCTCCATTCTTATGTATCAATACTACCTCTTTTTCAATTTGATCAGTTGATGGTAGAATCTGTTGACTACCCATGACTTACACTCTATCTTACAATATTTAAACCCAGAAAGGAAAAACATGCAAATTAATTTCAGTGAGGTTACGATAAAAAATAAAAAAAGGAGGAAAAATTCTCCCTATCTACTTTAGTTAAACAAGTATAGCTATGTCTTCGAACAGTATAACGAAGACAAGAATCTGAAGTATTATTATCATTATCCCTTCGAAAATATCGAATTTCCGGTCTTGGATACACCGTTTTACAAACCAAAGCGTACCCGCAATTGACGCTAATTGGATTAGAACAAATGGATGTAGTGTTATTACTGTTATCATTCCTAATATTCCAAATATAAGCAAAGCTGATTGAAGAATGCCGCCCATAGCATTTCCAATACCAACTTCTATCTCTCCTCTAACAGAAGAAAGAATTGCTATACTGTGTTCAGGGACTGCGCCTGCTGCACCTAACATTAGTGCAAGGGTAATTTCTCCTTTAGCAGATTCGAAGAAAGGAGCATAAGATGTGATATGCACTACGCTTTCAGTTAATATCTCACCACCAAAGAAAATACCTACAAAACCCATCACTAGAAGTAAAATAGTAAATGGAATAGATAATTTTTCATGTTCATGGTCATGTGAAGAAACTTCTTCATCTTGATGATTTGATTCTTCTTCTGAGGCTTTGATGTGACCTTCCTCTTCCTCTAAAGAATTTGACATTTCCTTGTTGTTCTCTTTAACTGCAATAAGATAGATGAGGTAAATTAGGTAACTTAGAGCTAACATTGCAGCAACTGGTACTGTTAAAACTGCACTTTCCAAACCTGTTGTTCCTTGATTAAGCTTTAATGTCCCAAAAACATTCACCTTTTCAGCACCAAGTACTGCATACTGAACAAGACCAAAAATTACTGTCATTAGTAGAGCCACAATCGCCCATCTCATTATTGGAGCTTCTTTTGTTGCAAGTTCTTCCGGTACAGCAATTTTTCCTTTATTCTTAATGGTTGATATAAGTATAGCAATACCAAGAATCAATGTGTTGAAACCTGCTGCTGATAAAACAGTGATCACAGCAATGAGTTGTTTACCTTTAATAATCAGTAATACTGCAATTACAGCTTCAGGTAAATTTGAAGCTAAGCTTGATAGTACTCCTGCAACATAATCAGATAAACCTACATATTTAGCACCACTATCTAGACCAGTTACTGCCCATTCTGATGGTCGAAAAGCTAGCCATGTTCCAACAACAAAACCTGAGATTGTTAACCAGAATGGAGGATGCCCAGCATAGACGGCTTTTGCTAGAATGAAATAAGTTACAACAACTGATAGAGCTATAATCATTTCCCAAATAGTAATGTGAAAAATACTCTTGAATTTCTTGATAAAACTCATATTCAAGAATATAAAGAGAGTTATATATAAATTGTTGGGAAATGACTTCTTAACCTACATTTCTTCGCTTTTAGTGCCATCTTCTTCATTTGCTTGCTGAGAATTATTGCTTTCATCGACCAAGTCTATTTGCTCTTTAAGTATCTTCCTTACTTGTTCAGTTTCCAAATAACTTTCAGATATTTTTTGAGTAATTTCTTCAATTTTTCGTGCTTCTTCAATAATTATAGTTGCGTGTAAAGTTTCAGAAAGTTCAGCATATCCAATTACACCCATGAGTGGGTTTCTGATTCTATCAACTAATTCAGCAAAATCCTCAATATTTTGAGCAATTTGGGCATAAGCTTGATTACGAAGTTCTTCATCTCTCTTTCTTTCTGTAATATCTCTCGCTGTAACAAGCACACTTATCTCACCTTTAAGCATGAAAGGAGTTGCATTAATTTCAACTGGAAAACTAGTACCATCTTTTCTGTATAAGTCTCTTTCAAAAGTTATGAAATCATTCTCAAACATCTCTTCCAGAATGGTTTTAATATCTTGCTCACTAAGATCTTTAACAACTTGATCGAGTCGTAATTTTGTTATTTCTTCTGATTCATATCCAGTTTTTGTAATAGCAATTTGATTGACTTCAATGAATTTTCCTACTGAACCATCTCTTGGAACGCTAATTACTGCTACTATGTCGTTTGCATTATGGAAGAGATGACGGTATCGTTCTTCACTTTCTTTTAATTGAGCTTCAGCTATTTTTCTTTCAGTAATATCCCTTAATACAGATAAGGCAACTTTTTCATCCCTTAGTGTAAAAACATGAGAACTAACTTCAGTTGGAATTCTAGTACCAGATTTTGTCATTTGGACCGATTCGAAAGTTGTTGAACCCTTCTCAATAATATCTTTGATGCTTTCAACAAGTGCATCTTTTTCTTCTGGAGCAGTTATATCAAGAGATCTCTTATCTAGTAATTCTTCTCTTGTATATCCCATCATACTACATGCTACATCGTTAACCTCAATGAATTTGCTAGTAGTTTTGGTTGATTCATCAATTCTTGTAAGAAAGATTGCATCATTAGCATTATTGAACAATTGTCTGAACTTCTCTTCTCTTTCCATTAATTCCTGTTCAGCCTTTTTTCTTTCTGTAATATCTCGGATTATTCCTTGGATAACAGGTATTCCACCTACTTCGAAGAAACTTGAAGAAACATCTGCAGGAAATAGAGACCCGTCTTTTCTTCTAAAAATAGTTTCAAACTGAACTGAACCCTTGTCTTGAACCTCTTCAAATGCTTCTCTTGACATTTCATGTTCAGTTACTGGATGCAATTGAGTAACTGTTAATGATAAAAATTCGCTTTTAGAGTAACCCATCAAGTCTTTAGCTCTCTGATTTACATCAAGAATATTACCTTTAACATCATGCAGAAGTATTCCATCATTTGACAGATCAAATGTCTGTCTAAATTTCTCTTCACTTTCTTTGAGAGCTAATTCAGATTTGGCTCTTTCTGTAATGTCTTCTATGACTGCAATTACTCCCACAGGTCTTCCTTCTTCATCAGCAACAAAGGAAGCATTTACCTTAACTGGGAATCTTGTTCCATCCTTTTTCAGTGCAATCAGTTTGCTAATTTGGGATTCTTTGTTTTTTATAATACCTGAAATTGTAGCATTAGCTGTTTCCAGATCCTCTCTTACAATAATGTCAACCGGAGCTAAACCAATCAGAGAATCAACACTTTCATATCCAAACATCTGAGCAGCCTGAGGATTGGCGAATTGTATTTTGATACCTTGATCTACCAGAATAATTGCATCAGGAGATGTTTCCACAAGGGTTCTATAGCGCTCTTCACTAGCCTTGATAATTTCTTCTGCTTTCTTTCTTTCCGTAATATCTCGAACAAGAGAAAGCAGTACTTGTTCATTATTTAAGGTAAATAAGTGAGAACTAAATTCTACTGGTCTTGTCTCACCAGATTTATTTTGAATACTACTCTCAAAAGTAATACTTCCTACATCTAGAATATTTTCATCCAAGTTTAAAGAGACTTCTAATTTTGGAAAACTACGTTTTTCTTCTGCAGAATCTAAAAGTTCATCTCTTGAATATCCCAACCATTGGCAAGCAATCTCATTAATTTCCAACAATTTGTCAAGATCTCCATCCTTTGTGATACTATGTATAAGGATTGCATCTCTAGCATTTTGAAATATCTGTCTAAACTTTTCTTCACTTTCTTTCAGAGCTTCCTCTGACTCTTTTCTTTCAGCAATATTAATTACTACTCCTATAAATCCAGTAACACTTCCTTCAGAACTTTTTATAGCTGCAGCATGAAACTCACCAGGGAGAGTAGAACCGTCCTTTCGTTTTATCTTGTATTCAAAATCATGAACAGAACCATCCTCTATACATCTTTGCATAATTATTGTAGAAAGACCTCTATCATCTTCAGAAACAAGATCATTAGTTTTTTTACCTAATAACTCATCTGCAGAATTAAATCCATGTAATTCTACAGTTTGTTGATTTACAAAAGTAATAGTACCACTTGAATCAGAACGAATTATGGCTGCTGGAAAAGTTTCAACTAGTTTTCGATATTTTTCTTCACTATCAAGCAAATCTCTTCTAGCTTTCTTTCTTTCTGTGATATCTCGTGCATTAGACAAAATTACCCGTTTTTCCCCAAGTTTGAATAAGTGAGAACTAATTTCTACAGGTATTCTTTTTCTTTCTTTTGAAAAAAGAACTGTTTCAAAGGTAGCAAATCCTTTTTCTACAATTTTACTAATAATTTCAGGATTTTTTTCTTTTTCTTCAGGAGCCGTTATGTCTATAGAAGTCATTGTTAGGAGCTCATCTCGTTCAAATCCGAGCCATCTGACGGTAACATCATTTACTTCAATTAATAGACTAGCTTTATCATCTGAAGAAAGATGTGATAGAAAAACAGCATCATTAGTGTTATGGAAAATTTGTCTGAATCTCTCCTCTGAAAGTTCAACTTCTTGTTCTGCTCTCTTTCTCTCTGACAGATCTCTTGCAGTTGTTAAAATTACTCTCTCTCCACTAAGTGTAAACATGTGGGAAGTATATTCAACTGGTTTTTTACTACTATCTTTATGAATGATATTTCCTTCAAAAGCAACTACACCATGTTCAAGAAGACTTTTACCTATGTCAGAATCTCCAACAGTATCTTCAGGACTATTTACTTCTGTAGGAGTCATTTGGAGCAATTCATCTCTTGAATATCCCGTCCATCTACATGCATTCTCATTAACTTCTATGAAATTTCCCTGCTTGTTTTCAGATGTTATGGAGTGGATAAAAAGAGCATCACCAACATTCTCAAATATTTGGCGAAACTTTTCTTCATTTGCAATTAATTCTGCGTTTTTACTTGTTCTTTCAGTTATATCACGTACAACAGTTAAGTTTACTGTATCTTCTCCCAATTTAAAAACATGAGCACTAATTTCGACGTTTACTTCTTTACCTTCCTTAGTCTTATGAAGTCGTTCAAATGTCAGCTTTTTCTTTTCCATCAACTCCTGAACGAATTCAGCTGATTCTTCTTCTCCCAAAACATTGAAGTCAGAAGGTTTCAATTTCAAAAGCTCGTCTCTTGTATAACCATATATTTCAAGTGCTACATCATTAACTTCAATTATTTTTTCGAAACTACCATCTTTTCCTCTTCTAACAACGAAAATACCATCATTGGTATTATGGAATATCTGTTTGAATCTTTCCTCACTTGCTTGCAATTCTGTGATTGTTTCCTTATTTTCTGTTATATCGCTAGCTAATTCAGCAGCTCCAATAAGAGAACCATCATCACCAAATACAGGATAACCTCTAATAAACCAAACCTTATTGTCGGGTGTAATTACTTCTGCAGTATGTTCCTTACCTGTTTCAATAGCTCTGATAACTGGGCAATTCTCACAAGGAACCTCTGATTGATACCATAATTTGTAGCATACTTCTCCCACAATCTCTTCTGAATCTTGACCTAGTAAATCACTAGCAATTTTATTTGACCAGATAATTTTCAAATCAGTGTCATAGAATATAATGTGTTCAGTAAGATAATCTAGAAACATTGATTTTTTAAATTCAGATGCAAGAAGCTTTGTTTGTTTTTGTTTAATGGCTGTTATATCTTCTGTAAAAACAAGAAATCTAGGTGTTTTTTCTTCACCCTTTACAGGATACATTGAATTACGGATAAATTTCCTAGTTTCATCTTTTAATTCAATCCAAAATTCAACCTTCTTAGGAAAGTTTCCAGATTCTTCTAAATCCGATTTAATTTTCCTCAATCTGTTTTTTTCTTCTTTTGCGGCGTAAAAGATACAATTTTTCCCTATAACATCCTTTAATTTATGTCCAATTATTTCTAAGAAAAATTTGTTTGCATGAATTATCTTATCATTTTTAATGATAGATATACCTATATTAGTTTGATCGAATACCTCCCCTAGACCTTCTTCTGACATCTGATTCACTTGAATAGATTAATTTCCCCAGATTGATAACATCACCAATAAATTGGCTAGTTCATCTAGATTGAAATATAATTATAATTTTAATAAGATTGTGATGGTTCTAGTCACTTTTGTTAAAAAGAAATTATTCTAATTTACTCTTTCACCTGTTCTATCAAACACATAGATACTTTCCGCATAAATTATAATTTGAATAGATGTTTTTCTTTCAAATTCTTTCATAGTTTTAGTAACAAAAACAAGTTTCTCATCATGGTAATTAAGTGTTAAAATCTGCTGCTCAAGTACTTTCTCAACATCCTCAATTAGACATTTTAGTATCACCATATTTTTTTCGACAGGTCTATCAGGATCAAATTCTCGTATGAACTCAGCTCTAAATCCTATGTCTCCTTCCTTCAAATCATTAGTAACAATAATTTTCTCTATCTGTTTAGGTAACTTGATTTTTGGATCTGCATTTAATGCAATCGTATTATCTATATTTTGAAAAGATAGAAAATTCATAGGGTAATTTCCAATGAATTCAGCTACGAATCTCTCTTTCGGATTATAATATAACTCTTCTGGAGTAGCTTTCTGAACTATTTTCCCTTGATTCAGCAAAACAATTGTGTCACCTAAAGCCATGGCCTCTGATTGATCATGAGTAACATAAATCATGGTTCTATTTAATAGCTCATGAAGTTTTCTTATCCATGTTCGCATTTCGTATCTTAATCTTGCATCAATATTACTCAAAGGTTCATCAAATAAGAATATAACAGGATCTCTAATGAGTTCTCGTCCTATTGCAACTCTTTGTTGTTCACCACCTGAAAGCTGTGATGGATACTTATCTCTGTGCTCTTCAATTTGAAGCGTTTTTAGAGTTTTATCGACTTTGATTTGTATCTCTTCATCACTATAAATTCTCCTTTTGAATATTTGACCTTCTTTCTGACTCTCTAATGGAAATTTGAGATTTTCATAAACTGTCATGTGTGGAAAGAGAGGATAGTTTTGAAACACCATTGCTACATTTCTTTTATTTGCTGGTTTTTGAGTTATATTATTTTCTCCAAAAAATAATTCTCCCTCAGTAGGATAAAGTAATCCTGCCAATATGCGTAACAATGTGGTTTTTCCACTACCAGAAGGCCCCAAGATTACAATGAAGTTACCCTCTGGAATTTCTAAATTTACATCTTTCAGAGCTACTTTTTCTCCGTATTTTTTAGTCAAATTTTTTATTGATACTTTCATTTAAATCTCCCTATAACTAGTTGAATTATTAAAACCACTTAAAACATAATTTCCAATAAAAGCAAAAAGGTTAAGCAAAATAATTGTTACAAGGATTGATGCAGCTGCGAACAATCCCCACTCTGGAGAACTGGATTCTATCGATCCCACAAATGTATATAATCTAATTGGTAGAGTATATTTGCTTGGAGACTGTAAGAGGACAAAAGCTAACAAAAAACCATTCCAGGTTTTCATGAAATTTAATAGAAATGTTATTGCAATTGCAGGACCTGCTAAAGGCAAAATAATTTTTCTTAATACTCTAAATGTTGAATTTCCCATTAAAGATGCAGATTCATCTAATTCTTTAGGAATCGAATCCATGTATCCTTTAATTATCCACAGAGCTAGAGGAATTGTGTGCGTACTATAAGCTAGAATTACTCCAAAATAAGAATCTATTAACCCTAAATTATACATTATCAAGTAGAAGGGTATAAGTGTTAAAATTCCGGTAAACATCTTGAGAGTAAAAACTCCAACCATCAACTCTTTTTTTCCAGTGAAAGAGTATCTAGAAAATGCATATGCGGCAAGAACCGTTAATACTACACATACGGTAGCTGATCCTAACGAGATGAATAGTGAGTTAATAAAATTTAGATGAATATGCTCTTGAGTGAATAACAAAATAAAGTTCTCAAAAGTTGGATTCTCAGGAAAGAAAGATGTAGGCACTACACTATCTCCTTTAGAAAAAGCAATCCAAAATATATTCCATAGAGGTAAAAGAGCTACAAGTAAAATAGCTAATAGAAATGTTGTGTAGAAACGAGGTTTCGAAATGAATTCTACTGTTTTTTGTATTCTCATAGACTTGGATGTCGTGCCATTCAAATAGAGTTTTGATGATCCCAAGAGATAAATTAGTGAGAGCAAACTATGGATTACTATCCATCCAATCGAGAACTCGGAAAAAATCAATCCAACCCAGAGTAAAGGTTGCACTAATATTGCTAATTTAAATACTATTTTTGAGAACAAACTACCTATCAAAATACATGTGTACATGCCGAAAATTAACCACGTTAGCCATATATTGACATTTATTGTAAATGCTGAAAGAAAGATGAAGACTGTTTGAATAGTTATAATTCCATGGAGTGGTGATAACTGTATAATGTTACTATCAATTTGAAATGCAATTTCCTTAATCTTCTTAGGTATTTTTGAGAAGAAACTTTTGAATTGTTCTAGGATGTTTGGTTGTAATGCTGATTGCCTTGACACTTTGATTTCAGTTAACATATAGAATTGTGCAACAATAACAAAAATATTCCAATTAAATGCATACCACATTTGGTAAAAGAAAAATTGTGATAGAGATAATAATAAATCAAGTAATAATGTGTATTTGACTACCTTTAACATTTGATAAGGGAATTTGAAACTCAGAATACCAATTATTAGATATATTCCCGCTAAAATGAAACTGAGATACGGATTCCAGTGAATTCCAAAATATCTAAATCCTGTAGTTCCAGCAATAAGATAACCAGTAGCTTGAAGGAAGAGTAGGATGATGATTGTAATACGACTTTTTGGTACTTTCTTTTTCTTTTCAGGTCTAAATGAACTTTGAGTACCCTTAGATATTTTCAACCATATTAATACAAAGAAGAGTGTTAAAAGACTCATTATTGTAGAATAGGCTGCTGCTATCCCAATATCCCTTCTTTGGTAAAACATGTAGAAAGTGAAAGTACTGAAAAGATCCGTAGCTCCAATAACACCAATCTCACTCGTACCATAAGATAATAACGGATATCCTTTTGTTAATAGAAAAGCAACATTGAAACTGCCAAATGTCTTGATAATCTCAAGGATTATTGCAGGTAGTATAATCGGTTTTATCAAAGGCACAATTACTTTTCTTATTTTTGTTCTCTCTCCAATCTGGTCAATATCCGCCATATCATTCATTTCTTTTGGAATGCTACTTAAACCCCCTAAGAAAAGGGTTGTAATCAAGGGTATTGAATCCCATACTTCTACAAAGCAAGCAATGAATAACGTTGCATAGGGCTGTGTTAACATGTTAACATTCGTTCCAAAAATCAAGTTGAAAATAGAAACTCCTCCACTCCCATGAATAAATGATCGCCACGATAGAATTTTGATATAAGAAGGAATGGTCCATGGAACATATAAAAAGAAATACCATAATTTCTTTCTTTTAACCTTATATTGAATTATGTATGCTAAAATGAACCCCAACACAATTTTCGCGACAATTATTAGCGTACTCCAAACTAAGGTTGTTGTAAAAGTTATTGGGAGTTGAGGGTTTTCTGCAATGTGGGCATAATTCTCAAAACCACTCAATACAGGACTTTCTCCCCTTTGAAGATTATAATCTGTAAACGATAAAAATACTCCATAAATAATTGGATAAATCTCTAAAAGCACTAAAGCAAGTAATGCAGGAAAAATGAAAACATAAGCAATTCTGTTGAAAGGAACATCTTTCTTAGCGATGAAACTGAAAACTACTATGAATAGTATAACTATTACTAATATTGACAAGGACGTTGCTAATTTGGAATATTCTAATCTATCCTCATAGCTTTGTAAGGTCTCTATTTGTTCAGATTCCCAAAAAAATTCTTCAGATTCAGTTGTAATTAGATAATCTCCATTATCTATTCCAAATGATGCATTTACCATATAGAGAGATATTGAATAAGTATTAACAGGTTTAAGTCCTGTAATTTTGGCTTGGATAGTTTCAGCATCAGTATCCACCAGATATACTGTGAAGTTAGTTGTGTAAATTTTCTGTGATAAAAAAACATCGTTGTTGCTGGAATAATTAACTTGAGAGAAATACTCAAGCGAAGTGCTTTGAGTTTCATTGAGAACAACCATTGACCATGTAAAGCTCTGATTTAAACTATGATTATAATACTCGATTCTAAACCCGTTGTAGATGTAGGAATCTGGGAGTGTCCAATTGACTATTACATATCTCTCACCTATCTCTGTTAAAACTGCTTCATCTGTTTGAGCACTCACATATTTACCTGCAAAAAATAACAATGAGATTAGCAAAATACCACATATAGCTAGGACCGCAAGAAGATTTTTTCTTGGGTTTTTATTCTCATTGCTATTTATCTTAATCATCCTGATTTGCCTCAATATTATGCTGCGTATCATCTAAAATAGTCTGTGAATCTTGATGATCCAAGAGAATGAAATTCAGAGCTGCTCTCATAAACTCTGAATATATATTGTATATTGGATCTAAAGGGTGATATTGACTGAATTCAATTTGTTTGATTTGCTTGAGGATTAAAGGCTCATTCTGAACTAATGGTGAATTTTTTAGTTCGATTAGTGTTGGTACTTTATACTCCTCAGTCAACAAGTTTTTCTGAACAGTTTCAGATGTTAAAAAACTGATAATATCATAACATGTGTCTGAGTATTGTGTGTCTTTTGACATTCCCCAACCTTTAATTTCAACCATCGGTGTAATCCTTTGATTTGTGGAGGAAATTATAGGTAAAATTTCTATTCCATAATTCATATCAAATTCATTTAAGGCAGGTATATACCAACCACCATAGATGATC
Source organism: Candidatus Heimdallarchaeota archaeon (assembly GCA_030603365.1). GTDB lineage: Archaea > Asgardarchaeota > Heimdallarchaeia > Heimdallarchaeales > Heimdallarchaeaceae > UBA460. Next base: position 36,798 of record JAUVXV010000003.1, read on the forward strand.
ATAGCAGCCTTATCTGTAATAAAAGCTTGTGTAGCCGAACTACTACTATCATCATAGCTAACGCATCTTTGCGTATATTTAAGGTCATAAATAAAGTCCACTGCATTAACAGATGAAGAATCATTTACTATAATGGAACCATCTTGATACAATGAGCCATGACCGAAACCATATTGAAAAGCTGGCCACATGTAGGGAGAAATTGTAGCCCATGCGAGACCATATATCTGATTTACTGATCTATCTGTAAGATTAACAGCTGCTTCTAGAAATTCCACATCTGTCCAATTTTCTTGCGGATAAGATTGACCATTGCTATCAAATAAGTCTTTATTATAGAACATAAATATTGAATCAAACCAAAGAGGTAAACCCCACAGTTCATTCTTGTAGCTCAAGCCATTAATTGCTGCAGGGAGGAATTTTGCTTCCTCAATTGGAGAGAGATAATTGGTTAATGACTGAGTGTAATTTAGCTCTGCAAGTTCTCCAAACCAAGAACCTTTAGCAAGAAAAATATCAGGAGCATTACCAGTTTGTGCAACACTTAAGAATTTGTCTAACCATCCGGATGATGGTTGTTCAATGAAATTTATACTAACAGAAGGATTCAGTGCTTCATATTCAGCTATAGCTTCCTCAATTACAGCTCCACCTTCATAAGTGTACCACAAGTCAATCTCTATTTCATTTTCTTTTCGGTAATTAAAACTGAAGAACGCAATCGGAATTAATAGTCCAAGTATTAGAACAGAAGTAAGGATTATTTTCAAATATTTAGAAACCATTTCTTATATCACATCTGTTATAGAAATTCTTCTGTTTAACGATAAAAGAAGAAGCTTTTATTCAATGTTTTGCATAATACATGATTTGATACAGTAATATTGTTACTTAATAAGGTTTAAAACTCATTTACTGGAATGTCATTCATGAACTTAAAGACCAAAATAGCGGTTGGTGTCTTCTCAGCTTTTGTTCTTTCTGGAATTGGTTTAGGTGTGTATTTTGGAGCCTTTTATATACAAAATATCGATACTGAACCAGAAGAAGTTGTTCTTACATTATATGGAAATACCTCCACTAAGAATTATACTTTAACGGAATTGAAGAGCTTCCCAAACGTTACTGGTTACGCTGGATACAGGAAATCCACTGGAACTCTTGTTGGTCCTAACTTGTTCAAAGGTATATTATTACAGGAACTAATTGATGAGGTCGGAGGAATTTCAGCTGGTGAGGAACTAGAAATAATTGCAGGAGATGAATACAAAGTAACTTTCACTGAAGAAATGATTGATGGACAATTTCCAGCATATGATAATGTAACAGGTGATTACCTTGGTATCAGAAGCTTCAGAGTCCTTTTAGCATATGAGATGGATGGACAGAAACTTGTTTCATCAGATGGAGTCTTAAGGGTAGTCTGTTTAGCAGAAGATGGAGCGGGGTATCTATCTGATGGGTCTCCTTGGGTGAAAGATGTACAGCGTCTCAAAATTATTCCGTCTGCTTCATGGATTGTTTACTTATATGGTACCATTAATGATAGCATCGATAAAGCAACATTCGAAGCCTATATGCACATGAATGATGAGGCAAATCTACTAGTATATCAACTACTGGAAATAGATAGAACAAATACTTACGAAGGTCTAGCTTTGTGGAGAATTATAGGAATATTCGATGATGACGATCCTAATTCGTTTAACGAAACTAAGGCTTTAACAGGATATACAATAATTCTGAAAAATGAACTCAATGAAAGCATAACATTTGATTCAACAGAAATTTCTATGAATAATAGTTTCATTCTTGCTTCGAAGAAAAATGCCGTATTTCTAAGCGGAGATCAAGCACCTCTAATTTTAGTTGGTCCTGGTGTATCTGAACTACAAATGATTAGCAGAATATACGAAATTGAGTTAGATTTCTAAATTTTCCTTCTTTACAATATTATTTATTTTGTTTACTTTGATATGAAATGGGATAAAACCTAATTGATGAGTATCATGAATTTGTGACAGTGGGAAATTACTCTAATTCTTAGGTATAATAAACTTAATAATTTGATAAGAAAAAAATTGCAACAAGCCTATTTAGTAAGATATCTACAATTAAATATGGCTCTTTAAATAACAAAAACTAATAACTACTATTGAGTGGGAAAAGAATGACTGAGAACTTCTCTAATGGCATAACTGGAGAATTTTATGACCAAGTTATGGATAAATATAGTAAGAAAAGCCATTTAAAATGGGTTTTTAGTCATGTACTTGCTCACAAAGGTATGATAGCTATATTTTTCCTATTTGCAACAACAAGTGCAGGAATTGGTGCTATTTCTCCCTTAATACTAGGTAATCTGATTACTGAAATCCTACAACCTTCTGGAACTTGGGAAAGAATTACCTATCTAGCATTCATTCTGCTTATCTTGACAATTGTGAGTGGTTTTGCTAGCTTTGCTTCGGGTTTGATAATTGAAGTAACTTCTCAACGTGTTGAGAGAGATATAAGAAACGAATATTACGCTTCAATGCTTTCAAAGTCTATGACTTTTCATGATGAAGTTAAAGCAGGAGATGTAATGGCTCGAGCAACATTTGATACAAGAATGGTAAATTTCTTTGTAAATCCTGTTATACATCTGGCTTATTCCGCGACTTTTGGGGTAATGTTTGCAATTGGGGCAATGTTCTTTATCACTCCTTACTGGAATAGTCTTCCTGTTCTAATCATTATACCTGTTATTATCGCAGTTCCAATATTCTTCTTCGCAAGAAGATATTACAAATCTGTAGGACCAATATCAATGCAAATTCAACAATCCTATTCGAATCTTTCTGCGTATCTTCAAGAGAAATTATTGGGTATTAGTGTAATCAAAATTTTTGCCAGAGAACCATTTGAAAGAGTATCTTTTAGAGAAAAGAATGATCAACTATCAGATGAGATAATTACTAGAGGAAAACTACGATCAAAGTATTATCCTGTTTTACTTGTAGGATTAGGCGTAGGTCTATCTATTCTATGGGGAAGTTTGTTAATTAGCTGGGGTATCGGTAATCCTGTTACTCAGGTTCTATGGAGTTTTGGTACTCTTAATGTAGGTGGCGTAGCTGTAGCTGGTTTTGGAATAGGAGAACTAATCACTTATTCATTGTTAGCTGGTAATCTTTTCTTTCCAGTATGGGTTATGTCTTGGATGCTTGTCCTAATACAAATGGGATTTGCAGGAGCAGATAGAATTGTTGAAATTCTTACCAAAGAGACTATCATTCCTTTACCCGAAGAACCTATTATTTTAGATAATGTGAAAGGAGACATTGGTTTCCATGATGTTACGTTTTCATATGAAAATGATGTGAAAGTTGTAAAGAACATTTCATTCAGAGTACCAGCAGGAAATAGAGTAGCTGTAGTTGGACCTGCAGGTTGTGGAAAAACGACCATAATGAAACTTCTGACAAGGCTTTATGATGTTGATTCAGGAAGCATTCAAATTGATGGAGTGGATATAAAGAAATTATCCTTAGATACGATTAGAGGAAATATAGGTGTAATTGAACAAGATATTGTTTTGTTCTCTGCTACAATTAAGGAAAACATCTCTTATGGTAAACCTGATGCTACTGATGAGGAAATCTTTGAAGCAGCTCGAATGGCTCAAGCTGAAGAATTTATACAGAAATTCGATAAAGGTTATGACACAATTGTTGGTGAAAGAGGTACTACATTAAGTGGGGGACAGAAGCAAAGAGTAGCAATAGCAAGAATGTTACTGGCCAATCCTAAAATACTAGTGTTTGACGACGCAAGTTCAGCTGTGGATTCAGAAACAGAAGACAAAATTAACACTGCTATCAACAGAGTACTGAAAGACCGAACTAGTTTTATTATTACTCATCGACTTTCAACTATTAGACATTCAGATATTATAATTGTACTTAAGCAGGGGGAGATACAAGCAATAGGTACTCATGATGAACTCCTCAAAGAATCAGTTGATTATTGGCGAGTATTTGCACGATTTTCTGAAATTAGGAAAATGATGCCTGAACAAATGTTGACAGAGTTGTATCCTGGAGAGTGATGATATGGGTTTTATACAAGAACTACCAGACGAGAAATATGACAGAAAGTATGGTGATATCTATCTCTTCAAACGTTTATTTGGATATATTGCTAAACATGACATGAAGACCTTCTTTACAGTACTCATGTGGATGATACTCCAAACTTCAGCAACCATCGGTATTCCATTTTTCATAAGGTTCGTTATTGAAGGGGTTCAGAATGGTAATTTTAATGCAGTATTCTATGTTAAAACAGCTGCCATTATTGTTCTATATGGTTTTTTCTGGTTTGCACAATATAGAGCCTTATACAAAACTTCCATTTTAACTGGTGAAATGCTTAGAAGAGTCAGAAAAGATAGTTTTGAAACTCTCCTAAGAAATGATATGAAATTCTATGATGAAAACAAGAGTGGTAAATTAGTAAGTAGAGTGACCAGTGATTCTGATACAATCTCACAGATGGTTCAAATTACTACATCATTTTTGATCAATATTCTTGTTATGATTATAGTCTTGATAATTTTATTCATAACTGATGTTCGACTAGCTTTGATCACATTAGCGGTTGTACCAGTACTCTTTGGATTAGGTATTGGTATGAGATTATTCTCCCGAAGAACTTCGAAGAACTGGAGAAAAACCATTGCCATACTAAATGCTAATGTCTCTGAATCAATATCAGGGATTGAAGTAACTAAAAGCTTCAACCAAGAAAAAGAAGCTTTTGAAAGATTCAAAGGAATAAACATGAGAAATTACCGAGCTGCATATATTAGAGCTTGGGGAATGAGTATTTTCTTCCCAATTATCGAAACCTTGTTTGGCGTAGGGACATTTTTAGTACTATATTATGGTGGAAATATAACTTTCACAATAGGAGATATCAGTGTTGCAACTTTGTATTTCTTCATTCTTATGTTGAATAGGTTCTTCATGCCTTTGTTAGAAGTAACAAGATTCTTTAACCAATTCGAAGCTGGACTAGCAGCTGTAGAAAGGATTTTCAGTTTAATGGACAGTAAACCATCGGTAGTAGAAGATCCAAATCCTGTAGCAGTAGAAGAGCTCCAAGGTAAGATTGATTTTGATGACATGACATTTTTCTACAATCCTTCAGAACCATTGTACAAAGATTTCACAATGTCAATTCCTGCAGGGCAAACAGTAGCAATTGTAGGAAGAACTGGAGCTGGTAAGAGTACTTTGGTTTCACTTCTTACTCGCTTCTACGATGTTGAGAAAGGATCCATTATTGTTGATGGAACAGATATTCGTAGATATGTTCTTCAAGACTACAGAGATCAAATAGGTGTTGTTCTACAAGATAACATACTGTTCAGTGGAAGTATAGAAGAAAATATTCGATATGGTAAGCTTGATGCCACAAAAGAAGAAATCGAAAAAGTTGCAAAAAATGTCTATGCTTGGGAGTTTATCCAAAGTCTACCCAAAGGATTAGATACAGAAGTGGGAGAGAAAGGAACCAAACTTTCAGCAGGTCAGAAACAACTTGTAGCCTTTGCGAGAGCATTGCTTTCTAATCCCAAGATTCTGATTCTAGATGAAGCCACAGCTGCAATTGATGCTTACACAGAATCATTGATACAAGAAGCTCTCAAAGTATTATTGGAAGGAAGAACTGCAATTATTATTGCCCATCGCTTAACAACAGTTGAGAATGCAGACAGAATAGTAGTTATCGATGATGCTAATATAGTAGAAGAAGGTAATCACCAGCAACTTATGGATAAAAAAGGAAAGTATTGGCAACTCTATGATATGTATTTTAGACATCAATCTCTAGAATATATAGAACAAGCTGCAAAATTAGTCTAGATTATTCAAAATAAGCTCACAAGTTAATTTTTCGCTTAATGTAATTTGTATATTTCTTTGTTCTTTGAGTTTAAAAAATTCTGGAATAATCTTCTTGAGAGTTGGAAGATTAAAGGATTCACTCTTTCCACATTTTGAGACAAATTCAATTAATAGATCCCTGTATGGTATGGGGTTTGTATAGATGTCTAATAAGAAGCCTATTGATACCATTGTGTCTCGAGGATCTGCTTTTTTATCAATTGGAGGTGTAGAAGTTAAGTATCCTGCTACTTGAAAATTGTTGAATACTATAGAGGAAAAATCATTTTCCTTACTTCCCATGGGCATGCATTTCAGTGAAAGTTCTATCATTTCATCACTGGATAAAATGCTTTCAGGGTGAAGAATAATTACTTCTGGTCCTTTTTTTGGAAGGATCGCTGCTAGAAAAACTGCACGCATAAGACACATAATATTATATCGTTTAAAAACTTTTTAAGCTCCTATTTTTTCAGATTTTTTCAAAGTTGGTTTAATCTTCTCTGTTAGGATTTTGAAATAAGTTTAATGGAAGAGATACAGAAATCTCTCCATAAAGTACAAGAAAAGCTGATTATAATTGCCAGAGAAGTAGAGATCACTTGCATGTCCAGCAAAAAGTAGGTAAATAATACTACAATTTGTATTTCCCTTATCCAAATAAGCTTGTAATAGTGCTTCAGAAACTTCTGGTTTAACAAGACCATCTTGTGTTCCTTGGAAGATAAGACAAGCTGGACTGTTGATGTCTACTAATAACGCAGGATTATCATATACATCTGTTTCTTCATAAATTCTGTTTGCAGGATAGAAAGGAATTAGACCTTTAATAGTGAGTGAGGATCCGAAGATGCTTGTATTTAGACCAGATGATATGCCTAACGCTGTTATGGAAGCTAGTTGACCTCCAGCAGAACCTCCAGAAACAAAAACAGAACTCAAATTAGCACCATATTCTGCAGCATGGTTTCCTAGATACTGAGTGAAATTTCCTATGTGTCTAACCATATCGTCTCTCGTGAAATTTCCTTGAACATTTTCAGGAGTAATAATTTTGAATCTATCACTTTCGCGTAGACCATATTGAATATCAAAAACAATATATCCTTGAGCAGCAAAGTATTTGTTCATCTGTAACATATTACTTCTCCCCTTATCTCCAATTGACCATCCTCCTCCATGAATGCGAATGATTGTAGAATTTTCTCCAGGCAGACCTACTCCTCCATTAAGAGGAAGATATGCGTCAAAATACAAAAGAATATCATAATCAACTGAAAAAGAGCTTTCAGAACCATTGAAATACAGTATATCTTGTAACACTACACAGTCCTTTGGTTCTACTCCAAGAAAATATTGTGTTAGATAATAAGGTGATTGGAGGAAATAAGCTTCAATTTCTGGACTAATTTGTTCTTCCCAGTTTCCTCCAAATGCTGGATTGAAGGCATTGTCAAAATTCTTTCCTGCTTGATAAGATGAGAAGGGCATTGATAGCATCGGTAAAAGGGTGATAATAACTAGAACGAGACCAAGAGCTGAGATAGAATAGAAATGGATCAGATTCTTTTTAGTTTTTCCAATGAGAATTATGATTGTACAACTTGCAATAACTAAACCCCATGAAAGCGCAAATTGAGATGCAGCTACTCCCCAATAACCAAAAGTGTGACCAATCTGTACACCAAACAAAATAGTTACTGATGTTATTATACAGATAGCTAGACCAAAATAACTTAATGAAATAATTGTATATTTGGCTATTTTGCTTCCCATGCTTTTCTTTACGATTAGTACTGAATCATCTGCTTCCTTGCTCCAGAGCTCTTTATTCACTCTCTCCATCGCAGCAATAAAAGATAAATACCAACCTAGACCAAACATGCCAAAATAGCCCAGATATACCAAAAGATTTGCAAAGAGATTATTTGTTAAACCATTCTCATAAGACATAGAAATAAGTAAATTCCCAAAATTCATGAACAGTAAAGCAAGAGCAGAATAAGCTAAGTAAGCGTAGATGAGAATGTTAAGTCTTTTACCAATGGGGGTTTTCTTATTAATCTTCAATTTCAACCAATAAATCAATACAAAATTAATGGCTAAATTCAATATTAATAATATATCAAAAATTTCCCAGAAAATCGAATAAACTTTGACTGTAAGATAAATTAGACCTAAAATAAGTGATAGTGAATTTAGAACAATAGAACTTAAAATTAGTATATTAGCAAAAGATGTCTTTTTGGAAAACATGTCAATATTTGCATCCGATTCCATTCTAGATTTACAAACGTAAATACTTGTATAACAAGTTTATCTAAACTTTGAACAATTTCTTAGCATTTTCCCAGTAGAGTTTCTTCAAAATATCTAGAGGTAAATCTAAACCATTTATTTTTGTCTTGTTATCATTCTCAGGATCAGGGATTGGAAGAGGTAAATTCTCTACATTTGTTTCGAATAATGCTTGGAAACTGAGAAAACGGTTGATGTAATATCCAGGAATCGGCTCTCTATCTCCTCTTCCTGCAACAAAATCTGTACCAAACATTATACGATTTTGATGTTTTTTGAAGAACTCAATAACTTCATTTTTTTTGTATCCAAATTCTCTGACCATCCATTTGGCAGAACCTGTATCTACATAGAAATTTGGATACATATCTAACCATTGATCTAGTTGCTTTAGATTTTCAGGTTGACTAGCCATATGCGCGCCAATAACTTTCAGTTTAGGATACCATTCAAGAATATTTTTCAGAGCATTGATGTGGTCTTCCTTAATACCAAACTTACTTGAAGGTTGGTAGTTCTGTTCGTAAAGAAGGTCTGGGTCACTCACATGAAGAAGTAAAGTAAAATCTAGTTCCTCTAACCTTTGAAAAATGGGTTCTAGTTTTGGATCATTTAGGTGAACATCCTGAGTACGGAATTTCACATTCATATCGTCTCTACTAAAATAATTAATCCAACGAGGTGAAAACCAAAGTTTTCCAAGATTGAAGCCATCAGCATATGCTTTTTCTAGGAAATCCATTGATCCTTTGATATCATCTTGCAAAGCTTCTCTAATTGATAGGAAGATTGAATACACAAACAAGTCTGGAAATTCCTTTTCAATTTCATCTCTGCTTTCTTTATCTCGAACTATTCCAAAGATTTTCTTGACATTGAATTCTTTTTCATATTTGACCATTGTTTTTACGTCTTCAACCTTACCCAAATGAGTATGAGCATCAAATACAGGACCAGTATATTTTCTTTGCATAGTTTTGAAGTAAGGTTCCATGTTGTTTTCTACGTATTCAGCAGCCATTAGATGGTCTCCATCTGTAAAAAAGCAAGCCTCCTTATCTAAATTGCGATTATACTATAATTTAGAAAAATGAAATAAAAGAAGAGAAATTATTTCTTTTTTCTTCTAATAATCTGGGAACTGACAAATTTTACTGGGAGCATTTTATCCCTAGTTTTTCTTTGTAATAAATATCTTTGTAGCATTCAGATGACAATATTAAATAATTTATGTTGTGCTTCTGGTTCTCTACATCTCAATTCACTAATATTCACTTTTCTGATTCCTTTTACTGATTCTTCAATTCTTATTATTTCCATTCTCTGGGAAATGGAGCTTGTATTTTTTTCTAGTCTCAATAATTCTATAGATTGAGATGTTAATTTCTGCTGTTCTTTCAAAATCTTGAGAGCTAATCTCTTTAAACCCCGATTCTCAGCAATCTTAAGTGCTTCTGCCAATTTATTACGTGCATTATCTAGGTCCATTACGAGTAAATTCACTTGTGATTCTAAGATTAATGTTTCAATAGTGTAAATAGGAGAACCAAATTCTATTGTAAGTTCATACATTTTAATAACACATTTATGTAGCTTATCTAGTTTTTTACCGTTATCACCGGTACTTAGACCTAAGAGGAGGACTTCGCAAAGTGTAATTAAGGCATTTATCTGCGATTCGAGATGTGCTTCTTCTTCTAAATGCACATCTAGGAGAAATTCAGCTTTTATTCTATCACTTTTTTCAGTGCTTATCTTTAGAATTTTAGCTTCTGTCAGTCGATATAATTGTTTGAGACGCTTACTCCCCACATCTTCCTTAATCTCTTGCATTTCTTGTTGATATTCATTTGCTGACTCAATATCATTGATTTCAGTTGTATAATGTATCAATGCTTCCAAAGTAAATGCGGTTGCAATTTTATGTCCTCTTTCTCTCCATATCTTCAAACTTTGTTTCTGCAATTCAATTGCGCGTTCTATATGACCTAGACGCCAAAAGATGGAAGATTTCCGATGAAAACCCATGGCCAGTATTGTTTTACTTTCGAATTCTTTACTCAGTTCCATAAGTTCATCCTGTAATTTCAAACTTTCATCCAATTCTCCCTTAAATTCATAGATCTCTCCCATATTACATAAAACTGTTGTCAGAATCATATGTTTGACATCTGTGAAATAGTTCTTCGCTTTGGTGAAATATGCTAGAGCTTGGTCCAGCTCTCCAACAAGTTTTGAGTTCTCTCCTGCATAGAAGAGTGCCCAAGCTTCCATTTCATCATTTTTCAATGTTTTATAAATTTCTAGATTCTTTTCAAAATACTCCAATGCTTTTGCTCTATCTCCAATTCGTCTATAATATACCCCAAAATATCTAAAAATCAATGCTTTACCATTAGCTGAATTTAATTCTTCATAAACTCCCAGTGCTCTTTCTAGATATTCATGGAAAACTTGATACTCTCCCATTTTTTGATATGTATAACCGATAAATGAGAGCGTTCTGGCTAGAAAATACTTATCATCTAATGATTCTAAAACTTTTAAACACAACTTATAGTGTTCAATTGATTTTAAGAAATCAGTATGTCTCCAATAAATCCTGGCCATCTCCCAATGGCATTTTGCTTCTTCTCTCTTGTTTTCAAATTTTTTAGTAAGTTCTACACACTTATTATAGATTTCTAATATTTCTTTGAATTCAGCTTTTTTTCTGTCAGATGAGACTATTTTAAACCTTAGTAAAACAGCTTCTCTTTGTTTCAACTCCTTAATATCATCTAATGCAATTTTTTCGAATATTTGCTCTGATTTTTCTAAAACTTTTTGAAAATCATCAGATTTCCCCTTGTATATGTAATAATCAGCTAAAGCAAGACTCGAATCGAACATAAGTAAATTATCCTTAACTTTTCCACTTTGTTCAAAGGCTTCTTTTGCAAGTTCATGTGCAACATCTACTCCTCCTCTATTTTCAGAGAATCTTGCAAACTGGACAACTGTTTCACTTTTTTGTATTTTAGCTCTAATTGTTTGTTCTTGTGGTAGGTTTTTCTTATTCAGTATTTCATTTAAAACTTCTAATGCGTCAGGATATTTTCCATTATAGATTAGGATATTTACTCTCTCTAAATCTTGCGAAACAGATGAAGTCATAGGTTCACCAAATATAAAACATATAAAAATAAGGTTTTAGAAATTAAAACTTTTCCTAAAACCTCAAAGTGAATCAGATATTTTTTTGTTTTCTATAATTCTAAGAAAGATTCGAAATCTATCTTTTTGTATCTCATTATTTCTATTAAGTATTCAGACGTATCTTTATCTAATGAAGATCCTGGGTATCTGTTGAGGAGCTTATCTACTTCTTCATTTGCTCTTTGTCCTATGGTTTTTCTTCCCTTGCCTTCCCATTCTTCTCTTGAAGATCTATCTACAACTTCACTTGGTAAGTAAAGTTCTTCTCTAAACCATTTCAGTGTGTGATCATGTGATAAAAGGTGTGTTTTATCTAAAAAGACTTTTAGTAAATCTTTTGCAATAGGTTCATCTCTTTGCGTAATCCCATCAATGAATTTGTATGTCATTCCTGCGATTTCATTATCAATTACAACCTTCTGAATGCTTTGTGTTGATTCAAAGTTCATCATGCCTGCACCAGATATCATGTTTACTCCTTTAATTCCAGCTAGAAGTGAACCCATTCCTGTTTCAAATCCAGATTGCATATCAAGAATTTTACCATCAGACATGCCTAAATAAGCATGAGTTGGTAGATTGAGATATTTTCCAATCTCTGTATAACCTAGATCAATAAGGATAGTATCAACAGAAGCTAAATACATAGTTCCCTTTCTCATATCAAACGCTGCAGGAGAACCACCCCAAATAACAGGGGCTCCTGGAGAAACGAGTTGAGTAATAACTAATCCCGCTAAGGTCTCAGCTGCATGCTGAACAATCGCCCCCAGTATGGTTACTGGAGCATTAGCACCTGTCATTGGCATAGAAACAAATTCTGAAGGTATTCCATATTTTGCACAATCAATAATACTTTGGCAAGTCAGATCACTCCACTTTAATGGTGGTGAAGGGCATGCATCAAATATTGCTAAAGGCTTTTTTCTGAGCTCCTCTTCACTTCCCCTAACTGCTACAAGCATGTCTTTCATTACTTCAAATGATTCCTTGACGAATGTTCCGGTTACAATTGGTTTAGATGAGTAAAGCAATGTAATTAACATCCTATATCTGTCTCCAATCTCTTCTGGTACATCAGAGCATACTATTGCTGTACTCTGAGCATGTATGTGTTCAAGTTGGTCAACAACTTTAGTGAAATCAACAAAATCCTTTGTAATAGCTGTCCTTATCTCATTAGTTTCAGAATCTAGAACATTTAGTGCTGCTGAACCAGGATCAAAACAAATGTTATCTCCCTCTAGTTTTGTTACTAAACCACCTTCTCTATCATAAAGAGGAATAGAGGAAGGAGCGCTTTTCAATGCTTTTTTTATTAAATCTGGAGGGAGTTTTGCACGCCTTCCCTCTAAATCTATATCTATTCCTTCATTTTGGAGAATTAGTATTGCTTCATCATTTTCTACAAAGAAACCCATTTCCTCTAAAATCTCCATTGCTTCAACTACAACTTTTTCCTTTATTTCCTCTTCAAGAATATTGATAACAGGTCTCATTACTATTACCTCAAACAATTAATCATTTATGAATGTAGTAAATAAATATTTATAAGATTTTTGAAGATTAATTAAAAAAAAGTTTCTTAACTTAAGCATTGCTTTATAGTAATTACTATTATAAATAAAAGATTATTTATATTTTGATTTAATTAATTATAGATTTAATATATTGTTTATTAATAACAATTAAAAGTATTTGTTTAAATATATACTAATAAAAGAATAACTATTTAAAGATATGGTTTATTATATGTTAGACTAACTATAATGCTCGATTATAAGCTAAAATACTAGAATCTCTCTCGAAAATTGACTTCGGTTGGGATATTAAATATTGAAAACTACTTTATTTACTTAGAAATGTTTAAAACCGTGAAAATTCGAAGATGATTCTTAATAAGTCAATATTACATTACTAGAAAACAATTCGGTGAAAAAAATGTATAAAGAAACAAAATACTTAGAAAGCAACTTTAATTTAGAATTAGTTTGTCAACACCACTTTATTACGAGAAAAATAGCATTTAAAACGGAATCACCTCACTTACTTAACCCTAAGTGGGTGATTAAGTGAATATCGCAATAATTGGTGCTGGGTGTGGAGGTCATGCAATTGCAGGATTTCTGGCAAGTAAAGGAAATAAAGTAAATCTATACAATAGATCTTTGGACAGAGTCCGTTTACTTTTGAACAAAAAGGAAATTGAATTAATAGGCGAAGTACAGTCAAAAGGAAAGCTAAATCTAGTAACTACTGATATTTCAGAAGCTGTTAATGAAACAGAATTAATAATGGTAGTAACTACAGCTACTGGACATTATGATATAGCAACTGAATTAGCTCCCCATCTTAGAACGGGTCAAATAGTTGTATTAAATCCTGGAAGAACTTTTGGTATTTTAGAATTTATGAATGCTCTTTTGGAAGGTGGTTTGGATGCAGATGTAACTGTAGCTGAAGCTAATACTTTGATATATGCTACAAGAACCATAAGACCTGGATTAAGTGATATAAAGGGTATCAAGAGTTCTGTTTCTGTATCAGTTATACCTAATCATCGTACATCTCATGTAATTTCAAAATTAAATGAAAGTTATCCTCAATTTTATGCAGTTGAGAACTTTTTAAAAACAAGTTTAGGAAATATTGGGGCAGTTTTCCATCCTACAATAGCTTTATTGAACAAAGAGAGAATAGATAAGAAAGAAGCATTTGATTTTTACAGAGACGGAGCTACAACGGAAGTAGTCGACTATATGGAACAAGTTGATAATGAAAGACGAGCTCTAGCACGAAAGTTTGGAGTTGAAGTTCAATCAATTAAAGAATGGTTGCGTGAAAGATATAGTCTTCCAGACTCGAATCTTTTTGATGCTTTACACAATAATCCTTCTTATGCAGGATTGGCAGCTCCTACAACTTTTAATATGAGATACTTAACAGAGGACATTCCTACAGGTCTTGTTCCCTTTTCTGAACTTGGTAAATCTGTTGGGGTTGATACAAATTATATTGATGAATTGATAAATAAAGCTTCAAATGAACTGAATGTTGATTTTAGAAGTCAAGGAAGAAATTTGTATAAGTTAGGACTTAACGCTGCTACTATATTTGAGGATCTAAAAGAAGTGTCTCGAATAGAAAGAATCACAGAATATAAAAAAGCTGCAAGATGAGATAAAATGAAAAAAATACTTGGAGCTTGCATTGGAGATTGTGTTCATATTGCTGGAGTTCATAGATTCTTGAAAATAGCAGAAAACCAAGATTATGAAACAATATTCTTGGGTCCTGCTGTAGATACTGAACAACTCATTGATGCAATTAGAGAACATGATCCTGATGTAGTAGGTTTGAGTTACCGATTAACTCCTAAAGCAGGAATTGAAATTCTTAGAGAAATAAAAAGAAGAATTACAGAAGAAGGATTAAGGGGAAGAGAATTTGTTCTAGGGGGTTTACCGGAACTTGTTCAGAGTGAAAAACAAGAAGGTTTCTTTAGTGCTTATTTTCAAGGTGATGATGCAGAACAAGCGATTGCTTATCTTAGAGGAGTAGTTATTGAAGTTAAATATCTGACACCTCCTCAAAATATTATAAAAAGGATAGACTCTAAATATCCTTTTCCAGTTTTAAGGCATCATTTTGGACTGCCTACTTTAGAAGAAACAGCGAAGGGAATTAAGAAAATTGCTGAGAGTGGATGTCTTGATATCATTTCTTTAGGAACTGACCAAAATGCACAAGCACACTTTTTCCATCCTGAAAGAATGAGTTCTGGAAAAGGTGCAGGTGGTGTTCCTGTTCGAACAAAAGAGGATTTTGTAAAACTTTTTGAAGCTTCAAGGGTTGGGAATTTCCCTTTAATGCGAACTTATGCTGGAACAGATGATTTAATTGAATTAGCTCAGATTTATGTTGATACAATAAATAATGCATGGACTGCAATACCTATATTTTGGTTCAATAAAATGGATGGAAGAGGTCCAATGGAGTTAGAATCTTCACTACGAGCTCATCTTAATGCAATAAAATGGCATGCTAAAAAAGAACTTCCTGTTGAGATTCTTGAATCACATCATTGGTCATTGAGAGATGCAAAGGATGAAGTAGCAATAGCATCAGGATTTTTGGGTGCTGATATATGTAAAAAGTTGGGAGTAAGAAATTTTTTCTCACAATATATGTTTAATACTCCTCCTCAAACAAATCAAAGAGATGATTTGGCTAAGATGCTAGCTCAAAAAGAGATGATTGAATCTCTGCAAGATGAAAATTTTACTGTTTATACTCAAACAAGAACTGGCTTGTTTAGCTATCCAATAGATTTAGATATGGCGAAGGGGCAACTAGCTCAATCAACAATGTTGCAGATGCAACTTAATCCACATATTGTTCATGTTGTAAGTTATAGTGAAGCAAACCATGCGGCTACTCCTGAGAATGTGATTGAAAGTTGTAAAATAGCCAAACAAGTAATTGCAAAATGTCTTGAGGGTCAACCTGCTATGATCTGGGATCCTTATGTTCTTGAAAGAAAACAAGAGCTAATTGAAAAAGCAGTTTCAATAATCAATACAATAAAATCTATTGGATCAGTGTTAGATCCCATTGTTCTTCATGAAAGCATAAATCAGGGATTATTGCATGCACCTCAGCTTGATTCTTATAAATCTAAAGAAGTTATAATTGGGTGAAGTCTCTAAAATTAGGAGTTCTGTTGTTAAAATGTCAAAAACACTAATTGCTTATGGAACACGCTATGGCGCAACAGCTGAAGTTGCTGAAGAGATGTCAAAAATATTGAGGGAGAAATTCCAATTGGAAGTTGAAGTGATAAATCTTGAAGAAATTTTTCCAAAAGGAAAAGAATTAGCGATATATACCAATATTATTATTGGGAGTGGAATAAAAGTTGGGTAATGGGTTAATCGTGCTAAAAGATTCTTGAAAAGTGACTTTGAAAGTAAGAAAGTAGCTGTTTATGTATGCTCTAGAAGATCAGGAGAACCTGAATTATATGATTATGCTTACGAGAACTATATTAAGAAAATATTGTTAAAAAATCTTAAGACTAAGCCAGTTGCACAAGAAGCTTTTGGGGGACGAAAACCACTAAAAGATGATAATTTCTATGAAAATAGAAACTGGAATAAAATTAAGGAATGGACAATGGAAGTAGGAGAAATGTTCTCTCTCTAGATTTCTTAAATCCTCCTATAAGCACAATTGAACATGTCACAGTTCTCGCAATCTCTCAATCCCAGTTCTTTATCAACCTCTTTTCCAATGTTAATGGCAAATGACACAGATTTTACTGGGTTCATCATCATAGAAGATGTGAGAGAAACACCTATCTTTGAACTGTCAAGAAGCTCAAAAATAGTTTTTTGCCCTTTACCTAATTCCCACTGACAATAACCGGGACTAAATCTACATGTTGTATCTTTTCCTTGAATCTCCATTGATAATTCGTTTAGAATAGTTTGGTTAACATGTTCAGCTGTTTGCTCAGCTGCGTGGGATGCTATTGCATTTAATATGACACCTTTAGCTAATTCTCCTTTCTGTAGATGCTCTCTAGTATGTGTCTCT
The DNA here is from genome assembly GCA_030603365.1 of Candidatus Heimdallarchaeota archaeon. GTDB lineage: Archaea > Asgardarchaeota > Heimdallarchaeia > Heimdallarchaeales > Heimdallarchaeaceae > UBA460. The sequence goes on from JAUVXV010000003.1 coordinate 53,831, forward strand.
AACTTTTTTCCTATAGTGCAGATTGCAAAAACTGTTATTTCTGATTTATTGAATAAGAATTTTGGTTCTAGTTCTTTGCTCTCAAAACTATCATAGATTGCTCTTGATTGAATTAACAGTAGAGCCTCGTCTGTCATTCTCTTTATGTCATCTACCAGGGCTTGAGGTGCTTTTCTAATGTTATCTTCAGAATTCTTGCTTTGGAGTAAGCGTAGAATTTCATTAGTGTCTAATTTGATAACCAAGTTTTTCAGAATTTTCACTTTTTTCTCCTCAAAGTTTCTCTTTAATTCGAACAATGAATTCTGGGCTAGTTCCACAGCACCCACCAATGACTCTAGCACCACCTTTCACCATCTGGTGTAAGTCAACAGAAAATTCCTCTGCTGATGTAGGATAGACAGTTTTCCCTTCATGCAATTGTGGTTTTCCAGCATTAGGTTTTGCAGAAATTGGAAGGTTTGTTTCATTTGAAATTAGAGAGATTAGATCTATCATTTCATCACTGCCGATTGTACAATTTGCACCAATAACATCTGCACCTGCTTTCTCAAGAGTTTTGACACAATCTATAACAGAATTCCCCATTATGGTGAAGAATCCACGTTTGGTTTTTTGATAAGTAATAGATGCAAAAATAGGAATATTTGAGACATTTTTTGCTGCTTTTACAGCTGCTTCAGCTTCTTTAAGATCAACCATTGTCTCAATAAAGAAAAAATCTACTCCTGCAGCAGCTAGAAAACCTGCTTGTTCTAGAAAATTCTCGTAGAAGTCATCAATAGTTACATTTCCCACAGGTGGAAGAAAAGCTCCAGAAGGGCCAATGTCTCCTGCTATGTAACGGTCATCAGGACAGATTTCTTTAACTAATTCTACAGCTTTTTGATTATACTTCTCAACGCTATTTCCATGTTTGTGAGCAGACAATTTCATTCCAGATCCACCAAAAGTATTAGTAAGAACTGCATCGGATCCAGCATTGAAGTAATCTAAATGGATTTTTTGTATATTTTCAGGATGTGAAACATTCCAATATTCTGGTGGGATTCCAGGTTCTAAACCTTGGTTGATGAGCAAAGACCCCATAGCTCCATCTAGTGTGATTACTCTCTCTTGTATTAGCTTTAATATGGGTTTCTTACTACTCAGAGAAAAACCTCCTAATCTTCTAGTACTTTTTTCGCTAACTTAACTGCACTTACTGCATTTTCAGCAGAACCATCTGCTCCTATTTCCTCTACCCACTTCTTAGAGATTGGAGCACCTCCAATAAGAACTTTGAATTTATCTCTAATATTCTTCTCTTTGAGCTGATCAATTAGTTTTTTTTGACCCACCATAGTGGTAGTTAGTAGTGCAGAAATACAGATGATATTTGCGTCAATCTCAATTGCTTTTTCAATGAAAGTTTTTACAGGAACATCTGCTCCTAAATCGTGAACATCAAATCCTTCAGCTGTTAACATAGAAGCTACAAGTGTCTTTCCAATGTCATGAATGTCTCCTTCGATGGTTCCAATTACAACTTTTCCTCGAAACCTATCTTCTTTTCCTTCCTCAAGAACAGGCTGAAAGATAACCATCGCAGCTTTCATAGCTTCAGCACTACGCATTAATTCTGGTAGGAAAAACTCTCCTTCTTCAAATAAATCACCAGCTTCACGTATAGCTAATGAGAAAGCATCGATTGCTTCATTGACATCTAGCTTCTCATGGATGACTTTGTGAGCTAGCTCTTCTGCTAAACTAATGTCCCCACTTAAAATTGCACTTTTACATTCTTCACTGAAAGACAAACTTTTTCACCATTGGCTTAACGTTATTACAAATAGTGAGTAAAATTATCTGTTAATTAGACTTTCTCTTTCTTTTCTTATTCGTGACAAGCTTTAATTGTCCAATCAACTACTGGTTGAAGAGCTTTAGATAATTCCTTTCCTTTATCTGAAAGTGAATATTCTACCTTTGGAGGAATTTCTGCATGAATCTCTCTAATAAGTAATCCTTCCTCTGACAATTCATTCAAGCGTACAGATAGTGTAGCATCACTGATTTTATTTTGCTTCCACCCTTTACGCAATAACTCCCTCAATTCATTATATCTTACTTTTCTACCATCACTTAAAATATTGATTAGTTGAATGCTCCATTTTTTACCAATAAGATTCAATACTCTTTGAGCAGGTATAAAACAAGGAAAGCCGTTTTTTTCATGTGAGCATTTCACGACAGAGGGGGATTCATTAATTTTACTCATAATACTTCACAATTACAGAGTTACTTAAAAAACTATTAGAGAGACCTTATATATAAATACTTTCATATCTAAAGTAATAACACTTTAAGAACTAAAGCAAGGTTATGGAAAATGAACGAAGATTGTAAAGGCAAACATCACAATTGTGGAGAATTTGCAGGAAATGAAGACAAAGAAACAAAATTGAAACACTTGAAAGAATGTAAGGAAAGCTTACTGAAGAAAGTCGAGAAAATCGAAAAAACTATTAATGAATTAGAGGGATAGTTTTCCTTCTCTATTCTTTTTTTGGAAAATGACCGCTTAATTCCCAAAATGGTGGAACAAGTTCAAGATCTACAAGTATATCAACTAAACAGAAAGCCCCCCATTGATTTATTACTTTTCCATCTTGATTAACTTCGAGAATTGACAATCCATCTATCCCTGTTTCTTTGTTGGTTGGTTCAAAACCCCAAGCATTACCTCCATGTTTCATAGTCGCTTTATATCAGACCCAGACTTTATTCTCTTCAGCAATAATATCCTCTATTGTATAGTTAAGCTCATGAAATGCTGACCTAAAATATTTCATTTCATGTATGACTAATTCTGATCCTTGCTTAGGGATTCCAATATATTCAGGTTTAAAATCAGGATGAATAATCTTATGGGCTAGATTAAAATCTGGCTTACTCCACATCTCCTCAAACCATAATCTACCTATTTCTTTATTCCTTTCTACTGACATACTAGAAAAAACGAATGGGACGTTAATAATTATTTCTAGACGATACTAGAATATTAGCAGACTAAGAACTCTCTGTTTTGCTTCTAGATACTTATCTTCTTGATTTGATTCGCTAAAGAAACCAGCTGCAGTCATACCAATATATAACTTGTAGCAGAGTAGTCTTTCTTCATAATTTTCGAAATCTAATAGGTTGGAATCCTTATACTTTTTACAATATAAATTTGAATAGGTATTTTCATCTCGGAAACCCCAGAAGTCTAACCAAGCAATGTCGTAGACAAAATCCCCGAAAATAGCGTGCTCCCAATCATAAACTGCCGTTACATTACCATCGTTGTCTGCCAGCACATTGTCATATCCATAATCTGCATGAACTAAATGACGTTTGGACGAACAAAATTTAACCAATTCCTTAATCTTTGCTGAACCTTGTAAATACAGATCTTCTTCAAATATTCCTGAAGAATATCTTTCGTTTGTGTGGATTTTCTGTCTCTCTAAAACATCTAATACGTGCTCTTGCATTGACTTAAATTTCGCTTTATTCCATTTCTCCCAGTTTCCATATCCTTTTGTTTTTGAAACATCTATTGAGTGAATCTGAACTAATACATCTACTAAGGATTCATCAACTAGATGAGTTTTTTCTTTTGGAAAAAGATGAACGAATGATCCTGGTGCCTTTGTAACAATGCTATAAATGAACTTGTCTTTTTTTGTTTCCTTAAACAGTCCATACTTGATGATTTTAGGGATGGGGATTTGAGTATTATTTTTAATTGCGATTTTCGATATTATGATTTCTTTTCCAAAAGGATCAGCTTTCCTGAATCTCTTTCTTACTTTTCGAACCTTAATAACAAAATTATTAGAATTGCTCATGAAAGAAAATGCTTGAGAAATTTCACCACCCTTGAGAATTTCTATGTTTTGTATATCTACACTAAAGCTCTTCTTCAGAAACTCCTCAATTTCAGAGATACTTACTCTAGTTTTTAGTATAGACATAGTTTTTGAGTAAACAGTTCCGGTTTTAATCTTTTTGTTCGATTAACTTGATAATCAGTCGATTAGGAAAGGATCATTACTACCTTTAGTTCTAAAATCAATGGTGCAGTTGTAACTAGCATTCAAAAGTTAGAATATCTCCTACTTTGAATGGCTTAACGATGTTTTCTCCGAAGTATTCTGTCATGAATTTGATCGCTTTTTTACCTGTACAATGACTGAGGTATAGGAGCGGTTTATTGTATTTTTGTTCAAGTTGCTTAGCAACATATTCAAGATCTTTTTCTTCAGTTAGAGCAACTAAATGAGTTCCACCAATTATCATCTTAATTTCTCTACCAGGATGAATCTCTTTAGCTCTTGCGCATATGTTGAGAACTCCTGCATGACCACAACCTAAGATTAACACCATTCCATCTTTAGTCTTTAGTACAAGTGAAAGATCATCTAGAAGTTCATCCTTGACATACTTTCTATCAAGTTTGATTGTCAGTTTGTCTATTTTACTGTGTTTTTCTTTCCATTCATTGATTTCTCCAATAGTGGTGAAAATGGGTGTAATCTCATAAGGTTCTATTATTTCAGTAAATTCTAGTTTTGACATTATTTCCTCAGAGAGTTTGGGAAAACCTAAATTGCTCCATCGATATTTTAGATATGCTAATATCCTGAGAATGGGTTGCTTTATTCTTCGTTTTTTAAAAGCATGAGGATGAGCTATTAAGTTCAAAACAGGTGCATCTCCTCTAGCGTACATGAGGGCTTCAATACCGAAAGTATGATCCCAATGACCATGACTAAAAACGACCATGTCAATGGTTTTAGGGTCAATATTGAGTATGTTCATGTTGTTAAGAAGTATAATGCCTTGATCTCCAGTATCAAACAAGATTGTCTTATTCTCAATTTTAATTAGATAGCATAAACCATCAGATGGAATCAAATCTCTATCGGGTTGAACTTCTTTATCTACAATATTTGTTAGCTTGACTTGCATTGCTGGTCAAATTATACTTTTTTACATCTTCTTAATTTTAACTATAAAACACTATTATTTTTCATCCAAGTTTTATTGTAAAAGAGTGTAGGAAAACTATATAAGACGAACTAGAGATAGTGTACAATCGCTTTAGGAAGCTGAAAAAAATGAAAAAAATAACTCTGAACTCTATTTTAGTAATAACGAGTTTAATACTCCTAGGATTAATTAGTGGAAACCTAGTCCAAGGTTTGACAACCATTCCCAATACTGCAGGACCAAATAAACTTCCAAGAAATCAAGCCGAAACATTAGATTTATGGTTGATACAAGACACGAAAGCTATAGTTAATGAAGACACAGAAATGACCTTTGGTGTTCGAAGTCATGTTGCCGGTGCAATAGATGTTACACTAAGATTATATGATAATGATCCTCCCTCGGTTGAAATCTACCAAGAAACCATTGGTATGATGGAACTTGCAGAATATGAATTCACTTATTATTACAACTTTACCTCTACAGGACAACATCCAATAGTCTTTACTGCAGAGGTGGATGGAGGTGGTGAAAATTGGTTGGAGTACTATTATTGGGATGTCTATGAAGATGGATTTTTTGTTCTAACGATTGCTCAAGATACAACTACTTATATTGGAGTTGAGAATAGAATGTACTTCAATGTAACCAACTATTATAAAATCGGTAAGAACCTAACTCTTCAAGTTGAAATCTATAATGGAACCTATTCAATAATAATCTATGACAATTGGATACCTTTGGATATCTCCCAAATTTATAGCTTTGATGCATCATACACATTCGATGATACGGGAAATTACGTTGTGTTGTTCAACGTCACTGAAACGGATGCAGATAACCCGTCATGGTTAGAATACTGTATGTGGGATGTAATTCCTGTAGTATCTGAATTCTATGGATTTTACATACTTCCCTTATTAATATTCATGATTATACCTACCATGTACATACGCAAACGTAAGAAACAATAATCAATCTAAACCCACTAATTCCTTTTTTTATTATTTATCATACTTCTTTCCACTCTTTGTCTATTTTTGTCCCGAGACAAAAATATTTTTAAATGATTAGGTGAATCATTTATTGTCTCGAGACGAAAATAAGGTGATTGAAATGAATGATAAAGAAAAAAAAGGACCAGGACGACCCAAAAAATATGCTACAGACGCTGAACGAAAAAAGGCCTATCGTGAGCGCAAGAAGGAAGAACGACAACAATGGGAAAAATCACGAGTTAAACGAATAGTCGAATTACAAGAAAGAGTTGATAGAATGGAAAAAACTATTGAGACATCAACATACGAAAAAGAAAAAAATAAAGATACTCATGAGCATTTTGTATACCTTGAGATAAAAGAACAAATCAAAGTTCGTTCAGCTAAATATACTCCATGCGAATTAGCTGAAATGCCACTTGAAGATCTCTTAAGGATTCAAAATACTCTGAATTCTAGATATTATGGAAGCTATTATAATCCAATACAAGCAGCATTGGAAACAGCTGTCATGCCCTCAGTTGACCGAGAATTTGATTCACGTAAATCTGAACTTGGATTAAAAACTCCTGAAGCGAAGCTAGCAAAGAAGTTAGCTAAAACTAAGGATAGAGCAACTCCCAAGACAGATCAAAAAATCGAGGAATATATACAAAAACTCAAAGAAGAAGGTGTTGAATTAACATCTGAAGATGAGCTAGCAATTCGTTCAACAATGGAAAAAAGATCTGATGAAACTAGTAGACCATGGCGTGCTATAAAATCCCCTTATAGGACAGATCAGTTTATTGATGTTTTTCAAGAATTGATGTTACTCTCCAATGTTCAAGCTGAAATATCTAGTAGAGAACGAGAATCAAAGCTTGATTCAAGTATTGAAAAACTTGAAAAAAGATTAGAGGATTTGGAAAAAACCATGTCAGATGAGAAAGAGAAATCTGTCAGAGAAAGTTATGCTAGACGGAAGGAGAAGAAAGATGGCAGCTGAATCACTCCAGACTAAACCTCTTGTTGTAGATAATGGAACTGGATTTACAAAAAACGGATTTGCAGGAGAAGATCAACCAAGAAGTGTTTTTCCAACAATTATAGGTTATCCTAAGCAACCGGTTGTAATGCCTGATGTTGAAGGATGGATAAGAGAACACTACATTGGTGAAGAAGCAATGAATATGAGAGGTGTTCTCAAGCTAGTTTACCCCATGGAACACGGGCAAGTTAAGGACTGGCAAGCAATGGAAAACATTTGGCATTACACGTTCTACAATGATCTAAGAGTTAATCCAAATGAACATCCTATAATGTTAACTGAACCCCCTTTGAATGATAATCGAAACAAGGAAAAGATGGCTGAGTTAATGTTTGAAATTTTCAATGTTCCAGCTATATATATCTCAATGCAAGCTATACTTTCACTCTATGCATCTGGAAGAACAACTGGACTTGTTGTAGATGCAGGAGATGGAGTTATTCATATAGTTCCGGTCTATGAAGGTTTTGCGATATCCCATGCTATACACAGATGCGACATTGGAGGACGAGACATTACTCATTATCTGCGAACTTTACTTAAACAACGAGGCTATTCACTGACAACTAGTGCAGAACGAGAGATTGTACGAGATATCAAAGAAAGATTATGTTACATTGCATTAGATCCTGAAAAAGAATTAAGATTATCTGAAAGAGTCTCTGGAATGGAAAAGGATTATGTTATGCCTGATGGTGAAAATATAACAATAGGATCAGAACGATTTATAGCACCAGAGTTGCTATTCAACCCTGGTGTAATTGGATCAGAAGAAGAACCTTTGGATGAGATAATTTACCGAATGGTACAGAATTGTGATGTTGATCTACGCAGAGATCTTTTTTCAAATATAGTGCTCTCTGGTGGAACAACAATGTTTCCAGGATTAAAGGAACGGCTACATAAAGAACTAGTTGAACTCGTTCCAGAAACAACTGAGGTAAAAATAATCTCACCTCCAGAGAGAAGATATTCCGTTTGGATTGGTGGAAGTATTTTAAGCTCTTTGAAAACATTCAATAAATTATGGGTTACAAAAAAGGAATATAAAGAAACAGGACCTACAGCAGTTTATCGCTGTATTTAGACAGTTTATTCCTTTAAACGCCCACTTTTTTATTTTTTTAGAAGATTCCTCTTCTTTCTGAAATTATTTGTTCTTCATGGGATTCAAGAGAATTTTTGTTTCCGAAGAGCAAAAGTTATATTTCAATACTTTTACTACTAATTTAGTGATAATATGGTAGTTTATAGACCCGATGCTTTTATCTGTAATAATTGTGGAGAGCGCTTCAACAACGAACAGAAAAAGACCTTAAAAGAACAAGTAGATGGAATATTCATCACAAAAACTGTTTGTCCTGAATGTTTATCACCAGATATTAGAACAACAATTACTGGTCATCGGGATGAATAAGAACACATTTTTGTATTACGGGGGTAGTCTCTTTATCATACTTACTCTATAAAAAAGTAAAGCTATTTTTATTATATGCAACCCGAGAATCTTGTAAATGAGATGAATCGAATCCTTGTGAAAATGGACAAAGAATTGCATAGTTTGAACAAGGAACTAGATAAGATTTTGAAGAAATATCCCGGATACATGGAAGATGAAGAAATTAAGTTAAAATACGCTATGCGTAGATACAACCATGGAAAATAGATTGTACTCAAATCCTCTATGGCTTAATTTGGGGGGTTCTGGGGATGATTTACTCTATTTGGCATTAGAATTATTGAGGAATCATTTTATATTATACATCCTAAGTATTATCAAAAAAGCAATATAGTGTTGAAGATGAAAGAACTCAAAATCTCTGTTCAGGCAGAACGGTTGGATATTGTAAAAGAATTATTCGAAAGGTTGGGTTATACTTATACGATAACAATCTTTGAAGAAATAGCTACTCTAACAATAATTGTGAAAAATCAGCATACGTCTACAATATTAGAAGAATTAAAAGGAATAGGAGTTGGAACAGTTTTTGGAACAATTGTTGTTTCTCCCGTTGATTTAGAAATTTCATCTACAAAGAAAGAATCATTGTTGAGAGATAGAGGAATCAGCATTGATGAAATGATATCAAATACAAAAGGATTAGCTCTCATTAATACAACATTTGTTGGTTTAATAATTCTAGCTGGGCTTTTATCTTCGTTTGGTTTAATCTACGATAATGTAGTTATTATCATTGCAAGTATGATCATTGCTCCTTTACTGGGACCAATAGCTCTTACAGTTATTGGTACAATGACTCCTAAGAATATTTATTCAAAAAGATCTATAGCAGCTGAAATAATCGGTTTATTCGTAATTATCTTCATTGGTTTTATAGTGGGAATAATATACAGATACGCTGAACCAACTGCGATTGTTGCTAGTGATACTATACAAAGTGATCAAATACTCCTAAGAATTAAACCAACTATAGGTGACATTATTTTTGCAATAGCTAGCGGATTAGCTGCAGGTCTTTTTATCATTAGAGGTGAAAGTACTGCTATTGTAGGCGTTGCAGTTGCTGCATCTTTATGTCCACCCGCAGCTAATGCAGGTTTATTATTAGCAACACCTGGTTTGATTAGTGAAGCATTTGGATCTTTGGTATTACTAGGATTGAACGTTCTAGCAATTTATGCATCCTGCGCACTAATATTCTGGACATCACAATCATTTGTAAGAGGAGGAACAGTTTCCACTAGGCAATTCAAAAAAATCAGCAGAAAATACATTACACAAATTGTAATGACTTTCCTTGTCTTAGCTGCACTAATCACACTAATAGTGCTAGATAATATTTACAACTTTATTGTAATAAATCCGTAACGAATCAATGAAAAGGTTGGCAAATAAATTTTTTTATCTAAAATGCTCAATCATTGATTTCATAACCATTTTTACAGCATATTGTGCTTCTTCGGTTAAATCTGAAAAATCTTTCCCACAACTTGGGCAACCTTCATACCCTTCTGGGTCACTTTTTCCAAATTTAAATCCACAATGGAAGCAATATACATTATTTGGCAATTTGCTCATGTTTATCACAATTAATTAAGGATTCTTTCCAAATAAACTTTTGTGAAATTTTCGTATTTTTTCGAGATAGTATTTATGTGAAATAGAATGAATTATCTATCTTCTCTTTTTTTCCTTTATTCCCAATATACTGGATCTCCGATTCCTATATACCAATAACAATAGCCACCTACAGGATATTTATCAATTGCACCCTCTTTTGCTTGAGTAGCTATATAATCTTGAAATACAGCAGTCCATGTAATCTCACTTTCATCTGTATAAGTGAAATAGAGTTCTTTTGAATCTGAATATCTATTCGGTTCTACATTATAGGTGTCTATCAAACTCATGAAATAGGAATATCCTGCAGAGAGAGCTGGGTCCTCATTATCTGGCCAATTATATCCATATAGAGGGATTCCACAATAGATTTTCTCATAAGGAATGGTTTTTACGGCATAATTCAGTACATTTTTTATCCAGCTGATAGGAGATATTTGACCAGGATTACTTCCTCCCCAAGAATAATCATAAGTCATGATCATAATAAAATCACAAATCTCTCCTATGATTTCATAATTGAAAGCTCCTCCCCAACCAGTTTTCCAATCAGCTGATTTAGCAGGAACATCTATTGATAGAATATACTTAGAATCAAGATTATCTCTGAGATCCTGAAGGAACTCATTAAATACATCTCTGTCTTCAGCTGGTACACCCTCAAAATCTATATTGATGCCTGTACAATTATAAAGCTCAAGCAGATAATTTGCGGAAACGATGAAATTATTTACACAAGTCTCATTGTTAATTATCTCTGATATCAATTCAGAACTGAAGAATTCATCGTAGTTTGATACTAAGGGATGAATCTCAATATTATTGCTTCTACAGAACTCAAAAACTTCATTCGGAGTGACATCCAGATACCAGTGTTCATCAGTCATCGTGCCATTTGGATAAACTCTCCACCAAGCAGGTGAAATCATATCTATTTCTTCTGATGATTCTAAGAGTCTCTCATAAGAAGCATTATTCCAAGGGCTAAACCAATAGAAATTTCTCTTAATTGGATATTCAACATTGAAGTAGGGATTAAAGTAAAAGTACAATCCAATCCCAGTCCCCAAAATTCCTAGGAGAGTGATACCAGCAATTAACTTGGTATACAGAGGTTTCACGAATAAACTAAACCTATACTATATTTTAATCTAATCCTCTTTAGACTAAAGATTTATTATTCTCTGTGCGACAAATTTCTTACTATGAATTCAGTAGAAAAAATGTGCGAAAAATATGCTATTGAAAATGCTTTAGGGCACGGAGAAGCACAAGTTGGTCCTGTTATGGGATTAATTCTGAAAGCTAATCCTGAAATGAAAAAAGATGCAAAAAGTATCAAAGAGATATTGGAAAAGAAAATTGCTTATGTTAATTCATTGAAACCCGAAGAGATACAACAGCTCGCACAACAAAAGTATCCTGAAATTTTACATGAGAAGGAGAGTGAAACTCAAGAAGGTACTGATTTCATCAGAGCAATCATAGAAGAACATATGAAAAGTGGAAGATTTGGGGGACGTGTTCATACTCGATTCCCACCAGAACCGAATGGATGGTTACATATTGGACATGCCTATTCTATAAACTGGAATTACAGTATTGCACAGGAATATGGTGGTAAATTCAACCTTCGGTTTGATGATACAAATCCTGTCACAGAAGAAGAAGAATTTGTACAATCAATTATCGCTGATGTGAAATGGTTAGGTGCAGACTTCGAGGATCGATTACTCTTTGCTTCTGATTATTTTGAACAATTATACGAATATGCAGTTCAGCTAGTTAAGAAAGGCTTAGCTTTTGTTGATGATTCAAGTGTCGAAGAAATAAGAGAAATGAGAGGAACTCTAACAGAAACAGGAAGAAATAGTTCATATAGAGATAGATCAATCGAAGAGAATCTAGATTTATTTGAAAGGATGAAAGCAGGAGAATTCCCAAATGGAAGCAAGGTCTTGCGCGCTAAAATTGATATGACCCATCCTAATCTTCTAATGAGAGACCCAATCATCTACCGAATCTTACATGCTACTCATCATAATACTGGTGATAAGTGGTGTATCTACCCTATGTACGACTGGGCTCATGGTCTAGAAGATTCACTAGAAGGAATTACTCACTCTCTCTGTTCAATAGAGTTCGAAATTCATCGACCACTCTATGATTGGTATATAGATCAGCTGGAAGATGAGAACGGAAATCCGATATTTCATTCACAGCAAATTGAATGGGCAAAACTGAATGTAACATATATGGTTCTTAGCAAAAGAAGAATGATAAGAGTAGTTAATGAGAAATTCGTTGACGGCTGGGATGACCCAAGAATGCTAACAGTAGCAGGTATGAGGAGAAGAGGAATCACATCTGAAGCAGTTCGAAACTTTGCACTAAGTGTAGGTGTTTCAAAAAGAGAAAAATTGATTGACATGTCTACTTTTGAATATTTCATTAGAGACGATTTGGATAAAAGATGTTCAAGAGTGATGAGTGTTCTCAACCCTCTAAAGGTAGTTATTACCAATTATCCAGAAGATATAGAAGAGCAAATTACTATTCAAAATCATCCAACTAACGAAGAAAAGGGTAACAGACAAGTTAACTTTGCTAGAACACTATATATTGAACAAGAGGACTTCATGGAAAACCCTCCTGAGGACTATTATCGTTTAGCTCCAGGGAAAGAAGTTAGGTTGAAATATGCTTATTTCATAACATGTGAAAAAATTATCAAAGATAATGAAACCGGTGAAATAAAAGAAATACATTGTACTTATGATCCTGAGACCAAAGGAGGAGTAGCTCCAGATGGTAGAAAAGTAAGTGGAACTATTCATTGGATATCAGCTAACCACATCATTGAAGCAGAAGTAAGATTATACGATAGACTATATACAAAGGAAAACCCAATGGATACTGAAGAAGGAGAAGATTTTACAGATTGCATTAATCCAGATTCTTTAACAGTGATAAAGTCCTATGTAGAACCATTCTTAAAGGATGTTGAACCTGGTTCAAGATTCCAATTTGAGAGAAATGGATATTTTGTAGTGGATATAGTTGATTCTACTAAAGAAAATCTTGTGTTCAATAGAATAATTACCTTAAGAGATTCATGGGCAAAGAAATAAGCCACCCATTAGAAAAATTTAAAATCAAAACAAAAAATGAATGGTTGTCAAAGAAATTTGATAACCAATAGTCCCATGGTGTAGCCTGGAAACACTCCAGACTTTGAATCTGGCGCCGGGAGTTCAAATCTCCCTGGGACTACCAAATCTTCTTATATATCTATCTAGTTCTTCTTCCTATTACCAAGGCATTTCGTTTCCTTGCCAATCAAAGAATTTTCCTGTATTTTCAATAACCAGATTATATATTACATCTCGCATTCCACTAACTGATTCCTCAGGTAAAAGCGGTGCATTTGTTGTATATTCCATTGTTGTTTTTACCCATCCTGGGTGTATTGAAATTACAGTTATACCTTCTTCCACTAAATCAACAGACAACGTTTTAGTAATCATATTTAGAGCTGCTTTACTCGCACTATAACTGTAACCTCCACCCTTTTTACTTCTTCTAGTTATGCACCCGCTGCTGGAAGATATATTTACAATAACTGAGTTTTTTCCATTCTTCAATAGAGGTAAGAATTTCTCTACCATCATAAGAGGGGCTACAGTATTAACTTGAAAAATTCTACTAAAATCTTCTTCTTCTAACTTCCCAAGTTCATCACAATATTTTTTTCCTCCAAAACGAATTCCTGCATTATTGATTAGAATATCAAGATAGTCTGTTTCATTAGAAATAAAATCAAAAGCTTTATTCCTTGATCCCTTATCTGATACATCTAAGTCAACCAAAGCTAATCTGTCAGGATATGTTTTTTTGAGTTCCACTAATTCTGGGTATTTCTCAGGATTTCTGCTACATGCAAAAACAAGATTCCCTTTTCCCAAATATTGCTTTGTGAATTCGAAACCTAAACCTCTACTTGCACCAGTAATGAAAATTCTTTTCATGTAATTAAATTAGATATTGTATTTATATTGGTTTCTTGACTGTTTTAAGGATAAGACCAAAACTTTTAATTTCCAATTATCCAAACTCTTTCAATGGTAAATTATAGACCCGTAGTCTAGCGGCAAGGATACGGGACTCTGGATCCTGAGACAGGCGTTCAAATCGCCTCGGGTCTACCATTATTTTTTACATTTTATGCAACCATTATTTCTGTATAAGGTTTTATCTTGGCATTTTTCACAAAATTTTATCTCAAGATTATCTAAACTAAGTCTAGACATTTTTTCGCCCAAATCATCTTTATCAAAATATTCAATCAGATAAACGTGAGGACTACCTTCAACCATCCTAGATAAAGGTTTATTCACTTCAGTAAGTAAACAGATCACTGGAATGTCATGTTCATAGGCATACATAATCTCCATCCCAACTCCATGGGAAGGTTCATTCACATCAGCTATAATCTTACTTGATTGTTTTAACCAGTTTAAATCTCTTTCAAAAATGACTTTAGATGGGGCGTCATCCATTTTTCCAGGAACAAACGGATGATAGTTCTGAGATTCAACATATTCAATTAGAAAATCCAAAAGAGAGAAATCTAATTGTTGTGCCTTAATCATAGAACAAGCTATGTAAACATTCTTGTTTTCACTATTCATTAAAGAAAAAGGAATTGTAAATTTAAAAATAATTCTGCTTACTCAACAACTTCCTGTTCTGACATTTTTTTCAAAGCAATTAATGCTTTTAAGACAATTGTAGTTTCTTCAATATTGGATCCCCATAATCCTTCCTTATCTTGGACAGCTGCTAGATATAGAGCAGCTTTCTTAAGTGGTAAAGAGTCAGCAGATTCACTTGGAATAAGAGACAAGATTACATATCCTGTTGTACCAATATTCCCAGCCCAAGAACCTTCTAAGAACTGGGTTCCTATAACCGCTTGAATGAATTGTTGTCTTCTTGTAGGAGCTCTGCGTATATCATGTAAAGCTAACATTAATCTCGCAAACATTTCTACTGGTGTTTTTCCAGTCTGAGATGTAGAAAATCTGGCATACCCTCTTTTAATAACTATATCAATTGAAGCAACGAAGAGATTTGCCATTCGATCTAACATTCTAATATTGCCTGTCACATCTCCAATATAACTCATCATAACATGCAATGGAGTTGTCCTAGAACGTAAATTATATGTGAATCTATTGAGTTTGTTGATGAAATCCCATTCTGTTTCTTCAAGGGTTGAATCAAAGAATTCATCAATTTCAGGTACTCGACTATCAAAAATAGTAGGATCAAAAAGACTCAATGCATAGAGAACAAAGTAGTGTTCATAGGTTGTATCAATAGTTTCTGTTGTATCAACTATAGCTCTCAGACTCTCTATTGATTTTCCTAATTTGACAGTTTTCTTTCCTTCTTCTAAGGGAACAAGCCATTCAGTATCTTCATTATAACCAAGCTTGTTAAATAACTCAAGAACACAAGCACTTTCATAAACTGGACTAAAATCTCCCCAGATTCCGTCTTCATTGACTCTCTTCTTTATTGCATTCAATCCCTTAGTAATTACTTTATCAAGATTCAAATCAGATAGTTTTTTATTTTCAAGATTCTTTTCTAATAACGAAAATTGATATTCTAAACCAAATGAGTCAGATCTGTCTGCCCTTGGTATTGAGAACAAGAAATATGCAGTTTCAATTACATTAAGCATAAAAAACAAAACAAGCAATGCAATTGTTTGAGGATGAACTTTACCATTTTCAGTAGTGTATAATCCGGGTATGCTAGAATATAGGATTATTATAACTAGTGAAACTACAGTAATAACAGTTAGAATTTTATTCGATGTTTCTCCAAATATATCCCAGTGATAATGATTCTCAATGTAACTTAGAATAAGCACTATTTCAAAGAAAAGACCAATAGGGAAGAAAATGTACTTTCCTGTAGGACCAATAGGAGCCATGGTAATTGCAAAAAGATAAACTAATGTAATTGCAAAAATAGTTATAGCAAAAACAATGGTTTCTATAATTCTTCGCAAACCAATTTGTTGTCCGAACTTAAGTACTCTCGAATAAATTTTGTACGTTTCTTGAGTCATCAAGATAAAATAAACGCTACAAGATATAATAACTTTTTCCGTACTTACGAAAAGAGGAATAAAGATTGTTAAAGTGATTTTAAGCTAGTACGACAGCAATAATGATTATAATTACTGAAATTGCAGTGATTGTACCCATTATCCATATCCATTCCTTGAATATATTTTCAGCTTCTTCAGGTTTGTCTCTCTTTTTCATACGGAGAGATGATGCTATTCCTGCCACTGCAAGAGGATATAGAATAAATACGATATTTACTGCATTGAAAGCTGAACTAACAAAGACGGAAATAAATGAGATTATGAAAAGCACAGCACCTACTATTGAGATTAAATCCAATATTTTATCTCCAAAATCAATTTTTCTGTATTCTTCTCTTGCTGATTTGACTGTTTCACCAATACTTTGTCTGATACTCATGGTTATTCACGCTTTTGGGCTCTCGACTTAAAGACGAATAATCTATTTATAAATATTGTTTTCAAATCGGAAAATGATAAATGATGCTTACTCAATATTTTCAATTCTAACTCCAGTAGATGTCTGTAGTTTTTCGATGATTTTGAGATTCTTTGTAATAGCTCCGATGACAGCCATCTTTGAATCAAACCTTTGATCACTTAGTAAAACGATAATTGCTTTAGCTTTAGAATCATAAGCAATTTCACCTTTTTTACCAGTTTCTTTTGGTTTTTCAATAGCGTATAATACTTGTGTGGGGATGACAAACATACCCTCACGTTTTAATCCCCTAGAGGTTATTGGTAAATTTCGGTTTATCAACTCTGTTAGATGAGGTCCCTTAATTCTTATTAACTCTCCTTCAGCATCTCCTTTTCCTGGAAGAATAAATTTTATTCTATAAATATCTCCAATCATTCTATTTCTCGAGATTCATACCACCTATTTATATTGTTTGTTTCTTGGTGATTCCGAAAGATAAAATATATTAGTGCAGAAGTTAACTTGTATACTAAGCCTTTGTAAAACTCAAAGGAGTTAGATGAAAATGGGACGTTATATTACACCTAAAGTTGATGTAAAAGACCTTCTACTTGTATCTGAAGAAGAATCGGAAATAAAATGTGGAAAATGTAACAAACCCATGACATTCACTATTTTTTACAAAGATAAAGAAACATATGATTTTCTTATATGTAAAGATTGTGAGATTTTTATGCAAAGAGTTATTGATGAAGATTTATGAAGCAATTAAAATGATCTTATTTTATCTTTTTTTTCATCTATCAAAGGTAAAGTTAAAAAAGTCTTGATAAATTTTATCAAAATTAGAGCTCCATAGTCTAGTGGCCAATGATACAGGGATATTTATCACTGTGGCGGATGTTCGAATCATCTTGGAGCTACCAATTTCTTATTCTTTGGAAGAATACTATATTAAAATGGAAAAAAAGAGGAAACGTGGTTAAAATGATTACTTGGATGAAAAATTTGATTTCAAATAATTATCTAAAACTAATAACTGCGTTTATAATTCTTAACCTATTGACAATACAAACAATAGGAATAAACGGACATACTTCAATTTTAAATAATATTCAAATTTATAATTCTACAACTGTAAATTCTTCTAATCGTTTTGAAGGATATAACTTATTCGTACTTGAACAACATAATTACTCAACATCTGCATTTATAAGTCGTAAAATATTGATTTCTGACTTAGAAGGAGATGTTATTTTTGAAAGAGATGTTAACCCCAATATTGTACTTGC
Organism: Candidatus Heimdallarchaeota archaeon; assembly: GCA_030603365.1. GTDB lineage: Archaea > Asgardarchaeota > Heimdallarchaeia > Heimdallarchaeales > Heimdallarchaeaceae > UBA460. Next base: position 71,842 of record JAUVXV010000003.1, read on the forward strand.
TGACCAACCCATTGAGTTCATTAATTCTACAACTATACTTTATGGTGATTATGATGGTACTAAATTGTGGAATATAGAAACAAACGTTACTGTGAATATGTTCTTTAAAGGTCATCATGAGATAGAGATGGATTATCTCCGAAATACATATTTTACTTTCGGCACACATAATATTGAAGTTGATAATAACACGTATATTTTTGATCTTATCAATGAATATAATGCCAGCGGTCATCTTATTCGTTCTATAGACACTAGCAATTATGTTGAACTATGGCATACTTGCCCATTTGAAGACAAAGTAAATGGTACAGTAGATCTTACTCACGCTAATTCTCTTGTTTTTGATGAAGATGAAGATATGATGTATTTAAATTGTAGAAACACAAATACATTTTACAAAATAGACTATCAGACCGGAGATCTAATCTGGAGTTTAGGAGAATATGGTAATTTTACTATGTATGATATTTATGGGAATCAGAGAGATTATCTGTTCTTTCATAGCCACAGTCTAGAAAAAATCGATAGTAATAGATTTCTACTTTTTGATAATGATTTCCATAATCAAACTGATGCAACTAATCGAGAATCAAGATTGGTGGAAATAACTGTTGATGAGGATAAAATGCAAGCAAATGTGACATGGGAATGGACAGGACCAGAAAACTATTGGAGCGTTTTTTGGGGTGATTGTGATATTCTACCTAATGATAACAAATTAGGTGTATTTGGTTTTACTTCTTCAATAGAAGGAATTGAAGGTGCAAAAGTTGTTGAAGTAAATAATAACGGTACAATAGTTTGGGAACTCTCATCACCTTTAGAAGAAGATTTACTATATGCAATTTATGGAATGGAAAGGTTCAGATTTTCCCCAATAACATCTGCGCCTATATTAAATGATTTAGGGAATAATCAATATTTTGAGTGGGATTTATGGTACAATTTTAGATCAAAAACAAATTTTACGGGAGAATATTTCATCTATTTAGATAATCAAATGGTAGACAATAAGAACATCACTTTTCCTAAATTTTGGAAGTCTATTAATGTAAAATACTATACGGGAGAAATAACTCCAGGAGAACATCAAATATCAATAGTTGTAGCAGATGAGGGAGGACATCTGTCGAATGATTCTGCTTTTTATAATAATATAGGTACTATTCACTATGAAGTGAATAGAAATATTAAACTCATTCTCGGATTATCTTTGGGAATAGGAGTCCCAGTTTCTGTAGCTTTAGTTTTTACATGGTTAAAGTATTTCAGAAAAAGAGTTCAACAATGATAATAGTATAAGTACAATAAATTTATTAATTCTTAGGCTTGAATCTGTAATACACTGAATGGCGGTGTCATAGAAACAAAAAATGCAGTTTTGATGAACCTCATTAAAGTGAAAAAAAGAGGAAAGAGGTCAAAAATGATTCCTTGGAAGAAAAATATTGTTTCAAACAATTATATAAAATTAGTATCTGTTTTAATAATTCTTAACCTATTAACAATACAAACAATGGGAACAAACGGACATATTTCAATTTCAACCAAAATCCAAATTACTAATTCTAAAGATGTAAGTTCTTCCAACCGTTTTGAAGGATATAACTTGTTCATACTTGAACAACATAACTCCTCAACTCTTGCGTTTATAAATCGTAAAATATTGATTTCTGATTTAGAAGGAAATGTTATTTTTGAAAGAGATGCAAGTACCAGTATTCTACTTGGTGACCAACCCATTGAGTTTATTAATTCCACGACTATACTTTATGGAGATTATGGTGGCACCAAATTATGGAATCTAGAAACAGATGTTACTGTGAATCTGTTTTTTGGAGGTCATCACGAGATAGAAATGGACTATCTCCGGAACACATATTTTACTTTCAGCGCACATCAGATTGAAGTTAATAATACCACGTATCTTTTTGATCTTATCAATGAATATAATTCCAGTGGTCATCTTATTCGTTCTATAGATACTAGCAATTATGTTGAATTAGAGCATACCTGCCCATTTGAAGACAAATTAAATGGTTCAGTAGATATTTCTCATGCTAATTCTCTTGTTTTTGATGAAGATGAAGATATGATGTACTTAAACTGTAGAAACCCAAATACATTTTACAAAATAGACCATCAGACCGGGGATTTAATCTGGAGTTTAGGAGAATATGGTGATTTTACTATGTATGATATTTATGGTAATCAGCAAGATCATCTATTCTTTCATAGCCACAGTCTAGAAAAAATCGATAGTAATAGATTTCTACTTTTTGATAATGATTTCCATAATCAAACTGATGCAACTAATGGAAAATCTAGATTGATGGAAATAACTATTGATGAGGATAAAATGTATGCAAATGTGACATGGCAATGGATAGGACCAGAAGATTACTGGAGCATTTTCTGGGGTGATTGTGATATTCTTCCTAATAATAACAAATTGGGAGTATTTGCCTTTACTTCTTCTCTAGAAGGAGCTGAAGGTGCTAAAGCTGTTGAAGTAAATAATGAGGGTAATGTAGTTTGGGAACTCTCATCAACTTTAGAAGAAGGAGTACTATGTGCAATTTATAGAATGGAAAGGTTTAGATTTTCTCCGATAACATCTGCGCCAGTATATATTGAATTTGAGAATAATCAATGTTTTGAGTGGGATATATGGTATAATTTTAGATCAAAAACAAATTTTACAGGAGAATATTCCATCTATTTAGATAATGAAATGGTAGAGAATAAGAACATCACTTTTCCAAAATTTTGGAAGTCTACCCAAGCTCAATACTATCTAGGAGATATATCTCCAGGAGAACATCAAATATCAATAGTCGTAGCAGATGAAGGAGGACACTTGTCTAATGATTCAGTTTTTTATAATAATATAGGTTCTATTAACTTCAAAGTGGATAGAAATATTAAACTCATTCTCGGATTATCTTTAGGACTGGGGGTCCCAGTTTCTGTAGCTTTAGTTTTTACATGGTTAAAGTATTTCAGAAAAAGAGTTCCACAACGATAATAGTATAAGTACGATAAATTTATTAATTCTTAGGCTTGAATCTGTAATACACTGAATGGAGGTGTCATAGACAAAATGAATGTAAAAACTAAAATTAATACAGAGCCATTTATTTGTTTCAAATCTGCTACTATGACAGCTCTAGTGAGACTATAAAGTCGATCTAATTTTACTTCGCTTAATCAATATTCATACTATAAATGGAATTTTTGTCTTAAGCCTCTCTGTGTATGTGATTAAAGTGTTAAACAAAGAATACCTAGAAAGAAGAGATGGAGAAGGAATAGAAGAAATATCTCCTGATGAAGCATTAGCTGAGGCTATAGAAAATGGTCTCATCGTCGATGCTCGTCAAATAATTGGTGAAGGAAAAGAAGCCTTTGTCTGCTGGGGTATAGATAATTTAGAAAGACTAGTAGCTGTGAAAACCTATAAACTTTACAAAACTACACATAGAGGGGTCATTCATAGTACACATAGAACGAATCCTTATGTAATGATTTCACAGTTTGCGAAATTGGAATACTACAAAAATCTAGATTTATTTCAATCAAAATTACCTGTTCCTCAACCCTACAAATATGCAGGATTTAGTTATTCCATGCAATTAATTGGTGATGAAGATGGTCCTGCTCCCTTACTAAGAGATTTAAATAAAACTTTTTTCAGAAACCCTGCTGATATTCTGGAACAATGTATTGATATTCTATATGAGATGTTTCAAGCACATTATGTTCATGGAGATTTTAGCGAACACAACCTAATTTGGCATGAAGACCAAGTCTTTCTTATTGATTTCCTTCAAGCAAAGAATTTTGCTCTTAAAGATGCGGTTACCTATGGATCACCGCTGATACCTATCTCAAGAGCATATAGAATATTAAGAAAGGATTTGAACTCGATTTTACCGTTTTTCAAAAGACAATACCGAATTGAGGTTGATTACAACGAAGTATTAGATTATATCTTAGGAGAAATTAAAGAAAAAGTTCATAGAGAGCTCGAACTTAATTTAGAAACAAGTTCGTAATCTCTTTTTTTTACATTTCTTTTATCTGTTTAAGTGTTCCTAGTCCGTATTCATCTTCTAGTTTAGTAAGAACTGACTCTATTCGAGCAATTTCTGTAGAAGCTTCTTCTTTAGAAATTTCCTCTGATTTCAATTGAAATTTAATTTTCATCATGTCCGCCCAAACTGCTAAACTTTCGTTTTGAGGTTCTTCAAGTGCTAATTTTGATGTTTCTTCTAATGTTTTGATTGATGCTAATACTTCATCTTTGATGAACTCGCTTACTCCAACTAACCATTTAGCCCAGAGCATAGGTACCTTATCTCCTATCTCTTTTCGAAGTTCATAATCTCTTACTGCAGCATTGAAACCTGGTTCAATTAGTGTTTCATCAACACCATCATCTGAGTTCGGAAAACAAAATGATGCAACATTATGATTTAACATCCCTGCTACAAGTTTTGCATCTTTACCAAGGGCATACTCAATAGCTAGTTTTGAATAAACTAAAATCTCTTTCATGGTAGTTATTTGCTTTCCAATGGGGGGCCATCCTCCACCCAATTCTTTGATCTGAATCTGTATGTCTATTAGGTTTTTCAGAATTGCTTTATCATCATCAAATAAGTTAGAAATGAAAGGTATTATCTCCTTTTCTTTGTTATTTTTATACAATTCAAGGAACTTCTCTGCAATTTCTTTTGATTCCATTTTGTTCAAATAAAAATTAGCGTAAAATTATATATATATATTCAATTTTAACAGCAAATTCTATCCTAGAGTGAAGAAATATATTAAGAAAAGCAAATTTCCTACAAGAATATTGATAATATAACCGATTAGAAGGAAAACAATTCCAGGTGGTAAAACCTTGACCCATATCTGTTTTCTTTCAGTTTCTTTAATCTTTTCTTCAACTTCTCGCTTGAACTCTTCCTCCTCTTCTACTTCCACAACTTGCATAAAGTGCTTAATATTCCATTTCTCACTTTTTTCATCATATTCTTCTGAATAAACAATATCATGTCTATTTTTTGCTTTATCCACTGGTATAAGATAACCTGACATCAACATCAAAATTTTACTAGCGAAATTTGCATTGGTATTCTCAAAGAGATTCTTTCCCTTGACTTTTATAAACAGATTATAGAATATTAAGGGAAGTGGATAAAAAATAACCATTACCAACAACCAATTGAAAAAAGTGTTGAAAACTGGAGGAATAATACCATATACAGGTTGTAGTAGAAAGTTGAAACTAAATATGTAAACTGGTGTGTTAAATGAAAGTGCCATTATTGCTTTTGCATCAGCTCCCCCCATTACACCAGTATAATAGAGTAGTAGACCTAATATGATCCCTACTGCTACGTTGATTCCAAACATTGTTCCTACCTTTCTTGAATCTTCTGCATAAATTATTAGAAAAATTGTTGTTAGAATACCAACTACTGTCATAACAATCCAAGGAATATCTGACACTTCTCGTTTTTTTAGATCCATAATCGAACTTATGACAAAACACGCAATTACTGTTACTACTTGGATAATAAACATAGTAAGATAAACTGGATATGAGGCTACAACCATTTGAATACAATTGTTTTGTTATTATAACCTTATATTACTTTTTTTGTGATGGTAGTTGATTGGAAAACTTGAAATAAAGTAGATTTACTATAAAATTAACAGCTGTTAAACCCTGATGAATAGACATGATTGATACAAATTTCGAAGTAATTCCAATTGAATCTTTTTCTTCAATTTCAACTAGATTGAATTCCGTTGTAGGAGAGAAAATGATTTTTCTAGCAGGTAAATGCTCAGCTGTTTTTGATGGTAGAATAAAGTCCACTTTGGATGAAGGAGACAGAATTGTAATCATTAAGAAAGATCTCTCGATATTGATGCATGGACCAATAGGAGTCAAACCATTAAATTGGCAGAAACCCCAGGCAGGACCAATTCGATTCAATGCAACAGAAGATTATCTACAAATGTTTACTCAAAGAACAAAAACTCAGGAAGTTCTAACAATTAATTTCACAAAACTCTCATTTGTTTCTCTTTGGCATGCTTACGATGTGTCAGAGATAATCATTTATGGTGATGAAAGCGATCTGGTGAAATATCTGGTTTCTTTCCCTGAAATAATAGAAACGGGTTTCCAAGTAATCAAAACCGAGTATAACACAGAAGTAGGACCTGTGGATATCAGAGGAATAGGAAAAAATGGAGAAACAATTATTGAAGTAAAGAAACGTAAAGCTACTCCTGCTGATGCTCATCAACTTAAGAGATACATTGAATATTTCCAAGATAAAGAGCAGAAAGATGTAATTGGTATTCTAATTGCTCCAGATTTTCCAGATAAAGTACAAAAATACCTTGATGAAAATGGATTGATTGCAAAGAAGATTTCTTGGGAAGAAATATTCCCGACAATTAATCGTCCAAGAAGTGCTCTACTTGAGGATTTTTTTGAAGAAAAAAAATAAAAAAATTGTTTTAATAACTTTAAGCTAACGGACCACAAGGTTCTTCTGGCATAACAATCCACATAATTATATACGCCCAGAAGGTAGCAGATCCTGTGAACAAGAAACTAAGTAGGGTTATAACTCTAACAAGACTGATGTCTAAGTCGAAATACTTAGCTGCTCCAGAACAAACTCCTCCAATTTGTTTGTTATCAGAGCAACGAACAAATTTCTTTGTTCCAGTTTGAACCACTGGTTGTTGAACCTCGGCTTGGTCAATATTTCTTCCACATTTACCACAGAATACTGCATCATTAGGATTTTCAGTTCCACATTGGGGGCAAATCATATTACTCAACCCTCTTATGTTATTAATATATTTAAAACGTATCTATTCAAAGTGCTTTAATCCCCCCTTGTACTTAATCCAGATTAATTTTATATACAACTAAACATTTTCAAGAATATTATGAGTAAAGATCCTTTCATAGTTATTAATCCTAATGCTAACACAGGTAAGTTAGGCAAAAAATTGGATAAAGCATTAAAGTTAACAAAGGAATACATTGGTGATTTTGATTATGCTTTAACAGAAGGACCTCGTCATGAAGAAGAGTTAGCTCAGAAAGCAATTGATGAAGGTTATAAAATGTTAGTAGCTCTTGGTGGTGATGGAACAGCAACCAATATGGGTGATGTAATTGTAAATTACCCTGATGTAACACTTGGTCTTTTATCAGCTGGTTCAATGTGTGATTGGCACAAAACTCATTCTATTCCATATGATTTAGAAGATAGCCTTGCAATATTTGTTGAAGGGCATAGTGAGAAATTTCCTGCAATGAAATGTAGTGGTGATAGAACTTATTATGCGTTTGATATGACAGATGGTGGATTTACAGGTAAAGCAGCAGCAGCTGCTCATCATGAAATGAAATGGATGAAAATTGGTGCAATAAAGTACAATTATCTTGCACTAAAATATGTTTTAAAAACTCCAAATACACCATGTACGGTGACTATTGATGATAAAAACCCTATAAATGTACCTGGGTTAACAAACTTCTTTGCAGGATTTGGGGATGATATCTCAGGATTTCGTGTTCTTCCAGGAAATCCAGTTTTTAGTAAGAAAAACAAAGATTTGGGAATTGGTATATTACATGGAGTGAAAGGCATTAAACGAGTAAGTATGCTTGTAAAATCTATTCCAGGTAACCATTTGGGAATAAAGGGATTTTGGTGTACTAGAGGACGAAAATTAATGGTAGAATCCCAAGATATTCCTCTCTGCTGTGAGAGTGAAGGGGAAATATATAATGAAGAAAGTATGAAAGTGGAAATTGAGCGAATTGATGACGCAATTAACCTCATTGTGCCAAAGGAGAGAGAATATGAAGTGAAATATGACGAATCATATTTCGATGAAGAATTTGAGGAATCATATACAAAAAGAAAATATGAACAGATAGGTTAGATTTCAATTTCAACTAATCTCCTTTTTTTTTAAAACAATTAAGTATTTTCTAAATTAATAAATTCTTATCTATGTTGAAAAAAGATTTAAAAGAGTATTCTCCTAATATACCCTAACCTATATTGAAACATCAAGGAAGATCAACATGTCTGAAGACAAAAAAAAGAACGCAGTCTACATTGGCAAGAAAGGTACTATGAATTACTGTTTAGTTGTTGTTACAATCTTCAATAAAGGTGAAGAAGAATGCACTATTAGAGCCAGGGGAAGATCTATTTCTAAAGCAGTAGATGTCGCAGAAATTACAGTTAGAAAATTCTTACCTGAAATGATTGAAATAGCAGATGTTAATATAGGATCTGAAGATCTCGAAAGTGAAGGACAAATAAAAACAGTATCTACAATTGATATAACACTAAAACATAAAACATCTTAAGAAAATACCTCCACATAATTAGAGTAGAGATTTTTCCTCTTATTTTACTTTAATCATTCATTGTTTCTTTAATGAAATACTCGATCAATCGCTGAATCTAGTTCAGGATCTTTTGTACTACCATCAAAGGCTATTACTTTGTTAATGCAAATCATTCTACTACAATAAGCTCTTAGAAGTTCAAGATTATGTCCAACATTTACAATAGTAATTCCATGGGTATGATTTAGAAAGTCAAGTAGTTCCATGATCTCCTCAGTCATACGAAAATCAAGGGCACTAGTAAATTCATCCAATAAAAGAACCTCAGCTTCAGCTGCTAAAGCTTGTGCAATCAGTACTCTCTGTTGTTGACCTCCACTGAGATGACCTATAGGACGCTCAGCCATATAATCCATATCAACTAGTTTTAGAGCATCCATTGCTTTCTGTTTATCTTCAGCTGTTAAAGATTTAACAAGACCTGCTTTGGCATACCTCCCCATTTCTACAACATCTCGGACAAGAGCTGGAAAATTACGGTCTATTTCTGTAATCTGAGGTACATAGCCTATTTTGAATCTAATTTCCTTTGGTATTTTATCCCTTATTTCTTGACCAAAAAGAGCAACTTGTCCGGTAAGTGGTTCAATTAGTCCAATTATAGTTTTTAATAAAGTTGTTTTACCTGATCCATTTGGGCCACAAATTCCTACGAAGTCACCTTTCAAAATATCAATATTTATATCATATAATGCTGCCAAATTACCATAAACAACATTTACGTCTTTAAGACAGGCTATAATCTCTGGCTTTTCCTCTTTGCTCATTTAATCACCCTCCTGCTCATGATCATGATCATGTTTTGTGGGACTTGTCTTTGAAGGCACATCAGTTCGGTAGATAATTAATCCCTTTTCATCATGTTTATGAGGAATTTCTTTTGCAACACAGTTTTCCTCAATACAATATTTTCTACCATCAATTGTTTTAGAACAAAAATCACAATCAGCAACAACATGACCAGCTCCAGATTTTCTTCTTTTTGGTGAAGCAATGAAAGAAATAACAAAGATTATTGTTGCTACACCTACGATTGTTGAACCGGATGGGAAGTTCCAAAGATAGGAGAAGAATACTCCTAAGAATCCAGATAATACTCCAAAAAGACTTGCTAGAAAGAGCATTTTGTTCAGCTTGAAAGTCCATTGATAAGCCGCTGCTGCAGGTGTAATGATCATAGCAAAGACAAGGATTGCCCCCACTGCTTGTAGTGAAACATCTATTGTGATTGCCATTAGACCTAGGAATAGATAGTTTAGGAATTTTACTGGTATACCAACAATCGATGCCATTTCTCTATTAAATGTAATAAAGTAGAACTCTTTTTTCAAACCAAATATAACCAATAAAACAGTTGCAGCAACAAATCCCAACAGAATTAGATTCTCTGTTGAAACAGAGAAAATATTTCCAAAAAGAATTGAAGTAACACTTGTAGAATAAAAAGGCATCAATCCTATGAAAAGAATAGCTAGAGCCATAAAACTAGTGAAAACAATACCTATAATGACTTCATCTTTCATGACTTTTTTCTCATTTACATAGCCTACTCCTAAAGATGCAAGTAGTCCAAAAGCGATAATTGTAATAATTGGCTCAATCCCTAATAAAATCCCCAATGCAGCTCCTGCAAATGCTGAATGAGAAATAGCTTCTCCAAGAAAAACCATTCCTTTGAGTAAAACAAATACTCCAATTATTCCTCCCAGTACTCCAATAATCAATGCTGTAGCAAGGGCTTTTACCATAAAACCTTCACCAAGAGCTGAGAAAAAGTCTAGTATCGAAACCATTTGTGAATATAATTTATGAGTAGTACTTTATCTTTTTTGTGCATACACAAAAATTAAAATGAAGTTAAACATGTTTATAGTGTTGATGGAATTTGTCTAAGAAGTATCATAAATCAGTTTTATTCATCTTGATTCTCATATCATCTTTATTCCTTTCAAGAACAGTATCAGCTTTTGAAGAAAACATTGGAATTAATGCAGAACCTACTGGAGAAATCAAAGTGGTAACTTCTCTCTCTGTGATTGCCGACTGGGCAGCTAACATAGGTGGAGATTTATTCAGTCCTGTATCTATCGTTACAGGTGCAGAAGACCCACATACTTTTCAGCTATTAGCGCAAGACCAGCAATTAATTGGTAACTCTGATTTGTTTATTGTTTTTGGTATTGAAGGTCTGGAACCATGGGTGGATATGGTTCTCCAAGCTGATCCCACAATCAATGTTTTTTACTTGGCTACTGAGGATATAATTGAAATAGACCCCATAACGAGCGACCCCAATCCACACATTTGGATGAGCCCTGTTTTAGTTAAAGATTTTGTAATCAATGTTACTGATGAAATTATACTATTAGATTTTGAACATCAAAGTGAATATGAAATAAACAGGGATAACTATCTACTAGAACTAGATTCTTTAATTTTAAAAATACAAGCAGAGAATCAATTTATCGGATTGAAAGTTGTAGTTCATCATCCTTCCTATATGTATTTCCTTGATATGTTGGGAGTTATACGAGTTGCAGTAATTGAAGAGCATGAAGGATCAGAACCTTCTGCTCAACATATAGGAGAGGTCATAGATACCATGAAAGAAGAAAATGTATCTATAATTATAACGCAACCTCAAATTGAGGAAAAATCTATAATTCAAATTGCTCGAGAAACTGATGCAAAAGTGGCAAAGCTTACACCTTTACTTGGAATAGATAATGATACTAACACTTACATTAAGATGATGGAATTTAATCTGCTAGCACTAGCGAATCCTGAGGATGTTTCTGAAGAAGGGTGGATTGTAACAGCAGTCATAGTAGGTTCAGTATTTTTTGGAGTTATTGCTATCGTACTAGCGCTTTTCAGATTCAAGAAATGAATAAAAAGAGAGTATATAATTTGACAAGAACTAAAGCTATTATTACAGGAGCTTCAAGCGGAATTGGTGAATCTTTCGCTAAAGAACTAGCTTCAGAGGGCTATGATTTAATCATTACTGCTAGAAGAGAAGAGATACTAGAAGAATTAGCTAAAAACCTAAAGAAAACCTATCAAATAGATGTCGAAGTTGTAGTAGCAGACTTGTCGAACATTGATGAAATCGAATCTCTATCAGAGAAAATTGAAAAGCTTGATGATATAGATATTCTTGTTAATAATGCAGGTTTTGGTCTTCCAGGTAGTTTCATAGAATCAGATAAATCTTTGCAACTGGATATGCTCTATGTTCATAATATTGCCAGTTTTGCTCTAAGTAGAGCTGTTCTGCCAAGTATGATTGAAAGAGATAAGGGTGCAATCATCAATGTTTCTTCTGTGAGTGGATTGATGAGTAGATTCGGTAATGTTACATACACTGTGACAAAAGCTTTTCTGGTTGTTCTTTCAGAAGCTCTTCAAGAGGAACTAAATGGTACTAATATCAGAATACAAGCTCTCTGCCCAGGAATGACAAAATCAGGTTTTCATGACACTAAAGAATTAGCTTCTTTTGATAAAACCTCTGTCCCAAAGAATTTTTGGATGACATCTGATGAAGTAGTAAAAAAATCTCTTAAAGCTTTACAGAGGAAAAAAGCAATTTATGTACCGGGATTTAGAAATAGGTTGATTGTAAAAACCAGTAACAATTTTCTAACAGGTAGAATTATTAGATACTACGCTTCGAAAAGGCTAAAAAGAGAAAAACAAACTGAAAAGTGATTCTTAGTTTAGAGAACTTGCACCCATCTAGGTTCAAATTCCTCTTTTGCAAACTTGATTCTTACTAGTTGTTGGAGACCTTCAGGGTCATCTTTTCTCTGTGTTTCTATGACCATATCCACAATTGCATGGAGAGTATTCTCAATTTGTTGATCAATAACTCCTGAATCTAATATGAGCAAAGCTGATTGTTTCCTCTGTCGAATACGAGCTGCAAGGGTTTGTAAGAAATTCAAAACCTGCATTGGTTTGTTATACAACATTAAAACAGCAAGCTGATCGAAAACAATTCTTAATTTTTTTGCATTTTGCGATAATTCATTAATATTTACTGATAATGTAAGTAAATCACTTGCATGCTCTAAAAAGAAAGTGTTTTTTGTTTTTTCTTCAGGAACTGATCTATAAGAAAGAGAATCTATGAAGTGAATTTTACTAGTATCAATGTGTGTTTGCAGACCAGTAATCTCTGATTTTAACTGCTCGATATAATCAACTGCAGATAGAGCAAAAAGAACTACTAATACTGTTTCTCCATTTTGTATTCCATCTTCAATGTATCTAGCTGAAAGTACTTCTTTGGATGTTCCAGACTCTCCTGCCATTAATATTAGCGAACTTTCAACACTTTTCACCAACATATCAATTCTTGTATTTACAGACATTAGAAAACCTCATAACTAGGATAGTTGTTTAACTACATCTTTGCAGAATTTCAAGCCATCTTCTATAAAATTCTCAGTACTAATAGATTTAGCAGCCAATCTTAAACGGTGACTTGTTTGAATAGGAGTAATGCTAATTTTGTCTCTGTATTTATCTTCAAATAGGATTATAGCCGAACTTCTGTAGAATTCCTTTTCACCGTTATAGTATAGATAGGCACATCCACATCCTAAAACAGCATCTACTGTGAGATAGGTTTTATCATAATCATCAACATCTTCAAGAGTGGGGATTTCTATCATTTGCTCTAGAAACAATTTTGCCATATCTATTGCTGAAGTTTTGATGTCCTCTTCTTTAATTTTAATTTTCTCGAAGGGATTCTTACCAATTAGTGTTTTTCCATGTTGAGCTACTAAAACTCTTGTCCAAGGATAATCTGTCGCTTCTCCACCTTTAGGTATTTCTTCTTCAGTTAGAACTTCAACATCTAACAAAGAACTGTACAATGGATCTTCAATGTATCTCAGAACAACTCTACTAATCTTCTCCATGGATTTTTTAAAATTATCCCCTGCTGCTTTTTCCTTTAAAACAATAAGAAAGTCACAATCAGATTCCCCTGCAATATGTTCTTTTGTAACTACGCTTCCAACCAATAGAAGACTGCTTACTATATCTTTTAAATCCGCTTTAACATCCTTTACAAACTCATCTATTAAATTCTGATACTCGTCTCTCATAAACATTGGACCTCTAGGCGGACCAGGAGGACGAGCTGGGGGACCAGTGGGAGGACCTGAAGGTTGTTCACTCATCGTTCTCACATTTTATTTTTTTTGAGTAAAAATTATACTCTAGTATCCAATTTGGAATTATTTTATTAAACTTTACCCAAAATATAAAGGCTATTGTCAGCTCATATTTTCACAATTAAGATTTTATATGCGATTAGTTAAAGTAGGTAGAAGTTGGATTTTAGGTTGAAATATAATGGGGAAAAAAACTAAAAAGAACGACTTTGCTGAACAAAAAGAGCTATGCCCTCATAATATGTCATATGAGAAAATTGCAGAGGAGTTAAACACAGACCTAAAATTCGGATTAAAGCACGAAGTTGTAGAAGAGAGATTAGAGAAGTTTGGAAAGAATGTTCTCCCAAAAGTCAAAGGGTCTGTCTGGGAGGTTTATATCGCACCACTACTTAATTGGTTGATTAATATTTATCTAATTGTCGCAGTTGTAATGGTGATTTTAGGATTAGTTAAAGATTTTGCATTCAGAGGTCAATCAGAGTCTAGTGTGTGGGGACAAATAGGATTCTGGATGCTAATAATAGGTGTAAATATCATTTTTACAATATTCCAACAAATTAGAGCTCAATTCAAACTTGATGCTCTTCATAAGCTATCAGCACCATCTTCAACTGTAATAAGAGATGGTGTTCCAGAGGATATCAGTGCTGAGTTGCTAGTCCCTGGTGATTTGATAGAACTAGACCAAGGAGACAGGGTTCCAGCTGATTCCCGAATCATTTATTCTAGCAATTGTCTGGTAAACGAAAGTGCTCTCACTGGTGAATCAGTTGCTGTAGAAAAAACAAATTCTCCTCAGGTATGCTTAGAGGAAGATACTCCAATTTCACAGCGAATAAACATGCTCTATACTGGAACATTTCTGGAAGCTGGAAGAGCAATCGCAGTTGTTGCAAGTACAGGGATTTATACTGAATTAGGAAGATTATCAACAGAATTGCAGGAAATTGGTTCAAATGAAATTCCTATACGATCAAAGGTCAATAGACTGGCAAAGTGGTTGGGGATAGCAGTAGTTGTATTTATTGTTGTGTCAGTAACTTACAAGATAATTTTCCATTCAGTTGGTGGTACTATAGGACAAATAGATTTTGTTGATGATTTAGTTTTAACAGTAACAACATCCATGGCAATTATGCCAATCAGTATACCACTACTAACTACACTAATCTTGCTCACAGGAGTACTGGCTATGGCAAAAGATAGGGTGATAATAAGAAACTTATCTGCTGTAGAAACATTAGGTAGAAGCTCAATTTTGTGCAGTGATAAAACAGGGACTATTACTTCTAATCAGATGACAATTCAACGTATCTGGGATGTGGAAAGTTTCTATGGTGTCTCAGGTATAGGCTATAGTAACAAGGGGTCAATCTATCCCCTAGGTGAAGAATTCCCCGATTCATTTGATGAATATACTCTACCAGATTCCATCAAACCATTTGCAGAAGGATCATCTTTAGAATACTTACTAATTGGAGGAATGTTAAATAATAATGCTCATTTGATTGTGGAAGAAGTTTTTGAACCTCATCATCAAATTTCATGGAAGACAACAGGAGATCCTACAGATGGAGCATTTCTAGCATTGTTTAACAAATCAGGTTTATCAGAAAAGACAGTACAATCTCAATTTGGATATCTATCAGAATTTAATTTTGATTCAGTAGTAAAAAGAATGAGCAAAACCTATCAAGATGAAGAAGGATATATTTTGTTTTGTAAAGGAGCAACAGAAACAGTGTTGCCATTGTGCAATAGGTTAGGATATCCAGAATCAAATAGACCAATTACTGAAGAAGACAAAAAACAAATCATGGAGTATGTAAGTAAGTTTGCAGCTACAGGATATAGAGTAATATCCTTAGGTATAAGACCAATGGATAAAGATAAGACATTAACACACATCAGAGAGGAAGAAGAAAACAATCTAATATACAATGGGTTTGTGTGTATGCTGGATCCAGCAAGATATGGTGTAAAAGATGCAGTAGAAGAATGCCGTCAAGCTGGAATAACTCCAATTATGATTACAGGAGATAGTTCCATAACCGCAAAAGCAATAGCGAAAGAAGTAGGAATTGTAAAAGGGGAAGAACTAGCTGTAGAGGGAAACCAAATAAAAAATCTAACTGAAGAAGAGTTCTTTAAGACCAGAATATTTGCAAGAGTATCACCACAACATAAACAAGTAATTGTAGATAGATACCAAAAGAAGGGAAAAATTGTATCGATGACAGGCGACGGGGTTAATGATGCTCTAGCTTTAACAAACGCTGATGTAGGTATCTGTATGGGTATTGCTGGTACCGAAGTTGCTAAGCAAGCTTCTGATGTTGTCATTGCTGATGACAGTTTTACTAGTACTGTTCTTGGTATTCGTGAAGGTCGTGGTCTTTTTGATCGTATCCGTGTTATGATTTTCTTCTACATCACTCTCAATATTGCTGAAGCTATTCTTTATTTTGCTACTTCATTCATACCTAATTTTTATATTGTTAATGATTTTCAACGTGTTTACATTTTTTCTACTGCTCACTTGATTCCTCCTTTTGCATTCATTTTCGATAGTATTGCTGATGAAATAATGGATTTCCCTCCCCGAGATGATGAGGAAATTTTCAATAAGCGCTACGTTCTAGCTCTTGTTATTCTAGCTCTTTCTCTTGCTTTCTCAGCTGGTCTAGTCTATTTATTGGGATTTTTTGGTCCTGTAATTCTTTCTGAGTTCACTCATTCCGGTAATGTATCTGGATTGCTAAGTCTAGATAGTAACATCGCTTCTGCTCCTTTAGGATATGGACAAGCTAAAGCTAGAACAATGTTTGTCACCGTTCTTGTAATCGCAGAAAGTCTTATAGTTCTAAGTCTTAGGAGATTGAATAAGTCAGTTTTCAAATCTCTCAAAGAGGACTGGAATTGGGTGGTATTTGTACTTGTTATGATTGTACCTATACTTCATATCATTCTCATGTACATCCCTGCCTTGCAAAATCTTGTTGAATCGATAATGGGTACGGGTTATAGTCCTGGATTACTCCAACTGAATATTCTAGACTGGTTGATTGTTCTTGTAGCGGTAGCTATTCCACTAGTAACGATGGAAGTTTACAAATACTTCATTAGAAGGAGAAAATCTTATTATTGAAGAAATCTAAAGTCCAGTCTGAATACTTATAACAGTTATTGAAAAGTCAGCCTTAGTTTGAGCTGGTGGAATGATGGGATCCGAAGAGCAAAACAGAATCAACAAGCATCCAATTCTGAGTGAAGAAGACTTTGAAATAGTTCCATTTTCTTTTAATGGTAAACAAGTTTCTGGTAAGAAAGGGGAGATGTTATCTTCAGCTTTAATTGCTAATGGAATCCAAATTTTTGGTCATCACCCAAAGGATCATGCACCTCAAGGGATTTTCTGTGCTAATGGTCAATGTGCTCAATGCACAGTTATTGTTGATGGTATTGCTGTCAAATCTTGTATGACTCCTCTTCAAGCAAATGTGAAGGTTGAGAGTGTTGAAGGGTATCCTGCTCTACCTGAAGATGATGAAGAAGTAGTATTTCAAGAAATAGAAACTGTGGAAACAGATGTTTTAATCATTGGAGCTGGACCAGCTGGTTTACAAGCAGCTCTTACTTTAGGAAAACTGGGTGCAAAAATTATTCTTGTTGATGATAAAGATAGATTAGGAGGAAAACTTCTACTCCAAACACACAAGTTCTTTGGATCAGTGACTGATTCCTATGCTGGAACAAGAGGAATAGAAATTGCTAAAATTCTAGAAAAGGAAGTTCAATTGTACCCCAACATTGACATCTGGTTGAACAGTCCTTGTATAGGTGTGTTTTCAGATCAACTTGTTGGGATTTTGAAAGAAGAGATTTATCTTCATGTAAAACCTAAGAAACTTCTTGTAGCAACTGGTGCAAGAGAGAAGATGCTCGCTTTTCCGGGGAATACACTACCTGGAGTTTATGGAGCTGGTGCCTTCCAAACACTAGTCAATAGGGATTTAGTTAAGTCAAGTGAACAGATTTTTATCATTGGAGGAGGGAATGTTGGTATCATTGCAGGATACCATGCTATTCAAGCAGGAATTGAAGTTGTAGGTCTAGTTGAAGCTCTACCGAAATGTGGTGGATATAAAGTTCATGAGGATAAGCTAAGAAGACTAGGTGTACCTATCTATACTAGACATACAGTTGTTGCTGTTCATGGAAAAGATCATGTTGAATCTACTACCATCTCTGAGATTGATGAAAAATTCCAACCAATAAAAGGAACTGAAAGAACCTTTGAAGTAGATACAGTTCTAATTGCTATAGGTTTAGATCCAGTAAACGAATTCTACCACAAAGCGAAAGAATTCTGTATGGATGTGTGGGCAGCTGGTGACGCTTATGAAATAGCAGAAGCTTCTTCTGCAATGTTCAGTGGTAAAATAGCTGGGATGAAAATAGCACGATCTTTGGGGTTAACAGAAGCGGAAGTACCGAAAGAGTGGGAGCTAAAAGTAGAAGTTTTGAAGAGTCATCCTGGTCCTGTAGTCCAAAGAGAAAAACCAATCAAAGAAGAAGGAATCTATCCAGTCTTTCATTGCAACCAAGAAATACCTTGCGATCCCTGCGCTTCAGTGTGTCCAAAAGAGTTGATAGCAATACCAGATGGAGGGATTTTAGGTTTACCAGAATTTCAAAACCAAGAGGAAATTGATTGTATAGGTTGCGCTCAGTGTGTTGCAGTATGTCCGGGTTTAGCAGTAACTTTAGTCGATTACAGAGATGACTCAAATAATCCATTGGTCACAATTCCAACAGAAATATTTATTGGAAAAATAGAGAAAGGAGAAGAATTACTAGTGGTTGGAGAAGATAGTGAGGATTTGGGTAAACACACTGTTGAGAAAGTTCGCATCCTCAAGAAATACCCAAACACACAGTTGATTACAGTTAGACTTCCTAAAGAGGAAGCATTAGAAGCAACTTCCTTCAGACTACCTAAAGGTAAGGATATTAAAGAGATTCAGAAATATCAAGATATTATTCCTGACACAGCAATAATCTGCAGATGCGAGAGAATTACAGCTGGTGAAATTCGAACACTCATCAAACAAGGAATAACTGATGCTAACGAATTAAAAGCAATTACGAAAATAGGGATGGGTGCATGCGGAGCTAAAACTTGTACGAAGCTTATTGAAAAATTATTTAGAGAAGAACAAATTCCCTATGAAGAAATGACACCTTTTGTTCAGAGACCTCTATTTGTTGAAATCCCATTAAGGCATTTTGCTGGTCTTTCCAAGGAGGAGAAACAAGATGACTAAGAAGTATGATGTGGTTATCATTGGTGCTGGGAGTGTAGGTGTTCCTGCTGCTTATGCCATGTCCAGAGAGGGACTGAAAGTAGCAGTGATTGATGAACTCCCTTCAACTGGTCAAGGTCAGAATAAAAAAGCAATAGGGGGAATTCGAGCTACTCACACTAATCCATCTAAGATTCTTCTATGTCAAGAATCAATTAATATTGTTGCTAGTTGGGAGAAGAAGTATGGAACAGACATTGAGTGGCATCAAGGTGGATATACATTTGTTGCATATAATGAAGCTCACGAACGACTCATGAAAGAAAATCTAGTAATTCAAAAAGAAGCAGGATTAAACATCAATTGGGTGGCTAGAGATAAAATCATAGAACTTGTTCCAGGTATTAGTCAAGAAGGATTGCGAGGTGGAACTTACTCCCCTGAAGATGGTAACTCTTCACCTTTGAAGACTCTTCATGCTATACAAAAACAGTCTGTTATTCAAGGAACAGATTACTTCTTCAAAGAATCAGTTGTGGATATTCAGACTGAGAATAATCATGTTAAGAAACTAATGACTAACAAAGGGGTATATGAAGCTGATTACATTATCAATGCGGCAGGAGCTTATGCTAAAGAAATAGGGGAGATGGTGGGTGTTAATTTACCTGTATTTCCTGACTCTCATGAATCAGGTATAAGTGAACCAGTCAAGAAATTCATTGATCCTCTGGTGGTTGATTTACGACCAGGTAAAGGTACCAAAAACTTCTACTTCTATCAGAACGAGGAAGGCAAATTTATTCTATGCCTCACACCTGAACCTTTGATTCCAGGAACAAATGAAAATGAAACTTCAGTCTTTCTACCCCAAGTAGCACAGAGATTAATCAATCTGATTCCTCGAACAAAACATCTCAAAATGAGAAGGACATGGAGAGGACTTTATCCTATGACTCCCGATGGGTCTCCTATCGTTGGGAAAGTACACAATCTTGAAGGGTATATCAATGCAGTTGGAATGTGCGGACAAGGTTACATGTTAGGTCCAGGATTGGGTGAATTACTAGCAAGATTGATTCTAGAAAAAACTTCTCCACACGATGAAAGAATGTTAGAAGAGCTATCTTTTTACAGAGATTTTGGAAAGGTTGAAAAACTGAAATAGACTTGTCAGTTACTCAATTTTGATTTGCATTTACGAATAATCTTATAACCCGAAAAACGATACTTTAAGACAAGCTTTCGAACCATCACTCAGTTGTTGTCTATGAAGTCAGATACATCTATTAAACGTCTTATTCGTTGCTATGAATCTGATATAACATGTACTGGAGGAGTGGTTTTTATCGGTGATGGTCATACTGGGAAGACACACTCGGCTTTAAGTTTATCAAGTTATAGAGAAGGAGCTTTTATTGATGCACAGTGTAGGTCGCTTTCTAAGTCAATAAATTTAGAGTTTGAATATTTTATTGCTCATGCAAATATTGAGCAATTCAAAGTAACTGTTAGTTCGCAACTGTTTATCATGCCTGGACAAAAAGGAAAAGCAGAAAAGGGAACAGGTCTAGCATTTGAAGATGCTTTAGACCTTTATTTTGATATCAGATCAATTGATGAAGTCATTGTGTTGGTTCTAACTTACAGTTTGGTCGATATAACTACTTTTCAGAATCTTGAATACTGGTTAAATCAAGCAATTGAACATGAGCTTATACAAGATTATACAAGTATAGTTCTATTGGGAACACATCTGGATGCTGAAGATTCAGTTCTTGTTTCAGATGAAAATGTTCAGCAAGGAATACAGTTCATAGAGCGATATGTTGAGGATAAAATAGGTATTCATATTAGTCCTGAAAGGATTATACCAGTCAAAATTTCAAATGTAACTCAAGAAGGTATTAAAGAATTTCAAGAGGCAATAAGTGAAGGTTTTTATCATTCATTTGGAATCAAAGAGATAATAGATGACCAGTTAAATTGTTAATAAAGGTTGAGTAAATGAAAAGAGTAGAATTAGGTAAAATTACTAGTATATTGTTAATAGCTTTATGTTTCAACTCAGTATTATATTACAATATTTCAAATTCAAGAAATGAGGATTTCAATCCATTTTATCCTGGAACTGAGATCATCGATAATTCACCTCCTGATGATTATTTTTATGATGATTATGATGATTACAACCCTTTTTCAAATAGAATAAAAACAGAAATATTTGAGGGAGATTATAAGACTCAAGCTTTCTTTAGTTTTAACACTTTTACAACAAATTTAGATGGTAATGGATCAGGTTATCAGTGGACAGAATATGATGCTATTCCAAGTCACAGTGCTGTTGGAATGGATGCTGAAAGATTTGGTACTGGTGATATAACCAATGCGGTTGTACCTTCAGTCAATGATACCTACTACTTAATGGGAGCTGATTATTGGGGTTCTGGTAGATATGCGTTGATGTACAGCCCATTATTGACATATGATACCACAATCTCCGATAAGGTTCATTATATCTTTAACATGCATAGAGACTTAAATGATGATCCATTCAATTCTCGATTTAATAATATGGATTCTACTCTCAAAATAACACTTTGGCATTTTGAAACATCAACTCTGACCTCAACAGAGATTACGTCAGTCGAATATCTTATGCCAAAAATTAATACACCTACTGATACAGAATATTGGGAATGGTTAGAAACAAATAGTTCATTTTCTTCTTATACAATTCCCGCAGGTGATAGGTTTAAGATCACTTATATGATGAAATATAACGATGTGGGGGCAACTGCAGGGCATTATACACTTGATATTATGGCAGATGGACTATATTCAGATACCGGGATTTTAGGTACCAATCTTGATTGGACTATAACTGATGGTGTTCATTCAAATAATTATGTTATTACAAGCACTGACGGTATGCTTGGAGTACAACTTTATATGATAGAGGAAAATACTCCTGATATTACATTTTACAATGCAATCAATGATACCGTATATTATACTGCACAAGAAATGAATATTGATGTGACCCCTGGTTCAACCAGTTCATACAGATGGGATTATGGAAGTTGGCAAAGTTTCTCTACTTCAACCACCACCACTTTACCAGCTGTTCATGCTTGGCACTACTTAGAAATAAGAGCAAGTGAAACTGAATATAATAATACCCGATATGAGTATTATCAATTTATTTATGATGCTTCAGAAACGAATTTTGAATTACATGCACCGTACACGAATGGTTCGACTATAACTGGAGGTATTTTGCTTAATTTTACAGTTTATTATGTGGATACGGCAACCTATGAGTGGGACAAAAACGGTACCCAATTTCCTCTAACAGATCCTTATGATATCATTACTCCTGACTTTGAATTAGATCACAATATTACCATAAGAACCTCTGATTTCTATATGAATGAAACATTAAGGTATTTCTTCACATTTAATTCAGATCTACCTAGTGTGACACTTGATAATGTTTTGAATGGTGGAACATATGCACCTCTCAAAACAATAGATGTAGAAATCTTTGATTCAGTAGGAATAAAAGACGTCCAATATCATTGGGATAGTGATTCTAATCTCACTTGGACACCAGCTACAGGTAATATCTATCGAACAAATCTCCCTCTTACTGATGGTGTTCATGTTCTGCATATTTATGCTTTAGACAATTACGATCAAGCGTTCTATACAAATTTTAATTTTATAACTGATAGTAACATTTTCTTAGTTGAATTACAGAATCTTTCTAACGATTCCTATGTTCTGGGAGGAGAAACTGTCAAGATAACAATTCAGAAAAGCAATGGAACTGCTTATTTTGTGTGGGATAGTGGAGCGGTTAAAGTGGGGACAATAACATCGCAAACAATGACATTAGCGGGAGCAAACAGCTTACCAACATCAGTAGGTTCACACAATCTTACAATAATTGCATTTGATACATTTGACGTTGAATATGTGTTCTATTTCAAGTTCATAGTTGACATAGAAGCTCCAAATATAGTACCTGACGAAATTTACAGTTTTAGACGCTATGTTTCTTCTGGCACTACAATGTACTTTACAATTACGGATAATGAAGTTTTTGGGGAAAATCTTACAGTTCTGATATCAATTGATGGTACAGTAAATGAAACCTTGAGTGCTGGAGCTTATTTCTACAATTTAGATTATCTGGTTGATGGCACTCATAGTTTTTATCTCTATGCAATTGATCTTGCAGGGAATTCCGACATACTCTATGTCGAATTTACAATAGATAACACCCCACCAGAACTTGAATATAAGATTCCAGAATTAGTTCCTCTAGGTAGCGATAATTATGTTCCTGGAAATGCTGAAGTGATAGTTACTGTCAGTGATGCTTATTCTGGTGTTATAACTTATTATACTTGGGGAGGAGAACAGCATACTTTTAACGAAAGCTTTGTACTGCCTGCCGAAAATGCCTCTGGAACATTGATAATTTATGCATACGATGGGTTACACACTTCAACTAATATTACAAGTATAATTATAGATATCGAAGCTCCAAGTGTCACTCTTATCGGGATGACAAATACAACAGAAGAAGTAAACTTTTATACAGCATTGTATTTTGAGACAAGTGATGATTTAGGAGACAATACGATAGAATTAGTTCGATATTCGTGGGACATTCTCCCTGGTGCTTGGTATACTAGCTCTGAGCATGATTTTAATGTGTCAGTTATACCCTTCTATGAACATGAAGATAATGTTGTTTTCTATGTTTACATGAAAGATATTGTTGGAAATAATCACATTGAATGGTTCATATTTAAAATAGATGATGAACCACCTAATCTTGATTTAGAGTTTTACGATGCTTCCGAAGAGAAATGGTTGGATATTGGTGATTCATTCTTTGCTCAAAGCAATCAAACAATAAGATACAATTCTTATGTAAATGAACCGGGAGAATTAATAACCTTTAATTATTATTGGGCTCATAAAGGTCCTGAGGAATACAAAGGTTCCTTGAATGTAACAGAAGAATATCCAACGTTTGAAACACCCGAAACAGATGGTAATTATACTTTGGTAGTTATATTAATTGATAATGTAAACAATGAAATTAGTTTTAATATCACTTTCTTGATTGATAATATAGTTTTAACTTTTAATAGACCTGATGATTTTGACGAGAGTACAAATGCGTATGTCAATACTACAAGTTTGATTTATGGTGAGAATGTCAGTTATATTGTAGAAGTCACAGATTCTCTTACTCATTCAGAGATAGTAGGTCTTAAAATAAATCTTAATAATTCAGCTTTTGATTTCATTGTTAATGTTACAAAACTTGATAGTATTACTTATGAAATTCTAATTGTAGCTAACAATGTCACTGATAGTATTTTTGCTAAAATAGAAATTCAATTCTATAAATGGGAAGAGAGTAAACAATATATCCAAATCTACTTGAAGGTGGATAAAAAAGAAGGATCTCTTTTCATTCATCAAAGTAGTGTTGATACAGTTACCTATGGAGAGATTATTCCTGTCATAATATATCTTCAAAATGACTTAGGTTTAAATGAGACAATTCTGTCTATAGTAGTTAATGGATTGATTACTGATATCAAAATTTTAGGTGATGGGTTGTATCAATTTAACTTCTCATCCACCGCACTAACTAGTAAAGGAAATCATACTCTGGACATTCAAGTTCAATCTGAGTTCTTTTATGGTTCGAACAGTGTTTTTACAATTGAGGTTTTACCAATTCAGTCTCAGATATCAGTTGAAGTTACGAGTTATGAAGTACTAGAAGAATCACAAGTAGTTATCAGAGGTTTACTAACAGCAGACGATGGAACACCTCTTTCTGACCAAGAAATACTGGTTTATGTTTATATTGTTGAAGAATCAAATGGAAGACTTGTCTATGCTTTGAATATAGACGATTATGATGATTATAGAATTATTACAGTGTATACAGATGCTGATGGTTACTTTACTGCATCTTTCCAGATGTATGAGGGAATAGAGTATATTGACATAGAAGTATTCTATGATGGTAATAATCATCATGATATCTCCTCTTCTGTTCTAGATGCTTCTGTTTATTCAATGAAACCTCCAGGACTTCCATCTTGGTTATTATATACAATTATTGGTGGAAGCGTGCTTTTGGGTTTGATTGTTTCACTAATTATATACAAGATAGTTAAACCTAAACCATTTGAAGCTTTAATGGAAAAAATAACAGATGAACAAATAGCACTAAATTATTCTATTATGTCTCCAGGTGTTGTTCTTTCCATTTTTGATCAAAGAAAAGGACCTGTACCTCTAGTAATGGATCATAGTTTAGAGCTAGGACAGTATGTAGGACGACTAAGAATGGGGACAGAGAATTTCATACTTAAAATCTCTGACCAGGCATACAGCTCGCTTGGTTTCGAAGAACATGATACAGGTCGTAGAGTTGGTTCTATTGTTCTACCAGGAGAAAAAATGGTGGGATGGGTACATGGAATACAACTACCAAATGAAACCGCAAGAGGGGGATTTGAAAATCTTTCATTAATCGTTCTAGCAGATTCAGAATATAGTAATTTACTATTAAATTATCAAGATTACTTATACGATGAAGCAGACAAGTTAGTTGAAGTTCTAAAGGCAAAAAACCAGCTCGATAATATTAAAATCATTATAGAGGGAATAAGGAAGAAATCAGTAATAATAATGCTAGCAGCGCAAGGGATAGAAGAGAAATAAGAAGGAGGATTAAAATGACTAGAAATAACAACAAGATTTTTGGACTAATACTTATAATTTTATGTTTTAATACAGTGACCCATCAAGAGATTCTAAACACAGAATCAACTAACTCTGATGTTGAAAACCTATTGAATGATCCTCCTTATACTCCAAGTTTTCCAGGCTATGTAGACAAAGCTGAAAATCCTGATGATAGTTCACTTATAACAAATACCGAAATCGAGGGAGAGTTTCAAACTTTAGCATTTTTCCCTGGTGGAACAGGTAAAATTTATGGGGAATCTCGAGTAGGTGAGACCCTGATCAATGATCCAGCAGGTGAGGATCCATATGATAGAAGAAATATTTTTGAATGGGTTACCTACGACGATATCAAAGATGATGGAACATTAAATAAAGAGATGTACTGGAGAGCTCTGAGTGATGAACCTCTTACTTGGCCGAATTCTACAGATTGGTTCTACATGAGAGAGAGAAATTCTCCACATGAACCTTCCAAAATTTATAGTCCAGTTTTCACAGAGGACTATGAAATCACAGGAAGAGTCTACTGGTTATCTTGGTTTGAATCAAATGACGATCCTCCTTTTTCAGAAGCAATAAACATTGGTTATCGTCAGAGTCTTTACCTCTTCAACCCAGCAGATCCTTCCAATCCCACTTTACTTGCTAGTATACAGAGTATATATTATGAACCTAACATCTGGGCAGGTCAAAGAACACACTTTGCAGATTTAGTTGGAACTACACTAATTCCTGCTGGTTATAGATTAAGATGGGATATTGAAATACGGTTCAGTTTAGTTCCTTCAGCAGGATCTTTTCTCCAGTATACTGGTTACCTACATACTGGTGGTGGTTCAACAACATGGACAATCGATGATCCTGATCCAATTTATGATAGCACATATACAATTAATAATGTGACAAGGATGTCAGGAATTCAACTTAGAATGCGTTCTAAAGGATATCCTACCATAAATGTGTTAGGAGCGACTGACAATGCTGTTTATCAGGTTCTTCAGAATATGACTATCGATGTGACTGATGGTTCGATAAGTTCATATCAGTGGAATGGTGGAAGTTGGACTTCTTTTAGTGATTTAACGACCACTTCTCTTCCTGATAATCATGGTTGGAATGAACTTGAAATAAAAGCAAGTGATCCAGTTTTTAACAACACAAAGATTGTTACTTATATCTTTGGATATGATAAGTCCTTGATTAATGTTGTACTTAATAGTCCTCTTACGAATGGGTCGACTATAACGGGTGGAACTACCATTGATTTGGATGTTTTCAGTGTAAACCTAACAGAATACATGTGGGATAATAATGGAACGTGGGTTCTTTTAGAGAGTCCATATAACATAAGCGCTCCAGATTTTGATGGAGAACACATACTAACAGTTCGAACATCTGATTTCTACACTATTGAATCTGTTGTCTATATTTTTGTTTTCGATTCTACTAATCCAATAATTCAGTTATATAATGTAGTCAATGATACAACGCATGCCCCCAACAAAGTAATTGAGTTCAATATTACAGATAATTCTGCTATTCAAACTGCTTACTATAATTGGGATTCAGGAACTGATCAATTATGGACACCTGCACAAGGAACCATTTATCAAACTAGCCTACCAATAGGTATTGGATATCATGAACTAGTTACAAAAGCAAATGATACATTCGGTCATTATACTGAACAATTCTATCGGTTTTATACAGATGATCAGTTGTTCTTATTAGAACTTGCTGAATTACGTAATGATTCTTATTATCTAGGTGGAGATGATGTTGTTATTAACGTTCAAAAAAGTAATGGAACCATTAAATATGTCTGGGATAGTGGTACTATCAAAGACGGGAGTATCATTGCATCTCAAATGACACTAACAGGTGTAGATGCTATGCCTACTACAGCAGGTCCCCATAATTTAACAATTATAACTTTTGATCTTATAGGGACAATGTATGTTTTTTACTTTAACTTCATTGTAGACCTTGAAGCTCCAATCATAGATGGTTCAATAGTTTCTCTCTATAACGACACAAGATTTACGACTGATAACACAATGGAATTTATTATAACTGATAATTATACCCGAACAAACCAACTTATTATCTATATATCAATTGATGGTAAAGCTAACCAAACCCTTAACTCTCCTTTTGAATTACATCTCTATACATTTAACGATGCTACTCACTATTTCACAATATATGTCTATGATTTAGCAGGTAATTACGCTATTCAGACCATCTTCTTCCATATTGATACTCTTGCACCTATAATTGAAATAGATATCCCAAGTATGATTGTTTTTCAAGAAACGAATTATGTTACAACAGGGGCAGAAGTTATAGTTACTGTAGATGATTTAGATCCTCTTGTTGATACATTTTACTCTTGGTCAGGAGCTGCTAATTCAAGCTTCTCAGGAAGTATAACTTTAAGTTATGGAGATAGTACAGGTGATCTTCTAATATTCGCAAATGATTCGTTGGGACATCTTGATTATTATACTATTATTCTAATTATAGACAATACAGCCCCACAATTATTCCTTTCCTCCCCAAATGTGCTTGATGAAATTAATAGATTTACTGACCTCGAATTCGATATCAATGAAGAGAATATCCAAACAGTTAACTCTATTGGATATTATTGGGATAAATTGCCTTTTTATTATTTCAATACAACATACGATAGTTACGATAGCTTTGCACTAAGAATTCCTTCCCTTTTCTTCGATGGACCAGGTGCATATGTAACAGGAAATACTGCAACTCTTGTAATAGAACTTTATGACATCCTAGGACATTCTGTATTTGGTAGTTTCGATTTTATTATAGACAGAGATGCTCCTATTCCTGGTTTATACCTGAATGAAAGTGGTGTAATAACGCAATTGGAAGAAGGAATCATTTATACAAGTTTAGGCGAAACACCTCTTCTGTATAAGAATGATACAAATGATGACATAGCGGATTTATACTGGATTTGGGATGATGACGATGCAACAGGTGATTCATTAGAATTTGGTGGTATTTTAACTGGTGGATATTTGCTAGTAGATATTGTGCCACCAGAAGATGGCCGTCATTATCTAAGAGTAGTTTTAACAGATAATACGATAAGTAGTCAACCAAATTTTATAGAATATATTTTCAACATTACTGTAAATGATATTAATATTGATATTACTGAACCTAATCCTGAAATGTGGGTTGAGGAAGCAGATTTCTTGTCTTACCATCATAGAATGAACTATACTGATTCATTTAGTTTTACTGTTAATATCACAGATACAGTAGATGGTTTAGAAATTCCAGATTTGCAAAATAGAACTATTTCAAGAGTATATAATCTCTTAGCAAGCATTGTTCAACTTGACAATACTATCTATGAATGTACTATTGTAGCTACTAATGTTACAAATGGTCTTGAAACACATATAGATTTTGAATTTTACTTAATCGACGGTGGTTCTCAGAAGCTAAGGTTTTACTTGATTGTAGATAAAAAACTTGGTAGTCTGGAAATACTTGATAAAACAGAACTTACAGTTCAATACGATGAGGATATCGATGTTTACATTGGGTTAAAAGATCATCTTAGTCAAAATCTTTCAATTATTTATGTTGAAGTCAACTCTCTGATTACTAGTTTTTACAATATAGAAAATACTACAGAATTCTGGTTCAGATATTCAACACATGGGTTAGAAGAAGGAGAGCATGCAATTACCATTTATGCAGAGAGTACATTTTATTATGCAAAATTGGAAGGTAATTTGACTTTCGAATTTACAGTCACTCCACTACCCATTTTCATAGATATACAAGTCTCCAATTCTACTGTTTTAGAAGGAACAGAATTTACAATAACTGCAGCATTAACCTTCCAAAATGGAACAGGATTTGCTGGACAACTTTTACACTTCTTTGTATACTCATATTCGTATGAAACAACAACAGGAGAAGTTTCAGCAGCAATCCCAACAAATTATACAACTTATATTATATCAAACAGAACAACCAACATCAATGGTATAGCAACCATAATATTTACTATGTCAACTGAAATTGATTATGTCCTTATTGCAGTTACTTATGATGGTGGTGATTTTGTTGACACTTCATACTCTGAATTTGATGAGAAGGTAGTTAAAATTTTTCTACCTGGTTTTCCAAGTTGGTTACTTTATACTTTGATTGGTGGAAGTCTATTTGTAATTTTAATAATCTCCCTCATTGTTTATCGAGTAACACGAGGTAAACCATTCGAAGAAGTAATGGAAATCGTAACAATTGATGAGATAAAAGAACGATATGAGACTTTATCACCTGGCGTGATTCTAACAATATTTGATCAGAAAAAAGGACCAATACCTCTTATTGCATCTCATTCTCTAGACACAACTAGATATCTTGGTCGTATGCAGATTGGTGTTGAAAATTTTATGCTTAAAATAGCTGATCAAGCTTATAGCTCTCTAGGTTTTGAGGAGCATGATGTTGGAAGAAGAGTAGGTTCGATAATTCTTCCTACAGAGAAGATGATAGGATTTGTTCATGGTGTTCAACTCCCTAATAAGATGGCTCGAGGTGGTTTTGAAAATCTATCATTAATTGTTCTTGCAGATTCGGAATTTGGTAACTTATTACTAAATTATCAAGAATATATTTATGATGAAATTGATGTTATTATTGAAGCTTTGAAGACTAAGAAGCATTTGAAACAAGTTGAAGAATTACTGCGAATAGTTAGACATAAATCAGTTAAGGTCATGCTTACCGCAGAAAAAGTTGAACAAAAGAAAGGATAATTCTTCTTCTTTTTACCGCCTTTATCGATATATTATTATTGTATTTTCCGACAATTATCATAAAGGTTATATTAACACTAGTAATTAGAGGCTCAATTATGTCCTATCTCTTCGATGAACTATCAGGAAAAGAAGACAGCAAAGCTACAGTTGAAGATAAGATTCTTCTTATGGGTCTTCAAGCTGCAGGAAAAACTGCTATCAAAGACGTTGTCTTCTTCAACAAACAACCTGAAGAAGTTAACGATTATATGGCTACAGTACACTATCAAAGACAGTTCATTGATGAAGAACAAAAAAGTATGATTATAGACTCTGGTGGACAAGAAAGTTATTGGAATGAAGCTGTTACTCATTTTAGACATCTTGTTTTTTCCAATGTTAAGTTGTTAGTATGGATTGTAGATGTTACAAAACCAGAATTATTCGAAGAATCAGAAAGACGATTCAGTTTTACAATACGACAATATAAAAAAGAGAATCCAGATGGAAGCATCACTGTTTTATGCCACAAAGTTGATTTAGTTACTCCAGAAAAAATGATTGTAATTCATCAACATGTTAGAGATATGTTCAGTGATCCTCGTTTTGAAGTTGATTTCGAAAATACTAGTATCTACTACTCTGACAGTCTCAAAGAATTATTATTTACTATAATGGATGAAGCTGGTATTAACACTAAACGATTCGAACTTATCTCTAATCTTGGTCAGAAAGTTGAAGAGAGTGATGAATTCCAGAGTTATGTTATGGAACATCAGGAAGATCCAAGAGTCCAACAGTTACGTGATTATTTAAATCCTGAACCTGAAGCTCTACTTCCTTCTTTTGGAAAATTAACTTTGCAATTCGATCTGAAAGAGTATGACATTGTTGAAATAGTACTTATTGAAAAAGAAACGAATTCTCCCATAGTTGGAGCTTCATCTCAAGCTAATGTAACTGCTGAAAATTCCATGGAATATCTTATTGGTCTTCATGATTTTAAGAATAAGTTAAAAGAAAATGGAGAAAGTATAGACCCAACAGGGACAGTGTTTACATCATCTACAGGAAAAGTACATGCATTGGTGTTCAGTCTTGATGTTAATTATCTCCTTATTACTTCTTTCGATCCAATAACTGACGAGAGGAAAGAATTACTTTTTGAGCTAATCCTTAGATTCGCTCAATCAACAACTGCAGCTGCAGAAGCTCCTCCTCCTCCTAGTGCTCCAGCTGTTATTGAAGAACCAGTTGCTCAACCCGATCCAATCGCTGAACAACCTGTTGCACAACCAGAACCAGTTAAAGCAGCTGAAGAAGTGGCAGTTGCTCAAGAAACAATTGAGGTTCAAGAAGAAATTCCAGTTGAAGTAGCGGCTCCATTAGAAGTTGAAACTGCTGTCCCGGAAGCAAAACCAATTAAAATTGAAGAGATATTAACTGCTGAAGAAAAAGATGCAGGATTTTTCGAACCAGCTATAGTTGGGGATGAATTTCTAGGTAAGGAAGAGCCTGTTACAGTAGTTGAATCTGAACCAATTCCTGCCACAACGGAAGAAGTTACAAAAATCTCTCAACCTGAGGTACAAGAGAAAGTTGCTGAAGCTGTTTCTGGAGAAAGAGAAGTTAAAATTGAAGACCCAGTTCCAGTTGTAACACCTCCAACACCTCAACCTGCTAAAGTTGTTGAAGAAGGTGTTCCTGAACCTCCCAAAGTTGAACTTGAACCTGAACCAACTCCTATTACTGAGGAACCTAAGGTAGAACTAATTCCTGTTCTAGCTGAAGTAGGAACACCCAAACAAGATCCAGTTGAAGCTACAGGAGATGGATTAACGATTAATTTTTCAGCTGATGATATCAAAAACTTTGCAAACTTCTTAGTTCAGAAAAAAGAAATAATTCTAGATGAATCTATAAATATCGAAGATATTAAAGGACTGTCCAATTTCTTATTTAAAGGGATAACAGAAGATAAAGAAGAACAAAAAGAAGAAGAATCAGACTAAGTTTAAACTGGTCTGCTGTCATCATATCTTCTATATTCTAAATCTCCATCAAGAAAGATTGGTATTTCTCTTATACCTTCTACACATTCATGTAATGGGAACATCTCAACTGATGTTGCACCAAATCCTTTTTGGACTTTAATACCTCTTTCAAGATTTTCAGAATTTTCTACTGCAACATCGATTATAGATTTCTGAAGATTACGACCACAAATATCACATTTAAATGAGATTGACTGTTCTACTCTTCTTTCAATTGTTTCACCTTTCTCAAGACCTTTTTTGAGTAGGTAATCTACTAAAGTGCCTTTCATCTTTATTCTTGCTCTTCCTATTAGTTCATCTGCTTGGAAAAGCTCTTTCATCTCAGCGGCAAGATTCATGAAGTATTCTATCTCTTCATCTACTGAATGCTGAGGAGGAAAGACAGTTGTTAGAATAAGATCTTGATCTACTTCTCTCATATATACTCTGTTTTCATCAAATGAGAATGTCACATAATCTAATTGTAATGTTGGTGAAAACATCTTGGCAAGATCATTTTTTAGTTTAACAAAATTGAATCCTGTATATCTCTCTGGTTGAGAATAGAGCATTAGACCTTGAGCAGTTGATAATGAAAGAAAAACCAAATCTTGTTTGCTAAAAGCTTCCTTAATTTTAACAGACTTTGTATCATCTTTTGGAAAGACATATGCAATCACTTGTTGCATTGCGTCCCAGATTGTATCTTCAAAGATTGAAGTTGCAAATAGATCAGCATTCGTAAATTTGTCAATCTCAAAAATATCTTTTATTGATTGTAAAACAGGTTCTCTTTTATTTGGTGGAACAACATCCATTTTATGTGCAAAAACATAAATTCTTGCTCCCTCTGATAGTTGTTTAGCGTTTTCCATTGTCAGATCAAAATAATACTTAGATCTCATAATGTTTGAAGCATCAGAAATATCGATAACGAAAATGAATGCTTTTACATCACTGAAGGTTCTTTCTTTGTATTGTTCAAATACTTCATTCAAGTAATTGGATTGCCCTCCAACATCAAATAGGTTAATGGCACTTCCTGCAAGATTGAACAGTTTTCTGTTAATACGAACAGTCGCAGGGTTCATTGATGTTGCTTCTGGAGCAAAGCCTTCGAAAACTACTTGACGTATAGAAGTTTTACCAGACTGAGATAAGCCAAGAACGACAATTTTGGATTCTAATTCATTTCCACCAGTGTACATGTACCTTCATGTCTAAACCTATTATTTCCTTATAAAATGTTTATGTTACTCCTAAATTATAAGTAGATGGTTTCAAACTTTATTAGAACGAATTTCATGATTTTGTTCTAGATAGTTTGTCTGAAGGTCTCCTTCTTGTAAGATGGGGTTTCGAATCATGAACTCTTACTGGCTAACACGACCACCTTCTTGAATAGGGCACCTTTTTGAAAGGTATCAGTCTTTACAGCAAAATGCAACAAGAATTATAAGTGTGATAGTATGATGGGGATTGAGTAATATGAACAGAAGAATGATCAAGTTAGTTTTTCCAGTATTTCTCTTTTCTCTTACACTTTGCGTTGTCTCAGTATAGAGAAAATATGCAAAAAGATAATAACATCTTTCTTCACATTTTAGTTATGGCCTACGATGTGATTGTAATAGGTTCAGGTTTGGGTGGATTGGTGGCAGCCGCGAAACTTGCTAAAGAGGGGAAGAAAGTTCTTGTTGTTGAACAGCATTCCAGTATAGGAGGATATGCAACCTGCTTTACAAAGAAAAATTTCACTGTCGATGTAGGTTTCCATTCTATGGATGGGCTCTATGTTCAAGATCCCAAAATAAAAGTTTTCGAAGATTTAGATGTTTATATTAATATCGAGTTCATTAAAATCCCAACAGGTTATTTCAGATTTACTAATGAGAGAGTTGATTTTACTTTACCTGATACAGTTGATGAAGCTATTACCGAACTTAAACAACAATTTCCAGAAGAAGAAAAGGGTATTCGTACTTTCTTTAAAACCATTGAAAACATATCAACATCAAAGTGGAGTAATAAATCAGTAGGAGAAATGTTAGATTCATTATTTCGAAATGATGATATTAAATTAGTCTTAACAGGGGCAATGTTATATTATGGTGATGATCCTTATACTACTTCAGCTAAAGCATTCTCAACTGCAGTTTCAAGGATATTCAAAGGAGGAAATCATTACATAAAGGGAGGTTCGTTGAAACTTACAGATTATTTTGCAAATTTTATTAAAGAACATGGGGGTACTATTACTTTAAATAAAAAAGTTACAAAAATTCTTACTGACTCTCTTGGTTTAATTACAGGAGTTGAATATGAGTCAACTTCTAATGATGATACTGTGAAAACTCAAGTTGATGCTAACTTTGTTATTCTAAATGCTTCAGTACCTCAAGTAGCAAATGTTTTGTTACCTGAAAATGAGACTACCTCTCTATTAAGAGAAGCAGTTAAACAAATGAAATTAGGCCATTCTGTTCTGAATGTCTATTTAGGGTTTGATACTCCCCTTGATAAATTAGGTCACAAAGATTATCTTACCGTTGTAAACGACCAAAGTGTTTTCAAGCTTAGTGATGTATTTGGGAACAATAATACAGGTTATTCAAAAAGGAATTTTCTCTTTGTAGATTACAGTCAAATTGATAGTGGGATGGCCCCATATGGGAAAAGTACGGGTGTTATTAGTACAATTGATTATATAGAAAATTGGTCTAAGTTGGATGAAGACAATTATAAGTCAAAGAAAAAGCAAGTTGAAACAGAATTCATTGAAAGATTAGACAAACTCATTCCAGGTGTTAAAGATCACATAGAGTTCGTTAGTGTTGCAACACCAAAAACAATGAAAAGATATACACTCAATCCAAAAGGATCAATCATTGGATTTGCTCGAACACCAATCCAAGTGGAAATGTACCCTCTAAAATCACCAATAAAGAACTTGTATTTCTCATCTACTTGGTCAATTCCAGATGGAGGGTTTACTTCAATAATAGAAGCTGGATGGAATAGTGCTGTTTCAATATTAAGAAAAAGAAGATAGTTTGGATCTTAACTCCTTACTATCTGAATTCAAGTTTGTTTATTTTCAGGAATTCTTCATGAACTAAATGACTCAGTGCAAAAAGAAACTGAGGATAACTCTGATTAGGATTCATTTCCTTGTAAGTATCAAGTATAGATTTTTCATGATTAGTCAGATAGAATACTATAAGTTCCTTACAGAGAATTTTGATGTTGGGACTCAGTTCTTGGAAAATAGTGGCTTGCTCAGTATTAAATCTTCGTAGACCTTCAGAAGATGACTTTGGAAAAGCGATTGTGGAATTAACAAGGAGATCTAACTCGACAAGATTTCTTTCTGTAGGTTCTTCAACGATATTATCATCTATGAATTCAGCAATTAATTTCAAAACCACTTCATCTAGATATACTAGTGATTCAAGAGTATCTGCTATATGTTGTATCCATTTTCTAGCTTCAGTAAATGGAAAAGATTTTTGTCCTTGTTTTGAAGCTGTTTTTAGTTGATGTTTCCACTCCTTATAGATCCGATCTACTATTTTGGCAGAAATAAAAACTTGTATCTCAATAAACCCTAGAGTTGACTTTATTGTAATTCTTTTTCCTTCTTCTTTTTTGTCAAAAGTATATTTGCTGTTTCGGATTTTGTCAGTTATCTCCAAACCTGTGATATTTATCCTTTCGAAAGTTTTAGTGTCAAAGACCTTTTCTACCATTGCAATTTTTTGGGGAGTAGGAATTCCAAGTGATTTAAAAATATCTTGTTCATCTTCTCCTGTTGAAAAATCTCTATCAGTTTCATAACCATAGTGAGTCGATTTAATGTGAACCTGAGATCTTACTGTAAGAAAATTATCAATAAAACACTTTATTGCAGAGAGATTGTTCTGAGCACAGTTATGGACATCAACAAATTCTAGAATTGTTGAAAGAGTATCAGATTTCAGTAGCTTAGATGGAATGTTTAGATTCCGTTGCTTTTGACATTTATTGCATTGATATTCTACCTTTTTTATTCCATTCTGACTACTCACCTGATACCCCCTAGATGTATATGAACTAATTTGCTTATTTTCTTATATATTCTTTTAGATAATTCTAACGAAATTTTACAGCAGATTTTTTCTTATTTTTTTCATCCGATACTTTAAAAACAACCTTATTTTATTGGGGGTAACAAGGTGTAATTAATTTGACTAAAGCTGTTGAAAAATCAATGGAACCCTATGAAAAATTAACTAAGACACTCAACACCATACCTAATGGTTTTCCAACTATAGAGGATGGTACTCACCTTCGTCTTCTAGAATGGATCTATGAACCTGAAGAAGCAGAATTAGCTAGTAAACTAAAACTTTCTGCTGAAACAGTCAAGAAAATGTCCAGACGTTTGAAGATTCCTGAAGATGAACTTACTAAAAAGTTAGAGATTATGGAATCAAAAGGACAGTTGCGTATAACCAGGTCACGAGGTCGATTCCCTAGAAGAAAATCAAAAGGTCAAATTAAATATGGTCTATTACCTTTTGTTGTAGGAGTTTATGAAGAGCAAATTCACAGAATGGATGCTGAATTTGCTTCCTTGTTTGAAGAATATGTTCAGAAAACTAAAGGAGCAATTATTTTTTCGACTAAACCAGCAATTCAGAGAGTTGTTCCGGTTAAAAGCGTAATTAAGACAGAACTTGAAATCCATCCCTATAATCAGGTAGAACAAATGATACTTAATGCTAAAAGCTGGGGTATAAGAGATTGTATTTGTAAAAAACAACAGGAGCTTATTGGTGATCCCTGCAAATACGATGATAGGGTTTGTTTAGTATTCTCAGGTAGAGAAAATAAAT
Source organism: Candidatus Heimdallarchaeota archaeon (assembly GCA_030603365.1). Lineage (GTDB taxonomy): Archaea > Asgardarchaeota > Heimdallarchaeia > Heimdallarchaeales > Heimdallarchaeaceae > UBA460. The sequence continues at coordinate 109,323 of JAUVXV010000003.1, forward strand.
ATGAAGAAAGTCATCAAACCACAACAATAACCATGGAAGAATCACTTCAAATTCTTAAGGAAACTGAAGAAGCTGGACTAGTCCATACTTCTATGAATATTGAAGATGGTCATAGTTACATCTGTAACTGTTGTACCTGCTGCTGTGGTGTTCTCAGAGGTTTTGTGGAATGGGGTCAACCACAAGCATTCGTTAAATCTGATTATGTTATCGATATAGATGAAGAAACATGTATTGGCTGTGGAAAATGTATTGATAGGTGTCAGTTCAATGCACTTTCGATAGTTGATAAAAAATGTGTTTCTAATGATAATTGTGTAGGTTGTGGAGTATGTGCCTTAGTTTGTCCTACAGATGCCTTAAGCTTAATTGATAGAAACCCCAAAGAAACAAAGAAACCTCCAAAGAATATTTTAATGTGGATGCTTAAACGCGCATTCTCCAGAAAGGTTAATCTCCTCAAAATCATCTAATAGAATATGATTCTTCATTAAGTACTAAATGCTTAAAAATCTTCAAAAGAATTAGTCTATAGTATGGTGTTGGTTTCAGATCTCTCCAACTATTTTTTTATTACATATCTATGTGTCTATGTTATATTTCATGTTCCATTTGATATTTACATGCTGATAAGAAAAGGAAAAGCATCCTACCCAACACCTAAATTCAGATCCACATTAGAAGGATTATCAGTAGTTTTATCCTCCTTTATATTTTGGTTCTATATGATTTTAAGTCCAATTATTGTCTTTTCATCAGGCAAGAATATTTTTGTTCTTGAAGATATCCCAGAAGAAATAAAACTTCCTATAACTATAGTTGGAATTGTCATAATGTCTATAGGGTTGATTGTAGGCTGTTTAGGTAGGATTGGTAGAGGAGTGTATCTAGCAAGAAATGAAGCAAAGCTTGCTACAAATTGGGGGCATGCACTAGTTAGGCATCCATCATACTTTCTTTACATAACTGGTTTTATTGGTATCCCGTTTGTTGCTATCTCACCTTATTTGTTTATTCTTTTATTGGGGATTCCTGGTTATATGATAACTTCAAGACTAGAAGAGGGTGTTTTAATTGAGACTTTTGGAGATGAATACAAAGATTATCAAGAAAAAGTTGGGAGATTTGTTTTCAAAATCAGAAAGAAAAAGTAGGCTCATTTGAAAGGCCATTTTTCTAACAATCTCAGATTATCTTCCAATTTCGCGTCTTGAAGTATTTTGATTATTTCTGCTTCTTTCAATCTCTTAGGCATCTCCTTCATTTTACTGAAAGCATCTATAAAAACAAAAGCAAAAGCAGTTGAAATCTTTGCATCAAGTCTTGATATTTTATCAAATGTGTCAGCTGATGTGTGACCATATCCTCTCCCTACTCTTGGATCAGGTTTTTCTCCAAAAATACATACGTTAGGAATCCCCTTTAAGAAATATGGATAATTATCACTAGCTGAAATAATGTTATTGGTAATTTTTGGATCATAGAGAAGCTCATTCTTTAGTTCTTTTACTTTCACTAATAACTCTTCTATGCCACTGCAAGTAATATGTTTTGGAATATGCCCGATTAAACCGTCAAGGTTTATCATACCAACAATATCTGCGACATCAGAATCATTAACGTATATTGTAGACCCTACTACTCCAAATTCCTCAACACCAAATGCAACAAATCTCAGCGTTCTTTCAGGTATATAGTTTACTTCTTTCATCAATCTGGAAATCTCTAAAATCGCAGCGATTGATGCGGCATTATCTGTAGCTCCTTGAGCAATATCATGACCATCATAATGACCTCCAATCACAATAACTTCATCCTTATTTTTGCCTGGAATTTCCCAAATGATATGTTTTGATGTTAATTTTGGAATTTCGTTTGAAACGAATATTTTGCATGTTAGAACATCTTCTTTTCGTAAAATTTCTTTGATGTGCTCATAAGATTCTTTAGATATCCCTATTGCAGGAATTTCTCCTATTCTGTTTGATCTTACAGAACCTGTCGGAAATAGTTGTCCCGGATTATGATTTGCAAAAACAAATACTTTTGCACCGTACTCATAAGCATTAGCATATTTTATCCTTCGATGTAACCAGCCTTCCTCTGTATCTCCTGAATGAATCATTACAGCTTTTCCTGGAGTAGAATTCTTAATCCGTTTTAGTTCTGTTTCTGATCCACCAAACCCATCAATAATGTTTGTTTCTATAGTTTCACCATTTGTTGAAGGAGCTAAAACTAGTGATATTGCTGGAAAAGAGTATTCTTTCGTTTTACTTACAATGCTAAATTTACATTCTCCTCTTATCCAACCTTGATATTCAAAATCATAATTAATAACAGGAATTCCAATATCCTTGAGATACTTGTTCATATATTCCTGAGCAATTTTTTCACTTTCTGTTCCTGAAAATCTACTCCCCATTAAGCAAAGATCTTTTATTGTTTCAAAAATCGAATCTTTGGAAAAAATCTTTCCTAATATTCTTTCCTTAAGATCCACTTCTTCATTCATGTCTAAATATTTGGATTATGGACTTTTAAAACTAACTCCCCAACGTTAGAAAGAAATCTAGTTGTTCTCTGATAAATGCTTCATCAGCACTACCAATAATGCGTTGATTGTTAGGAAGAACTATTGTAGGTATTGCAACTATCTGATACTCTTCTGCTTTTGCTATATCCTTGGAAACATCAATTATTTCAAGCTCTAGATGATCTGAATCTGCAATAATGTGTCTTAAAACACCTTCCAAATAAGGACACCAACTACAGGATGGACTCTTGAATAGTATTATTTTAAGACTCATTATAACACCTAATCGACAATTTCTATTAATGGTATTTTCTCCTTATATTTCACTACTTTGGGTAGGAAGGTCGCTCCTGTTGAACTTTTTATACACTCAATATATGTTGTATAATCTTCTCTAGAAAATCTGATTATAATATCTGCAGTTGTTCGCAATCTTGCTAACATTTCTCTACTAATAGCATTGAAGTTTATGAATGAATGAGCTACAGCTCTCTTCTCCTTAATATTGAAGGATTGGAGTGCGAAATAACGCAAGAATTCAGATTCAGAAAGAATATTAGCATCATCTGTAAGATCTCCATAAACGACTACTTTCTGATTCGATTTTTGAAATGCTTCCATCAATTCAACAGTTACAGAAATCATATCATCTGTTGTCATTAGTTGACTCATTTCTCTAGCTTCTATTGCAGTTACTGAACGATTATACTTGTCAATGAATACGATATTTCCTTTATTCATAAAAGGTTCAATGTCACAATCAGCTTTTTTGAAGTCTTCAATAATCCTAGATGAATACATATGTACATTAGAATGAATAATTATTCCCTTGTCCTTTTCAAGATTGTAACATAAAGTACTCAAAAATAATGGAAAATAATTTGTTTCGCCATCAACTTCTATCAATACAACACTCCCAGAAGGAATACCTCCTCCAAGCAAATTATCTAGTTTTTCTATACCTGATGATTCTTCATGTATTATAGATACTGGAGGTTGTTCTGACCTTAGGATGGATATGCCATCTCTATTGATAATGAACCTGTTCTCAGAATTAATTGGTTTTGCTGACCTTAGTTTTGGAATTGAGATTCGTTTAATGAGTTGATTGTTTTTTAATTCAGTTCGAATCTTAATTACACCATCAACAAGAAACTCCTCTATGGTGGAATATTCCTCGTTCATCCGGGATTCAGCAGTTAGAACTAGCACTGCATCTTCATTAGTGATTTCCCGTATGAAATCCATGAAATTGCTTCTAGCAGTTTTTTCATATTTGAACTCAGCAAAGAAAGCTGAAATTGAATCAAAAATTATCATTTTTGCATTGATAGTTTGCATTCTATTTTTGGTTCGAGCAATAATAGCTGATAAATCAAACCTATCTGTCTGAACTAGATTTGTTCCCATGGGTTTTAGAGACATCTTTTCTAGAAGTAATAATCCTTTTTCTACATATGAATCCAGATCCATATTAAATGATTTACCATAAATCATCAATTTCTCAATATCCACTTCTGTTGAGATAAACAAGACCGGAATGCCTGCTTTTAGAGCTCCAAGAGTCATAAAGAGTGAGAGAACTGTCTTCCCTGATCCGGCAGTTCCTTTAATTGCATAGCAGAAGCTTGTCCTCAAACCTCCGTCCATCATTTTATCAAGTTCTTCTATGCCAGTAGAAATAATCATCTTTTTTCAATTATGAAGATATTCAAACTTGTATAAAATTATATCTAAAGTTGTAGAAGGGTGTTAGTTTGATTTCTAAAAGAACTCAACTTATTTATATTATTAGAAATGTTTCAGCTTATTATGGTTCCTAAATATTCGGCTCAAATGGTTGGTAGACGAATAATAGTTTGGAGCATCGAACAAGGAATGGAACTATATTCAAGTGGATTTTATGGTAAACCCATAGGTGTAAGAAAACCACAGTTGGGGGATGAATTCAGAGATCCTTCTGAAATTTCACCATTTGAAACTATGTATCTTCTTAATCAAAAACTGATTACACTGACAGATGAACAGAATAAAACAATAACAAAAAAAATCTTCTTAGAAAAATGTATTCAAAACTTTCTAAGCTTTGAGAGTAAAATGAGAGTTTATAGTCACTTAAGAGACTTAGGGTATATCGTTAGACCAGGTTTAAAGTTCGGTGTTGATTTCGCAGTTTATATTAAAGGTCCTGGACTTGAACATAGTCCATATATGGTCCAAATAATTGAAAAAGATGGAAAAATAGACCCAATAGAATTAGTCAAAGCAGGCAGATTAGCAACAACTGTACGAAAAAATTTTGTGATTGCTTCTACAATAAAAAACAAATTACATTTCTTCATTTTTGGTAGGTTTAAACCATAATAACAATATAACTAAAATCCCCAATAGAAAATATTTTTCCTTTTTACTACCATAAAAGATTAAAAGAATTAAAATTATCCTTTTAATGTTTATGAGTTCTTCAACAGATTGGCAAGTGGATGTTCTCGAATTTGCTCAGAAATGCATTTATTGTGGTTATTGTTCACTATGTCCAACATATAAAGAACTCAAATGGGAGACTTATCATCCTCGTGGAATTCTTGAACAGATAAAGTTATATTTCACAGAAGGAACAAAAGAAGAAGTCAAATTAGACACTTCGAAATCACTTTTTGAAGCGATTTTTGCTTGTACAATGTGTAAAATGTGCGAGAATATTTGTCTTGCTGATATTCCTTTGCTGAAAATCTGGGAGCAAATCCGTCAAGAATCTTTCAAGAAAGGCAGATGGAACCCTTCAATGCTTTCTCTTTATAATAAAGTTAAGGACACCTACAATATCTATGGTTTACCTTCTGAAGATAGACTTACTTGGGCAAAGATGAGTGGTTTAGTGATGACTAGACGAACCAAGAAGAAAGCCCCATTAGCTTATTTCATTGGATGTCAAGCTGCGTATTCTGGAAAGATGGGACAGGTAGCTCCTAGCGTTGTCAAAATCCTAAGAAAAACGAAAACTAATTTCACAATTCTTGGAACTGATGAATGGTGCTGTGGTTCTCCTGTCTTCTTAGCAGGAGGTTACTCTGTAGGTAAGAGTTTTGCTAAACATAATTTGGATGAATTAAAGAAATTGGGTGTAAAGAGACTTGTTACAGCTTGTTCAGGTTGCTATCGAACTTTCAAAATAGTTTATCCAAGAGTTCTAGGAGATAGCTGGGATATTGAAGTCCTTCACATTTCTGAATTAGCAAATGAGTTAATCAAAGCAGGTAAATTGAAACTAAAGCATAAATTCAAAGAAAAAATTACCTTCAAAGATCCTTGTGAGTTGGTTAGACACTGTGAATTAATAGAAGCACCCAGAGATGTGATAAATAGCATTCCAAATGTTCGATTTGAAGAATTACCTTCCAATCGAAATGAAGCATTATGTTGTGGAGGAGGAGGATTATTGAAACTCAATGATTCTGAGTTAGTTGGCAAAGTTAATTCCAAATTGATATCAGAGATTGAGTATTCTGAAGCTGATATAGTTGCAAATGGTTGTCCTACTTGTTTAGATACAATAATGACTGGAGTTAAGAATAAAGGTTTAGATGTCGAAGTTATAGATATTGCAGAACTCATCTTAAGAGCAATGGGGGATAAATAATGACATTAAAGAAGAAAGCAAGATCAAGATTTGTTCGATTTCTTGGTAAACAACTTCGTGAAGATAGAACAACTCTTCAAATTTATTCTAGAGATATGGCAGATTTACCTTCTTTAGTTAGCATATTTTTCCAAAATATTCCTGATGGTGTTATCCTTGCTTCTTCAGTAAAAGACATCCAAACTATATATTCGGTGGCCAATGAAACAAAAACACCAATTACTCAAAGAGCAGCTGGAACAGCTGGTTTAGGAGGAAGTATTACTTACAAAAAAGGATTAGTTATAGATACTAAAGGATTTGAACAACATTACTTGGTTAATCCATTAGATCAAACTGTAGTTGTCAGTCCTTCGTATGTTTTCTCTGATTTACAGAGGAAGCTAAAATTAGAGGGTTTCTCATTATGCTCTTATCCTTCAAGTTATCATTCTGCAACAATTGGCGGATGGATAGCGCATGGGGGACATGGGATTGGTAGTGCTCAATATGGAGGAGTATTAGAACAGATAGTAGAAATTGAGGTAGTTCTGCCAACAGGTCACTTAGTAAAATATACAGAAAGAGATCATATTTCACTATTTGTAGGCTCACATGGGACATTAGGGACAATTACAGAAGTTACATTGCGAGTCAAATTTGATATCCCGTTAAAACACCAAGGTTGTACCTTTGATTCTCCAAAAGAGTTAATTCAAGGACTAGAAGAAATAGTAAGGATTTTTCCATATTCTGTTTGGTTTCTAAATCCAGAACATGTTGCTCTTTTCAATGAAACATTTGGTTATAATCTACCCATTAGATATGTGGCAATAATCTCAAAAGAAGTTAATTTCGAGGAAGAAGAACTAGAATTCAGTAGGCTATTTAATAACGCCGTTCGTAATGCTGGGGGTCAAATTCTCGATCGTAGGTATACAGAGGATATTTGGCAATTCAGATTTAAATCATTTTCAATGCTAAAGCAGTGTAAAGATTTTGTTGTTTCTGAAGTGATATTGCCAATAGAAGCTAGTGACAAATATATAAGAAAATTAGTGTCCAAATTTAAAGGAAACATTCACTTAGAAGGAGAGGTAATCTCACCAACTCATTATGCTTTAATGATGTATCTATTATATGATGAAAAATTATCATCTTTAAAGAAAACTCTATTGAATCTGAAACTGTTCAATTTAACAATAGGAAGTAAAAAAGTAAAAGGCACACCATACTCAACTGGACTATGGTTCTCAGGATACTATGGGAAGATATATGGTAAAGATGAATTGCGACGATATAAAGAATTTAAGAAAAGCGTTGATCCGAAGAACATTAGCAATCCAGGAAAAGTATTATCTCCAAAATTAAGATTCCTTCCAATAGTGAGTTTGAAATTTGCCGTAAGATTAGCAAGTAGGTTAATACTATGAAAATACAAGAATATGAATTTCCAGATGATTTACTATATGTGACGGGGGAACCAGGTCATTTTTGGCTAGAGAAAATATCCGAAAATAAACTGAAAATTGGCATTGATCATTATGCATCATCAAGAGCAGGAACTATTGAATTCGTTATGACAATGAAATTAGATAAACGTATCAAGAAAGATGATACAATTGGTACAATTGAAAGCGGTAAATGGGTTGGTCACATCAAATCACCTATTGACGGAATAATCATTGAGAAAAACGATAATTTGAGAAAAAATCCTGAATTCATTAATGAAGATCCCTATGGGAAAGGCTGGGTTCTTATTCTTGAAGGAAAGGAAATAGAAACACAGCTTGAAGAGCACGAACTCATAGTTTCAGCTGGAGAAAAATTAGAAGAATACATACTTTGGCGAATAAGTGAAGAATAGCATATCTTCTGAAAGATAGATTTTTATTTTACTTTACTCATTTTGTTTCATTATGTTCAGCTGGTTCATACTTCTCTTTGCTCTCTTACAAGGAATTTTAGAGTGGTTACCGGTTAGTTCTCAAGGTCAAACAGTATCATTGCTTATCGCATTAGTTAATCTAGATGAGAACCTAGCATTTCAAATAGCATTGTGGCTTCATCTTGGTACTTTAATAGCTGTCATAATAAAATATCGACGGGAACTGTTTCTCTACTTGAATCTGAAGAATAAAGAACCAGAAATTGTTCAGTGGAGAAGATTCTTGATTTTTAGTACTTTAGGGACTATAGTAACTGGTGTTCCCTGTTTTTTACTTGTAAAATATCTTATTAAAGACAATTCAGTCTTTGGAGAATACATTATGCTTGTCATTGGTGTAGCTCTAATCATAACAGCTGCTTTACTCTTCTATTCTGATCGGAAGAAAAATAGAATAGGTACTCAACCAGAAGAAATATCTGAAGAGAACAAGTTAGTAAAACAAGCATCCATCGAAGATTTATCTAAACTGAAAATGATAACCAGTGGTCTTTTTCAAGGATTTTCAATTATACCAGGAATAAGTCGTTCTGGAATAACAATGAGTGGGTTGTTGTTCATGTCAACGAAAAAGGAAGATGCAATTAAAGGCAGTTTTCTGATGAGTATACCTGCTGTCATTGGAGGTTTCATTCTAGATGTTACTTTTACAGCTGTTGAAGGAGGAGCTATATTCCCTATAGAATGGTGGCAGTTACTAATTGCAATTCTATTAACAGCAATTATTGGTTATTTAACTATAGAGCTTTTCCTTTTCATTGCTAGAAAATACAATTTTGCTTTAATTTGTTTAATTCTAGGAATACTTACTTTAGTGTTATTTGCCATTCGGTTTGCTGGATAAAAAACAATGACAATTGAAACCTTCAAAATCATTTTATATAATGAAGTTAAAACTAATCAATAGACATAATAAATTGTATTACAGTTAACGAAAACGTTAAATTAACTAGAATTACTATATGATTGTTTATACTAGCAGTAATACCAGCTCAGTTAGGTAAAAATAGGTGAATGAATGTCTTTCTACGAGTTTCGAAAACGTATTCTAGAAGAGAAGCAAAAAAGAGAAAAGCAACAAGGTAGACAAGGTGGAACAAATGACTCAAAACAAGAAACTATCATTGGTAAGAATAAGTTCAGTGTAGCATTATTGGGTTTAGAAAGAGCTGGTAAGACTTCCTTAGTAAAGAAATTATTAAAACAGGAAGATATAGTGGTCAGACCAACTTATGGAGTTAATCTAGAAAATTATCAATATAGGGATCTAAACTTTACTTGTTTTGATCTTGGAGGTCATCAGCCATTTCGATTAAGTCTGTGGAAAAAATTCATTGAAAGAGCAGACGGGGTGATGTATCTTGTTGATTCAGCTGACCATGCAAGGTTTGAAGAATCAAAACAAACCTTCTGGCATTATATTAACTTTGCAAAACAAAACAGTCCAGTTTTATTTTTAGCTAATAAGAGCGATTTACCAAATTCTAAAGAGCTTTCAGAAATCAATGGACATTTCGAATTAGATAAATTTCTAAGAAATCTAAGACCATTTAATATCAAGAAATGTTCAGCCTTAACTGGACAAGGAGTATACGAAGCTTGGGACTGGATGGTTGATGTGCTCTGCGGTGCACAACAATGGAAAGTTAAGATAGGAGCCGCTGTACTTGCAGATGTTGAAGGTAATATCGTATCCGAAGCTATCTTCGGAAAACCTAGTGAACAAGCAGTAATAGCTAACGATTTCAAAAAACTCAAAGAATTGACTCGTCTTTTTGCCATTGAGTCCAAGGAGAGCATTCAATCTATTAAACTTGAAAGTCTCTTCAAAAAACATGTAAGTCATGTTAAAAGAGGTGCTTATTGCCTCTCAGTTATGATTGATCCAATCGATCCAGTTACTAGAGCTCAGCAAATTCAATTACGAATTCTAGAGAATTTTAGCAGAAATCCTGTTGAAGTTCAGAAAAATCTAAATGAAGTATTTGAAAGCAAGTTTCCATTAGAAGTAGAAGGAGGACGTCGTTAATTGAGTAGCTACTTGTCCTTCATCCGAGATAAACTTATTTCTTCACAAGAGAGGAAAATTCCTCAATGTGCAATTTTAGGTTTAGAAGGATCAGGTAAATCAAGTGTAGTAAGTCGTCTACTTTATGGAACTGTTTCAGAAGATCAACCAGACCAATCAACATGTTATATCAATATAACTTATGGAAAATCAACAATTACAATTCTTGAAGCCGATGAAGAAACTTCCCGAGAGAGTCCTTATTTCCAAGATATTCTTAGCAAAATTGATGGGATAGTTTTCGTAATTGATACTCAATCAATAAGACATGTAGAGGCTTCTTTTGAATATATATTCAGTTTATTTGATAAGATACCTCAAACAACTTCAATATTATTCTTAGCAAATAAAATTGATATGCCAGATGCTGTGCCTTTTCCAGATTTATTACAGGATCCAGCTTTTCAAGTAATCATGGATGATATCAACAGATCTGTGTCAATCTATCCCGTTAGTATAAAAACTGGTGAGAACTTTTACACTGCATTTGATTGGGTTATCTCAAGAATGACTGGCAGAACCCCCTTACGTGAAGAAGTTACTCCTAAACGAGTTATTATACTTCAGGAAGGTGGAGTTCCTGCTTTTGACCATACTTTTGATGCTTCAATTGCGGAGCATGACAGTACTTTGTTGGGAGGGTTAATTAGCGCATTAAATATCATGGCTTCCACCATATTTGAATCACAATCAGTAATGGACGTGGTAAAACTTGGTGGATATAAAATGGTAATTAGAAAAATGGAAGGATGGAGTATCGTACTATTTGTTGATCGTGATGATAGTGAATCAAAGGCTCAATCTCTAGCCGAAGAGATTCTGAATGCTTTCCAAGAAGAAAGACAGCGTGATCCATCTAAAGACTTGCCAAAGCAGATTAAGTATGAATTTTTAACCAAAATTCCAGAAATTGCTATCTTATTAGATCAACAACCAATAAGCGAAGATGAATATTAAGGAGAAAACAAATGATAAATCCAAATATATCAAAAGAACCATCATTGGTGTTCAGTGTCTTTAAGGATTATGGACCTGAAATTCTATTCAATAATTCTACTTTAGATGAGAATACTGCATTAACTTTAGTCATGAGTGGTATGACTCTTGTTGAAATGGATAAAACTTCCATTGGCAGAGTAGATGGTTCAAAAAATCCAAAAATGCTTGGACCTATCCCTGTTCCAGAAAATGAACACTTAAAAGCAATAGCAATTCCTTTTGAGACAGAAATAACTTCCTCCTCAGATGAAAGGATAGCAGCTGCAGGACATCGTTTATGTGTCGCATATTTCCTTTTTGAAGGTATTGCAGTAAGAGATGTTCTAGATAGTTATGGCTTAATAGAACCATACTTTACCTTGATAGGAAGGAGCATGCAGAAAGAGTCAAATATTAATCCTACTTCAATTAAACAGCTTTATACTCGTATGATTGACATGTTTTCTGGTAAAATTCCAAGAATCTTTGCTATAAATGCTGATAATTCACTAAAAGAAATGATTGGTAAAAGATTGGAATATGCTGATACTTACTTACTTTGTGATTTAGATAAAAATGAAATGTATGTCCTTTTATATAATCCATCGATAGATGTATGGAGAAGAAGAGACATCTACAAAGTAGCTTCAGAGTTAAATTCAAGTATGTTCAGAAGTGCTATGAGAATTAAAACCATTGAAGATATTAAAGAAATGGTTCGAATTCTTGGAATACTTAACATTGAAATTGCACCAGTTTAGAAACGAGCATTTTCTTTTTTCAATACCTTTAGGAAAGATATAGCTTCCGTCTATTTATTTTCAGGCACATAACTCATCATGATTAAATCATCGCGAGTGTGCCATCCCACCTTCTTGTAAAACTCTTTTACTCCTTCAGTATCAACTTCGATAAAGAGATGAACTTTTTTTACATCTTTATTACTAAATCTTCTATGTAACTCATCCATCATCATTCTTCCATATCCGTGTTTTTGATATTTTGGATCAATAGCAAGATGATGTACATACCCTCTTCTTCCATCAAAAGCTCCTAAGACTACAGCAACAACTTTTTTCTCTAATATCCCAACGAGAAACAAATCCTTACTATATTCAAGAGATCTCTTTATCTGTTCTTTTGTATCTGAAGCTCCTAGTGATAATCCTGTTTCTGTCCAAATTCTAAGAACTTCTTCATACATTCCCATTTCAAACTGAATGATATGCATCATTAATTGTTTGAACTCTAGGATTAATGAATTTTTTTGTATCCAAACATTCTAAAACTGAGAAAAAAGAGTTACATTAATGATTAACAACAAAGTAATCCTTCTATTAAGTGGGGGATTTGATAGTGGGCTTGCAGGTTACCTACTCGAAAAAGTAGGGTATTCAATTATCCCTCTTCATCTGTCAAATGTTGATTTCGCAGGGGAAGAATCTATAGAAAAAAGCATACAACTATCACGTAAGTTCAATTGGGATAAACTTTATGTCATTGATATCGCTGATGCCTTAGAATCTTTAGTTGACAAGTGTAAGCATTCATACTACTTTGTTCTTATGAAGCGATTTATGCTAAAACTCGCGAGTGCTGTAGCTAAAATAGATGAAGCACAATTTATTGCTACAGGAGAAAGCTTAGGTCAGGTTTCAAGTCAAACACTTGCTAATATCTCAGCTATTGAACAAGCTACAGAATTTCGTGTTCTGAAACCTTTGATTACTTTTGATAAGGAAAAAATTGTCTCAATGACACGAGAAATTGAGACATTTGACATTTCTTCAGGACCAGAAGTTTGCGACCTCTTAGGACCAAAACATCCGGTAGTGAATGCAAGTCTAGGAAATACCTTAAATGAAGAGAAGAAAATACTAGATCTTGATTTAGTTACATCTTCCGTTAAGAAGTTACAGATTATAGATCTAGAGAAAATTTAACTAAGTTTTACAGAGGTTTCAAGGATTCTTTCTGCAACTTCTTCATAGTTTTTTGAAGGTAAATCTTGTATTTTTTCATGCTCAACCTTCTCAGCTGCTAAAGCCATGCCGTAAGCAATAGAAAAGCTAACATCTTTAGTCTTATTATATTTAGACAATAAAGCTGTCATAAGAACATCTCCAGCACCTGTAGGATCTTTTTCCTTTCTTCTTGGAGCTGTAAGTCTATACACAGAACCTTTATCTGAATAAATTAGTCCTTTTTCTCCCATTGTAACTAATTGCACATTATTTTTAGGAAAAAAATCCATTATTTCTTCTATCGTATTTTTACCTGAAAATTGTTTTATTTCATGAAGAGAGCACTTTACAAAATCAACTGTTTCTATCAACCAGTCAATTTCTTCTTTATCGTATTTCCAAATTATTTGGTTATTTTGATCTACAGATCTGATGAAACCCTGTATATCTAAACTAGTAACATCATGATTTTCTTTAGCCCAAAGAACAGATGTTTTTGATATTTCACGGAAAACAGGAGAAAGTAGGCATGCTTTTGCTCCTTTTTGGGTCTGAATAAATTCATCAAGATTTTCTGCCTGAGATAGCAATCTAAGAACCCTGTATTTGGGGAAAATATCATGATGGAATCGAGTTGTTGATTCACATATTAAAGTTTCAATTTCTAGATTTTGGATAGAGGAAAGATAATGAATGAAAGCTTCTGGGAAATCTTTTCCAATTGCAGTTAGAATTCTTGTTTTGGAATCTATAATTGGTACAACCATGGTTGAATAAGCAGCAGGTCCTCCTAATTCAGAATAAGTCTCTTTATCAGGACCCATTGAATGGAATCTCTTGTCGTCCAGAACTAAATGACTTATTATGTTAAGATCTGCTTTCACATTTTCAAAAACTTAGGATTGTACTTAAAGTTTCTCACTTATCTTGGAAAATAGAAAAACATTTTTGAAGGAGGAAAAGGAATATTTAGACATGACTACAGAAGAAAAGAAAGTAAGAGATTTCGGTTTAGTCTTTTACTTTTGGTTTTTACTTGTTTTAGCTGCATATGCATTTGGAGTCTTTTCAATTGTGCAGCTTGCAGATGCTAATCAAGGATTGGTTCAGTGGATAACAGAGAAATTTGGTGATGCTACGGCTATTCTTGGTGATTATATCTGGTGGGCTGTTGGTATAGCAGGTGTACTCTTCTTAATTGGAATCATCTTTGCTTATCTTCAAGTTTGGCTAATGAGCTACATTGGTGCTGAAATTGTAAATACTGTTATTTTCGGTATCCCAGTAGTTTTAACTGGAGCTGGAATATACGCTTTTATCGCTTTCGAGGAAGTGTGGATTGGAATTGTTCTAATTGCTCCTGCAGCATTCTTACTAATAATTGCTATACTTGTAGGTAAACGAGTGGTTCTAGGATCAAAAATCTTTGAAATGAGTAACGAAGCAGTAAATGAAGAGAAAGAAACACTTTTACCAGTGCTATTTTTTTCATTTATGTCTATCATCACTATTGTTACTGGTGTATCTTCAGCTGCTTATGCAGGTGCTAATATTGATAAATATATTACCTCCAACTGGCTAGAATATCTAGTGTTTTTCATTCTTATCTATGTCTACCTAGTAATTCATTGGACCATGCTCTACTTTGCTGATGCAATCAATATCTGTATATTCAAAAGATGGAACAACTACAAAGAATCTTCTATTAAATATGCTATGAAAGATGTTTGGAAAATTAAAGGTAGTATTGTTATGTTTGGAATGTTTATGGCTTTCTTTGATGCAATTATAAAAACAATACAATTCTTTGCAAATAGAAAATTCTACAAGAACTGGAAAAATAACAAAGTATGGTCAACAACTATGAAAGTTTTGAAAATTATCTTTTTCATTTTCATCTTTATACTAAAAGGATTGTTCAAGATATTGAAGTTCTTGAACTATTATACATTGACCATTATAGTTGTTGAGAAACAAGGTTTTATTAGAAGCATGATGAGATCTGCTGATTTATCATTAGATTCAGCTGCTGACATAATTGTTGGAAAAACTGGAGTAAATATAGCTAAAGGATTATTCACAATAATGACATTTGGAGTATTTTCAGCAGGAGGATTTTTCCTAGGCTATTACTGGTTAGCAGGTTGGATTGGAATTACAGCTGGTTCATATGCAGGTCTTAGCTATACAATTTGGTTCTCTTTAGCTGTAGCAGCTGCATTCTTCTTCTTTGGATATCTTCCAACTACAGCAATTCTTAGACCAATATCAACAGCTTATAAGACAATCCTCTTCTTCTACATAGCAGATCCATTTAGAGGACATCCGGGTAGAAGAACAAGAATAACAGGTGACATTCAAGAAAGTCTTGATAAGATTAAGGACGATGTAATGGAAACCTATGATAAAGAAGAGCGTCCAACTTGGAACAAACCAGAAGAAGCAAAAGTATAGCTTCTCTAATCCTTTTTTTCTTTTTTCTTCTTTTCCTATAAGTAAATTTATTAATTGATGAAAGTATTTTCTTATTTGGAGATAATATGCGTTCACCTCGTCGAAGTATAATCGGGAGTTATCGTTATAGTGTAGTCATAAAGCCTACAAAGGCAGAATATAGTGATTCTATGTCTGGAGTATTGGAACTTTATGACGGAAAACATGTTATAGAGACTCATAAATTTGATACTTTTGATCAATTAGCTTCAACTATAATCAATTACTGGGAGAAAAAACTTGGTTCAGATGTTAATGTTCATAGATTTTCTAACTGGTTATCTGAATATTTCTCTGATATAGGAATAACTAACATTAATTTTTACCAGATGCTAGAAACAGTAATAGGTTTAGGTCAAGGAGTTGCTCTGCAATCTTCGGGAGTAGCAATTCGAGAGGCTAAAGTAATTCAAGAATACTTAGGGTCAACAGATGATGAGGTAGAAAAAGCGGTTAAACTACAAGCAGTAGGAACATTTGTGGATGTTCGTGGAGAAGGTATGGAACCTGTACCCGAGAAGTTGAGACCAGAAGAACCTCCAACAGATACTGTTCTCAAACCTAGCGAGATTTTCAAGACAGCTGAAACCATTTCTCCAGTTGTAACTCATTTACCAACTGTAAAGGAGGAAGAAAAAGAAAAACCAGCCCCACCAACAAATACTTTACTTAAACCTAGTGAAGTTTTGAAAGAAAGAGATTCGGTGGTTTTTGCTGAAGAACCTTCTAAAGCTCCTACTCAAGTTTCAGGTGATCCAGTTATTACGGCACCTACAGAAAAAACTACTCGAGATACTCCTCCTACCGATTCATTACTTAAGCCTAGTGAGTATCTCAAGAAAAGAGAAACCATTGAGGTCATATTTGAAATTGATATAAAACCTAGTACTATTCCAGAAGAAAAAAAAATTAAATCTGTGATAGGAGAATCAAAGACAATTTTAACACATCAAAAGCTGAAACCACCTTCAGAGATTTTGTTGAAACCAAGTGAATCGATTACAGAAATAGAAGAAAGATCACTAAAACCACCTATTAGAATAGATCCTGAAGTAAAGAAAATCCCCTCTCCCCCTTTATCTGAGAAAGTTGAATCTGATGAAGATGAAATCAAATCAGAAATAGATGAATCTGGAAAAGAAGTTATTGATTTTGAGATAGAAGTTAAAGCAGAAAAAGAACCTTTAGAGGTAACATTCAGAGAAATTAAAACCATTGATAAATTAAGGGTAACAGATATAATGGGTGTAGGTGATAAAATTGCAATGTTGCTTAAAGAAGGGGGATTTGATAGTATCCAAAAAATAATGGAAACTACACCTGAAAAACTTAGCAAACTTAGAGGTATTGGAGTAACTACTGCAAAGAAATTAATTTACGGAGCGAAAGCTTTGGTGAAAAGGGAAGTAGAAGAATAATTGCTATTTCCCATTTTTTTATTATCAAATCTTTCTATTTTTCAAGGAAAATGTTATTTATGGTATAAAGAACTGCTATTTGTAGATTAATGAGCTTACCTTACATTATTCAAGTAATTGGATATTCGCAATCTGGAAAAACAACTTTGATTACAGAATTAGTTAAGTTGCTTAAGAAAGAAAATATTTCATCTTTAACAATAAAATCTGCAAGATCTCATCCTTATGAATATTCTACCAAAGATTCAGATAAATTCTTAGAATCTGGAGCCCAAACCTCTGTGGTAATCTTCAGTAATGTTACTCAAATATCATCTAATCAACAATTGAATGTTGAAGTTGTCATAGAAGCATCTGAAAAGTTATCAGATTTCGATATTGTTCTTATTGAAGGTTTTAAAGAATTGAAATATCCTAAAATACTTGTTTTTAGCGAAAAAATTCCTGACACAACTGAAATAGATTTTATGACCATTAGATATTTATATTCACCAGAAGAAAAGGAATTTGATAAATCTACAATAGTAAATGATTTGATAAAACAAAGTAATGTGTTTTTAGCTTTCAGTATAGAAGAATTAACTTCCAAGATCATTTTCGATTTGGAGAGTAGAGGATAATCTATGCACAATTCAATTCGTAATCTCCTAGAAGAAGTTGGTAGGAATACATCTAAGCATAAAAAGGCAGAAGAACACATAACAGGTTTAATCTGTGGTTTTAATAAGGAGCATCAGGATAAGGAAACATTCCTTACATATCAAATGCGTTTTATTAGAAAATACGTTAAAGAATTAATAGTTTCACTTCCAAAGAATTATGAAATACAAGACTTAAGTTTAAAGAATGAGATTAAGGATTCCAATGTAAAAATTGTTGAAAGAGAAGAAAAAGAGACTCCTTACTCATCCTCAGCATTTGATTGTCTTGTTCAGAAGAGTTTAAACAATCGAATACTATTTTTGCCATTTGATTTCGAAATTTCAAACATTAAGATTGAAAATCTTATTTCTCAAAATTATCCTCTTATCACATATCTAGGTGTACTTGGGAATTTTTTCCCTTATTTAGGTGCCATAGACAAATGGAATAATCGTTTTAATTTACAGTTGATTCGTTTCTGCAAAAAAGAAAACCTTGATGATTTCTATAGAATTAGTTCAAATGTAACATTTTTCAAACTTATCAAGCAAGATAAAATATTAAGAAAAAGCTTAGTTTCGAATGACTTGTTGAGTACACTAAGGAGCCAAGAGATAGATTCTTTCTTTCCTTTTAAAATTCAATATCCTCTTGATGAACAAGCGATGGTTAAACTAATAGCCTTGATGCATATTCTACAGAAAGAAATTACTGAAAAACAAGAAATATCTTCTTCATTTAAAGTTCAACAATTACTTACTTTGAGTCATCGTTTTGCTAGTTTTGGACATAATTTTCTAGCTTACCAGGCTTTTCTGTTTCTGATAAAAAGATCAGAATATAATATTAAATTTCCATTAGACTGGTCTATGGAAAAGGTGCTTGAACAATCAAGAAGGTTACTTCTTGAGGAATCAAGAATATTTGCTGAAAGGGGATTAGAACGATTAAGATTTATATGTTTAAATGATTTAATTTCTTTGGATTTAGTGAAAAATCAGGACAGGGAGTGGATACTAAAAGAGATTCCCAAGATTAAAGAGAATCTACAAAAAGATAATATTGAATACTATTTTGAGCAAGATTAAAGAAAATTCATACGAATTATATTTATTTGCCTATTTTCAAGTTATATCTATGGAGCCAGTATATCTAAGAAGCAATATCCCATTCCTAAAAAGCACTCAACCTTTAATAATGGCTCATAGATGACGAAGTGCGTTTACACCTGAGAGTTCTTTTCAATCTTTCAAGGAAGCATATGATCTTAAAGTCGATGTTTTAGAAACCGATATTAGATTAACTAAGGACAATATTCCAATCGTCTTCCATGATGAAACACTTGATAGAACAACTAATGGAAAGGGTAAAATCAGAGATCATTCTTTTGAAGATTTACATGATATTAATCTAGGTTACATGTTTAAGGATGAAAAAACAGGAGATTATTCTTACAGGGTTAAGAATTATAAGATTCTTTCTTTGGCAGATTTTTTTGATAAATTTCCAAATATTAAGGTGACTATAGATATTAAAGATGAAATCAGAGAAGCTCCAAATGTAATTCTAGAAGTAATTAGAGAGTCTGGTGCAGAAAATAGAGTGATGATTGGTTCTTTTCATCACAAACAACTTGTTAGATTTAGAACTCTAAGCATTAATCTATCAATTCCAACAAGTGCTAGTCCAAAAGAGGTCTTAATTTTTATATTTCACCTCACTAAATTGAAAAAAAGAAATTATTGTGCTTTGCAAGTGCCTATGAATTATGGTTGGTTACAAATAGTAACTGAGAATAATGTTAAGAGAGCACATAAGTTAGATTTAGCTGTTCATCCTTGGACGATTAATAATGGAAATGAAATTAGACAATTACTAGACTGGAATATAGATGGGATTTTCACTGATGATCCCGAGTTATTAATCCAAATAATGAAAGCTAAACTGTAAAATGCTGAATTAGTTTTTGTATTTCATCTTCAGGTATCTTGACTTCTCCGAAAATAGCTTTGTGATCATGAAGATCTGAACCTCCTGTCATGAGAAGATCATTTTTCTTGCAAAATTTTTCAAGAAAAAGAATGCCATTTTTTACCGTTCTTTCTGAAAGATGTGGACAATGATAACTATAATTATAGTAAACTTCAATACCTTCTAAACCCCACGAGAGCAATAAATTCAAATAATATTCGAGTTTTTCAATATCCTCAACTTCAACTAATAGAGGATGGGGGAGAATCGTTGTGCCTTTAGCTGAATGAATTATTTTTATCGCTTCTTCTGGTTCAATTGTTTCTCTTCTAACATATCCTGGTTTTCCTACTCCTAAGTATTTCTCAAAAGCTTCTTTCACAGTCTTAACATGACCATTTTCTACTAAAGCTCTAGCAAAGTGAGGTCTTCCTGCACTTACTCCTTCACCTATTTGTTTCATTATATCCTCATAAGTAATGTCAATGTCAATTTCTTCTAGCCTAGCTATTACTTTGTGAATCCGCTGTTTTCTAGCCATCTGTAGCAACTTAAGCTTTTGATTAAAATTCTTATGCAGAACATCAAAGTTATAACCAAGTATCTCTATTTTCTGCTTCTCATATCTTGATGATAGTTCTATCCCTGTGAGATACATAAAAGAGAATTCTTCACTCTGTTCTTTTGCTATATTTGTTCCGTCGATAGTGTCATGATCAGTTATCGAAAATATGGTTAATTCCTTTTGTTGAGCAAATGATAAAAGTTCTTGAGGAGAAAATACTCCGTCTGAAAATGTAGAATGGCAGTGCATATCAATTTTCGTTTTTCACACCCTCACCTTGAAAAGCTTCTGCGCAAGATTCTCTAGCTCAGAAAAGATTTGATAAACAATAAAGACAATTCCAAGCCCCCAAGCAAGACCAACCAATAAATAGCTGAACCATTGAACATTGCTTGTAAAATAGGTAATCATATACATAATAGCTTCTAATATAGCTAAAATTGGCAAAGTTGAATAGAGAAGAGGTAACCAGCTTACTTTGCGATAAACAATGAGATTATCTCCATCTCCTTCAGTTTTATATTTGATATGAGCCATCGGAATAGCTATTTGGCAAGTAAGAATGATAAGATTATCTTCTCTTTTCTTCACTCTTAGAGTAGTTCTTTCTCTTGCAATTACATCTAACATATCAATAAATTCATGAGATTTTAATGCAAGGTATTCGAATTGTTTCATATTATTCTCACTCTACTTGTGATTCAAGTTCATCTAATGTGGTTCTAATAATGATTTCCAAAGCTTTAACTATTAAATCCAAAGACATGGATGGAGTCTTCTTCCCAATTACTTGTTCTGGAAGAGAAGGTATATGTACAAAACCTGCTAGTCTCTTATAATTTTTTAGATTTATAAGATACATTAAATGGTAAAATATTTGATTGCATCCATAAGTTCCTGCAGAATTTGAAATTTCAGTTGGAATTTTGTTTCTTTCTAGTTCATTTTTGATTTTTCGAATTGGAAGAGTGCTAAAATATCCAGCAGCACCAGTTTCTTCTAAAATCATATTATTCGGTTTTGCTCCACAATTATATGCGGTTTTTATTACATCTGCCATATTTATTGCAATTCTCTCTAAAGATATCACACTACGAGTAGATTGACCTGTGCAAATAATGACTTGAGGTTCTTCCTTTTCAACTATTAATTCCAATGTTTCTTTAATTTCGTTGAATCTTAAAGGAATTTTGTGAACAGAAATTTCATATCCTCTAATTGTTCTTTTTGAGATTTTTTGACTTGCTAGAATGGAGGGATTTATGTCAGATCCTCCAAAGGGTTCAAAACCTGTAAGAATTACTTTTTTCACCATTTAAATCATCTTACTAGGGATTATATTGTTTGTTCCCACCAGAAGATAGATGATAACTATCTTAAAAAATCTATGCAATTTAAACTCAGGTGCTTTACATAGGGATATTTCAAATTTTCATTTCAATCTAAAGACTTTTAAAACAGATTTTCTCTTTTCAGTCTGTCAAATAGGTGTCATAAATGACCAAAAGTGAGCTACTAAAATTAGCTGGTATTGGACCTAAAGCTGCAAAAACGCTAGAAGATTGTGGTTACAATACTATAGAAAAAATAGCTAAAACTACAGCTGATGAGTTATCAGAATTACCGGGTATAGGAAAAGCAACTGCTGAAAAATTAATTCAAAGTGCAAAGGAAATGGTTCCTGCAGCTAAACCTGCAGCTAAACCTACTGCTAAAATCCCTACTGCTAAAATCCCTACTGCTAAAAAGCCTACTGCTAAAAAGCCTACTGCTAAAAAGCCTACTGCTAAAATCCCTACTGCTAAAAAGCCTACTGCTAAAATCCCTACTGCTAAAAAGCCTACTGCTAAAATCCCAACAGCCAAGAAAGAAATCTTAAAGGAAACAATTCCAAAGCCAATAACTGTTAAAGCCGCTACAAAACCCGTTGCTAAACCTTCCGAACCTCTGCCTTCCGTTAAGAAACCCGCTGCTAAACCTGCTGCTAAACCCGTTGCTAAACCTCCAGCAAAACCCGTTGCTAAACCTCCAGCAAAGAAACCTGTAGCCATAACACCTGCTGCTAGAACCGTTACTAAAAAGCCTGCTGCTTATGCGAAACCAAAAATTTCGAATGCTGCAAAACGTGCAATTGAATTAGCTCCTGAGATGAGAATTATTAAACAAAAAAGAGCAGGTAAAAAAACTAAAGTAGTCAAGAAAGAGAAGATTTCTCAAACTTATGGGATTGTCAACAGTATTGTACATGACCGTACAGGAAAATCATCTAATAGATCAATAGTTGTGAAGCTTTATAATACAGAAATTCCTCTTCCTAAATATCTGGGAAGGAAAGTTACTGTGTCTTTTCCAAATTCATCTAAACAACTTACAGGTGTAGTTTCCAAGATTCATGGAAAAAAATCCTCAGTGGATAAGACTATAATAATAAGGTTCAAGCAAGGAGTAAGTCCTCATATTATTACTGGCAGAGCTATATTTGCATAATCATCCTATAATTTTAAAAGGGATGATTCTATTATTTTCATATGGTAAGGAAAAGAGATTTAATAACCTCTGCAAGAATTGTCTCTTACATAGGAGGAGTTCTTTATATTCTGGGAGCTGCTTTATTATTCCTTAACCACTTTATACCAGCTTTTGAGTTAGGATATGTTGGAACACGAGTAATAATCTACTTATTTGGTTTATCTTTTAATGGTGATATTCTAGTTCTTGCCATAGTTGGAGTAGTAATAGGTGGCGGTATAATCATCTTACTAGGAGCAGAAACCTCACATCTTCTTACAGGAATTCTTCTAATTGTACTAGCTGCTATAGGACTTGGAATTCCTGCAATACCAACTTTTGCTGGTGCAATATTATATCTGATAGCTTATACAAAGAAACGTTAAGAAAAAGTCCTTCAAATTACTCCCTATCTTTTAATTAGTTTTTCATCTGTGAATCCATTGAGAGATGTCTTAGAAAAATAGAAAAAAATTTATATACAATCGATACAATCTCTTTTCCATGGCAAGGAAATCATCATGGGCTACTTGGGGTAGAATCCTTGGTGCTATAGCAGGTATACTTTGGATTGTATCAGGTGTCCTACAACTTATTGGAGATATTCTTGGCGAGAGTTTTACAAATATAGTCAACACAGCTGCATGGCTTAATGGCCTTGGAGGAGTAATAACTGATTTAATTTATGCAATAGTAATTATTGTTATAGGTGTATTAGTTTTCTTATTAAGTGTTGGAAGATTTGGAATAAAATACCTCATCATAGGAATTCTCTTGATTGTTTTTGCTATTATCGGAAGTGGACTTCCAGCAATTTTAGCTTTAATTGGTGGAATCTTCTACATAATAGCCGGAGTATAATCAATCAATATTCTTTTTTTTTCTTATTTATTTTACAATAGTTTTTATATTTTGGTTCTTCCATTTATTTGAAGAACATGTCTGGTACTGGTCAACAACCTCCAGCTCTGTTTTTAGGTACAGAGCATTCAACAGATGAACCCGTTTATTTGCCATTAAAAGCACTTAATAGACACATTAGTGTTTTTGGACAATCTGGTAGTGGTAAAACCGTAGCTTGTAAAATTTTGATAGAAGAAGCAGTTAGAAATGACATCCCAGCTATTATTATCGATCCTCAAGGAGATATCAGCAGTTTAGCAATGGTTGAGGATTATGAGAAGCTAAAACCATATGGGATTTCAGAAGAGTTCTACAAACAATACAAGGATAAAGTAGAAGTAGTTATTTTTACTCCAGCATCAGAAAAAGGGATTCCTCTATCTATTAATCCTCTAATTATGCCTCCACAAGAACTTGACAGAGAGGAGAAAATTCTAGCAATAGATGGTATTGCTACAACTATGGCAAATGTATTAAGATACAAACTTAATTCAGAGAAAGGAGGGGCAGTTAAAGCTTATCTTGTATCTCTTTTTGAGCAATGTTTGGAAAAAGACATTTTGATTGCAGATTTCGAGATGTTGATTGATTTAATAAAAACAGAGGAAGCTTATCTATCCGATAGCATCCGATCACTATTGTCAACAAAAGAGAAAGAATCATTGATTAAGAGAATAAAATCAGTAAATGTAGGTGCTTCTTCGCTTGTATTCAATCTAGGTCCTAAATTATCTGTTCAGACATTAATTAGATCAACAAATCCTGATAAAATAAGAATAGCGATTATATTTCTAAATACTCTTTCTAGTCTGAGATTAAGGGAATTGTATATTACAACTCTAGCCCAGAGTCTTTATACTTTCATCCGCTCTAATCCTTCAGATGATCCTCAACTAATATTCTATATAGATGAATTAGCAGGACCACCTCAGCTTATACCTCCTCATCCTAAAAACCCTCCAACAAAACAATGGCTTCAGTTGCTGTTTAAACAAGGTCGTAAATATGGTTTATCAATGCTAGTTGCTACTCAGAATGTTAGTGATGTTGATTACAAATCCTTTGGACAAGTGAGCACCTTTCTTTTTGGTAGATTTGTAACTCCCCAAGATTTGAGAATTGTGGATAAAATGTTACAATCTCATCCTGAAGCTAGATATATTGTTGATCAGCTTCAAAAATTCAGAAGCGGTGAATTCTATATTCTTTCACCAGACAATTTCAAAGCTCCCGTTCACATTTTAACCAGAAGATTATATTCGGTTCATAAAACACTGTCAGATGAAGATGTAGCAAAAATGTATGAATTGCCTCCCCCAACGTTGTGTAAACAAATTGGAGATTATGATCACGATATAGATTCAGTAGATTTTGAAGACATAGAAAAGGAGTTAAATTTAGAAGATTTAGAGAAAGAGCTATCAGCTATTCGAAAACTGACTAAGACTTCTAGTCTATTAGATAAGCAAGTTGATATCGAACCTGAAGAAGATGAAGATGAACTAGAAACAGACGAAGAATCAGCAGAAAAAGAAGAGCTTACAATAAGTGAACCAGTTGATGAGACAGTAATAATCGAGTCAATAGATCTGAGTCATATCGTTGGTTCAATGGGTGAACAGTTTCTTAAGTATGAACCTGTTGATTTTAAAGAACTTTTACAGAAGTTTTTTGGAAGAGAAAAAATCAAATACCTTGGTACTGAAAATCTTGAATTAGCTTATCTTCCTTTCCTCTACTTGGATTTCCAAATTAAAGCTGTTCGACGAGTAAAGGTTCATTATGCTAATGCAGAAAGGTGGGAAGATATAGCTTTAGAGCAGCCGATAAAACGTATTTTTCCTCTAATTGATAGAATTGAATACAGTGATGGTGAAAAGATTTGGAATGAAACAAATATTCCAATTCAACCTGAAGAGATTTTCGAAGAATTAATCTCAATTCTTCCAATGAAGAATTTGGGGAGTTTATTTGCTCCTTCTTCATCTAATATCAAGAAACTGGAGGTTCAACGTAGTCCCGAGAGCATCCTAGAATCTTTCCATGATGTGCTATTAATAGACCAAACTTTCTATGTAGATACTTGGAGCAAGGCAATTAACGAAGGTTTGCTTAAAATAGAAGATGATCATGAAGCGGAAATTAAAAGTTGGATGGATGAACTGGAAAAAGAAAGAGAACAAATATGGACTATAATTGATGATAAAAGGAAGAAAGTCAAGCAATTTAAAGCTAAAATTGAAGAAGCAAAAGCTATTTACGTTACCCTTAAGCCTCTAATGGAAGATAAATTCAAATATAAGAGTACAGCTGAAGTCGGTAATTATAATAAAGCAGTGGAAACAATCAAATTTGGTCCAGAGGTTGTGAAAAATTTCGTTAAGGATGTAGAAAAGGGTATAACTAGGATTAAAGAGATAGACAAGATGTTTAAAGCTTCTCCAAAAGTAAAATTGTTAGATGAGAGCAAGCACATCATCAATAAAAGAGATTTTATTACTCCAAAGTCATCAGAGATGAAAGAAATCTATGCTGCATTAGTTTATATTCCTGTTTCTTTAGCTAAGATATCTATTGTTGACTCTCAAGGAAACAAAATTCAAGTAAATGGTATCGCTGAATCTGTTCTAGGCACAGAGGTTCATCTATTATGTGATGTGTGTTTAAGTAAGCATTCTGCTAAAATGCTCTTCGTTTCAACTCCTGATGTTTGTTCAGTCTGTGGGAAGGTTCTATGTCAAGATCATACTATTGTTGACAGCGTAACAAAATCGATTTTATGCTCTGAACATGCAGTTGTCTGTTCTTATTGTCAAAATGTAGTTTCATCAGAGAAAGGAACAAAGTGCGATTTCTGTGATGACTATGTGTGTGAAGAACATATATTCCGATGTTCGTCATGTAAGAAAGTTCTTTGTAAGAAACATTCAAAAGAGATAGAGAAGAAAGGGATGTTTAAAGAAGAAAAACTTTACAAATGCCCTGATCATGTCAAAAGGAAGTGACAAATATCTCTAATAAGTATAGAAAAAGACCTTCACTAGTAATTCTATTAGCTGGACTACCTGGTACAGGTAAATCGACATTAGCAAGAAAATTAGCTCGTAGATATAGACTCGAACATATCAGTACTGATTCTGTTAGGAAAAGAATTTTTAGAGATGTAAGAAGAGATCATTTTGGTCGTGGTTCATACTCAAATAGACAAAGGATGGTTGTATATGACACCATATATTATGTAGTTTATACTTTGTTGAAACATAGAGTCGGTTGTGTCTTGGATGGTACTTTCTATCAGGATAGGATGAGGGCAAAAGTTGGTAGAATCTGTGCTCGGTTCGATGCTAAATTCATCTTAGTAATGGTAACATGTCCTGATGAAATTATCAAGAAGAGGTTTGAAGAAAGAGAAAAAAGAGAAAGACGAACACTTAGTGACGCTGATTCAAAAATCTATGAGAAATTTAGACAATTGTTTGAACCCACTAACTTACGTCATATCAAAGTTGATATGGGCACAAATCATGATAAAATCCTAGAATTGATTAGCAATGCTATCTCAGAAAGAAAAGGTGGAGCTGTTAAGTAAACCATCAACCTATCCGCATGAAACAGATGTAGAAATCCAAGTTATTGAAACAAATATAAGTTGGGTTTTTCTTACTGGATCACATGCTTATAAAATGAAGAAAGAAATAAAATTCGGAGAAATTCTTGATTTTTCAACACTGGAAAAGAGACACATTGCATGTGAGAATGAGATAATATTCAACAAGAGATTAGCTCCTTCTATTTATCTAGAATATGTTTCACTAAATTCAGATTTACAGATCTCTGGACAAGGTCTGCCTATAGAATATTTAGTAAAAATGAAACAACTGGAACAAGAAGATTTACTTCTCGAAAAAGTCATAAGAGGGGAAGAAATCTCCGATACTCTACTTGTTACATTGGCTAATGTGATTTTTAAATTTCATCAGAGGAATGTTATTGACCCTAGTTTCTCAGTTTTTGAGACTATTTATGAGAAATGGGATGAGAATTTTCGAACGACACGAACGTATCCTAACTTTCCATTTGATAGGGATTTAGAAAAACGAGTATACCAATTTCTAGAGAAGAATAAGACGTATTTTGAAAAACGAGGAATTGAGAAGAAGATTGTTGATGGTCACGGAGATTTAATATTGGCAAATATCTTTAAATCTGAAGAAAGTGTGATTATTTTTGATTGCATAGAATTTAATGAGATGTTAAGAATTCAAGATATTTTGGAAGAGGTAGCATTTCTAGCCATGGACTTAGATTTTCATGAAATGCGTAAAAAATCTGATTTATTCTTATCCTCATATCTTGAAAAAACCGATGAAAATCTGACTCCTTCATCACCCATATTAAGTTTCTATAAATCGTATAGAGCGTATGTGAGAGCAAAAGTATATTTCTCTCAATCATTACAAGAACAATCTGAGCAAAAGAAAACTGAAGTTGAAGAACTTTCGTTGAAATATATGGAATTAGCTTCATCTTATCACTTCTAAAAACTGTGAACAATATGTCTAATATTGATGTTAAAATTGGTTGTCATGTATCAATTGCAAAATCAGTAGATTTAGCAGTAGACAGAGCTGTTCAAATCAATGGTAATACATTTCAGATTTTTACTAAAAATCCTAGAGGATGGTCAGCTAAAATACTCAATGAAGAAGAAGTTCAACAGTTTCGTTTAAAGCTAAAAAAACATGAGATAACCCATGTTTTTGGTCATATCTCTTATTTACCAAACCTTGCTTCTACAGATTCAGAAATATATTCAAAGTCTATTCGTTCATTTCTCAACGAAATTGAGAGGTGTGTTACCTTAGGAGTTTCTTACTTTGTTGTTCATGGGGGTTCATACAAAAGTAGTACATTTGATAAAGGTATGAAACGATATATTGATTCTATTTTGAAGGGTATAGATCAAGCTAAAGGGAAGGTTGTAATCCTCATCGAAAATTCCTCTGGTGGTGTTAATTCACTAACAGGTACATTTGATAATATAAGCGTAATCTTAGATGAAATAGCAGATAAAAGTGCAGTGCAAGTGTGCTTAGATACC
Organism: Candidatus Heimdallarchaeota archaeon; assembly: GCA_030603365.1. Classification (GTDB taxonomy): domain Archaea; phylum Asgardarchaeota; class Heimdallarchaeia; order Heimdallarchaeales; family Heimdallarchaeaceae; genus UBA460. The sequence continues at coordinate 138,037 of JAUVXV010000003.1, forward strand.
TGTCATGCTTTTAGTTCAGGATATGATTTGCGTACTGAAAAATCTGTTAGTAAAACTATTAATGATATGGAAACACATATCGGATTAAGTAATATCTCTCTTATTCACGCTAATGATTCTCTCGGAAAACTTAACTCTAATAGAGATAGACATCAGCATTTAGGTCTAGGAGAAATAGGAGAGCAAGGATTCAAAGCAATGATCAATCATAGAAATTTACAAGAGAAACCATGGATTCTTGAAACACCTATAAATGAAATTAGAGGAGATACTGAAAATATTGAATACTTACGCTCTTTAATTGAAAAAGATAGTAACAATTAGAAGAGAGGAGGGAATATTTGATTGAATACTATAGCAAATAATACTGCAAGAGCTATTGAATAAAGTCCTGCGAGGAATGAGGGTGCTATTTTTGGTGTTCTCTTCTCACCTGGACGAATATCTGTATCAATAAATCTTCCAGTTGAATCATCTAATGATTGACCTGTTGCCATCTCACTAATAATTTTCTTCTTTCTTAATACTTGAACCTCTTTCTTGACTTCCTCAAAATCTGCAGCTTTGAATCTAAGAAATTTTCGTTCAAAAAAGAAGGAAGTTTTAACCCATAACCACAGTGCTTGCATATAATCAAGAGATGTTGAGAATCCATATAATAAAGCAGAACCACCATACAAGAATAGAAACAGTACAGTTGTGTTCAAAGAACCACTGTTAAAACCAAGCCCTAGAAGAATTCCTGTTAACATGGCTGAAAACCATAATATGGATGCTAGAAGCCATGAAGATAATGGCATTTTCATCATATTATCATATAAAATACCTGCTTTGGAAGATTGAAAAGAATAACCACAATATGGGCATTTGAAAGTTGTTTTATCATCTAAAAGACTAATTTCTTCTAATCTGCAGAATCTACAATCCATACTTGATCACCGATTATTACAAAGAAGATAATTGTGAAGACTTTATATTCTTTGCGGAATTACCCCATAAGTCGATATATAAAATCTTTTCTCTGTTTAAGAGAAGAGAGAGTGAATGTGTTCGTCAAGTTGATAAGGTTCTAAGTCCTTCTTGTGCTTATTGAGATAATCTTGAATGAGAGAAGAAAGCCTTCTAGCCTCAGGTAGAGCTAATTCATCCTTAACTGCTATAGATATAACATGTTCATTTTCTTCTGTGATGAAATAAAAATAAGGTTCAATTTTAATGACTTTAAATTTCTCATGGCCTAATAATTCATTTGTAAATCCGCTTAGAGCTCTCAAATAACCAACAAACATACTAGGGTCATCAACAACTTGGTTTGGATCAAATAAACTAATCATGTTTCCATTTAAATCAGAGATAAGAACTGCTTCAGGAGTTATATCTTGCACTTCCATAAGTTGCTTAACTTTTGTAGTAAACCATTTCATTGCGTAATCAATATTTTCGTTTTCTCTGATTGAGGTTTTAAAGATTTGAAAAGATAAATTAGAATAGTTGGACATTTTTGTCAGGTTCATTGTATTAATAATCTGTTCTAAATTCATGGAATTCTTGAGGTCTGCTTTGTTAGCTAAGAAAAGAATTACTTTATCTGAATAGTACCCCTTTAACCATTCGTCTACCATAATCCAGAACCACTTAGTAGCTTCATCCATCTGTTCATTATCAGTTGAATCTAAAACAAAAATTATACCTACAGAGGTCATAGCATAAGATTTCCAGATGGTTGAACGATAAGATTTTTGTCCTGATATATCAAATATATTAAAGGTCAAATCCCCTATTTTTATTTGTTCAAAATTCACACCTACTGAAGGTTTTGGTCTAGTAAACTTCTCAACTTTAAACCAATTGACTAGAGTAGTTTTTCCAACATATGGTAAACCTATAATGGTAATCGGAATACCTTTCTTCTTTAACCTAAGTAAATCGTCCATTCCTTCTCTCAAAAAATATCCTCCCCAAGTGTTTTAAATATTAAGATTGAGGAATAAGAAAAAGAAATAGAAAAGATTATTTAGAGATTTAGAACGAAATAATCTAACGTATTTATTAAATCTTGATATGGAACTGGTTGTTTTTTTCTTCGATTGCGGATTGCTTTAGCATTTTCTCTACAAAAGAGAGAAAAAGTATAAATCATCTTAGGTAATTCTTTCTGCCCCTCTAAGTAGTCAATGATTTTTCCTACTGTTTCACTGACTTCATAGAATAAATTCCCAGCCTTTGAGTACCAACCTGTTGCTATATCTGATTTTTTAGCTAGATGGTATACCTCACCCAGTAGAACATTTCTTATCGCTTCGAAAGTCTTTTTAATTACAGGACCAAAGACATTTCTTCTTTTTACGAAATCCCAATTAATTAGATTACCCTTAATGGACACGTCTTTGTTTATTGCGATCAACTCTTGTGTATCTAATAAAATTAGATCTAATAATTCATTAAATTCCTTCATCTCAGAAAACTGCATCTCAACAGCTTCTGCAAGAAATTTTGGCACTGATTCTGCTTCAGCTGTTAAATCTATCAATTCTTCAATAAACTTTCGAACTACATTTTTATAGGTACTTTGAAGACCTAATGAAACCAAACTTGACTCAGTGACCATACCTACAGTTTTTGTTTCCACCATTCGATCATTAATCAGATTATTCAATTCCTTTTCTTTTCTTTTGAGTCCTGTTAGGCTTTGATCTGCTTTCTTTGCAAAATAGTGGCTTCTAGCCCGTAGAATTAAATCTAGAACTATGTTATTATCAGCATAGAGATAGATTTTGTTTTCAGCAATCAATGACTTCAGATAATTTCTGATAGCAAGAACCTTCTTTCTATGATCATCTCTCTCAGGAAGGAAAGGAGGAAGCAACTCTATTGCTTTTTCAAGGTAAGAAAGTTTTTCGTCTAATTCTTCTAATTCATCTAAACTCGCTTCTGGGTTCTCATCATCAATTTCTAAGAGATCTAGATGAACTTCTGAAAGAGCTGAGTTCATCGCTTTAAGAGGAAAATTGAATTGAGAAATCAATCTGTCTATAATATTAAGATGGGATAGATCTCGTCCCAACAATTCTGTTATAATACTTGAGGCTGATGAATAAGCTACACTAACGCCATAGATGAAAGGTAATGATCCTGCTGATTCAATCTTTTGAAGTAGTTTTTCTATATCCACACATTTTTCTAAAGCTTTTTCGCCATCTTGTTTATACAGATTATCTATTAAAGAAGAATAATTTAGACCTAATTCGGTTAGAGATTCTAGTATTTTTAATTCTGATTCATCTTGTTGCAGTCTTTTAAGAATAATTATACTTTCTGGATTGTCTGTGGAAATCAGCAATTTACATGCCTTATTGTATTCTTTCAATGCTTTGTCATAATAAGAAGCTGCATGCTCCAAATCACCTATCTCTAATGCATTTTGTGCAAGAAACTTAAAATGTTGTACTAAAGAAATTGAAGAATGAGCATCAACTATTGGTAAAAATTCATTTTGAATTGTAATTGCCCTACTTCCTTGAGTTTCTTTCGTTTTGCTGAGATAATCTATTGTAGTTTCGAAATGCTCTCTTGCATGATCTAAGATTGACAGTTCAGAGATTGGATCTCTCCACCAAAAGTCTTGAGCAGCCTTTCTAGAAATATCAATTATATGAGAAAGTAATGTAACACCTTGAAGATAATCATATTCACTTTTTACAAGAAGAACTTTAGGGTCATCTTTGCTATTCGGAAGATTATCATAAATAGGGAGAAGTCGTTTTAGATTTTCCAATTGCACAAGTGGCATAATAACCCGTAAGAGGTCTTCTTTTGTTGGAGAAGGGGTGAATCCTTCAGTTTCAACCACTGGCAATTGATCGTTAAGGATTCTATACAATATCCTATCTATCGATTCTTTTGAAGTTATATAGTAAATATACTGACTACTTGAAGGAGAATGATTGAAAACCCCTCTATTTCTTACTTGAGAATAAACATATGTGAGAACACTCAATTGGAGTTCAAATTGGTTTAAAGCCATAATTTGATTTCTAAAATCTCCATAGAGTAATTGGTGAAGAGGGAGAGGGTTTTCTTTTCCTTGTATTACATCATTAATTACGTCATACACTCTCTCAACTGCCATATCTGCAAGACTATTGATCGCAGATAAATTTCGAGCACAAGATTCTGCAAAAGATATCCAAGCTTCAGAAATCTCTTTAGGTTCATCTAAAGTAGTAAAAGAACGATAAAGAGTATCTCTTTCTAATTCCATTTCTACGAATTTGTTGAAAGGTCGTGTATCCAATAGGGAAAGATGCATAATAGAAGATACATTTTAACTTCAATAAATGTTTTGCATTGAATTCGATGCACAAAATCTAAATATTCTCTCTTAAATCTGATATTGTGAAACCTTTAGATTTTCTAAAAAGACAAGAACTTATTCAAGGGAAACTACAGTCTCAAAACATCGATATGTTAATGATTCCTCCGTCTATTAACTTCTTCTACATGTTTAAGGGTTATCTTCAATTGAGTGAAAGATTGATTTGTGGAATTATCGATAGAAATGAAGATTCTATAATAATCGCACCATCTTTTGAGAAGGAGAATATGAAAATACAAACAACTTTTGATGATGTAATTACATGGAAAGAGGAAGAAGATCCATATATTATCCTTAAGCAAGCACTATCCTATGAACCTAAAAAAATAGCTTTAGAACCTTCCACTCCTTTCAATGTTTATACAAGACTCAAGAAACAGTTTCCTTCTGCTGAATTTGTAGATGGGGGTTTATTTCTTAATGAATTAAGAACTATAAAAACTGAAGCAGAAGTTCAGAGAATGATTCAAGCAGCTGAGCATACAGCCGAAGGTATAACAAAAACACTAGATTCTATAAAAGAAGGACAAACTGAACTGGAAATACTTAAGTTAGCACAAAAACAGTTGTCTAATCTTTCTGGTGAAATGAGTTGGTTTTTAGTACAAATTGATGAAAACAGTGCAGTTCCACATGGTAAGCCATCAAATAAGAAACTAAAGAAAAATAGTGTAGTATTAATAGACGCTGGAACAACATGTGATCATTATTTTGCAGACATTACAGTAACAAGCGTTCATGGTAATGCATCAGAGGAGTTTCTCAAAGTCTATGCCATAGTAGAAGAAGCTAACAATGCTGCACTTGAGAAATCAAAAGCCGGAGTCCCAGCAGAAGAAGTAGATTTTGCTGCTAGAGGAGTGATTGAAAAAGCTAGATATGGCGAATATTTCACTCACCGATTAGGACATGGTTTGGGACTTCAAGTTCATGAAGAACCTTACATAGTCAAGGGTAATAGAGAACCGCTAGTTAAAGGGAATGTGCATACTGATGAACCTGGAATATATATACCTGGTAAATTTGGTATTCGCATAGAAGATGATGTTTTAGTTCAAGAGAAATCCAAACGATTAGTTGAATTTGATAGATATCTGTGGAAATAAACATGAAATACCATAATTATGATAGATTAGCAGAAGTTTATGATGAAACAAGATTGATTCCTCTAGAACTCTCTTCTTTCTTTAAACATGAAATACAAAATTATCTAAAGAACAACTTTTTTCCACCTCCTAATAGAATTTTATCTATTGGTTTAGGAACTGGAAGAGTAGAATCACTTCTTTCTTCAAGAAACTATCAGTTATTTGGTATAGATATCGCTTCTAAAATGCTTAAAATGTTAAATAACAAAGAAATAAATCCGCCTTGTTATACAGCTCAAGCAGATGGTTTTTCTTTACCATTTTCAAAACCTTTTCACATAATTCTTCTCATACAAGTTATTCATTTAATTGATCACATTGAGAAGTTCTTTGAGGAAGTACGTAATTTCGGTCAAGTTTTAGTTGTAGGTAATGCTTATACCGAAACTCATGAACATCCTTACTATGTAAAATTCCTTGAACTTCTAAAGAAAAATGGCTGGTCTGAAATTAAAGAAGATGTTCCTAAATCTGTGAAATTCCGAGAATTCATGAGTGATCATGATTTTAGTGTAATTGAGAAAAAAATGTCAATTGAAAGTTCTCTCCAGAATTTGCAAATATATGAAGGTATTAAAAATCGCTATTTTTCGAGCTTTTGGCAAGTAGAAAATAATATTTTCAATCAAACTATGTTGGATTTTGACCAATTTATTTCAGATGATAACTGTAAGAAGAGTGATGTTTACCAGACTCGATCCAATGTGAATTTGACTTTTTATGAATTAAACTAGCTCTCTATTTCTTTCTTTTTCTTTTTCTTTTTTCTCAATTCTGCAAAAGTGACTAATCTGAATATTTTGACGAGTAAAACTATTATCACCACTATTATTCCAATGGTTAAAGCCAGTGCAAGCGCTACGGGAACAATTATAATTCCTGAAAGAATACCACCTATGATTTTAAGAGCTTTTTTCATGCTCATAGATATCTTGAACTGGTTTTTATATTTTTCCAAGGGAAGTTAAACCAAAGTGAAAATATTTCTATTCCAGGATTTCGAGATCTACAGATTCTATTGTTAAATGTCTGATGTTAAGATGGGTATCTCTTGAACCACATTTTGAACATTTGAAATTGTATGCAAACTCTTTATCACCTTCCTCAGAAGGTTCTCCTTTAAACTCGCACTCCAAACAGATGATTTCTGCAGGTAATTTTAGTAATTCTAGATGAGCATTTTGAAATAATTCTATTTCAGTTATAATAATTTTGAATGCGTCCTGTAATAATTCGGGAATTATCATTTCATAAGGATCTGCAGATACAGTCACTTTGTTAACTTTTAACGCTTTATGCTCAATCGCAATCTGCTTAACTTGATTGACAATTGCAGATGCTAGGCTGTATTCATGCATTTCATTCAACCTATTGTATTTTGATTCCTAAAGAAGCAATAAGCTCATCAATACCAGTTATTTGTTTTGCACTTGTACACAAAACATCCATGTTAGATTTGATTTTCTTTGCGTCTTCAACCAAAACTTGAGAATCAAAGCCTAAACCATCTAGGTCACATTTGTTAATGACAGCTATCTGAGCTCCCTTGAAAATAATGGGGTGTTTCTTAATAACATACTCCCCTTCAGTAATACTGACAACAACAATATTTTTCTGAGCACCAACATCCCATGCAGCAGGACAGATTAAGTTCCCAACATTTTCAGTAAAGAAAATATCATAATCATCAACATTTATTTTATCTAACTCATTTTTGATGAGTTTTGCATTGAGATGACATCCTCCTCCAGTGTTTATTTGAACAGTATCTACCCCCTTTTTTGCAATTCTATCTGCATCAATTGTTGTAGCAATATCACCGTTTATGACAAATATTCTAAAATAAGGTGAAAGTTTTTCTGCAATTCTTTCTAATAAAAATGTTTTACCAGCACCAATAGAACCCATAATATTGAAGAAGAGCTTGTTTTTGCTTTTCATCATCTCTCTAATTTCATCTGCAAGTATGTCATTCTGTAGATATGCGGGTTTCTTTACAGAAATTTTCTTCTCTTGTGTCATTTCCCTAATTTCACGGGTTCAAACTAATGTTATAAGTTATTCGATTTAACTATAGAATGATACTAGTACAGCAATAAGATTTATTACCTTAAAATTTGTAATATCTATAATAACCGTTTAGAGGTAATTATATGATGAAAAGATTAAGAAAGATGAAAAGAGCCGTTTCACCAGTTATTGCAACCGTTCTTTTAATAAGTTTAGTAGTTGCTGCAAGCGCAATGGTCTATTTTATTGTTGTACCATTATTGAAGGGGAGCGCGAGCGTGAATTTTGTAACTACACAATGGTTTGACAGTGATGGTGACGATGTTTCTGATCTAGTGTATATAACTTTACAGAATACGGGATCAGCAAGTTCAAAAATTTCGAATATTACATTAACAATAGATAATGATGCTTTACCAGAAAGAACAGTAATTGATAATGCAGAGCTGATAGTTGAAAAACTTCCCTTAACGCTTGATGTCACAGCAAGGATGGATATAGCTATTTCTTTTGATCCATCTGAATATATCGCAGTAGGCGATAATACTTTCAAGATTTTGCTTACATACAGTGATGGTCTTAGTTCAATTGCACCTGAAAACTTGAATCATATTAGTGTTATTTACCCATTAGAAATGACAGTTTTGAATCCTGTAAACGGTAGTTGGGTAAATGGTATTATTGATCCTCAAGTATTGGTGTCAGGAGGATATTTACCATCAGCAGTTACTTATGATTTCTTTCTACCTGGTCAAATTATTGCTTTAAACGACCAACCAGTTGCTAGTAATATTAATTCTGAAAGTTATGCTGATGATATTGGATATGAAATGATTTTTTCAATTGATGACTCATTAAACCAGTCAGCTGTTTCAACAAACATCTTCAATATTGATAACAAAGCTATAGGTGTCACTTTAAGTGTGAGTTCAACAAGTATCAATCAAGGAGAATCCTTAAACGCAACATGGGTATGGGATGAACTTGGAGGAGCTCCTGTAATAAATCAGACACTTGTTTTATCGGGTGATAGTTATGGTTCAGATTCAGTTTTTACTGCTTTAGATGATACTATAACAGCCTTTGTTCTTCTAGGAACCCAAACAGCTACAATAGCAGAGGACGACTTTACACTTACTCTTTATGTAAAAGATGCAGTAGGTAATTTGAATAGTTCTGGTAAATCATTCTCATTAGTTGATATTCTTGCCCCAACATCTGAAATTCTCTCTCCTGTGAATGAAACCTATGGTATAGAGGGTATAATGAACATTGAAGTTTATGCTGCTGATCCAACAGGAATTGATACAACAAATTTCGATATTTACTTCTTCAGTCTAACAACATCTTTCTACTATTTGTACCAGAATGTTGTAGAAGGACTAGCGAACTATAATACCATAGATAGAACTTGGGAATTAGATTTCAATAGTTATCTACTCCCAGATGATGATTATGCAATGGTAACTTTTGTATATGATGATTCTGATGCAAAAAATGTAAAAACTGTTACTCATATACTCTCAGTAGCTAATCCAAAGCTTACATTATCTGGAGCAGTTGGTGTAAGAGGATTCTTCTCTCGAAGTACATTCAGTTTTTTCCTTACAAATAACTTACCAGACGATATCACAATAACCCAAATCTATATTGATTGGGAACCAGATAACAGAGCAGATTATATCTATGAAATGAGAGATAACACAGATGGTACAATATGGTTATCTTCAGCAGGACAACCTTATGCTCAAGAAAGTGTATTGCCCGTAAATGGTGGTACAGGAGCAGTTTTAAGCGGAGGTTCAATCCATAAACTGACAATTCTATTTGACTACTTTGATCGAACAGATAAAGCTGATTTCGAAATAAGGTTCTTTATTCAAGAATTAGGTGTATGGCAAATTTTCTTTGTAGATCAATAAACTCTTTTTTCTTTCCTTTTTCTTTTTCCATTAATACTTTCGAAAAGCTAATAATATTACAGTTACATCTCTAACCTATGAAAGTTACCTACGATAGATATCCAGAGCTACCTAGATTTCTAAAAACTTTCGTAGAATTCACTGCTACGTCTTTAGCTACAAGATCTTTCATACTTTATGGCGATGTCGTTCTGGACGATTTTTCCAAAAGATACAGTAAAATCAATGTTATAATAATCCTAGAAAAAGGTCTATGGGAAAAGGATTTTAACGAGCTTGATTCGATTATAGATAAGCTTGCAGCTATGAATGAAGATTTTTCTAAGTTACTTCGAGCTTATTTTGTTCCTTACACAATGCTGGAGAATCCGAGGATTATTCATCAAGATTTAGAGGGTATGATAGTAAGAGATCTTAAACAAGAGATAATTAATCAGTATCCTCTTTCTCAAACTGATGATTTCATGATTATGAAGAAAGGAGAAGTTTTGTATGGGGAAGATCTACGAAGTCATTTTCCAATTCCTCCATTAGAGTGTTTCTGGCAACAATTTCTAGCAGAAGTACCCAACATTGAAGAAATAGCCAAAATCTATCCCTTCCAACATAGTCAATCTCCCAATTATGATCACGCTACTAACTGGATACTTTACTTCTCAAGGGTTTTATATTCAATACAGAATAATGATGTAATTGGTAGAATGAAAGGTGCATATTGGTTTTCAAACGAATATCTCAATAAGTTAGGTGATTTTGTTGTAGAAGTAGCAAGTTGTAGACAACGAAATATTTCACTCTCAAGTGTTATGGGAGTGGTTGAGAACAGTAGAGAATTGATGTTATTCTGTATAGAAAAAGCATTTAAAATAAAAGGAATTCATACACCGGATCTAAAATCTCTCTATAAAGAAGACCAGGGACATGCTAATTTTAGTAGATTCTTTATGGAGATAAGAAATATAATAGAGAATATCTAAGTATTCAATGATGAGTCAGCGAGAAGATGTGCTCAATTCATTTATTGATATGCTACAGGTAATTTTTCCTGAAATTATATCAGTTTATGAATTTCAAAAAGAAATAGCACTCTTCGATAAAATTCTAGAGAACTGTAAAGGATTAGTTATAATAATCTCTGAAGCTGATTACAGCTTAGAAAACCTAATACTTGTTGATCTTATTTATGATAAAATACAGGATGAACATGGCTGGGAAGAAGGAGTAAGATTAGCAAATTCTTTCTCAAGAAGCTATATTCGTACTGTCAATAATCTCTGGCACATCAATATAATGAATAATCACTGTCTTTTGCCCGAAGATCAAATTAATTTAAAGAATACAAGAAAACTTCTACATGGTACAAATATTATCCCTACTATCCCTTTTCCTCATAATGAAGAAGAAATACTAAAGATTAATGCTAACTTTACTAGAGAAGAAGCTCTAGAGTTATTCAATCAATCAGATCAGTATGTACCTCTCATTAATCCTGATTGTTGTTGGATGAGATATGATTTCACAATCAATCATTCTCTAGTGCAGATTCTGGATGATCAATTCCTAAAAATGAAAGATAGGATCCAACCTGAAAAGAATGCTCATATTTATGGTCGTTATGGGGGGTCTGGTAAGACACAAATCATCTATTCTCTAATAAAAAAATGTAAAGAATTATCTCTTCCATTGATTTATAGAACTGAATTTTGGAAAGGAGAAGATGGAAAATATAAGGAGATAGAATTCAATCCAGAAAATTCCGCAGAAAGAGTTACTGAATGGGTAATTGAAAAATCTCCAGGAAGTAGATTTATTTTATTTTTAGATGAAATAGAAGTAAATATTCGTCAGTTAAAAGAAAAATTAAGCGTAAAGTATCCTGGGGATGAAATAAACTTACTTATTATTTCTGGAGGAAAGGAAATTTCTCCCTTTATTGATGACAGTTTCGATGTTTATGATATCTCTAAAGAGTTCCCATTCAATGAATCACAGTTAAAAGAATTAGTAGAAAAACTAATAGAAAAATCAAACATAGCTTCAGATATTTTTCCAGAAGAAATTATTGATATCATCGTTACCAAAACAAAATTGTGGAACCACTCTTCAATACGAAGAACTCCAACTTCTGTAATATTATCTAGTTCTCTTGCATTAGCTGAATCAATTAAGATAGCTAATGAAAATAATGAAGAAATTCAAATTAAACCTGAGTTAGCAGAAAAATGGTCGCTACTTAGTACATCTCCTTGGTATCAGAAATATGATGAGTTACATGATGTACATGCAGAATATTTGGTTTTTAATGGAAAGAAGTATGTGGATGTTGATAAACACTATCACCATCCTTTACCTTAGATTCCTCTTTCTATTCATCATAGTATTTGGAATAGATTGCATTACTTTGAGCAAACTTAAGAAAGTGACTTAAATTGTCTCTTAATTCATTAACATTCCTTTCATGATACAAAGTAAGATAAAGAGTTCCAACAAGAAACGATGTACCAGAAAGAAGAATTAACACTAATAACATTATTCCAAGTGCAATAAGGAAAAGCAAAATAGATTCTTTAATTGTAATCGGATTAGTACCAAAAATAGATTCAAATAAATCAGTAAAGAAGATTATCCCTGTAACGAAAGCTGATAGGCTGAAAAACCTGCTCAGAATACTCCTTCTCATTCTTTCTGATAACTGATAAACTTCATTATTTTTGTTGATATACTTGATTCTAGTATCTTCTATTGCCCAAACCATAGGTGTTATCCAAGAAGTAAATATTGGAGAACAAAGGACTACAAACGCACCAATCATAAAACCTAGAAAGTAGGAACTTGGTTGGCTGATTTGAATTATCATTGCAATAAGAATACTAATACTGAAACTGGAAGTTAGAAGATCATACATCCTAGTTTTCAGAAAAACGCGAATACTAGAAACATCGCTATTAATTGCTTCTTCTTCAAGGAAATATTGCGTATCAGGACTAATATCGATGTTCAATAGTGTAGTAAAAAGAACTCTAAAGAATTTGAATTTCTTGTATTTAGTCTCCTTTCTTAGTTCCCCAAGCATTTCCTTAATTTCAGATGCCTGATCATGTTTAATCTTTAAAGTCTGAAAAACAAGTTTCTTCGCTACCCATCGTCCTATCCAATTCCAAAGAAATACTGATAAGACAGGGGATACAATTGAGATAATAACTAGTGAAATGACTAAGGTTCTGATATCTTTTGGAGTAGGTTTAACGTCCCAATTTGTATATCTGATTGCAACATACCAAATTGCATAAAAAGCAATAAAAATAGCAATATTTAATACCCATTTTTTCTTTGAAGGCTTTGTAATCCTATATTTCGCACCTGTTGCACTAATTTCCTTGGTAGGTAGAATGAAACTCTTTTGCTTAGATATATACTCACTCAATTAAGTAAATAATTATTCTAAAATATTAAACTTGTGAGACTTGCAACGCTTTATTATATTATCTGTAAAAAAATACATTTTCTGAATGTTTAAATATTTGCTTGGCTAAACTTACTGGATGGAAGTAGAAAAAGGAAAAAAAATTCACAGTGTGTTATCAACTATTTTCTATTACACATTTGTATTGATTATAATCGCAGTTTTTGTTTTGTCTTTAGTAATTGAAGAGATCACACTTCTTAACAATATACTATTTATCTTTCTAATTGTAAGTTCAATAGTCATTGTCTTTTATCTAACAGTTCAAATGCTGAGATATAACCTGACTGTGAACAAAAAAATACAAGCAGGTATATTCTTTGTAGTAATTGGTTTCCTTCTGATTCTTCTTTCAACCAGCAAACAGCTCTCATTTATTGAAAGCTTAGATCTTGACTTTCTTGGATATGATTTCTTTGTGTATTGGGGGATTGGATCTGTTGTATTCGGGATATTTGTTGAACTTACATTTCTAGATCAGTTTATCTGGAAACTATTTGTGCAACCTATTAAATATCTCTGGAAATTAACTGCAAAATTTGCTAAATGGGTTAGAAAAAATTGGTTAAACATTATTCTCTATACACTAGATTTAGCTTCTCTTGCAGGTATAATCTATGTGGCAATTTTCTGGAGCACAGATTGGTGGAAGATAACTGTTCTTTCAGTGAGTTGTGTTTACCCTTTAGTCCATCACCACAAAAGAATCTGGAAAGCGATAAAATTCATAGTTATTGATATAATTTATGAATTTTTCAAAAAGGTAGGAGAATTCATTAAACAAGTTTGCACATCAATTTGGAATGCGATAGTTAGTTTTGTCAATTTAGTCTTGAAACACTGGTTGTCAATTCTCAAAGAGATTTTGAGGTTGATGGGTGCTGCAGGAGGGGGAGTGATGATTTATTTCGGTGCAACATTGGTGGAATATAGGTTTTTGATAGGATTAGGAATAATAGCTATAGTTGTTAGTCTATTATTCACAAGAAAAACCATTCTAACAATGTTATGGGATCTACTTTCCTCAATTGCATCTTTCTTCTGGGATAAGCTAATTTCTTTTATGAAAACTATTCTTGAAAAATGGTGGCCTATCTTTAAAGAATTCTTAAGGCTTGTTGGAGCTGCTGGAGGAGTTTATCTTATCTATCATGGTTATGTTTTTGATCAGTTTTCCTATTTCATTGGAATTGGAGTTGCACTTATTCTAATTTCATTAATATTTACTAGAAAAGCTGTCTTAGTCTGGCTTGGAAATGGAATTTCGAAGTTTTGCACTTATATCTGGGAAGAAATACTCAAACCTTATTATGCTAGAATTATCAATGAAATTATAAGATTAATTTTTGTAGGAGGAGGGATTTATCTAATCTACTTAGGAGTAATCAAACAAATTTATTATTACTGTATTTACATAGGCATAGCAATTATCTTACTAGTAGAAATTATAACAAGAAAAGCAGTGTTAAAGAAAATCTATTCTGTTATGAAAAACATTGCACTGGCATTCTGGGATTTATTAGTGTGGTTGACAAAACCATTCCGCTTCTTATGGGAAAAGCTTGTAGCAGTAACTAAATTCTTGATAAAAAACTGGTTCAAGGTAGTCCTATATTTATTAGACCTAGTTGCTATTGCAGCAATTATCTATCTATCTATTACATGGAATTCTGAATGGTGGTATATTATCCTACTTTTCATTAGTTGTTGTTACATCCCTGCTCATCACTATAAACTAGTTTGGAAATCTATCAAGTTTATAGGGATAAATATCTTCTATGATCCTTTCATTCGTTTTGTCAATTTAATTGCAGACTTCTTCAAAGCTTTATGGAATGGTCTAGTAGATATTGCTAAATTCTTAAAAGAACATTGGTGGACGATTTCCAAAGAAATTCTAAGGTTAATAGGAGCAACAGGAGGTATTACTCTTATAGTTTATAGTTTCATTCTAGAAGATTTCTCGTATTTAGCCTGGATAGGAATAACAGTTGTTCTTGTTAGTGAAATATTAAGTAGAAAAATTGTATTGAAAAAGATATATGAATTCTTCAAGGCTATCTTTGTTTTCATCTTTGAAAATAGAGTGATTATTTCAAGGGTACTAGGATTCTTAGCAGCTCTTGCAGGTGTTATTATTCATTTTGTCCTTGACTATTTTATAACCTTCATTCTTCTTGTATCTATAGGAGGAACATTTGTACTTTTTGCACATTTCATATATCATCCAAAGAAACTGTGGGAATTTTTGGTTAGTATTCCTAAAACATTGCATAAGATTTTAGTTACTATCTGGCTTACAATAAAGACTGGGTCAGTTTACATATATCAAAATGGTATTCGTTTAATATTGCTGATTGTAATGATATTCACTTTTATTTATGGTCTCTTTGTAGTTTTCAATTTTGATTTCATTGGTATTTTTGAGAATATAAGTGCTGCAATCAGAATCTCACTTGGTGCATTATTTGTAGTTGTAGCAGTTGTTGCTTTCATCCTTTTACGCAGAGAATTGAAGAAATTACGAACAGGTAGCTCAAAAGTGCTAGCTCAACAAATTCGAGAGAGGTGGAAGCAATGAAGGAAGAAAAATCAATAGATATAGATACAGGAGATAAAACACCTGAATCCATTGAGAAAAATCCTGTGATAACAACACTATGGATAGGTTTCACTATCTCTGTTCTTAGTATCATAAGTATATTGATTTTAACATTAGCATTCAATCAAACTTATGATGATTTGTTCTTCAGAATAATCTTAGGTATTTTTGTAGTAGGGGTTCTGTTTTTATTCTTTGCTTTAATTCTACGTAGATTAAGAAGAAAGGGAATCGATTACTTTGTAACAGGAGCAATAACAGCCTACATAGGCTTCATTTTAGTGTCTTTTCCAGCTATTCTATTTGCAGTAGGTGTGACTTCTTTCGAACGCGATTATATCTTCTATATCTTAATGGCAACAGGTGTGATATTGATTATCTTTGGTTTCTTTTTTGAAGCATATGATCTTAATTTGAAGTTAATTGCTTTGATGAAGAAATTAAAAGAAGCATTGAAAAGAATCTGGAAGAAGATTAGCTGGAAACTATTCCTTTCTCCATGGAATTTATTGTCTGTGGCTGGAATAACAATAATCATTCTTGCAGCTGTAAAAGTGTTAGAGTTTATCAACCCATTATATTGGTATTTGATAGGTGGAGGATTAATTCTAATAAACATAGTCTGGCATTTCAGAAAAGAAATAGCAGAAATCCTTGTTAACCTTGGCAAAGTAATAACAACACTATTCCAAGCATGGTGGAGAGCTATAAAACAGATTCCTCAGATTATGAAGAAATTTGGAATATGGATATACACCAAAACAATAGAGATAATAAAAGTAGTAGGGAAGGCAATAAAATTCTTTGTTATTAGAAATTATTTGATTCTATTTGTATTTGGAATTTCTATGTTCATTGTTTTGCATTATCTGGGAATATTCAATCTCGAGATTCGTATCGCATTATCTTCCTTAGTATGTGGAATTGCTATAGTTAAGCCTATCATAGATTGGAGAGAACATTTTGGAGAAGACATCAGTACTGCCAGGATGTACCTCTATAAAACAGCTCAGAAGACTAAGCGTATTTTCCAATATAGAAAACTAACAAGATGCCCAAATTGCAATAGACCTAACGAAATTCTTAGAGAGTATTGTTGGAATTGTAATGAGTTATTACCAAAATGTATGATTTGCAGTAGTAAGGTTGAGAAAGGGACAAAAATAGCTAAATGTCAATTGTGTAATAACATCTTTCACATTGACCATCTAGAAACATGGTTAAGATTCAATACTAAATGTCCAGTCTGTAAAGAAACAATAGATAAGAAAGAAGAAGAATTCCTTCCTGAATCTACATATGAAGAAGAGTTGATTGAAGATATAACTCCAACTCTTGATCCATGATTAGTAATAGATACTCTCATCTTTAGTATAATATTCTTCAATTTTAAAGATCTTCTTAGATATAGCTACAAAGGGTAGGGCAAAGATTAGCATAAATGCAATTGAGAAGAACATGATGTAAAACATATTATCTCCAGTATAGTATTCAAAAATACCTAGATTTAGAGTATCGACTAAGGATAACACACCTACTACAGCAAAACCTGCTCCAAGAATAGTGTAAATAACTGCAATTAGATACACTCTGATTTTCTTGTTCCATTGAAATTTCTTTCCTGCTTTAATCTTATTTCCTCCTAAAAATCCATTTCCTAGAGGAATGAGCAAGAATGGTGCCATTAGAGCCCCATATAACATAAAGAAAAGAACATACCACCATTTGAATTTGAAGTCATTTGATTTCTTTGAATAAGCTCCAACAAATCCAAAAACACCAAAATAAACTAGAGCTATAATCACAGGCATAATAATGAGAGCGAGTTGATCAATGCCAAGAGCTCGATACATTGGCATATCTGTGAAGTAATGCACAATGAAAAGCGCTCCCATGAAATAAAATGCAGTTAAAACAACCACAACAGTTGAATTCATGAAAATATCTACTCTTTGACGAAGTCGTAATTTACTAACAATAAGCTCTTTCTTATGATCCAAAACTGCACCAAATTGTCCTTTTGTCCATCTGAACATCTGAGACATTTTATGGTCAAAAGATTCAGTAGACAAACCTTTTGCAGCTACTTCATTTAACCAATATCCATAGTGACCTTTTGCAGCTATAGTAATGTAGTGATCATAATCTTCAGATAGTTTGTTTTCAGGTAGAGGATAGAGATGTTCTTTTCGAAAACAGGCTGAAGTACCAAAGAAAACAACAGATTTTATTCTTCTCTTCCCACCTTCTGCAACAAACAATTGGTGAGTAGACATAGTCTCCCAAATATGAAGAAAATTAGTTACGCTTCTGAACTCATACTTAGCTTGAATGAAAGCATACTCTGGGTATTGTTCTAGAATAGCTACAAACTTATCTAAAATATCAGGAACGGGTATTTGATCAGAATCAAAAACTACAACATATGTCGCTTTTGATTTCACTAAGGTTTGATTAACAACGCCTGCTTTGTAGGATCTGCCTTTTCCTCGCAAATAGGTGAAATTATACTTCTCGGCTAATTTTTCAGCAGATTCCTGATATTCTGGTAAGGAATTATCATCTGCGATCCAGACATTGAAATTGGGATAAGTGAATTTACTGCAACCCTCAAGAGTTTCATTGAGAATTTTCGGATTGACATTATGAACTGGAACTATCACATCTACAGAAGGATGTTCTTTTAGTTTCTTGATATCGTAATCAATAGCTCCTATGTCAAGATAACCATCAATATTCTGAATTAGGAAATAAGTGGCATACAATGGACCTAAGAGTTCGAAAATGAGTACGAGCAGATTTAGGATAACTCCACCAGCTCCTAAATTAACATAGTTAACGACAAAAGCAGCAATAGAAGAGCCAAAATAAAGAAGAAAGAGACAATATAAGATGAAACCGAAAATGTGATTCAGTCGACTGAGGGTTTTCTTGGTTGGCATAGATAATCAAACAATCATTAGTACCTATTATTAAATTTTTACAAACAAGTTTTACAAACCCATGTTTAAGAGCTAATTTATCTGCTGAATGATTTTTGGTAAAACTAAACCTTTTTTTGATGATTGACGAAATGTTGCATGACTTTTAGCAGGGAATTAAGATGTTCAGTACAGTTAGTTTTCTAATTACACTTCGAGAAGCAATAGAAGCAGCCCTTATCATAGGGATTCTGCTAGTTTATGTTACCAAAATAGGTGAAAAGAAATTTAGAAAACAAATATGGATTGGAACAGGAATTGGTGTCCTTCTTTCAATTCTCTCTGCTGTGATTTTCCAATTTGTACTAGGAGGATTTGCTAGTTATGAAGAGATTTTTGAAGGATTTGCAATGATATTTGCTTCATTATTATTGACATGGATGATTATTTGGATGGTAAAAGCAAGTAAGAACCTTAGAGAAAAAATTGAAGCCAAAGTAGATAATACAATATTAAATCAGCAGAAATATGGTCTTTTAGCACTAGCCTTAATTTCTGTATTTCGAGAAGGAATCGAGACTGTACTTTTTTTGGCTGGTGTTGGAGCTGTTGAGGAGAACTTCTGGGTAGTATTGTGGTCGGGAATATTGGGAATAGTGGTTGCTATTGTAATATCAATATTGATTTTCTATTCAGGGAAGAAAATTAACCTCAAATGGTTTTTCTTAATAACAAGTTTCTTGCTGATACTTTTTGCAGCCGGAATGATAACTCACGGTTTTCATGAATTTCAAGAAATTGGATGGTTTGGATCTGAAACTCATTGGTTCCAACAGTATGTGTGGGATAGCAGTGCTATTCTTAACGATAAAACAAGTGAATTAGGTAAATTCCTAAGAGCTTTGTTTGGATATCAAGATAAACCAACGTGGTTAGAGATAATAGTATACTTAAGTTTCTATGTGATTTTAGGGTTGATTTTCATAATTACAAGTTGGATTTCAAAGAGAAGAGAACTTGAAATTGAAGAATCCACTACTTGACCCTCAATGTAACATTTAAAAGTATGAAAAGTAATAGTTGAGAATAGAACCATTAGAGGTTAATAATTCTAAAATATTAAAGAGGTATAAACATGGTAGAAGTATTAGAATGGCCACTTGGAAAAGGAAATGAAATAATGTACAGACATCCTCGTGATACTATCAACTGGGGAGATATGGTAAATGTTCTTCCAAACCAAGTTGCAGTATTCATCAAAGATTCAGTAGTCTATGATGTTCTTAAGGGTGGAAGACACTTGATGAAAACCAAGAATATTCCATTTTTGACAACATTACTATCCAGAATAGTTGGATATGACAAAAGTCCGTTTAACTGTCAAGTTGTCTTTGTCAATATGGCTGATTTTCAAGGTAAATTCGGAGGGCGATCACAAACACAGGAATTAGCTCCTCTGCAATTCTTTGGCGATTATTACTACAAGATAGATGATATACAGAAATTTGTTTTTGAAATAGCAGGAAACAGAAATATCTATACAACAGCTGCATTCAATGAATTCTTTCGCTCATTTATTGTGGAATCTGTTATTAGCAAACTATCAGAAAAAAGTATAGTTGATCTAATGTCCAATTTAGGAAAAACTTCAGATTTCGTAGAAGATGAAGTAAAACCTGATCTCAAAGAATTCGGAATAAAATTGAAAACTTTAAAGTTTGGAGGCCTAGATACTACACCTGAATACAGAGATAGACTCTTCTGGATGCGTTCAGGTGTTTCTGCAAATCAAGTACAACAGTATGCTGGAATGGCAAAAGTAGTTGAAAAACTCCCAGAAGGTGGTAGTGGATTGACAGGAGCTGTTATGATTAACAATCTTTTCTCAAGAGGCGAAATAAAACAAGCCAACAAGATTGAAGAGAAAGGAGATGTTGAAGCAGCTTTTATTACTTGTAACCAATGTAAGAACAAAATTTCTCCAGCAGCTAAATTCTGTGCAAGCTGTGGTGATCCAACTGACGATGAAAAGAGTGGCAAAATGAAGTTTTGCACCAACTGTGGATCTAAGAATGATACTGGCGCTAAATTCTGTGGCAACTGTGGTGACAAGATCTAAAATTCTTTTTCTTTTCTTTCTTTTTCTTATTTTCAGAAAAATTGTTAGCTTAATATTCCTTTAACAATTACTAAGCCAACAAGTAAAATAATATCTGTAGGATTTGTTCTATTGCAGAACAGAAGTGTTCTGGAAAGGGGTTTATAAAAGATAAAATTATGGGATAAAATGAGTATTATGAAAATTAAACCAATCAATAAAAGCATTATTTTTGGAGTAGTAACGGCTTTACTAACAACTTCATTAATAATAGGTGTTTATTTAGGAATAACTTCTACCGAAAAAAATCAGTTTTTACCCCCCTTCGAATGGGATTCCTCCTCACTAAAAACTCTTTCTTTACAGATGAATGAGCGTTCAGAGTATATATTAGCAACTTCTATAGAAACCAACATCAATGATAGTAGTGGTATGATGGTTTCTTATTTCAATCATTCCGTTCATTCAATTTATAGTTGGTATAATACTGAAACAGAAGAATGGCTGTTGGTAATAAACGACTACCTTAATAGTAGTCAGGATTATGATACAATTTACAAAATCCAACCAGATATTTTATCTCCATTTTATCTTTCCCTAAATGCTGATCTCCAAACAATACAAAATCAAGTTGATATAAGCGAGAATTACAGTGAAGAATTAGCATTAAGAGAATCTGCTGACCTCGCTATAATATCTATAATGATAACACATGCATATCAAGATGGAACATTGATTATTGTTGAAGCTTTTGAAAACACTATTTTAGTACGTCTCATAAGTTTTATAGCGTATCATGGTGATTTTAATAGCTGGGGTGTAGAAATAGACCCCAAAGCAGAATTTGATGATGGTAGGGTTAAGTATGATATCTTTTACAAGGCAGATATTCCTGAGTTCTTACCAAATTATACAAATGCAACTAATGCGTTTTTAGAACTATTTTACTAAATCTCTCGGAAAACGTGATTCAATGAATAAGCAACCAGAAACCAAATTCGAGCAAATACTTACAAATCCAATCACACTAAAGATTTTCATTTTCTTAAAATCAAAAAATCCTGGAAGCGTAGGAATACGTGAAGTAATGAGAGCAACCAAAATGAAAAGTTCAAGCACAGTTAGTCGGCATCTAGAAACAATGGATGAAATTGGGTTAGTTCAAAAACTCCCATCAAATAGATACGTTTTAACTTCTAATGGTTTATCAATACGAAGTTTCCAAGTTCCAGTAAAATTAACTACAAATCTGTTTAAAGGATACTTTGTCCCAATCTCTACCTATCAAATCAGTTTTTTAGTTGTGATGAGTCTTTTAACATTCATACTATTATGGTATGATATGTTACTTGCTGCAATAAATGGATTAGTAGGACTAATCATTGGATTATTGATAAGCTTGAAACAATGGTTCACAATAATGAAACAGATGAAAGCTTATAGATTATGATGTACTTCAGTTTTGATTTATAACTGAATTTTCATCGCCCAAGCATTCTAAAGTTTCTATTTTTCTTCATTATTTTTCAATATTCAAGATTTCGAATAAGATCCAGTTTACTTTGTCATATAAATCTGGTTTCTTGATTGGTTCAATTTTATTATGAATATTTTCAGACAATAGAAATCACTTCTGAATAAAAGCTTCAATTACTTACTTACTTCTACTTTTCCTTCATCCAACTTCAAGTAATAGAAAATCGCTATTGATTGTATAACAAATGCAATCTTTAAACACCAATTAAACAATGTATGACCAATTCTTTGACTAGTAATGAAAATAGTATTTGATCCCCCAGAATTATCTATAAGAAATCCTATGAAAATAACTATAGCATAAATTATTGCAATACTGAACATTGATAGGTAAGTCCATTTATTGATTTTGGGGAAATCCTTGTTCCTGAAAAATGCGATAGTGTACAGCAAAACAGCTGCTATCAATGAACCTGCCGCTGCTTCAATGAGGTGATTATGAGCAGGATGTTGTTCAACATAGAGAACTCCAAGATATAGTCCAGCTTGAGCTATACCAAAAAAAGATCCAAAAATACTTAGATATTTAGTCAGTTTATCTTTGGTAAAATACTTCCAGATAATTGAATGATAAACAATTGAAAAAACGACATAACATAGATAGCAGTGCGGTATAATGGTTGTGAGATTGGATTGGGTTTACCACTTGGAGTAGGATCCCTCCCTAGATCTGTCAATGTATTATAGACAAAATCAAATCCTTCTGTATCACCTGTTACATGATTCCCCCCTGGATAATATATCATAGCAACTGCTTCTAATGTAAGCGCAATTACAATTAGACTAGCTAAGCTGATAAAAGTGATTCTAAGTAACTTTCTTTTCATCATCGCAAGATTAGTTTGTAGGACGAATATTTAAGCTTTCAACAGTTATTGTATTTGTTGCTCTCTTAGATTTCTAATAAATTCGAGATTAGTATGGTCACCATTAATTCGTTCCTCAATTGGATAACAACTAACCTTTAGAGCTTCTAGAATTGCTATAGGATTTTCTGCAGAGCAATTGCACACTCTTATCTTAAATCTAGGTACATGTATCTTCCCTGACATTATCCCCCCAGTAGATAATTCATTACAATCAGCATTCCAGATACAGTCTGTTTTTTCACATCTTCGGTATCTAGTACCATACTTATTTACAAAAACTGTCTCACCCTCAAAGCACATTTTCCTCGCCATGAATACCCCATTTTTTGAAGCATGTTAACTATTAAAAAGACATGTACTACTCGAGTAAAACGTATTACACTTTATTATATGTAACATTGATTTGGAACCAGTTCTCCATAATGTTTATTTAACGAATACTACATTTGTATTTCATGGCTTATGATGCACTATTTTATACCATAGGTGCAGTTCTTGTAGGAACTGCATTATTTACTTTAATTGTTGCTTTAACTGCACGAAAAATAGACTTTGGTGATAGACTCTTTAAGATTAGAGATAGAAAAACTTTGGTACCTAGAGGACCAGTTAGGAGAAAGGCATTGGAAGGAATACCAGCCCCTTCATCCGAACCAAAAGATGAAGTCGAAGTTGTTTATGATAGTAAAAAAGCAGCGAAAAGTAAGATGAAAGCAAAACGTGCTAAACCTAGTAGGATAGAATCATCAGAACCTGTAGAAAGAGATATAGTGGCTGATGAAGAATCAGATAGATATTATGAAGATGCTCTGACTGGACCTGCACCTGGAACTGGGTTTGCACCTAAAATGGAAGAAGCATCAGAAGAGCTTGAAGAATCATTAAAGGACTTTGATGATGAACCTGAAATGGCTGAAGAAGCTGAAATCATTGATGTATCTGAGACTATAGAAGAAGGTCATTCACGCGATTTGTCCATTCGTTTACCAAAAAATATGTGTTTAGACGAAGTATTCAGACTCAAAATAACTCTTATCAAAGCAGAGGAATTTAGTGAGGATCTCACAATAAAAGAACTTGAACTTGATAAGAAAGAAGCTGAATATTTCTCACTTAATGTTACTAAACTTGGAGAAAAAGTTACTGAGGCAACTACAAGAATAGTTGGTCTTAAGGAAGGAACATTAATAGTGAGACCAATAGCTATCGGTAATGTTGCAGTTGTTACTCCAGGACAAAGAACAGTATTCTTTGATTCCGAAGAAGAAGAGATAGTAGTTGAGTTCTTTTTAACTCCAACAAAATGGTCTAAAGATCTAATTAGTAATCTGAGGATCGAATTTGAACAAGAATACAAGGTTATCAAATCTGTTAACATTCCAGTAAAAATCTATAAGAGAAAACTGGAAGCTATTTTTGGTATAAATATCTCAAGATGGCAATACTATGCTTTGTTTGTTTATTCAGCTTTGGGAACTATATCTGGTCTGATAAGTTTCTTTAATGAAAAAGTAGTACAATGGTTTCTGTATCTGGGTACTTTATAACCCAATCTCTCATTTTTTTCCATCATATTTTAATATCCCAATTGAACTTTTCAAAAGAATAGTATGGTTGATAAAATCCAAGTAGGCATAATCGGTTTAGGGAGAATTAGCTCTCTGCATCTTTCAGCTTACAAACCTGAAAACGAATTAGATGCTGAATTAATTGCTGTATGTGATAAGAATAAGAAAAGGGCACAAGAAGTAGCAAAAGAATTCAATGTGGAACATGTCTATACCAACTATGAAGATTTACTCTCAAATGAGGAAATTGATGCAGTCGAGATTTTAACACCTCATCATCTTCATGCAGAACAAACAATTAAAGCTGCAAAAGCAGGGAAACACATCTCTTTGCAGAAAGTACCAGCAATGACTTTATCTGAAATGGATAAAATGATAGAAGCAACGAAAAAGAATAAGATGAAATTCAGAGTTTTTGAAAATTTTAGATTTTACTCTCCTTACCAGTATGCAATGGATTTGATAAATAAAGGAATAATAGGTAAGACTGAGAGAGTAGATTGTAGAATGTGGAATGGGTTAAGTGCTCTTTCTGGGTGGAAAGTCCCTTTAACCTCATGGAAATGGAGATTTAGTGAAAAAGGAAATTATAAATCTCCACAACTTTTTGATGATGGCTATCATAAACATAGCATCATTGCTCAATTTCTAGGCGAACCAATAGACTCAGTTCTAGTCTGGACAGGAGAATTCAAAATTCAAGGTGTCGTAAGACATGATACTCCTTCTGTTGTTATATACTCGTGTAAAAATAAAGCTCATTATGGAACCTGGAATGTGAGCTTACACAAATTTCTACCAATGGAATCAGATTTTTATGCTTGCGATGAATATGTGGAAATTATTGGTGAGAAAGGAGCAATCTTCATCCCTGGATGTACAGGTAGTTTCTTTGAAAGTTGCGGAGCTAGTGCTCCTGGTCAAGCTGGAGTTCACTGGGTGGATGAAACTGGAAAATGGCATTCTAAAATAGATTTGGACACTACTTGGGATTCTTCCTTTATTAATTGCTCAAGAGAGTTTATAGAAGGAATTCGAGAAGATAGAGATATAGACTTGACACCTAAAGAAGCCAGATATATCCTGCAAATAGGGCTTGCGGTTGTTCGTTCTATCAGAAATAATTTCAAGGAAGTTAAAATTAAAGATATAACTGATAAACCTTAGAAGTAACAGCAAAAAATGAACAGTTGGATACGAATATGAACCTAAACATCAATTAGCTCTACAGTTAGCGGAAGAAGAATATCCACATCCATGATATAAAGCTCTTTTATAAGCTAGTCTAGGATCTCTATTATCTATGCCAAATTCATTGTCTTTTTCAGAATTCACAAATAGAAATTTACATTCTATTATATATAAAATGAGTGAGAAAAAGAAGGGAGATTACAGTTCACATTGCAATCCTTTTATCAGGAAAAATTACTTCGTATTCCTTTCTTTCGATTGGATCACTTAGAGAAAAACTATACCAGTCATTATGGGTTGGAGGACCAAAACAAACTTCAACACATTTTTTCGAAACATTGAAGCTTATAGACCACAAAGTTCCAAAGAAATCTGTGTACCAATGACAACATAAACCTTTGGGAAATTCCTTGCTTAGAAACTCTCTTACATCTTTCTGTGTAATATTATCTTTTACCTCTTGAATAAAAGATTCAATAGTTTCGTATCTCTTCTGAGAATTTGGAAGAAGCCAAGGGTTGTTGAATTTGTTATATTCTAGATTCTTAGAAAGATTATAATGATTAGTTGCTATAACATATTCTTTTTCACTTGTATTATCATATTTTTCTATTATGAAACAACCATCAAAACCTTCCATCAAAGCAGCTTTACCAGATTTATCAGAGAGAATGAAAGTTGTTGATCCTTCAGTCGGTATTTTCTCTAATAGTTTTGATGCTTCTGCAACATTCTTACAATTATCTAGTAAAACACGTGTGACTAAAGACCAATTTATCGATTTAGTTTCCATTTTAGCATTCCATGCACCACCAGCTGAGTTAGTTACACATAACCCTTGATCATTCAATCCATCGTAACGACCATAAACCATACCTGAAAAACCGATGTGTTTATACTTTCCTTTTACCTGAGTAGTTCTGAGTTGTAGGTCTTCATCATTATGATTCCATTCATAACTTCTACCTACTAATACTTCATTATTTTTAGTTAAAGGTGGGAGAAGAGTGAATTGACTACATTGTTGAATTGAATTTGGAAAATCATAGAAGAAGAGTTTATTGAGCTCTGTTTCCAATTCTTCTGCAAAACCTTGAGCTTCTTCACTCAAACCAGGGCACAGTTCATCATAGAATTCATAAACTTTGTTAAAACTAGAGAATTTTGACTTTTCAACATTGAATTTTCCAGATGTATACATCTTCACAGCAGCTTTATTTTTCTTAATAATCTCGCCTTGTTTCTTACCTATCTCATAATGTGATCCTTCCAACAAATGGTGTTCAAATTTCATATTATGTATTGTGTATTTTTCGTTCATTTTCAAACCTTCACAGATTGTAAAATAAACGTCTAAATGTGCCCTTATAACATTTTTCCGCTTTATTTTAAATACAGTGTCAGAAGAATTAAATACATTTAAATTCGCCTTACATTTTCAGTAAAATTACAAAAAAAATGAGTAAAAATATTTTATTCTAATTTAAACTATTCATACTGATTTTAAATTTGCATTACACGGTTTCTGTTTCTTCGATGAGAATCTACCAGAAATTACAGTAAGTAGTCTACTGCTAAGTCATACATTTTGTTAAAACGTGCCTGTTTAGATTTCATATAGCGTATTAGTCTATCCAGAACTGTTATTCGATAAGCATGACCTATGCAACTTGGATGACAGGTAAGAGTATAGATTTTCTTACCATCTTTTAGGTCTTCCATCTCTAATAATGCATCAAACTGTGATTTCCAAATATCAAAGACTTCTGTTGGTGATTTTTGATGAGTTTCAAAAAGAATCCAATCATCCATGAACCATTCGATTGGGAATTCAACAAGATTTCTAGGGGACTCAGGGACAGAATAGATATATGGTCTATCTTCATCCATGAAAGAGGAATCATATCGATACCCCATTTCTGCAATGATTGTTAGAGTATTTTTAGACATTTTCCAATAGGGGGCTCTGAACCCTTTGATACTGATATCTAGGTCCTCAAACAGCTTATCTGTATGTTCGTGAACAACAGTCTCTTCACTGAATTCAATTTTATCTAATTCTTCATGTAAATAACCATGTGCTCCAATTTCATGACCTTCATCTCTTATGGAAGCAACAGTTTCAGGATATTTTTCAACGACCCAACCACATACAAAGAAAGTTCCCTTTATATCGTACTTCTTTAGAAGTTCTAAAATACGAGGAACTCCTCTTTGA
This sequence comes from Candidatus Heimdallarchaeota archaeon, assembly GCA_030603365.1. GTDB lineage: Archaea > Asgardarchaeota > Heimdallarchaeia > Heimdallarchaeales > Heimdallarchaeaceae > UBA460. Next base: position 165,958 of record JAUVXV010000003.1, read on the forward strand.
ATCGCAAATTGACCTTTAGAGACCTTGACAGGTTCATCTCCTCTTCGGATTTGAGCGCTTTCAGCATCAAGATCAAAGGTTAGACAGACATCAATATTTTTCATAATATAACAATAGGGGTTTTAAGAAGAAAAATGTTGTGCTTGGAATACAGCTATAACTTAAGAATTTCCTTAACCTTAAGTAAGTTAAATTTATAGAAATTTCTTGATTGAAATGCTTGAAACTCATTCTTGTTTTATTTGATTGCATAGGTGCATTTGTATTCATATTTCCTGTTGCAATATATTCTACATCAGGATATTTCTCATAAGTTGTTGGAAATAAATGAAGATTTTATGCTAAATAAATCTCCTTATCAGTCCATCTAGTGGATCTCTTGAAAAGCCAGATTATCTGCCCAAGATGTCTGAGTTCATGAAATATGAAACCTACTATAACAGCATGACGAGTTTTCTTTCCTCTAAAACTGTCCACTATTTCTGCTTCTTCTTGTCTTCCCAAGAAAGAAAGACGTTGTTTGATAATATCTGAAACAAGGATGAATGAATCTCGTAGTTCATCTATACTCACTTTATTATTGCTTTCCTGACCTGTACTAATAGCAATATTCGGAGCTTCAAGTTTTTCTCCTCCTGGCAAATTTTCTAATAGCCAGTAATTGCTCATGAGAATGTGTCGAAATAACTGTTCAGAGCTCCAAGTTTTCTTGGTTTCTGTAAAATGAAAGTGTTTTAAATCTACTTTAGTAAATCTTTCAAGAATTCCTGATCTTTCCTCTTCAAGTAAGGAATAAAGTTGGAGTAAAGTTGGCATGAGTAAATGAATAGTTGAGAATTAATAAGGTTTACCAGAAAAATTTCAACCTCTATCTAATTTGTATGTGCCTATTCAGTTAGAGATAAGATTATAAGCTCTTCAACAATCAGCAATTTGGTAACAATGTCTGATGATTTTGACTTCGACAAATACTGGCTAAGGGTATTCTCTATGTGTTTAGACGACATAGCAGGAGAAGAAGTTAAGAAGAAAGTTCTAGAAGGTAGCGAAAATATCTCTTCTGATACAACAAGAGATGATGTCTTAGACTGGTCAAAAGGAGCTATGGAAAAGCTAGATAATCTTGTTGATGAAGAACAGAAATACGAAATCATGACTGGTTGTTCTTGTCAATATCCAAGATCAAATCTACAAGAATTCAAACAACTTTATGCTGAAACACAAGATCTAGAATTAGTTCATAGTAAAATGCAAAATCAGTTCGAAACATTTCTAACTGAAACCTTGAAATTGGAAGAAAAATATGTTAAAGCGATAATTGAACGAAATATGGGTATGGCAGGAAAACTGGAAGGTAATAAAATTATCGCTACTAAAATTCCTAAAAGCGCATTTGTAAAAGAGTGGTTTGAAGAAACTGACCCTGACAAAAGAAGAGCGCTATTTTGTCATTGTCCAAGAGTTAGAGATTCTCTCGTTGACCCAAATAAATCACTGCCTGAGCACTACTGTCTTTGTGGAGCTGGTTTCTATAGAGGAATTTGGGAAGAAATTCTTCAGAAATCTGTTAGAGTTGAAGTTTTAGAGACAGTCATGCAAGGAGATGAAGTTTGTAAGGTAGGTATTTTCCTTCCGGAATAAATTAATAAATAACAAATTTAAGAAATCTTCATGAGTAAATCTAAAGTATTCATGGTAAGTACAGAAAATATTTTTCGTGACGATTCATTAATTGATCGTCTAGAGTCATTATGGAATGATGAAAATGTTGGTTTAAGTGAATGGATAAAACCAAATGAAATTGTTATTATAAAGACTCATTTTGGAAGTAGGAATCAGACTCGTCATTTAAGACCAATGTATATTAGAAAAGTAGTTGATCTGGTTAGAGAAGCAGGCGGAATTCCATGGGTCTGTGAAGGTGTAGGATTGGGTTGGGATGAAGCCAATAAAGAGTTAACAATGTCTAATGGACCCGGATTTCTTAACTTGGGAAACCAACATGGTATAAATACTGGTTCTATGAATGCTCCAGTTATAATGGATGATGGAGTGATTGGGACTGAAGTATTCAAAGTAAAAAATGAGAACGGTAAATATATCCAAGATGTAGCTGTTGCAATGGGACTGAAAATAGCTGATAAGACAATAATTCTCTCTCGATTCAAAGGGCATGATGGTGCTGGATTCGGAGGTGCATTGAAACAGCTGGGAATTGGTTGTGTTGGTAAAGAAGGAAAAGGAGGAGCTCATTTTGGTGGTGGGCACAATATTCATGTCAAGAATCCTGATAATTGTACCGCTTGTGGTAAATGTATCCGCATATGTCCTACACAATGTCTTTCTCTTGATGAAAACAATAAAATTGTTCATGATGCAGATAACTGTATAGCTTGTTTGATGTGTTTTGCTAAATGTCATTATGGTATTAAACCCGAGGAAATGGAAGAGAGACAAGTTTTTGCTAGAAAGAAACGTGTTCCTAGTGTAGAGCAAGTTGAACGGATGATGGATAATGCCGCAGGAGTTGTAAAAGGTGTTGGTGAAGATAGACTTAGATACATAAACATCGCAATCGATATTACTAGTCATTGCGATTGTGCAACAGCTGGTGGGAATCTTCTTGTACCTGATTTAGGAATCTTTTATTCTGAGGATCCAATAGCGATTGACCAAGCATGTGTTGATTTAGTCACTCAATCTCCAGGAATGCCAAAATCACCTGCAGAAACTGGAATTAAAGCGCCAATGGCAACAATAGATCCAATACCTGAAGCAATGGAAGCAGGAGCGGAAAAACTAGGTTTGTTCAGTATTTGGGTAGATGAAGAATCTAGACCAATTATTACTGAATCCCAACTGTCAAGTGCTCATGCTCAAGGATTAGGATCTCGAGAATACGAGCTTATTGATTTAACACCTAAGAAGGATTAGAGATTTTACCACGTTTAAAAGTAAAATCTTTTAAATTACTTTTTTTGCATATCACGACCTCTAGTGAATGTTGTTAGAATAGTTCTTCTTACAGTTTTTTGTTTAATCTCTATGATCCATTTACTTGGAGAATATTTCTCCGAAAGAGGAAAAGAACGTTCTATATTAATCCGTTATATCACAAAACCTCTATTGATACCAATTTTGATAGTATTCTATGTTATTGCAAACCCTTCAATAAATTGGTGGATTGTAGTTGCACTTATTGGTGGTTTTCTTGGAGATGTCTTTCTAATGATTCCTGATCCAGAGAAGAAAAAATTCTGGTTAAAGATAGGTCTAATCTCATTTCTACTAGGGCATATTTTCTATATTGTTGCCTTTATTCTAACAGCCCAGAATTTCAACCATTATCAGTGGTGGAGTGTATTTTTGGCTATCCCATTTGTAATTGGAGCACTAATAGCTCATCCTAGAATGACGAAACACACTGGAGATATGACAATAGCTGTTACAGCGTATATTATTGTAATAGCATTGATGGGAATCAGTACAACTTTCTTACTAGGGTTTGGAACAGTAATAGGTTTTGTTCTTCTCTATATTGGAGCTTGGGCTTTTGCTATCTCTGATATCTTAAATGGTATTGGTAAATTCATTAACGATTTCAAGTATGAACGAGTTATCACAATGTTTACATATGTACTGGGGCAATTGTTACTTGTCTTGGGAATGATATATTCATGAAGAATTCTTATTCCATAAGAACAACCAAAGTTGACCAACCAAAGTTTTCTGCACCTGCTCCTTCTCCAGTTATTGGATTATAAAATTCTCTAAATCCAGATTTTATTACAAGTTCTTTTGACTTCTTAGCTAAATCATCAGCAAGTTTAATTTCTTCTTGTTTCTTCAAACCTAACCAGATAAAGTAATTAGTATTAATCCAAGTAGGTCCTCTCCAAAGTAAAGGAGAATCTTTAGGGTTGAATGATTTTTCAGTCATAGATACAGTTGGTACAGGATACTTAGCCCAATATTCATTTTTATTTGTAAGATGATCGATGAGTCTATCCTTCATATCTAATGGGATATCTAACATTAATGGGAGAAGAGATGAAATTGTGGAGACTTTGATTTGGGGATTATCTTGGTTATTCATATCTAAATCATAGAATAGTCCATCCTTATCATTCCAACATTTTTCAATTAAACTGTTGGTCACAGTGTTTTTCAGATTCTGTAGGTTTTGCATTTCTTTTGCTAAATTCAGGATTTTAAGAGCTTTGATGAAAGCAGTCATCCCACCCAAGAACAAAGTATTTGTTAAGACACATTTAACCTTGAAGCTAGAATGTTTAGCCATCTCCTTTTGATTCCATTGGTATTTATTGTACTCCTTTAGTAGACCTCTCATTCTCCTCCATTGTTTGATTCGAAGCAGTTTCGTATCTGTTAAGTTTAGGTCAAATTTAGGGGAAGAATCTAGCCCACTCTCCCATGGATGAACTATGCTAATTAACCCTGATTTTTCAGGATCTCGAACTTCGAAAAGATGCATATAATACTGATAGGTAGCTTGAACAAGATTGCTGACTTTTTTGTGATTTTCTTTAACTAATCTTAAGAGCGGATAACCGATTATTGGGGGTTGAATCAGCTCAGAATAGTTTTTTGTTGGATACAATCGATCAAAAATCCACCAGTAAGGATTGGTTTTTTTATAATTCCAAAATATCATGTGGGGGAAAAGAATTTTCTGTCCTTTACCAATAAATAAACTCTCTAACTCCTTAAATGCTCTATCTTTATTTCCAAGTTTAAACCAAACTAGACTATGCAAGCAACTATCCCAAAACCATTGTTGGTCATAGATACCTGGACTAGGGGCTGTAAAAACTATATCTTCATTTCTACTCTCTTCTGCATTTTTCTTGAGAATTGTGTTTGCAGATAGAAGTTTTTTAGCCTTTCCCAAAAGATCCATGTTTACCAAATAACATCTTAATATTTGACTTTTTTCTCTTGTTTCAATCGACTCTTGTAAAAAACATTTTTTTATAACTTCAAGAATCAATATCTATGGCTTTTATTGGTCACTTTATCGTGGGATTAAGTATTATTATACCATTATATCTATTTAATCGAGAAAATTTCAATTACAAAGTTGCTGTGATTTTTGTCCTAAGTAATTGGTTAGGTCCTGATTCAGCTCAAGCTTATTTCTTTCTTAAATGGGATTTTACAAGTTTTGAATGGGATTTCCATTATCTTTTGCCTTTCTTACTCTGGTCTGTTCTATTGGCATTCTTATACTCTTATATGTCTAGATTCTCAGTTGTAAGATTAGGACGTATCTTAAGGATAAACGATGATGGATATAAAACACTAGATTGGAAAAATGCTTATTTTCTTGCTGTTTCAGGGGGAATTATTCATACTATAACCGATACATTATCTCGTAAAAACCTGAAAGTCAAGTTTTTTGATTCTTTTATTGAACCTACAATAATTGACCTGCAATATATTGGAGCAGATTTGGGTATTCAAACAAAAGATCTACAGATTATTACTTATTTCATCATGATAGTTTTTACATTCTTGTTATTTTTTGTTTTCAAGCAAAAAATGAGAGATATTCTAATTTATTTTGGTTCTTTGATTGTTGTTATAGTAGTTGGAGGATTAGCAATAGGTGATGGTTTTTTAGGTGGAGAATACGATATAGGAGTAACAATTTCTTCAATAATTTTTGTTTTCATCCCTCTGATGTTGCTAATGTATGTTTTCTATGATGTTCGCAAGAATCCCAAAGATTCAGAAATTAAAAATGAAGAAAAGAAGCGTTCTAATCATAAAGAAAATCTGATTGCTATATCCATAATAACGATCATCATTGCTGGAATAGTTCTTGCTCTTGGAATTCTAAGCATTACGAAAGTAGAATTTCTTGTTAGTTCTCTTGATTTCAGTGATATTGTGTTCACTATTCTAGGAGTGCTATTAACTTTAATTGGATCATGTGGAGTGTTAAGTGGAATTGGATTAATTCTAGAAATTAATGTCGCAAGAATAACCACAATGATATTATTTTCATTATTACTAATCTTTGTTTTTCCACTAGCTATAGTTCTTTATTTATCTCAAAATGAAGTAATTGTTCTGTTTAAAAATAAAGAAAGAATGAAAAAAGAGAATGAGATTTAATAGCTCCTTGCAATATAGATAGTCTCGTGAGCAGGATTGCCGCATACTAGGCATTTCTCGAAAGACCTTGTTTCTGAATCCACTTTCTTTCCTCTTACGTATGCTTTTACTTCTTTTTCAACAACTTCAGCACAAGTCTCGCCTTCAAGATCTATTGAACAAAAACCTGCACAGGCAATTTTGTTGTCTCCTATTGCTTTCTTAACTTCATCTATAGTATTTGTTTCAACTACTTGAGATTCAAATTGGACTGCATATTTCTCTTTTAGTTGTTTTGTAAATTTCTTCGAAAATTCTTTGATGAATTTCTCTAACTCTTCTTGTTTCACCTTTAATTTCTCTCCAGAAATTCTATTTACTGCAACAATTTGATTGTTCTCAATATCTTTAGGTCCAATTTCAATACGTAAAGGAACTCCTTTCAATTCCCATTCATTGAATTTTTCTCCAGGACTAACATAATCTCTATCATCTAATTTGATGTATACATCACCTAGATAGTCTTCTATGGTCTTGGTAAGCTCTTTAGCTTTCTCTAAAACTAAATCTTTTGAATCTGCTCTATAAATGGGGATAATAACCATCTGAATTGGAGCTAAATCCCAAGGTAGAACGAGCCCTTGATCATCACCAAGTAAAGCTATCATAGCTCCATAGATTCTACTGATTGCAGGACCGTAACATGTGATATAACCAAACTTCTCTTCATTGTCTTTATCGATGAATGTGACATTGAATGGTTTTGAGAAATTCTGTCCCAATAGATGAGTAGAAGGTAGTTGTAGTACTCTCCCTGAATCCATCAAAGCATCAGCTGCATATGTGTGAACAGCGCCAGCAAACTTGTCCCATTCAGGCCTTTGAAAGAAGATTATTGGAATAGCAAATTCATCTTGAAGCATCTCATATGTTGTTTCCATATCTTCAACAACTTGTTGTCTTGCTTCTTCTTCTGTAGCAAAGACATCATGTGATTCTATCCAATGAAACTCTCGTGCTCTGAAGAAAACTCGAGTATCTCCACCTTCGTAACGGAAAACTTGACCCGAAACATATCTCTTGAAAGGTAAATCATTATAGCTTCTTATCCACAAAGAATACATCTGATATAATGCTGTTTCACTAGTAGGACGTAAAGCTAGTTTTTCTTCTAGTTTCTTTTCACCACCATGAGTAACCCAGAAAACTTGAGGAGAAAATCCTTCAACATGATCCGCCTCTAACTTGAAATTTCTTTCAGGAATAAGGGTGGGCATGATTAAGGGTAAATGTCCCTTCTTTTCAAGACATTTTTCGTATTTTTCATACATTCTTTTAATTGTTACTGAAGCCCAAGCTCTGTACGGTACTAAACCCTTGATGTTATATCTAATATCTGCAAGTTCTGCCTTTTGAATTAGTTCAGTGTACCATTGAGAAAAGTCGTCGCTTTTCTTTACAGAAATTCCTTTCATTTTTTCCTTTGACATAGTATCATGCATTCTGAACAAAAGGGGTTTATTAGTGTTTCAGTTTTTGAAGTTTTTTTAAAAACGCAGAAAAAGTGACCAATAAATATTTATTCAATTATTCAGCTATTCCCGTATTCAGAAATTCACCGAACTAAGCTTATGAATAAACGAGAGATGAGAAACATGGGAAACATGCCGTTTCATAATAACGAATCTATACAGCTGTTCATTCTTGAATCATTAGATGAGATTGCAGATTTTCATAAAGCTTTAGACCATCCAACCAGATTGGAAATACTTGCAAGACTACTTACTGAACCACTAGAGTTTAGCGAATTACAAGAAGCAATGAAAATAGCAAAAACATCTTTAGCTAATCATATTACAACTCTGATGGAATGTGGGTTAGTCGAGAAAATAGAACGAGGACTCTATCAGATTTCATTTGATGGTGAGGATTTACTTAAGAATTCAGCTAAAACTTTCCTTGAGATAAAAATTCGAGAACAGGAAAGGCTTGAATCCCTTAGATTACGCTATGAGGCGTTAATCAACAAATACACAGTATTAGGCAGTGAAAAAGAAATGGTTAAAGAAAATGATTTCAAAAAAGTAACTTTACCAGAAATGAGAGTTGTATCCTTTCATGCTATGGGTGAATTTTTAGGCGCTCCTGAACCAAAAGCAGGAGAAAAATTGTACACATGGGCAGAACCATTAGGTCTATATGATGAACCCAAAAAGCATAGAGTCTTCGGTTTCAATAATCCAGATCCAAAATATGATAAAGGACTTGGAAAATTTATCATAAACAAAGAAAATCCATATGGTTATGAATTTTGGATGACCATAGATGATGATTTTGAAGTTGATGATAGTTTGACAGTTAAAACAATTCCTGAAGGTTTATTCATAACTAAGAGTTGTTTAGGAGTAAATGATTTGGGGAGAGTTTGGAAAGAATTAGGTAACTGGGTTAAGGAAAGTAAAGAATATAGATTTGGACCACACCAGTGCTTGGAAGAAAATACTAACCCTAAAATAAGTGATGGAAATAAAATCCCATTCATTCTGTATTTTCCAATCAAAAAATAGAAGGAACACTTTCTTTTCTTTTTTTCTTTTATGTATTATTGACTGTGCGCTAATCCCAACATGTAAGGCAAAATTTTTCCAGCTCTGTGTTCAACAGTTGCGCACATATGGGTGAAATTATCACGACATAGACTTTTTGTCGGGAAACTGTACAAAATAAGCTATTTCTGGGGTTCTAAAATATTTTAACCAACCAAAAGGCATATATTATATTGTTTTTACTAGTTATAAGTAGACAGCTTTAAATGGTGTTTTAATTGGAAACAAAGAAATTTAAAATCACTCTATTGGGCGAAGGGGCTGTCGGAAAAACCTCTCTGCGAAAGAACTTCTTAGGGGAAACTTTCGAAAGAGATTATATGATGACTTTAGGAGCAGATTTTGCTACCAAAACTATTGAAACTGATGATTTTGATGTCACTTTAATAATTTGGGATTTAGCAGGTCAGCCTCGATTTTCAATTGTCAGAGAAGGGTTTTACAAAGGTACCAGGGGAGCTTTGCTGGTTTTTGATTTAACTCGTCCTGATACATATGAACATTTAGCTGACTGGGTAAGAGAGTTACTCAAGAACAATAGTAACAAGAAAGTACCTCTAGTACTTATTGGCAACAAATCAGATCTTCGGGGTTCACTTCATACAACTATTCCAGCAGAATATGGAGAGAAATACGCTAAAGCACTTTCTCAGTGGAGTGGATATGAAATTCCATATATTGAAACCTCAGCTAGATATGGGGATAATGTGGAAAAAGCTTTTCAGATTCTGATTAAGCAAATTATTAAAAGCACACAGACAGAGGCTATACAGCATTATCTAAAAGGAGAACTATAACTCCTAATATCTATTTTTTCCAAAAATCTTTAACAATAGTAGATAAGCTTAGATTGTCATATACTCTTTGAACCTCTGACCAAGCTTCAGGAAACAAGACAGAATAAGTCCTGGTTGAATATCTATCTCCTATTAGGAGAACAACACCTCTATCTTCTTCTGTTCTTATTACTCTACCGGCTGCTTGTAGTACTTTGTTCATCCCAGGGTAAGTATAAGCAAAGAGAAAACCTTTACTCCTTAGGTTATCAAAATAGTTGCGTATCATATCTCTTTCTAGATTAACTTTAGGCAGCCCAACTCCTACTATAATGGCACCTGATAATTTCTCACCTATTAAATCAATTCCTTCACTAAATATACCCCCCATAACAGCAAACCCAACAAGAGTTTTTTTACCATATGAAGAAAACTTGTTCAGAAAGACCTCCCTTTCCTCTTCAGTCATCCCTTGTTGTTGTTCGAGAATTTCAAATGATTTAGATTTGATTTCAAAATTCGCTAGTATGGCTCGCATATATTCATATGATGGGAAATATACAAGATAGTTACCTGTTTTTGCTTTAATAACTTCTTTAATCCAATCTGCTATATCTTCATAAGAACTCTCTCTATCTACATATCTTGTAGATAAGGTGTCTGCAAGCATTAAACATAAATTCTCTTTTGGAAAGGGTGAAGGTAGTTGCAATTTTGTGCTACTTTTATCTCCACCTAGCAAATCTGAGAAATAGTCCAAAGGAGTTAGAGTTGCTGAGTAAAAGACTGCTGAATTTCCTCTATTTAGTGCTTCTTTTAATAAGAAAGATGGATCTAAGCAGAACAGCTTTATCTTAACATTATTTCCATACTTTCTAATGTAAGTGATATACCGACTATCGTAATCTTCCGCAACTCTCAAGAAGCTTCTTGCATCAAAATAGAATTCAACCAGCTCTTCTCTAAAATCTGTTGGGATATTCTTTTCTAACCAATCAGTAGTTACAGCTGAAAACTTCCTAAGTATTTTGAAAAGAGTATCATCCAGTAGTTCTTTCTGAACAAAATACTTCTTATCAAATAACTCACATTCTTTTCTTATTACAATAAAATACCTATTCAAACTATTGAGAATCTTTGATAATTCAGGAATATCTTCTTTCGTTGCCCTACTCAAATCAAGTATGGGTTTTTTTGTTAATTCAGCTGAGTACATCTTCCTAGCTCTATCAACTAAGTTGTGAGCTTCATCTATTAGAAATATAAAATCTCCCTTATCTTCCAAAAAGTATCTTTTCAAATATACCCGAGGATCAAAGACATAATTATAATCACATATGATACAATCTGACCAGTTTGTTAAGTCGAGTGAGAATTCGAATGGACAAACTTGGTGCTTTTGAGCATATTTTTCTATAATCTTTTGAGAAAAAGCGTTTTCTTGGAAAATATCTTTTACGGCATCGTTTATCCGATCAAAATGACCGTTTGCATATTCACAATAATTGGGATCACATAGAACCTCATCTTTAAAGCAGATTTTTGCTTTAGCAGTAATAGTAGTTGATTTAAGTTTTAAGCCAGAATCTCTTAATATTTCCAATGTTTCCTCTGCTATGAATCTTGTTGTAGTTTTAGCTGTTAAATAGAAAATTTTTGAATCAAAATTACTCCCCATGGACTTAATTGATGGATAAAGTGCACCTATAGTTTTACCAATTCCTGTTGGTGCTTGACAAAAGAGTTTCTTTTCATTCTCTATAACCTCTTTTACAATCTTAACCATCTTATCTTGTCCTTTTCGATAAGAAGTAAATGGAAAATGTAGATTGACTCTGCTATCATTTCTCTGTTCAAGCCAATTAGATAGAATTATAGCCCAATCTAGATATTTATCCATTATTTCTAAACAAAATGATTCTAATTCCTTAAATGTAAATTCTTTAAAGAATAATTTTGTTTTGTTTTGATCTATTTGATAATAGGTTAACTGTATTCCAATTTTCTTTATTTTATTCTGAACAGCATAAAAATATGCATAAAATTTAGCTTGAGCCCAATAAACTTGATTTGATTCTTCAGTTAGATTAGCCAACCTTCCTGATGTGCTTTTTATTTCCTCAATTACTGTCAAGCCATGCTTCTCTAGAATGCCATCTATTCTTCCTCTCAGTTTAAGAAGTGTACCTCTTCTATCAACACTATTGGAGATTGAAACTTCTTTTTTGTAATCTTTTCCTCTTGATTTCTGAACCTTTTGATGAGCCTTTGTACCCTCAACCATCCTAGATCTACCAAAGTAACCTAATGATATGTCACCTTGTCGGTAAACATACTCTACTAAATTTCTTACCGAAATCTGAATGATAGTTTTAGAAGACATAGTAGCATATCCTACGCATTGAACTAGATTCATCAGCTTAAAGCTAAACTAATTGTAGGTTTTTCATATAAAAACAAAGTCATGGGAATTTAAGAATTTCACAGTTTCCTAATCATCACGATGGCTGATTCTGTACATGCCTCTGAATACTCATAACTTTGTTTTATTACTTCATCAACAAGCTCTCTGGAAATAACAACAAAATCAAATTTCTTGAAGAAATCAACAGCTGTATCGGTGAGTAAATATAAATCCTTTATTCCAGCGTTCTTTGCTTTTTCAAGTATGTTCTGGATAAGTACGTGTCCAATCCCCAAACCTTGATAATTGGGATCAACTGCAGCTGACCTAAGTAGACCCAAGCTGTTATATTTTTCAAAACCAATACATCCAATTACTTGACCAGCTCTTATTACTACTGTGAAATTACTAAAATGGGGTTCTAGATCTTCATAAACCAAATTAAGATTTTTTAGAAGAAGAATAACTTGTTCTAACATATCTGTTTTGGCATCAGATAAAGTATAATCAGAATTGTTCATATTACTAACAACATATAGTAAACACTTGAATAAATATTTTCTTACAAAATTTTGGTGAAAATAATAATTTAAAAACTCTAAATAGCTTGTTCACTTGATAAAAATGACTGAGATTTTTGATACTGAAATTATTCATTCCACTATTATCAAGGCTTCAATTGAGAAAGTCTATGATGCTATATCGACAGCAGAAGGATTAGACGAGTGGTTTACAACAGGTGCTGAAGTTTCTAGAAAAATAGGTGGTCAAATACAATTTAGATGGACAACAGAAAGAGCTGATGTTCAGGATGGAGTTATTGAGGATGGAGGTCCAATAACTGAGGTAGACCGACCAAACCATTTTGCTTTTCAATGGCATCCTGATAATGAATCATATGCAACAACTGTTCATCTTAAATTCGAAGAAGATGAGCGAGGTACAATTGTTAATGTACAAGAATATGGTTTTGAGGATACACCTAGAGGTAGAAAAGTTTTATTGGGTTGTGCTACTGGTTGGGGAGAAGCTTTAACCATGGTTAAATTCTACCTTGAGCATGGAATTGTGTATAACAAGTAATTCCTATTTTCCTTTTAGTATTCTTCAGTAATTTTTGGGGTTTAATGAATGATTTGCTCGATTTTAGCATTAAAGATTAGTTTATTTTGTTTTTTTTTTAATTTTGAAAATTTCTCCCCATAAATTTATATAGAAAATTTCGAAATTAGAGGTTGGTATGTCAGAAATAGAACCAGAAACAGATAAAACGCCAGATAAAAAGAAGATGACTTATAGAATAATAATGGTAATTCTAGCTATTGCGGTAATTGGAATAGGTATTTGGCAAATCATACAAGGTATGAATAAGATATAGTTCAGCTTACATCTCTATATGTCTAAATTATAGGTGTATAAATAACCTACTTTAGAAATTTGTATTCTATGAAGTCTAGAAATAAGTCTCATAAACTCTATTCTTCTTATAATGAAATATAATTCATATTATATTGGTCATGTTATGATAATCGAAGAATATGAAGCCAAATCCTTAGTTCGAACAAGTAGAACTTCGTTATTTTCTTGGGCTGAAGTCTACCTTAATCCATATCAGGGCTGTTTTCATGATTGTGTTTATTGTGATGGAAAAGCTGAAGGCTATTATATGCATGATGATTTTGGTAGCCGACTAAGAGTTAAGAAAAATGCTCCTGAACTTCTAGAAAAGTATCTAAAGAAGAAGGGGTTTTTCCCTATTAATCGAGAAAAAACCTCAACATTAGTTGACTATTTTCCTAATTTGAGAGATTCAGCTGATTCTAATCAACCTGCCAAATTTACTCTATTTATTGGTGGAGGAGTTTGTGATGTATATCAACCCGCTGAAAAAGAAGTTGGAATGACAAGAAAGCTACTACAGATAGCTTATGATTACAAGATACCTGTTTTTTTCCTGACTAAGAATGATCTGATCCTCAAAGATATTGACTTACTTAAGAAGATCAATGAAGAAAGCTATGCTTGTGCAAGTTTCACGATAACATTAGCAGATGAAAAAGTACAGAAAATATTTGAACCAAATGCTAGTACAACCGATGAGCGTTTTGACGCAATTAAGCAGTTAAGAAAAGAAGGTATTCACTCTGGTATCTATTTCTATCCTACTCTGCCCTTTATAGGAGATACAGAGCAGAATATGGAAACAATTTACAAGAGAGCTAAAGAAGTAGGGGCAGAATTCATATATTGCTGGGGCTTAACATTGAAACCTGGAAAAAATAAGACTGAATTCATGAATACCTTGAAAGAACATTTCCCAGATATCTATCCAAAATACAAGATTCTCTATGGAAATGAAGATAAATATGGTAATCTAGATAGAGTTGAATTTGAGGAACTTGGTTTAATTTGGCCTGAGATCAAAGGATATAAATTAGGATACGAGGTAGGGATAGATTATACATCAGAAAGATATGTGCCAGAAGGTAGAATAAAAACCAATTTGCAACTTTCAGCTCTACTTCATAGGTTGGCATATCTTAAGAGTTTCTTTGTTAAAAGCTCCAGATATGAAATAAGACAATTAAATGAAGCTGCAAGATTTCTGAATACTTTTAACAGAGATTTTTCTAAGTTGAATGATGAAGAAAAAGAACAGACAGAAATTGATGGCGGAATAATGCATTATATTGATGAATATCTTAAAAATGAAGAGAGTAGAGCATTAGAAGGTCTAGAGAAATTATCCTATGAAACTGTCTGTAACTATCTTAGAACAAAGGAATAATCGTAATTTAGCAGCTATTTTCATTTAGATAACGGAAATGTGTGAAAAAGATATATAGAATAGAAATAAAACTAAAATTATGAGTGATTCAATTAGAATCATGAGAATTCAGAGAATTCTTCGTTTCATTATTTGGTCTATAGGTTTGTTAATAATAATTACTGTTGCTTTAGCATGGTCTCTCTATTCCGAGAAATATGATTTCTTTGGTGAGACTATAAGCCAATTAGGCGGGATGGAAAGTGATACTGGTTTGGATAACACTAAATCCTCCATAGTTATGATGGTTGGTTTTATTCTTGTTAGCATATTTACTCTAGGATTATCCATATCTTACTTCATCTTGAAAAAATTGCGATATAATTATGTTAAAGGAGCTTTTCTTCTATCAATGATGGTTGGTGGAATTGGAATATCGCTTCCTTGGGATCATCCTTCTTTTATAATAATTCATAGCATAGGTGCTGCTATTTTTTTGCTCTCTTTTGCTGCTTTCAACTTTGTATCTCAAATATTAAGGTATCTGAGAAAACACAAACCAAAATTCAATAGAAAGAGTTTTGATTTCTGGATAGATTTTATCTTTGTTTGGCTAGTTTTTCTTACTTTTGCCATACACTTGTTAGCTTGTTTATTGGAGGTGTGCCAGATTTTCATTATTGGTTTAGACCTAGTAATAACTCAGAAAATAGCTTTAATGGTGAATCTCATAGCGATCATTTTGTTAGATAAAGAAGATATGTAGTTTGATTTAACCTCTTAAACTTCTGATAATCATCTAAGCATTAAGCAATGTCTCTATAATTTCTTCAAATCGATTTATAAGAATGGAAACATGAGCTTCTTCTGGATAGAATTTAGAAACACATTGTGATATTTCTGATGCTACATATTTTCCAATAGCAATAGGAACGTTCTTATCTAATTCTCCATGCCAGAGGAAATACTTCAAGGTTTTTTGAATCTTGGAGAGCTCAAATCCCCATGGTTCAACCTGTAAATTGCCATCTATAAATGGACCTAGATATCCTTGGCGAAAGATTTCAACAAAATGAATACTAAAATATGATAACATTTTTTCATTTTTATATAATTCAGCATCTGGCTTAGGAAGAGCTTTCTCAGCAAGTTTTGCTTGCTTAGCAAGAAGTTTCTCCAGTTTCTCTTCATTTTTTATATTTTTAAAGGACTGTTTCAATGAAAATTTCATTAGAAACGGCAGTCTCTTTATGATTCTAAATAGAGTTTTATTTGGATTGATGAAGAACTTTTTTGACTCTTTATAAGAAGCTACACCCGCAACTATCCCTGCGGAAATAATTCTTTCTGGAATTTTGTATGCACAAGCTGCAATATATGGTCCTCCTCCAGAAACCCCTAAAATATGGAACTTTTGGAATTCTAGATGATCAGCTAATTCTATAACATCATCAGGCCAATCCAAAACGGTTCTATCGGGTTTATTATCTGATAATCCCATTCCAGGTCTATCTAAGCTTATTAATCTGCAATTGATTTCTTTTTCAAACATGTCCAGTACCAGTGGTTCTAATCTTCCACCAGCATATCCATGAAAATAGAAAACTGGTGATCCTTTTAGATTTCCAAATTCAGCAAAACCTAATTTTCTCCCATCCTTTAGCTGGAAAGTTTGATTCAGGATATCATCGGTAATGTTCATATGAATTCTTCAAAAGAAATGCATTTAAGGCTTTGTTATGGTATATCTCGTTGATATTCATCTCTTTTCTAGATGCAATAAGTAACAAAATATCTTTCCCTATATAATATATATCGCATAATCAATATGATTCTTTTTTCTGTAGATTTCTATTTCATTTGTCTTTCTAACAAAGATATACTTTTAAATTTGGATTGTTAACTATTTCAGTTTGATAAATTCTTGTCATTTGAATGTATCAAATAAAAATCTTAGTGAAATGAAATGAACAGACAAATAATAAAAGGATTAATTTTCGTTTTTTTTCTCGTACTAGGAATTCAAACAAGTTTAACCACAGCTGCTTCTCCAGTTAGAAATTATTCTGGTATTCTTGAATTTGGTGACGAATTTGTTTGGGATATGACTTATTACACTGTCAATGTGCCACTTGACTATTATTTTATGAACATGGGAAACAATAGTGTAATAACACTTGAAATTCTACAGAATTTAGAAGATGTGAATTTTGTTGGGATTGATTTTAGCAATTATGTTAACTATTTCAACCTTACTTTTGGTGATGAAATATTCAATTTTGGTTGGGATGATCCTTTTCATTGGTTCATTTGCCCTGTCTATATTGATGATGGAGCAGGCAGTGTATCTAATCCCGCGGAAACTCAGTGGATATATTATATTATTGACGATTTCTTATTCGAAAGTGAAGGAAAAGAAATGAGTTTCAGTATAGACATAATCAATAATCAAGTGAATTATGTTGGTTCCATTAAATATCTTGATGATAACACTATTCTGAGTGTAAATCTTGTGATAGATAGAAATACTGGAATAATGATTCTTATTGATTTTAGAGTAGAAAATACAACTGGTGAGGAAACATTCACTCGGTGGTTAATAAAACAAAGAGGAGTAGAACTTAGTACCAGTAGTGTTTCTCTTTCAGTAATATTACCATTAATGATAATTGCATTAATACTAATTCCTGTATTAACGTTTAAAAGACGAAGAAATACTAAATTAAACTGAATTATAGAAATATGTAAACATTCCCTTCTCCTTTTTTTTAAGGAAGTAAAATATTTCTGTTATTTTATCTTCTTCAAGAGCTTTCTTATCAATTCTACCATTTCAGCTGAGTGAGTTGCCCTGTTAGTACCCATATCCATATACTCTGCATCAGGTATTGCTTCTGCTATCTGCTTTGCTAATTCAGCAGTGTGCATCTTATCTGTCTCCATCCCAATAACAACAACATAATTGTCTTCTATTTGTTTGTATAAATCCCAAACTTTTGTAAAACAAACTCTCTTAGCAACAGCTCTCCATTTCTTGGGATCAGCTTCCTCCATTACTCGGATATATTTAGCCGCTTGAACAGCATCCTCACTCTTAAATTTCTTGACCCACCATATCCAAATAGGTTTAGTGACATAGAAGAGAAAAGTTGGTAGGATATGCATGATATATCTAGTTGTGGGTGGCATGTTGAACTGATAAACAGGACCAATAAGAACAGATAATGCGGGTTTAATCTTCTTAGTCCCCAAAAGATCTGCTATTGTTAAAGTACTGAAAGAGGTAGTAAGTGTAATAATCTTACTTTGATCAATCTTAAGATACTCAACAATCTCTTTGACATCTAAAGCAAGTCTACTAACGTCATTTTTGATTTTTCCTTTGCCAGGACGAAAAGAGATTTTCTCTCTTGATTCAATATATAAAATATCAAAATCTTTAATCGCTTCCATTAATACTTCTTCCCAACCTGGAACAATTGATGACCAACCAGGGATGATAAGAAAAGTGAATCCATTAGCTTTATCTTTTGGAGCTTTGGTTGTAAGAATCTTAACCTCAGAACCATCAGAAACCTTGATATATTGTTCTTTTGCTTTTTCTTCAAATTCTGAAATTAATTTGTGGTTAAAGACTTGTTCTTGATTGGACATGACATGTGGAAACAAAAAAGCTTGGTTATAATATTTACTCTTGAACAATTTCTTGAATAATACTTGTAAAATATACACCTGATTTACTGAAAACATCATTCTTTGAAAATATGTTCATGAGGACCTCTATACCATCCTCTCAGTAAGGTAGGTTTTAGTTTAAGTATAGTAAAGTCTGGATCATCATAGCCCTCAGGATAGTATACTTTCCAGTTATCCATCCAGATTTTTGCTTTAAAACCCATGTCTTCCAATACTTCAGCTGACCCCTGTAGCATAATTCCTTTTACTTCATCAGGGATGCTAAAATACAGTGCAATTTTCTGATTCTTCAATATGTGTTTCAACTTAATAGAAGAGGTATTTGTTGAGATATATGCAGTGTAAGGATCTTCATCATATTCTTTGATTACTTGAGCAGGATGAGCAAACTTCTCCTTACATCTCAGATTAAAAACCGCTCTAATTGATGGAAAACCATTTTCATCAATAGTAGCAAGATATGCAGCATATGGTCTTTCCATTAGTTCATCCAATAATTGTTGAGTTTCCTCTTTCAACTTAATCATCTAAAGAGTAAGCAGTTTTGACTATAAAAAGCTACTTCCCAGAACTATCTGACGTCTTTAAACCTGTACCTTCACATATACCACAGGTTTTTGTACCATCAGGAACAGTTACAATCAATGGTACTGCAAAAATTTTACCAATAGAGAATGAAGAAATTCTTGATATATTTTCTAAGAAGAGAATTCTTCGCTTAATTACTAGCCATCTTACACCAGAAGAGAAAAAAGAGGTGGTTTTCTTGAAGATAAAACCTGATCCTAAGATATTATGTTATGGTGTAGGGATAAGCATCATGAAGCTTAGAGGTGGTCATACAGAAGGAGGATATTCAGTAATAATCCCAGAAGAAAGAGGATGATAGTGTAAGATGATTTGTTAAATCTTCTTTGTGATTGGTTTCTCATATCCCATGATTTCTATTATTTCATGCCATCTAGAGTAAATTCGGTTAACATCTTCCTCTTGAAAAGTGTAAGTACTTGGTGTATAATCTTTCACACCTTCTAGATATTCTTCAATAAGTGGTTTTGCCTTTTCATATCCTGGAAGAGATAATTTATCATAAATTTGTGTCATTGTATCTAAGGGATTTGCTACAAAATTTTCATATCTTATCTCAATAAAATTACCTTCTGGAATAAGTCCCACTTCCTCATAGAATATCTTGTACATTCCTTCAAAAATAGTAAATACAAACTCATCTAAATCTGGATAACTATCTTGTAATTGTAGAATTGTAACAAGTTTCTCATGCATCCTTCTTGTTGAATAGAAAACCTCGAAAGGATTTCGCATAATGTGTACAAACTTTGCATTAGGATATAATTCTAACAGGAATTTCACTCTTGCAGTATCTACTGGACTTTTCAGTATCAATCTCTTGTTTTTCTTTTTTATAGTTAATTTCTTGATAATAAAATCAAAACTTTGTTTAATTTTCTTAATCTGTTTATCAGTTATGTCTTCCAGAGTTACGTATTTATTGTAAAAATCTTGGTTTTCTGGGAAATATCCTCCAACATAGGGTGACATTGAGCTTAAATTAGCCACTGCAAAATCATGTTCACTAGGTACATTCGGATTAATTTTCCAATCATCTTGAGGACGAGTTTCAGGTAAAACACTCCCCATAACTTTACTTAATAACCCTGAGGAATAAAGAAAATGATTTGGAAAAACGCTCTCAAAAAGTGTCATGAATGCAAAATCAGGATTGCAATTGAAGAGATCATGGAGTAAAGTTGTACCTTGACGCCAGTGTCCTAGAATAAAAACTGGAGGTTTCTTTATCTTCACTCTTCTAATTTTACGCCAAGTTAGAACTTTTTCTACTATAGCGAGTGGAGAGAATAGAATTATCAAAAATGTGATAAGAAAGACATGTGGGATTTTCTTCAAAGATACATTGAATTGATTTTCACCGAGAAGTTTCATCCAGACCGAGAAATCCGCACCTACTGCAAAGATATGTTTAGCCCCCTGAGTTTATTTTGTTGATTAATTCTTACTTTCTAATATTAAAAGAAATTGTGTGAAACGATGATTTTTCAGCATTATTTCTTATTTTTGTTTGAAGAACTATACATAAAAAAGATAGAAATTAAGAGTATTCAGAATTCCTTTTTTCATATATACTCTTAATTCTCTAGTGAATTATGCTGGATGTATGTATATCCTTATTTTCTGACTAATTGTAGAAAGAGGAATCGTTCCACCATATGGTGGGTCATAGTAATAATATAGCGTATCTGTCCAAATTCCGAAAGTATAAATTGAAGAACTAGGTTTTATAACTGCACGTACAAGATTATTAGCTGATGCATCCCATGCATCTTGAGATGTATGATCACATGCACCTATCCATGTCCAGTATGCATCTTGTGAATCTCCAAAACCTGAATTCTGTGTATACTCATACTCATTGATACTTGATATAAAGCACAATGCATTAAAGATACTTAATGCTGTTCCTATATGTGGAAGGAAACCGAGTGCTATTGTTGCTCCCTCAATTGCCTTTAAAAGGGGACCTTCTCCTTCTCCACCTGCATATGCTACATAATTTACTCCTCCTGCATCTGTTGAGAAATCCTTCTTAAAAGCTACTGCAGTTAACGCAGCATTCGATTTTTCTATATTAATATCAGTTAAGTAAGGATTCGAATCATAGGTCTCCGCTTCAGGGTCTTTGTCAACATGTCGAATAGATACAGCAAACTGTAGCTCCCATGTATTACTTCCTGATGCATAGAATGAATAAATGTTTACTGCAATAGATAGAGCAACATTTGTATCTTGAACATACCGATGTATCTCGAATGATTCAGTAAAATCATCTCCATATTGTATATGAATACCGAGTCCATCGATATATGGGTAGTTTATCGGTGGGGGTGCTCCTCCACCTCCACCTCCACCTCCTCCACCTCCACCATATGCACTTGCATATATGGTGCCAAATGATGTGGAGAAAATTACTATTAATAATATACTTACTACTTGTTTTCGATTCAACTAGAATCAACCTCCATTTTTGTAGTAAATATTACTTAGTTTTTTGGCTTAATAAATCTATCTGGACAAAATGTGACACATTTGCATTAAGACCATTTTAGTCTTTCACTTCTCCAATTTCGAAGCTTTTGTGCAAGTTCTCCAATATGGAATGAGTTGTGCCTTAATAGATAAACCAGTTTTTCATATACCGAATCAAACCACCTAAAATCATCTTTGAGCAATAGATCTTTATCCTTAGTTTCACTTAAGCTTCTTGAAATTCTTAACTCAATCTCTTCTAAATAGTTGTTCAAAAAACTCTTCGTAATTTTGGATTTTTTACTAATGATTTCATCCTTTGAATCAATATCCCAATTAATACCAGTTTTAATTCCCCAAGTCATACTTTCAGGATTATTGCGAGAATAGAAATCAGCTGTCTCAATAATATGGTAAACTGACCAAGAGTAGATCCAATCTCCTTCTCCCTCATGCCATTTTTCCTCTGGGCACTTATCAACAGCATCTCTAAGCATTTTCCACTTGCTTTCAAATTGCTTAAGGAGCACAAATCTAAAAGACATCTCTGACTTTATCTTCTTCATTTCATATCTACCCTTCTATATCTTAATACATATTAAATCATTGTAATTCTAATACTTTCCTTGCTTTTATTGGATTTTGCATATCCCAGAGTTTTACACCAATACCGTACAAGTTTATTCGTTTTCCAGGTGTGACTTTTATCCATATACTTTCCTTTTGTAACTCCTCAGGAAGCTCATGTTTCTGATATTTTTTCCATACATTTCTTGCATACTCGTCTTCAAAGGGTAAGATTTCAGCTGTTGCTTTGAAATGAATTTCTGCAGGTGGAGCTGGAACTAGTTTATGTATGAAATTTTTTCTAATTGGTATTGTAACTGAAACTTTATTGTTTTTTACTATGTTCTTTGCTTTTACAGTTATTTTACCTGTTTGAAGATAGATGTCCTTCCCATCACTTTGATACATCATTACACTACTTTGAGGTTGTTGTTTTTCATTAACAGTAGCTAAAACCAACCAGATGTTTTTCTTTAATTCTTTTATATATTCCTTTTCTAAATTATTCATGAGTAGAATTTAGCATAACAGATAATAAACATTACTACTAACAACGGTAGTAGTGAGCGAAAGATTTATTTATTTGAATACTACTTACTAAGATAGTAGTTACATTTCTTAACAAGAAGGTGAAATGTTGGCAACCGAAATTGAATATGCGATAGAAACTCAAGATCTTGTAAAAATCTACAAGACAGGAAAAGTTCAAGCTGTAAATGGGCTTAATCTTCAGATAAAAAAAGGAGAAATTTATGCTTTAATCGGAGCAAACGGAAGCGGGAAAACAACTTCTATAAACATGATCAGCGGAGCTCTATTTCCTACATCGGGAACGATTAAAGTTTTGGGACATGAAATTCCTCGCAATCGTCGATTAATCACAAATTACATAGGACTTGCCCCTCAAGACTATTCGATTTATGAAGATTTGAGTTTAGAAGAAAATGTTCGTTTCTTTTCAAGACTATATGGCATGAGTAAAGGTGATTTTGAACCCAAATTCGAAGAATTACTCAAAATATTGCGTCTTGAAGAAAAACGTAAGGCACTAGTGAAGAATCTCTCTGGAGGTATGAAAAGAAGAACAAGCATTGCATGCTCACTAATACATTCTCCAAAGATTGTTTTCTTTGATGAAGCAACAGTTGGTGTTGACCCAGTATTAAGATCATTTTTCTGGGAATATTTCAGATCATTAAAAGATAAAGGGGTTACACTTGTGATAACATCTCATGTAATGGATGAAGCAGAAAGAGCTGATAGAATCGGGTTAATGAGAGCTGGTAAGTTGATAGCTGAAGGCACTCCAGATGAACTCAAGCAAAAACACAATGCTGCGACGATTGAAGAGATTTTCATTGAGCTAAGTGAAGGAGAGATTATCGATGAATAAGAAAAAAGATAAAAAAAGCGATGAATTCAGTCCAAAAAATCTAGCTTTTTCTATGAGACGAGTTATGGCAATAGCACTTAAAACAATAAATCAGTTTAGGAGAGATAGAAGAACTCTTGGTCTTCTATTTGTTGTACCAATGGCAATTATGTTGATTTTTGGTTTAGCATTTAGTGGTGAAGTTCAAAATCTCCCTGTATTAATAGATAATCAAGATACAGTTTTTGGTATGATGATTGAAGAAAATCTAGCTAATGATACACGAGTAGAATTAACAGCTGGAGATTATTTCGAAGGAGTTGAACAAGTTGAGAAGGGAGATTATTATGCTGTGATTCTTATTCCAGCGAATTTTACTCAGTCTATTCTTGAAATACAAGCAGGAAACACTACTCAAGCCAATATTTATTTGTACTTAGATGGGACTAAACCTACCATTAAAGGAAGTCTGTTGGGAGCCTTAAGAGATGCTCTTGATGAAACAATGGGAAATACAGGTATAAGTGTAGTTCAAGAGTTAGCTTTTGGAGGTGCAGAGTTTTCAGGTTTGGATGTAGGAATTCCAGCTGTAATAGCTTTCGTTCTTATCTTTCTGTTAGTAATAGTAGGTGTAATAACTATTATACGCGAAAAAATCCAAGGTACTCAAGACAGACTTTATGCTACACCTTTAAGATCTTCAGAAAGGTTACTTGGATATGTCATTGGTCTACTTCTGATTGCTATGATTATGATAGCATTAGTACTGATTTTTGGAGTTTTTGTATTTGGAGCAAAAGTTCAAGGAAACGTGTTCTTATTGATATTTGCAGCCTTACTTTTTGGATTGGCTCATGTATTTTTAGCTGTTTTCCTAGCTAACTTTGCTCAGAATGAACTACAAGCAATTCAGTTCGCACCTTTAACCGCTATCCCCAGTATGGCTCTGGGTGGAATGATGGTTCCTACAATTAGTTTGCCCGTTTGGCTCTATCCAGTATCGTTCGTTGTACCTTTAACATATGGTATCAATCTTTTCGAAGGAATTATGCTCAAAGGATGGGGATTTGCAGAATTATGGGTAGATTTCCTAGTAGTTGGAGCTATGTGTCTAATATTCTTCGTTCTAGCAATTATTACCGTTAGAAACAGAATGAGGGATTAAGGTGATAAAATGAAATCCAAATCTTCCTCCTCTTTTTCTAAAGAAGATGCGATAAAAGCATTATCTAGTTTAGGATTGTCTCTTGGAGAAGCAAAAACGTATACTTCGTTAGTTGGGTTGGGACCTATTCACGCAACCACATTGGCAGGATTAGCTGAAGTTCCTCAACCAAAAATCTATGGCTATCTAGAAAGTTTAGTTCAGAAGATTTTTGTAACTCGACAGAGCAAGAAAGGAATTCCAGATTCTTACATGGCTGTTCCCTATGAGATTGTAATTGAGACACTAGAAAACAAAATGCAAAACAAAATCAAAGCTGCAAATCGATACTTCGAACAGGTTAAAGAAGAAGAAAGAACAAGAGATGTAGAGGATCTATTTTCCTACTTTGAGGGTAAAAAAGCAGTTTTTGCAGGATTGAAAACTATTTTTGATAATGTTCAGAAGAATATCATAATGGTTCTAATCAATTCATTTGATGCAGAAGTGATTCAGAAACTAATAGAAGAAAGGAAAAAAGAAAAACCAAATCTAGAGATACTTGAACTAGAATCTAGTGACCGTCTTCTAAAGGTTCCACCAATAAAGAAACTTATGAACACTGAAGGATTTCAAGATCTGCTTATGAAGCGTCCAACAATGTTTTATGTAGATGTAGATTTTGAAGAAAGCACTTGTACATCTATGAATCTAGTACTTCCTCCCATCGATGATTTTGGTCAAGCTTTAATTAATATCAAGCATCCTATAGCACTACGCTTTCAAGTTCAGTTAGTATCAAGTATTCTAGATACTTTAAAGAACATAGGTTTGAAAGTGAAAGAGATGTAGCTCAAGATAGAGTTATAAATCTCCTTTTTTTTCTTATTTTAAGATGTCCGAGAAGAATGCTAAACAATTGACAGGTTCTGAAGTTATCATAGAATATTTGATTAGAGAAGGAGTCAAATATATTTTTGGTATCCCTGGTCATGGTTGTTTAGGGTTTACCGATGCGCTTCTAAGATATAAGGATGAAATTCAAGTTATTCAACCTAAACAAGAAATGTCTGGAGTTCATATGGCTGTAGGTTATTATAGAGTAACAGGTAAACCTTTACCAGTTTTTACAAGCATCGGTCCTGGTGCCATAAATACAGTAATAGGTTTAGCTGATGCATATGTTGATTCAATGCCTGTTCTTGTTCTAACAGGTGATACTCATGTTCATATGAGAGGTGTAGGAGTTCTTCAGGAGATTGAGCGACACAAAGATAGTTCCATGCCTAGAATACTCGAACCTATTGTTAAGAGATCTTTTGAGTTAGCTTCTTCAAATCAGATTCCCAAAGTAATTCAACGAGCATTTAATATTATGATGACTGGACGAAAAGGACCAGTACACATTGACATGCCTATGGATGTTCAATGTGATTTTGTAGATAGAACAATTCCTGAACCATTCAAGAGAAGAACAGCAGCTAAAACAAGAGGTGACTTCAACTACATTCAAATGGCAGCTGAACTCTTTATGAAAGCAAAAAGACCACTAGTATGGCTTGGTGGTGGTGTAGTTACATCTAGTGCTTTTGAAGAAGTTAAAGAAATTGCCGAATTTACTGGATCTCCAGTTCTTACATCTATGATGGCTAAAGATGCATTTCCAAATGACCACCCTCTTTATGGTTGGGCAACAGGTTCCAAAGGAACAAAAATTGGTGTTGCACTTAGTAGAAAAGCTGATGTAGTTTTAGCAGTAGGAACCCGTTTTGCGGATGAATCTACATGTTCATATAGAAAAGGAATTGCTTGGAATTTTGGTAAAGAGAAGGATGATACCCGATTAATTCATATTGATATCGATCCCAATGAGATAGGTAAGAATTACCCGACAGATATTGGAATAGTGGGAGATGCAAAAGCAGTATTAAATGATTTTTTGGGGATTTTGAAGAAGAAATTTGCTCCTGTTAATTACATAGAAACAGAGTATTTCAAAGAGATCCATCAACTAAAAGAGGAATGGTTCAAATTCTTGTCTGATTGGCGAATTCCTCAACTTGAACCAGTCATGATTTCCTGCGTTCTTAAAGAAGTAAGAGATTTTCTAAAAAGGGATGCAATAATAGTTACAAGTTCTGGAAATGTCCAAGCACAGATGATTCAAGAACTTGAATTCTATGAACCTCATACATGTATAACAGCTGGGGGTTTCTCAACTATGGGATACACTCTTCCAGCAACAATAGGAGCTAAACTAGGGAAGCCAAACAAGCAGGTAATCGGATTAGTAGGAGACGGAGATTTCATGATGACTATGCAAGAGTTACACACCGCAAAGCAATTGGGGTTGAATGTAGTCATTGTGGTTCTCAATAATGCAGGTTGGATAGCAATAACTGATCTTCAACGAGCAGTACTTGGGGAAGATAGAGGATTTGCAACCGAGTTTAAGGATTCTAAGGGAGAAACATACACACCTCACTTTGCAGACATTGCCAAAGGCTTTGGATGTTGGTCAACTAGAATCTCAAAAAATGATCAAATAAAGCCTGCCTTACAAATGGCATTCAAACAAAAAGGACCTGCAGTTGTTGAGATAATGGTTAACAGAGATCCCAAATATACAGGTTCTCCAGCTTGGGGTTGGTGGGATGTTCCTATTCCAGCTTATATGACAAATAAGAGAGTAAAATATCTAGAACAACGTCAATCTGAAGACTTAAGCTAAAACACTATTTTTGTTTAAAACACAAAAAAGAAAAAGAAAAAATCGGTTTATGGAACAAGAGTTCCAAACCAACTAAGTATATTATCAACTAAGATTTTCCCATCATGAAAACCATTATTCCAAATACCAGCAGCTGTAGTTAGACCATACATGTTTTTGTAATCTGAGAAAATGGCTTCTCCAGAGACAATGACATATTTGTTATCTCCAAAGTCCTCAATTACAATCATTGGATAAATTCCAAGAATACCGTACGATGAATAATAATCTAAGATATTTGGAGAACCATCTTGATTTACAGCGTATGAATACATACTTGATGCCATAATTATTTCAATCCCATCCAAATAATCATTGTAGACCAGATCAATAACTGCTCCATCTATATAACCAAGAACATTAGAGGGACCGTGCATGATAATACTTGAGACTCCTGTTGTGAATATAGAATTCAAAGCTCCATCTGAAAATGGATAGTTGACTGCTACTCGATATGGCATACCATCATTTCTGACATCATCCATGACAGCATCTGAAGATAGTCTTAATCTTGATCCAATTGTTGAAAGAATTTCATTGTTGTATATCGGATCAAATTGTCCGTCGTAGTCCGAATCACCTGCTACCCAGAGTAATCTTGGTCCAATATCATAGAACCAGTTATAAATGTCATCTAATTCTCCAGTTGAAAAATCCGTAGTTGAAGCCGAAATCAGTAATACATCTGTTTCTGGTTGAATACTAAAACTACCATCTATGATAAAGAAATTAGATCCACATGCAATCAGATTCTTTTCAAGGAATACTGCTTCGTGTTCGGCAACAGCCATTCCATGGCTATAATCGATAGAGACATCAAGATTTGATGGCAAACCATCTGAATATACGTAAAGAGTTTCAGTCTTCTCATAAAAGTCTCCATCTCCTTCGTACCATCCAAATGTTACTTCATACATACCTGGTAGGAAGTGGTATTCTTCAAAAACATGGTAAAACCAGAGATAATAATTGCTTGGATCTCCAAATTCATCATATACTATTTCTAGTTTTTGATCTAACTCTATCTCATAACCATCTATATCCATATAGACTTCATAAGGTATCGAATCATAGAATTCTTCATTACCAAAATTATCTGAGCTAAATCCCCATCCATGTCTTATAAAACTACTTTTAGAATTGAAGATTCCCAAAGTATCAGGCCGGAACATGTTTAGCCGATGACCATCTTCAAGAACAGTGAGTGTTTCAGTAATCTCATATTGAACTACTCCGTTTACATCAGTCCATCTCATTGTTAAAAAGTAATGTCCAGGTTCAAAGTAATATGCATCAAAGTTTTGATAAAATAGATATCTGTAATAAACTGGGTTTCCATACTCATCATAGTCGATTTCAAGTTTCTGGTACAGGTCGATTTCATCTACACCTATGAATAATTGAACATCATAGGGCATTTCATCATAAAACCCTGGTTCATTAATATGTTCTGGCGAAAATCCTATACCGTGCTGAATATAACTTCTTTCTAATGCTGTAATTGTCAGTGATTGAGGATTAAATAGTGATAGTCTATGACTTTCTCTTAATACTACTAATGGATGAGAATGAGTTAGTGATTCCAATAATGAACTCCAAACTCCAGTTATATCATAAATACCCGGGGCAAAGTAATTGGCATCAAAGTTCTGATAGAAGAGCAAACGATATCTGGTAGGATTACCATACTCATCATAATCTGTTTCAAGCTTTTGAAATAAATCGATTTCCTGATCATCTATATATAGTTCAAAATCAAATGACCCTTCGTAAAAGCTAACATCTTCGATATCCTCTGGTGACCAACTCCAACCATGTCGGATATAACTCCTTTCTGAAGTAGTAATTATCAGAGATTCTTCATTAACCCCTCCAGTGCTAGCATAGAGGTTTAATCGATGTGGATCCTCAAGAACTGTTAAAGGATGTTGTAGAGTAAGATATGTCTCTGAACCAACACTCCAGACTACTGTCCAGTTGTAGACTCCAGGGGCAAAGTAACCATTATCAAAATAATAATAGAATAACCAGAGATAACTGGTAGGATTATCAAATTCATCATAGATAATTTCAAGTTTCTGATATAAATCGATTTCCTGGTCATCAATATATAGCTGTACATTATATGGTAATTCTTCGTAAAAGCTAACATCTTCGATATCCTCTGGTGACCAACTCCAACCATGTCGGATATAACTCCTTTCTGAAGTTGTAATTGTCATAGAACCTGGATCATTCCACACTTTTATTCTATGGGGATCATTTAGAACTATCAAAGGATATGAACCGCACCAAACTTCTCCTGTTACATCGCTCCAAACTACTGTCCAATTGTAAACACCTGGGGCAAAGTAACCAGCATCAAAGTACTGGTAAAAGAGTACATCGTAAATATTTTCTCCTTTTTCTTCTTTAATAGAATATAATTTAATTTCTTCTCCATCAAGCAAAACCTGTACATTCAAAGGTTCTAGATTAGTTATATCTTCATCAGTAAGTCCTGTCCATCCATGTTTAACATAACTTCGTTCATTAGATGAAATTATCATAGAATCATGAGCAAATACACCTATACGGTGAGGATCAGTAAGTACAGTTAAGGGATGAGATTGGTACCAAACTTCTCCTGTTACAT
The DNA here is from genome assembly GCA_030603365.1 of Candidatus Heimdallarchaeota archaeon. Classification (GTDB taxonomy): domain Archaea; phylum Asgardarchaeota; class Heimdallarchaeia; order Heimdallarchaeales; family Heimdallarchaeaceae; genus UBA460. The sequence goes on from JAUVXV010000003.1 coordinate 195,878, forward strand.
CGCTCCAAACAACAGTCCAATTATAGATACCAGGAGTGAAATAATTTGTTTCAAAAGTTTGATAGAACCACACATTGTATGTCTTATCTTGGCCTAAACCAACTTTTTCTTTACAATTATCTAACTCGATTTCTATACCATCTAAATATACTTTGACTTCAAAGGGTTCTAAGTCTTTCAATTCTTGTTTAGTTAATCCAACCCATCCATGAAGAACATGGCTAGCTTCAGAAGTTGTGAAAGACATTGTTTCATGATTATAGACCCTGATGAGGTGTCCTTTATAACCATCTCTGATGTCTGTAAATTCCCCAGGTAAAGCATTGCTTTCGTTAACTTGCGGAACTAGTATCAGTAATGTTACAAGTAGCATTAGTATGATGGGGAGAGTTTTTAATTTGTTAATTTTCATTTTTTATCTCCTACAAACTAATTTTCTTATATTGATGAAAAATAATCAAATTTACTCAATTTGAACTAAATTTCTTCAATCTTACAAATAACCCTATACCATTTAATAAACTTTGTGCGTTATATATTACATACATAAATTCCATGCTTCGTTATCTCATGGTCTTTGAAGTAAAAAATAGTCTAAAAAAGTTGGAACAGCTAATTAAAAATTAAAATTTCTCTCAGAATTGACATAAATCCAATAAAGTTTTTATTTTAGCCTTCAACAAGCAACTGTATGGAACAAGAAAAAGAGAAATCTAAAAGAGTTGTTCCTCTAAAATTCAACTTAGCATTTGCAACTGGTGAAATAACAGATGCAGTAGCATATCAAGGATTTTCTTTTCTAATATTCAATTTCTACTATTTTGTAATAAATATGGATGTTGCATATTTAACAATTCTTTATGTGCTTTGGTCAATATACAATGCTTTCAACGATCCAATTTTAGGGGGATTATCAGACAAAACTCGAACTAAAAAACTTGGGGGAGGACGTAGACGACCTTGGATGATAGCTGCTTGGGTACCTTTATCCCTAATAATGTTCTTTCTTTTCACACCATTTGCCACTTTCGATCAGAACCCTGTATGGGTTTCAATATACTTCTTTGTAATAATCTGTTTATTCGATACAATCTATACTGCATTTTCATTGAATAGAACATCACTATATCCTGAAATGTTCAGAACTAATAAAGAAAGAGAAGAAGCTGGTACTGCTAGGAGAATAATGATGATTGTTGGTTTAGTCCTTGCAATGGGTTTACCAACCTTTATTGTAGGAGATCTATCTAATCCAGCGAATTTATACAGATATTGGATTGCAGGAGCAGCTCTTGGGGTTATAGTCTTCATAACTGCATGGATTAATATAAAGTGGGGTGTAAAAGAACCCCCACTAGAAGAACTTGAAGAAAAAGAAACCACTGGTGTTTTCAAATCAATTTGGATTACTCTGAAAAATTGGAAATTTGTTGTCTTCGTACTTTGTTCGATGATGAATTGGTATGTTTTTGCCCTTTTTCCAATGGTTATGAATATTTACAATAAATTTATTCTTGCTCAACCATGGATGGGTGAAAATGAAAGTCTCTTTGCAGCGATACTCTTACTTGTCGCTTTTCTATTTTCAGGTGTAGGTGTTCTTATCTGGTCTAAAATAGATAGTTTATTAGGAAGTAAAGTTGGATTCCTCATATCTCAAGCTTTCTGGGTAGCTGTTTTAATTCCGATGTTCTTTGTGAATAATTATTTTGTTGCTCTGGCAATAATGGCTTTAAATGGTATTGCACTTGGTGGATCTCCATACTTCATTGATAGGCATATCTCTAATATCGCGGATGAAGATGAATTAAAAACAGGTCAAAGAAGAGAAGCATCATTTTATGGTGTTCATGCCTTAATCATCCGATTATCAGGAATTTTTGCAATAGTATCAATGTATATAATTCTTGCAACATCTGATTATAGTATATGGTCTGATGCAAATGTTGCTAACCCACCAGAAATTGGCTTAAAATCACTAGTTTCTTGGTTTCCAGCAGTTGCTTTGGTTTTAGGTATCATATTTCTATTGATTTATCCTTTGAACAAGAAAGAAGTAGATGTACTTCAAAATGTCTACAAAAAGAGTAAAAAAGATGAAAACTAAAAATAATAAAAATAAGAAAGATCTAAATCTTTCTTTAACTCATTTTTTTTAATGTTGCTTGGTTTTTAATCCTTGAAGATATTCAATCGCACCTAAGGCTGCAATTGTACCAAGACCAGTAGAGGTGGTTATCTGTCTCATGAGTGGATTAACGATTTTGCTGGTTACATCACCTGCTGCAAAAACTCCCGCAACATTTGTTCTGCAATCATCATCAATCTTCATCAGCCCTTCTTCAAGTTCAACACCTAAAGCAACAGCTAGTTCAACATTTGGAATAGCACCTATTTCAGCGAAAACTCCATCTACTTTAAGAGAAGTACCATCACTAAAGAGCACCTCTTCAATGGTGTTTGTACCTTTTATTTCAGCAATTTGCTTGTTATAGAGAATAGTAATGTTTTCTCGGTCTTTGGCTCTATCAATATAGATTTTTTCACATTTCAAATAATCTGATCTGGAAGTCCAGTAAATTCTTTTTGAACCTACATCACTTAAGGCTAATGAACCTGTAGCAGCTGCATCACCTGATCCTGCTACAACTACGGTTTTTTCTTTGAAAAATGCAGCATCACAAGTAGCACAATATGACATCCCCCTACCTATGAATTCCTTTTCTCCAGGAACCCCTAATTCTCTGTGTCTTCCACCTGTTGCCAAAATGATAGCTTTGACAATAAATTCTCCCATATCACTTTTAATATGAAAACGACCATCATCAACCTTATCAATAGTTGCTACTTCACCATAAACTACCTTGGTGCCGAATTTTTCAACTTGAGCTTTCATTTTATCAGCGAGCTCTATACCTGATATCATTTCAAATCCAGGATAGTTTTCAATTTCCATAGCTAATCCCATTTGACCCCCATATTCAAGTCCAAGTTCAATAACTGAAATACCAGATCTGGATGCATACAAAGCTGCTGTTAAGCCAGCAGGACCTAAACCTATGATTCCAAGGTCTTTCTCAATAGGACCAGATTTTACGTCTTTTTCCTCTTCTTCTTCTAAATCTTCTGTTGGACCTAGTAATAACATATTTATCATTTATAACAACGTGTTATGTATTAAAAATATTATTCTATTCTAAAATTTAAAAACGTGGAAATGAAATTTATATTTTAATACAATAAATCTTACTAATTACCTAACCATTTCTGTTATCATTTTTCCTAATTTGATAATACTAAATGGTTTTTGGATAAAACTTGTTACACCTAATTTTCCAGCTTCTTCTTTGACTGTTGGATCAGCTGTGATAAAAAGAACTTTTGATTTTGCTATTAGCTTATACTCCTTTAATTCTTTCAGAGTGTCAAGCCCATTTTTTATAGGCATTCGGTGATCAAGAATAATAACATCTGGATATTTTTTGAGATTGTTAATCTCTTCAATAGCTTTAGAACCATTATGAGCTGTTCCAATAATTTTATGGCCTTCCAATGTTAAACCTTCTTTATAGAGGAATTGAATTGTTTCTTCATCATCTATGATATATATGGTTGCCATTTTTTACCCTCCTGCTGGTAGTAGGATTACTACTACTGTTCCTTTTGTATGATCATCCGATACACGATTCTCAAAGCGTATTTCTCCAGAATACGAGTTTACTATAACCCTAGCCAAATACAATCCTAAACCTGAACCTTCTTGGAAGCGATGATCTCCTCTTGATAATCTCTTGAAAAACATAGGTTTAACATCATCTGGTATTCCGATACCATAATCAATAAACCTGATTTCAACCATGTTTTGACCATCGACAGTCATAATTTGACAAGAGATATCAATTTTTGGAATTTCTTCATTAGCATATTTTACACTATTGTTTATTACATTTTCAAAAACGTTCTCAAGAAGATCCCCAGCGATTACATTTTCATTCTTTTGGCAATCTAACTTAACATTTATTGATTTTGGATGAAAAAGCGTTTTTTGCATTTCTATGGCATTTTCAAGAAGTGGTTTAATATACACTAATCTTCGGATTTTTCTTTCTCTTTGAATTTTAGTTAATTGTTGAACTGTTTGTAAGATTCTCTCACTCCTCTCAACTACACTAATGCTTCTACTAACATATTCCTTGATTTTTTCAGGTTCGATTGTACCTGTGGCTTGATCCAATAATTCTAAGTACCCATGAACTGAAGTATTAGCATTAAGGAAATCATGTGAGATAATATCTAATAGGACTGAAACAAATTCTCTTTCTTCTTCGCTTTCAAGATACAGAAAGTGGTGTTCATAGTTGAGAGAAATTTGGCTGCTGAATGCAGTTATTAAGTCGATATCCTCTGGATAGAAAAGATTCTCAATTGAGGAACTTAGAAGAATAAAACCAGCTGGGAGTTGATTTAGATGAAGTGCTGCTATTACACATGAGCTAGCTTCCGCGCTAATTTCTGATAAGTTGTCTTGTAAATATAGAACATTCTCTCCTTTTTTAGCAAGATCTTCTAGAACTTCTTGAGGGTTGAAATTTTTTGAGAAAGTACCTTTCTGTGCTAGAGTTTCTCCATCAAGAAAAACCAGTCCACCATCAGCATAATAAATCTCAATTAAATCATTAACAACGTTCTCCCAAAAGGAAGAAAGGTCCTTATATCTTGAAAATAACGCATATTTGTTTAACACAGAAACAGTAAGTGAGAGCTTCTTTGTAGCTTCAATATTTGTAAAGAAACCAACAGAACCTATAGGATTTCCTGCTTGGTCATTAAGCAAAGACCCCACAACTCTAAAGGTGTTAGGACGACCTTCTCTATTGATCAAGATTAATTCGTAAGAACTTGAAGGGATATCTGCTTCAGTTCTTTCACGCAAAGTCTTAATATAAACTTCTCTTGAATCAGGATGAAGAAAATCTGTTACAGATTGATTTTGGATTTCATCGAAAGTATAACCTAGAGAAGCACACAACCTATCATTTATGAAAACCGTATGGTCATTTATATCATCAACCCAAAAACCTAATTCACTATGTTTTGTAAGTGTATCAAGGATGGAATTAACTAGTTCAGGAGATTGTTCAAGCAACGGTTCTGCACTGATGTTTACCCCTACTAGCAGACGAGATTCCTTTCCTTCGAAAGTAATGTCAAATGCAGAGATACGGGAAATAGCAACAGTACTATCCTTTCGGATAATTCTTATTTGCATAGAAGTTTCAGGTTTTCCTCCAGATTCGAGAATTTTAATCCTCTCTTGGATTAATGCGTGATCATCCTTATGAATAAAATCGAAAAAATTGAGTTTTCCTAAGCTACTGTTTGGGTATCCAGTAGATTCAAAGAATGCTTTGTTGGCATAAACTATTTTATAGAAGTCTTGAACAACAATAATTGACATAGGAGTTGAATCAAAGAAATTCTCAAATCCAGAAATCGATTGCTTGCCTGACATCCTATTAAAAAGAGGTAAAAATCCAATATAAGTTCTTTGAAAAAGGCTAATAGGAAAAGCTCTAATTGCTTAAAATAACATCTAGAAAATAGAGCACTTCTGTATAAATCAGAGAAAATAGAAAGAAAAGGAAAAAAAGGGAGTTCTAGATTTTTGGTTTGATGAAACCAGTATCCATCAAATTCTTAGATAAATCACGAGCGTATTTGATTTTCTCTTGAGCCATCTTGAGAAGTTCATCTTCGTCCATAATAGTACGAGCAACACCTTGTTCGATGGCTTTCATACCAACCTTAGAGGCTTCATAGGGGAAAATCTCCCAATCGTCCATGGTTGGAATGACATAATCGTCTCGCAAACCATTCTTAATAGCAATATCGGCGATAGCTTGAGCAGCAGCAACACACATCTCATCAGTGATGGTAGTAGCATTAACATCAAGAGTACCTCTGAAGATACCAGGAAAACCAAGACTGTTGTTGATCTGATTGTCAAAGTCTGACCTACCAGTTCCAACTACTTTAGCTCCAGCTTCTTTAGCATCCCAGGGCCAGATTTCTGGCAGCGGATTAGCACAAGCAAAGACAATACTGTCAGAAGCCATTCTAGTAATCCATTCTTTCTTGACGGTACCAGGTTCAGATTTAGAAGCGGAGATCATAACATCTGCTCCTTCAGTAGCTTCACCAAAGTCACCAGTCTTACCTTCAGAATTGGTTTTTTGAGCTAAATCATACTTGAAAGTATCATAGTCTTTTTGCTCAATAATGTCAGGTCTGTCAGATGTAATAATACCTTTAGAATCAGCCATTGTAATGTTCTTAAGAGGAACACCAGCAGCTTCGAGAACATAAGCAGTTCGAGTGTTAGCTGCACCAACACCTAGCATAGCAACATTGATTTGATCAAGCTCCTTACCAACATGCTTAGCTGCACCAATAACACCAGCTACAACAACTGAAGCAGTTCCTTGAGCATCATCATGCCACACTGGGATGGTAATTTCAGGATCGTTGCGCAAGGTTTCAAGCACTTTGTAACATTTTGGTTTAGAAATGTCTTCTAGATTTATACCACCAAATGAAGGTTGAATTAACTTTACAAATTTGATTATTTCTTCAGCACTTGGTCTTGAATCAGGCAATCCAATGCTTAAAGGAACAGCATCAACACCACCTAGATATTTGAACAACAGAGCCTTTCCTTCCATAACTGGTTGACCTGCTGCTGGACCTATATCCCCGAGCCCTAGAACACGAGTCCCATCGCTAACGACTGCAATGGTATTAGCACGATTAGTTTGTCTAAATGATTCAGCAGGATCTGCTGCTATTGCTCTACAGCTAGCTGCTACTCCAGGTGTATACCAAACTCCAAAAGCTGAAAAATCCCAAATACTGCATTTAGGTACAACTTGTATTTTCCCCTTATAGTAAGGGTGCAATTTCAGTGCATCCTCAGCTGGTTTTTTAGCTTTTGCTAATAATTCTTCTTTAGTAAATGTTTCTTTTGACATAATTATTCACCTATTTATAATAGGATACTAACAAGAAGTTTTATTTTCCTTTAATTAAAGCTTTATCTATGTCAATTTATAACAACATATATACTCTTTACTACAATAACCATCTGCTTAGTGTTATTGTGAATATAAGAAAATAAGAGAAGAGAGTTTCTCTTCTTAAGGATTAAATTTGACTCTTCTTAGTTTTAAACGAACTATAACACTAGCTAATGTTTAGAGCTAGAATTGTTTTTGCTAATATATAGATTAAATCCTTGTTTGACCAACATCTCCCGGTGGATCTATATGAAATTCTATCATTCTTAAGCAAAAGTTTTAATCTAGTTGTGTTTAGGATATTCTTGGTGCACAGTATACCTCCAACAATCCAAGAAGAGCTAGAAAGACTACAATTAGTTGCTATTACTGGTAATTTTTTTGATTCATCAGAAGAGTTAAACACACTATTGGAGAGAAAAGAAATATCTTTTGAAGAAAAACTAAAAGTGAAATTATTTCAAAGTGAATTAATTGGAGGTTTAACCTCAATAGAACTAGACGAATATACTTACGAGGATGGATTGAAATTAGCAGAGGAAGTTGTGGAAAATATTGGAGAAATTGAAGATAAGTATCTGAAAGTTGATTCTCTCTTGATGCTAGGATATAGTCACTTTTATTTGAATAATTGGCAAAAAACAATGGAAATGTTTGAACGATATAGTCCATTATTCAATGAACTTGAACCAACCAACAACATATTTTATATTAGACTAAAAGCAAAAAATTACATCTATGAAAGTATGATACCTTTTCTACAGACCTATGTTGGGAAGATTGCTACAGAAGAAGAAAAAATAAAGGGTTTTCAGCTAATACAAGAGGGGGAAAAATTCTGTGAGAAAAACAATCTGAAAGTCTATCAGATATCTTGTCTAAATAATATTTCAACTATCCAATACTGGTTAGGAGATTTAGAAGGTTCTTTGAAAACAAAACTAAAACTTGTTGAGACTGCAAAAAGTGTTGGAAATAAACTATACTATGCTTTTACTTTGAATATTCTAGCTGAAGCTTATTCTTCCATGAATGATTACAAGAAATCCTATGACTTGCATAAAGAGAGATTGGTAATTGTTGAAGAATTAGGAATCAAATCAATGATAGCTAAATCTTACAGGAATATTGGATCATACAGCTTGACAATTGGTGATTTTGATGAGGCTTTAGATTATTATTATCGTAGTCTAAAAATCTATCAAGATTTAGAAAACATTATTGGTGTTGCTTTTACTCAACAATATTGTGGATATGCTTTTTTTCTAAAAGGAAACTTTGAGAAAGCTCTAGAATACTATGACCAAGCTTTTCCTGTTTTGGAAGAAAAAAAACCTCAAAGTTGGCGGATTATACTTTCAGATATAGCTTCTATTCTCATGCAAATAGGAGAATTAGACAAAGCTCTTGAATATCTTGAAAAATTAATGACGATTAATAAAGGTCTGCAGGATCAACATGGAATCTCTTTAGTACTCTCAGAGCAAGGAAAGATTTATTGGCAGAAAGGAATGAAAGAACAAGGATTAGATCTTATAGAAAGAAGTTTAGAAATTAGAAGAAAAATTGGTGATAAGGCTCGGGAAGCTGCAAGTTTATCATATTTGATTCAATTCAATATTGAGCTGAATAACGTTGAGGTGGCAAAGAAATACTTCAAAGATTTAGATTTGATAAACAAAGAAATAAGCAACATACATGTTAATCAATATCATAAATTTTCTGAAGCTCTTATCCTTAAGACAAGTGCTAATAATCGTGATAGGATTAAAGCTGAACTATTATTTGAGCAACTAATTGAAGAAGAAGCCAGTTATCCAGTTTTAGTTCAAGTGTTGCTTCATTTATGTGAATTACTTCTGGTTGATATGCGAAAAACTAGCAATACTGATTTACTCGAGAAAATTAACAAATATGTTGATATGCTTCAAGATTTATCAGATAAGAATAATTCCCATATCCTTCTTGTTGAAACTCTGGGATTAAGAGCTCAGTTATCACTGCTGGAATTTGATGTAGAAACTGCAAGGTCTATTTTGCTCAAAGCACAGACAATAGCTCAAGAAAATGGTTTAGATGGATTTGTTCTAGACTTATTAAAGCAACAAGAAGACTTAACCAAACAGTCTATAAAACTTAGGGAACTAGAACAAACCCAATCACCCATTTCCTCTAGAATGTCAGTGGTTAAGCTGGAAGATACTGTAGTTAATATACAAAAAGCTAGTTTAGCTAAAACAGTCTCAAGAGAAGAAGTTTCTAAGAAACTACTTTCTATACAAATATAGTAAATGATTATCTGTAGATATTCACGCATTCATTTTTTCTGGAATACTGGAATGCTCCTGTTCATCGACTAATGCATATATTAAGCAAAAAGTCCGTATAGCTCATGACAGCAATAATGAAGAAAGAAAATCTGAAAAATAGATTACTAAAGGAATATCATTCTCTGAAAAACTTCATGAACTTTAGCTCTACTGATGAAGAATCCATTATCTCTCTATTGGAACATTTAGCTGAAAATCTGTTTTACACTGAAAACTCATCATGTTATCGAAAGAATCTGAAAAACTACAATAACTATCAAATTAAGAATGATCTAAAACAGGAAAGGAATAGTGCTCTCTATACTCTTGTATTACACAAAGGTTTGTTTTTCTAATTTTTTCTTTTTTTTCTCAAAAAAGCACTTACAATCTTTATACTCTAACCATTATAGAGGAAAGAAAACTGGAAGTCTGGAGATTCCAGATCAATTCTTTGCTTTCTTGTTCCTAAGACGTTTATGAAGAACAACTAGAAGGATAATTGAAGGTATAAACATTACGAATTCATATTTTATTCTTTCCAGTATTTCATTCAATGGATACGGATCAGTAGCTTGAGCATCGCCATCTATTGGATAAGGTTTTTTACTATTCCATTCAGACCAGTAGTTCCCTTCCTCTGTTTCTTCTTCATACCAGGTATTGTTTATTTCATCATCTTTCGCTTGCGATGTACCATCAAGATTATTGTCAATGAAAGAGTTATGATGAATGATGTTGTTATCAGCCCAAGCATTTAAAGAAATGCCATATTCTCCGTTTTCTTGCAAAAAGTTATAGGTAAGAAGACAATAATCAGAAGACCATAAACTAATCCCCAGGTCATTGTTTTTGCAGGTATTTTCAGTCAAAGTAGTAGTAAAGGAATCACTCTGATAGATACCGTACCTTTCGTTATTATTACAAATATTATTCATTATTGTTGCACTGGAGGATTGCCACAACCAGATGCCATCACTGTTGTTACTACATGTATTATTTGTTACTGTCACCCCAGAGGAAGTATACAGATTGATACCATATAATCCGTTATCATTACAAATGTTCTTGGTTACTGTTGCACTAGAAGAGGAACCACTTAGTATGATACCATCAAAGCTGTTATCATTGCAAATGTTCTTGGTTACTGTTGCACTAGAAGAATGGCGTAACCAGATGCCATTACTGTTGTTACTACAAGTATTATTTGCTATCGTCGCTCCAGAGGAATAGTATAGATCGATACCAGACCTGTTGTTGTTATTACAAGTGTTTTCTATTATGGCAGTCGTTCCTTCAGCAGTATTGTTAATGACAATACCGCTATAATCTGAATCTACATAGCAGTTACGAATAACGAAAAATTTAGTTGTATCATTAATAGTGATACCTTTGTCATTAGAGGTAGTTATATTAAAATTTTCAATAATGTATGGTTCTTCAATTGTTCCTGAACCAGAGAAACCATAATCGCTAAAATTCCCATCATGAGTAATTACTATCGGTTCATGTGGTACTAGAGCTAGAATTGTAGGTTCTTTGATATGTTCCTGCTTAATTCTAGTGTTTCTTCCTTCTATTTGCACAGTAAATGATGAAAGAAGTATTCCGATAGCAATTATTCCTATGATCATGCTTTTTTTCATTTCTTTTCCCTAAAGATGTACAAATCAATCTATACTAATAAGTATACCGGGAATGAGATTTGAATTTTAAGCTATCTTTCTTCTTTGTTGTTTTTTACACATTTATCCCTTACTAATAACCTCTTTTACATAAAAAAAAGCTAGAACATTTTGTATGACTCTAAAGTGACCTTAATTGAATGATTATATAGTTTTTTGCAGAAAGCTTCAGCTAATATCGGTTTATCTATAATCCTTCCGAAGGTTATGCTCATCTTATCCTTGAAGCTTACAACACCAATTCTTACCTTGTTTACTGGACTAGGACCAACTATTATATCAAAGTGTTCTATATGCTTTTCAAAATCTCTTGGAAGTTTTTGTAATCCTAAATTAGATAGTATTCCTCCATATTTCGGCGTTCGAACAAAATAATATCCATGTCTTGCAAAGAAACGTTTTACCTGAAAAGGAGTAATTTTCATAATTGGCGAACTGAGATTACGAATGTTTTGTGCAATTTTTTGTTGAAATCTTTCCGGTTTTACATCCTCTCGCAATTGGTCTTCAACAATACCAATTATTTTCTTAAAATCAAGTTGCTCTTTCCTAGGATCTATATTTAGAGTTGTAAGTAGTGAGAATATTCTCATGGTTTTTGAGGGGAAGATTCTTCTCAGATCTACTGAGATATTGATACGAATAGGTTTAATTTTCTTTTTAATATTGTATAAATTCTGCTGAATCTCTCTTAATGAATCTAAGTAAACAGCTGTCAGAAAAACGGATATTGAGATATTGTATTCTTTTGCCTTCTTTCTGATTTCTTCAACAGAAATAATAGCTCTGGTTATGTGAAAAACACCAGTTTTCACTGTTTTAAGAGGAATATTGAAGCTTTTTCCTTTATGTTTCAAGGGTTTTTCCTTCATTTTTTTGATATAGTTCAAATCAAAAGCATTTTCAAATTCCTCATTTATTATTTCATCATCTGGACAAAAGAGTTTTCCCCAGTCACAGTTATTGTTGAGTTTTAATTTTAGGTATGAAGAGATTATTGATTTGAAAAAGGTCATAGAACCTGTACCATCTGTTAAAGCATGATGAAATTCAATTGCAAGACGTTTTTGATTTACAAAGATTCTGTAAAGAAGTCTGTTCTTGCCCAAAGGAATGTATTGGTTAGTATATTGCACTTCTGGTAATATTTCAGGTGTAGAAAGATTAGTTACCCATTTTCCCCAAAAGAATCCTTTGTTGATACTAGCTCTAAAGAAAGGAAAACGAGGAAGAATCTCGATAATTGCTTGTTTGAGAATTTGTTTATCAATTTCTTCTTTGAAATCCACTGATAATCTATAAACAACAGGTACTCTCTTATTGGCAAGCAAACTGAAACCTGTTGCAGCATTGTCTAGTTTGAACTTACTTTTTGCAGTGGATTCAACACCCAATGTGATATTCACAGGTTCCTGACCTTTGACAACTAGTTCACTCATTTAACCTCTTGATTCCAATTAAACTATGCTACATTGATTTTTATTATATTGCTAGAAACGATTATAAGTGTCAAAGGTTCTCAACTCGCATGTCAGAATATGAAATCAAACCATATGATGAATCGTATATTGAAAAACAAGTTGAAATTGGAAACTATTTTGCTGAGAAATGGATAGCTTATGGTCAATCCTCTGTAGAACAAGTTAAAGCGAACTATGCAAGAGACACCTTCGATTCTGAAACAAGACTTTATTGTTTCAAAGGAGAGGAGATGGTTGGATTTATTGGTGCAAATATTGTTGATGTTGAGGAGGAAAAAATCAAGAGAGCTCAAACACGTTTAGCTTTTGTCCTTCCAGGAAATGAGGGGGCATTTAGTTTATTGTATGATCAGTTACTAGAAGTTCTTAAAAAGAAAGGGGTAAATGAAATCGAGACTCCACAAACTGTTCTGAATGACAATTATTACGAATTAGCAGAAAAACTAGGTTTTTCCAAAACACGTACAATTACAGAAATTTTCTTGGGTGATCCTGCAAAAGCTATACCATTTGAGACAGAATATCCTTTACTAGATTATAATCATGAAACTGATGAAGAACAAATAAAGAAACAACTTGGTGAAACATATCCAAATCTAGAGGGAGAAGTGTTAGATAATTATGTCAACAGAATGGCTGAAAACGAGAATCTTCTCAGCTATCGAGTTATCAAGAAGGATGAGGAAATTATCGCTTATTGTGCATCTACATCAACACAAACAGCAAAAATGGCTCAAGTCTCTCTATTAATCGGTAAAAGTTCTGATTTGAAGAAACATCTAGTTTCCGATGCCCTATCAGTAATGAAAGAAAAGGGATTCAATCAAGTAGTTGTTTATCTTAATCCAGAAACACCTGTTGAGAAAGAGGAATCCGAAGATTTCATTGCTATTGGTTTTGAAAGCGTTGCTAAATACGATATTCTAACCAAAAAGTTGTAAAAATATTAATGGAGTTAAAGGTTATACTTAACTCCAGTTAATTCCTCGGAAACTTCCCAAAATTGTTTTCCTATTTTTTCATTTCTTGATCTTTTATTAGAGGGTTTTACAATTGGATACCCTTTTAAGTGCAAGAATTTTTCTGGACTGTAATATTCTCCTCCCTTTGCATCTGGATCAAAAGCGGCTCTTAATTGAGGTAAAACCCCCATATCAACAGTTTGTGAGAAGAAGATGTTCATAAAATTCCAGAACCTTATCTGACCCTTGGATTCATCTATCGCTCCACCGGCTGTTTGTAAGTTGGTTCTAGTCCAACCAGGATGGGCAACAATACTCAAGACCTGACTACCTTTTTCTTCTAATCTTCTATTTAATTCATAACCAAAATATAGGCTAGCTATCTTACTATTACTATAAGCGCTAAGTTTGTTGTATCGTCCTTTCTCACTGTTCAGATTCTTGAAATTGATTTTACCAAATCTGTGTCCCATACTCGCTATAGATACAACTCTAGAATTCTCTGTTTTTTCTAGAAAATTCATCAGTAATCCAGTTAGCGCAAAATGACCAAAGTGGTTAGCTGCCATGTGCAGTTCAAAACCATCTTCAGTTGTAACTTTAGGAGCAAACATTACTCCTGCATTATTAAAGAGAATATCCAGCTTGTCATGTTTTCTTATAAATTCCTTGACAAATTCTTTTACAGATGATTGTTTGGACAAATCAATTTGCATGATTTCAAGTGATGCTTTGGGATTTTCCTTTAATATCTCTGATTTTGCTTTATCTGCTTTTTCGAGGTTTCTGCATGCCATAACAATGTGAGGTTTTTTACTAGCTAATACTCGAGTGATTTCATATCCCAAACCACTATTAGCTCCTGTAATTATTATTATTTTTCCAGATAAATCAGGAATATTCTCTGCTGTCCATCTCTCTTTGTTCTTTCTAATCATTCTTCATTCCCCATTGTACTATAGAACTACTTCAATGGAATGATTTGTAATTTGTTTGATATAAAAATGTCTCCAAACATAGCAAGATTTATTTCTAAATATGTTAACTTGATAATAATGTATTCGAAATCTCAACGCATTACAGTATTTATATTGGTATTATTAGTCTCAAATTCTTTCGCAATTCTCGATATGAGTTCCTCTAAAATTGCTCCTTCAGATCAGATTGAGGAGATACCAGTTCTAGATGTAATTAATGCGACTTCATCAACAGAGTATTTTAACGAGACAAGTCAATACAGATATGATTTAGTTACAAGACCTATTGATTTAATCTTATATCCTAACAAGGGTAATCCAAAGATCGTAAGTTTTGAAGAGAGTTTTGAGATAGTGGTAGATGCAGCATCTGACACAACCAGCTGGTTATTTCATTTGAAAGAAGAAGGAACAACAGTTGCAATTAACATTCTAAACTCTAGTTTTGTGATTGATAAGTGGTACTTTGATGTTGAACCTAATATTGATGTTACTGGACTATTTGATCTTCAACTTAACTGTAGTGCAGGTAACGATTATCAAACTCATGCTGTGAAAATTGTGGAACAGAAGACATATCCTTTCAATTTTGTACATATTTCTGACAGTCATTTTCCATCTTATGATATCTACAATACAACAGATATCAATCTGAAATTGATTCAAGAAATCAAACAACAAGATGTTGATTTTGCTATATTTACTGGGGATCTAATTGAAGGAGCAAGTGCTCGAATGTTTGTTGATCCAGTGACAGGTTTGTCACTTGCAGCAAGTGTGCAAATTAGACTAGGCCTTTGGGCTTTTGATTTGTTGGATTTACCAGTTTTTATTATTGGTGGAAATCATGATCTTGATTCATCTAAACCTCTCCCTGATGATCCACCAGTTGAGTGGAAGAAGTATCTAGGTACCTATCCTATTCTAGCTTTCAATTACATAGACTGGTCTTTTCTTGGATATAGTGTAACAAGAACTGGATTAAGTGAGAGTCATCTTAATGATGTAAAAGATATTCTAAATAACATAAGTAGAAGTCCAAATGTGATGTTCTATCATTCAGATTACCTTAGTCAAGCTACTAATCTTAGGAAATCATACAACATAGAAATTATGCTTTATGGACATGAACATAATTATGAACAGTACGTAAGTAAGAACACTCTTTACTACTGCCAATCAGCTATGTTTTATAATGAATCAACTATTTTCACAGTGTTAAACTCAACTGCAATCTCCTTGAATGGAACCCATTATGATTTTACACCGCTATTAGTCTATCCAGATCCTGAGACTCCAACTGAAACAGCGAATATAATGTTGATAGCTCTATTACCCGTGCTTATCCTCTTATCAATCATCAGAAGAAAAAAAAATGATTTTTAGATAGTTATTGTGCTCAATATAAATCTCATAGGAAATAACCACTAACCTTAGATAATTATGAAAGTATAATTAAGTCAAAGGAAAAACAAATATTAATGCTCAATCGGAATATATCATAATGCCCTTTACTCCTATCCATCTCGGTTTTGCTATTTTTCTTTTTAGTGTTTTACCCTTTATGGATCCTATTGCCTTATTGATTGGAACTGTAATAATTGATCTCGAACCGATATTTTATTTGATAACTGGTATAGGGCAGATGCATGGAATTATGCATAGTACCTTAGGAGTATTGGTTTTCTTCATTCCTACATCATTCATTAGCTGGTTATGTTACAAGTTTGTAAAATTGGAAAAGTACTTTCCGAAATTCAATATTTATATTTCACTTCTCTCAGGAATTATTGGTTTATTTTCTCATGTAATTTTTGATGGAATTCTTTATTCCGAAATTATGTTCTTGTATCCTTTTTCAATGCAAGCAGGAATGCTTCATAATATAATTCCTTATTCAGCTGTTTATTGGATTTTAGGTATTATGTTTATAGTTGGGATGTTAATACTTGGGTTGCGTTATTATTTGAGATATTTACAAAAAAAGAAATCTGCAGAACAATCAGACCTTATTAGAAGGAAGGACGACTAATTAGCTCTATCCTACCTTATTAGATGATTCCTTTTCGGAATGAACCCCTTTTTGGAAGCTCCTACCTTTGTTTCGAGTGGAGCACTGTGTAGATGCTCACAAGATTTTTAGAAGCTTTACTTTACTTTTAACCTAATGGAAACATTTGTTATTTTCAATAAATACAAAAGAAGACCAATACCTGAAGAACTTCTGAAAGGCGATAACAGATCAGATGAAGGAGTAATAGAGTTTTTTATCAAGAAATATACTAAAGAGGGAGATAACGTTATAGATATTTTTGCTGGACTAGGTACCACTCTCTTTATCGCTGAGGAAATGAATCGAATTCCATATGGAGTAGAACTCGAAGAAGAAAGGTTTACTTTTGTCAAGAAAAATTTGAAGCATAGTAACAATATCTTCCTGGGTGATTCCCGCAAGCTATCCGAGTATGACATTCCGCATTGTGATTTCAGTTTTTCTTCTCCTATATTCATGAATAAAACAGAAACTGTTAATCCTCTTAGTGGTTTTACAACTGATGGGGATTATGATCAATATCTGAGAGAAATTGGACTAGTATACAAGAATTTGAAAGAAGTGATGAAACCAAATTCTGTCATTGTAATTGAAGCATCGAATCTAAAAAATAGTGGTGTTTTGACTACATTAGCTTGGGATATATGTAGTGAAGTTTCAAAAATCTTCCGCTTCGAAGGAGAAGTTATTGTAGTTTGGGATATCCCTGGAATGGAATTTCCCAATGGAGCATTTGGTTATGGATATGATCATCATTATTGTCTGATTTTTAGAAATATGTAAAAAAATATTCTAGTGACACATTTGATTATATCTATGAACTTTCTTGTTTATCGACAATGTCCTCTTTAGGTATGATAATATCAAAACATGATTTTTCTGTCACTTCGCACAAAATAATTTTCCAGTTATGAGCATCTATGAGTCTTTTAACAATTGATAAACCATGAATAGATTCTTTTTCCTTTGTTGTGAAAGCAGATTCAAAAGTCTCCTTAATGACCTCTTTATTTATCAATTTGCCATCATTTATTATTTTGACCACATTAACATCATCTTTTTCTTGCATTTTAACTTCAATCATTCTTGGTTGTCCATGAATCACTGCGTTTTCAAAAATGTTCTTGAAAATTTGTGATAGTTTTTCTTTATCTGCTTTGACTGAGAAAAGAGATTCTGTAGAGAATTTTATTTTAGTTGGAATTGTCATCATAGCTATAGATTTCACTATTTCGCTGAGATCTACAGTATCTGATTTTTCTACTGTTTGGCCAGCATCTGCTAGTTCTATAGATCTATCTAATAGTTTCCTCATGTACTCCGTTTGTTTATTTATTTTATTGAGAAATTGTTCTGAGTCAGTTTTATCTTCTTGTACTAAATCTACATACCCTTCTATAGAAGACAAACAATTTCTGATGTCGTGAGCCATTAAATGAGCAAAATCACTTAATTCTTTTTTCTGTTTTGTGAGAGTATCAACAACCTTCTTTCTATCAGATATGTCAGCTACAGTAGCTAAGTAATTACGCGTTTCTGGAATATGAGTGATAGCAATTAGAATACTGTTGATGTCACCGTTTTTATCTATAAATCTAGTTTCATATTGTTCTGGAACTGAGCTAGGATCTATTATTCGCTTTTGCATAATCTCCTTCATCACGTCTAGCTCAGGTTGGGGAACAAAATCGGACCATATTCTACCTTCTAATTCTTCTTTTTTATATCCTGATAGTTTTTCCATCATGGAATTTACTAAAATAATTTCACCACTCATATTATAAATGACATTTGCCATGCCTTTTGATTCAAATATAGTTCTATAGAGAATTTCAGATTTTCTAATTTCCTCTTCTGCTGTTTTCATATCTGTAATGTCAAAAAATGCAACAATGTAATCTTCGGAGTTCGGAATTGATGTTAAGTTTACGATAACTTCTCTAATTTGACCGTCTTTGTTGACGAATTTTGTTTCAATATAGGCAGGTAATATCTTTGGTTGTTGAGCTTTGGAACGACTAAATTTGAGTAAACCTTCTAATGCTTCTTCTGGAACAAACTGGGACCAATTTAAGCCTATTAGCTCATCTGTTTTATAACCTGTCATTTCTTCTACTTTAGAATTTACTTGTTTTATTATTCGATCTGGACCCATGATAATGTTAGCAGTTCCTGTAGCTTCGAAAATTGTCTTATAAATATTCGCTGATTGTTCAATTTCCTCTTCAGCACGTTTTATTTCAGTAATGTCAATGAATGAAATAATATAATCATCCATATGAGGTATTAAGGTTACATTTACTAATATCTCAATAATACTTCCATCTTTTCTGAGAAATTTAGTCTCGTAATGTGTAGGTGTTGAATCAGGATCTTTTTGTCTTAATTCACTATATCTGGATAATTTCTCTAATTCTGATTCTGGTATAAACCCTAACCAATTCTTATTAATGAGTTCCTCTTCTAAATATCCAGAAATTTCTATTGCTCTAGCATTGACTTGCTTAATAATTCTTCCTGGACTTATAACAACATTTGCAGAACCTGTTGCATCAAATATCGCTCTATAGAGATTTTCTGATTTTATCAGCTCTTTTTCTGCTTTCTTTGTATCACTAATATCTATCATTGAAATTATATGTTTATCTGTGTCGGGGATTAAACCTATGTGAATTAGACAAGTATGAATATTCCCTTCTTTATCCTTAAGATTTGCTTCATACCTTTCGGGAACACTTGTCGGATCTTCAAGTCTTCTTTTGTTTAATTCTTGGAGTCTCTCTAAGTCGGTTTCAGCTACAAAACTTGCCCAACTCATCTTTCCTTCTACTTCTTCTTTAGTGTAACCTGAAAACTTGACTAATTGATCATTCATTAATTCAACAATAGTTTCTCTGTTAGCTATAGCAATCATCGTTCCAGAAGCTTCAAAAAGAGTTTTGTAAAGATTAGCTGCTTCCTTTATTCTTTTTCCATCCATTTTCATCTTTGTTATATCTTGAACAGCAACAATGAAATCAGGAGTACCTGGAATAGTTTTTACCGAGATAAGAGCGTTTTTCTTGTTTCCAGATTTGTCTTTAAAGCATACTTCAAATTCGTCTGGAACTAATTCTGAATTTTTGTAATGCAGTTCTTGAGACTCTGCTAATTTGTCTGCATCCTCTTCCTTTAAGAGCTCTGTCCAAGAAAATTTCCCTTCAATCTCTTCTTTTGAGTATCCTGTTAACTCTTCGAATTTTGAGTTAACCATTTTAATAATCTTTTCTTCTGAAATTATTAAATTGGCCGTTCCAGTGTTTTCAAATATTGTTCGATAAAGATTCTCAGATTCTTTTAATTTTAATTCTGCTTTTTTCCTCTCTGTTTTATCTCTTACAATGGCCAATAACGCAACTGGATTCCCTACAAAATCATCTAATCTTGTCACATTTATATCTGCAAAAAAGACAGAGCCATCCTTTTTCTTCAGTTTATATTCTTGATTTCTTAATATACCCTCGCTTAAGACTTTCTTTGTATTATTGATTGCTTTTTCTAGATCTTCTTCTGATACAAAGTGTGAGTTATGAATACCTATCAACTCTTCAGCAGTAGCTAGTCCATATAACTTCGCAGCATGTAAATTTGCAAAAGTAATGTTACCGTTCAAGTCTGTCATAACAATTCCATCAGGAGATGTTTCTATTAGTCTTCGATATCTAATTTCACTCCTTTCTAATTCTTCTTCTTGCTTAACTATTTCAGTAATATTTCTAAATGAACTCTGTAGATATTTCCTATTCCTAATAGTGATTAGACTTGAATTTATGCTCACCACTACCCTTCTATTATTTTTAGTTAATACCATAGTTCTAACTAACTCGTTGCTTCCTTGAGCATGTCTTTCAAAAGCTTTCATAGTTGACTCTACAGATTCTTCAGGATGGAGATCTTGTGCTTTAAGTGAGAGAATTTCTTCTTTGTTTCTCTCCATAAGTTTTTCTGCTTGTTTATTACAATCAACAATCTCCTTGGTTATTAAATCCACTATAAAAACTGCATCAGGAATCCCCTCAAATAGACTCTTAAATCTGTTTTCACTTTCTTTGAGCACTTCTTCCATTAGTTTCTCTTCAGTAATGTCATACAAACTTCCTTGGACAATGAATTCATTATCTTCTCCAACATCAATATTCTGGACATGTTGTCGTATCCATTTGATTTTACCGGTTTTATCCCTAATTCTGTATTCCATTATATTACTGAAACCGGGTGTGTTTTCTAGTTCTTTTGTAATTTCTTGCAAATATTTCATATCTTCTGGAACTACAACTTGATCCCAGGATAATTCTCCATCTACAAAATCTTCTTCAGTATATCCAGTAATTTCCTCTACTGCTCCATGAAAGAAGAAAGGTTTGAAACCAACTGAACCCTGAAATGCAATTCCATCAAAATTTTGTACAAAAGTCTTGTATTTGAGTTCACTTTCACGTATCGCTTTTTCAGCTTCTCTTCTTTCGGATAAATCTCTCCCTATAGCCATCAATCCAGTAGGTTTGCCATCTTCACCCTTCAATACAGAAGAGTTTAACTCTACAGGAAACGAAGTACCGTCTTTCCTTAACATAGTGTATTCGAAAGTTCCTTTGAGTGAAACAAACGATTGTTTTCTTAATCTTTCCATAACTTTTTGATGATCTTCAGGAGCAGTATACTCCATTAAAGAACTACCAATCAGTTCTTCTGGACTATTAACTCCGTGCATTACTGCTGCTTGTTGATTAGCATAAGTAACATTGCCTTTCAAATCTGCTAGCACAATGGAATATGGTGAGGTTTCAACAAGGATTCGGTATTTTTCCTCACTTGCTTGTAAAGCTCTTTGTATTTCCTTTCGTTTAGTAATGTCTTCTCCCAAGCCAAGAATTTTAATTGTTTTGTCATCTGAATCCTTTATTGGCGTATTTCTCCAAGATATGATTTTCTTTTCTCCAGATTTTGTCATTATCTCAATTTCAGAATATGGACTTAATTTTTTCATTCCAACAATTACTTGCTGAAAACTGAACCTTATCTCGTCTCGAATATCTTCAGAATAAACTGTATCGAACCAATTTTTTCCAATAATATCTTTTTTAGAGTATCCGAGAGTAGAGGTTAGATTTTTGTTGATTAGTTCAACTTCCTCATTAGCATTAACGATAACAAACATGATGGTTGCTTCGTTCAAATAAAGCTGTGTTAGATCTTTTTCTTCTTTAAGTTCAAGTTCTCTCCTAACTAATGCTTCCTCTGCTTTTTTATGTCTTAATACTGTTCTTATTTGATGAACTAACTCTGTATATTGACTCCTTGCATCTGATCCTTTTCTAATGTAATAATCAGCTCCAAGATTTAATGCATCTATTACTACCTCTTCTCTCCCCCTTCCAGTAAATATGATAAACGGAATATTGAGCTCTTCTTTCTTGATTGTTTTGAGTAAATCAAGTCCATTCAAATTTTCCATTAGATAATCACAGACGATTACATCAATAGAGTTGCTTTTTATTTTTTCAATGACTTGAGAGGGATCTCTTAAAGATTCCACCTCAATCTCCCCTTCACTCATTTTCTCAATAAATTCTTTTGTTAAGTAAAGAAAATCCTCTTCGTCATCAATATGTAAAACCTTGATTTTTTCAGGAAGTAAATCATCTGCCTTTTGTGTACTCTGGTTGTTCATCAGAATAACCTATAAGTATTATATATTGATACAACTATTAAAAGGATTTTTTGATGCAAATACAAAAATAGTGTTGTGTATACATTTTACACATAGGTAGATAATGTTGAGATATAACTTTGAGGAATGTTTAGAAAAAACTATTACTATTGAGGGTGTAATATCAAATATTCCATGGCAACATCTTATAGGACTTTTTGAAGAATACCCATTTTCTGATTACTTAGACTTAGATAATAATGAACAGATTGTTATCTACTCAAAAACTCAAATTTTACGTAGAAATGTAAGAATTAAAGCTACAGGAGAAATAATAAAACTTACAGGACGTTCAAAAAGACCAGGTAAAATAGACGACAACGAGTATTTCGAATATCAAATGCTTGTCACTAATTGGGATTATATAAATCCAAAAGAACCAGACATTGAATGAGTGATTCCCCTGATTGAAGAAGATGATATGGAGAGTCTTTTTGAGAGTCTTATCGACGAGGACCTTCATGTGCGTATTTTTACTATTGAAACAATAGTTGATAATCAGAACAAACATCTAGCAGTACCTAAATTGATTAAGATGCTTGCTGAAGATGTTAAAGAAGTTCGTATAAGAATCGCTTGGGCTTTAGGAAAGATAGGGGATAAGAAAGCTATTGATTCATTGATTGAAGCTTTAAACGATGAGAACTGGGAAGTCAGAAGAAATTCTATAAGAGCCTTAGGAGAACTCATGGCTCTTGATGATATACCTTCAATAGTGAAAAAATTAGAAGATTTACACTGGGAAGTAAGAGCTGAAACAGTTGTTGTCTTAGAATATCTAGGGTGGGTTCCATCAAATGAAAGAGACAAAGCTCTAATTCTTATTGGAAAAGAGAGATGGGAAGAATTATTCAAACTAGATGAATTAGATGAAGACCTGTTGATTGATTTGTTGAAAGACTCAGATAGTGAAATCAAATCAAAAATTTCTTGGATTCTAGGAGAATTACAAACTTCCCGTGCTATAGAACCGCTCTACCAACTTCTACTCAAAGATAGATTTCAAGAAGTTAAAGAAAGTGCTGCTATTGCTATCGGGAAAATAGGTGGCGAACGAGTGTTCAATCTCCTAAAAGAGGCACTCGAAAATAATGACTGGTTTATTCGGAAATGTGCAACTAGTGCTCTTGGATACTCGAGAGACTTAAATGCATTTGAAATCCTCAAACAATTAGTTAAGGATGATAATCGTTTTGTTAGCGAAAGTGCTAAAGAAGCTCTAGCAAGGATGGAAACCGAAGAACGACTCTAATCTTTAGAGATATATTTAAAATTGCATAGATTATCACTATTTTAGTTAGAAAAGAAATAAACTTAGTCCCCTTGGAGGAATAGTATATGGATGACCTTAGAAAGAAACTAGCTATATCGCAAGAAAATTTGGAATCTGTTCAAAAATTCTTTCTTGACGAAAATAATCCGTTTATCAACGACTTAATTCAAGTAATTGATAAATATGGTGGAGTACAAGAAATCAATAAGAAATTTGAAGAATCTAGAAAACTTGAAAGCTTGTACAAGAAGCTTGAATCTGTTAAACCTGAATATATTGATGATCTCGAATGGCTCATTAAGCAAAGAGATAATGAAGCTTTCATTAGTGCAAGCGAATATAAGAGAAAGATACTTGGTAACGCATTTGATAGTACGACTTTTGATGAATCCTATGCAGTTACTCTTGAGTTATCTGCATGTCAGTATTTCCCCTTTCTAATAAAAGGCGCACAAAAAACAATTGAAAATAAAAATTTAATGCCTGGAAGAATAATACGTGTTAGGGCAATGAAAGAACAGGAAAATGATGGTGATTTAGCAGCAATGACTGCAGCTGTAGATATAATTGGTGCTTCTAGAGTTGAAACCTTAGATACAAAAGGTACATTACCTGGTCCTGATGGAATGCCTGTAAATATACATCTTGGAGGTCCAGCAACAATAACAGGATACTTTGGAGGAGTTGGACAACCTAATGAATTTGCTTTAAAGTGGGTAGATGAATTTCTATATTATTATACTAATTACGGAGTAAGAAGTGTTTTGAATATAAATCCAGGTACAGTCATTTTGGGATACATGCTTTATAAAATGGGTATTAATAACGAATTCAAAATTTCTGTTTATATGGGAAATGATAATCCTTATTCCGTGCTTTGGACTTTGATGACCGCCAAGCTGTTTTCTAGAGCGGATGGAACAAGTCCGCTAATAGGATTTAATCTATCAAATGCAGTTAATAACTGGACAATTGAGATGAGTTCGCACATACGAAATAACTTTGGTTTTGAGGACGTTGTTAGACTTGAACATCATATTATAGAAACATGGAAATCAATTGTTAGACAACCTTATGATAGAACACAGGAACTTCTAGAAATCGCTAAGAAAGTGAAAAATATCAGTGCAAAACATGAAGGCGGTCCTGTAGATATTGATCCTACAAGAGAACATCCTTCTGACATTCTTGACTATTTCAAATCAAAAGAACAGATCACAGAAGAAGGTTTATGGGATCATCTCTTACAAAATCATTATGACAGACAAACTTCAATCAACAATACTGCCAAAGCTCTAACAGAAAAAGGAATAGATTTCATAGCTGCAAGAGAATTACATTATAAATGATAGTAACTAGATGAGAAACATGAAAAAATTGGCAAACGGTATGTACCGAATTCTAGGTGAAGGAGCATTTGAATACCTAGCAAAAGCTCAATCCTTAGAAAGGGAGGGAAAGAAAGTTTTGCATTTTGAGATTGGGCAACCTGATTTTCCTACCCCTCAGCACATTAAAGAATCAGCTTACGAAGCTATAGAAAGTAACTTCACTGGTTATGTTTCGGCTACAGGAATCTTAGAATTAAAACAAGCTGTTCAAGATGAAATTGAGTTATCACGTGGTTTTCGACCATCCATTGAACAAATTCTCATTTTACCAGGTGCAAAACCTGGAATATTCTTTACAATGTTAAGTCTCGTAAACCAAGGAGAAGAAATAATCTATCCTGATCCAGGTTTTCCTACTTATGGTTCTGTTGTGAAATACATAGGTGCTGGAGATGTTCCAATAACACTCAAAGAAGAGAATGAATTTCGATTAAATCCGTCTGATATTGAAGAAAAGATTACACCCAAAACTAAGCTGATTATACTTAACAGTCCTCAAAATCCGACAGGATCAGTTATGACAAAAGAAGAGATTGAAAAAATTGCAGAGATAGCAGAAGAAAATGATATCTTTGTTTTCTCTGATGAAATTTATTCAAAAATGCTCTATGAATCAACTTTTCATACACCTTCTGTAAGAGATGAAGCAAAAGACAGAACTGTTATTCTAGATGGATTTTCAAAATCTTATAGTATGACAGGATGGAGACTTGGCTATGTTGTTGGACCAGAAGAAATAATAGAAAAAATGGGGACGTTGATGATCAACTCTCTATCATGCACCACTTCATTTGTTCAGAAAGCAGGCATTACTGCTCTTAAAGGGACACAAGAACCTTTACGAGAAATGATGAAAGCTTTTCTTGAAAGAAGAAATGCTATTGTAAAAGGATTAAATGAGATACCTAATTTCACATGTCTTTCACCTCAAGGTGCATTTTATGCATTTCCAAATATAACAAATACAGGTATGAATTCTCGAGAAATAGCTGATCACATTTTATATAAAGCAGGGGTTTGCTGCTTACCAGGTTCTGCTTTTGGTCCTGGTGGAGAAGGTTATCTGAGATTTTCATATGCTACATCGATTGCTAACATAAGCCAAGCTGTTGCTCAGATCAAAGAATCTTTTGGATAATGTTAACCTTTTTCTTGATTTTTTTACTTAAATTCAACAGTTATACTTTTATTCTGTTATTCTTCTGAAAATAAAACCATGAAGACTAAAGTTTCAATTGTCAAAATTCAAAACAACGACATAGAAACTGCTGTTCACCAAGCAGTTGAGCTTGCTGGTGGAATAGAAGCTGTACATGAAAACAGTAGACCAATTCTCATCAAGCCTAATGCCATAACCTTCAAAAAAACATGGGAATCACAGCTTGCGGTAACTACTCATCCTGAAGTTGTGAGAGCTCTAATTAGACTATTAAAGGAAAAAGGTCATGAAATTATTGTAGGGGATACTTCAGGGGGAGGAATTAAAACTAAGACTGTACTGGAAAAAGCAGGTTTTAACAAGATAGGAAAAGAAGAAAACATTCCTGTAGTAAGTTTATCATCCAATGCTGAAAAAGTTTACATAAAAAATCATGAAAAACTTGCTAATGTAACACTTGCTGGGTTAGCACTAACCTCAGATATAATTAATGTTCCCAAAATGAAGACTCATGCCCTTACACGTGTAACACTTGCCATTAAGAATCTTTTTGGTTGTGTTGTTGGAATGGAAAAAAAGAGAGTTCATGGTGTATCCTATACAGCAAAAAGCTTTGCACAATGTTTAGTAGATATTTATTCAGTTTTGAAAGATAACATCAAGATGAATGTTCTAGATGCAAAAATAGCAATGGAAGGTTATGGCCCTACAGATGGAGATCCCAAAGAGATGAATTTGATTTTAGCAAGCAAAGATGCAGTCGCTCTTGATTCGATAGCTACAATGTTGATGGATGAAAAACCGTTATCAATCCCCACAACCAAAAATGCTGCTCAAAGAGGGTTAGGAGTTGCAAATCTTGAAGATATAGAAGTCGTTGGAGAGAATATCGATGATGTAAAAAGTAAATTTTCTATACCTATGCGAGCAATTTCATGGTTACCTATTGGCAGAATGTGGAATTTGAAGGCAAAACAACCTAAGTATGTAGGTGAGGGCTGTAAAGCTTGTCTCAGATGTCAAACAGTCTGCCCTGCTGATGCAATAATCGTTGACAAAGAAAATAAGAAACCTGAATTTGATTATAAGAAATGTCTCTCTTGTCTATGCTGTTTCGAACTATGTCCTGAGCATGTGATATATATGGGGCATATGAAATACTGGAAAGAAATCTATGGAATTATAGGATTAATTGCTATTTTGATTATAGCAGGAATTTTGTTAGGAATATTCTTGTAACGTGTAAGTACAATTGGTAAAACTATTTTTCGCTTATTCCGAATAATTAGGTAAATGAATAGAGCTTTAAACAAAACTAACCATTTTATTAGCATATTCACCCAAGAAGATTTGCTAGATTTTCTCCTAGAATTTTCCTTTTCTGATTCTGTGTAATGTCCATTTTCTGAATTTTTCTCATATTCAGTTCAAGACATCTGTCCCCAATAGGTGAATCGGTTCCTAGTAATACTTTATCCTCACCAAACTTATCCATCGCTAAATGAATTCGCTTCTCTGAAATAATGAAATAGGTTGAGATATCAAAATAAATATTTTTCAAATCATTCCCTTTCTTTGCAATAGTTTCAAAACCCATCATATGAGCAACTATGTAATTTGTTTTCGGGAATTCCCGTGCTAGATTTACAAACCTTCTTGCTTCCTTGAAATTATAGAGGTGGATAAAAATTGGAATGTTCTTCTCAGTTGCAAATTGAGATATGATTTTCATCCCAACATCTTTATTTGAAAATTTCATCATACATTGATGTAGCTTTATGCCTGCAAAAGACATTTTTTCATAATTTTCTTCCAGAATAGTGATTAAATTAGGAGCATTAGGGTCAATCCAAAAGTACTGTAGCAATCTGTTTGGATATTCTTGGACCATTGAAAAAACATGTTCATTATTTGGAGCTGGCATTTTTTTATGGCCAGGACGAAGAAAGAAAATATTTCCCAAAATATGGAAAAATGGATTCATAGAAGATTTTTTGTAAGCTATTTTGGGAACAGTGAATTCAAAGTTAGGATCAGTGCCACCTGGACATAAAACTACTTTGTCTACCCCCAATTTATCCATCAGAGGTATTAGAATCTTGGTTTTACCAAAATCACCAAAAGCATGAGCATGACCATCGATAATCATAGAATTAGTCCTCAATAAATTATAGTGCAACTTTAACTATCTGAGTCATAAGCTGGAAGAATTCTTCAAGTTTTTCAAGACCTTCTAATTTAGCAGATAGAGTATTATTATTGATAGACATGAGTTTTATATACGATAGAAGTTCTAAGAATATTTTACTGACTTCAGGATTATCAAGAATTTTATAAGCCATCTTTTCATTGTTTGTTCTTATTGTTACGAAATCACTAACACTCATCCCTTCATAGGAATCAAAGATTTTATTCTTTGTTTCTTGTTTAACAAGTGTGTGTAAGAATAAAGGAAATTCCTCTATTAGTTCTGCATCAATATTTACATCGTTATCGCTTTCTAGAGCTAACGTGATTTTCTGATAAACATCATCCTCATGTTCAGTAGGAAGATCAAATTCATATTGCATCATGAATGTAGATGCTTTTCTTACTTTAACCGCTCCAACATTAGCTAGTTTCTGAAGTATTGCTTCTTCATCACTAGATAAAACCTCTCCCTTTTTCTCACTATAGTGATCCTTGTAATATTCTTCAGCGGATGTAATATGCTTTTTAGGACGTTTTTTAGAACGAAAGAATCGGGACATGAAATCAAGCTCTTGTCTGTTTTTCAGTCTTTTATATCTTTTCATCTACCAACCTATGATTTTCTTGTGTCATATAGTCATGTTATGGTATTTTATAGAGATCATCATAGGCACTGGAAGATGACTGACTTACAGCTTGTACTCGCTCTAAGGGATAAATCACGTATCCTCCCACCCCGCCCACACTTTTGAAGTGCTTACGGATCGCTTGTTAGTTCCCCATACATAGCTGGGAATATAGGAATGGATTCCATTTCTCTTGTACCTTGACCACAGTCCATGGTAGGAGGTGGTCTGCAAAGTCTACACGAGCGATAAACCCTGTTCCACTAATTTATTGTTGGTTGCTCTATATAAACCCAGCAAAAATGTAAGATGACTAGATGACAAAATCACATTCATAAAAACTCCAACAACATGAAAATGAGGAGATAGGTAAAATAGCTAAAGACATGTGGAATAAAATCGAATTTGCTAAGAGAAAAGCGATATATCAAGACAGTCAAGAAGATGATTATCTTGTTATTGAAAAATTACTGGAATTCTAGATAAACAATAATTGATTTTTAGCAAATTAGAAAAGAGTTAAATGTTTGTTTCTCTTATTATTACCTTAATAAAGAGGAAAGGCTATGTCTGATTTTGAACCTGAAACTCTTCAGAATCATGAACAATTGATTCTTAAAGGTGAGTGTAAACAAGCTTTGTTAAAAATCAACGCGGTTTTAGATTCTAAAGTGATTACAAAGCAAAACAAGTTGATTTATAATATTCTTAAAGCCAAATGTCTAACAAAATCAGACAAATATTTCCAAGCAATGAGCTTCTTAGACGATATAGAAGATGATGTCAAGAATATAGGAACGGAATTACAGCAATTGGATTTTATTTTGATTAAAATTGAAATCCTCACTATTTTTGGAAAAACAGATTTAGGAATGAAATTGGTTAAGGAGGCTGAGGATCTAATTGAGAGTATTCCAAAAGATGAGACTAACATTTTGATTCACAAAAAAATTGATCTCTTAATTCTCAAATCTCGCATTATATCATTTGTTGACGGTTTTACAGATAAACTTCATAAAGTGTTGGAATTAAGTCTTAAATTATGTGATGAGAGCAATTATGAATATGGTCAAGCGAAAACACTCGAAAGATTAGCTGTTTCTTACAAGGAGATGGGCAATAGGGATGAAGCAATTATCTGCACTGATGAAGCTTATGAAATCTGGCAACGTAATAATAACAAATTTGGAGTCGCCTTTACAACTTACTTAAAGGGATCTGTCACACTTAATACTAATCCAGAGTTATCAATGAAATATTTAGAAGAAGCTCTTAAATTAAGTGAGGAAATTGATGGGCAATTAACTTTGTCAAAGATCCACAATGTTATGGGGATATTACTTTTCACGAAAGATGAAAGAAAAGAAGCTATGAATCATTTTGAAATCTCTTTGAAAATAGAAAGAGAGATTGGAAATAAACACGGCTTAATCATATTGTTGTATAATCTTGGTTCTATATACACTGGAAGAATGGAGAACGAAAAAGCATTATCTTACCTTTATGAAGGATTAGCTCTGACTAAAGAGTTAGATTTCACAAGACCATACTATCTAATCCAGTTTGCTTTAAATAACATCTATATACGAAAGGGAGAACTAAATCGAGCTTTGAACTTTCTAGAGGAAGCTATTAAGTTTAATGAAGAGAAAAATTTGAAAGAAAATCTTGCTTGGGCAAGGGGGAGTATGGCTTCTGTACAAACATTGAGAGGGGATTTAGATGCTGCACTTCAAAACTATTTCTTATGTCAGGAGTTCTATGAAAAAGAAAATAGAATAAGTAATGTTTGTGATACTTTAAACAAAATAGCAGAGATACATCAGCTAAAGGGAGATTATAATTTAGCTTTGAATTACTACAATAAAAGCGAAGAATTAGCCAGAAAGACAGACAATACCTACATTCTTGCTTATGTTTCTTATTATTTGATTAACTGTTATCTAGCCAGAAAAGAAAATGAAAAAGCAGAAAAATACTTAGAAACTTTACAGCAATATAATAGCAAATTAGATTCAAAACCGATTAGGGTAATGACCACCCTAGCTAAAGCTCTCGTATATAGTAAGAAAGAAAATTCTGCGGACAGAAAAGAAGCAAAAGAATTATTTGAATCTGTAATAAATGAGAAGGATATTGAACACAAATTAGCTGTAACTTCTATTTTGAATTTATGCGAACTACTAATAGTAGAACTGCGAGAATCAGAGGATTTTAAATTATTGGAAAAATTAAAATCCTATGTAGAAAAACTACATCAAGAAGGAACAGCAGAATTAGCTTATCCTCTACTCGTTCATTCAATCTGGTTGCAAGCTAATATTTCTCTACTAGAATTAGATGTTACTAGAGCTAGAAGATTATTCAAGAGTGCACAAGTGATGGCAGAAGCTAAGGAAATGCTTAATCTAGCTAGAAGAATCTCTAACAATCACGATATATTACTAGGACAGTTAGATCTATGGGAACAATTTACTATGCAACTACCAACTGTAGCAGAAAGGATGGAACTAACTCATATTGAATCTGTTTTAAATGAAATGGTAAAAGGGAGAGGAATAGTTTTTCCTGAAGGAGAAGTCGAAATGGAAGAACCGATATTAGTGACAATTTTCTCTGAAACTGGAGCTACTCTGTATTTAGAACAATTTGATCCAGAACTAGGTAGAGATTTAATAGAGAAATTTTGGTACTCAATTATATCACGTGTAAAAGAAGAGGTAAAAACAGGATCATTGGAAAGGATGATGTTTACAGATTATATCTGTTTAGTTAAAAAACTTGAATCATTATCCTTCTGCTACATATTTGTAGGACAATCATACGAGGGAATTAAGAAATTAGAAGAGTTTTCACAACTGGTCTATGGAACATCACTGGTTTGGGAGGAACTGGAAGAACTTTCAAAAATCGCTTTAAGTACTAAATTTGATTTAGAGACTATTGTAGCTTCAAGTGATAGAGACCAACCATTAGACTACTCAAGTCACTTTATTTTAAATCAGTATGTAGATAGTGTTTTTTTGCGAAAAACGTAGAAAAATTATACTTCACCAACTTTATAAATTCGGAAAGCAATATTTCGTAATCATTGTGAAAGAGGGTAAGAATGGATTTCAATATAGCTTTCATTGGATTTGGTGTTGTGGGACAAGGTTTAGCTGAAATTCTTGTTGAACAAGAACAATACCTGAAAGAAAAATATGATTTTAATTTCAAAGTGGTTGCTATCTCAGATACAATCAAAGGTTCTTGGTACAGAAGAACAGGTCTAGATCTCAAGAAATTGCTAGAACTAGTAAAAGAAACCGGTAGCCTGAAAGGATATGCTGATGGTATTGAAGGATGGGATTCACTTAAAACGATTAAAGATACTAATGCAAACATAATTCTAGAAGTAGCTTGGACTGACTTGAAAACTGGAGAACCTGCAATAACTCATGTTAAAACTGCTTTAAAGCTCAAAAAACATGTAGTGATGACAAACAAAGGTCCTATCGCTTTAGCTGTTAGAGAATTATTGGATTTAGCTAAGAAGAATGACGTAGAAATGAGATATGAAGGAACAGTTCTGAGTGGCACCCCTGCATTAAATCTGGGACTTTACAACTTAGCTGGATCTGGCATTACTAAAGCAAAAGGAATAGTGAATGGGACAACCAACTACATCTTGACTGAGATGGAAGGAGGACTAGGTTATGAAGATGCTCTTAAGCAAGCTCAAGAACTTGGGTATGCTGAAGCTGACCCAACAGCTGATGTGGAAGGTCATGATGCATTAGGTAAGATTGTTATTCTAGCTAACACAGTTATGGGAGCTAACTTAAGCAAAGATGAACCACCTTGTGAAGGCATAACTAAAATTACTGCAGAAGACATAATTAAAGCTAAGGAAGAAGGATTTAGATGGAAACTTATAGCTGGTGCTGAACTTAAAGACGATGGATCAGTTGAAGCATATGTACGACCCGAGAAAATACCTCTAGATCATCCATTAGCTAACATTATGGGTCCAACAAATGCTCTGACTTATACTACTAAATATCTTGGAGATGTTACAATTATAGGACCTGGTGCAGGTAAAGCTCCAACTGGTTTTGCACTCCTTGCTGACATTTTAGATATTAATAGAGTTTTGAAGGATTAAAATAAGAGAGCTGATAACCATGGGATACACAGGTAAATTTCTTGAAGTCAATTTATCATCAAAGAAAGTACAAGAGAAACCTCTCAATAAGGACTTAGCAAAGAAATATATCGGAGGCAAAGGTTTAGGGGCTA
Organism: Candidatus Heimdallarchaeota archaeon; assembly: GCA_030603365.1. Classification (GTDB taxonomy): domain Archaea; phylum Asgardarchaeota; class Heimdallarchaeia; order Heimdallarchaeales; family Heimdallarchaeaceae; genus UBA460. The sequence goes on from JAUVXV010000003.1 coordinate 229,087, forward strand.
GAATTCTGTATGATGAACTCAAAAAAGGGGTTGATCCCCTCAGTGCTGATAATATTATCTTGTTCATGACAGGACCTTTATCTGGAACTTCTGTGGTGACTTCAGGTCGTTGGTGCATTGTAACTAAATCACCTCATACTGGTATTTTTCTTGATAGTCATATTGGTGGTAAATTTGGTCATAGATTGAAAAAAGCTGGATATGATTATATTCTAGTAAGAGGGAAATCAAAAACTCCTTGCTACCTCCAAATAAATGATGGAGAAGTAAACATTCAATCAGCTGAAGAACTATGGGGAAAAGGAACCTTTGAAACTGAAGAATTTCTAAAGAATAAACACCCTAAATCCGAAGTTGCTTGTATTGGCCCTGCTGGTGAAAACTTAGTTACTTATGCTAATATTATGACAGATAAATCTCATATGGCTGGTCGTGGTGGTGCTGGAGCTGTAATGGGTTCTAAAAATATGAAAGCTGTTGTTGTTAGTGGTACCAAATCAATTGATTCAGTGCATGAAAATTTTAAAAAATTAACAAGAGTATTTCGAGAAAAGGTAAGAGAGAATCCTGGTGTAAAAAACAGACATGAAATTGGGACAATGATGTGGGTGAACATGTCTAACGATGGAGGATTCCTTCCTACAAATAATTATCAATCAGGTGTTTTTAATGGAGCAGAAGCCATATCAGGAGAAGAAATGTTAGATAAACATACTTACGGACATCGTGCGTGTTATGGTTGTCTGATCGCTTGTGGAAAAGCGAATAAATTCACTGAAGGGAAATATAAGGGATTGGATGTTGAAGGACCTGAATATGAAACAACTGCTCTGCTCGGATCTAATTGTGGAATCAGAAATTTTGGTGCTATTGCTAAAGCTAGTCAGATGTGTGATGATTTTGGTATAGATACAATTACAACAGGTTCTGTTATAGCATTTGCAATGGAATGTACAAAAAAGAAAATTCTTGAGCAAAATGATGTACCTAAACTTGTTTTTGGTAACGAAAATGCTATGTTGAAAATGATTGAATTTCTTGCTCTTAGAAAAGGAATTGGAGAACTTTTTGCACAAGGAACTCTTGCAGCAGCTGAAAAGATTGGGCATGGTTCAAGTGATTTTGCTATCCAAGTAAAGAAATCAGAATTAGCAGGAGTAGAACCAAGAGGATCATTTGGAATGGCACTAGCATATTCAACCTCAGATCGAGGAGGATGTCACCAAAGATGTTGGACACCTTCAGCCGAACTCAGAGGAGATTTGAAGAGATTTTCATTTGAAGGAGTTCCTAAATTTGTTAAAGACTCTCAAGATGAAAGAGCTGCATGCTTCTCACTCGTTCTTTGTGACTTTTTACCTTTTGATGTTCCAGAAATGGTAGAAATGTTGAATTCAGCTACTGGTTTTGATTATACTCCTGAAAGTTATTTAAAAGCTGGAGAAAGAATTTGGAACCTTACTAGATTGTTTAATGCTAGAGAAGGTATAACAGCTGATGATGATGTTCTTCCAAAAAGATTCTACAAAGAAGCTTTACCTGAAGGACCAGCAGAAGGACAAATTATAGATGAAAAGCTATTTGAAGCAGCAAAAGCTGAATACTATAAGTTGAGAGTATGGAATAAGAAAGGTCTTCCAAAAGGAAAGATATTGAGAAAACTCAACTTGTAATTTTCTTTTTCTAAAATATAATTCCCCATTCGTGAAGAATAAAATTAGTATTTTTCTCATTCAGTGTCAACTGAGGTGGTAATATGTTATATTGGAAATATTTGTCTGAAGTAAAGAAATACTTGAAGAACAGTCGATTTGTAGTATATTCATTTGATGTAGTTAGTTGAAAGTTATAGTCAATCCACATAGAAGATAACTGACAGAGAATATGTGTTCCTTCTTCATCTAACAGTCCCTTTTCATAGAACCAATAATCAATAAAATCATCTACTTCATTTACATATAATCCTAATCTAAACAATTCCTCTCTAATGAGTTGAATTACTTCTGTTTTTGAGTAAACGAAGTCATCAATCAAGAAGTAATCTCCCATATTTTTTATAACCCACCCATAAACCAGATTATCATATTCAGTAACAATTTCTGCTTCGTAGAAAAGATAATTATAATAGTTCTCCTGATACAAGATTTGACTCTCAGGATAAACTTGAAAATCATTCCAACTTATACTATTAGACATTTCAACTTCAGGTATAGTCAAAGTAGCAAAACCATTAGGGATTTGCACCGTCAAACTATCAGAAAAGACTGTTCCATCTTGACTATAGAGATAAATAGCAGGTTTTAGGACTAGAGATGTATATTTCCAATGATGTACTGTAATATTGTTAGTTTCTTCACGTAAATCAATTCCAACAATCGTAAAATTATCAAAGCTTGCTTGACTTACAGGTGTCCTTATAGCATACCAATAATCAGACCTATACTCAAAACTTATTTCCCCATAGTAAGTACTATTGTTTATTTTAGTCACGTTGAATTCATCTGCAATACCCATATTTAGAAAACCTGGAGGACCTCTATAAGTTGGACAAAAAATTACATGCATAGAAACTGGTTCAGTATCACAATAGCTATACCAACTATCATTATCCGGTTCATCCCAGATCACCGTAGTTTTGATATTTACGGTACCATTAAAGGTTGCCCACCAGTGAAGATTAATTTCATTGATACTGTTTGAGGTATTCAGTTGTTTACAAGTTAAAGAATCTACATAGCTGACTTGATTAATTTGACCAGGAACTTTGACATAGTAACGAGTGTTATTTTCATACTCAAAATAGGTTTCTCCTTTATAGCCTTCCTCTCTATCATCTTCCAATCCTATGGTTGATTTTACTATCCATTTAATTGGAGGAGGATGCTCAAAGAAAGGAGCTCTGGTACTTGTGTAATCAACAGTACAAATTTCTAAGAAGTTTGGTTTATTTGAGCCTCTAACATAAGCTCTGTTAAGATTAAGATTATATTTGTCACTAGGTTCATCCCAAATTACTGTAACTTTTATATTGGGATTTACTAGTGGAGGTTCAACCCAATCTTCAATTTCTGCGATTTCATTAAAAAATCCCAAGTAAACAAATAGACCTATCGAAGATAGGAGCACTACAGCTGCTAATATAATAGCTAGAATCTTGACCTTAAACATATGCAATCTGTTCTCTTCTTTGTACATATATTTACACTCAAACTCTTATAAATCTGTTTCAGGAATAGGGAAGAATATAAATAATAGTCAAACATGCTTTCGTTAATACAAATTCTGTTGAATCTTTTATGTCAGATCAAACGCTATCGATAGATGCTAGAAAACAACGAATTACAGCTCTTGCAATTATCTCTCTTTCATCCTTTGTTAGTGCTTTTATGGGTTCTGCATTTTCAGTTGCAGGACCAGAGATGACAGATGATAGAAGTCTTCACTATGTTCCTGGGCTTGATGAAGCAGGAATGGGGTGGATTATCACAATTTATATTCTAGCAACAGCTATGCTTCAGATTCCCTTTGGTAAAATATCTGACAATTATGGTAGGAAAAAAATCTATCTTATAGGTACAATAATTTTTACTGCTTCTGCCTTGGCTTTAGGGTTTATGAATAATGAAACAACCCTGGTTATCTTTCGATTTATTCAAGGATGTGGATCAGCTCTGGTTTTTGCTACTGGCACAGCAATATTAACTTCAATTTACCCACAAGAAGAGAGAGGGAAAGCTTTTGGAATAAACATAGGATTTGTATATTTAGGATTGACAGTGGGACCTTCACTAGGTGGTGTTATAGTTGAATTTTTGGGGTGGCAAGCGATATTTTTCAGCGTTGTTCCATTTGGGGTTATCATTGCTTTTCTTGTTGTTTTTGTTCTAAAAGGTGAATGGAAAAATGAAGAAAAGGAAAAAATAGATTATATAGGAGCATTAATTTATATCGTAACTCTGTTCCTTCTACTCTACGGTTTTAGATCTATCAATACAAGCTATGGCTACTATTTAATTGGAGCATCCATTATAACTCTGATAGTTTTCATTTTTTGGGAAAGAAAGGTAGAAGTACCAATTTTGGAATTGAGACTGTTTAAAAAGAATAAATTTTTTACATTTGCAAATTTGTCAGCATTTCTTTTTTATACTGCTACATCCTCAACAGCACTTCTGTTGAATTATTATCTCCAAGATATCCTCTTTCTTTCAGTATCCATGGCTGGGTTGATTCTCCTAGCTAGACCAATTGCACAAGCTATTTTATCCCCTATAGGTGGGCGTTTATCTGATAAAATTGAACATAGAACAATTACTACAGTAGGTGTAGCAATGGGATTGATTGGATTATCACTACTAGTTTCAATTAACCAGCACACCTCCATAATATTAGTTATTTTCGGGTTGCTCTTTGGAGGAATTGGTTTTGGATTATTCTCCTCACCGAATGCAAATTCTATTATGAGTTCAGTATCAAGAAGAATGTATGGTATGGCTTCAGCTTTGGTAGGAACTATGAGAACAATAGGTCAATCCATAAGTTTGGGTTTTGCTACTCTCATGTTTTCAGTAATACTTGGAAGGCCAAATAATTCTCCAATAGTTGAATTTAAACGAAATATTTTTTCACCAGTAGTTGGAAAAATGAGTTTCTTTCCTACATTTCCTAATTTTAGAAATTTATATTTTCCACCAGCTTTTCCTGAACATTTATCTTTATCTCAACATAATCAACTATTACTATTAAGCATTAAAATTGCATTCTTTGTTTCTATTGGAATGTGTATTCTGGCTCTCTTCTCTTCATATTTAAGGGGAAAAATCAATTTTAAAACTAATAATTCATTGAACCAAAAAGATAAATCAGCAAATGATTAAAATTGAGGTCCTTTTTCAAATCTTTTTCTCACTTTGTTTGATATCTCATTGTCTATCTTTTTCTGGAGTTATTGTAGTAGATTCATCGTCAGATGTGAATACAATTGATGAATAAAAGTTGTTGAAAAACTCTCTGCTAAAGTTTTGTTGCTAACAATTCTAAAACATCTGAATCTTTTTCTGTCTTTAATAAATTTTCAAGAACATATTGAACATCCTGATCATCTAGTAAGATTAATTTCTTTAGAATCTCAATTCGAATTTCATTATTCTTCTCTACTTGTAATTGTTTTGTAATGGTAAACAAAATGTCTTTATTTTCAGTTTTTTGTAGAAGATAATATAGTAGTAACTTTCTAGTTTCCATATCGGGTTTCAGCTTGAAAAGATATAGAAAAACTTCTTGAATGTAAATATTATTAATTTGGTCACTTAGAACTCTTATCATCCAGAGTCTAATTTTTCTCGATTTTTCAACGAACTTAATTCTTTTGATAAAAATATCTTGAATTTCTCTATCATGTATGATAGGTCTCAATGTCCAGACTGTCCAAAGTCGAACTTTAGGGGAAATATCATCCAGTTTCTTTATCAAAAGATTTCTAATGTCACTATTTTCAATTAGGTCACCCAAATTAGAAATTGCTTTTGCTCTGCATAATGGGTAGTTGTCATCTTCAGCAATATCAATCAAGATCTCTTGGATTTTAGAATGATGCAATTGTTTTGTTAAACTATCTACAATTTTAGCTCTTTCTTTATTTTTACCTGTGGATTTGTACTTATAAATTAAATCATCAATTTCGGAATCAGTAATTTCTTTTACTATTTCTTGCTTTATATTTTCTTCCACTATCTTTTCTAGTTCCAATTTTTTAATTGTGTCAATTTCATCTTTTTTTTCATTCTCTCTTGTTTTCTCTTCTTCTTCTGTCTTTTCTATCAAGATTTCAACCTTATCTCTATCAGATTCATGATTATTGTCAGACAATCCAATCCATAAAGTATTGTTCATGGCGCTTAAAAAACGTATCATTTCATTAGAAGAGCTTAAAAGTAACAATTATTCATTCTTGATTATGGGTTATAAAATTGAATTGGAAGTATCTGGAGCTCTTAGAACAAATACTTACCTTCTTTACGATGAACAAACCAAAGAAGCAGCTCTTTTTGATGTTGGAGGAAAAATAAAAAAATTGCTTCAAATAATAAAGGATGAACAGCTTGAAGTAAAATATATCTTTTGCACACATCTTCATTTTGATCATGCTCAAGGAGTAGACAAGGTCAGAAAGCTCTTTCCAGAAGCTAAACTTGCTTTTCATGAAAAAGAACTTGCAGTTCTAGAAAATTGTGGTCCTTTCGCCAAAATGTTTGGATTTAATCCTAAATCGCTTGGAACTTGTGATTTTTTTCTTAAGGATGACGAAGTTCATAAATTAGGCAATATAGATTTGAAGACAATACTTGCTCCAGGACATACTCCAGGTAGCATCTGTTTCTATTTCGAAGATTCTTTAATTTCTGGAGATGTACTGTTCTGCAGAGGTGTTGGTAGAACAGATCTTTATGGTGGCTCATATGAAACTTTGCTATCCTCTTTAAGCAAACTATACGAACTACCTGAATCAACAAAAGTTTACCCAGGACATGGGGAATTCACGAATATAGGGGATGAAAAGGAAGAGAACCCATTTTTCTCAATACATGATATTTGATGAATTATCCGTTACTGATAATTTTCTCTATTTTTTCTTTTATCTGAATGAAATTAGTGAAAGTAATTAATCTCTCATCTTCCTCAAGTTTGTTAGCTAAGTCTTCATTCTCTCTGGCAAAAACAATATCAGCTAATTCATTCGCAGGAAAAATATCAGAAAGACCATCTCCAATGTAGATAATTTTGGTATCGTTTTTCTTTAACTCCTGTACGTGAGAATATTTACAGTTTGCACAATCATGCTCGCACTTTTCTGTTAAGAAATCAATCTTAATTTTACCATTTTCTAATTTCATATCATTTGCTTTGATCTCAAGGTTTTGATCATTTATCTGGTGATTTTGCAATATTTTTTTGATATATGTTTTGAAACCGTCTGATAAAATAAGAAACATAAGATCTTTTTTCCTGACCCATTTGTAAAAATCTTTGAACGTTGGATCAATCTCGATTCTATTTACTATTGAGTTAATTTCATCCATAGATGTAGAATCAATCATCCCCCATTGTTTAACTAAGGCTGCCCTTGTGCCAATTTCACCATTTATTACTAACTCATCATAGTATTGCCAATTTTTATCAGTGAGATTTGTGAGAAGCTCTTTTCCAGTGTCTTTTAGAGTTATTGTACCATCAAAATCGCAACAGATTATATAGTTCATTGAAAAAAAATGTAAAAATACACAGAAAAACCTTACTGTTTCATCCTTTGTTACTTATTTGGTTAGTTATATATATGTTAAAGATGTGAATTTGAATTAGAGGTGTAAACCATCGAAACACTCGAATCTTTAATGAAAATTGCTAATGAGCAAGGAACATCCTATGCTGACATCAGGTCTGGGAAAACAATTATAAAGAACATTATAGCAAAGAATGGTCAGATTGTTGATGAGAAGAATTGCATAAATTCAGGATATGGAATCAGGATGCTCTCGGAGGGTATTGAAACATTTTCTTCAATACCAAATCCTAAATTTGCTGAGAAAGAAATTAAGAAAGCAATTAGTGTTTCGAAGTTACTAACGAATTGGAAAAAGGGAATATCAGATTTAGCTGATGCTCCGGTTTCTGAAGCAAATGTTGTGAGGAAACCAAAAATAGATTGGGAAACATTGGATAAAATAGATCTTGAAGAAAAAATAAAGGATCTTAATGTCTTCATTGATGAATTTCTCAAAGTAGAGAGTGAAGTTGAAACAGATATTCAACTAATTAAATGGTCAGAAAGATTTGTTAATTCAGATGGTTCTGATGTTTATCAAGAATTTCCTTATATTATACTTACACTTACAGGTAGAATTTTTAAAAATTCTCACCAGGTTAAATATTACAAATCTTACGGAGGAATGGGAGGCATTGAAATTCTTCCATTTGATAATCCTGAGGAAACTCTAAGCTTTATTGAAGTAATTAATAACCTTCCTCAAGCTTCTATAGTTAAAACTGGCTTGTATAATTCCGTTTTAAGTGAAGATATGGCATGGACTTTGAACCACGAAGTTTTTGGGCATTCACTTGAAGCTGACAATGTTCTATCTGGAAGATCTTTCAGTAGCGGATTGATGGGAATGAAGATTGCACCTACAATTATTAGTGTGATTGATGACCCCTATATAGAATCTCTAGGATACTATGAATTCGATTCTGAAGGAGTAAAAGGAAGAGGTACTTTACTTGTTGATGAAGGTATTCTAACTGATTTCCTCCAAAGTAGAATAACAGCATCTGCTATGGGAACTGAATCAAGTTCCAATTATAGAGCATATAACTTTGAGTATCTACCTCAAGTTAGAATGAGTAACTTCTTCTTTGAACCAAAAGATTTCTCTGAAGAAGAACTTCTTGAACATGTTAAAAATGGTCTTTACATAGGAGATGGATTAGGAGGTTCGTCAGAACCACAAACAGGAGAATACAATCTAGATGCTCAATATGGTAGAGAAATAGTCGATGGAGAATTAGGAAATTATATTTTGCAATTTCAAGTAAGCGGTCGAATGCTAGAAACATTGTCAAAAATAGAATGCATAAGTAATAAAATTCTTGCACAACCAGGGAGCTGTGTTAAAAATAACCAACGAGTATTTGTAGGTTCTATTGGACCCAAAATAACAGTGAATGAGATGAGGGTGAGCTAATGTATACAGATGAGGAAATTAAAGACTTAGCTGCTAAAGTTCTAAAGAAATTAGAACAAAAACTAAATCTAGCTGAAGCTGAGGTTTACATTCAATCTCTTTCTCACATGTTAGGAGGAAATGAATATAGAACACCCAAAGTATTTCAATCCATCAACAGAGAAGGATGCGCTATCAGATATTATAAAGATAACAGGCTTTATTTTGCATGTTTTCCCTTAAGAACTGTTTTATCTGACATCGACAAAATAACTTCAGTTACAACATTTCCAATTATATGTAAGAAGTTTGAGTTCCCTGAAATAAAAATGGCTCCTACTGAAATTTCTAAGATTTATGATAAAAGAATAGCTTCGATGAATGAAGAAGAAATATACACTCTTTCTTACTCTATGAGTAACGCAGATGAGACTATGGAAGATATAATTCTAGATGGATCTATAAGATTATCACTAGAAAGAAAAGCAATTGCTAATACAACACATTCTATTGCTTTTGAGAAAAGCACTTGGTGTGATATTGATTTACGTGCTCTTTATCGTGGCTACAACATGATTTCTAGTGCTGAAAAACATCTAACAAGTAGACAAATTCCTAGTTCTGTTTCAAGTATTGCAGAAGATCTAGTGAATGAAACCATTCGTAGATCGACCTTGAACGAAAATATGTCAGATTTAGATATACCCGTAATTTTTTCACCTATGGCTTTATCACAGATTTTTTCTTTTACTGTTGTTCCCAAATTAATAGTTAAAGAGGATCAAACACTTCCAAATATGGAATTTTCAGAAGATTTCAATTTAGTCGATGATGGTACAGTTCCAGGACTACCAAATTCAACAGCTTTTGATGATGAAGGTATAAGTCAATCTAAAACTCAAATTATAAGAAATGGTAGTTTTGTTTCAGCTCTAAATAACAGTCAAAATACTCGAGGTTCTGAAGAACGTACTGGTAATTCATTTAGAGTGAAAATGTTTGAAGTTTTTCCTAGAAACTATCAAGCTTATCCTGAAATTTTTCCTTCAAATCTAATTGTAGGAGAAGGAACAGTATCGTTGGAGGAATACTTAGAAGAAACCAAAGAATGTATTTTGATCAACTCCACTCATGGATACATGACAGCTGACTACCATTCTGGTACTTTTAAAATATCTGCTAATGATGCTTATCGAGTGGAAAATGGAACCATAGCTGGAGCATTACCTACTTTTGATGTTATTGGGAATATGTTTGAAGTTTTGCAGAATAATCCTGTTTTTCTCAAAGACAGAAAAGTTGTTCGTCCTGTAAACACTCCTTACAGTATTTTGACACCTTTTATTGCAACTGAAGAAACAACTATATTCCCATAAATTACTATTTCAGTCTATTTAGGAAAAACCAGTTCGAAAAAGTTTAAAAATGCAGATGATTTCCGAAAACTAAAAGAAACACCTCAATATTCGGTGATATCATATATGAAAAAACAATTCTTTATACCTTTGATTCTACTTACACTTTTGTGTAGTGTCAATTTTATCTCAACAAGTATGAGTAAATTAGATGATAATCAAACTTTTCAACCAGAACTGAATGCAGGTATTAGACCTGTTTTTGCAGGAACTGATGAGAATGCAACAGAAGTTTACTCAAGACATCCAACTATTCAAAGGGGAGCATTATATCAAGCAGATATTTATGATAATGTTACTTTCTGGTATACATATCAAGGAGGAGATAACAATTCAGCACCTTTTCTTTTCATAGATGATGGGAATGATACATACAATCCAGAAGGAGAACGTATGCAATTTGATGAAGCAAAAACAGTCATAGAATCTGATGGCTCTGCTTATTATAACTTTACATTTAATATGACTTCAAACTTCTTCGCATTTAGAGCACGTTATGGAGAATTTGAAGATGATTTCGGTCTTTATAATATTATAACCGCCGATGAAACATGGGTAAGGTCTTTCTTCTGGGAATCATATTATACACAGTTGGAAGATATCAATATGAATTTGACAATATACAACTACAATATTACTGGATATGGTTTCAAATATAGAGATGTTTCTGAAAATTATGATGGTGATTTTGAAAATATTACTGTTTCGTTAGATGTAGGAGGAGAAGAAAGAACTCTCAATGAATCCTTCTCTCACTCATTTGATAGTGAAACTCTTGTACAAGTTCAGGCCTTTATAATTCAACGTGACAATATGACAGGAACAAATAGAACATTCAGTGAAAATTGGATAAATGTCTTTACAGTTGCTGATGCAACACCTGTAATTGAACTGGTAGTTCCTAAATACACAAATGTGTTAAATGTAAGCCTTAAATGGAATACTACAGTACTAAATGGAAACATAACCGCCTTCGAGATTGACTGGGGTGATTTATCTGGAATTCAAATAATTAATATTTCAGATCACAATTACAACCATGTGTATGCTAGTGTAGGTGAGTATAATATCACAGCATTTGCTTATGCAAATTTCTTGGTTTCAAATGAGACTGTAACTGTTTTAATAGAACAGATCAATCCTATTGGGAGCGTAAAAATCATATCTCCAACAGGTGTAATTCTTATACCAAACTCCACATATGTGCACCAAATTATAGTTGAAACAAAACAACTGGATTTCATACTTAATGGAAGCGATTCTGGAGGAAGTGGTATCGAGAGAATAATTCTATCAACCGATGAAGGAAATGCTGTAGAACTAGGTGAAGACGGAGTAGTGACTATTCATTTCATGGAACTGGGACATCGAACATTGACTATTACTGTAATAGATCTAGCAGGAAATGAGTTTAGCGATTCATTTGTAATCTTTCTAGAGCTGAAAGAACTTCCTGGTGATCATCCAGTACCTTTCCCATTTGGAATAACTACAGTAATTGGTTTCGTTTCAATTGCAGTATTCTTGTATCTAAGAAAGAAGAAATAACTTCTTTTCTTTTTCCATTTCTTTTTGAAATATTCATTTAATACAGAAAAATAGAGTAAAAGAGATGAAATTCATCTCTCATACCTATTGTTAACTTAATAGTTTTTATTCTTTCCAAGCGGTTGCAGAAATCTCAATATCTACATCTTTTGGTAATCTTTGTGCTTCAAAAGCTACCCTAGCAGGTGGATCTTCAACAAAATACTTAGCAAATATTTCGTTCATCTTGGAAAATTGTTCCATATCTTTCAAATAGACTCTGCATCTAACAACATCTGAAAGAGTATAACCAGCTTCTAATACTATTGCTTTAATATTTTCAAGAACTTGTTTTGTTGCTGCTTGGATATCTCCGTAAATGATTTCACCAGTTTCTGGATTAGCAGGAATTTGACCGGCAACATACAAAAAATTACCAGCTTGAATTGCTTGGGAATAGGGTCCTACGGGAGCTGGAGCTTTGTCAGTTAAAATAACTTTTTTTGAAGTCATAGTTAAACGGAAACCATACTCAACATAAAGTTTTGCCTTAGGATTTTCTAGACCATATCTCAAGAATTCTGAAAATCAACCCAACTCCAAAATTTAATGCTGTTCTGTTTTTTCTGCTATAACTGACTTCAACAAAATCAACATATTTGGTCTTTGGAAGTAGAATATTCAAAATATCTACCAATATATTAGGAGTTATTCCAAAAGGTTCTTTTGTTGCTACAGTCGGAACAAAAGCTTGGTCCAAAGCATCAGCATCTATGCTTAGGTAGATTGTTCTAAAATTAGATGAAAAATCCTTAATTTTGTTTAAACATTCTTCTTTATCTTCAAACAATTTTTGTGTTGCGATATAATTTGTAACTTTATCGTTTTGTATTTTTCGAAATTCATTAGATGTTAAAGTATAAGCATGTCCTCCTATGAATAGCATCTGTTCTTTCTTTAATTGTAGCTCTTCCTTCAAATTTGTAAATACTGTTCCGTGAGATTTGAATATGCCTGGAGGATATTCGTCTGCTAAATCAGAGTGAGCATCAATCCAAACTAGAGCAGTGTCATTATTCCATGGTGCATTGATAATAGTATCATATGTTATACTATGATCTCCTCCCAGAACTAGAATCTTTGAATTTGTTTTAATGGCTTTTTCCCAGATTTCTTTTATATATTTTTTCTGTTTAATCGGGTGTACATTCCCTAAATCATAGAAACTTGTTTTCTCCTCAATAATATTGAAGTCTGTAGAAATCCCGCTGAATTCAAGAGATTGTTTTCTCAAAGCATCTGGAGCTTTTTTTGAACCTCCTTTGGTTGCTTTAACTCTTTCAAATGGTATACCGAATAGCAATACAGATTCTTTTTTTTCTATTGATTCAACATTGTCAGCTTTAAAAAAGCCTATGAAAGTATTTTTCATTTTCAAATATTAGATTTAAACCATCAAATAAATCTTTTTTGTTTTATTGCTCTCTAAGGTAATAATCAGGAGATGTCACATATCTCTTTTCATCGTCAGTTTCTCCAACCTCTATATCTGTATAAATATCTGCCATAATTTCTTTATCACTAATATCAGCAAGGATTTTTCTTTTATCAACAGAGATAATCCTACTTAGCTCTATTGCTTTTGGATTAAATTTCTCCATGGTTTCTTGCATTTCATCTAGATCTCCAATTTTGCCAATAAGGTTCATGAAAGTCATTACAATATCTGGTCTGAGAGCAACTTGGGGGGCTATGCTTAATTGCTTACCAATAGAGATTGCCAGGTTATCAATGAAATTTTGATCATTTTCAAACAGTGATGCAGGTTTGGTACTGATGAATGATGCAATAAGTAACAAATCTATAGAAGTCCAAAGGTATAAAACTGGTTTTTCTTTCAATTGAAGATTATATACAACTCCTATCTCGGTGCCTTTAACATTTTCAACTACTTTTCCTTCTAAGTCAAAAACCTCATTTAATTCAAATGCTGTACCCCCAAAACTTACTTGAATTGAATTGCCTACAAGTCTCACAGTACCTAATGAATAAAGTATGAATTTAGAATTCTCAATGCTATCAGGAAGAATTCCTGTATTTTTCTCAATTGAAATACGTTTTAGCATATCAATTTGTTGAACTTCCTCTTCAGTTCTGTTATATTCTTCAGCAAACTCTTTTATTATACGGCTTTTCTTTTCTTGAGGTGTAAGAGTCGATACATACATTGGACTAGTATCTTCTTCTTCATGTAAGAAATCATAAATCTGTTTGTACAAATCTTGTGAAATATTTTTCTTCTCAACAACTAAGAAGTAACCTTTCATGGGATGATATATGACTGAATGTGCTTTTCCAATTTGTTGATTAAAGATATTCCTAACATATATTACGTCCTTTTCCGCTATTCTGTTATTGATCATATTACTTTCTGTAGGATTGAAGAAAGGTAAAATTTCTCCATTCTTAATGATGTGCTGACTATTTACCTTCATTTCTCTTGCTGTTTTTTCAACAGAACTATTAGGGATAAATAAATAGCCTTTAGTTTGAGATATAACATCTCTTAATTCTTGAGTTAGAGGGATTTCAAGTCTTCTACAATATTCTATAATTGCATCAGGAACCAAATAAGTAAAAGGCATTTGTGGGATTGTTTTAGGTAATTCATTTAGTAAGAATTCTTTTTTCTCAAGTTCTGATTCTAATTCTGCTTCTTTTCCTGTTGGAGTTACAATATGATCAAAAATTCTTCTTATCATCGATAAAGAAATCTCACGCTGTTGTTTCACAATTATTCCAAAGTTTTCATTTAATTGTCCAGGACCAACAACAAATCCGACAAGATCATTTTGTTCATCTATTACAGGCTTTCCTGAATATCTCCAAAGAGTCTTTAGTTCCGATAGTAATTTATAATCAATTTCTCTGCTTGAAGCACTTGTTGCAACCTTCAGTTGCTGTTTGAATTGTAAGGAACTAATAATTTCACTGTATTTCTGAATTCTAGTTTCCATAGCGAGTGATAAATCTTTGAAGTAAGGTGTGATGATTTCTTGGTATTTTAGATGCTCACCATATATTTGATCCATTGCATCCAAATCCTTTGCATAATCATTAATGTCATCATCAAGTAATTCTTCGTAAATTTCTAGCTGCCGAATTTTTCTATCTATATCTTCATTTTGCAAAGAGGAGAGTTTAGGTTGATTGTTCTCCTTAAACATCCTGAATTTTTCTTTTTCTTGTTGTATGACAACTTTCCATTTGAGTGTATCCTGAGCTGCTTTCTTTAATATCGGACGATGACGGATAACTCTTTCATTTATGTCATAAATAATGCCCTTAAGCTCTTTCTTATCAGTAATCATTCTTCTTAAGCGATTGATATTTTCACTTAACTCATTATTAAACAGAAGAAAATTATTGTGTGTGTTTTTGTATAGATGTTCTCTATTGACTGTAAATAGTAATTCTGATAGTTTGTAAAAATGTTGAAACACTTTGTGTTGTTTAGCCTCAACTTCGTTATGTCTCTTCATATATTCTTGATCATCTATTATATTAGTAACGTAATCTTGCTCTAGTTCCATTTCTTCCTCAAATGTTTTTGTAGCAGCTTTGATAGCCATATACATAACATAACGGATTTTGAGTTCTTCTATTTCAACTGGAGGAATCTCATTTAATTCAATTTCAGGAAATTGAATAGCTGGTTCTTCTTCAACTGGAATGATTTCAATGGCTTCCCCTCTTTCAATCTCTTGAATATCGGTTTCTAGCTTAGGTAATATCTGTTGTGAATCATGTATTGAAACTTCTTCTTGTGAAACTAAACCAGAAGGTAAACTAGATAGAATCTCTTTATATTTATTCTTTAAAGTTTGATAGGTTCTTCTGTCAATAGACCCTCTAATGTACCTTAAATCAAGGTCTCTGATAAATCTAAGAATTCTTCTCTTCTTTATATTGATATCATCGTCAGACATTATTATACAGAAGTATAAGTTTCACCTACAAATATGTTACTAAAATATCAATTTAATATAAGACTTTAATTGTGATTAAAGATACCCATAAGAAAACATTAATATTTAATATAAATCAAGAATATGCTGTAAGGATGAATGTTAAATGAGTTTTCAAGATGATGTACAAGCTATCGCTGCAGAAGGAACTCTTGGTGTTGTATGGCTGATTGGTGATGATTTAAAATGTTACTATCAATATGGTGACTGGGCAGTTGATCCAACAATCCCATTTAATTCATGGAAAAATCAAGAACCTGCTGTCGATTTTGGTGGTGGATTGAAATTCACTGTAATTACAATGACACCAGAAAGATTAATTTCTACAAACATGGGAGGACAAGGTCATCTGATAGTTAGTCGCTGTCCAAAATGGGCTGGTTGTGTTATAACTTGGTCACCTGCAAATATCCCAAAAGATTATGCATATGCATCTGCAGCTAGATTAGCAGCGAAAGTTGGATAAATATTCTTCTCTCGGTGATTTTTTTGTCTTCCCATCCTTCTATTGAAGAAAAAGGGGAAGATGTTTTTCTTAAGATAATTGCTCATCCTAATTCATCAAGGAAGCAAATATCAATAACAGAGAATAGTATTGATATTTATGTAAATGAACCTCCAGATAAAGGGAGAGCAAATAAAGCTATTCTCAAACTTCTATCAAAATCTCTCAAACTTCCATCTTCTTCAATGAGTATATTAAAAGGAGTAAAATCAAAAAATAAAGTCATTATGGTAAAAAATTGTAATAAGAACTTTATCTTAGAAAAAGTAAAGATAATCTAGAGTTTCATTTTCTCAAAAGCTCTAAGTAACTCATTTCTTTCATTGAATCTTTCATATACGTTTTTACTAAGATTCATCAAATTAGCAATACCTATTTCAACAGTGTCTAACATCATCTCTTCTAAGCTAACTTTGATTTCTGTAATTTTATCCTTAAGTTCCTCTGAATTATCAAGAATATCTATCTCTAGTAAATACAAAATAGAAAGATCTATACCATGCTCTCCTTCAACATCTGTAACATCAAAAAATGTACTATATTTATAATCTGTATTTTTACCATCTTTTCTTAAATCACTTATCGTTTTTATAGTAATACCAGCTGGTCCCCAGCTTGTAAGAAGTTGTGAATGAATAAGCAATTCATGAACCTGGCTCATCATATCCCCTGTTTCTCTGAGAATATTGATTAGTTTGGTTCTAAAAGCAATATCGGTTTTTTTCCTATATTCTAATGCTTTATAGCCGAGATAACCTTCTATATTCGCTCTTAAAATCTTCAAAGCTTCACTTGGTGCATCGGATAAAGTTGAATTTGCAGTATCTTTCTTCTTACCAAACATTTGTATTCACATTTATTTTGTTTTATTGCTTTAATAAATATATTGTGCGTATTTCTTCATTTGAAGTTGCTTGTTCTGGAGGTCTATCATCTACTAATTTTCCTGTAAATCTTGGGAAACGGAGCGCTAAACCATCATTTTCGTTATCAAAATACCCTCTAGAGCAGGTGTGCATTTGACTTTTCGTTATTTCTGCACCAGTAATTTCAATAACAATCTTTGGATCAAACCATACACTACAATCAATATCACTTAATACTTCCTTTGGTTTTTCTCTTTCTAAAGGTTTGAGAATTTCAAAAAAGTGAGCTAAGTCATCATCAGAAAAACCTGTTGCAACACGTGTAAAGGTTTGATAAATGCTTTCTTCTACATCAAAACATCCTAGCAGAAAAGTACCATACTTACCTGCTCTTTTACCTTTTCCAAACTCAGCTCCCAGTATAACCAAATCAAACGAATCTGATAATTTATCTACATAATCTGCCTTGTATTTAACCCAGTTCCAGCCTCTAGCACCAGCTTGATATATAGAATCTTCTCCTACTCCTTTACCCATTACTCCTTCACAACTATTTTCTAAAGCATGATGAAAGAAACTATCAATTTCATCAGTATTATCTGCGATAGTCTGATGAGAAAATTTAATGCTTTCGGTTTCTTTTAATATATTTGACAGTACCTCTCTTCTTTTCAAATATCCTTCATCAAGTATAGATTTGTTATCTGCATATAATGCATCAAAAAGATAAACTCTAACTGGGATTTCTGTAATTTTCTGCTCAATATCATGTTTTCTTTTTCTTTGAGATACTTGTTGAAAGGGGAGTATTTTTTCTTTTTTACTATCATAAGCAACGATTTCTCCCTCAATAATGAAATTGTCTTTTAGAGCTGCGTCATGTATAAACTCAATTACATCAGGAAACTGTTTTGTTATGTCTTCTGGTCTTCTGGAAAAGAGTTTAATCTTATCTCCTTTTTTGTGTAACTGAACTCTTAATCCATCATATTTGTACTCCAAAGATACTTTACCATCAAATCTTTCTAAAAGTTCTTCAGCACTAGAAACTCTTTGAGCTAACATTACTTTTATTGGATTCATAATCTGAGCTTTGATTTCTGCAACGGCTTCTATTCCTTCTTTGAAAAGGGTTTCAGATACAAAGCAAATATCAGATGTTATGTTATAGGCTCTCTCTAAAATATTCTTCTTATCTCTGGTTCCAGTTTTTGCTTTTGCAAGTGCTTCTAGAAGGAGTTGAATTGCTACTCCTAATCTTAATTGTCCTATGACCATTCTTACAATATATCTAGCTTCTAAAGGACTAGCTTTAGAAATCAAACCTGAAAGAATTCTGATCTTTTTGTCAGAAGACCCCTCCCCAGAAGTTTGAGCTATAGAATCTAGTATATTCCAAACATCAATTATTTCATAATCCTTTTCTTCTTTTTGTGCTGTAAATGATAAAAGTGTAGATTGAGATTTCTTCTCTAGAAGTATCTGAGCTGTCTGACCTAAATCTCCAACTTCTTCTACAATCTTAGCAACATTCTTCTCATTTTTCCCAGTTGAAATTGCAAGTGCTTTTGTTGCCATTTTTTCAGCTAACATTAATTCTATACCCAAAAAATCAGGATAAATTTTGCCTATTGTCAGTAGAGAAATTTTCCCGATTTCCTCACTTGAAGCTTTTGAAAGAGTTTCAGCTAAAATATCAACCATTTCAAGTTTTTTCTGTGTCTTTTCTAATTTGAAATAGCATTGACTAAGTTCCTTGAATTTCAATCTCATCAAACCCTAGAAGATTTTTCTTTTACCCTTTTGTTCTTTCATCTCAAGAACTATCTCACTAATAAGATGGATGAGATTTGCACTTAAAACGTCGACACTATTTTTTAGCTCTCTGATGGACTGAACTAAATCTCCCATCATTTGCGACTGTTCAGTGGAAGCTTCAGCTCTAGGTCGAGTAACTTTTTGTGAATCAAGTTTCTGATCAAATATCATTAAATCTTTCTCGAACTGATCCATTTCAGGTGTTCTTGGTTCTGGAATAGATGAAATATCTGCTTTAGATTTCTTTCTCTCTTCTCTTTTTTGTTTCTCTCTTTGATCTTTTTCTTTCATCTTTTCCAGATAAGGAAGAACTTGAGAATAATCAATTCCTTCTCTTCTAGCCATATCTGTTAACAGAATATCTCTATATCCTTGATCCTCAATTTTCAATTCATCGATTTCTTTTTCTAATTCATGGATTATAGACATAGCTTCATAGATATCAGTTTTTGACATCTTTGGTTCAATTTCCTTAACTTCTATTTTTGTAGCTTTGACTTCGTCTCTTAATGTTTGCATAGCTTTTATAACTTCAGTTTTAACCTGATCAGTTTCTCCTCTGGAGAGTGCTTCCTTCACTAGATCAATTTTACTCACTGATTTATAGGGTTCTTTTTCCTCTTTTTCTTTAATCTCCACTGGAGCAGTTTCTACTTGTTCTACTCCGGTATCTTCTTTCTCTCCTAAAGACATTGGAGGTGTTCCAATGTGAGCAAAAATGTTTTTAGCAAAAGTTGCATTATCTTTAAGATCTAAACCTGCTTTTTTGTCTGAAAACATCAGGTAAGAGCCACATACAAACACTGTACCTAAACCATAAGATGTGATTGCTGCAACAGCACTACTTGGTGGGTCACTTGAACCACTTGTTCTCGCTAACTCCACATTTCCTTCATCTAGCTGCAAAGAACAACTGGAAACAACTACTATTTCCTTCAAATTATCTGTTATAGGATGCTGATAAAACTTCGATATAACTGCATTGCTTTCCAATTTTAATTCGAAGTTTTCATAATCAAAAATCTGATTTGATACAGTTGAGATTTTGAAATGCTTCAACAATGTATTTAGATTTGTACCTAAACCACTGTCCCCTCCTGCATTTGCAAAAATAGCTAAAGCTCCTCCTTCATCAACAAATCGAAGTAGAGCCTTTACTTCATGCCCATAAAGTTTACTCGAGTCTGGGCAGGGAAGAACTAGTACATCATAATCTGTGATGTTGGTATATTTTATTGGGTATGAATCATATCGTGCTACTTCGTGACCTTCATTTTCTAGAAGTTCACTTAATTTTTGGAAATTCTCGTGGATTTTTCCCCTTTCTTTTTGAGTTTCGTCAAATAATATCCTCATATAGACACCCTTTTTCCTGCTAGGAATTCTTTTCTCTCTTTATACTTACAATTTAATCCTTTATAATTATTAATCTTATTGATGTAATATGTTGTTGTTGACGGGTTTTTAAGTAAAAAGAACTAAATATTAGTGATTTCTCTCAATTTAAGCAGTAAAGAATAAAAACCTCTATTTCATAGCACTATCATCCGGTGAATGAATGACACAATTAGATTTCGCTAAATTAACAGAGTTAGCTTCGTCAAGATTAGATATTATCGTTTTACACTCCCAAAAAGGTGGACCAGGAAAAACAACATTATCTTGCAATATTGCTCATGAACTAGCTAAAAGAGGAAATAAAACCGTTCTTGTTGATCTAGATATTGCTCAACCAACAATTCAACACATCTTTAAAATTCCCGATAAAAAAATCAAGCATACAATCAATGATATTCTTTTAGGAGAAGTTAAAGTTAATGAGGATGTTCTTCTTGAAACTGAAAACTCCAACTTGCTTCTTATTGCTGCTAAGGA
This sequence comes from Candidatus Heimdallarchaeota archaeon, assembly GCA_030603365.1. Classification (GTDB taxonomy): domain Archaea; phylum Asgardarchaeota; class Heimdallarchaeia; order Heimdallarchaeales; family Heimdallarchaeaceae; genus UBA460. The sequence goes on from JAUVXV010000003.1 coordinate 249,838, forward strand.
AAATGTGGAATACGGTGAAGGTTTGTTATCTTTGTTGGAAGGAATTCAGCAATACTCATTCTTTGCCTTACATGAAATGACAAAGTTTCTACTTAGAATGGGTTTTAGATATGTGATTTATGATTGTGCCCCTGGATATAGAATGGAATCTGTTAATGCTGCTGCTATTGCTGATGCAAGGTTATTTGTCATTCGTCCATCAACTTTTAGCTTTGAAGGTGCGAAACAGATGCTTAATGATATCTATAAAAAATTGGATATTAGATCACTAAACTACTTTGTTTTTAATCAAGTACCTCCAGAGATGAAGGAAGAAAACCAAAAATTACTCAATGGGTGGAAAGAAGAATTAATAAAATTATATCTTCCAGAGAAAATCGCATTCTTAGACTTCTTGCCAATTTCTTTTGAGATAATGGAGCTTGGAATTAAAGGTGAATATATTTTTCCAGAAAAAACTGTTCTCTATGAAAAATTATCTGAAATAGTAACTGAAATTACATCTAGAATAGATGAAATGAAAGACTTAAAGGAAGAGTAATTTTATTAATCACGAATCTTATATCAAATTTTATATTAGGTAACGTATATAGTTCTATCGATGAGTCTAGTTAAAGAGTATCAATGTCCTCATTGTAATGCTCCTATGGACGTTAATCCTGAAGATGCAATTTTCAATTGTGTATCTTGTGGTCAGGCTGTTTTATCTGATGGTTCTGAATTCAAGGACCACTATATTCTAAAAAACACACTTAACCGAACCAAGATACATGAAATTGTAAAGGATTTTATTAAGAAGAAAGGCTTCATGCGAGGGATTAAAGGTTATAAAATCACTAATATAACACCTACATTGACGCCGTTCTGGGTTGTTACTTCTGATGCATATACACACTTCGTGGGATATCTCAGATATTCAGAAACAAAAACAAGAACCGTTGGTTCTGGAAAGAATAGAAGAACTGTTACTGAACATGTTACAGTTTATCGTCCTATTGATCAAGAGATAAGAGAAAAAAGAGCAGATGTACTCCTTGGAAGGAGAGGAAGCTCTATTTATGGATATGATAAGGTAAGAGATATTGTCCGTTCAGAATTTTCGACTGCTATACCTTTTAACCATGATCACCTAGTGGGTACAGAGAAGGAATTTGATTATTTATCTTCAGAAATAGATTTAGATGCAGCTAATCAACTAGGAAAAACAGTTGTCTTTGATAATCATAGAGCTAGAGCACAGAAAGCTTGTACTAAAGTGTTCGATTGTGCAACACAGCTAACTTATACTGGAACTTATTTTGTTCATGCTCCTGTTTGGCAAGTGGAATATGTCTTCAAAGATGAAACCTACAGAATTGCTATTTTGGGTAGTAGTGGAAGGATTATTCTAGGTGAAATACCAGTTACAACAAGATTCCGAATGATTTTCCTGACTTTGACATTTCTGGCCTTAGGAGCTGCTGGAGCAGGCAGTTGGTTCGGGAGATATGAAGTCTATGTACCTATTATAGCGGGTATTGTAGCAGCAGTTATAGGGTTCTTTACGCTGAAAAATACGTTTAAACCTAAATCGGTGGTGGATTAAGATGAATGTAAAATCAATAATGTGTCCAAATTGTGCTGCACCCTTAGAAATGGAAGCAACTCAATCTCATGTTACTTGTCCATATTGTAGTGTAACGAGCGAACTGAAGAAAGTTTCAGAATTAATTGAACATTTTATGTTACCAGTGAGCTATGATATTGACCAAATTAAAACAGAACTAGTTGGAGATATTTTAAAGCATCCAGGAACTCCTGAAGATTTGCATAAATCTCTACAATTTTCAAAAATCGATTTGAAATTCTATCCATACTTTATTGTTACTGTTCATCTAAGAACAGAATATAAGGGAAATGGAGAGTACGCAACTTTCAGTAGCCGATATAAATCTGGTTATCGTCGCATAAGTACTCATTTAAAACCAGAACAAGGGGTTTTTGATGATACACGTGAATTCATCATCTATTCAGCTGAAGATGTTCAAAACGATCTCATAAATTTCGAGATATCAACTAGAGGAAAAAGGTATTTCCAAGCATTAGAAGCTGAGAAAGTTAATGCTGATGTTAATTCCAGTATATTCAACTTAGATCAAGCAAAAGAAGAAGCTATTAGGAATATGAGAGAGATCCATAAAGGGTTGATGATGAAAGAATTAGCTCAGATACTAGAGGTCAGAGATGAACCAGAAGTTAAAGGTGTTTATCTTTTACATATTCCCTTCTATTTCTTAGAGTTTAAAGTTGGTAAAAAGGAATACAAAGCAACAATGGATGCTGCAACTGGTAGAACTGTGATAACTCAAGTTCCACGAGAAACTTCCTATTGGGTACAAATAGGGGTACTAACAACTCTTTTCGGTGGAATTGGAATAGCAGGGATATTCTTTGCAGTACAACAAATAGCTCTGTTAGGATACTTTAGTATATTTGGTGCAATAGCAGGTTTAGTGTTCGCAATTCGTACTCTACAACTTGGATTGAAATCCAGATATAGAGAAACTCAGAGGAAGAAACGGTAATAGTTCTTATCTAATCTTTTTTTTCTCTTTTACCTTTTTATTTAAAAATACTATATCTCATTTGACTATATATGACTCAAGAAATACCTCTTTTCTTTGATTTTGGAGGAACACTTGTTGACACATTAGAAGTGACACGTAGAGTTTTCAAAGAGGTTTTAGGAAAAGAATTCACATCTGACCAGATTAAAGCGATGTATAAAGAAGCTTCTACTAAGAGACAAACTATGACACTCTTCTTCAAATTCCCAGTGAATCCAGTGAAATTAGCTCTAAAGCAGAAAAAAATAAGAAAAATGCAAAGGGATATGTTAATTGATACCATAGAATTGGATGAGAAAAGAAAAGAATATTTGTATAAAATAAAAAAACTTGATCCAAACCTAAGAATGTTTCTTGTAACTCAAAATCCGATGATGGAAAATGAAGAATATTCAAGGAACGCTATGAATAAATTATTTGGTGAAGATAATCCTTTTGACCAAATATTAGCTGGTGAGGACAAATTTCAACTTATTGTCCATAACATTGAACCTGATGTTCTTGCAAGGGGAGTACTAATAGGGGATCTACCTAATGACGTCTATGTGGCAGAGATGCTTAAAATTCCATGTTTTGGAGTAATGTGGGGGTATTCAGAGGAAGGAGAACTTGCTACACCTTTCATTGCAGATGAGTTTGAAGATTTAATAGATATGGTTCAAGATCATATTGATGATTTGAAAGAAGAAAAAGATGATGAAATTGAAGAAATCGAATTTGAAGACATAGATTTAGATTCTGAAGATTTTGAGCTCATTGAGTAAAAATTTACTTCTAATCTAATTCTAAAATATAATTTCCTACTTCTTTAGCAACTTCAGGTATTTTTTCTTCACACCTTTTAATAATCTTTAAAGACTGTTTTTCTGCATCTGAGATGAGTTTTTTGTATTTACTTGGATCTTTTGCTTCTTCTATCTTCTGTTTGAGAATTTCCCTAGCTTCATTCTTGGCTTTCTCTAAACGTCGTACTCTATCACTCTGAGCTTTTTCTATAAAAAAAGCAGCTTCATTCTTTGCGTTTTTAATTAGCTGTTCTGATTGTTGTTCAGCAATCTTTATTTGTTGAATTATGTCTTGTTCTTTTGATGACAAATATTTCACCAGATATTTCTTTTCTAACAAGTTATGTTAGAGGGCAACATGCTAAGCTTCTATCTATAAATGACTTCGAGAACTTGGTAAATAAACCTTATGAAATCTTCGTTGATGACTTAAAGTCTTTTGAAATCGGGGAAATATTAAGATCTAATCCATCATATAAATCTCATGAAATTGAACGTTTCTTAACTCGAAGATTATTGGATCAATATTCTTTTATTTTAAAAAATATCCCAAATTGGGGTAAGGAGCTAATTGAAGCTTATACAACCAAATTTGAAGTTATGAATTTACAAAGAATTACTAGATATCTTTATTCCAAAGCTGATATTAATTTAAGAGAAGCTATTAACCTCAGAGCACAAGAGCTGTTAGGTAGAACATCATTCATTGCTAAGCTTCTTCAGTGTCAAGATTTAAGTGAATTATTTGACCAACTAAAAAAATCTGAATATAAGAATGAAATAGAAGTAGCTGAGAATATCTATGCAAATGTTGGCGATATCTGGCCTTTGGAATTTGCATTTGATACCTCTTATTTGAAACAAATGTTAAATCAAGCTTCTAAACTACGTCGAAACCAAAGAGTAGGAGCTTTAAAATTTGTACACTACGAGCTTCTAACAGATCTACTACTTGTAATCCTAAAAGCTAACTTTGTTGGAGCTGATATTAATGAAGCTTTAAAACTGATACCTATCCCTAACAACTTCCCTTTCAAAAGACAAATTTCAGAATTGATGGCTGAACCAGAATTAAAGGCTAACTTGGACATACTTCGATCTTTTAAATCTGCTAAATTAACTTCAGGTATTGAAAGATACGAGAAAGATAAGATGTTTTTACATGTTGAAATTGCTATTAGAGCAGAAGAACTAGAGTTTCTAAGAAGAGTATTTTATGAAGATTATGGTATTTTAAGTGTTTTAAGCTATCTCAAACAATATGAAACACAAATAAAGGATTTGAACAAATTATTATATCTAAAAGAATATAAATTCCCTATCGAGAAGACTAGGGAACTGATTGTAAATCTTGTGTGATTTTTAAACCGTAGGCACAGTTACTATATTCAGAAGTATGAATGCAATAAGTAATCCATATATTGCTAAAGCCTCACCTAAACCCAGATATATCAAGTTTGGAGTGAAAACTTCTGAGTTTGCTGTGATAGAACCAATGGCTGCAGGTTCTCCTTTTGCTAGAGTTATTGCTGCTCCTAAATTTGATACTACCATGATAAACATAGCTGCAATGAAAATCCAACCATACTCTGGTTTAAAATCAGTCAGTTCAAATGTTCCATCAAGGTAAGGTTGTATCTTTGTATACATTACAAAGGCAATAAGCAATCCATATATTGCTAATGCTTCTGCTAAAGCCAGATAGATTAGAATAAAGATATTCAACTTTTGTTTCTCGGCTACCGCTGCTGCTGCTGCTTGAACTCCCTTTGATAAAGGTATTCCTGCACCTAATATTGTGAGCATTGTTCCTGCAATTCCTATGATTCCTAAAACATATCCTTCAACTGCCATATTTACTCAAATCCATTTTTTTATTGAATACGAAGATTGGTTTATGTTGTATACCACTTCCTTCGTAAAATTTACTAAAGAACTCATAAAAGTGTAATCTTAAAGTTTGAACGAATACTAGTAACCCCTCTAATACCAACACAAAGATATTCCCTATTATCAGAATCAAGATTTTCAATCCTATGAAACCCACTTGTTCAGTTAATGCATTAATCACACTAAGGAAAACTACATGTGCAACTAGCATTGCTAGCATTCTTCCATATGAAATTGTGTTACTAATAAATGTACTAAAAGATTCTAAAAGATGTATTACTCCCATCCCTATACCGCTTAAGAAATTACGCATAATGTTTTGCCTTTTTTTCTTAAAAAGGATACTTACAATTCCTTGTCCAAACAAGGTTAAACCAACGCCTACGGAAACAGATACAAGTCCGATTAGTACGAAACCTTCATTTTCTGGGTTTATTCCTAAATCTAGAATCCCAAGAGATGTTAGAAAATAGATGATTGCTGCATAAAGGAAAAATTGAGCTGTTGTATCTTTCAATAGTTCATCAAATTCTTTTTTTCTTATCTGATTGACAACTTTGAGCATCAACCCTAAAACAATGTGAATAGAACCAATAATTAGCGTTAGATTAAAGACTTGAACTAAATCACCTACAGGTTCTATAAAGGGATATTCCAATCCGAAAAGGTATACTGGATCATGATGACCCGGTCCTGTAATTCCCAATAAATCTGTGATGTGAGCACCAAATGCTTCTCCAAAAATGAATCCCATAATAGATGACATAATTCCTATTATCATTACAAGTAAGAACATTTGCCTAATACTCTTCTTCAACCCTCTTGCAAGCACACCCATTAAACCAATAATAAATAAAATCATTCCATGCCCCAGATCCCCAAACATTATCCCGAAGAAAATGCTGAATGTGAAAATGAAGAAAATTGTTGGATCAACTTCATTGGATGAAGGAAGACCATATAAGCCTACAATCGATTGAAATGATTTCGAAATAGGATTTTTTGCTTCTACAAAAGGAACGTTTTTTGTTTCTTCAGGAGATTCTCTTGTTACTAGAATTGTTTCAGGAAATTTACTGATTTCATTTTCAAGAACAGATAAGTCCCGTTGAGCTATCCATCCTTGAGTTATAACTGTTTTTAGTGTTCGTTTAGAAGAAATATAGAGCCTCAAGAAATGACTATAGCTTTCTATTGATAATTTTAATGCTATGATAGTTTCCTTGTTTGTGATAGCAAATTGATTTAGTTCACTCTTAAGTTCTTTTATTTTATCTTCAAGATGTTTACATTCTTTGACGATTTCGTTCTCAATTTCTGTTTTACTGAGGTGAATTGGACCTTCATGGTTATGTTCGAACCATCTTACATTTGATAGATTTTTAGTTAATCTTGTAATTTCTCCTTTTTTACCTTGAGCAAAAAGCATGTATCTGTTATATACAAGTGGAATAACCTCACTTCTAGTGATATCAGCTAAGAATTCTTCTGCATCACTCTCCTTGGTAGTTGTTAAAATACCAACTATAGTTCTTTCATTTGAACCAATATCATAGGGATGCTCTTCTTCAATTAGTCTGAACCCTTTAGCAATCAGTTGATTTAATTCTATTTCTTCTTTTTTCATCTCGTAATCTGATTTTAACTCCTCAACTCCTGTTTTTAGGTTACTAATTTGCTCTACTAGGTTTTCTTCGATTTTCTCCAAATCCTCCCAATCCTCAAATAGAGGAGTGATTAAGGGTTGTTTCTTATATGCTCTTGCTATTTTTTGACCAAATTTCTCCTTTGGCTCAGGTATAAGTTCGATAAGATCCTTATATGCTGTTTCCATTGATCTAAGTTTTTCTAATCTAGATGCTGGATAAAAGTCTTCAACATTTTCTAATGTTATGCTCTCCTTAATCATTAATTTTTCAGTTTCTGCTAATTTTACTATGACTTTTGCAAAATCATCAATTGGTGTGATGATTGTAGCTTCTAACATTTTAGCTGGAAACAAACCCATTTTATCACCTATGTAAATATTAAGTCATTAATCCTTGTTCTGATTTTTTCTCTACTTGATTCTAACAAGTTTTCTATTGTATGGTTTATTCTAACTCTTTCTCTCGAATCTGTTAGTATGAAACCACCTTGTGTTTTCAAAGAAGTAGTGTTAATAATACAATCAATACCATCTTTCTTAGACATAGTTTTTACTATCTTACTAAAAACAGCTTCATCTTTTTTATCGATTAATATTTTTATTTGTTTTTCTCGCATATTTTTTACTGCTTTTATTAAGGTAATTTCTAAATATTTTTCGTATTTTTTATTTTTTCTGATCAGACTTACTTCCTGTTCCACTATCTCAAATACTTCATCAATCAGCTTTTCTCTTGTTTGAATTATGATTTTTCTTGCTTCTTGTTGATGTTCAGTCTCAGTTCTTTTTTTTAGAAATTCAATTCGAGAAATCTCTTTATCTAGCTCTTTCTTTTTTATTTCTTCTACCAGTTTTTGTGTTTCTTTTTCTATTTCTTCTAGTCCTGATTTTGTCTCTTTTTGTATCTTCTTAATCTCGTTGTTAGCTTCTTTTTGAAGCTTATCTAACAATTTAGTAAGAGCTACGTTCTCGATTTTTCCTTCTGTATTTTTATTTAATCGAATTCTAATCACCTACTAAACTGGAAAGAGAAGAACTGGTATTTTTGATAATTCAATAACATATCGTACATGGTTCTTAATCAATCTCCTTGTTATTGTTTCTCTTCTTGTCCCCATTACTATGAAATCAGCTTCTTCTCTTTTTGATAATTCAATGATATTTTCAGATATTAAACCTTCAGTTATATCTGTTGTGATAAAAAGATGAGTGTCAGAAAAAACAGTTGTTAATTTCTCAAGAATGTTGTTATATTCTTGCTTGATTTCTTTAAGAATCTGATCTGGAGACCTTTCCCTAAAGACTGCTAAGTGCTCAAGATTTTGTTTATCGATAACGTATAGTAAGTGGACTTCTGTAACCCAATCATCAAAGAATTCGATAAGCTGATTCACGAGCTTAGAGCCACTTTCAAAGTCACCTACTGCGACAAGAGCTTTTTTCATTTTAGACACCTCTTTTCTCTTTTTTCCTAGCTTCAATTTTTTGTTTCAATTTCTTAATTGTATAAATATTTTCTAAATCATAAGCTTCAAGAACGTCTTCAACATATTTTATTATGTTCTGGAATCTTACTCGATATATTTTATCCAAAGCATTTAGATTCAATTGAATAGATTGTAAGTTTTTAATTATTCTATAAGCTAAATTTTCCAATTCTGCTAATTGAACAACTAGAGTAAATGATTCACGAAATCTTTTTGCAGTAACCCACAGTAAACTGGAAATACCAAAAAATCCATAGGAAGGTTCTGGAATGTGACTTATTTCTAAATCTTTAAAGGGAACACCCATATATTCTACATGCTTAGAGCTGATAGTTACTTCTTTAGGGATTGTTTCACTAAAAACGTTGATCATATCTCTTCCTAATTCAGATTCTGTTTTAATATATTCAATATAAGCTTCACTCAGACTCTTTTCCATTTTCTCTCTCAAGGATATTGCTTCAGCTGTTATAATGTGTAATTTCATTAACAGTGCCTCATATTTTTCTCTGAGAAGATCATAGGCTCTTTCGACTAATTTTAACTTCTTTTTGTATTTGAGAAGATTGTCTTTGGTTGGAGAAATATTTACTGCTTCTCTCATAGCATGTTCTCCTCCTTGCTTTTCATGAAAGTTTTAATCAAATCTTCTGATACTTTAGTCAGTTCTGTTTCAGGTAGTTGTGAGAGAAGAGACCAACCAAGCTCAAGTGATTGCTCAATTGTTTTATGTTCATTTCCTTGATTTACAAAAACTTCCTCAAATTTGTCTGCGAAGCTTAGTAATACTTGATCTCGACGATTCAATTCTTTTCTACCAATAACTTCTGCAAGACTTCTTTTATCTAGTCCCTCTGCATAAGATGCATATAATTGGTCACTTAGTGAAGGGTGATCTTTTCTTGTAAACCCTTCTCCTATCCCGTCCTTCATCAATCTAGATAAAGATCCTAGGACATCGATTGGTGGGTAGATTCCTCTGTTATGCATTGACCTATCTAAAATGATTTGTCCTTCTGTAATATATCCAGTCAAGTCAGGAATTGGGTGAGTTATATCGTCATTTGGCATTGTTAGATTTACTATCATTGTTATACTACCTTCAGAATCTTCAACAATTCCTGCTCTTTCGTAAATTGAAGCAAGATCACTGTACATATATCCTGGAAAACCTTTTCTTGAAGGAACAGTTTCTAAAGCCACAGATATTTCTCTTAATGCTTGACAGTAATTTGTAATATCTGACAGTATAACCAATACATGATAATCCTTGTCAAATGCCAAATACTCAGCTGTAGTTAAAGCCATTCTTGGAGTAAGCAATCTCTCTGCTGCAGAATCACTTGCCAGGTTACTAAACATAATTACCTTGTTCAATGTTCCAGTTTCCTTGAAGAGTCTTTGAAAATAGATGTAATCGTCCATTGTCAAGCCCATTGCTCCAAAAACGATTGCAAATTTCTCACTTCCATCTTGCTCAGTAATTTTTGCTTGTCTAACGATTTGACCAATAAGTTGATTATTTGGTAAACCTGCCCCTGTAAAAATTGGTAATTTTTGTCCTCTTACCAAAGTATTCATGATGTCTATTGTTGATATACCAGTTTCAATGTAATTTTTAGGATAAATTCTTGAGGTTGGGTTGATGGGAGTACCATTAACATCTCTATAATCATCAGAATAGATATTAGGTAACCCATCTAGAGGCTCTCCTAAAGAATTGAATATCCTTCCAATCATAGTTTCAGAAACGAATAACTGCATTGTACGACCATAGAACTCTGTTTCTATCTCATCCCTTTCTGTTTCATATGTACCTTGATAAAGCAGAATGATGACTTTTTCTTCTTCAATAGCTAACACTCTCCCTTTTCTAGACGGTTGATTTTCTAGATTTACTACAAGATATTCTCCCATTTGTATACCAGATACGCCTTCTACTACAATGAGAGGTCCCTTGATTTCTGAAACACCTTTAACAGTTATTCTCGCCATTTTTCACACCCTATACCCATATTTAGAACCCAGTTCCTCCATCTCAGAATGGATATAATCTTCAATTTTATTAAGTTGCATCAGATTTTCATTTGGAACATCCTCTTTCATTCTCTTCAGAATTTGAACTGATTTTAATGAGTTGAGAAGAGAGATGGGGCATCCATTTTTTATCAGGATGTTAGCTCTGTTATAAAATAGCAAGATATGTTTCATCATCCTCATCTGTTTTTCAATAGGACAGAATGAATCTACTGGATGGAAAGCACTTTGTTGTAAAAATCCAGTTTTAATAATATCAGCAATAAGAAGAATGAGTTGCTCATCAGCAGGTAAAGCTTTCGATCCTATAAGTTCGACAATGTGTTGAAGCTCATTATCTTTTTGTAAAATCGTAAACAATTCTTGACGATAACGACCCCAGTCTTCTAAACCTGATTCTAAAGCCCATTCTTCAATAACTTCAATATAACCTGAGTAACTTGTAAACCAGTTTATTGAGGGAAAATGTTTTCTATTAGCTAAGGTAGGATCTAACCCCCAGAAGGTTTTAACAAATCGTTTGGTGTTCGCCGTTACTGGTTCGCTAAAATCTCCTCCAGCTGGTGAAACAGCTGCTGTTATATTTATTGTTCCTTCACGATAGGGAGATCCAAGTGCTATTATTCTACCAGCTCTTTCATAGAAATTCGCCAAACGTGCCCCTAGGTAAGCAGGATAACCTTCTTCTACAGGCATTTCTTCTAATTGCCCAGAAATCTCACGAAGAGCTTCTGCCCATCTGGAAGTAGAATCAGCTGTAAGAAGAACATTAAACCCTTGATCTCTAAAATACTCAGCAATTGTGATACCCATATAAATAGAAGCTTCTCTCGCAGCTACAGGCATATTTGAGACATTCGCAATTAAAATTGTTCTTGCCATAAGAGGATTCTTTGTGTGGGGGTCCATTAATTTAGGAAATCCTATTAAGACATCTGTCATCTCATTTCCTCTTTCTCCACATCCAATATATATTACTACATCTGCATTGCTCCATTTTGACAGCTGGTGCATTAAAACTGTCTTTCCTGTTCCGAAACCCCCTGGTATGGCTGCAGTTCCTCCCTTTGTAATCGGAAAAAACATATCAATAATTCTTTGTCCTGTTATTAATGGTTCTTGCACAGGCATTTTTCTCAGAAATGGTCTTGCTATTCTAACAGGCCATTCATGCATTAACTTTAATTCTTCCTTCCTATTATCTTGTTTTTTTATAACAGCGATAGGTTCTGTTACTGTATACTCGCCTTTATCCTGAATTTCTAACAGATGTCCATGGATGTATGGTGGTGCGATAATCATAGTTTCAATTGATTCAGTTTCTTTAACTGAACCTATCTGATCTCCTCCTCTTATGATCTCACCTTGTTTAAGATCGGGATTTGGTACGAATGACCATTTCTTATTCCTATCCAATGCGTTTGTTTGAATCCCTCTTTCTATGAATGCTGATTTTGTGATATCTTTGATTGTTTCCAGAGGTCTTTGAATGCCATCAAAAATATTAGCTAACAACCCAGGTCCTAATTCAGCTGATAGTGATTTTCCTGTTGGATAAATTGGATCATTTATCCTCAAGCCTTCTAATGGTTCATAGACTTGAATTGTGGCTATCTCTCGTTCTATTGCAATAATCTCTCCGATAAGCCTTTCTTCACCTACGAAAGTAATTTCTCCCATTCGATAAGAAGAAAGATTTTTTGCTTGAACAGTTGAACCTTTTATTGAAACTATTCTAGCTCCTTCTTCTAATGTTTTACTCATTACCGGAAACCCTTACTTATCTAATAAGTAGTTTATTGTCCGACAATGCCATAACAGAAAGCTTTAATCGTATAAGGTGAAACCAAATATGATGCAAGAATCTGAGTTAACAACAAAAGCTTTTGTCATTGGAGCACGTGAAACAGTGCGTGGTTTTCAATTAATAGGTGTACCAGGAAAAGAAGTTTCAACACCATCAGAAGTTCTCGAAACATTGGATTATGCATTGAGGGAGGATTATGCATTCATTATAATTTCAGCTTCTGTAGCGTATGAGATTGAGGAACAACTAGAATCTATAAGACTGGACACCCCTACTCCAATCCTTATCGTTTCTGATTTTAACTTTAAAGTTGATGTTAGAGAATTAGAAACAAAATTCAGAAAATTTATTGGTATTCACTGAAAAAAACACTAAAAATCTCTTTGAAATTAGTAAAATCATTCTCAGTAAAAAGAACTATCTGTATTTGCTTGTAATTATGTTTTTTATTAAGAAGAAAATGGTTTATGCTCTCTACCATAATTTTAGCACATTTATCTAATGGAAAACCCGCAATCCCTGTTCCTATTGCAGGAAAGGCTATTGATTCTAGTTTGTACTCTTTTCCAATAAGCAATGATTTTAAAATAGAACTTTTGAGAGAACGATCTGTTGTTTTGCTTCCTAAGTTCATAGATGCTGCATGAATAACATATTTTGCTTTAAGCATTCCTCCTGTTGTTATTGCAGCTTGTCCCAGTTCTATAGGTCCATGTTTTGAGCATTCTTCTTGAATTTGTGGTCCTCCTTTCTTTTTTATTACTCCTGCAACTCCAGCTCCAAGAATAAGTTTAGTATTAGCTGCATTTACAATAGCATCCACTGAGCAGTCTGTAATGTCTCCTTGAATCAAGGATACAACTGTTTCCTTTATTTTCCACATGTGAAAACCTCAGTACATATGGTATTTAATACAGTCTGTTCCAAGTACTTTATCCACTATTTTGAAACCCATTTTATCATAGATTTGTAATGCTGGGGTATTTGATTCTTCCACCCACAGTGTGATTTTTCCTATGTTTTTTGAAAACAATTCCTGGCAGATTTTAGCGCTAACATCATAACCATAACCCTTGTTTCTGTATTCTTTTAAAACCCATATGCCACGAATTATAGCAAATGAAAACCTATCATTCGTCACAAGATGAGGAGCAAAAGCGACAGCAACCATTTGATTGTTTTTGGTTATCCCCACCCCACCACCTGCACTATTTGATAATAACATCCTCTGTTTAAAACTTAATAGTTTGGATAGAACATCGTCTAGAATTAGGGATTCATACCTGTTCTTAGGACTAAAATCCTTTTCAACTAATTCCAGGCAGAGGAAGGTATTTATGTCCTTTCTTCTAACAGATTTATCCATCACCTTAAAATCAGTAAAATACTCTCGAATTAGGCTCAACCATTCAGGATCAAAAGATAAGCTGATTTCTCCTTTAGGGTCATATTCTTCCAAGAGTTCCTTGTTTGGAGGACCAAAAAGAGTTGTATGTAAATCATAGGAGAATCTGTAAGACGAATTAGCTTGATCAAAATGTACAACATTAGGAAACTCGATTATATCCCATACTGTATAAGCTAGTCTTGCCATTCTTTTCTCGGCTACTTTAAAAATTCCTTCAAATTCCAGTGGCATCCAAATTACCAATAAGTAGCTTGTTTATATCTTCTTCTCTACTTACTTCAATCAAGTATATTTTGGTCCGTATAGTTCTGTATCAAGTTTATTGAGATATTCCTTATATTCACTTTTAGCTGAGATTTCTAAGGCTTTCTTTATCCTTACTGTTCCTTCATATCTCTGGCCCATTCTTACAAGTGCTTGACCTGACAAGAAAAAGGCTTCATCATCATCTTTTACTAGTGTTAGAAGTTCGTTACACATATTGAATGTTTTTTGAATATCTCCTTCTAGTAAGTATAATCGAGAAAGCTTGTTATAGAGACTTCGATTGACAGATCTAGTTTTCTCCTCAACTTGAAGCGCTTGAAGATATTTCTCTTTTGCAATATCAGAGCGACCCATATGCTCATACAAATCTCCTAACTCTTCATATAATTCTTGATTTGTAGGTTCAATTTCTATAGCTTCATTATAAGCATCAATAGCTGATAGATAATTTTCTATCTCTTTGTAACTACGCGCCAATAATCGCCATACTTCAATTTCTTCTCTCTTTGTTCTAAGAAATGTCTCAAAACTTAATATTGCGACTTGATATTCTCCTCTCTGTAAAGCTAATTTGCCTTTACCTAACCAGGATTGAATAGCTCTTGGATTGAGAGATGTAGCCTTAAAATAATAATTTTCTGCAACATCAAACTGATTCTTAATACGATAAATCTCTCCAAGTAATTCATAAGTTTCCCAATGATCTGAATCCTCAGCAATTACAGTGGTTAATTCTTCAATAGCTGAATTGAATTGCCCTTGTAAGTAAAGGACTTTACCTTTCAGAAAAACTAGATTTGTATCTTGATATTTCTCAATCATACGTTCCAAGAACGATAAAGCTTCTTCTAATAGAGTATTATCAATTAGACTCTCAAGTAATTCCATTTCAAACGGTTTCATATCTTGACCAGTTTCTAACCCCAAGAAACCACCAACAAACTTTGTACGTTACTTAATAAAAACTTTTCAGTAAAAAAACAATAAATTAGAGAAAGTAAGTTATTATTTCTTCTCTCTCTTGATTAATTCTCTTTTTAAAACCTTTCCAGCAGCACTTAGCGGTAAATTATCGATGAATTCAAAGCTTTTGGGAATTTTATATTTTGTAAGAGATTGTTCAATGCAAAACTCTTTCATTTCATCTGGATTTGCTTTCTGTCCCTCTTTCAGCACTATGAAAGCTTTACCAATTTCTCCAAAATATTCATCGGGTATTGGAATAACTGCAGTCAATGAAACTTTTGGGTGTTTGTAAAGAACTTCTTCTACTTCTCGTGGATATACCTTTAATCCACCAGAAATAATGATGTCTTTCGATCTATCAACAATGAAAAAATATCCTTCAGAATCAACATGAGCGATGTCCCCTGTTCTTAGCCAACCTTCTGGTGTGAAAACTTTTATGGATTCCATTCCCTTCCCCCAATATCCTTTCATCACTTGAGGACCAGTTATAATTATCTCACCTTTTTCCCCTAACTTAATCTCTTCCAAGGTATCAGTATCAACAATTTTTGCAAAAGTATCTGCTAAAGGTTGTCCTATAGAATTGACTTTAGATGCTCCATAAGGATTGATGTGAGTCACAGGACTGCATTCAGTTAATCCATAGCCTTCAGTAATTTCTACATCTGTTACTCTCTTAAATTCAGCATGAACCTCTTTTGGAAGTGCTGCACCACCAGAAACACATACCCTCAAGGATGCAGTGTTATATTCTGAGATATCCGCTCTCAAGAGAGCTACATACATAGTAGGAACACCGTAGAACGAAGTAGCTTTTTTCTCCTCAATAAGCTTAAGAATTGCTTTTGGATCAAATTTAGGTATTATAGCTATCTTTTCTCCCCGAAATAGAGGAGCAAAGAAACCACACTGTAAACCAAAACTGTGACACATAGGTAGAGCTGAAACTACAAGACCAGTATGTTCGGTAGGTATCTTATTTGCCCATTCATTAAATTGAAGAGCATTAGCAAGAACATTAGAATGTTTTAGCATTACAGCTTTTGCTGTTCCAGTTGTTCCACCAGTATAAAGTAAGAAAGCTATATCATCTTCTTTGCTTCTATTTTCAAGGAATTTTTCTTGTGATTCCATTATACTACTCATTATTACAAAATCACATTCTGAGATTAGTTCTGATATTTTATGTTCTTCAAAATTATAGTCTGTAGCAACAATTTTTGCCTTAAATTGGTATTGACTTAGTACTTCCTTTATATTCTGACAAAGCGTATCATTTGTAATAATTACCTTTGTTTCTGAGTCAGTTAGTTGAAAAGCTATTTCTTTCTGTGATAATCTGGGGTTGATTAATGTGACTTTTGCACCTATTTGATATGCTGCAAATATGGAAACAACAAAACATATAGAATTTGGTAATAATATCGCTATTGTGTCATTAGCTTCAACAAAACTATCATCAAAGAATTTTGCTAGTTTATTGGACATTTCGATTAGCTTGCTAGCTGTAAATTGTTGCTCCCCTTCTTCAAATAAAATTCGATTTTCTTCGAATTTTTTAGATAATTCAAGAAAATATCCATAAACAGAAAAATTTGGATATTCAATCTTCCAATTAGCTGGGTCGTTAACTTCTAATTTACTCAATTTAAGACACTAAAACACTTCTTAAACATGCATTAATGAAGTTTGTCACATCTACTACGAGGGGGATTTTTGTTTAAGCACAATGTTGATAAATTAATCTTCAACCTTGAAAGTATATTCTGAAGGTAATGCAAGTGTCCTCAAATGATAATTCTGATTCTAAAAGAATCAAGAGTAGAAAGGAAAAGATTCTTATTACTGAGGATTATCTTGTTGACTTTTTCAAGAAATACGATGTCACATATACTTCCAATATCGAACAGCTAGCAATAAATCTTGCATTGAGAGGACAAAACGCATTAGCAAATAATGAGACTGAGCAAGCTCAAGAAATATGTGATCTACTACATGGATTAGCTATCCAATGGAAAGATAGTTTCATAAAAATGAAATCATATCTCCTGAAAGCTGAAATTGCAGGTTACAAGAACGAAGATAAAATCCCTCATTTAGAAAAAGCACTTTCATATGCTAAGAAAAATCATATCGAAGATGTTGAACTTGGAGTTAGACTTCAATTAGCTTTTGAGAAATACAGAGTTAAAGATTATAAGGGAGTTTTAAAGGAATTAAAGATAATTGAAAAAAACCCAATAATAGTAGATGAGAACAAGAGAGTTATCTATGAACTAAGATCGAGAACATATTGGGAAACTGATGATTACGCAAAAGGGTTTGATGCAACTCTTGAATGGTATCACATTCTTAAAACTTCTTTAACTGATATACATTCACTATTTATGTCAATAGTTTATCTTTTGACTGTAATTAGTTCTATATCCTTACATCATTCAGAAGAAAAAGTAAAGGAGATTAAGACGGATATATCTTCATTTCTTGCTGAATTAGCATCCTCAGTACACCTTTTTTCACAACTATTACCTTATATTGATATATTATTTGCTAAATCTTTGAAGCTGGTTGAACCTAAGATTCTTCATAATTTTACTGATCTTATACTTCAAACAGCTAGATGGAATGATGAGGAAAAATATCTGTATCTGTGTCAAAATCTAGCAGATGCTTATTCTGATATTGATGATTTTGAAAAAGCTATAGAAATCATGGATAAAGCTACACAATATACTAAAGAGAAAAAGTATTCAAAAATAGAAAAAATCATCCAGTATAAGAAAGTAGAATTTTCGAGTTTGATTTTCTATTTCATGAATTTTGATGCTCTATTTGACCCTTGGATGATTCAAAACGTAATATTAAACAACAATGGTAAGCAAGAGGAATTATATCTAGAACCTCTTTCTTCTGGTGTTAATAATTTTCCTGCAACATCCTATTCGCAATTACTGAAGATTATAGAAAAGGCAAGTACTAAATCCATAAAAGAAGAATCTTTAGAATTGATTGGACTAAATTCTGAAGAAGAGAGATGTTTTTTTGTATTGGATTTAGAGATAGCAGAAGACAGAATCAAAATACTGATGAGAGAAGATTTCAACATCGAACCAGAAGATCAGAAAACCCTTCATTCTACACTTACCCCTTACTATTCTGTAATAGGTTTGATATCAGATACGAAGAAAGAGGCAATAACAGAAATAGAAGGAATTGAGGAAGTATTATTACGATTACAAAGAGCAATTAATTGTCCTGCTTCAAAAGCAATTATCTATCTTCCAAAAACAAAACCTCATTTAAATCTCTTCAAATTTTACTTACAAGAAGGTGGATTTAGGGATCTCAAAGTAAAAATGATAGATACTGCAATGTCTTTAGGAAAGAAATATGAATTTGCAAAAAATAAAGATTTTCTACAGATTTTTCAAGCTGATCCTATAACAATTTTTGACTTAACTTTGAGAGATTCAGAGAAATTACAACCTTTAACTAATCTTGTAAATCAAGCTTATAGTCTAAAAGTTTCCAATTCAACCCTTTCTAGATTTCTAAATGAAATGATGGGATTATTTCTTAAAAGAAGTGATACTAGATTTTGGAGAGATTTCTATTATCAGTATGCATGGTTACAAACTAGAGGAGTATACCTATCCTTGACAAACAAGGATTTAGAAGAAAAGAATATTCTTGTAGAGAAAATCATGTCCTTCTCAAAACTATTAGAAGAACCAGATAAAATCTTAGAGGGTTTATATTTCAAAGCTTTTAATGGACTACTTGGGAAGAATGTTGAATCCAAACAATATATTGATCTCTTGAAAGAAAAATCACTCGAATTAGAAAATAACAAGTTTGAAATCATATCAAAAATATTGGTGAAACTTGAAAAAACAGATATTTCTGCAGAGGCTGATACTTTAGCGGAAATCCTCAATTCTTTCTGTGAATTGTGCGAGTATAGAGATTGGGATATAAGTCTAGAACTTTTCATCTATCTGTTAAGTAAACTTCCACAACTGACCACTTTATTTGAAATTTGTAAAGAAAGAGACATTAAAGATGCAGGGATTTATCTTTATCTGCACTTATCAAAGCACATGATAGGTGTAGAACATTATACTGAAGCAATTCAACTACTGTCTTTTATTATACGGGCTTTAAACCAGAGAAAAGAGAACTTTTTCTTCTCCAAGCAATCTTGGGATTATCTCTTTGTAACAGCAAACCAACATATTTACTCAATTTATGACAACTTGTCTTCCGAAGAAATAAAAGAATTCAACATTATTAGAGAAGAGCTATTGTCCAATATTCTGGAGAGAGAAGAGTGGATAGATGATCCGATTTTTCTGGCAGAGATACTCAAAGAATATGTTTCAATACTTCTCGATAAAACTGACTTTTCAATGGGTGAAAAATACTATCATTGGATTGAGCAACTAATGTTCTATTCTTGGGAGTTGTTTACCAACGAACTAAATTCTGATTTATTGCAAGAAATCAATGATTTGAAAAAGAGAATAGAAAGTCAACATTTTATCTAATCAGAGAAAAATGAATTATTATTGATTTTGTTTAACTATTTTGTAAGGACGAAACTGAATTAGCATTACATTTAACAACCTCTTTCAAATTTCTTTATATAAGACATGATTATTTGGCAGAATGAGGACTTCTAATTTACATTTGAGATAACAATAGCTAGTGTAATCCATAACAATATTTATGAATGGAATTCTGGTTTTGTAGTGTGTAATATATTACCAAAAAGTACCCTAAATCTATACTTGGTGTGTTAATTAATGTCTTCAGAACATGAAATAGCAATCATAACTGTTGGGTATAAGAATAGTCCATTTGTAGAGGAAGTTCTGCGAAACGAGATTATTCCGTATTCTATCATAGCTAATAATACAAGTGATTTTCAGATCCATCATGCGGATCCATCAAAAATTTTGCATTATAGCTTAGAGTTTACCAATTTAATAGAAATGATTGCGAAAAAAAGTATGGATTCCTTAGCAGTTTTTGAGACATTAGGTCAGTTTTTTGATTTTTATAACCCATTACAGCTTTCAACTCTAAATTACTTAATATCTAAATATGCTACAAGTATAAAGCCTGAGATTAAAGATTACAGAAAAGCATGGAAACAAATCACATCAGCTATATTCAATGAAGTTTTCATATACCCGTTGTTTGAGGAAACAAGAATCTTCCATATAAAAAAGGGAGCTGTAGAAGTTCCAGTGAGGCAATTTCTGATATCTGAAGATTTAGAAAGAAAGAAGGAAAATTCAAAGAACAATAATAAACAGAAAGAGCAAGAATTAGAAGAAATAACTGGAATTATTGATCTTGAAGCTTGTTCAAAAATGAAAATATGTAATGAAACAGTTAAAAAAATAATCTCAGCTTCTGGAGTTATTATCATTCCAACTGATGTTGTATCATTATACATTCTTTTTCAATCTGCAACATTCAAAGAGACTTTACAAAAAACTTCAGGAAAAATAGCCTTCATTTCTCCATTCTGGACAGAAGATGAACTTAATCCATTAGAAAAATTAATTCTGGAAAAAACAGATTTTGAACCCAGTTTAATTAACACTGTTAAACTTGTAAAAGATTATGTTGATGCAGTCATTATAGATGATAAAGATACTGAACTGGTAGCAACTATAAGAGAAGAAGGAATCACTGTACTAGTCGAAGATTTACTACCTGAAAAACAAGGAACTGTCGAATTCTTAGAAATGGTTCTCAAAACTATAGAACTATCATTGGATACAATTGCAATAGAACCAAAAGGATTAATTGAAGGACTAGGAGAAAAATTAGTTAATTTATTCAGAGTTAGAGAACCTAAACAAGAAGAAACTCAAATACTAGAAATAGCTGCATCTTCAGATGATCAAGACATTTTAGATAATTTGATTGATGAAATTCCAACAGATCAGGAAATAGAGACAAAGGAACTCGATATACTAGATCTTGAACAAGAGACAATAATTGAATCAACAGCTCTTACTGACGAATTTGAAATGGAAGTAATTGATACACAGAAAGACATACCAACTATACCAACACCTCCTCCAAAAGATAGTAGTTCAGAAAATGATATTCTATTAACAAAAACTGAAGAACATTTTATATTACCTGGGATTGACCAAATTACTCAATTTGATTTAGAAGAATTAGACTCACTAGATGTTGATGAACACATAATAACCTCATTCTTAGAAAGAGCTATGACTTCAAATGCTGCGGGTCTGGAAGTAGTGTTTTCAGATTTGTTATCACTTCAAAATAACCCATTACTAATTGATAAAATCTATCAAACAATAATGAAGAAATTAGTAAAAGTACGTGAGAATAATCCAGAAGAAAAGATTGCTGATATGATAACTTATCTATCTGCTCACAAACCTGAATATTATACTGAAAGGTTATTTTCTCTTTTAGAAGATACTATCAATTCTCAAACAGAAACCGAATTTAATCAAAATCTTAAAACAACATCTTTGGTTGTGAAAAGCTCTCTTTTGATAGTTGGAGAGATAATTGAAAAGTTCATCATCAAATATATTGATACTTCGGAAGTCTATCTGGAAGATAAATTAAGAAGGATGATTAATACCATTAGTTTAACCAATACAGATATGTTGCTTCTTTTCTCAAAGGTTCTGCTCAATATCTTTTCTATCGAAATATCAAAGGAAGAACAGAATGATGAAATTATAAACAGAATTGTAGCATTTATAACCATGTTTGATGGGTTGACTGCAAGTATAGCTCTTATAACACAGGATTCTGATGAAGTAAGAGAAAGTTTCTTAGAAGAAATTTCTGAATTACAAATAAATATTCCTTTCAAAACAATGGTCTCAAATATAATTAATATCTATAATAACTCAACTTACGAGGAATTACTCAAGTCTCTCCATGGAAGAACTTTACCAGATTCAGTTGAGCTTGAAATGATGAAGAGCAAATATATTAGCAGTCTTTCTAAAGTAGGTTCCATTCCTCTTGAGCTTTTTGCTGGACAAGTTGGATTGTCAGTTGATAAAGCAGAAAAAATGATCTACGATATGATTCTAAAAGAAGAAATATCAGCAAGAATTGAATTAGCGAGTGGAAGATTATACATAGTTCAAGAAGGAAAAGAACCAATAACTGAAGAAGAAATTCCCGTATCAAAAGATACTCAGGAATCAGAGAAAGAAGATGAAATTGTTTTAGAAGATTTCCAAGAAACTAAAGAAAAGGAAAAAGAAATTACTGAAGATGAAATCGATGAAGAGGTCGTAAAAGAGACTGAACAATTTACCTGTTCTGAGTGTGATAAATCCTTCAAAACTAAAAGAGGATTAACTATGCATATCAACAGAATGCATAAAAAATAAGGTGTTTAATTTTTTGTAAATGTTTTTAGTATTACTAAAAGCGATTCTTAAATTCAGAAATCGAACAGTCTAATCAATAGATTTAAAGAACATTTTTCTTTTATAGAACTATGCTTATTTGTCTCTTCAAATTAGAGGAAGTTGGTCCTAACCTTGTAGAAATGGTTTTAGACAAAAATGTTGATTTCTCTCAAGATACTATCGATAAATTTACATTTTCAGGCTCAGTTACTTATTCTCTAATTTTCCAAGGTATGGTTACATTAGAAGATATGACTTCAGAACTATATGGGCCTTTTCCGTTTGCATTTTCCTCAGGTTTTGTTCAGTATGCTTTTTCGTTCATTGCTGATGATAAAACAATGGTTGATAAAAGAATGAAGGAAAAAACTCTTGGTTTATTAATTATGTTAGTTCCAGAAATGGTTTCAAAAGTTGATACTTTCAGAGAAGAGTTAGCTAAAGTTTTGCTTTATAAATTTCACAAAATTTACAAAATATCTCAAGTTAATGAAAAGTTCCTGAAGGAAATAATTTCTTCTTATAATAAAATACTTCAAGATTTGTTGAGTTTTCAACAGGCAGATTTATTGTCAACACAGATTTTAGAATTTTTAGACACACCAGACACACCTAAGAAAAAGAAAACTGTGACAAATATATCTATTATCTATCCCAACGAGTTTGTACCTAAAATTAAGAAGTATTATGCATCACTTCTTAGCTCTCTACCATACGAAGAATCTTTTTATTCGGAAGACAAAGCTCAGATTAAAACTCCAACTTATGAATTTAATTTTTTAAAAGATACCTTAGTGTCAGAGGAGTTCTTGAATTCTCAGAAAGCTATCATACTATTAGTAGATGTAAAAAACAAAAAATACAAAAATATATATGAAGTTACATCTAAGCTGAAAAATCCTTTGAAAATTGCTTTAGTAGTTTCTTTACCTGATAATATTCAGAAAGCTAGTACAGAATACGCTAAATTTTTCACTGGTTTACAGAGATATATTGGGAGTATGCCGTTTTTCTCTGCAAGTTTTAGTTCAAGATATGAATTCAAAACCAAGATGTTAGAAGCACTTTTCTGGACTATATCTCCAGAATGATACATTTTACCTTTCAAATTTTTGAATAGTTTTTTGAATTATAATTTTTTCGTTAACTTCAACACCTATGCCTGCATTCTGAGTAGGTACAGTTAATGTTCCATCTTCATTTAATTCAAATATGGGATTAATGAGATAATCTTTATAGTAACGAGAACTCTCACTGATATCATTTGGAAATGAAAATGTATCTAAACTAGCTACAGCGACATTTTTTGCTCTTCCTATTCCTGTTTCAAGCATTCCTCCGCACCAAAGTGGTATATTAACTTCTTCTGCTAACTTGTGTATAAGTAAAGTTTCCGAAATTCCTCCTACTCTAGCAGGTTTGACATTTATAATTTTACACGCATTAATCTCTACTGCTACTCGAGCATCATCAGCACTCTTAATGGATTCATCTAAGCAAATTGGAGTGGAAATCTCCTTTTGTAATTTTGAATGATCAAAGATATCATAATACTGGAGAGGTTGTTCAATCATCATCAAATCAAATCTATCCATTGCAGTGAAAATATCCTTATCTTTTAATCTATAAGCGCTATTTGCATCTACCATAAGTAGTAAATCAGGATGATGATCCCTAATCTGTTTCAGAACATCAACATCCCAACCTGGTTCAATTTTTATTTTTACTCTTTGATAATTTCTATCTATTGCATGCTGTATTTTTTCTAAAAGAGTACTAACATCCTTTTGTATTCCTAAGGATATCCCAGATGGTATTGATTCTTTCTTTCCACCGATTAGATCTTGTAGGCTTTTATCATTTATTTTACCATACAAGTCCCATATAGCGTCTTCAACACAAGCTTTTGCCATTTGATTGCCTTTTATTCTTTTGCTGATGTCTGGAAAATCAGAAGGGTGATTAATCTCAGTTTCCTTAATCCACTTAAATAAGAATTCAGAAATAATATGGATACAGGAGTTTATAGTTTCACCAGAATACCATGGACCTTCCTCAGTCACACACTCGCCCCAAGCTTTCTTTCCGTCAGCTTCTAGACATACCAAAACAATGTCTCTTTCCTTTGTTTCTCCAAAACTTGTTCGAAAAGGATTCCTTAATTCCATTTTAATTTGATATAAGCTTGTTTTTTCAATTTTCATATTTTTTCCTCCAGACATAATTTTAATTGATTTGTCTAAATTTCCTCACGGTATTCAAGTAGATGATAACATTTTACTTGTTTTTCTAATCTTATAACTATGAAATCGGTAACTGCGTATCCTTCACTGAAATATTTTTCGAATGCTTTTCTTGTTTGATTTCTCCAATCAATTGCTAGTTCCTTATTATTTGACAGCATCGCATTGAAGTTCGGTAAAATCTCAAGAAATAATTTAGGAGAATTGAGATTTAAGTTTAAATTGTTTATAGCAAGAAAGTCATTCTTCATTTTTGTTTCGGTAATATTTTCTCCTTTTTCAATATCTGTAATAGTATATTTGCTACATCGTCCTTTCAGATGATTCATTGTACGCTGAGATTCTAGGAGCCAATTGCAATAGAACCTGTCAGTTTCCATTCCTACATTCAAATCATCATGCATATCTCCCCAATAATTCACATAATAGATGTTACTAATTGCTCCAAGTTTGTGAAAATTAAGATAAGCATTTTTGGATTGCAATGGATCAAATGTCCAATTAATATACTCATATCCTTTATCGATTGCCCATTTCCTTTGTTCTAGTTTGAGTTGATATCCAATACCTCTATTCTGGTAAGCTTGTCTGACAGCATTGTGATGTGAATAAATATAGGTACCATAAGGTTCTTTGTTTCCAACCCATCCCCAAACATATCCAATAATCTGATTATTATCATACGCACCGATAATAACTCCTCCACTTTTCCGAGTTGCATTAATCAAACGTTTGGGTACTAGCTCTCTATCCGGCATATTCCATGAATCTTGCTGAATATCTTCTAAAGCAGTATATTCTTCGAAATTTGTTATCTCCCGATACACAATTCCATTACTCATTTTTTTCATCCAGCTATCATTCAAACGAAAGAGATTGTACAGTTGTATTTGTTAAAAACTCAAAAAGAATAACTGCGAAAGCATATGCTAAATTACTTGTAGTAAACCTCTCACCTTTTGTTAGCCTTCTTATTCTGAAAAGAAGTTGTTGAATTATTGACAGCTTATTTTCTTCGATAAAATCTAAAGGTTCAGAAACAAATTTTGCATATAATCTTATGTCTATCAAAGGCAAAACCATTTGCGGGTATTCCTCAAAAATCCCAAACCATGTATCAAGTAAATATTGCAAATATTTCTCTTGTTCTGCAATATCTTGAACTCCAAATTCTTCCATTGCCATTCTGCGTAAGACTTTTTCTATATTTCTCTCTAGATTCAAACGTTTTGTCTCCGTTGTTTCTCTTTTTAATTTCAAGGTTTCAAACAAAGTTTGCTCTATTGCAGCTAACAAAGGTTCAATTCTAGTTTGATCCATTTTTACCTGATCTAAGCTCTGGAATTCTTTCCTTACATCTCCTGGTTTTTCTTCAAACTCTTCTTGTCGTTTCTCTATGGTTTTATTGAATGCGTCTTTTAACAAATTGTGATATTTTGAAATTATTACATTGTTAACTAAATCATATAGAATGTTTTCATTTTGACTTAAAGGATATTTGCCAATAAATTTACTATAGATCTGCGCTGTGGATTGTATAGATTCAGATATTCCCTCATCGTACATGATTTTCTCTATTGCATAGGCAAATACTGCTGCTATAAATCTCAAATCAATAAGAAATTCT
The DNA here is from genome assembly GCA_030603365.1 of Candidatus Heimdallarchaeota archaeon. GTDB lineage: Archaea > Asgardarchaeota > Heimdallarchaeia > Heimdallarchaeales > Heimdallarchaeaceae > UBA460. The sequence continues at coordinate 276,045 of JAUVXV010000003.1, forward strand.
CCAACTTCAAAAAATAAGAAAGCTTCAGTCATAGCTGGAATGAAATTTCTTAGTATCATAATTATTTGAACTATTTTGTCATCAATTTCTAGACTACTTAATTCAATAAAATGATGAATAATATAATTAATGGATCTTGATACTGTTTTAAGGCAATTAATAAACGATGATAATAAACCCACAAACTCATCATCTGTACAAACTTGTTTTTTATCAGTTGCTTCTAAAAGTGCAGAAATATCTTCCGCATAAAATTGAGGTTCATATTTTTTGAGTATATCTTCTGTTATTATTATACCATAAATCGCTAATGCCATATCTTTCTTTTGTGGTGATAAAAAGCCAATTTCGGTTTTTAATTCTCTCCTTAATTCACCAAGGAAAGTAGGCTGAGTTTGAACGAAATGCTTTATTTTAGATTCAAGAGTAGAATAAAGTTTTCGAAAATCATTTACTATCTCAACAACATCTTTTGGTTCGTAATTTAGTTCTTCAGTATCAATGATCTCGCTACTCATCATTTACACCTCCAGCAAAAAGTGAATACATCTCCTTGAAAGATGATGTTTTCTCCAATTCCTTACCTTTAATGAATGGTGTTACCTTCCAGTCTCTGAGTTCAGAACGTGATATTACCTGTTCCCAATTAAAATCTCCTTTTAGTCCACTTTTTATATCTCTCATTATTCCTGGTAAAAACAAGCAGGAAATAAACTCGGGATCACTGAATCTTGAATCAGTTATACATGCAAAGATATGAATCTCTTTTTCATCTTTAACTTCATGAATGTATTGTACTCTAATTACATCATTTGTATCTTTATAACGGAAAACTGCATCGGATGGAATTGCTATTTTTTCATTGATCTTATACTCAGTCAACTGATTTAGTATCAACAACAATTTTCTATTAAGAAATGCTTTATTGATAAGATTGAAAATGTTTTTAGGGGAAACTTCTTCTTGAAAAGAGACCTTGTTTTCTATGTCCTCAGGTACTACAAATGAAACAGTATCAACTCTCAACATAGGTGGAGCTAAAAGTATTTCTCCTCCGCACTCACATTCTTTAACTGAGGTTTCATCTAAGCCTGAATAGACTTTTCCACAAGTACTATTGCATTGCATAATGTCAGTTAAGATGTAAGCTTTAACTAAAACCGCACCTGTAATCATCAGAGGCAAATTAGAGAGTTCAGTTCTCCCCCTTAAATTATATTCTTTACAGATTTGCCAATGTATGTATTTTCCTAAACTGTTAAGATCAGTACTTAAAACATCAATTTGATTGTCTAAAGACATTTCGTCAGATTCCCTTAGCAGTTCTGTACGATTATAAACTCCAGATAAAGCGGTTGTTAGTATTTTTATTTCTTCATAAGTATTAGTCAGACTAACATCATTGAAATTCGAGCTGAAGAAATTTAAGAAATTGCAATCATCATTTTTATCTTTAGTAAAAATGCTATATCTCTGCTCTTTGGTAATATTTTGTGTATCTAGAAAAATCTGTTTTGACCCTTGTAAAACGAATTTCTCTTCTTTGAAAATATCTGAAATATTTGCATTTGATAAAGCATTTTTTAGTTGTTTTTTACTTTTGACATCTTCTTCTCCAGACACATCCTTTAAGCATTCCACAATATGGATGGGTAGATCTATCTCATTATTCATTACTTCACAAACAAATAAATTTAGAACTTCTGAAGCTGATTGTTCACCTTCCATTTTGCCTACTCCTATTGAATTGGTGATCAAATAATATTGAATTCAATTTATCAAATAATATTATCCTTATTCGTATAATTTCACTAGGGTTTTTCAACTTTTACTTAATATTTTTGCAAAAAGAATAATTTATAGGAGTACAGTAATGCTGAAAATCGTTAATTTCCTTTTTCTAGTGCTATTTCTGCCATTTTTCTAAAAACAGGATAAAGGTTTTTATCATCTTTAGCAGACACTTCAAAATATACTGTTTTCAGATCCGAAGCAAATTTCTCTCCTTCTTCTGCCTTTACAGCTCTTTTTTCCTCAAGATCTATTTTATTTCCTACAATAATAATTGGAATATCTCCTAATGTATCTAAAAGAAGGTCTTTCCAGTAGTTTAATCTATCAAAACTTTCTCTACTGGTGATATCATAAATTAGTGCTGCTATAACTGATCCTTGAAAATATTTTGGAAGAACAGGATGAAATCTTTCTTGAGAACCTGAATCACCGATAATTAAGCGTATCTCCTTTCCATCAATTGTTGTGTCCCAAATAAGAAAATTAGCTCCTAATGTTGGTTGGTGAGTAACTGGAAAAGAACCTTGAGCTTGTCTAAGAGCTATTGATGTTTTACCAACCCCTGGTTCACCACATAACGAAATTTTGAAGCTAATCTCTGTCATAATTCAAGATATCTCACATTTCTTTCTTTTAAAGCATTTTTATTATCCTAAGAATAGAAAGAAACTCATTTATACAACTTAAATTTCTATATTTTGTATCCTAATGTCAAATAGAGAGCAATGCGGAGAATATGAAATCTACCAAGATGATGAGGATTGGTGGGTAGTGAAACATTCGAGTGAAAACAAAATTATTGGAAAATTTCTGAAAAAAGAAGATGCTCTGGAAAACATTGCTAAGTTTTTACAAGACGATACTGAAAGAACTGAATCCGAATCAGTTTGTTGAGAAAAATGGCTGATAAAGTACTATATCATATTTTTGAAAAACATAACACATTTTTCTTAGTTGATTCTTTCAATCAATTTTTCTGGAATATTGGTACCAACATGCAGATTGTGAAAAAAATTGAGGACTTAGTTAAATTTGGTTTCTTCAGCAAATCAGCTCCTTCTGTTGATGTATCTGAAAACTCGCACTCATTTGATATTAATCAATTAGTTCTAAATCCTTCTACTGAGTGTAATTTAGATTGTTGGTATTGCTATTCAAGTAAAATTCGAAAACTTAATAAGAATGAGTTGAATTTCGAAGACTTAAAACTGATATTTGAAACAGTATTAAGATATAAAACCAAGATGGAATCAAAATCTGATATAACTGTTAGCTTAGGCTATACTCAAGAAATAACTCAAAACTTTGATTTATTCCTTAAAATCAAAAAATATTTAGAACAAGAACAAAAGAAGCATGAATTTCAGATATTTCTTTTTCCACCTTCTACGAATCTTTTCACAATAAATAGTAGTTTTGTAGATTTTATTAATGAATATGGATATCTTACAGTCTCAATAAACCTAGAAAATAAAAAACAAAAACAGATGATGTTGGAAAATTTAAAGCTCTTTGATTCGAATGTGAAAAAGCATTTAATTATCCCTATTGCAGCTGGAAAAAGAAATTTATTTGATATTTATAATGAATACTTTCTCTATTTCGATTTCGTTTCAATACGTCCTGCAAGAGTTGAAGCAGATTCCGTTTTTCCTTGGACTGAAAATTCTCTTGCGGAATTAAAATATGAGATTACTCGATTGTTCCAAACCCTACTACATAAGAAGGATGAAGATCTGATCACATTCCTAACAAGAATAGGTCCTACTGATTACCTAGGCAGATATTTAGAAAGGGTGATAACCAGAACCAAAACTCTGCTTAGATGTTCTGCAGGAAGAAACGCTTTTGCAATTGATCCTTGTTTGGATGTTTATCCATGTTCTGGAATGATTGGAATACCAGAGTTAAATTTAGGTAAAATTCAACTAGATGACGAAGACTTACAATTTAATGGGACCAAACTTGAATTATTTACAGAGAGGATTGAATGTTCTAGATGTTGCATTCAGTACTATTGTGGTGGTCCTTGTATTGATTGGTTGAATAAACAGTATGGAAATCTAGAGCGGTTCGTAAATAAGTACGAATGTGAATTAAATAAACACATATTTGAAGAAACTGTGTTTTTTGTATATCAACTCCAGGAAGAAAGAAAAAAAGCATTTAACAAGCTTCTTATCGCTAGAAAATTGGAGAATAATTTGACTTATGCTCTAGATTTTGATAAGTTTCATCGATTTTTTACTCAATAATTAGCATAGTTGAGCACAAAATTAACATATCAGAACAACAATAAATGTACAGATGTTTGTACCTCCGCAAAGAATGTCTCACAAAGAAAGTTGTAAAATCTGTAATGAGCACAAACTAGTGTCAGAGAGTTTGTCTGTTTGTTATGATTGCATTCTTTCATTTGAATCAGAAGCTGAGGTATTTATTAGCGAAGCGCACAAAATTGCTAGAAATAAATTTAATTTACCCGTTAAAGCTCCTTCTGGAGAGCTTCAAAGTTGTTCTTCCTGTAATCATAATTGTAGTTTTGGAGAAAATGACATTAGTTTTTGTGGATTAAGGTATACAAAAAATGGAAAGTTTGTATCTAAAACTAATACCGAAACAGCTGCTTTAGATTTTTATTTTGATCCATTACCTTGTAATTGTTGCGCTTCTTGGTTCTGTCCTGCAGGAACGGGTGATGGTTATCCAAATTATGCGTATAAAGATGGAAAAGAGACTGGATATTACAATCTCTCAATATTTTTCTATGGGTGTTCTTTTAACTGTTTATTCTGTCAAAACAAGGATCATAAAAATATAGGTTTAGGTTCTAAAGTAACAATTGAACAATTAACATCAACTTTCTTAAATAATCCACAGATTTCATGTGTGTGTTTTTTCGGCGGATCACCTGAACCTCAATTTGATTTTGCTTTAAACCTATCTGAAAGAATTATAAAAATAGCCAAAAGAGAAAAACGAATATCACGTATTTGTTGGGAATGGAATGGTTTTGGAAACAGAAAAAAAGTTCAGAAAGCAGCAGAACTCTCCTTAGAATCAGGGGGCAACATCAAATTCGATTTGAAAGCATGGTCACCCTCAATACATAAAGCTTTGACAGGTGTAGATAATAAAAAAGTTTTAGAAAATTTCGAATTTATAGGAAAAAAATTTTTTGGAGAAAGACCTGATGTACCCATGTTAAATGCGACAACATTACTAGTTCCAGGATATATTAATGAAAATGAAGTAGAACAAATAGCTTCTTACATTGCTAGTATTGATGAAAACATTCCTTACTCTTTATTGGGATTTTATCCTCATTTTGAAATGACTGATCTTCCCCTTACTTCTCTGGAATTAGCTGAAAGGTGTTTTGATGTAGCTTCTGATTATCTTAAAAAAGTAAATATTGGTAATAAACATCTGTTATCCAAATAATCAAAGCAATCTATCTTCAAGTAGATTGCTACTTCTATTAGGAATGTTTCTAAGTATTCACTTCTTTCTCTATACCTTAGAAAAGAGTGATCTAAGTAGTACTTTCAACTGATTCATAGTTTTGAGGATGAATTGTTTAGATGTAGTACTACTGTTTATTTCTCTTCTTTCTCAGGATTAACACAACTAAGCTAGATAAAAAGAGAGATATTAATCCATAACTCCAGTTGTAGGGTACTCTAATATCACCGTTTTCTATCTCTAAGAGAAGATGAGTTCTTAAGTAATCTCCTTCGTGGTAATCTTCTTCTCCTTCTATTACTCTTTCCACTTCTAATCTTGATAAAACTCCCCAGTCTGTATTATAGACAATTTCAGTTGTATATTCCCAAATATAACCCCAACCAGTTTCTGCACTATAGGATTTCATTGAAAATGAATTGCCACTAATTGCTACATCAAATGAATACTCAGTGTGAGAAACTTCAAAGGGTTCTAGACTCTCATAAATGTAATCTTGAAATACTTTCAGTGTATCTTCATTTTCAAGTGTGAGAGTTATTGGAAGAATATAAACTGTGAAAGGATTTGGATATGGACTAGTTAATACTATATTATCAACATAAAAATCCATTGCATTATCACCAATAAAATCATCATTTAGGTAAAAATCTGCCCATGATTCATTTGTATTAAAGAGATATCCAAGACTGTCTGGATTTAAATCATCCGGATCTTCTTTGATTTTAATTTTAAAAACATCACCCAGTGTCATTGAATAGGAATTAGAAAAACCCCAATAATACTCTTCTACGTGTGTGAAGTATCCTTGTGCTTCAATTTCTAATACTTTGAGTTTCCATGATAGCTCAGTATTGGGAGTTAGTTTATCAGAATATTGAACAGATGAGATAACCTGACTTTCTACAGTTGCAGTATTATTTAAAGCAAGATTTAGTAATAATATTAAGAGAAGAGATGTTAATCCTTTTTTCTTGTTAATCATTCTTACAACCTCGAATAAACTACTAAGTTTAATCTTAAATTGTACCTTATTCTATAACTATAAAAATTTTGTTAGAAATGATAGGAAATCATGATAAGCATTCCATTTCTTCTCTTTTCACATTTTTTACATATATCTTCCTTATAAAAGCTAAAGAAACTTTATATTAAATCACGTCTATAATTATACAGGTTTACTATATCAAATAGACTTAACTAAGTTGGTGAATTTATGAATAAAAAAGTTATTAGTGCAATAATTTTACTAACATGTTTGGTTTTTATGCCGATTACAACATCAGCTGATTACCCTACTGGGGAACTAGGATATTCTGATGAGATAGCTGTTGGTGAAGAATTTGAATGGACTGTATCAAAACTGGAAGTTACAGGTGATTTTGATCACTTAGCTGATCGTTTCTATATTGGAGATACCATATTATATCAAGGAGACAAAATTAAAATAAAAATCCTCGAAGATCCTGATGAAGCCACTGATATCTGGTTTGATATTTACGTGAATGATATCAAAATTATTGATCCCGATCCCTATTTTGTCTATATTATCTGGCGTAGTATGTACTACACCTCTTGTGATTTCTTCATCACCCCAGTAACTTACACCAATGCTACTGGAACTTACAATCTTTATGAACAAACCTATGAAGAACTTGAAGATAGAAACTATGATAATAGCGATAGCTATTCTGAAGTATATGATGGTGTAACCTATGAATATACCTACTCAAAAAAGTTTGAATTCAAATTACAAGGGGATGTTTTCTCAATTTATAGGTACTATTATGAATCTTATTCCATAAAAGGAAACGGCTATGATGAATCATGGTATTGGAAATGGATGATAGAAACGACAATCAATATTAGAACTGGTCTAGTAGGTAAAGCTGAAATATTGTATGATCTTGATGAGTACGATCGCAAAGGTAAATTGCATTTGTTAATAGATAGTGACTATGCCAAGACTCCCTATGAATGGGCTTACAGTTTTCTAGGTATAACAGTTATAGCTGCAGTTGTAGCATTAGTTAAAAGAAAGAGAAAATAGAAGTCAATTTATTTTCTCCTTTTTTTTATTATTTTACCTCTGTTAGAAAGAATAAGAAAGATTTCTATTTCATGATTGAATTTTGTCATGTTGCCATATTATCTTTAGGGTAGTTTTTAGTTTAGTTTATGTGATTTCTTTTTTAAATAATCCAACTTATTTGTAATTAATACCATACTATTTCAGTAGGAAGAAATGGCTTGGACAAGATTTACAATCACTATTCCCTACTCCTCTTATCTGTTGAAATTCATCCATTGATGCAAACTTTGAAGCAATTTGGCATTCATTTTTGTTTTCTCTTGAGATCCCTATTCCTTCTATCTCTGAGAATTTTGATATTGTAATTTGATCAATATGCCAATGGTTTTTCTTTGTTTTTCTCATATGTCTGTGTAACCGTGATGATAATCCACCAGCACCGAACGCGCTACCTACATAAAAATAATAACCTGGTTTAAGTTTGATTTCTTTTCTTCTAATTTCAAGCACTATTTCTGATGTAATTCGAATAAATAAAATATATGTTCCCTTTAATCCTACAGTAAAATTGATAATTGGACCTGGAAGAATATGAATCACTCTTCTAATTCTGTTGCTTTTTCCCAAAACTCTAGTGCTTTCTCCTCTTCTCCATTATCTTCGTAGATATCTCCAAGCATTTGAAATATTCTATTTTCATTCTCATTATATCTAAGTGAATCGTTTAGATAAGCAATCGCTTTATCATAATTCTTTGATGCCCAAGATAAAGAGGCTAAAGCTAATGTTGCTTCTAAGAATGCAGGATCTCGACTTAAACATTCTTCATAATATCGTGTTGCTTCTTCTATGTTTGCAAGAGCAGCATAAATCTTGGCTAGGTTAAAGAAACCTAGAACGTTATCAGGATCCAATTCTATAACTTTCGAGAAAGATTCTACTGCTTGTATGAAATCTTGGGTTGCTTCTAACGATTTACCTAGTTGGAACCAAGCTGGAATGCTATCAGGATTTACTTCAGTTGCTTTTTTGTAATAATCTTTTGCTCTTTCATGATTATCAAGATCAAAGTATGTTTCTCCAATTTGTATCAGTATCTTTTCATTATCAGAATCTAATTTCTCTGCTTTCATTAAATTATTCCAGCTCTCAATTTCGTTTCCCATCTTTTTGAATATCGATGCCAAGAAGCTGTAAAGTTCTATGTCTTCTTCATATTCTAGAAAATTGTTGAAAGCTTGAACTGCTTCATGGTACTCCCCAATTTCATAATACAAATTTCCGATTTTCTTCCAAACATGATATCTTTTTTCATCTAATTCAGAAACTTTCTTCCATGATAGTATGGCTTGATCCCAATCTTTAAGCTTAGCAAACACATCTCCCGATAAATCTAAAGTTGTGAGATTTTCTTGTTCTATCTCTAAAGATCTATTAAGGTAATTGAGTGCGGATTGAGTATCTCCTACGTATAAGTGTAACCGTACTAAGAAATTCAGAAACATCTCTTCATTCTCAAAATAGCTTAAGTTTTTTTCCAACAACTCAATTGCTTTATGATAATTATGCTGATTAATTAGCTCTTCAGCTTCCGATAGGATCTTTATCATGTCATTATTATCGTGCATTAATTTTCTTACTTCAAATATCACTTAAGAATATTATGTAATGGAAAGGTTGTTTGAAAATTAAAGAAAGTTTTAAGTTCAGTATATGGATACATAATATAGATGTTTCAGGTAATAGCTAGGAGAGATGATGAAGTCGGATATCGTATCACCTTAGCTGATATGCCAGAAGAGCTGAAAGAAGATTCAATAGTTTTCATGCCTGAATTATCTACCAAAGAACAGGAGCATATAGCTTATGTCTCCAAATATACACACAAGTCAGGGAACATCATAGTTAAACTAGTTAGAAGTGATGGTTTTGATCCGTTCGGTAGACCAAAATCACTTTCTCACAGTCTGATAATCCCTTCAGAGGAATATAACTCAAACTCTTTATTATATTACTCATCTCCTATTATTCTATCAGAACTCTTTGATGATGTAAATAATGAGCCCTCAATTCTAAGAGCATCTAATTTTAAACAATCAAAGAATGAGATTTTAGAGAAGGTTGATGCTGCAAAACTAAGGGAAATTATAGTATCCGCAATGATAAATAGGAAGGTTGTACTTAATCCATCTTTGGATCAAAAAGGGTTGTTTGAGCTTTCAAGTGTGATAGATAAGACTATTCCATTTGAAGCTTCATATGATTTTTCGCTCATAACTTATTCGGATGCAAGCTGTAACAAGCATCTAGTACATAATGTTCTCTATTTCTTTTCTAAAGGTTACACTAACAAAGATTCTATTGCGATTAAAGGGCTAAGCTCAAAAGCAAGAAAAATAGCCAAAACGGAAGAAAAATATCTTAACGATTATATTGAAATGATATTAAGTAATGATTATGAACAATTACTTGAAGAGCATGCAAAGTGGGTAATAGGCATGTACTATAATGATCATAAAGATTTGCAAAAATTATTTACTAAAAGGTATCAATTAAACATGCCTTTCTCAAGAAGGAATAAGTTTCATGCTAAGTTGGTTAGCTCTTTATCAAAATTTGATTTTTAGTTGATTTTTATTAGAAAAACAAAAAGAAGGTGTCCTGAAGAACAGATAAACTATGTTGAATTGAAGAATCTATTTTCATCTAGAAGAGCTAATAGTTTGAATACTTCACTACTACTTCATTATATAGAACCTGACATTTTTCTTCTGTTAGATTATTAATGGCTGTTTCCATTCTATCAGCAATTCTACGGATTAATTCAGTTAGTTTACTTTTCATTTCTTCTGTTGATAAGCCAGAATAGATGTACTTGAAACCTCCTCTATCTAGATTTATTTTCGTTTTCTTTACAAAACCAATACCCATTAATCTTTGAATAGAACGAGAAATAGTTGCACGGTCTTTTGGAATTATCTCAGCTATCGTCTTAATGTCTGTGGGTTGAGAGTGTTTGATACACATCATAATTTCAAGCTCATTCTCTGAAAGACCATAAGTTGCTTTGATTATATCGAAACATGTTACTTCTTCGTTATCGAAAGATGCGAGAGGGAAGGACATTTGAATCACCTTAGAAAGTAAATACAAGATCTGCATCAAGTGCTTCAGTAACAGCATACATTCCACCAACGATGTCATCGACTTCATCAATGAAATCATCTTTGGTTAATCCATATCGCTCAAGAGTTGGGCTGCATACATATACTTTAACACCAAATTCCTTTATTTCACGAATCATTTCTATATATGGTTGTTTTCCTACACCCGCAATAATTCTCTCAGCATTACCTTTCTTAAGTAACAAACCACCTGACATAGTGTAAACCATCTGAACTTCAGTGTCAAGTGTTGAAGATAGTGTTGCTAGATGGATTGGAGGTTCATATCTATCAGGATAATCTTCTCCGAATGTTACCATAATTAGGACTTTTTGTGTCATGAAAACCACCTAAATATAAAGGGTAACATCAGCTTCAGATGCAAATTCAAGGAAAGTAGCTGCTCCTCCAACTATACATTCATCAATCAGATCTTTTCGTTTGAAATTCATTACATCCATAGTCATCTGACATGCGATTAACTGTACACCAGCTTCTACTGACAAATCCATTAACTCTTGTAATTTGGCAACATTAGCACCTTTCATCCAGCTTTTCATCATCATTGTAGCCATTCCTGTCATACCTGGTAACATCCCAACTATCTGAGGGATTGGCATTGGCATTGCAGTTTCTCCAGCAGGAGTTACTTTTAGCTTGTTCAATTTATTCTTCTTAAGCATATTTAAACCAAAAAATGTGAAGAATATTCCTACTTCATAATCCATAGCTGCTGCAGTACTTGCTAGTATTAATGGTGGGTAAGCACCAGGAATGTCTGCTTTAGAAGCTATAATTGCTAGTCTTTTCTTTTTTTCTGTCATTTCAATTCCTCTTATTTTGTTTTCTTGATAACGAATTTATACACTCCGCCATCTTCAGACTGTTCAACAAGTTCATGTCCTGTACTTCTGGACCAAGCATCAAAATCAGTTACTGATCCAGGATCAGTTGCTATAACTTCAAGATATTCTCCGATTGCTATAGAATCTATAGCTTTCTTGGTCTTCAAAATTGGAAGTGGACAGCTCAAGTTTTTTGCGTCTAGTGTTTTGTTTATTTTTATATCTGACATTTTTTTCACCTTATAGATAACCCCTTAAAAGAGCTTTAAAGTAAGCAATTTTGAATGCTTTTTTGAATAGTCCATAAATGAACAAATTGTGCAAGCCAAATTTCTTTGGTGGAAAATTGTAGCTAAAGTATAATAGCATTGATCGTCTAGGAGATGTCACAACGAAACAGATTGTAAAACCATTGTACTTTTTGCTTGGTTCTTTTCCTTCTAATTCTAGCAGTATATTTTTGGCAAGTGTTGGAGCTGAGAAGTGAGAGACTGCACCTGATTTTGATACAGGCAAATTAGTACAATCTCCAATTGAATAGATATTTTCATGACCATTAACCTTAAGTGTGAATCTATCGGTAGGAACAAAACCTTCTCTATCTCCTAAACCAGATTCTTTTATTACAGCCTGACCTTCGTGAGGAGGAATAAGTACAAGTAAATCATATTCGATTTCTTCTCCTTCCATAGATATGATTTTGTTATTCTCTTTATCCACTTCTTCGTAATTAAAGAATTCAACGAATTCTATTCCTCTTTTATCATAGAGTTTTTGCACTTTTTCTGCAACACTAGGTACAGGATATGGTCTAAGAAGAGGATATAGAAATTTGATTGTAGATTTATCTCGTATTTTTCTCTTTCTCAAGTATCTGTCAACTAGAAATGCAAATTCTACAGGTGCAGGAGGGCATTTATAAGGAACAGTAGAAGGAGAAATTACTATTGTTCCTCCATTGAAATTCTTTAGAGCTTCTTGCAGTTCCTGGGTAGCTTTTGTTGAATAGAAATGATGAACATTGTCTTTTTCATATGCACCAACCTGTTCCTCTTCTAAATGAACACCAGTTGAGATGACGAGATAGTCATATGATAGAGTTTCACCATTGGTTAAATCTAGTAACTTGTTCTTTGTATCTATGTAACTTGCTGCTGTTCGGAGATGAAGAACTCTTTTGTTCAGTACTTTGTCAATTGGGATTGTAAATTTCTTGAGTGGATCCTTGTTAAAACTCCAGAATAGATAATGAGGTTCATATACATTATGTTCCATTGGTTCAACTAAAATTATTCGAATATCTTTTCTTTTGGATTTTTTTGCAATTTTGTTTGCAACATTTATGCCACTAAATCCTCCACCTAGAATAACGATACTTCTCATCTATATTCCTCTAGTGAGATTTCTTGACTATGTATTTGTCATGGTCTTCAAGATTAATTATTTCAACAAGTTCATGTTTTGCTTTTTTCAACCAGGCTGGTACATCATTTCGTGTTCCTTCATCAGAACTAAGAAGAGATAAAAGCTCGCCAACTTCAGCTTGTCTTATAGCTTTGATTAGTTCCATCATGGGTCCAGGGCAAAAACTTCCTCTGGCATCTACTTCTATGGCAACATTGTATTCTGTCATTATATTCACAATTGCTTTCGATTATGACACAAGTATGCACATCCGTTTTTAAGCATTTTTCTCTGTCAACAAAAAACTGAGGAATAATCAAAGTTGAAAAAGAGATATTTATTAATGATATTCCTCTTCCTAACATAATGAGTAAAGGAATCAAACTAAAGACCATTCTTATTGGTATTCTCTTAATCAACTTTCAAATTCTAAATGTAGTTGTCTCTTCAACCTCGACATTCTATCCTTTTAAAATTAACAACGATGTATACCAGTGGTTCTGGCATGGGTTAGCTGAAGCACCTGGACCCATTAGTGGAGAAGATGTAGTTTATTGGGGGGAGGATCTTGGACCTTATCATAATTATACAGAGTTAACATCTCGCTTATCTCTGATGAACGATACTTTTACTGATTTAGTTGATGTTTTTTCAATTGGAAAAACCTACCATGGACGGGATATTTGGTGTGTAAAATTAACTAATAAAACAGTTACAACGGCTAAAACTGAATTTTACATTGTTGGAGCACATCATGCTAGAGAGATGATTTCAGTTGAAAACTGTTTATACTTTATGGATTATGTTATTTATTACTCATCTTTTGGTTTGTTTCAAGACTTATTAGCTAGTACTGAGATTTACGTTATTCCTTTACTAAATCCAGACGGTCTCTCTATCATGCATTTTTATCCTGAACAGAGGAAAAATCTTAATCCTATTGACGATGATAACGATGGTTTAAACGATACAGATATGGACGGTTTTCTTGATGATGAATTAGAACGAACATATTTCTGGAATGATTTAACTAATACTTCAGAAGTGAGAGAGAATGATTATGACGGTGACCTTCAAATTGCTGAAGATCTCCCTGGTGGAGTTGATCTTAATAGGAACTATGGTGCATATTGGAATGGAACAGAATCATCATTAATTATGAGAGATCAAGACTATAGAGGAGAATCACCTTTCAGTGAACTTGAAACACAAATACTTCGTGATTTTATGATAAGGCACTCCTTCAATTTTGCTATAAGTATACATAGTGGTATCCGAGCAATTATTCCTCCTTGGGCACACAATGGATCTCTTCCACTGAAGGATGAACAAGAATTCAATGCTCTTTTAGGAGAATTAAAAACAACTTTAGGCTATCCATTATGGAATGAATCTGGAATGTATTTAGCCAATGGAGCATGGGAAGATTATTGTTATGCAAACCATGATATTATAGGATTTACTTTCGAAGTTTATGAAGGACCATGGTCTGGTTCTTATTTTGATTTATATAATCCAGAAGGGTCTTACATTCTTTCTATCTGTGAAGAGGTTTTTGAAGGTTTGATTTACATGGCTTATGAGCCAAGATTAACATATACAAATAATTTGCCTTCAATTAAGGTCACCAATCCTTCAACAGTAAATCAAGTATTTGAGAGTTATACGATCAGATGGACAATGTCAGATGGAGATGGAGACTCTCTCAACTGTTCTGTTTTTGTTTCCACTGATGGTTTACATTGGACAGTATTGAAAACAAATTTGTTAGATGAATCCTTTTACTTCTGGGATGTGCAAAATGTGCCTGCTGGTTCTTATTATTTAAAAGTGGCAGTTTCAGATGGAAAAGATTGGATAGCTGATACTAATGAAATACAACTCAATGTAAACAAAGAAGCTGAAAGCTCTCCATTTGCTTTCTGGTTACTTGCAGTTATATTTGGTGGTCTAGCTGCAGTTTTTCTCTTCTTTAATATAAGAAAATCCAAAGTTATTGGCAAGATTTGGGGTTCTGACCCATATGAGGATGAGACATCTAAGGAAGAAAGTTCTTGAGTTATGTTTAGAGTGATGCACAGTAAACAAATTTTTAAAACCATAGCGTATATTATGAATATTAGAGGAAAGGTATAGGGGTAATGTTGTGATAGATCCAACTTATGTTAATTTAAAGTATATAGTTGCCATTACTCTATTTATTGGTGGTCTAGTATCAGTTTACTGGGGGAGAAGAAGACAAAATCCTTTCTATCTACTTTGGTCAATCTTCCTATTAACATATGGTGTTTTTCAAATAGTTGATGGAATGAATCATCACTTCGGTATATTTGATAAATTCTATGTACCCAATCCGGTGTATGCAGATATTGTCAGTACAGACTTTTTATTATTCAGAATACTACAAGTAGTGCAAGCTTTAGCATTCATATCACTATTTGCAGCAAGTTTGGAACAATCGATGATTGTTCCTCCAAGATCTAGTAAAATAATAGCCGTTAGTTTAACAATTCTAGTGCTATATTTTGTTGTTATTCCTTTAGAAAATACTATTTTTAGTTTTGGGACTCTAACAATATCCATCTATGATACTTTGTTTACTGAATTTTATGGCTTTATTTTTGGTTTCATTGTTTTATGTAGTTCATTTCTGCTTGTTCCAGTTGTTGTAAGGTATACTAAGTTATTCTTAACTTCGAAGAACAAGAGAATACTATGGAAAATGATTATTTCAATACTGCTAACTTTGTTATTGGTAGGATTAGCATTTATAACAACAGTTAAGCGAAAAGTTGTAGAAAATGGTATGGATGAGAACGGATTTGCGATTTTTGAGATTGTTTACTCATTTGTTGTAGTATCAATAGTTGCTTTATATCAAAGCCAATCTGTATCTCATGGAATAGAGACTATACTAGTCGTTGATAAAGAGGGGAATCCACTCTTGGGTTACTCTCCATTTAAAAAGAAAAGAATTTCATTTGAAGAGAAGATAATTGCAGCTTCAGGATATCTTGCAGGTTTATTCCATTTCATTCATGATTATGTAGCGACTGAGTCTGATGATGAATTCAAGGAAATTAAGACAACATCCTCTACATTATCATTTTATTCAGGTGTTAATGTATTCATGATAATTCAAACCAGAATCTCTGGTAAATTGTTAGATAAAAGTACTAAATTAGCTTTATATGAGATTGACAAATTTCTAGTGGATTTTAAAGCTAATGAAATGCCAACAGAGGAGCAGATTAGCGAGATTATCAAAGTGCTTGACAAAAACTTCTATTTAATGTCTTAAAATTCACTAAAATTTATATCTAATGAGATGTTATTGTAGTTAATGCTTACCATTGTCTTTGTTGTTGGAACCAGACCAGAGATTATCAAAATTGCACCTTTAATTCTCCAAGCTGAGAAAAGAAAAATAAACTATACAGTAATTCATACTGGACAACACTATGATGAAAATATGTCAGGTCAGTTTTTTACTTCACTTGGTTTAAGATTACTAGATACTAATCTAGAAGTAAAAGAAGAAAATTCTCACACTAGATTAAGTGAAATGATCAGTAAATTAGGTGACGAGTTTATTAAAATTAAACCGACTATTGTTCTAGCGGTAGGAGATACTGTAAGTGTTTTAGCAAGTTGTCTTGCTTGTGTTCAAAATGAGATTCCTTTTGGTCATCTAGAAGCAGGACTCAGATCTTATGATCTAACCATGCCTGAAGAAAGAAATAGACGAATGGTTGATAGCATGTCTACACTCTATTTTGCTCCCTCAAGAATTGCAATAACAAATCTTTATTATGAGGGAATTAATCCAGATAGGATTTTTTATACTGGAAATACAATAGTTGATGCTATTCGTATTTTCAAGGAACAACTGGATGAGAAAAATACTACTCAAGCTAATGAAATATTAGTAAAAATAAAGAAAAATTATATCTTATGTACAATTCATAGAGTATCGAATGTAGACAATGAAAAAAATCTACTTAATATCATTTCATTTTTATCTAAGTATACTCAGATTCCAATCCTATTTTTAATTCATCCAAGAACAAAGAAAAGGATTTTAGCTGTTGGAAAATTCGAATCACTTGAAAAGAATTCTAATCTCTTTATTTATGAATCAGTTGATTATTTCTCAATGTTGAAACTTCTCAGTAATGACCGATGTTTAATGGTTCTTACAGATTCTGGAGGGTTACAAGAAGAAGCTGCTGTTCTTAGAAAACCATGCATTACTCTTCGACCCAATACTGAAAGACCAGAAACGGTTATGCATGAAATTAATACATTAGTTCCAGTTCAAGAGTCAAAAATCAAAATAGAAATAAGTAGAATATTATCAGAAGATTTCAACTATCGTTTTGACCAGTTTGACTATCCCTATGGAAATGGTTATGCAAGCAATAAAATCCTAGATATCATTGAAACTTCTCAAAAAAATTTAACTTTTTCATCTCCTCACAATTACAAACATGGTTCGAAAACATTCCATCTTTTTGAGTTAGCTGCATCCATGAAGAAGGAAGAATTAGAGAATCAGTTTGATTGCCAAATTTCTCTAATTTATGATGGTGAAGGAAATCCCAGAGTTGTTAAAAACAAACTAAAAAAAGGAGATAGAGTAAGGATTTTGAAGGATTAACCTTACCAATCTATTACACTTAAAGATTTCAAGAGAACTCTTATAGCTGCAAAAGTTGCTAGAGACCAGAAACCCATTAGAATTGCCTCTGATTTTATTTTATGCAAAAATCTTGGAATAATATTTGCTGTAATTACTGTTCCAGCAGCCATTAAAATAACAATATCCCACTGAATTGAAACTGCTCCAGCTCCAAATAAATCAAGTGATCTAATTACTACTGCAAAAGGAGTTGCAAATAGAATGGTAAATGTTGAGGTTGCAACTGCAATTGCAGCGGGCATTCCGAGTGCCATTGTTAAAATTGGTACGTAGATAACTCCTCCACCTAAACCTAGAGTAGCTCCTACAAAACCTCCAATAATAGCAATAAAAACACCTGGAAGGAGTTTTGATTTGTATTTAAATTTGACTCCTCTTTTGTCTTCGAAATCACGATAGATAACTGTTTGTTGCCACCATGGTCTGTTCTTCTGTTCTTCATCACATTCAATGTCTTGACATTCATCTTCTTCATTGATTTTTCCACTCCGTTTCTTTAACCAGCTGAGAAGTATCGTGGTCATTTTATACATGGCAATCGTAATCATTGTTGCACCAAAAATAATCTGAAAAATGTCCTTATCGACATCTTGTGTTACTAACCATTTAGAGAATATTCCTCCTGATACTGCACCAGGAATTGCAAAAATCATAAATCTAAAAGCTACTTGATAATCAATTCTTTTCTCTCTGATATACGAAATTGATCCACTCAGAGCTGTAAAAACTATTACTCCTAAAGATGTTGCACTCGCAGTACTTCCTAGCAGGCTAGGATTTGCATCATAGTTAGCTTGTCCTATCTGACTGATTAACAACCCTTCGAAAGCTATTAATAGAATTGGAACATTAAGTAAACCTCCTCCTATGCCAAATGTAGGAGAGACTGCGCCGGTAAGTAATCCTACACCAAACAAGGCTAAGTAATGCCACCATTGAAAATATTCGAACAACATGTAATCACATAATTATTTTGTTTTATTCAAATTGGTTATTTAAAACTTTAATGCAATTACAATTTCACATTGAAGGAGAAATCGTTTTAAACACCCTCACTTAACATTTCTTAATGAGTATAGATAGAGAAACATCGATAGCTAAACATTTTCTTTCCCTTATTGAGAAGAAGACAATATGGGAATTGGAAATCATCGCCTCTATTCTTAATATTCATCCTGATGATTTTGCTAATTATATCGAGCAGTTTCCCATGGCATATGGCTTATCAATTCAAAAGAAACGATTTTACATTATACCTGAGCTAGTTCAAGATGTCTTAGATGAGGTAAAGACTAGTTTTATTGAATGGTATCAGCGAACTGCACCTAGAGCGTATTCTCAAGCTAAAAGAGTAGAAGAAATAAGAAAAGAATATCATATAGACGAAAGACCAGAAAGAATTTCCCCCAAAGTTAAGATTACTGTTTATGGGAATAACTATGTAGTGGAAGATGTACTCAATGATTATTTGGCTAGAGCAGGTTTAAGTCCTTCTTTTGAATATACAGGTGGTTATGAACCTTTTGATTTCCAAAAGAACATAGGTAATGAGATTTACAATTGCCAATTCTTAATGATCAATTATAATCGAGATCATTTAGCTTTAGCACCTCTATTATTTGAGATGCCGGAAGCTTTCTTGTTTATTTTCAACCCACTAGATAAACTCCAAATTGATAGACTTGTTAAGATGGTTCAAAACCTTATAGCTAAGCGTAAAAAGGAAATTTTTGTAACATTCCTTGCTGTAGTAGACAAAGAAATAGATTCATCTTCTTTGGATGAAATCTCCAGTACCTTATCTTATCTTGTAGAATTTTTAGAAGAAAAACCTATTTACAAAGTCTCATTTTCTATCTTATCTTCAAATGATCAAATTGAAAGAAAAATGAATGATTTGATTCAAACTGCTAAGATGCTTTTTTAGCTTCTTTAGATGAAGATTGATTTTTTTTCATTTGAGCTTCTTCTATTACTTCGAGGATCTTAGGATAAGCTCTGAAGGATATAAACAATGGATAAAAACCAAACCCTAATCCCAATATTGAGATTACTACTGTAACTATCCCTCCTATCATAAAAACTGAACCCACTATATTCTGATTTAAACCAGCAATTAATAAGAATATAATCCCTAAAGAGAGAACTAAATATGAAATTGAGATGTATAGATTGGGGAACTTTGCAATATATTTATTAAAATAGTGCGGTTTGAGGTCTTTTCGAAATAGAAAGAAACCAGCTGCGAATATTGGATTTGATATAATAAAAAGTGCAATTCCAACAAATGTTAGTATTGTAGTTGCTAAAGCATATTCCGTGATAAATCCTGCTAAAATAAGAATTGCTTGTGATAAGAGAAAAGTGACTGTTCCAGCTATTAGGAGATATGTAACTTTTTTCGCATTTGGCCATGCGATTGTTGTTTCGTATGATAAATTGAAAATACCCCAGCTGAATCCAAGATAACCAAATACTATTGGAATTAAAAGTATATGTTGCTCAATCACCCCAGGTAGAAGTAGATCTAAAAATCCTTTAGTTAGAGCTGCTAAAATAATGTAAAAGAAATAAACCATTATTAGACTATTTGAAATCATTTTGGAATGTCGATAACGGTTAGACATCTTCTTCTTCCTCTTTACTTTTATCTTCTTCTTGGTCGTGACTCCAGAATTGTAGTAATTTCATTGTTGAAGTCAAACCTAAGAATCCAAGTATAATGAGAAATGTGGCAAATAGATAAACAAAAAGTGCAAGATTTTCTTGCCAAATCAGTTCATTACCTTCTCCTATATATCCCCCATACCATCCTAAAATAGATGGGATGAGATATATCAGAAATCCTAAAGGAAGATAATATTGTCCTTTTCTCTCAATATACTCTTTCTTTTCAAGACTATCAATAATAAATTTCAAGAAAATGAATCCTACTACAAGAACGAGAAAAGTACCTATTAATATAGTCAAATTAACAAAAACTAAAGGCTCACTTGACCATCTATCTCCAAATTTTGTTGAGGTAAAAATTATGTTAAGGATATCTAATCCTGCAGAGATAAAGAGAAGAATTGGTGCTACAAGCCAATTTGAAATAGTGTCTTGTGATTTCCCTAATCTAATCATTCCTATTCCAAAAAGAATTAATGCACAATCAAAAGCTGCATCTGCAATAAGTATGATTCCCTGAAAATCTATATTTACTATTGTAGTAACTGCCACTCTTATCATTTGTAATATCATTAGTATCCAAGCAGAATAAAAAAGATGCTTAGAAATGTCTTTAAGGTCACCCAAGTGAATCACCTACTTCTTTAGATAGGGATTTTCTTCACCACAATCAGCACAGAAAGCTGAATCCGCATCAAGCTCTAAACCACATTTAACACAGAACATTTTCTTCTTTACTGTGTCTTCTTCTATCAATAAATCTTCTATTGGTTCTGTTTCTTGTTGTGGGGCTTGAGTTTGTGGGGGTGTAAAACCTCCAAACAGTCCTCTGGATCTCCTTCCAAAGAGACCGCCACCAGCTCCTCCAGCTTGTCGTTGTTCTGCTAAAGCTTGCTTTCTTTCTTGCATCTGTTGGAATACTTCGTCTGGTATTTTGTCTAATACTAAAATTGCTCTTCTAAGATACCAGAAACCTAATACAACAAGAATCAAAGAACCCATATCTAGAAAGTAGTTAACCCATAATAGAATATCATAACCCTCTGCAACAACAGGAGCTGCAGGGTCACTATAATCAATGTAAGTTTCAGCTGGAATAATTATATTAATAATCATACTCAAAGCAAGAAATCCAAATCCCATTGGTAATGACATCTGACCTTTGTAAATGTTTCTTCTCTCAGTTGCATATTTGTCAAGTGACATCTTGAGTTGATAGAAACCAAATGTAAAACCTAATGTTGCGATAATCTCAGAGAGATTTGTAGGTAGGAGTGTTAATCTTGTTATTTGTATTACTCCTGTGGCGTATAGTACGTACATTGTTTGAACTATTATGCCAATTTGTGCAGCAACAAATAATATTATCGCGGTAATAAGTATGGTTTTGTTCTTTTCTTCCTTGTAAAAACTGATAAAACCATATGCAAGCCACATAATGGCTACACTCTTGAGGACATCGAATCCTATCTGCAGATAAATAACAGTGTCACCTACATTTAGAAAAACTATGAACATACTCACCATCATAGATAAAACATAAACCAAGGCTGCATTCGTAATGTGTTTACGGGATTTATCGTTTATCATACTAAAACCAACTTTGTCATGTACTATTTAAACGTGCGGAGTATAGACTTCAAAACCAAGATTAAAAGGAAAATATATAAGTACTCCCAAATAACTTCTAGTTGATGAGAATTTCATCTTCCCTATCTCTTCTAGCTTGCACTATTGGATTCTTAACCTTACTAATTCCTGTTTTATATGATAACCAAGGTTTTGCTTTAACTTGGATGGATATCCAAGAAACACCACCATTATGGATTTTTATCTTTACAACTCTGATTATTGCAGCTCATGATATAAAATGGGTAGATGGGATTAAGTTCATTAGAAAATCCGATGTTAGACTTTTCAGAATTGTACTAATTGCTATTGCCATAGTAATGGCATATGCTATGGAATTGTCAGTTAATGTTAAATTAACTAATGATACTTTCTGGCAGTCTGCAATATATTTTGATGTTCCTAATGAAACTAATGTCTTGTTGGAATATAGTGTCCTTTATTACGATATGAAGATTGTAAGAGTTTTTGATATCACTTTTAACACTGAATTGGTTTATTCTGTTTTTTCACCTACTAATCATGTTTTAATTTTCAAAAATTTCGCAGGTTTAGGATATCACTTAATGAGAGCATGTAGATTGATACTTATTTTTGCACTTATCTCGTCATTTCTAGAAAGAAGTCTAAGAATTTCCCAGATTTTACAGAAAGTTGATAGAAGTCTGTTTGAAAAATCTAAGCCTTGATGAAAATAGTTTTTAATCCTCTTTCTTTTCCATTCTATAGCAATTCGTGCGTAGATACATATGACTTCCTACTTATTTGTACCTTACATCGCTTTACTCGTTTTAGATGATACAGGAATGTCATTACGTTGCACAAATCCAATACCTGAAATTTCTAAAGAAGAGATTATGGGTATAGGAAATTTCTACAGTCCTGTGGTTTCAGCTTCATCCCCCAATTTAGAGATATATGGGCCTCTTCCAATACCTCATTTTGAAAAATACCATCTACTTATAGTAACTTTCAGGAAGAAAGATTCTCTTGTAGTTGATCCTAGAACCAAATATAAAGTAAGTCTCTCATTTTGTCAGTTATTGATCTTTTATAAAAAAGAATGTGATGAAAAAGTAAAATTCGGTCATAGCCAGATTTATACTACAGTTGATATTTTTCTACAGGAATTTGATGATGTAGCCTCAATTGGTGATAATGAATTATTGAAACTAAGTGAAATGCTTATCGAAAATGTTTTGCTAGATGATCAAATTAAATCCAAAAGCATTGAAGATATTGTCAGAGACATCGCTTCCAGGTTCAATACAATTCAACAAATATCAAATTTACTTAATAGAAGAACGAAAATTGGGATAATTTCATCAGATTCTCTTTCCTATAATTTGATTATTCAAGCTTTATTCCATTTTCAGAATATTGACTTCATTTACCAACTAGATAGAAATGAGTTCATAACTCGTATTGATACTTATTTTATGAGGATAGTTCTAACTCTCCTATTTGATGCAGAGAAAATTGTAGGAAAAGATTTTTTCAGAGAGATGGATTATTATGTTTATCTCGCATCTTGTGAAGAAGAGCAAAGTTGTAAAAGTCATATCGAGAACATAGACTCTTTATTCGAAAGGGATCCAAAAGCGAAAGTGTATTTTGTAACCACTGAACGTGCAGAGCAACTTCCTTTGGCGCATAAGAAATATTTATTTGAAGAATCTGAAAAGAGGAAAAATCTGAAACTAATGATCTCAGTAGGTGATGTTTTTAGAACCCTTGATAATGCAATTTATCTCATTTTGAACGATATTCTTGAATTAAGAAAAATAATTTTAGGTCATGGAAAACAATAAATTTACTCGTGTTTTCTATCACGAATAACTGCGATAGGTTTTAAGAAACAATGTGTAAGAACTGCTGAAATTTGGAACCGCAAGAAAGTTTTTAATGCAAGAAATTTTCTTAAGATTGATTATTATGGTAGTTTTTGAAGTTAATGAAGTAACTCTATATAAAATGGGTATTGGATGGTTAAGTTCTCAAGCATCATTTAAAGAGAAAGAAGTTAATTTTCCAGTTCTTGTTAAGAATCAAGATGATTTTCTTAAAACATTTCATGTTGAAGTAGCTGGAGATATATTATTGTCTTCTATAGCTTTTGATACTGAAGAAAGCAAAGGTCTTGAAATAGATCAAGATGGAGATGCACTAACATCTATACTAAATCTTCTCTCAGGATCAAGAGTGACTGTAGATACTAAGGATGAGAAAAACATCGAAGGCAAACTCATTGGATATCAGATGATAGAAGTCAGTGAAAACACTTCTAATTTGGAAATTATTCTTTTAACTGATGATTATAAGATTAATCATATTTCATCAAATGAATTACAGAATATTCTACCCAAAGAAGAATTCTTTAAGAAAACGCTCGAAGAACAAATTGATTTACTTTCCAGAAGTAAAAAAGAAAATGTGAAAAATATCAAGATTAATTTTACTGATGAAGGAGAAAAGGATGTTACTCTTTCATATCTTTCTGAACTTCCTGCCTGGTTATCTTCATATCGAATCTATAATCTAGATGATAAAAATGCTGTTTTTGAACTCTGGAGTTTAGTGACGAATAACTCACAGCAGGATTGGATAGATGCAAAAATCCACCTCATTACTGGATTGCCTCTGTCTTTTAGATATGATATAAGCTCACCTTGGATTATCGATAGACCTTTCGTTCAAAGACCTAAGCAAATGGGAATCAATGTTATGACACCTGAAGCAGATTTTGATAGGGAAATAGCTAAAGAAGTAATGTCTCCTCCTTCATCAATGCCTGCATCAATAGGTAGAGCTAAGAAGATGAAAAGGTCTGCAAAAGCTTTAGCAACCACTGGTTATGGAGAAGAACCAGCAGAGGAATTATATGACTATGTATCAGTTTCTGAAGATTCTGCAGATGTTATCACTTCCACTGAAAGTGTTTCTTTTAGTCTAAAGCAATTGGTTACAATAAAAAAAGGAGAATCTGCTCTGTTACTTCTTCACTCCGCAAATATACCAAAAGAAACCATAAATATCTATAATCAACAGCAGCATGCTGTTCATCCATTCAGATCAATAGAAGTTGAAAATACTGTGGGTTATGGATGGGAAGCTGGACCAGTTACACTTTATGAAAGAGGAATCTATGCCGGAGAATCGATGCTTCCTCGAGTTCCAAAAGGAGACAAGCAAATCATTCCATATCTCGTTGAACAAGATATGATGATAAAGCAAGAAGAATTCAGCACAATGAAGAAAATTGGTATAGCATTATCTAATCAATTTTATGTTGAAACATATCTTAACACTAAGACATTCAAACTAGCAATAGACAATAAAAGCGAGGAAGAACTAACAGTTCTTGCTGAAGTACCAAAACTATATGGATACAAACTAAATAAGAAAAAGATGAAATTCGATTCTACTGAAACACCTAATTTCTTCCGAATAAAGATCACAATTGAGCCAAAAACAACTATTAAACTTGAGATTCCTACAGAAAGAAAAACTTCTGAAAGTGTTTCTATTGCATCAATATCTGATGATTATTTAGATGAACTGCTAAAACTAGAAACTTTGAAAGCTAATCAACTAACTATTTTAAAGAAAATAAAGCAATTACGTAAAGATAAATACAAAATTAATGAACAGATTGATTCTGAACAATCCAACCTTAAAAGAATTGATAATGAATATCAACGAATAACTCAATCGATTAAAGTTCTTACAAGTGAAGGGGATGAAGCTAAAACAAGATCCAAGTATGTTGAAAGAATGAATAATCTATTCGAAACGATGGAAGAAAAAAGAAAACTTCTAGAGGATCAACAGAATAGATTGGATAAGATAGACGAAGAAATCTATAAATTGTTAGATGATCTTTAACTCTATTTTATTCCTTATTTATTCAATTTTACTCTACTTTCTAACCAGTCATCAATTTCGTTAAACAGCTGTTTTCTACCAGCATCTTTTGGAATTACATGTCCTCCTTTTAAGATTTTAACAATTTTTTTATCTTCTGAATTGACTCGATTAAAAATCTTCTCAGCATGCTTGTAAGGAATGCTAGGATCTTTTTCTGCATATACTATTAAAATTGGGATTTCTATCTCCTTGATCTTTTGTTTGTTGATTTTAAAAAGTTTAAACAGCTGTTGTACACTTTTGATTGGATAATATCCGTAGCTTTTATGGGTCTTTAATGAATTGACATCTTCCCATCCTTTTTCCTTATTCTTGTGAAGAGGATAAATTAAGTGTACTATAGGAAAATAAGCTAATAAATTCATCCTCCAATCAGGTGAAAACGCAGGTGCTGCTAGAACTATTATGCCTTCAATGTCAGGATTAGTAGCTCCAAGATATAACGTTATTGCGCCCCCTAAAGATAACCCACACACAAAGACTTTCTTGAATCTTTGTTTCAAACCATTTAATTTCTCTTGAGCATAATCTGTAAATTCAAACCACTTTCGATTTTGTAAATCTTCTATAGAAGTTTCATGCCCTGGAAGAACAATATTTTCCACATAAAATTCTCTATTCCTTAGGTACTTGGCTAAAGGTTCCATTTCATAGTGGGTTCCAGTGAATCCATGAACCAGAAGAAATGCTCTATTCGAACCTTTTTCCATGTATGCGTATCTCCTTGTTGCTTAATAAAAATATCTAGCAGAATAAAACAGAAAAAGTTTAGAGTTATTAGAAAAACTCAAAAAGAACAACACCTAAGGTATTTCGTGATAAACACTCCTACATTCTGGGTATTAATTGGAATCATGTCAACTGTGGTTCTTATCTGGTTAATTTTGGTAATTTATAGAAGAATAAGATATGAGGTCTTTTTAGTAATTGGATTTATGCTTATAATCCTCTCTCTAACTCTCACAGATGAGTATTCAGGGCTTTATGCCTTATCAAACCAAAATGAACTTATTTATCAAATTTTTGCATTGGTAATTTCTTCATTAGCCTTATCTTTAATAATTTTAGGCTTATTCTCATCAAATAAAAGATGGATCAAGAAAAGAGGAACTGACAATCTTAATAGTTTTAGAAATTTAGCTTTTTTTGCATATGTACGCCATCCAATAACCTTCGGTTCTATGCTGATTTCAATTTCCATGATGCTATTAATACATTCAATTCTTTCCAATGTTCTTGCAGGTTTAGCTCTAATAATCTTCACAATATCTTCTTTCGAAAAAGATGCTTTTTTGCAGAAGTTATATGGTTATCCTTACAAGGTTTATTCTCGACAAGTCCCTCGATTTAACATCTTTCATGGACTATTACGATCTTTCATCGTTGGTGAAAAGAAGAAAGGTAAAAATGATGATGTTATAATCTATGATTAAAAATTGAAACCAATTCTCAATAATTATTTTATTATTTCTTTTATTATTGCAGGGCAGATGTCTACTATGCCTTCAATGTTTTCAATCTTCTCTATGAAAGAATTTAGTTCTTCATCATTTTTCATCCAGCATTCAAGCATAAGCATATGATCTCCACTTGACGAATATACTCTTAAAATCTCATCTATTTTTTTTAGCTTTTGAATAATCGAAATATACGTTTGAGGTGTTGTATCAATACCTAATAGAACTCTCATACCAAAACCTAATTTTTTTGGATTAACATCGATGGAATATCTTTCAATTATACCCTCCTTTTCCATCCTTCTGACACGTTTTCTGACAGCTGTTTCTGTTACTTTAAGTTCCTTTGCTATATCAACAAAAGATTTTCTACTATTCTTTAGTAGCAACTGAATTATATCATAATCAGAAATTTTATTTTGTCTTGGTAAAGCGTCTGATATTCGAACCACCTATTTTTGAAAATCGAAAAGATTTATAAAAGGATTCTCATTTTACAAATTAGTGATAAAATGACTTTAAAAGAGTATGAAGAAACTGGTAAAATACCACTTATAGGAACTGAATTTCCGAAGATGGTTGTTACTACAACTCATGGAATGAGAAAATTACCTGGTGATTACAAAGGAAAATGGTTGATTTTATTCAGTCATCCTGCTGACTATACCCCTGTTTGTACAACAGAGTTTGTTTCTTTCCAGAAACACTATGATGAATTTCAAGAAATGAATACAGAATTACTTGGTTTAAGTATTGACCAAGTTTTCAGCCACATAAAATGGGTAGATTGGATTAAAGAAAAACTTGATGTTGAGATTAAGTTCCCAATTATTGCTGATCATGGCGAAATAGCTAGGAGATTAGGCATGCTTCATGCTAAAGGTAGTAATACTGTGAGGGCTGTCTTTATTCTTGATCCTAAGGGCATCGTTAGAGCTATTCTCTATTATCCTTCAGAATTAGGAAGGAATATGAAAGAAATAGTAAGAATGATTAAAGCATTAAGAATTGCTTCTCAGCATGATGTTGCAATGCCTGCAAATTGGCCTGAAAATGAATTGTTTGGTGATGATGTAATAGTTCCACC
The DNA here is from genome assembly GCA_030603365.1 of Candidatus Heimdallarchaeota archaeon. GTDB lineage: Archaea > Asgardarchaeota > Heimdallarchaeia > Heimdallarchaeales > Heimdallarchaeaceae > UBA460. The sequence goes on from JAUVXV010000003.1 coordinate 304,221, forward strand.
TGCTAGTGATGTTGAGACAGCTAAAGAGCGTCTTAAGGATGATTCTATTACCTGCCTTGATTGGTGGCTTTGCCACAAAAAGAGACCAGCTTAATTCTCTTTTTCTTTCTTTTTATTCTTGTTTTTGGAAAATAAATATAATCTAGTATATTTTACCCTAGTTGATGAGTTTCAAGATAGATTATGTTGTTACTAACGATGATCCCGAAGTAAAAATTCGTTTAGCTCTTTTTGATTCCAAGAATACTGATTATAAAAACAGAAACATAATAATTATTCCTGGTTGGTTAAGTGCAATTGATAATTATACTCCGATGGCTGAAGCTCTGCAAGAATACGGGAATGCTATTATCTATGAACCAAGAGGTTTTGGAGAATCTATAACCCCACACAAAAAAGGTTTGTTTAGTCCAGAAGAGTATAATAAAGAACTGGGGAGAGTAATTGCGCATTTAAAGTTGAAAGATAAAGAATTTTTTATTCTGGGGAGTTGTTCTGGTGCTTCTCAAATGTATAATTATTATCTCAATGGTGAAGGATCTAAACCTGCAGTACTAGCTGCTTTTAACTCACAAGAAAAATACTCCATGCCATTTTTCATTCCAATACTGGGTGTGATACCCACATTTATCATGAAATTTATTCAAAAAATGATTATATTCATTTATAAATCAATCCTGAAATTGAGAAGAACAGGTGAATCACCGACTATTACTTGGGCATCTAATAGATTGAAGTTGAATGATGATTGGAGCTTGAGAAGACATGTAATAGAGTTTACCAGAAAATATAACATTGTAGGTAGACAAAAAGAAATTGATGTTCCTTTAATTACCTTTACAGCTGAAAAGGATTATTTTGTTAATCCTGAAATCTCTAAAAAATACTTACATCACAAAGATTCAGCACTTATTATACTAAAAACTGAAATGCATAGAATACATGAAGGAAGAGAAAAGGAAATTGCTAATCATATCCATGATTTTCTGATGAAATTAAAGAAGTAAATTACTAAGAAATATTTGGTAGAAGAGATACTATTATTGTCCCCATTCCAGTGTTACTCCCTATAATAGGTGTTGCTAGAGTAACAAAACTTCTGTTTATTTTCCTCTTTTTTTCAAGTTTTTTTATGATGATTTGAGCTCCTTTTAGATTATTTACATGACATATTACCATATCATAAATGGTTGAACCATCAGTTCCTTTAATCGCTAATTTAGTTAATCTATTCAGCATTGAACGATTTGTAAAGAATCCCGGTAGCCTTGATTCTAAAGATCCTGGTCTTTCCATTTCTGCTATTGGTTTAATCCCAATAAGTTTTGTCAAATTAAGTATTATTTTAGATTTCAATCTTCCTGATTTATAGACATTGTCGAGAGTATGAAATCCAACATTAAGATAATATTTTTCTTTTGCTTTTTCAATTAACTCCTTGATTTCTTCTACTGTTTTACCCTGTTCTGCTAATTCAGCAATTGCTAAAGCCACTAATCCTTGAACTCCAGAAGCTGATTCTGTATCAATGATGGTGACTTTATCTTTGTATTCCTTTGCTGCCACTCTAATAGACAGAAAAGTTGAACTACTTAGATTTTTAGCTACAGAAACACAGAAAACATGATTATAATTTAATTCATCAAGACTTGTTTTAATTTCATTTAGAAAATCTAAAGGTTCCGGATTTGAGGATGATGGAAGAAAATCTGATTCTTTCAATCTGTCATAGAAATCATCAACTGAAATATCGACTCCCAGTTTCCAAGGTTTGTTCTCAAAAAAGACTATATGTGGAATTTTCACAATATTATATCTCTCAAGCAACTCCTCTGGCAAATCTGCAGCTGAATCTGTTATTACTCTTATTTTCAACACTAATCATACACATATTCTCACATTAAATAAAAAGGGTTTTGTGTCAATTAAGATTTTTCTCAAAACTTATAATCACTAATAGAATAGTATGATTGTTTAATATGAATACTAAGAAGATAATTGAATGTGCAATGGCTAATATTAAAGCTAATATAATTTTACGTGGGGGGAAATATGTTAATGTTTACACAAGAGAAATTCTGAATGGAGATATCGTCATTACTGAAGACAAAATAGTACATATTGGCGAAAAAACCAAGGAATTCGAAGGAGAAAATACTCAAGTTATAGAACTCAGTGAAGAGGTGATTTGCCCTGGTTTGATAGAATCACATGTCCATATAGAATCTTCTATGTTAACACTCTCAGAATTCACTAAGGCAGTGATTCCTCATGGGACTACAACTGCTGTTATTGACCCTCATGAACTAGTTAATGTATCTGGCATTCCTGGATTGGATATTTTGATGGACGAAGCTAAAAGATTACCCATAAGATATTTGATTGAAGCTCCCTCTTGTGTACCTTCTCTGCCCGGCTTTGAAACCTCAGGAGCGGTTCTGGATAAATCAGATATTGAGAAACTAATGTCTAGAGAGGATATTTTTGCTTTAGCTGAAATGATGAATTATCCCGGTGTATTTTTAGGTTTTGAAGATGTGATTAGCAAATTAGATTCTGCAAAGAAATACGGAAAGATTGTAGAAGGTCATGCACCATTATTGCAAGGTAAAGAATTACAAGCTTATATTGCAGCAGGTATATCCTCAGATCATGAAGCAACTTCTAGTGAAGAAGCATTAGAGAAATTGAGATTAGGTATGAAGTTGCAGATTCGTCAAGGTTCTTTTGCAAAAGATCTTGAAAAAATACTAACTGGTTTAAAAAAATATCAAATTGATACTCGAAATATCATCATAGCAAGTGATGATAAAAATCCTGTAGATTTAATGGACGAAGGGCATCTAGACTCAACATATAGATTGATGTTAAAGTCAGGTATTGACCCTTTAGAAGCACTTCAGATGCTGACTCTCAATTCTGCTACTCATCTTGGATTGCAAGATCTAATAGGGGGAATTGCTCCTGGAAAAAATGCTGACATAATAGTAGTAGATAATCTAGAAAGTTTCAATGTTAAATTAGTAATTTCCAACGGACAAATAGTTTTTGACCAAAATAAAGTTATTATGAAAGAGAAGTCAAAATCATATCCTAATTTCATTCTAGACACACTTTCAAATCTTCAAATTCCTACTATAGAAGACTTAAAGATTCACACACAGAAAGTAGGTAAAGTTAATGTTAAAGTTATTGGGGTGGAAGAACACTCTCTTGTTACACAGAAGTTGACAGCTAACCTGAAAGTTGAAAATGGAATTATTATTCCTGATATAGAAAATGATATTCTTCCAATCGTGATTATTAATAGACATACACAAGAGAAGAAAATCGGCAAAGGATTTGTAAAAGGGCTTGGAATAAAAGGAGGCGCTTTGGCTAGCACAGTTGCTCATGATTGTCATCAATTAATATGCACTGGAACAGATTATACTCTTATGTTAAAAGCAATAGAAACAGTGAAGGAAATGAACGGAGGACAAGTTGTAGCAACTAAAGATGGAGTAACTTCCTTACAACTTAATTTTGCTGGAATTATGAGCACTAAACCTTTGGAACAAGTAGTAGAAGAAACAAAAACTTTACACAATGCTTTAGAACAATTAAATCCTAGGGTTTCAGAGCCTTTCATGGCTTTAGCTTTTATTGCACTACCAGTTATTCCACATCTGAAAATTACTGACTTTGGTTTAATTGATGCTGATAAATTTGAGATAGTTGAAGTAGAGAATGATTAATTAAATCTGATTCAAAAAACTTTTAATTTCTCCTATATTCTTCCAATATATGACTGAACTACTTTACCAAAAAGATTCGTACATTAGGGAATTCAAAGCTGTAATAACTGAAGTTGTTGATGATTTCGTTGTTTTAGATAGAACCGCATTTTCTCCAACTGGAGGTGGTTTAATGTGCGATACTGGAACATTGACTACAGCAAGTAGAGATGTATACAAGGTTGTAGAGGTTATATCTAGAGGCGGCAAAGTGAAGCATAAATTATCGCCTATACCTGAAGCAGAAATTCAAGGTGGCAAAATTAAGGGTAAAATTGATTGGGAAAAGCGTTACAAACAGATGAGACTTCATACAACTATACATTCAATTTCAGGAACATTGTATAAAAAATATGGAACTACAGTTACGGGTGGAAATATTACACCTGAGAAGAGTCGTGTCGAGTTTGATATTGATCATCTAAGACAAGAGAGGGTTCAAGAGATTGAAGAGGCAATGAGAGAAATAATCAATGGAAATCACATGGTAACTGTGTCTTTCTTAGAGAGAGAAGAAGCTCTGAAAGATCCAGATTTAATTCGAACAAAAGTCAACCTTATTCCTGAAAGTGTTAAGATATTAAGGATAGTTGAAATAGAAACTGTAGATCGTCAAGCTGATGGTGGGGTTCATGTTAAGAGTACCAAAGAAATAGGTACATTTGTCCCTCTTAAAACCGAAAACAGAGGTAAGGATAAGAAAAGATTGTATTTTACAGTGCGACCATGAAACTACTTACTAATATTTTTTTCCATAGGTTTAACCGATAAGGTTAAAAACGTGTCTTATTCAACGATAGAACAAGTAGATAACGTTATTAAGGGATATTCATGAATAGACGCAGTTTCGTAGGATTATTTGCTATTCTCGTAATTCTAGGATCTTCTTCAGCAAAAACTTGGGGTGCATCTGCATTAATGGATCAAATAGATGACAATACTCCCACATTTAACGCAGAAGGTGACGTTGAGCACTCAATAGTTGCACCAAATACAGTTAATATGTCTCAATTAGATCTTTATGATTACTATGGTAGTGTTAGTTCAGATAAAAGGTTCAAATGGAAAATTACTCATCTTGAAAGAACTGATAATTTTCATATTCAAGAAGGTGATAAGAAACTCAAACAAGGAGACAAAATAATTTTAATTATGGGAGGCGACCCTTGGCTACAGAGAACCGAACCACATTCTTGGTGCCAGATTTATGTTAATGATGTGATGGCAAGATACACAGATGACAACGCTCATGGAAGAGCAGTCTTCAAATTTATACAACCAGTTGCACTTAATCTTTTGGAGAATTTTACAAATATACTCTATTATAACACCTCATCTTTCATCAATTATTATAGTAATAATTTCAATTACACCCAAAACTTCTGGAATGACTATGGTGGCAATATTTACAACTATACAGATTTGGGTAATGAAGGATTCTTTTCATATATGGAAACTTCTCCATTTGTAAATAGAGAATACTGGACTTTTGACGAAGATTTAATAATTTATACAAACACCATAATATCAGAAGTCAATAATGTTACAGAAGTTACTCTAATCTATGACAGAGCAACAGGTTTCTTAAATGAAATGGAATATTCTACTTCCTTCATCAACGGATCAGGATTCTTTGCAGGTGCTAATCTATCATTGGTTAGACTTCATGGTTGGGGTTTACCTTACACTATCACAACATGGGTTGTTTGGATACCAATTATATTATTTATTGTAGGTTTAATCGTAGCAGTAAGATTGCACGCTTTCCAAAGGTTGAAATTATATCTTGAAGCAAGAAAAATAGCTAAGAGAGATTAGACTTTCTTCTATTTCCTTTTCTTTTCTTATAGTTTTACTTTATTTTCCATAAATCGAAACTGTTATATGTCCTATTAACAGAGTTATCCTCTCTGAAGAAAAGTAAATGAAAATAATTTTATTTATATTATGAGTTGATATTATGACTACATTAAATGCTAAAAAAGTCAACTTTGAAATTGAACGAAATATAGCAATATTAAATATTCAAACATTAAATGAACTTAAGATTAAACATTCCGCAAATATCAAAGTTAAAAGCGATTCTGGTGAAATCATGTGCGAGGTTTTAAGCACAGATACATTAATCGAACCAGGATTTATTGGATTGAAAGAGAAATCAATCGAAGATTTAAAAATTACAGAAAATACCAAAATAAGTGTTTTTATCAGACGACGTCCTCAATCACTTGAATATGTTAAAAATAAAAGAGGAGGATCTGTTTGGAAAGAGGGAGAGATACGCTCAATTGTAAACGATATCTGTAGCGGACAATATACAGAGTTAGAAATTTCCATGTTTACTTTGGCTCAATATTATTTGGGTTTAAACATGGATGAGATTGCAAACCTAACAACTTTTATGGCTGAGTATGGTACAACATTGGATTTCGAAGAACCAGTTTATGACAAACATTCTATTGGTGGAATTCCAGGGAATAAAGTCAGTTTGATAATTGTTCCCACAGTCGCTGCAGCTGGCTTATTAATTCCAAAAACAAGTTCTAGGGCTATAACTTCACCTAGTGGAACAGCTGATACTATGGAAGTACTCTGTGATGTGAATTTCTCTGCCGATGAAATATTAGAAATAGCTCCAAAAGTTAGAGGTATGCTAGTTTGGGGTGGAACACTAGATTTGTCACCTCTTGATGAAATTGTTATTCATCAAATAGAACAACCATTAGGAATTGACCCTCATAGTCAAATGCTTGCCAGTATTTTTAGCAAAAAAGTTTCAACTGGTGTAAACCATATGGTATTAGATATTCCTACAGGTGAAGGTACAAAAATGCCAACTAAGGATGATGCAATTAATTATGCACATGAAGCTACAGAATTAGGTAGAAGACTAGGGATTTCAATCGAAGCTGCATTGAGTTATGGCGAACAACCTCTGGGTAAAGCGGTAGGTCCAGCATTAGAAGCAAGAGAAGCTTTAGAAGTGATCAATGGGAATGGACCTACAAGTGTCTTTGAGAAAAGTGCAGAACTTTCAGGTATTCTTTTTGAAATGGCAGGTCTTGCACAACCAGGTCAAGGGGCTCATTTAGCAGCAGATTTCATACTAAAAGGAAAAACAAAGGCTAAGATGGAAGAAATCATAGGTGTTCAAGGAGGAAACGCAACTGTTAATCCAGAAGATATTGTTATAGGTGATAAAGTAGCAACTGTTGTAGCTCCAAAGGATGGATATATTGTTAAACTATCCAATTCTAATGTAAAGAAAATAGCTAAGGCAGCAGGTGCTCCTCGTCACAAAGAAGCAGGTGTTTATCTTCACAAGAAAATTGGTGACTTCTGTAAAAAGGATGACAAATTATTGACTATTTATTCAAATAGTGAAGGAAGACTGACAGAAGCTCTCAACATATCAATGAATCTTCAACCATTTATACTAGAAGGAATGATAATAAAACGTATTTCTTCTGGAACTAAAATCTAAGAAATCTGGAATCTTCCTGTATTTCTTCTACATCCATTTTTTCACCCTCTTTTTTTAGAACCATTTTATGCATGTATAGAGATTGATCCAAAAATTGGATGTTGAAACCTACTTTTTGCCAAAAGGGAGTGACAAATGGAGAACAACAAAGTTGAATTGTATCCTCTTCTATGACCCTTTGTGTTAGTATTTGTGCACATCTCTGACCAATTCCTTTTTTTCTCAAATCCTCCCTAACTTCAAACACATAGATTATAGGACAGCCTACAGACATGAATCCTCCTTCATAGTCAGGTTCATCTGGAATAACAGCTGTAACAGCAACAATCTCTTCCTCCATCATAAATCCGTAGCATTTGATCTGTTCATCAAAAAACATTCGATATGAAGTGAAAAATGGAAATGAATGAGCTGGAACATCATCATAATCAACAATTTGGACGTTTATTTCCTTCTCTTGTAGATCTTCCTCATTCATTTTAGTACCCTGTACCTACTTTTTACGTTTAAATGTAAATAAAATTATACATGGTGCTAGTCTGCAAAGCGGAAGACTTTTTATTTCTGAAAATCTGCTTTACTTTGTTGAGGAGATAATTTATGTCCAATTTTGATTATGTAGAAGATGCTATGTTCGGAAAATCAATATTTAAAAATGAATCAACTCTTTATCCTGAATATGTTCCACCCGATCTTCCTACAAGAGAAGAGGATATCGCTAGATTGGCTAGAAACTTCAGATCTCTCTTAGGAAAAGAAGGCTCATTTTCAGTCAATGTAGCAATAGTCGGGCATGCAGGTATAGGCAAGACAAATTTATGCAAATATACAATGAAACGTTTTGAAGAAGCAGCCAATGCAAGACATATCAATGTGAAATTCCTTTATTACAACTGCCACTCTTTCAGAAGTAAAACAGCTGTTCTTAGAAATGTTCTATCAGAGCATTTTAGGATACAATCAAGAGGTTTTAGTGATGAAGAGATATTAGACATGCTAGTTAAAAGATTGATAAAAGAAAATATTAGGTTAATAATTGCCCTAGATGAGGCTAACATGCTCAATTCCGAGGATATCTTGAGTATATTTCATGCAGGGGAGTATTTTGGGTCTGAACAAAGTATGATCTCTACAATCATCATTTCGAGACCGATAGAATGGCGATCGCTTCTGAATGTACCTCTTTCTGGGCATATTCATGACCAAATTGATCTTGAGGGATACAACAGAGACCAGTTGCTTCAGATACTCAAATATCGAGCAGAGAAAGCACTCTATCCAACAGCTTATTCTGATGAAACACTTGATTTAATTGCCGATATATGTTCTGCATCAAGAAACGCTAGACATGGTTTAGAAATTCTATATCGATCTGGTAAACTTGTTGATCTGAAAAAAGAAAATTCTATTCTACCAGATTATATTAGAGCAGCTAAGGCTGATGTTTATCCTGAATTAAGACGAGATGTTTTAGAAGAACTACGTAGTCATGAATTATTAGCCGCTTTAGGTGTAGCTAAAAAATTAGCCAAACAAGGTATCACATCAACTTCTGTGGATGAAGCTTATGATAACTATGTATTGGCATGTGAAGAGTATGGAGAAGAAGTGAGAGGAAAATCAACATTTAGATCTGCACTAGATACTTTACATAAGGTAGGAATCATTGGGAAAAGTGTTGGCCCAATTGAGGAAGGCAAAAGAGGTAGAAGAGCGAAAATTACAACCTTTGATATCCCTGCAACAGTGTTAGTTGAACGAATAGAGAATATTTTATCTAAACCAAGAAATATACATGGACATAACTAGTTGACACAAATCATTGTCATGGAATTTTTTACTCCTTCAACTATGATATTATTATTTAGTACTTGATTCTTGAGTTCATCCATAGTTTCATATACAATTTTAACTATAAGATCATAAATTCCATATACTGCATAAACTTCAGTAACTTCTTTGATTTGCTTTAAACCCTCTTGAACGGCTTCGAGCATTCCAGGTTGAACATTTAGAAGAATATAAGCTGCTTGTGTCATTTTTAAACACTTTGTATTTTTGGGATGACAGATTCAAATCCATTTAAAAAAACTAACATTGGGACATGAGTAAAGAAAATTGTAATTTTTTATAAAAAGAATAAAAGAAAAAAGTAAAGCAAATAGGTTATTTTTGAGTTATTCGCAGTCTGGATTTACATGCGGGACAAGTCCCGTTTCCTACTATCCATTGGTAAAGATGATTTTTGTGGTATGCTATGTCACAAGAAGGACATCGAATTAGATTTTTATGATCGCCAATGATTTGCAAGCAAATCGAACATTTGACTTTACTTTTTTCTGAGGTTTTAAGGCTATAATCTTCTATTGCATCATTAAAATTAATTGCTACAGTTTCTTGAGGTTGATATGAAACGGATTCATTTAAGTACTGAAATTTAGCAGAAGGTATATGTATCGAATCCATTACTGTTTTTTTTCTTCTCCTACGAACTACAACTCGGAAACAGATTGCTATAAAAGCGAATATAATCGCTCCATAGAGGAATAATCTAGCGAAATAAATAATAATGACCCAAAAGAAACTGGCATCTGAATTATAGTAATTATAGTAATCAATATACCACATATAGTAGTAATCCGAATGAACCAAATCCAAAGGAATTTCCTCTAGATTATTATCTCCATAATTCAAAAATAATCTTGTAATATAGTTTTCTGCGATATGATCATAGTATAGTTTTGTAGAAATCCAACTAGTTGAGTTATAATCTTCAAATTTCAAACTTAAATTATACCACACATCAGGGACTAAGTAGTCATATGTCCATAGAGTGAAGCTTTTGTCTTCTTCATAATCTAAATTGCTATCCAAATGAGCCACAAAATCATCATTTTCATAATAGATTGTTATAGAAAAATTATCACTATTAATGAAATTATCAACTATGCTAACTACCATTTTTTCAACTTCTTGATATTCAAATTCCGATCTTTCTATTCCAAAGTATACATCCAAGTCAGGTTTAGTAATAAGTTCATAGGTCCAAAGTGTATAGTGGTTGTCAATACTTAGTGAATATCCTAATTCCTCAACATTTAGCGCAGTGAAGACAATTTTTACAATCCCTGTTATTCGAGAATCAGTTATAAAATGATGATTTTCAACATCGCTAGAAGGTATAAGCCAACTCTTTATTTCAGTATCATTAAAATCAAATACAAGACTTATTAATAATCCTTGATAAGGACCTTCAATATCTTCTCCCCAGTAGTTAACTATTGTCCTAAATTCCAAATATTCACTATCTAACTGAACAAATAGTGTGGTTTCATTAAAAATCAAATTAGCATAGAAGTCATGACTTTGCACTGTGGAATTATAACTGAAATCAGCTTCAGTTTCCCCTATTGATTGTATGTTACTCAACAATAATATTGCGAATAAAAGAAAAAAAATGAAAGGGAGGTTTTTAAATTTCTTCACTTATTTCACCTTCTTTTTTTAATTATAATTGCAATTACTGCTAGACACAATAATGGTAGGTAGATTGGCCAATAGTTTGTTGCCATTGGTTCTGTTGCTCCAGTCCAATAGTGACCATATGGTGTATACTGGTCTTCATAATCAAAGCTAATGAAAATCTCTCCAGTATGATATTCTGCATAAACAAGTATATACAAATCTTCTTCAGGTAAAATTACCTCTGAAGCCCCCTTACTAATAAATTCCCAATTACTTGCATTAAAAACTATAATACTTGTTTGAACTACTATAGAATCTGCAACTATGCTTCTATCATCTTCATCGCTAAACTTATTATCGATTCTAAAAAGCAGTGCATCTGTTTCGTCAATCTCTCTAGATATCTCTTGTTCAAAACTCAGGTTTTGAGGAATAACATTAGCTACTATTACTCTTGCATTATTTTGTGATATTAAAGATACTTTGATTAAATGATCTTTCTCGACTACTACTGTTTGATAAGGTACATTTTTGTTATTTAGGATTATTTCAGAATCATTTACATCAGCAGCAAGAACATCGAAATTATCAGAATATCTGGAAAATATTAAACCAAATGAATCAAAGTAGGCATGTCCTATAAGCTTGCATACAATAGCTTGATTTGGAAGTAAGATAAATTCTCTTCTCTTTCCAAGACTAACTAGTTGTTGGTTTTCTAGTTCTTCAAGATTAATTTCGAAAACTTCAGTCATAATTTCGTTTTCTAACCAATCTTCGGAATATACTTGATAGCGCAATATTTCAGATGTAAATACATAAGGTAGAGTTAGAACATATGAGTGGTTGAAAACTTGAGACGCGTTAGCAATTGTCCAAAATGGTATATCATCTATTTTGTAGTATATATCTACAAAAGCAGTTCCTGTGACATCTTTAACTTCACACATTACATTAATTAATTTCTCATCTGTGATGAAATCCTCGCTTATATAAACCCAGGAATCTATCTCTGGTGGTAGGTCATCTATAAGAATTACAAATGTTTTTTCCATAGATTTTCGAATATAGAATTCATTTAGGTGAGAAAGTGTTACTTTGATTTGAAAGTTTAATTCCACAGCATAATAAACTATTAGTTCTCCAATAATTTCAGGGATATCACCAGTTTGAAGTTCTCCTTCTCCTAAGACTATGTAAGTACCTTCAGTATACTCAGCACCTGCTTCTAGTTGCACTTTTGTTAAACTATCTGATCCACTAGCAGCTATAGAACACAAAACAAATCCTTCTTGAGCTAGGTTCTCAAACAAGTTATATAGTAATGGTCCATCATAATCTGAATCTGAACCACTACCAATTACAACACCACCATCACAAGGTTCGTCAGTAATCAGTATTATCAATTTAACAGTATCTTCTCTCCAATCTAAATTATTTTGTGCAACCCAAAGCGCATCTCCCCAAGGTTCGTGACCTCCAGAAGCTGCAGTATTACCGAGAACAGTTACTATAGATTCTATATCATCAGTCAAAGGATAGACTAAATTTGGATTAGTATAAGGATTTGAAGAAGTTCCTCCAAATAGAATTAAACTTAATCTAAAATCTGGTACTTCAGTACTTATTTCATCAATAACATCAATTAACTCTGAAGTAAGTACTTGAATTTCATCATCCATCGATCCTGATTGATCTAATACAATTGCTAAATCAAGGGATTTTGATACACCTGTATTTAGCGTCCCAGTTTCAATAATATATTCCTGTGATATCCAAGATTCATTTAGATTCAAGTTATCTTTTGTTTCATTTAGTGGATTTAAAATGACACCATATTCATTAGTCTGAGAACTTAACTCTAACTGACTTACTTCCTCAGAGGAAAAGTTTGTAATATTGAATTGTACAGTAAATGTACTTTCAGGTAGAGTTGATGGAATCCCATCAGTTCTGTGAGATGGTAGATTTGTTATCATTTCAATAGTTACATTTGACAGAGGACTCTCTACAGTAGAGAAATCTTTCTGTGGTTCTAAAATACGATCTTCTTGACCAAAAATGGTCAAAGAAGGAACTATTAAACTGCATATTAAAACTGCAGTAAATATCTTTTCTTTTCTATTCAATTTCATATTATCTCAATATATCGATATGTTGATTTCACTAATAAATATTGTGGATGGGGTAGATTTGGCCAACAATATCAATATTCCGATATATTTATATTGTGGTTCTGTGTATGTTATTTTAATGACAGAGAAGTATTTCAAAAAAATGATTGCACTTCTAGAAGAGATGAATACGAGATTAAAAAATATAGAACAGTCTCTTGGATCAGAGATCTCTCCAATTTCATCTTTGGATTTACTAACGAAAATTCCTAAATCGCATTTAGAAACCTATTTTACGGTACAAAGGCTAGATGAAGCAACATGTAAAGAAGTTGCAGATGAAACAGGTAGGGCATTCAATTTAGAATCAAGGTACCTTGTCAGATTGAATGAATTAGGCTTTTTGGATAGAAAAAGAGTACCAATTTCCAAACCTACTAAAGACAATCCCAATACAAGAGGCACAGAAGTTAAATACTTCTTGAAGGAGAGTAATTAAGATGAAGACAATTAGCGTTCATAGTTACAAAGGAGGAACTGGAAAGACTACTTTTCTGTTAAATCTTGCTGGTCTCTTAGCACAAGAAGGTAAGAAAGTATTAGCAATGGATTATGATTTAAGAGCTCCTTCTTTTCAATCATATTTCAGCACAAATAATCTTGTTTCTTTATCTAATTATCTTCTAGAGGATACACCAATATCAAAAATAATATTTCCATGTCAAGTTAATGATGAAATTCATCTTGATATTGTGTTTTCATCCATGGAATTTTTACAGCAGCATTCCAAGCAAAGAGATAAATTGTCAAGAGATGATTCCAAATATCTGTCAAAACTTTTTAATCTCCAGAAGTTAATATCAAAAACTTATGATTATTTGTTGATTGATACAATTCCTGGATTCTTCTATAGATCAATTGATGCATTGATGGTTTCGAATATAATTCTTGTAGTCGCTAATCCTAGTATATCTAATATTCTTGGACTTGAAGAGTTGAGTGGTAATATCTACTCTATGCTGAGTAAAGAAACAAAGATGGTTTTATTGATAAACAAAATCGAAGAAGAAGGAATTCAAGCTGATAAAACTATCTTTGAGGAAAATCTTTCAAAACTTAAGAAAATTGGGGACCAAATGTTTACTCATACTTTGGAGGTTCCTTTCTTCAATATGCTTAGTGAGAGAATCTACGCATTTGAAAAGGATACAAATAAGGAATTTTTAGATGTAATAACAAAGTTATCTAAAATAATTAGAGAATGAGAAAAATGGATAGTAAAGAGAAAGTACAAAATGAAGATTTGCAAAAAATTAAGAACTATCTTCAAAATTCAAAGAAGAATATTGAAAGAATGAAAATAGGCAAAAAACCACGCCGAAAGTTCAAATTCATAATTAAAGAAAACAAATTTCTCTTTACTCTTGTTCTAATTATCATCGTAACCACACCTTTACTCACAATTATTTTAAACAGAAATCCTCTCGCAACTAGTCCTTACAAAGATGCTATAACAAATACAATGGAAACTTTTGAATCAAACTTCACTGCAGTTAGTGGACTTCCAGTACATGAAGTAATTTCAGAAAACACTAGTTCAGAACTAATTATTTTGTCAACCTTAGCAAACTCAATACTTATTGAAAGTGGGCTTTTCTCCAAAAAAGACAATTTAATGAAGCGAATTTCTTTTATTTTTGAAATTATTGTTGATGATTCTTTCAGAGATTACAATAATAAAACACAGAAATTACCTGTTTTCAACCAATTTCTTGGGATCTATGCACTCTATCAAGCATTTTATGTATTAGAAGATACTGCATTTGCATTTAGTTTTACTAATATTAGCCGAATCGTTAATACTATGATTACTGACTTTTTGTACTACTCTACATGGCCTAATCTCTTTGCTGTTTCTGAAGATACTAGTACTTCATATTTAGTTGACCAAGCTCTTGCACTATCTGTTCTTACTACTCATATGTTCTTGACTGGAGAGCAGAAGGTTTTTGGTTGGGATCTCAAAGAAATAACAGGAGGTATGTTAAGTCGCATTGAAAATCGTTTCTATATCTCTGCATCTCAATCCTTCTTTCATAAATATGATACAGTAACTCATGTAAGTTCAGGAATATCGACTTCAGCTGATTTAATGTTTACTTCATTAGGATTATCAAGAACAGAGAAATTTTCTTCAGGTTACGCTTTTCCCCTAAGTAGCTATAATTTACATCAAAAAGTAATCAATGAATTAATAGATTCAAATTGGTTAGTTCATGAAGTTGATAAAATTGATGATTCTATTCAAATTAAGGATCAAGCATTTTTTACAATGGTTTCTTATCTTTTGAACTTACAAAATGTCGGATTAGAGATTGAAAATTCAACATCTACTTTTCTGTATTCAGAAGATGGCTTTGTTAATAGCTTACAAAACCCGATTGTAACGGCAGAATCGTGTATGTATGGTTTAATTACTATGTCTTCGAAGAACTGGGCAAAAATTCAAAATGAAAGAGAATATGCACCTGAACCCAGACCAACTCCTACAGGAACAGGAACAGAAACAGAATCCCCAGTACCTTCAGCAAGTTTTAGTTTTGTTGGAGTAATCTCTGCAATTGTTGTGATTGTAGCTCTTTCAAGGATGTCTATGAAATATAAGACGAGAAAGAAATTTGGTGACCAGGCCGAGATTTGAACTCGGGATCACATGCATGATAGCTTGGAGGACGCATCCTTGCAAGTCCCCAAGCATGTATCATACCAAGCTTGACTACCTGGTCTTTGTTTAGTTCTCTTCAAATGAAATGGATTTTAAGCTTTTCTATGTGCAAATCTTTAACTAATCTTGAAAATTAGAAAGATAATTATTGATTCATTAAGATTAATTCAGCAACCTGTTTCAGTAATTCTAAATGTTCTTCTGTCCATTTTTTTTCCTTTTTTACAGTTTCAAATCCAATGAACCCAATAGGATTATCTTCTCTAGATATTGGTATTGCTAAGATGCTTTTTACACCTTGAAATTCCATTAATTCTTTCATTGGTTTAGCTTCATCTGTAAGCTCATTTATGCTATTTATACAAGCTACCTCAAGCTTATCATAAACTACATTTTTATAGAAAGGGAAAAGATCTATGGGGATGTTTTGTTGATCCTGCTTAACAGAATGAATACCCTTTTTGCAAAATTCATGAGTATTGTTGGTAATAATAAAACCATTTTTATCTTTTGAGAAAAAATAGACATAACCCCTATCTGAATTAGAATATTTGCCTATAATTTCTATCCATTTGATTATTTTCTTATCAAGATCAATCTCTTCTAAATAGATATCTTTTAAGCTGTT
This sequence comes from Candidatus Heimdallarchaeota archaeon, assembly GCA_030603365.1. Classification (GTDB taxonomy): domain Archaea; phylum Asgardarchaeota; class Heimdallarchaeia; order Heimdallarchaeales; family Heimdallarchaeaceae; genus UBA460. Next base: position 320,413 of record JAUVXV010000003.1, read on the forward strand.
GACTACCTTTACCAACTTCTTGTTTTTCAAAGTTTCAGAAGACATAAGGCAAATTGATTATAGTTACCATACAATTTAAAAATTTTGGAAAACAAGAGAAAAATAGTAATTTTACAGTTAAAATTATAAATTAAAGACAAATATTATGCATATGAACTCAGATTCTAGTTTGCTTCATGAATTGTCATGGACAGATATTGAAAGATTAGACAAGAAAACCACAGTATTTCTATTCCCTGTAGGAAGTACTGAACAACATGGACCTCAAAATCCTTTAGGAACAGATTTCTTGATCGCTGAACATGTCGCAAGGAAATCTGCAGAATTAGTAGAGAATGCTTATTGTTTACCAACACTTCCTGTAGGAGTCGCTCCACATCATAGAAACTTTCCTGGTACTCTTTGGACATCTCGTTCTACATTTGAAACATTAGTTAAAGATGTGATACATTCAATACATTACCATGGTTTTGAGAAAGTTATAGTTGTTAACGGTCATGGTGGGAATTCTTCTTCAGTACTTAATGCAATTACTGATTATAATGATATTCATGATATGGTTTGTTCAATGTTTGAATGGTGGAGAGATTCTGAGATAATATCTTCAGTGTTCAACGTTCCTTCAGCAATTCATGCAGATGTTGTGGAAACATCAACAGTTTGGGCAATACGTCCTGATTTAGCAAAAGAAGAAAGATTAGCAGGTCTAACTTCAGCTGATGTGTGGGGTAGATTAATTGGTTCTCTTTATATCCCTTCAAGAGCAGATCAGATTACAGAAACAGGTATTGCTGGAACTTTAGAAGGAATATCCATTGACAAAGGTAATCAAGCTCTCGAAAAAATTATTAAAAAACTCGTTAAAGCGATTGAAGACCTTTCAAGCTATAGTAAATAACATCATAGAACAGATGTAGAGAGAAACCCACTTGAAAGATGATGTGGAGACAATACAGAGAAAATATTGTGATGAGTTATTTTCTCTTTGTTGTTTCAACAAAGTTGTTGAGTGACTTTTACTAGATAATTTGCTCGATTGTAGAGGTTTTTAATTTAATGACAAAGCTTACTTAAGGTTGAATTGTAGTCAACTTTTATGCATTCAACACATAGAACTGTTGTCATCTCTTATTAACCGTAAATGATTCTAAAACTCCCTGTACTGTCCTTTTTAGAAGTTTCCTCAATCCGCTTTTTGAACCTTGATGACATGGGGACAAAAGATTTTATAAACACTTATGGGATTTACAAGTTGTTCATCATGAAAACTTCAGATTCGGCAAGAGAAACTTTAATCAGTCAGAGGAAAAGATTTGATGCTTTGGGAGCTGCCCTTAGGCGGGCTTCAAGCATGAGTTCATGGTTTAAAGTTATGTTCGCAACTACGCTCATATTTGGATTACCAACTCTTATATTGTTATCTAATCCTCTTAAAGATGGTACAACTTTTGGGATTCAGCTACTCATTTATGGTTTTCGGATATTTATGATTGCACTTGCTTTTTATCTACTAGCAAGAATAACACCCCAGTTATATGCCGCTAAAAACGACCTAAACATTAAGTTAGAAGAAGTTGGATATCAAGAAGCTGGTACCAACTCAGTAGCAGAAAAGAACTTGGTTGTTCGTAACATATTCTTCAGCATTCTTAAGATTCTTGTATTTATTTCCTCAGGTTTTGGATTGTTTCTAGTAAGTTCTAGAATAAATTATGGATATATAATAGGACTCCAAATTATCTATTTATCAGTTCTATTTATTTTAATAGTAACAATGAAATTCTGGATATCAAGAAAACCTGATTACTCTCCAAGAATGGGTGGTAGGTTACTAGTACTTGCTTTCATTCCTGGATCGTTTTTCTGGGGTTTTGAAGTAATAATAGGTTTCTTCAGTACAATTAGCAATCCAACATTTAGATATAATTATATACAAACATCATTTGGTTTTGTCTATCCTTTCGTGTTTCTTTTCTTATTGATAGCTATATTTATAACTACAAAGAAAACAAAAAGAGAGAAGACTGCACTTCAGAAGGCTAGAGAAGCAGAATTCACTAGAAAATCTGGCTTTATTGATGAAAAAAGTGTTTTTTCAAGAATAAAATATAGATACCAAATTTGGTGGAATAAAGTAACCCAAACTCTTTCTATAAAGATAAAGAAGGATGATATAGATTCCAAGCCAAGTTTACTTCTAGTAAATAGCATCTGGATAACTTTAATTGTATCAGTACTTGGCTTTGCTTTCTTTGTTCCATGGAATATATTTCCACATGATGCAACTTTCTTTGCCGCAGTTCTTATAATCTCTTATCAATATTCAATGATAAAATATGAAAGAGAAGAGATTGATGTACTTTCTGATCCTAAAAAGAACGAAGATATAACACCACCTTCAATTAGAACTAAAGAATTGCCTTCCATAACCCTAAGATTGATTCTTCTACCTACAATTATATTCGTTATAGCTCAATACGTCATGAATGGTATACTTACAGATGGGATTCTTAGCGCTGACAACCGAATGCTCATTCTAACATTTACTTGGATTGCTGCGTTAATAGTCGTTCCAATTGCAATTCAATTGGTATATCTTATTTCAAGAGATTTGAAGAGCGAACGTGAATTTAAGAATTTTAAAATGTACTTCACAAGTCTTATTTACATATTAATTTTCCAACTAGTTCTCTTCACAGCATCAGTTGTTTCACTTTTCGTAGCTTTACAATTTGATTTTCAATTAATTGATCCAATGGCATTAGTTCTTCAAGCTATATTCGTTGTAACTATTGTTGTTCTTCCCATAGTATATCTGTTGATTGCTATGAAAGTTGATGATGCAGGATATAAAATTCTACGAATTTGTACATGGGTTTTAGTTGGAATAATTGGTGTGGTAATTATTGAAGAATTCTTGCACTTTGTTTTACATGGGTATTTTAAAGTTCCATGGCCCTGGTAAGTTTTTACCATTTCTTTTCTTTTTATTTTGTTAAATCAACAAAATTACTTTGTCTTTTCTCAGGATTTTTCATATGTGAATTTGCATAGAAATGAAATATTCCATCTTTGTTTGTAAAAGCTCTACAAAAGCCCCTATTATCCATTGAAAGAATGTGTAAAACTCCTTTTTCATTAATCTTCTTTAGATCTGAAATACCCATTTTAGTAGATTCTTCAAGAGACAAATTTCTCTCATATCTATCAACAACTAATCTTGCCGTTGATAGTCTTATTGCTAATTCTCCTGTACCAGTACAGGCTGCACCAGCTACTTCTGAACAGTAAATACCTGCTCCAAAAATTGGTGAATCACCAACTCTGCCAGGAAATTTCATGGCTAATCCTGAAGTTGAAACCCCTACTGCTAGATTTCCTTCTCTGTCTAAAGCAATTACATTAGTAGTCCCATGTTTATCAAAACTCAGTTTCCTATACCATTCTCGAACAGAGTATTTTTCCATGACATCCTTTAGATGATCGTCAAATTTCATGAAAAGCTCTCTCACTAAAGTTTGTGCCTCTTGAGGCATCTCTAAGCTTTTACCTTCCATGACCTTATAATAATTTCGCATACCAAGCTCATCAATTATTTCCTCTTCAACAAACCCCAAGGCTCTAGCGAATTTTTCTGCTCCTTCACCAACAAGCATAACATGAGGAGAAAGTTCCATAACTTTTCGAGCAATACTGATGGGATGTCGAAAGTTTCTAACAGCTGCAATTGAGCCAGCTTGTCTCGTTTTACCGTCCATAATAGAAGCATCAAGCTCAACTATACCTTGAAGATTAGGAAACCCATTGAATCCGACAGTTATGTCATATGGATTATTTTCAATAAGCTTAATACTTTCTTCAACAGCATCGAGAGCACTACCACCTTCACTAAGAATCTTTGAGCCAGTAGGTAATCCAACATTGGCATTACGTGTTCCACAGATTGCATAATCCAAAGTCATTAGGTAAGAAGAGAACAAGAGTATAAAAAATATGCTCCCGGAAGATATTAGAAAAATAGCTTTAAGAATACATCTGATAAAACTATCATGATGTCAGAATTGATGGTGGAATCTAATCAGCTAACAAAATATTTCAATTCACTATTGGCTGTAGACAAAATAAACTTAGAGATACCAAAAGGTAAAATTTATGCGCTGTTAGGACCTAATGGGGCTGGTAAAACAACTACAATTCGAATGTTGTTGGGTCTTCTAAAACCTTCATCGGGAAGTGTGATGGTAAATGGAAAAAGTGTTTCTGATGATCCTAAATCAATCAGAGGAGAAATAGGTATTCTTCCTCAGTTTTCAGCAGCTTATTATGATCTGACTCCTATGCAGAATATTCATTTCATTCTCGAATTGAATAATATATCTTATGACGACGTGAGTGCTTCTTTAGCAGAATATTTTCGAACTCTAGATATTTCCTATGAATTACTTAACAAACCATTTTCCAAATTATCTGGAGGTGAGCAAAGATCTATTAGTTTTATAATGGCAGCTATTACAAATAAAGAATTTCTGATACTTGATGAACCTACCTCAGGATTAGATATTGCTCGAGCTAAATACATTCGTTCTATCATTAAGTACCTTGTTGAACAACAAGGAAAAACTATCCTGTTGTCATCACACATTGTATCTGATTTAGAAGAGTTAGCTGATTATTGTGGAATCTTAAAAAAAGGAAAGCTGATTTTTCAAGGTAGAAAAGAGGAAATTATTGAGCTTTATGCTCCAGATACACAAGATTTTGAAGATGCTATTGTAAATGCATTTGGAGTCAAAACTACTAATTCTCAGACTTTTATGGGGGGAAACAAATGAGTAAAGAAGAGAAAAGACCCAAACAACTAAAAGCACTATTGAAAAAAGATTTGAAACTTCTTTTACGTAAGAGAGTAGCTATTTTTGTTTTTGGTGGTCCATTCATTCTTATGTTTCTTCTAATTGGTCTTCCTTCACTCTTCAGTTCTCAACAAACTATGGTTTTGTTAATTTATAGTGATGATAGCGATTACAATGGTATAAACATCGGTGCATCAGTTTTAGATAATATCACATATTATTTCTCGTTTGATCCAAGCATAGAAGTAGTCCAAAATGTTACTAGTTTTTCAGAGGTTAAAGCGACAGATAATTTTGGCGTATACCTGCCGTCTAACTTCTCATTACTAACGTTTACTGGATCTCCAATCTACTTTACTGTAGATGCTACTCAATCATTGTTTTCTGAGAGTATATTTAATACAATTCATGCAATTACTCAAAATGTAATTGCTACAGTTTTAGCAAATAGGACCCTTCCAGTTATTCAAACAATTGAAGAACCTCCAACTTCATTACCTGAAGAACAATTATTGGGACCTAAAGCAGCAGCGGTTGCCATGCCTTTAAGCTATATGATATTTCTTCTAATAGCTTTAAATTCAGGTTCTTATTCAAATATAGGTTTTGCTAGAGAAAAAAGAATGCGAACTATGGAGATTTTATTATCTTACACCAAGAAGCACAGTCATTTAGTTATTTCAAAAACAATTACTTCTTTAGTAGCTTCTCTCGGTTCAACTCTATCCTATATTCTCGGAATAATCGCAGCCACTAGCCTAACAGGAGCAGGAACAGAAGGTATTTTCGAAATCTTTGGTTTGAATATGCAACTTCTCAATGCTGGAGATATAATTATTATTTTTATCTTTGCAGTTACTGCACTATTGATATCTACTCTGATAACGATGGCAATAGATTGCAATATAACACGAGAAGCATCTGAGAGGTTAAGTCCATTACTATCTATTGGCCTTGCAATGTTTTTCTACTTTGTAGCTTTATCTAATCCATTGAGTGCATCTACAACCCTCGTGATAAACCCCTTCTACTGGTGTTACAGGCTAGCATTGTTATTGATATCTGGAAAGTTCAGTATTGAGATAATTATTTATCTTAGTCTTATCATTGGTTTAGGAGGACTACTGATTTTCTTTGCTACTCGAGGAATTCAAAAAGAGAAAAGTTTGTATCTAGAATAAACTTTTCTTCCTTTTTTTACTATGAAAGTAATTGTGGAACCCCTTAATATTTAGCTTTTAACTATTGCAGTTTCTATTCCTTTCCAGATGAAAAATATGATTACATCTACTGTAAAAGCAAAAATAAAACCTAAAAATGAAAACAAAATAATCCATAAATTTTACTTTTTTAGCACCTTCAATTCTTCTATTGATTTTATTGTATTTTGAGGAACTTTAGATTTTTTCTTGAATCTCATACCATTTACTACAGTTGCTACAGCAGTTAATACATTAATTATCATGATGAATATATCAACAGGTCTTATTGGACCAATAATTGATGTACATAGTCCATAAATTGCAGAAGCTGCAAAAAAAGGAGTTCCTACTAAATAAGGAATTTTATTTTTATTACTAAATTTCTTCCAGTAGGAAATTACGTCATTTTGACATCGGGGACACTTGTAATCTCTTTGTAACGACTTCTCATTTACAAAATTTAAGAAATAAACGTTTTTTTTCACATTTAGGACAAAAATGAGTTCTTTGGAGAAATTTCATTGAACCAATTTTAATAAGATTATTTTAACTGTTTCTACTATTGAAAGATGCTATTGTTTTCGCTTCTTTAAGGCATATATCAATATAGGAATTGAAGCTAGTATTCGTACAATTGTGATTCCTATCAGAAATATTCGAAGAACTATATAGAATTCATTGTCTGAATAAACATACCCATCTGTGAAAAATTCGAATATGACCCCACAAAGAAATGAACCACAAAAAGTTGCAATTCCCAGCATCAAATTGAAAGCTCCTGAATATGCACCTTTTGCTTCAGGACCTGCTAGATCCAAGATTTCAGCACTTATAGAAACCATGATTGCTCCATTTCCTAATCCTCCAAAGATATTTGCAATTATTACTAGGTACCATTCTGTACTAAATACAAGAACGAGTGGTACCATACACAGTGAAATAATTCCCACAAACATGGTCATCCTTCTTCCAATCTTATCAGCAATTTTTCTTATAGATATCTGACTTAGGGCCATGGACGCAGAGAAAACTGCTGACAGAATTGCTATCTGTGCATTGGTGGGGTCTATTATTTTTAGCACATAAGGAAATAAGGGCCAAAGAAAACTCATAACAAACCACCAAGCTAGAGTAACAGTAATAAGAACGGCAAATGGCTTGTCTTTAGTTATTTCTCTTATTGATTTCAATTTATTCTTCTTTTTTAAAAGATTAGTTTCAGTTAATGTAACTACAACAATAGCTGCAAATGCAAAAATAAATGAACCACAGAAAATCATGAACCGATAATTATAATCGGTCAGTTTATCTGAAAAAATAAGAAAATTTTCAGGAAAAGGTAAATAATCTGTTAGAAAACCTAAAACTAATAGGATTACTGAAGCTGAGATTGTTCCTACCATTCCTAATTGTCCTATTACCTTAACTCTAGTCTTCTTCGTAGAAATATCCCCCAACAGAGCATTCCAACTAGGAATGACCATGCTAATTCCTAATGAGTATAAAGCAATAATGATCATGAAAACTATTGTTGAGGAATTGAAAGCTAAAAATGCTGTTGTTATTGTAGCAATGATAAAACCCAGAATTAGAACAATTTTCCTTCCTAGCCTATCCGATAATCGACCAAAAAAACCTTGAAATAGATTTGTTCCTAGATTTTGAATACCTGTTATAATGGATATCTGTATAGGTGTAGCACTCATACCAACAGCAACTAAATTCGCATAGTTGAAGTAAAACTCCTGACCTGCACTGTTAGCTGCAGATATGATCATAGCTTTGATTTTTTCTTTTCTGGATATAGCATTGGTGGGGTGCTGTTCAACTTCAGTTTTCAAAACAACCACTCTTGCAGTGAATTGTCTTTTAAAAAATATTCTTATACTACTCCAATTGGAATGTTTTGATGATTGTTAAAAGCTTCAATAATAAACTGTTTTTATCTTTAAAACACAGTGCTTACAGAAACTTTAAAAATGTCCATTCGTCACGATTGAATAAATTAAGACTAACTTCGAGGTTAATTAGATGAAGGTTTCTAAGAAAAATTTTTCTCTGTTCACAGTTACATTTGTTTTAGGTCTACTACTTGGTACAACAATAGTGAATGCAATTGGGGTAAACACTGATCCATTACCTCAAAATGGTTTCCAATGGGATATAACAGACCTACAAACAATTGATAGTACTGACTATTATTTAAATGAAAATATAAATATTGAAACTGGTGGAGAATTAAGAATTCTAAATTCGAATTTTTACATTAATGCAAGTGGTTTAAGGATAGATGTTCAACAAGGTGGTATTTTGTATGTTGACAATAGTAATATCACTGTATCAAATCTTGCATATACTTATACAATAAGTTCATTTGCTAATATAGATCTCCTAAGTAGTGGTTCAAATTATACATTTATTGATAGCAAAGTTGAAAATGTAAAAATTTCAATTTCTCAGTACCAATTAAAATTCTGTGAGTTTATCTCAACAAGAACAACTTTTGATAATTTTGATATTTTTCTGCTTCAAAATATAAGATATGTCAATCTTCAAGATAGCACTTTCTTCAATAGTACTGAGGGTGTTGAGCTTGTTAACATTGAAAGCATAACAGTCTTTCAAAATACTTTTCAACTGTTGGATTTTGGACTCGATATCGATGATTCGGCTGGAGGGGCTGTAGAATATAACAATTTCTTGAATATTACTACAACTGGTTTAATCGTTGACGATTTCTCACGAACAAATGTTGCAGGTTTACCACGAGTGGATATAGCATGGAATACTTTTGAAAACATAACAACTGGAGCTAAACTAGAAGATTCTAGAATGCATTTCGTTAATAATGACTTAATGAATTTACAAACAGGTTTAGTTCTAGATAATTCCGATTTCGGAATCTATGAATTCAATAATTTTACTGCTATCACAGAGTTTTGTATCACAGCAGTAGATACCAGAGCAACTTTTGTAAGAAATAACTATTTTGCTGACAGTCCTATAGCATTAGACTTACTTATCTCTCCTGTTATAATTTATGGAAATCAATTTAAGAACTTAACAACCGGTGTGTTAGCATACGATTCAGATGGCCTTAAATTATATGAAAATGAGTTTAATGACATCTCTTATTATGCTGCAGAAATTGATGAAACAAGAGACGTACAGGCTTATTTAAATATAATTTCAAACTCCTTAGGAGGAATTAGTCTTACCAATGGTAGAAGTTGCTTGATTCAAGAAAATAATCTTGATAATGTACAAGATGGTATATCTGTCGTTTATGGTAAAGATATTAGTGTTCTTGGTAATACAGTAAATAACACAATCAGTGGTTATTATATAGAATCTACAAATGATATTATTCTTACAGCAAATGGAGCAATAAATGCAGAGTATGGTATATCCTTGTGGTCTGTTTCTGATGCAGTTCTTGCAAGCAATGGTGTATTTGATTCTGTCTATGGAATAAGTATCTGGTTCTCTGATTACATTGAAATGTCAGGAAATGAGGTAAGTACCTCAGACATTGGAATAGTTGGAAGAAATACATATGGTTTAACCATCAAAGATGGATCTTACACTGAATTGACAAAAGGTATACAACTATTGGGATGTTATGCATCAAGAATTTTTGGGAATACCTTTGACATTATTATTGAGGATGCTATTACATTAAGTGATAGTACCAATTTCCTTGTTTACAATAATAACTTCCTAACTGTAGGTAACTATGGAAACATAGACAATAGTTTTGGAACATTCTACAAACAAATAGATAATGAAACCTTTATAGGTAATTTCTATGAAGGGGGAGATGGTTCTCCTGTTCTTATTGATGAATTTATCGTGAGCAGTGTTACATTTAATATAACAGATTATTATCCTTTGGCAACAAAATATAATGTCATACCTTCTGTTGAATATCTCACAAGAGATATACTAGAACCTACTGATTTGGAATCCGTTGTTATTACAACTCAGATATTCATTCCTGAAGATACTGAAGATGTCGTGATTTTTCTACTATATAATCTGATTAATGAAACAACCTGGAGAATGGTAGACATTACTTCTTCTGAAACTCCGATTGGTTCAATTGGTGCTATCAACCAATATCAAGTAATTTTAGCGCCTTTACCATATGACTATGTTGTAACATATAGAATCATGGTTAATTACACAATTGATCTTGTAGAACAATCAGCCTATTCTGAAAATGGAACATATACTGTTCAAGTTTCAGAAGAAACTCCTATAATTATTAACAAACCAGAAGTAAAAGTGGAAACTTACTCAGAAGCTGATGATAAAGACATTACTGTAATTACTAATTCTTTCTACGAAGATACTGAATACTATATATTTGTTAAAATTACAAATAGAACAGATATTCAAATTCTAGCAGGAAAGAGGCACGTAAACCTTTCATGGTATGAAATAGATCCAACCACAAACGAAACACAATTCTTTACAGGAATTATGGATTACAATTCAACTACCTATGATTATTATGCAGTCTTTGGTAGAGGTTATGCTATTGGAATGATACTTGAATACTATATTACAGTTGTGGATTCAAACGGAACTTTCTACAGAACAGTACTCAATTATACTATAATTATAGAACCTCCTGTAATACCGACGGGATTTGATACGATTACGCTTTTAACGTTAGGTGGAACACTTTTAGTTATCCAGGTAATTGTTGTGTATCGAAGAAGAAAATCAAAAGAGGAATAGTTTTTTCCTTTTTATTCTTTCATTTTTTTATTCTAGTTTGTTTGCTTCAAAATTACATTGGTTTTGCTTGCATAGTAAGATAAATAAACATATATTGATGAGTTGAAGTGAGATTTATGCACGGTTTACCAGAAGGAAAAAGGAAAGTTTTCAATAAAGAGGATTTTATACAACAATTTATCCTTGGAGCAATTATAATCGCATGTGTTGTATTTGCATTTGTCCTTGATATTAAATTACTTAAAGTTCTATCAATTATAGCAATTTCAATTGTTGGTGTAGTTATCATTACTTACTATACAATCGAGTTAATGACTGGAACTGGATATGTTATCGCAAGTGCAATTAATGAGTTTATTTACCTTGTTCTGGGTCTTCCAATCCTAGTGGTAGCCGCAGGATTTCTACCTGCAAGTTTGTTCATAGCTTTCTTTAAACCCTCTGGAGAATTTGTTGCCTTAACTATATATGTAATTCTAGGAGCTTTGGAATTTTTTGCAATACTCTTCCTTATCACTAGATATTTACGTGATAAAAAAATGAATCTCTTCCAATATATCAGATATTTATTTGATTTTGAAAGAAGAAAAGAAGAAAACAGAAGATTTCGCGAACGAAATGAACAAATAGATGGATTCTACTCTGACTTGCAAAAAGTTGAAGCTAGGATTGCTGAAAAAATTCAGGAGAAGGCAACAGGATTTGATGAATTTGACTGGAAGGAAAGAGTGCAGCAAATTTCTGGGACAAAAAAGAAAGAAGTAAAATGCTGGAATTGCAGTAGAATGAACGATGAAGATGCTATCTTCTGTACAAATTGTAGTGCTCCTTTAAAAAGAGAGTAAAGTTAAGTTTATTCTCTTTTTTGTAACTACTCACTCACAACATATGGTTGTATCAAATGAACAGCAGAAAAACAGAAAACTGTCTTTTAATAGTCTTTGATTTTGATGGAGTACTTGCAGATTCAAAAGACGCATTTGCTCTCCAAATGCAAGATACTATTAAGTTTTTCACAAATAAATTGATACCTGAAGAAATTTTTAAGGAACGTGTAGGTAATACTGATCAAGGTCAAGATTTTGTTGAATTTTTAGGTTCTAATGATCCGCAACTAATTGATAAAGCAATCATTCAATATGTTTCTTTAACCGAGAAATATGCCTATCTTCGTAAGTTGTATCCTAATGTTCGAGAAACACTAGAAACTCTTAAAAAAGATCATATTATTGGTATAGTTTCAAGAAAATCACAAGAGCGTATGGAAAAGTGGTTACATCATTTTAAAATTACTCATTTGTTTGACAGACCTATTGGGACACTCGAAAATTCTAAATCTAATGCTATTTTACAGATCATGAAAGAATTCAATATACCTCCTGAAAGAACAATCATGGTAGGAGATACAGAATTTGATGTTTTAGGAGCAAAAGATGCAGGCGTGCATTCTGTAATTGCACTCTATGGTGCTGCTAATCCTGAAGAAGTATTTGCTTTATCCCCAACATACTCAATCAATTCCATAGAGGAAATAATAAAGATTGTAGAACAACATCTAGACAAATAGATAAATGCCTTGCACAAATTTAAATAGATGAAATCAATTCCTCGAATGATGAAAGTAGGTTTTCTCCAGTTTGGTCCAATCCTTAAGCAAGTTGAAGAAAATATTGATAAAATCTCAAAAATTATTTCCACAACTGGAAACTTCGATTTATTAGTAATTCCTGAATTAGCTAATTCTGGATATGTTTTTGTTAATAGGAGTGAACTTGCTGAAGTAGCAGAGGAAATACCAAATGGTTATTTTGTTGAGAAATTGACAGAACTAGCTAAAGAAAAGGACGGTTACATAGTTAGTGGAATTTGTGAAAAAAAAGGAGAAACTTTCTTTAATTCATCAGTATTAGTCGGTCCAGAAGGATATATTGGAAAATATAGAAAAATTCATCTCTTTGATAGAGAGGAATTGTTTTTCCAACCTGGAGACGGTGAGTTTCGATTATTCAATGTAAGGGGAATGAATGTTGGTCTCTTAATCTGCTGGGATTGGATTTTTCCAGAAGCAACAAGAAGTTTAGCATTACAAGGAATGGATATTCTCGCTCATTCTACTAATTTGGTTCTATCATACTGTCAGAGTGCAATGATTACTAGATCAATTGAAAATCGAATATTTACTATAACATCAAATCGTACAGGTTTTGAAAAGAATGGAGAATTTGAACTCCATTTCAAAGGACAAAGTCAAATTACATCTCCAGATGCAAAAAGATTGGCTCAAGCTGGGACTGATACAGAAGAGCTTCAATTAGCTGAAATCGATGTAGAGAAAGCAAGAAATAAATGGTTAAGTGATAGAAATCATATTTTTGAAGATAGAAGACCTGAAAAGTATAACAAATTAATAGGAAAAAAATAAATTTAAACAATAATAATAATCTGAGTTGAACTCATGAAAACTACTCAACCAAAAGAAAGCAAAGGAACATATATTCCGCATAAGGCAGCTGCTGAATTTAAACCTACAAAGGATTGGACCATTGAGGAAGCAGCTAGTTTGTATGATGATAGGATTTTTACTTTCGAAGTTGATAGGATTCATTTTGAAGATTGCATAAAAGGTATGAGCGAACTTCCTTCCGAATGTATTGATATGTTGATTGCAGATCCTCCTTTTGGTCTCAATTTCGGAGGTATGGAACCTCTTTATAACAGAGATAGTAACTTTGTTGCTGAAGGTTACAAAGATGTTCAACTAGAAAATTATTCATCTTTTACTGAAAAATGGATTAGTGAAATACCTAGACTACTCAAAGATGATGCTGGAGTGTGGATTTTTAGTGGTTGGACCAACCTAGTCGATATTTTAAATTCACTTAAAGATAACAATCTGAAACTGATTAACCATATTATATGGAAATATCAATTTGGAGTCTTTACTAGAAAAAAGTTTGTTACGAGTCACTATCACGTTCTCTTTGCAGTAAGAAATGAGAAAAACTACTTTTTCAATAAGATTGAACATTATCCTGAAGATGTATGGAACTTTAAAAGAGAGTATGAAAGAGGAGTAAAGAAAAACGCAACCAAACTACCAATAGATTTAGTCCTAAGATGTGTAGATTTTGGCAGCAAACCAGGAGATGTTATCATAGATCCATTTATGGGAAATGGAACTACTGCTATTGCAGCAAAAGGTTCTTTCAGACATTATATAGGTTTTGAGATAAATAATGCTTTAGAAGATATTATTAACAAAGGACTGAACAAAACAGAATTAGGACAACACTATATTCCTTATTCAGAGAGACCAGATGATCTCGTTCTCAAAGCAAGAAGAAAATTTAAGTCCTAAGGTCTATTATCATTCATGGTTTATTCTTTGGAGTATTTGAAACTAAGTTTAACTCTAGCTCTATATGCAATAATCAAACCATCTTTTATCCTTGCGTCTAGTTTATCTACTTCTACAATTCTTAAATCTCTAAGACTTTTCGAAGCTTGGGCAACAGCTGCTTGAACAGCTTCTTCCCAATTGTTTGGTGATGAACCTACAAGTTCTATTATTTTGTATACTTTATCCTCTTCCATTTTTTTCACTTTCTAAGTTCTCTAGATTATGAAAGAGTTTGAAGATTTATTTAAACATTTGTTACTTTTTTACTTGAAATATCAAAAGTTATAGTCCTGCATAAATTTACTAAATGGAAAGGTCAATTCTAGAACTAGGGCTATCTTAAAATAATAGATTTTACAGAAGGTGTCTAAAAATTTATAAGAGTTAAGAGTTTATGCACAGTGAACATATGAAGAAGAATCGAATAATCATAATTTTTTTGTTGATAATCCTCTTTACAAATACTCTAGGGGTAGTATCAGCAGATTCACAGATATTAAATGTTATTCGAAATTTGTCACCAGATACTTACAGCCAGAATTTTTTTTCTATAGTAAATAAATCAAAAGTGACTATAGAAATAACTGCTTCGCTACCTGTTAACTTGAGAATATGTGATTATGGAAGGTACTCTCTTTATGATAGTGGATTAATTCTTGAACCCCAGTGGTATTCTGAGAAAAATGGAATTACTTCAGATACAATAAAAATAAATCTTGATGAAGGAATTTATGAAGTTATAATAATAAACGAAAATCCTGATAATTGTCCCATTCTTTTGATTTTATCATCAGCTGAAATTTCTGGATTATTTGGATCAAATATAGTATATGGTGTTATTGGAGTAGCAGTCCTTGCATTCATTATCATAGCTTCTAGTTTCTATACAAGATCAAAAAAGAGAGATGTATCACTTTATCAGGATTTAGATAAAAAAATTCTTCAGACAGAAGATCAGCAGCTTTTGACACCACAGGATGGTACGGGTTTAATAATAGTTGAAGAACATCCGAAAACTGCTCTTTCTGTTATCGAATGTGTTGTATGTGGAGAGATAAATGAGCCAGATTCTGCATTCTGTGAAAAATGTGGAAATAAAATCTAGAACTGAAGGAAGCATAGTTAGACTCTAGAGAAATTCCTTCACTAAATTGTAATATACATTAAGTGATAGTTCTAATGATTTTAGATCTATTCTCTCATCTATTCCATGTACTAGATTCACAAAGTGTTCCATTGGCATATCAGGATTGTATAGAGCAAACCCGTAAGTATCTATATACTGTCCTCTAAGATATCTTCCATCTGTAGCTCCCATAGCTATTAAAGGAACAAGTTTAGCATTAGGGATTTCGTGTTCTATTGCTTTTTCCATTGCATCAACAAATATAGACTGAACTGGGCTTTCAGTTCCTAGAGACTTAATCCCTTCTTCAGTTGAAGCATCAACTATTTCAGTTTCATCAGCAAGTTTACCAAGTGCTTTTCTGAGGTGGAAAAGAACATAATCGTCATCTTGTCCTGGTAATGTTCGAATATCTAATTCTACCTCTGCATTTGCTGCAATAATATTAGTTTTAGTACCTCCTGAGACGATATTAGGTGAGATAGTCATACGACTCAAACTATGAATGAACTTAGCCATATGTTGATTCTTTTTGTTTAACAATTTCAATGCAATTGGTAAGAATTTCTTATTAGTAATTATTAATCTTACCAGAAAATTCATGTTTAATCCTTTAACAAGATTCCCTATATATTCCGCATTTACTGGCATTTTCTTATCACAATAATTGGTCAGAAGCAATGCTGCTCTAGATGCTTTAAGAACGGCATTATCTGCAGAAAAAGGCATACTACCATGTCCTGGTGTTCCTTTGAAGATTAGTTTTTTCCATATAGCTCCTTTTTCTCCATTAATGAAAATGAGTTTACCTTGAGCTATTGATATACCGCCAGATTCAGTTACAGCATACATTTTTTTCTTATTGATATTTAACATCTCTGGGTGTTTATCTATTACCCATTTTGCTCCATAATCACCTCCGCATTCTTCATCTGCAACAATAAACAGAATTAGATCTCTTTTTGGTTTAAATCCCTCATGATGAAGTTTGCAGAAAGCTTGGACTTGGGTAGCTACCATAAATAGCATATCTAGAGTTCCTCTTCCCCACACATATCCGTCTTTAATTTCCGCACTAAATGGTTCAACTGTCCATTTTTCTGGTATTGTAACTGGAACAACATCAACATGACTAGGACCAAAGATTAATCCTGGATGATTTTCATCCTTCCCTTCAATCCTTGCCACTAAATTACCTCTATTGGGTGCAGATTCAAAAACTTCACATTTAATTCCTTTGTTGTTAAGAAATTTCTCAATCGTTTTGATTGATTTCATCTCATTTCCTGGTGGATTAACACATTTGTTTTTGACTAGTTCTTGAAGAAGAGCAATAGTTTCATTTAATTCTACAGAATCCTTGGAGACATTCATTGATTTCATGGATAAAAGGCTATAATTAAAGTTAACGGGATATATATTCTGTTTAATAGCAACATTGATATGAAAATATCCAGAATAAATCAAAAGGGTGGAAAAAATTACATCTTTAGAAAATCAAGTTGAACAAGTAGCTAAGTTAGTATTTGAATCAAAATATCTGGTTGTTTTTACAGGTGCTGGAATAAGTACAGAATCAGGACTAGCTGATTTTCGTGGAAAAGATGGATTATGGACTAGAAGGGATAAAGGTCTTCCTCCACCTAAATCTAAACATTTCGATGAAGTTGAACCTAATGCTGGCCATCGTGCAATAGTTGATTTACAAGAAATGGGTTTACTTAAGTTTCTTCTCTCTCAAAATGTTGATAATCTCCATCTTAAGTCAGGAATAAAACCAGAGCTTATTGCCGAATTGCATGGTAACTATATGCTGATGAAGTGTATAGATTGTGATACGAGATATACTAAAGAAAAGATTGGATGGGATAGGGATGTTCATGGTAGAGGTTTTAGAACTGAACAACATGAACCTAATCAACCTCTATGTCCAGAGTGCCAAGGACGAATAATCACTTCTGTTGTGAATTTTAATGACCCAATGCCTGAAAAAGAAATGACTATTTCAAAAGAACATACACTGAAGTGCGATTTAATGATTGTTGTAGGTTCTAGCCTAGCTGTTCAACCCGCTGCTGGTTTTCCTCTCAAAGCCAAGAGAAATGGTGCAAAATTAGTAATAATCAACATCGATTCAACACCTCTTGATAACAAAGCTGACATAAAATTAGATGTTGAAGCAGGAGAGTTTCTCACAGAAATTGTGGCAACAGTCAAAAAAATGTTTTAATCTACTTTCTTCCTTTTTAATGAGTGACAAATGCTTATATATTGGTGTTATTTAGCTTCATTGATTCACAAATTTGTGAAAAATGAAGGAAGTTGAAAAAATGAAAGCAAAAAAAACACTATTTCCATTATCAGTACTGTTAATACTTATAATGATTATTCCAACTGAAGGTGTAAATGCAGATATTATTATCATTTCTGACCCAGATGATCTTGCTCCCCCTGATTTAGCTTATTTGGATATAACTCCAGATACAGTTGACACTGGTTCTTCATCAGGATTGGTAACATTTACCTTACAGATTACTGACGAGATGTCAGGATTCAGTTATTTGATAATGTATCTTAAAAGCCCCTCACTACAGCAATCTTATTCTATTCAAGTCAACTGGCAATATCCTGTTTCAGGAGACGAATTTGATGGAATTTATCAACGTGCTTTTGCATTTCCACAGTATACAGAATCAGGTACTTGGAAGATAACTCAAATATATATTAGAGACACAGTAAGTAACACCCGAATTATAAATACCCAAGATATAATAGATCGAGGTTTTAGTCCTTACATCTTCATAACAGGAGGACCTGATTTAGCTGCACCAATGTTACTAGATTTACAAATCGATCCTGACACAATCGATGTTAGTCAATATGCAAAAAGAGTGAATTTCACATTCCGTGTTACTGATGACATTGCTGGATTTTATTATTTAATTGTTTATGTCAGAAGTCCATCAAATAAGCAATATAGATCTTTCCAGGTACAAGAAAGGTACTATCGGATATCAGGAGATAAATTTGATGGAATATATAATCGTACATTTCAATTTAATGAACACCATGAAGCAGGAACGTGGCGAATAACTCAAATCGTTCTCTATGATTATGTTAGGAACTATCGATACATTACAGAGCAACAAATGATAGATGCAGGTTTTGAGACTAGAATTGAATTCATTTCTGATCCTCATGATATCTTAGGTCCAGTTTTGGAAGATTTAGAAATAGACCCAAGAGTAGTAGATACTAGCGCTGGTCCCCAGATAATTTGGTTTACATTAAATGTATCTGATCACCTTGCAGGACTCTATAATACAATGTTACGGATTGTGAGCCCATCAGGAGCTCAACAATGGAGTAAATCACGTTTGGCTAGATATTCCATATTTTCTGGTGATATCTTCTTGGGACTTAATAAACTAGGCATTATATTACCTCAATATTCAGAAACGGGAACATGGAAAATAACATCAATTTGTCTCTATGATAATGTCACGAACCGACGGTGTTATGGCTACCAAACCTTAATTGATCTAGGATTCAATCCAGACGTAGAAATAGTTGATACAGCAGAAGCGATAGTTGACTTTGATCCTAACACTTTGAATCTACTAAGTGAAGGAGTGCCAGTTACAGTTTATATAGAACTACCAGTTGATTCTGACTATACTGTACAAGATATTGACATAAGGACTATTCTACTGAATGGATTAATATCGATACTATATTACCCATATTCTATAGGTGACTATGACCAAGATGGAATACCTGATTTAATGGTTAAATTTGACAGATCCGAGGTACAGAATATTTTGGATGTAGGTAAAGAAATCGAAATAACTGTATCGGGACAATTTACGAACGGTGCGAGTTTTGAAGGAATAGATATAATAAAAGTTATGAGTAAATAACTTTTCTTTTTCTTTTTTTTGGAAATCTATAAATATCATTATTGACTAATTACTTGATTAGGGGTTTAAACCAATGAAAAGAAAAAATGTTTTATTACTAGTATTATTGTTAACAAGTTTAATTCTTATATTTCAAGTGAAGAGTGTTTTAAGTGCTTCTTTCACAGAATCTGTGATTGCTAATCATTCAACCGTAAATATTGTTCGTTATAATCAAATTCCTGATTCTGTCATAATTAACGCAAAGAATACTCTTCATATTGCATATCAGCATACAAGTCATGGATCTCAGATAACAGATGCCATGAGTGCTCTTCCAGCTTTCAAAGAAGGTAATGGAGGAACAGCAGGGTTGTATGCTTATAATAGTTCTTTTCTTCACGATTATGCAATGCCTTCAGTAGGTGATGTTGGTTATCCTGGATGGGATGATGCAACTAGAGATTATCTAGATGATTCAGCAAATTCTGATTGTAATGTTATTATGTGGAGCTGGTGTGGTCAAGCTAGTTCCCAAACAGAACAGAGCATGATTGATTATTATTTGGCACCTATGACTCTATTAGAATCAGAGTATCCTGATGTAATGTTTGTGTATATGACAGGTCATGTTGATGGAACAGGATTGGAAGGAAATTTACATCTGAGGAATGAGCAGATCAGAGATTACTGTACAGATAATAACAAGATACTATTCGATTTCGCAGATATTGAATCCTATGACCCTGATGGAAATTATTATGGAGATAAATATGTCACTGATAACTGTGGCTGGAATGATGGTGTTGATTCTGGAAACTGGGCATTAGATTGGCAAGCTTCGCATACAGAAAATGTAGATTGGTACAGCTGCAGTTGTGCTCACAGTCAAGCTTTAAATGGAAATCAAAAAGCATATGCTATTTGGTGGCTATGGGCTAAACTTTCTGGATGGGAAGTCACAATTACCGAAGGACTTGCTTCATTGTCTCTTGCTGGATTTCTAGTGATTTCCTTAATCTCTATATCAGCAAAAAAGAAACATAAAAAGTAGCTTTTACTTACTTTTTCTTCTTGATGGTAAAACCATCAACTTTTTTATTATATTATTCAACTTACTATTAAGAGAAGGGTAATAAAATAAGTAGACATAAGTGAGGTTTTCGTGGTTGCAGAACAATATTGAGCAAGAACTAATACTTATTCGAAATATGATCCATAAAGGATCTTATTCGGATGCGTTCATAGGTCTTGATAATATTGAAAAATGGGAAAATGTAACAGCTGAGAATATTATAAATATCAACTTTCTAAGAGCAACAATCTCTTTTGAACTAGGCAAATACCAGGAAGCTCTTCGTATTGTTACTCAATTAGAGCAACAATGCCAACATCAATCAAATAACAGACGACATCTGGAGTGTTTCATTTTAAAAGCTAATATTCTACTTCATATTGGATCATTCAAAGATTCTCTAAATATGGTCATTGAATTAGAAAAAAAATTAGAAGATATTTATGATGATAATTCTATTGAGTATAAGAAGAATAAAACGACTCTGTTGAAATTGAAAGGAGTATGTTTTAGAGCAACGGGAGAATTAGATTTAGTTGAAGAGACTCTCTTAAAAGGATTGGAAATTGGCAAGAACATTGATGACAAATTCGAAATTGCTGATATTCTAGATCGTTTAGCAATGTTCTTGAGCAACAAAGAGAATGAATTTGAACGGGCTCTTGAATATGCTAATGAAAGTATGTTATTGAGAAGAGAAATTGGAAATGATAATTTTACAGCTCAGACTCTCAATAGACTAGGAATTCTTCATAGATATGGTGGAAAATATGATGAAGCATTGACATTCTACCAAGAAGCTTTAGATTTAGTTGCTAAATTTAACAACAAAGATCTTATAGCAATACTTAGAAACAATATAGGTGGGATTAAAGACTCTTTTGGTAATCTGAATGAAGCACTCGATCATTACGCTGTTGCTTTGAAACTTAGTGAAGAAACTAATAACAAGAATATGATTGCAATTGGATATCATAATATTGCTTCTGTTTATAGGAGTAGAGGAGAACTCGATCCAGCTTTAGATAATTTTAAACAAGCTTTAGAATATCTACAGGAACAAGGATACCAGGCTCCAATTTCTTCTTGTTTGAATAATATAGGACTAGTTTATTACAATAAAGGAGATTTGAAGAAAGCATCAGAATTCATCGAAAAAAGCATTAAATATTCGGAGGAAGAAAGTCGGTTCACTGCAGTTGGTTCAAGTCTCTATAATTTAATTAGAATCTCACTTGATGATAATCAATTTGATAAAGCAAAAACATATTTCGATAAACTTGAAAAAATAAAGAACCAACTAAATCTGAAAGTTGTCAACCATAGAATGAATATCTCTGAAGCTCTAATCCTTATGATTAGTACTCGATTTCAAAATAGAGCTAAAGCTGAAACCCTGTTGAAAGAAGTGATAAACGATGAAGTTGTTGATCATGAAGTCACTGAAACTGCATTATTGACACTCTGTGATTTATTGTTAGATGAGTTAAAAATTACTGGTAGTAAAGAAGTATTAGATGAGCTACATGTCTATGTGACAAAACTTGAAAATATAGCTCGTACTCAGCACTCCTATTTGCTATTAACCCAAACATATTGGTTGCACTCTCAGCTAGCATTAATTTCAATAAATATGCCTAAAGCTAAGAGTTTACTAACCCAAGCGCAGCTAATCGCAGAAGAAAAAGAATTACATCGACTAGTGCTTAAAATAAGTAATGAGTATGAAAACTTGTTAACCCAAGCAAAACAATGGTCAAGGCTTAAAGATGAAAATGCATCCTTAGACCAACGAATGTCAATGATTCAGATTGATGATCTCATCCAGAGTATGACAAAGAAAAGAGAGATTGAACTAATAGATTTTACACAGGAAGATCCAATTTATCTAATACTCTTGAGTAAAGATGGTAAATCCATTTTTACAAGAAAATTCCATGCTCTTTCTACTCTAGATGATGCATTGATTGGCGGATTCATTGCAGCTGTTAATTCTTTTGCAAAAGAAATTTTTGAAACAACTGGTCATATTGAAAGAATTAAACATCAAGATTATACTCTTATTATCAAAGTAGAAGGAGATATTCTTTTTACATATGTCTATAAAGGTCAATCATTTGCAGCTCTGAGTAAGTTAACTGATTATGTAGAGAAAGTTTCATCAGTAAAATATCTCTGGAATTCTATAACTGAAATATCTAGGTCACCAATAAATCTTGAGCCAGGTTTTAAACTAGAATTAGAACGTAAAGCAGATTCAATTTTCGTTTCATAAGCTAAAACCTTCAAATATAGATCAATCATTTTGAAAAATCAACAATAATTCGAATAAAACTTATTATTACTAAGAAAATACTATATATATGATTCCCCAACCTTTCAATTTAAAAATTGAAGATGGAAAATTCATCTTGAATGTGGAAACTAAGATATTTGCTCCTGATGACTTAATTGCTGTCTCCCAATATTTGAAGACTTTTATCAAACTACCAACTGGTTTTGATCTACAAGATACTCAAACAAAATCCGAACAAAACTCAATCAATTTAGAATTAGATGACACTTTAAAAGGTCTTAATCCAGAGGGTTATGAACTTCGGATTACTCCAAAACTTGTTCTTCTTAGAGCTCCTCAACCTGCTGGAATTTTTTATGGTATTCAAACGTTACGTCAGTTGTTACCAGCAGAGATTGAATCTCAAACAAAAGTTCAAGGTTTAGAGTGGGATATACATTGTTTGATTATTGAAGATTCTCCCCGGTTCAAGTGGAGAGGGTTAATGTTTGATTCTGGAAGACATTTCTTTAGTGTAGATGTTATAAAAAAATATCTAGATTTGCTTGCTTTATTGAAAATGAATACATTTCATTGGCATCTAACTGAGGATCAAGGTTGGAGAATTGAAATCAAGAAATATCCTAAACTAACTGAAATTGGCTCTAAAAGAGAAGATAGTAGGATAGGTGGCTGGATCAGTAAGAAGACTAGAGGAGAACCACATGAAGGATTTTACACTCAAGATGAAATCAGAGAAGTAATCCAATATGCAGAAGAACGTTTCATTAGAGTTATACCTGAAATAGATGTACCAGGACACTCTTCAGCTGCAATTGCAGCTTATCCTGAACTAAGTTGTACAAAAGAGGAAATCAATGTACCAACTAAGTTCGGAATTTTCGAAGATATCTATTGTGCAGGGCATGATTTCACATATGAATTTATGGAAAATGTTCTGGATGAAGTATTGTCTCTCTTTCCTTCAGAAATAATTCATATTGGTGGTGATGAGGTTCCAAAAAAGAACTGGAAAAAATGTGAAGTTTGTAAGAAGAAAATGAAGGATGAAAATCTACGAAATCTAGATGAATTACATGATTACTTTACAGAACGGATTTCAAAATATATTGTATCAAAGGGTAGACGAGTAATAGGATGGAATGAGATTCTGGATGAAAAGACTGACAAAAACACAATTGGGCAACATTGGTTGTTAACAGGTAAAAAACAAGTTAGAAAGCATCTAGAAAAGGGCGGGGATATAGTTGTTTCTAATATGTTCAGATATTATCTTGATTATAGTTATATAATGACTCCGTTAAGAAAAACATACAAATTTGAGCCTATCTCAAGAACAGTAAAAACTGAGAATCAGCAACAGATACTAGGGATAGAATCACCTATTTGGACAGAGTGGGTTCCTAATACTGAAAGGTTGGATTGGCAAGTTTTACCTAGATTAGTAGCTGTAGCTGAAACTGGATGGACACAGAAGAGATTAAAGAATTTCAAGAATTTCAGAAAAAGGATAGAGAATTTTGAAGAAAGACTTAACTCTCTTGAATTTCAATCTGCTTCTTTCAAGGAAGCAAATCCTGGAAATCTAAAGAGACTATTCTTCTTAGCAAGAGCTTTCAAATGGCCTGCAATATAGTTTTATGAAAAAGAAAAATCCGCTACTAAATGATAATTCAATTTTCCTGAATTCCTTTACAATATCCTCTAAAGTACATGGTTTTTACCCAATTGTAGAGATGGTTAGCCAAGTTTGATTCTTGATTACTTTATCCCATCTTACTTGAGATGAAGATTTCTTTTCTTTCATTATTGGAACCATCGGTTAGAAGTGGTAATTTTGTTATTGAATATTTAGCATTTACTCCCAAGACTCTTAAGATACAAGGAAGGATTGAGGTTATTACAATGATTGGAATGACTAGATAATCCTTATAATAGTTTATGTGTCTAATTATGTGAATAAAAGAAGAGAACGTGATTTGATGAAAATAAAATACTCAATAATTATACCTACTCTCAGCATATTGCTTATTACTGCAATTGTCGTACCTCTGGTGGTTTTTCTCCCAGACAAAGATTCAAATGGATATGTGTCGTCTTATGGAGTATATGATAATTCAGCAGCAAGTCAGTATGTTGGTGAAAACATTTCAACGTATTTCGGTACATATTCACCACAAGATTTGGATTATAATCCATCAATAATTCCTTCAAAAATCGAATCAGATCTAAGTAATGTTGATTTTCAAGGCTTAAGTATAGATTCAAGTTTGTATGAAACATTAGCAAACTATGGGTTTGCAATAGTTGATGAAGGATATACTAGCATCTATAAAATATATGAGTGGTTTAAGGCAGATCCCTATTTCATAACAACTGATCTATGTCTTCATACATTTCATTGGCTCTATGATGACAGTTTGAAATTATTGGAATTGATGTACCTTTATGAATTATATAAGGATTTAATAACAAATTTAAGAGCTGACCAGATTAGCTTAAACTCAACAATTACTGAACCTATTGTTCAAGAAGCGCTCAAAAAGAATATTGCATATTTGACAGTCGTACTCTATCTTCTAGATAACACCACATCAATACCAAGTGAAGTAGAAAGCATGGTAAATACAGAATTGGCTAACATTGTTGCAGAAACACAAGCTTCTTCAGCAATACTAGAATATCAAGAGAATTTTGCCCAGTATAAAGTAAGAGGACATTATACAGGTAATGAGACATTGGAAAGCTATTTTCAAGCATTAATGTATTCAGGAAGAATGGGATATTTAATCTCTGAATCTGCAGTTGAACAAACCCTTATGACACTACTATTATGTTCATCATTTGATAATTCTTCTTTGCAGGATTTATGGTTTCAAATATACGAACCAACCACATTCTATGTTGGTCAAACCTTAGATCTTACACCTTTCGAGATGTATAATATTTGGGTAAGTTTTGGGTCTCCACAAAGTGATCAACTAGCAAATAATACCTTAGTTGAAGAGACAATTTCATTTGCAAGAAATTATGCAATTGAGCGAGAAAATATCCTCAATGTGGAAAGCATTTTTCCCTCTCCAGAAAGACCAATTACGTTTAAAATTATGGGTCAAAGATTAACACCTGACTATTATACTTTCCAAAATCTTCTTCATCCTATCGTCGATTCTAGAAACTTTCCGCAAACATTAGATTTCTTTTCAGTATTAGGAAGCATTCGCGCAGAAGGTTTACTACAATCAGAAAATGATACCTATCCTTACTATGGGGAACAAATACTTAACTTAAGAGATGAATTTGGTAGTCTAGATTCAGAGGTTTGGGTGCAAAATCTGTACTGGATGTGGATTTATACACTATTTCCACTATTACAGACTCCAAGTGAGGGATATCCTGGATTTATGTTGAATCATGCCTGGATAAATAAAGAGCTCATGACTACCTTGGGTTCTTTTGCTGAACTTAAACATGATAGCTTACTCTATGGTTATAGTGGATATGTTAGTCCTGCTGTTTTTCCAGATTATGGGTATGTGGAACCTTATCCAGAGATTTATGGACGATTAGTAAGTATGCTAGAGATGTTAAAGGATGGTCTTGATGCTAGAGGATTAATTTCTGCTAGATTGAAAGATAGGATTGAAAGGTGTTTAGAAGTCTTTGAATATTTAACAGATATTTCCATAAAAATTCTTAACAATGAAGAGCTTACTTCAGATGATCTTCAGGATATCCTTTATACAGGGAAAAGATTGTATGAAATTGTCGTTGATATGATTCCTGGTTCATCATATGTGGATTCTAGCTTGACTCCCATGGCAGTAATTGCTGATATCTCGACTGACGATTTAGTTACTGGACACACTAAGGAAATTGCAGTAGGAAATCCTTTGGTTATTTACGTCATTGTTCAAGATTATGACGGTAATCTTTACCTAACAAAAGGTGGAACTTACTCATATTACGAATTCACTGTACCAAAAAATGAAATAATGAATGATGAAGAATGGAGGATGCTTTTAGAGTCTGATCCTCCTGAAATGCCTGATTGGATTCTGGATATAGAAACTGTGCTGATTGAATCAAGTAATATATTGTTAACTGTAATCATAAGATCTAAAGAAAAACTTCTCAGATTTTATTCATAATTATGTTTATTTTCTTTCCACCAGAGAATCCAATTTTTTCTCAATTCATCTCTCTGTTTTTTATCTATTCCACCTACAAATGCCCACAAAGGATTATCAAACATTCTTCTTAGAATTACAATCTGACCAGTATGTCCCATAATGTGCAAAGTAATCCGTTTTAACAAATCTGAAAGTTTTTCTTCTATTTCATCATGCGGGATTTCGTCAAATTTCTCCTTTGGAAGTGATTCTAGTTTCTTGAAAAATGAATCAGAAATCTGCAAGTGTTTATCAATTAAATCTGAAAAAGAGTAAGGGTAAGTTACAACTTTGTTTTTTTCAACCCCGTAAGCATAATATTCCGATTCTTCCTTTGATAGCGATTTATTTCCAGTATATATCTATAAATACAAATCAAAGTGTGAAACACAATGCCCTATTATCCAAGCAATGTGATTTGTGTCTTTTTGGATTTGTATAGTAATTAATTCAGGTAGTATCTCTTTGAATGACATTAAGAAATTTATTTCTGCAGTTTTAAAGGTAGAAATTAGAATATCCTTCATGTTCGATCACCTCATTATCTCCAGTCAAAGTAAAATGATTCCACTTTTTCGGGAAATTTTACATCTCTCATGTTGAAAACATCTAAATTAATTTTCTTCCCGTAGAAAAAGAACTTTGCTTTTTTCAAAGGCTTCATATCAAAATAAGGAAAATATGGGGTTTGTAGACCATACCAACCTCTTTCATTAGATGTTTGGCACAAATAGTGTGCTAAATTACTTGCTTCTTTAGTATTCAAACGATGAATATGCACCATATCAAGCCAACCATAAGGAATTTTATTTCCCATTCCTGCGAGAAGGAATTCCCAAGCAAGCATAAATCCATTTATTCTGCCTTCTTCATCCTCATGAACAACACAATTAACATTTGGATTCTTAAGCATCCATTTGAGATCTTCCAATTCAGGAACAATAGACAACTGATTTCTCTTTACTTGCTCTTGGATGATTTCAAACATATCTGGTATATCTTTCTCTTGGAATATCCTGATTTGTTCCGAGTTGATAGTTTTAAATTTCTGAAATAATCTGAATACTAGTTTCTCATACCATCTTAATCTAACCACGGTTGCAACTTTATCTACATCAAAAGCTTTGATTACAAATTTAGTTAGAGTAATAATTCTTTGGAATGGAATACTCTTCTCTCTAGATACTGCTGTGGATACATCTAATCCATGTTGTTCAGGCTC
Source organism: Candidatus Heimdallarchaeota archaeon (assembly GCA_030603365.1). GTDB lineage: Archaea > Asgardarchaeota > Heimdallarchaeia > Heimdallarchaeales > Heimdallarchaeaceae > UBA460. Next base: position 348,404 of record JAUVXV010000003.1, read on the forward strand.
ATGAAGTGAAAAAGCTCCATCGTAACCTTTTGCATCCCCAATTTCAAATAATTTCTTTCCCATTCCTTTAGCTAAACCCTTTTTCTGATGATGAGAATGAACACATAACCACGAAGGGACTGCGAATTTGTATATTTTATCTTCAATAGATAATTTTCGAGGAATTGCACCAATAAAGCCTACAATTTTTCCAGAAGGCTTGTGAATTGCTCTGACAAATAGATCTCTATCAATAGAAGGCGCTCCATAAATTGTGTGGAAAGTTTCCTCTGAAAAGGTAATTGATGCTCCCTCTTCTAAAGCAGTCTCGTCGGCAAGAAAAGCACTTGTAATGAGTTTAGCAAGGCTGTCAAAATATTCTTCTTCTAATTTGAATTGTTCAATTAAATACTCTGAATCTTCATTATTTGGCATTTTTAAACTACCTTTTTTGTATCTCTACTTCTATTAGTGGTTTTTTAGAAATATATAAACTTCATGGGAAGGGAATTTGCAAAAGTTAATAATCGGTTGCTACAAAAATTCTAATAATGATAAAAATCAATAAAGTTGTTCTTTTAAGTCGGTGTGTCTTGGTTTTGTTCCTAATATTTTCCTTATATGACAATCTGTTCATAGTTTCATCGTTAACACCTTCTGACAGTAATGGTAGTGTATATCTGCAAGAGAATGCACTTCTCTTTAACGAAACTGCAGCATATAATCATATTGAATCACAGCTTGATTTCGGATTTCGTGTTCCTGGAACTTCAGATCACTTCAACTGTTCTAAGTGGATAAACGATCAAATATCTATACATGTTGATGAAACAATTCAACATAATTTTACAATCCAAAAAGAAAATCAATCTAGTTACAGTTGTCAAAACATCCTTGGGAAACTGAACACTGAGAAGGACAACATAGTTATTCTAGCATCTCACTGGGATTCAAGAAACGTTGCAGAGAAAGATTACTTCAATCAAAGTCTCCCAATTCCTGGGGCTAATGATGGTGCGTCAGGGGTAGGGGTGTTAATAGAGCTAGCTAGAGTTTTGAAATTGTATCAGGAGTATCTTGATTGTGAAGTTTGGTTTCTTTTCCTAGATGCAGAGGATCAAGGATATTCTGGAGGAATGTATGGTTTAGAAGGTTGGAACTGGGCTGAAGGAGCAATGAATTTTACAGAGAATATCGATGATTTTTATAACTCTCAACAAGAAGAAATTGAATGTTTTATTTTATTGGATATGGTAGGTGGTTTTGATTTAGAGTTCATTCAAGAAAGTAGAACAAATAATGATTTACATAAAGCTATTTTTGGTCTAGGTCAAAATCTAGGATATTCAGTTGCCTTTCCAGAAAATCCGAAGAAAATGTCTATTACAGATGACCATGTTGCTTTTGATGAGATTGGGATACCAGTAATCGATTTGACTATTGATTTTATTGCAGGTAATTGGACATTCCATCATACTCATTCAGATAATCTAAGTAATATCGACACTAAAAACCTTAAAATTACAGGTCAGACTATTGAAGCTTTTATTAAAACATATTATGCAGAAGGAGATAATCTTCAGTGGAATGAAGGATTCTTTTCAAATACGTTTATTGTTATGTCTGTGATAGTTTTTGTTTTAGTAGCTGTTTTCACAGTAAATTTCTTGAGAACTAAAAGAAGAAAATCCTAGTTGTGTGGAACAACTCAAATATGATCTGAGTTAGATGACGAACAAATGTGATAATACAACATCTAACTATAGACAGACCAATTATATGCTTTTGATACTGCAAACAAAATTTCAATGTGTAATAACTCTGCCATTATACCATTAGACATTATCACAAGCCCTTGACCAGTTTTTGGATTTCCTATCATCATACATACTGCTCCAGGTGAGTTGGTTCCGGGATGTGTAAAGAATAAATCATCCTCTTCTTCAATTAGAAATACTCCTAACCCTTGTCCTGTCCAACCAAAGAATTTTGAAGGGTCTAATTCAGGTTGAGCTTTAAACATTTCCTTAAGATTTGATTGAGAAATAATTTTACTTGATTTTCCTTGATAGGTTTTCATTATTTCTATAATAAATTTCGCAATGTCTTCTGGAGTAGATATTAATCCTGCACAACCAAAAGTGCCTTTGACATAACCTGTTTCTTTTACATTTCCATCTTTATCATGTGGTAGAATAATGTCCGTTTCTGTTGAAACTAAAGGATATTCAGCTAGGCTATTCTTCATTTCTACAGGATTGAAAATGAGTTCCTTCATTATTTCTGATGTTTCTTTCTGCAGAATATCTTGTAATATTTTTTCAATAACAATGAAAGCAATATTAGAATATTGATGCTCTGAGCCTGGAACTTTATCAATTATAGCAGCATCATTCAAAGCTGGAGCTTCTCCAGTAAGGACTTGGAGTATGTTTGCAGTTTTTCCTTCTTCGACACCAAACATTGAATCAGGACGATTCATACCAGACATGTGTGTTAGTAGTTGTCTTAGTGTTACTGGTTTTTCTGTTGTAAATTCGTTATCCGGAATCTTCCAGGATTTTAGATAATTATTAACTGGTTCATCAAGATCTATCAAGTTTTTTTCAACTAAGGATAATGCTGCTAAAGCTGTAAACATCTTTGAAGTTGAGCCTGCTTCAAACAAAGTCTTTTTAGTGATTTTTTCCTTTGATTCTTTATCTCTAATGCCATAGAATTTACTCCATTCTATTTCAAAGTTATTTACGACAGCAATACTAACTCCAGGGACATTATATTTTTCCATCTTTTGCCCAATAATCCCTGTTTCTTCCCAATTTGGAGTAGGAATACCTTCAACTATACCTGCTCCTGGAAGGTTGTTTACAATTTGTTTTATTCTATCTTGAATATTTTGTTCATCTGGCAATACAATTCACTTTGCCAAAGCTTGAGTACTATTTGAACTGTTCCTTTTACTTTGAAGTGCAGCTTGGTTCTAAGCTTCAAGATATCGATAGGCAACGAGTAAATACAGTTTTGTAATGTCTTTTAGTGTGCTAATATCTGCGTACTCATTTGCATTATGAGCACCTGTTCCACCTGGACCGATAATGAAAATATCTTTCATTCCTGCTTCTCTCATATTCCCCCCATCAGAAAATCCTGTACTATAAGAGTAGATGGGACTAACTTCATAGATTGCTTCAAAAGAATTTCGAAGAACTTTTCCAAATTCAGAATCAGGATTAGTTGCAGATCCTTCTCCAATAGTTATTATTGACATAGTTATATCAGTAGGTTCATCTTTATACTTGGATTTGCTGTGTTGAATGTTATTGAATTTCTCGGGAAGTTCGATTTTATATCCAAGTTTAGAACAATATTTTACTATAACATCAATTAACTCCTGAGATTTCAAACCAGGCATAGTACGAAAATCTGCTTCTAACTCACAAGTGTCAGGAATAACGTTAGTTTTGACACCAGCTTTGATCTGATTGAAGCTGAAAGTAGTTTTGTAAAGATTTTTTGAGTTTCTCTTATCTTTGTCAAGCGGAAGTATTGGTGGAACATAATTCTTGAATTCCTTAAGTCCTGAAACACCTATACGATTTTTCAGCATATTCAAAGATTGTTTCTTTGTAACAGGAGGTTTAAGCTTTGGAATTTTCAATTTCTTATTTGCTTTAGATATAAATCTAACTGCTTTGTTAATTGCATTACTTTTCCACTTTGGCCAACTACCATGACCAGCCACACCATGAAAAGTGAACTTAAACCAATGAGGACCTTTTTCTCCAATACCAATTCCAGGACTCTGTAGAGGTTTCATGATTCTTGGTTCAGAGATTATGGTAGCATCAGCATTAACTACATCAAAGTGATTCTTTGGCATAAATTTAGAACCATATGCACCGTGGGTCTCTTCATCAGGAGTAAACCACATCTGGAGCTTTCCTTTAATTTTCTCTCCAGATTCTTTTAACAATTTCATTGCCATCATCTGACAGGCAACTCCTGCTTTCATATCAATTGAACCCCTACCATAGAGCTTACCTTCTTTGATAACGCCACCTAAAGGAGGTGTATCTTCATCCCAATTCTCAGGATTATAAGGTACAATATCGAGATGACCATTGAACTGTAAAGCTTTTCCTGGCGATTCTCCTTCAAGTAATGCTATTAGATTGTAGTAAAATTCATCTTTTTTATCACTTGGAAACTGGGATTTGTAGTATTCTGTTTTAAATCCAGCCTTGTCCATGAAATCTTTGGTAAACTCAAAAATTTCTGTTTTATCTACATAAATACCTTCAGATAAATTCATTGAATCTAGTTGTACTAGTTTCTGTAGGAGCTCAGTGATATCATTTTCATTATCATCAACCAGAGATAAAAGCTGTTTTTCATCCTTAGTTAATGGAAACTTAGGAGATACTTTTATTTCTTCAATTAAATCAGACATAACAAATTAGAGAAAATTTTGCTGTTTATTTACTTTACTCAATATATTATCGATAGTGTTATAAGAAAACCTAAGGTTAAACGAGCAATAAGTGATCTACTATGAAGAAAGAGGATCTTGTAAAAAAAGGGTATGATAAGGTAGCACCTTACTTCAAGATGTTCAGAAACCTATTCCATAATGAACAAGAATTGAAGTATCTAGTTGAACTTCTTCCTGAAAATGCTCAAGTTCTAGATGTGGGGTGTGGGATGGGAATACCAGTTGCAAGATATCTTGTTCAACAAGGTTATTCTGTTACAGGGGTTGATATATCAGAGAAAATGCTTGAACTTGCTAAGCAGAATGTTCCAGAAGCAGATTTCCATCTATATGATATGAATGATCTTGATTTTCCTGATACTTCTTTTAATGGAATAACAGCTATATACTCACTATTTCATGTACCTAAAGAGAAGCATTTCAAAATTTTTCAGAACTTTCATAGGATGCTAAGAACTAAAGGCATTCTATTCTTTTGTGTAGGACCAGAAGGAGGAGATGATGTCTCTGTATTCCTCGATAAAGCAGAAATGTTTTGGAGTAATTATCCACCTGAAAAAACACTTTCCCTGATTAAAAGTGCAGGATTTGAGATAATTTTTGATGAAATTCTTGATAGGGGCGATGAATTACAATATTGGGTTTTTGCTAGAAAACCATAATTTTTGTTCTCTTGAGAATCATTATTTTTTTATTTTAAGTAACCCTTTAGCTCTTAGAAATACTAAGGTAGTAATTGCAACTAACACTAGTCCTCCACTTATTGATCCAATAACTATCCAGATACTATAGTCAGTTCCAATAATCTCAACATCCAATATTATAGAGTTTGCATAGATATTCATTTTAGTTTCATTTGATGTAACATTGTATCCAGCACGAAGAAGTTCTTCTTCAGTATGATCCAACCAAACTCCAAAAGCTTCCTCTAAACCAGAACTATCTGTACTATTTGGATCTAAAGAGTAAGTATCGGTATAACCAATTACTTCAGATGTTTTTAGAAGAACATTTTTTGCTGCCCAATAATCAAGGGCTACAGGATCTTGGCTTGCCAATATCATATTGACTCTTGTTGCTTCTTTATAATCAGTACTTGGTCCTTCTGAAGATGAAGTTTCAGGATTAGCATTAATCCATATCGCATCCAAGATGTTTAATGTAGGGAGACCTAATTCAACCATTAAAGTTCCCATTCCCCCTGTATCTATCTTATCATGCCCTTGACCAAGGGGTTGAGATTGAACTCCCATATAATGCTTTAAAGCAGCTGTTACACCATATCCAGAATGGGATTTCAAAATAGGCATATTGATGACTTTTAATCTTTGTTCATAGTGAGAACCATTCCAAATTCCATGTTTGAAGCTAATTTTAGTACCATAATCTGTTTCGAATTTTGGATAAGTAACAGTTATTTCTGTTTCTGCATCAGTAGTGGAATTCAGAACATACCCATCATCCATGTCTCCTACTGAATATTCATCAACTTGGATACTCATAATATCATCCCAGAGATAAGTTGAAACCTGGTTTTCAGCTGAAAAAGCATCTACTGCAACTTGGGTAGATTGAGAATGATCTTCTGCGTTACTCTCCCCCCAGTCCATACTCCCTCTTCCCTGACCATTGTCTGCAACAACAATTTCTCCTGTAAAGCCATCAGGATGATCGATAATGGCTTGAATAAGTTCCTTCAAAAGATCTGTGTTTGTTCCCCCACGTTTACCCCATTGACAATTATTCTTTATTAGAACTACATCAGTTGATGCAATAAGACCATCTGGACCTGTGTTATTTTCTACTATTGAAGACTGATAAAAATTCAAACTATTATTCCCCATTAGATTGATTAGATCTGTAATATGAGCAACATCTCGACCATTTACAATATATATGTCTGAACTAGGTTGTTCAGAAGCAATCTGGGAATCTATTGGTATACCAATTTCAATACTGGATGCGGTTGTTTGCAGAATAATAACGGTAGTAATGGGAGTTAAAATGAGCAACCCTAATGCAGCTATTTTTCCAAAACTAGAAAGTTTTCTTAATTTGACTAGTATAACAGAAAATGATAGTGTTGCTAACACAGAACTTGCACTCGCAGAAACATTGTTTAAGGCTACTTGCTGACATGGATATGCAAATCTAGTAGGTTTCTTACCAGTTCTAAGTAAGAACCATATAAGATTGAGAATTCCGAAAATAATTACATTCTCCCTAATTCTTTTCCATAAAGGTCTATTATGATGAAAATCCATGTACTTCTTGATATCTTTTGATTGTTTCAATGAGTCTGAAGAATGCTCTTTCATTAAATAGTTTTAAACGCTATCTTACTAAAATCTTTTTTGTGTAAGAACCCCGCACATATTAATAAAATTCAATTAAACTCTGGAAAAGTTTATAGTTTTTTCATTATATTCTTTTTTAATAAAAGAGGAAGAAGATGGGAAAGACAAGAAGAAGAATCCTTAAACAATCTTAGCTTTCAACGCAATTTTATCATATTTCAGCTTTTTATAGGTATTTCTTTTAAGTGTCTTAACGAAAAGAAATGTGTGGTAAAATGGAAGATTTAGAACTTTTTAAACAAAGACTAATAGATAAAGAAAATACTCCAGAAAATATCGACGAAGCAATGAAAGTGCTTACAGATTATTATAACTTCATGGAAAACAAAAACAAGAAAGTTTCTGATACAAATTCAGATGATTTCTATGATTTTTCTAAGTTACTAATAGATCAAGGGAGAAACACAGGACTTACCTTTGGAGTATTCGCAGCTTATGGTCAATTTATTAACAATCGTAACTTAATCAAGTTGGGAAGAGAAGTTACTGATGGCAGTGAAGTTATGTCAAATCTCTATAAACGTTTAGAGGAAGAGTTTGGTAAGGACTTTAGAAATGAGGTTTTTGAGGATATGGAAGTTCCTCCTTTAGGAATAGACCCCAAGTTGAAACCAGACTATACAAAGAAATTAATTTCACGATTTGAATCTAAAGTAGATGCTAAAACCTGTGAGAATTTTCTAGCCAAAGGTTTAAGAGATCCTTATTATGAGTGGAGAAAACCTGATAGAGAAAAGTTTCTTAATTCAAAGAACATTGATGAGTTCTTAGAACAAAAGCGAGAAAGATTCATTGAAAATCTAGAGAAACATAGAGACGAAGGTACACTATTCTTCACTCAAGAGATAAACAATGAAGTCGTAGAATTTGCAAAAAATACAGCAAGTATTGAAGGAGGAGTTAGAAAAGGAAATATTCTAACAGTTGAAAAAATTCCTCATGAAACTATAGAATATCTACATGCAAAAGATGAGAAAATGAAAGCCTACCATTATTGTCATTGTCCTTGGGTCAAGGAAGCAATCCTTGATGGCACTGTAGATGAAATACCTAATGTTTTCTGTAATTGTAGTGGTGGTTATTACAAGAACTATTGGGAAATAGTTTTGGATCAACCAATAGATGTGAAAACTGTGAAAACTGTGCTTAATGGAGATTCTATCTGCGAATTTGATGTTTACTTACCAGAAGAAGTAGTAAAGGATTTAAACTAATTCTGGAATTAAATTTTTTCTTCTTCAAACAGCTTGGTAGCCTATCCAAAATTAGACTAATTAAAGACAAAAACACACATATAACAGACTAAAAATTCCATAGCATGGTTCATCGTCCTGAGAATGAATATTACCTTGAAAACGAAGCAGAAAAGAAGTTCATAGAGTTATCAAATGGTGCAAAATTACGTGTATTGTTTCTTTCTGCTGAAAAACCAACCAAAGATACCAAGAATATTGTCTACTACTCAGGTTATATATCATACATTTTTCTTTGGAGAGAATCAATTAAAATCCTAAGAAAAAACCACAATATAATATTTATAGAAACAAGAGAAAAGGAGTTTTCTTCATTCCCTCCTAACAAAGTAATCTATGATATAGAGACTTTAGGAGAAGATTTTATCTTAGCTTTTGAAGAATTAAAACTGGATTTGAAGAAATGCGTTATTGCTGGTTCATCTATTGCTTCAGTAGGTGTGCTTGAAGCTATGAATAACCACGATTTTCGACCTTTTCTTTCAGTTCACTCCTCTCCGCAAATCTCATATAAGGAAAATAAGAAACCTAAAATTCTTTCAACAATTTTCCCTCACTGGATGGTGATTTCGTTGAAACCATTCATTTATCTTATTTACATGTATAAGTTTAGAAGAGATAAAGAATCAGGAAGAAGCAGAATTCATACATTAAGTAGAATGTTTCAAAAGAGCTCTCTGAAATGGATGAGGAAATTAGAATCATTTATGCCAGATTATGAGATGACAAAGGAATCAGTCAACAAAATAAACTCTCCAGTGATTATTGTTGGTGCTCAAGATGATCCTGAACATGATACTGAATCAATAAAAAAGATTGTGAAATTTATCCCAGGATCTAAATATAGACCTGTTCCATTCAAAGATGACACTCATAGTGAAGCTTTTGGTAGAATTATTCTTGAAGAAATAGATAATGTCTTTAGTTGATTTTTTTCTCATAAAATTAGATGAAATTAAAATACAAGTTTCTATAATTTTTATTTCAAATAATAAGAAATACCGTACTCTAAAATCTTTTATAGATGTGATTTTTTATTATGTCCTAGCTGTCAAACTGAGAATTTCCATATGTGAGGAAAACGATTGATAAATATGATATCTATTACATCTATAAATCAAGATTTCTTAAAGACTGCTAAAGGATGTTAATTATATGACTAAACCACAACTTCCAGAAACTCCTTATGACTATTGGAAATTTAATCCAATACCTACTGATACATCTTCATGAAATGGCATACTCACTAAAAAATTTACATCCACAAGAAAATCTAAAGTGATTCAAATGACTGATCAAGAAAAAAAAGGATTTAAATGGCCTTGGGACTATTTCCATTTTCAAACAAAAGGACGAGGATCTATCTTTGCAAACGGTGCAAAAGGTAAGTTTATGGCTAATACCTATTTTGCTGAATGGTTAGTATTCTGGTTCGCCTTTCTAATGACCGCAATTGTTACCGCTATAACTTTTGCCATAAGGGGTATTTGGGCTGATCCTAATGCAGCTGGATTATACTTCCAATATCTAGGATGGGGCTTTTTAGTCTCATTTATCATTGCATGGTTCTGTTTTGTTTTCATAATAGGACCTGTAACAATGAGTATGGTACAATATGATTTTAGAGCAGATTTCAGAGCATCAACTCCAAGAGAACTTATGTTTTCAAAGAAATCATTGAAGTTCTGGATTTGGGGTTTCTTAGTAGACACAATGATTGTCGCTCCTATATCATTATTAGTGCCATTCTTTAATCTCCTAGTTTTAACTCCTGCAACTGCTGAACAGGCGTGGGCAGCTTCATGGAATTTGGTAGAATTTTGGGGTGCTTACTGGAAAGCATGGATATTAGCAATAATCATCATTGTATTTTTGCTAATATTCCTAAAACTATTCCTTGGACCTAACAAGAAATTCCTAGAAAGAATGAAAGCACAAGGACCTCCAAAATAATAAATCCAAAAGGACAAGCGGAAACAACTAAAGATTTCCTGCTTTTTTTTATTTTTTTAATATAAATTATTAGCACTTGCTAATTGCTTCCCCAAATACTTCTTCGAAATGTGTGAAATTCTTTGTGTCTTTAAAAGCTGTAAAAGAATCCATATTTGCTTGAAGCTCATCTACATTTTTAACTCCGAAAACAACACTATCAACTCCAAGATTCAAAGCATAATTGATACAATCGGCTGGAGTAGCTGCTTTCTCAAGTTTCAATGAGATTTTATTACCATCACAGTAGTAAGGTGAATAGTTGGTTTTGTTGGTTGTGAATACTTTACCCTTCATTAGATTTTTAATTGCTATTACAACTATTCCTGCTTTTTTGCATACATCTAGAAGTTTTCTTGTTGACGGAAGAACCCCTGTGGCAAAATTAATGGGGAGCATGATGACATCTAAGTCACATTTGTCTATTATCTTCAGAAGAAGGTCAGGTTTGTGCGCACTAAGCCCTACAGCTTTTGTTTTACCTTCATTTTTTAACTTTTGAGCATAGTCTAAAACTCCATTTTTAACCATCTTTTCATAATCTTCATAGTGAGTTACAAATTGGACAAGTGCTATATCTGCATAATCAACATCTAATCTTTCTAGCATGTCCTCATATGTAAACTGAATTTTCTTTAAAGAACGAGTTTTGACATGACCATTTTTCTTTTCATCATAATAACTTCCAAGATGAGTTGTAAAAGTTACTTTTTCTCGTTTATTCTTTAAGAATTGTTTGAAAACTTCGAAGAAATAAGGAAGATTAAACACAAGGTCATAGTGAGTTATACCCCTTTTGAAAGCTTCTTTGATTATCATTTCAGAGTTTTCATCTCTAGAAATGCCTGGCTGTCTTGAACCACGGGCAAAATGCTCAATACCTAATCCTAACTTATTTATTTTAACTCCAGCAGATTCTAATCTAGTTCCCATAACAAACTCGTTTAATGATTTAAGTATAAAAATATGTCATCATTTCAGAAGAAATCTTTAAACAATATACCGAATTGGAACAAAGATTAAAAACCAAGTACTGATAATTCTTGGTATGAGAAATCTTCTTGATTCTCTTTTCGAAAATTATCAAGAAAATCATCGATCCATCTAGTTTTCAGAATTTCTTCTATTATCTCCAAAACTGGTTTTGCAGCAATTATCTAACAATCTTCAAATGCTTGGTTTCCTAAGATATGGTCTGAGTGGTGATGAGTAGTAAACAAATATTTTACTGGCAATCCTGTCATTTCTTCTGCGTTCTTTCTTGCTATTTCAATAAGCTTAGGAAAATAACCTGAATCAATAAAAGCTAAATATTTCTCAAGTTTGACAAATGATACATGTCAGAAAGTTTTTCCTTCAGTATGTGCCCAAACGGAATCAGAAATTTGTTCAAAACTTACCATTATAATCAATTTCGCTAGTTTAACACACTTAATAGATTTTCTACTCTGCTCTGAAGTCTATTATTTGTCCTTATCAATCTCAAGAATAGATGAAAAGATTTTTTATACAAAAAATATTGTAAATCATGTGGTAAAATGACAGAGCTAGCAGAAACCATTTACAATGAAGTGATGGAAGAGATTGAAGAGGAGATTTTCGATGGATTAGGAGAATTAATCGTCGAAGAAAAACTAAAGTCAATAGTGGAGCAGATACAGAATTCAGTTAATGAAAAAATAAAAGACTTGATACCTGAAGATATATCAGAAGAAATCACAGAAGTCCAGAAGTTCATCATAGGTGAAAAAATAGCAAGAGTTGTGACAAAAGATGCTAAAACAAAACTCGCTGATTTAGTTTCTGAAATAGTTGAGAAAACCTACGAAGTTATGTATCAACTAAGAAACGAAATTATTGAAGAATTATTCGAAGAAACTGAAATTGAAGAGGAAGAAGAGGAAGATAAAGCAGTAGCTTCATGATGAGCTGTTATTTCATGATTTTCAAGAAGATTTCTAGATGTACTTGTATTACTACCACCACCAAAGTAGAGAAAATTATCTAACCATATTCCCCAAACTGGTCTAGCATGAGGTTTAGAAATCAGATTTTGTGGTACTGATCCAATAATTCCTTGATTCCTCCAATCATTCATCTACAATATCCCAACTTAATAGCCCTTCATTCTTTTCAGAAATTCCGTATCCTGGTATATGAGGTCTAAAAGGTTTAGATGTCTTCAAGTTTCTTTTCATTGCTTTAAACATTGAGCGATATTTTTTAAAAAATTCCCCTTCCCCTATTGATTCAGACTCAAGCAGAACCATCAAATTACTTAGTTAATTGAAATGTGTTCAAAAATACACAATGACTTTCTTTAGTGTTTGAAACCTAAGGTTGGCATGAAGAATGAAACACAAAGTAAAATGTCAAAAGTTATTGAAATCATTCTGTTAATTCCAACATTAGTATGGCTATATTCCCCCATTATTGCAGGGATTTTATTTGCAATGGTATGGATGTTTCCTGCTGCATTTACCTCATGGTGGATCTTTGCATATTTAGGTCAGAAAGATTGGTTGTTAGGTGTTATTTCAACAAATGATACCATGATTACTCTTATTGTTATTGAATTCTTAATTTTCGGAATTGGATTGTATTTGTTTTTATGGGGAGTTATCCTAATAGCTAAAGCTAGATTGAACAAAACTGGTTTAGTACAAACTGGTCCGTATAAATACATGAGACATCCACAACATTTAGGATTAATTCTAATGTCACTATGTATCTCTCTCTATATACCATGGTCCATAGATGAATTTATCAGAATTGGAGAAATTGTATCTTGGTCATTCTTTTCACTTGTTTTAATCATTTTGTCAGATTTTGAGGATAAGAAACTTGCAAAAAAATTTGGGGAGAAATTCCACCAATACAGATCATCCACAGGATTTTTCTTTCCTAGAATTATCAATAAGGATAAAGAAAGAAGGAAAATTAATGAGATAAAATATTGGAAAAGATATCTACTATTAGGAATTGGTTATATAGCTTTTGTATCACTAATCAGTTTAGGTAGTTATATCTTAAGATTACCTAAAGTAGGGATAGTAGGTCTATTATTTGACTTTTTATCAAAAGAGTTTTGGTACTTTAATCTAATATGTTTAATCTGTTTTATAGTATTTATAATTTTAAAAAAATATAGAGAAAAGAATAGGAACTGTACAGGTAATACTTAATCTTAACCTAACATTCTTTATTTTTCTTCTACAACTTTATAGAATGCTTCAACCGTCATCTTAAGCCATCCTTCAAATGCTTCTTTGGTGAAATCAGGTAAATCATCAGATTGCAGTATCTCCTTTACAGAACAATTCTGTTCAACCTTACCTTCAATAAATTCCAGCATTTCTTTTATTAGTTTTTGACCTTCTTTTAACCCAACTATTGAACTTATAGGACCATGACCTGGAATTACCATATTTGGTTTCAAATCAATCATCTGTTGGAAAGCTTCTATCCACAAGTAAGGGTTGACAGAAGGATCACCAGCAAAAGGAAACATGTCAGCAAAGAGTAAGTCTCCAGTGAGTACAACATTTTCATCAGGAAGATAAACAAAAGAACTTCCTTGAGTGTGTCCATTAGTTTCAATAAACTTCACTATTCTAGACCCATCTACTATTTCGTATTCTCCCTCAAATGTAATATTAGGTAGAACTATCTCTTTATCTTTATAATCTCCTTGAACCTTCTTTTCTAGTATTTTTTTTGCACTTTTTGAAGAAATTATATCACAGTCTTTGAATATATTCGTTCCGAAAGTGTGATCTCCATGATGATGAGTGATAAGAACATACTTGAAATTCTTTCCTGTCTTAGTTTCAGCAAATTCTCTCATTATTTTCGTCTTTGCTGGATCCATTCCTGTGTCTACCATAATAAGAAATGTATCAAGTTCTATGAAAGACATATGAGATGATGTTTCACTTGGTGAATAATCCCAAACAGAATGAGTGAGTTGAAGAATATTCTTTGTTTTCATAGTATGATTGGTAACTTTGAACAATTATAAAGCTAATGTTGAAAGATTATAACGTACTCAGAAGGTCCAATTATCTGTTATTATCTAGCCAAAATGTGATAAGGTGATTCTCTCATTTGAGCAGATAATTTCTTCAGGGTAAGTACTTTTTCAACATTTTTCTGACCATAAACATCATAAAGCTCCGATACTGGTTGTCCGTTTTCGCTAGCTACTAGAACTTGATCAACTAGTGTAAAACTTCCTAGAAGCTCTTCTTTATTGTCTATTCCTGGAATTATATCAGGATCGGCATATTTTAATCTTATACAATCAGGAATTTCAAGATACTCTGCTATTTGTTCCAGTTGACTTCGATAGATATGTAATAAAGGCATCATGTCAGAACAATGGTCTATTCCCCATTTAGTAAAAGTGCCAGTAAGCCATTCTGTTCGGTTAGCTGCACCTACAACCATTAGATTGTTAACATCTGCATATTGATATAATACTATCATTCTTGTTCTATGTTTTGTGACAAGATATGCATTACCTCTGGCTATCCATGAGCCCGCTTTAGGTTGCAACCTGTTTTCAAGTAGATTGCTTTCTTCTTTGGAAATCAGCTTAGACCTTCCATACTTTACTAACAAACCTCTCAACCTCCTACTAGGAATAAATCTGATAGGAAGTAATTTGTAACCTTTGACAGCTCTTACGATAGGTGTAATAGATTTTTTTCTTAATTTTACTCCAAGAAAATTAGCTAATTCTTTTGCATGTCTTTTGTGAATAGGTTTACTATCTCTTTCAGGCATGTTAAATAAGTGTACATTTTCTTTCCCTAGGCTTCGAACAGTTAGAGTTGCTGTTACAGCTGAATCTAATCCTCCGCTTACACCAACAACTGCCCCGTCTTTATTCATCTTCTGCAGTATTTTTCTAATGAAATCCTCAATATCCATGCAGGCTTTGGGTAGATCTAATTGAAGTTCTTTGATAACTTCTTGCATCTTGGTACCTCTAGCATTTATTCGAAGCTTACAACTTCATAGATAATCAGATATTTAAAGAATTTAAAACTTTAGAATTATATCTTTTTATTATCTAAATTACGAAAAACACAATCATAGAATTTTCAAATTGATATTATAAGCGAAGCTAGATTTCCTTTAGCAGATTGTATTTCTCTTCAACTACATTATAAAATGCTTCAATAGTCATCTTAAGCCAACTATCATTTGCATCTTTTGTGAAGTCAGGTAATTGCTTTGAATTCATCATTTCCTCTTTTGTTAACTTTTGCTTGTATGAAGTCTCAATAAATTTTATCATTTCTGAAATCTTTTCTTGTCCTTCTATTAAATTTTTAATTGATCCAATATGACCATGACCTGGAATTACGATATTTGGATTTAAATCAATCATCTTCTGAAATGCATCAACCCAGAGATAAGGATTAACTGTTTCATCTCCAGCAAAAGGAAACATATCAGCAAATAATAGATTACCTGTGAAAATAACATTTTCTTCGGGAATATGAACAAACGCGCTACCTTGAGTATGTCCGTGTGTTTCTATGATTTTTACTGTTTTGAACTCTCCCTTTATTTCATACTGACCATCAAAGGTGATGTTAGGTAGAACAATTTCTTTATCTTTATAATCCCCCTCAATTTTTTGTTCAAGAATTTTTTTAGTACTTCTTGTTGAAATGATATCACAATCTTTGAACACATTTGTTCCAAAAGTGTGATCTCCATGATAATGAGTAATGATTACATACTTAAATTTCAAACCAGTTTCTGATTCAGCAAACTCTCTTATTTTCTTAGTTGTAGAGGGATCCATTCCAGTATCTACCATTATAAGGTATTTATCCATTTTAATGAAAGAAGTGTGAGAAGAAGTTTCACTTGGAGTATAATCCCATACTGATTCTGTAAATTTAATGATGTTCTTCTTCTTCATAACTTTTTTTGAGAAAAGAGACTATTAAAATTTATTGATTTTATGTAGGTTATCATGGAATAATTATTTATATGTGTTTACATAACTTCCTACATCCTAAATTCACATCACTAAAAAGGAGATTGTAAAAGTGACGAATAAACAGACAATACTGATTGCTGGAGCAACTGGAAACATTGGGGGAGGTGCTGCAGTTGCTTTAGCAAAACGTGGTGCTAGAGTTGTTTTGCTTGGGCGTTATCCTGACACATTAAAAGCCAAGGTGGATCGTATCCGTATTGCTTTATCTGAAGCACAGATCGATTATCAGGATACAGACATTACCATACTGGTGGTCGATTTCTCTGATATGGAATCTGTGAAACACGCTGCAGCTGAGGCTTTGAACCGATTCCCGATAATAGATGGTCTGATACTCTCTGTTGGAGCCCTTATCCAAAATGGTCCGAACATCCTGCCTAGCGGTCATGAGATGATGTTTGCTATAAACGTGATGGGGCCGTTTTTGTTCACCCATCTGTTGTTAAAGAGGATGCAGCAATCAAACGGATTGGTCCTTCATGTGGTTGCACCATTCTATAAAGAAATCGACTGGGATGATCTTGAAAGCATCAGAATTCACAAGACAGAAATTGCATACCACAGGACCAAGACATGCAACCGGGTAATCGCTGCGGAGTTGACTCGACGATATGCTGGAAGGATCTCCTCTGTAGCATTCAAACCTACGTTCATCATCGATAAATCAGATCCGGAGTTGGCAAAAAGGTGGCCATCCGGACTTTTGGGTCTTTTCTGGCGGATAATGACAGTACTCCTTGCAAAGCCACCTTCAGTCGCGGGTGAACCTATTGCAGATCTGATGCTTTCGTATCGAGATCGTAGTACAATCAATGGAGCCTTGTTCAAACTGGATAAACGCGTCAAAAAACCTGATAAGGCAATGAATGACGAGGTATTAGGAAAAAGGTTGTGGGATGAGTTGGTTCTACTAACAGGACTAAAGGCTGAATGAATCCTGAGCACTTGTCTTCAACCTCATATTTCATTTTCAGCTGACATCTCCGTCATCGTTC
>JAUVXV010000004.1 GCA_030603365.1 Candidatus Heimdallarchaeota archaeon
GGGGCACCCGACTGTTTAATAAAAACATAGCTAACTGCAAGGGCGAAAGCCTTAGTACAGTTAGTGAATCCTGGCCGGTGCTGGTGATTGAAACCTGGGTTCAACCAGGCTAAGACCCAGTAAACGCCGGAGCTAACTATGAGCTTCTTAAGGTAGGCAAATGCCTTGTCTGCTAATTACAGACGTCCATGAAGGGACCAACGAGGTGCCCACTGTCTCCACCCTAAGCCTACTGAACCCACAGTCCAGCGAACAGTCTGGAGCGCACCATCGGGAAGAGAAGACCCTGTGAAGCTTTACTGCTGTCAGGGGCTGTTGTATTGGTGTACATACATAGAATAGTCAGGAGACGTTAATACTATATTCTCCGGGATATGGAGTAGTCGAACTTGAAATACTGACTTTGTGCATTGGTACGACTTACCTCTCGCGAGGGGGACACCCCCTGCCTGGCAGTTTCACTGGGGCGGTAGCCTCTTGAAAAGATATCAAGAGGGCCCAAAGCCGAGCTCAACCGGGACAGAAATCCGGTGAAGAGTGCAAGGGCAAAAGCTCGGTTGACTGTGAACTAACCAATAAGGTTCGCAGATGTTAACGCAGGGCCTAGCGATCCTTCGCAGTGCCATTAGTAGGCGGCGGAGGTGGCAGAAAAGTTACTCCAGGGGTAACTGCGCTTCTTGAAGTATCACGAATAGAAGTGCTCTCTGTCTATAACGCTTATATTGATAATTCCATCTTTTCTGAGGCAGAATAGATTTAAAGTGAATTAAGCAAGGCTTCTGTCTTCTTCCAATGTTGTGAGGAAAGAAAGTTTTCGCCATTTAAGGCTACAAAACTTGAGCAGAGTGAATCTAATTTCTGTCAATTAATCCATAAGATATAGTTAAATCCCTAGAGAAAGATGGAGAGCCAAAATAAGCGTGAGGACTAAAAGATAGGTGAAGGATCAAGTAACTACCTAGTCGTAATACCAGGTGACAACTAAGATCCTAAAGCCGATGTGTATATGTTGTGCGCAAGCGCAGCCCTGAACAGAGTTGTCGTGGGTAAGAGTTCACATCGACCTCACGGCTTGCTACCTCGATGTCGGCTCTTCCTAGCTTGGTGGTGATTAAGCCGCCAAGAGTGGGGTTGTACGCCCATTAAAAGGGAACGTGAGCTGGGTTTAGACCGTTGTGAGATGGATTTAAGCTGTAATGGAGTTAGGTAGAAGTATGAAAATGCTTCAACTCAACTCCATCCAAGTATGGTAAAGTTCTGGATAGTTGTAAACCCCGAAAGGGAATCCCTTCTACCAGCGCGGAATACTCGGGCTTAAATTCACGCAAAACAGGTTGGATTCTATCTGATGGTGCTGACGGGTGATTGAGAGTAAAGTCTCCACAGTACGAGAGGAACAGGCGGCTGGGGCCTCTGGTGTACCGGTTGTCCTTACGGGCATCGCCGGGTAGCTAAGCCCTCGACGATAAGAGCGGAATGCATCTACGCTCGAAGCGTCTCTCGAAACGAATCGCCCACTCTGTATCACTACAAAGGGGCCTGGTGACAGTAACCTTCGGTACAGACGAGAGCGCGGAAAGAAGATCCGTTTGATAGAATTGGGGTGTACGCGTCGAGCTTCGGCGAGATGTTTAGCCCACAATCACTAATTGCTCAAGCGTAGTTAGGTAAAATAGAGATCGGTTCGTCAGATTCTAGGAGAGTTCTTGTCAGCTAATTTGAGTTTACAAGAAACTTTTTCCCAGATTATCAAATCATTTTAATAGAATCTTTTTGCATTTGCAAGTAATCTATAAGTCTATTTTCTAATCTACTAAATCCATAATTTTTACATTTTTTGATAGCCATGTATTGTAGAGCGGGTCCTAATGGATCACCGTTCTTGTAAGCACCAATTTGGATGAAAGCTTCCATGAAGACACGTAATTCAAGAACTTCGATACGATGGAGCTGGTTTTCATATTTCTTTAAGAGTGGATAGATATCTGTAAACCTATTTAATTTATAATATTCCTGTGCTGCTAATAAATCTGCAAAAGCCTTCTCTGCAAAGGTCATTCTTTCCTCAACAGGTTTCCTCTTTAGGGCGGAGATTAAATTTATGATTTGTTTTTCTTCAGTATGAGTTGCTTTTTCAATAAGGAAATTGATGATGTGTCCAACCCTCTTAGTACTGGGATTGTTCAAATTTTTTATTTCTATCAGTTGTTCATTGGTAAGGTTAGCATTCAAAAGAAGCTCACTAAAGAAAATCGCATTGCTGTAGTATTTGCTAATGTTAGTAAGAATGGTTTGTAATAATTCTTGTAGTTCTTCTATATGAAACCCTTGTAATCTAGATTTGATGTAGAATATTGTCAGATCGAAATTATGTATTATTTGCCCTTTACTGAAAGAGTCTAGATTTTTTGTTACAATTCCTTCTTCTATCAATGCATCTACTTCTCTCACTTGTTTGAGAGCTAGTTCTAGTTTACCTTGAAGAGCATAGGTAGCAGTGAGATAAGAAAGAGTTATCAAATAATATCCTGAGTACATATCTTCTTTGTAAAGGGGTTCTAGTTTGCTTTTAGATTCTGATAAATGTGTTGTTGCTTCTTTAAGATTGAAATTTAACTCATGAGTGACACCTATAAAGTAATGTATAATTGATTGGACATCTTTGGGGATTTTATACAAAAAATCACCTCTATTGAAGATTTCTCTAATTAGTTCCATTGAATTTTTTTTATTTTGTGTTTGTTGATATATCATCATTAAAAGGGAAAGACATTGAGTGAAACTTCTGTAAAAACCACTTCTGTGGAAATAATTTGCACATTTTTCTAAAATAAGTGAAGATTCTACATCACGTTTTGATAACCAATTTTCAACGGCAAAGGAATAATTGCAAACATAGTATTCATATTCTTCAGAATTCAAATATTGAGATACATAGTTCATTGAGATTTCGAGAGCTTTTAGGCTTCTTTCTATTCTCCCATTGTATTTTTCTATATACCATTCAATATTATATGCAAGTGCTAAACCTCCTAGATAATTAATTTTCTTCGATATATCTTTCATCTGACGAACTAATCGACTAATATCTTGTTGTTTTTCTTGTAAATGCTCAATTTGAGATACTTTGATTTCATATAGTTTAACCAATGATTTCTGGTCATCAAGCTGATTGCATTTCTGTATAGCTTTACTAATTAAATCCAAAATATTCTCATTGTTTCGATTATTGGAAGCAAGAACTCTAAATCGGTCTATGAATAATGACATAGATTCTTTAGAATTAATGGTATCAATTTCCTTAACCTTATCTTCCATAAAGTAGGTCACCAGCAAACTGAATAAAACATCCATTCTATTTAAGAACCATTTTCGAAATTGCAGTTTAATTGCAGTTTAAAAAGGGGAAAGGGGAGACTTTGGTTTGTTTTATGGTCTCCACAAAGGTGGCAAAACAGAATCGTCTCCTTCGTTAGGATCGTATTTTTCTTTGTACATCATCACTCACTCTTAGGAAAGGGTCACCATAATAGTAGAAGGAAGCTATTAAACACCTAAAGAAAGAAAGTGACATACAGTTTCTAACCATTTTTCGTCTTTGGTAAGGTTTTTATTTTTGTTCTGCTTCAATTCAAAAGAGGATAATGAAAAAAGAAGAATCCCTTTGGCACAGAATTGAAACAGGACCTAATCCTCCTGAAGAAATTTATGCAATAATTGAAAATCCTAAAGATAGTAAGAACAAGTATGAGCTAGGAAAGGATGGTATATTATATTTGGATAGAGTCTTGCATTCTTCAGTCCACTTTCCTGGTGATTATGGATTAATACCTCAGACTTACTTTGAGGATGGTGATGCTCTAGATGTTCTTGTATTAATCTCCGAACCAACTTTTACTGGTTGTGTTTTATCAGCTCGACCAATAGGAATATTGAGAATGAAGGATGAAAAGGGATATGATGATAAAATACTAGCAGTAGCTACGAAAGATCCTTTCTATCATGGAGTCTATAATTTAGATGATGTTTATCCACACACATTAGAAGAAATTTCTGAGTTTTTTAGAACGTACAAAGGTTTAGAGCACGGTAAGAAAGTCGAAGTAATTGGATGGGATAAAAAACAGGAAGCATTCAAGAGTATAACTCATTCCATGAAACTGTATAAAGAATTATTCAAAGATAAATAGAACTATTTTTCCTTACAATTAGTCTTATAGATTTGTTGTCATACTGACAGATTTATAACACTCATTTATCGAAAGTGATTCATATAATATGTATATTTCAGGAGACTACTTTAGATGAATCTCAAAAAGTGGATTAATGAAAAGGATTTAGAGAAAATTAAAGCTCTAAAGAATCCTAAGGTCGAAAAAGTAATTGATAAGTATCTAACCCTATGTAAGCCAGAAAAGGCAACAGTTATTGATGACTCACCAGAAGATATTGCATTTGTTCGTCAAATGTCTGTTGACAATAAAGAGGAAATTGAACTGGCTATAGAAGGTCATACAGTACATTTTGATGGATATTATGATCAAGCAAGAGATAAAAAAAATACCAGGTTATTGGTTCCTTTTAAAGAAAAAGAAAAATATGGTAAACACATCAATACAATTGATCGTGATGAGGGATTAGAAGAAGTTATGGAGATAATGGATGGAGTAATGAAGGGGAAAACTGCTATCATTAGATTTTTCAGTTTAGGTCCAACTAACTCTCGATTCTCTCTATGTGCTTTGCAAATAACTGATTCTGGTTACGTAGCACACTCTGAAGATTTGTTATATAGACAGGGATATGAAGAATTCAAAAGACTAGAAGGCTCAGAAGATTTCTTTTATTTCATCCATTCTGCTGGAGAATTAACTGAAAAACATGTAACTAAAAGTGTAGACAAAAGAAGAATATACATTGATTTAGTAGAAAACCGTGTTCTTACAGTAAACAATCAGTATGCAGGAAATAGTTTAGGTCTGAAAAAACTTGCTCTCCGTTTAGCAATTAACAAAGCAATTCATGAGAATTGGTTAACAGAACACATGTTCATTAGTGCAGTCTGGTCTCTAGATAGAAGTAGAAAGACTTACTTCCTAGGAGCTTTTCCAAGTGCTTGCGGAAAAACAAGTACAGCAATGATTCCAGGAAATACTATTGTTGGAGACGATATTGCATTCCTAAGAATCTGTGAAGAAGGTGAAGTAAGAGCAGTTAACATCGAAAGAGGTATTTTTGGAATCATTAAAGATGTTAGTCCAAAAAACGATCCTGTTATCTATAACAGCTTGAAAACGCCAAGAGAAACAATTTTCTCAAATGTATTGGTTTCAGAAGGGCATACATATTGGTTGGGTATGGGAAAACAAACAACTATCCCAGATAGAGGAATTAACTGGACTTCTTCTAAGCTAGGTGAATGGCTAGCAGGTATGTGTTGTGATGAAGAGGGAAAAGAGCTTAAGATCTCTCATCCTAATGCTAGATATACACTCAGATTAGAAGAACTAGAGAATGTTGATGAAGCGTTGCATGACCCAGAGGGTGTAGAAGTATCTGCAATAGTTTATGGAGGAAGAGATAGTGATACATCAATACCAGTTTATGAATCTTTCAGCTGGGACCATGGTGTTTATATTGGAGCTTCAATAGAATCAGAAACTACATCAGCAACCTTAGGAAGAGCAGGAATTAGAAAACATCAACCTATGGCAAACTTGGATTTCATAGTTGTACCATTAGGAGAGTATCTTGAAGCTCATTTTGAATTTGGAAAAAGAATCGCTTCAGATAAATGTCCAAAAATATTTTCTACAAATTATTTCCTAAAAGACAAAAAAGGAAAATATTACGACGAAATACTTGATAAGAAGATATGGCTACTATGGGCTGAAGGTAGGGTTCATAATGAATATGACGCAATTGAAACACCAATAGGATATATTCCAAAATATGAAGATTTAGCTAAGTTATTCAAAGAGTTTTTTGACACAGAATATGACAAACCAAGATATGAAGCTGAATTCTCAATTAGAATACAAAAGTTTCTTGAAAAAATTGATCGAATAGAAAAAATATTCAGAAGTGAAGCTAATGTACCAGTGTTGTTCTTTGAAAAACTAGAGGAACAACGTAAGAAGCTATTAAAAGCTAAACAAGCTTATGGTACAGATATCATCTCTCCATTCCTTTTTCTTTCGTAAGATATTGGGACAGGTCATATCTCAGAAGAGAATAATTGTGGGGAATAAATAGTTAAAGATAGGAATAATATTGATCAAAGTGACTCTTAGCTATACAGTAGGAAAAGAGAAAGAGAAGAAGAAGTTAAACAAGTTTGCACTTATTAACTGTATATTAGGTATCCCCACAATTACATTTTTAAGCCTATTAGTTGCAAAAGGATTTCTAGAAGATTATCTTATTATTGCATATAGTGCAATTGCGGTTCTATGTGTTTGTATGATATATTCAATTTACAAATTAATAAAAGGATAATTACCAAGTTTACTATTAATAGAAACACATTATTTCTAGTTCTAGATTGAGAAAAAAGTAGATTGAATACACAATTTTTGTTAAAAACATTCAATTTATCGAAAAATAAGCCTTACACCGACAAAAAACGTTAAAATTCATTCTGTAAGCTCCCAATTTCGATATACTAAGTTACTCTAGAATAATGTCGGAAGTTAATTGAAAGTATATTGTTTTCACTAAATCTAAGCTTAATAATATTATTGTAGTAAAGATAAACAATATATTAAAAAAATTAGACAATTAAGAGATGAAAATCAAACAGGAAAATATAGAAAGGTTCTAGACTTCCTTTGTAAGTTTTAAAAAGAGTTAAAATCATTGTGTTTGTTTTTCTACAATAATCATAATCCAAATAATTTTGCTTAGATAAGGAGAAGCTTATCTGTGAGATTGTATTCAGATTTATTTTTCAGTAAGATGAGAGATAATAGAGTTTCTAGATACCTGTGATTAAATCATAATTGCAAGAGATAATATATTAGCTGAATTTATTTTATATAACAAAATTGTAATGATTTTTTTCTTGTTTAGGATTAATATAGTTTTTTTCGTGATTTTCAAAATGTATAGAATAGTTACTACAAGTTGGAGATATATTCAACATTACTAGTTTGAAAGAAGATTAAAAAATATGAATAATGTATAAAATAAAATTAATATATCATAGAATCAATGATCTTAAGCTCCTTTCATTAATTATTAATCTTATATTTTGTATAGATGTATTTGTATATTCAATTATAAAACAATGATTTTAGACATTATTTGTACAAAACAGTTTAGGATTTAAAGAACATTAGTTCTAACGAATATTAAGATACAAGATATTACATAAATAATACATTAATAATATATAGTAAATACAGTATAGGATTTAGAAAATTTTTATCTCCACCTTAATTCGATATCACAATGCTAGAAGAAATTTGAAATCTATTGCAAAAAATAGAATAAATAGTTGACTCTGAAGCAAGAAGATTAATTGATGATTTAGATGTGCTTGTTGTACTTTCATCATCACCTAACCATGAATCCACGTTTAAAGTGTTACAAAAGGATAACAATACCTGCTGTTACATTGAAAAACAGAATCATTCCTATTCTAGAAAATAATTCAATGGTAAAGGTAAGAAATAATAATATACAACTCACAATAGCAGAAATTAAATAAACAAAGGTATTTTTCAGGAGAAGAGTTCCATAAAATTAAATAAGACTAAAACAAAACTATTCTTACATGAAGAAACTATACAAATCCAAGCGAGGAGTCTCAAATATTATTTCTACCTTGGTAATTTTCACAGTCATGGTCAGTGCTTTAGGGCTAGCTTTTGCACAAATCGTACCATCATTAGAAAGGTTTCAGACTGAAAGTGATTTGACAGCTGCAACAAACACTTTTTTATCATTTGATTCAGAAATTAAAAGATTGATAACTGCACCTGATGGTTCATCAAATGTTGTAAGATATAACCTAAATAATGGAATACTTGACTTATCTCAAGACCGTGAAATTTTCTTGTTAATAGCTTCAGGTGGTAGTAATTTACTTAATCATTCTCTTCGAACAGGCGAAGTATCATACAAACTTGAAGGAAATTTCAAGGGGTCTGGCGGAGTAATCTATGATTTTGGAAGCCCTTTGTTAATGGTCTATTCCACTAACAGAACAACTCAAATAACTAATATCGCACATCAATCTTTTGATGGTTATAAGCTTCTAAAATTGTATTATAGTTTGTATGTTAATGTTGAACTAATAACAGAAACTGAACTAGAAATTAACTTCATAATAATACATCTGAACACAACTAGAACAGAAGGGGGACAAGGAGAATACTTCCCTATAATTAATGATTCAACTATGATCAAAATTTCCAAAAAGAGTCAAAGCATCGAAACTTTTAATCTTGGGACTCATAATGATGATTTGAGCATTACGGCAAATACGCTAGGTTTTTCTCAGCAAATTGAGTATCCAATAGCTCCTACGACATTCCACTTAACTCTAAATCTAATACATATTGAAATTGATTTTAGCACCGTATGAGCTTATTTTCTTCTTTTTTATTTCATTTTACCTTTTCTATTATCAAAAGTAGAATTTATATTCAATGAGAATATTGTTCTTTCAGCGAAGTTTTCTCGTGTGGGACTTGACTTATGGCATCCTGCCTTGAATGATAATCTCATCTCGAAACTTCGCTATTAAACTTTTGAAATCTTTAATTTAGATAAATAAATTCATAAGTGTACAAATATCAATCCAAATGGTTGAAGAATATGGACCGAATACTAAGAATAAAAGATGTTTCAAAGAAGTTTCAGCTCTTTTGGGAAGATGTAGTCATATTCGATAAAATAAACATAGAAATTGAAAGAAACGAATTAGTATTATTCTATGGTCCAAGTGGAAGTGGAAAAACAACACTACTCAATCTAATAACAGGACTATTATTACCAGAAGAAGGAGAAATACAAATTGCTGGGTTGTACTTAGATCTAATTCCAGATAAAGATAAAGCAGATTTCAGGTCAAATTATCTAGGAATAGTATTTCAGGAAAACAATCTTGTATCAACTCTAACAGTGACTGAAAATATCATTTTATTTCAGGAGCTATGTGAATATGAGGTTGAAAATAAGAAAGAAAGGATGGAAGAATTACTGGAAAAGCTAGGTATAGATCATAGAAAAGATAGTTTTCCAACCCAATTAAGTGGAGGAGAGAAGAAAAGGGTAGCAATAGCTCGAGCTTTATCCACTAATCCACATATCCTCATACTAGACGAACCAACCGGAAACTTAGATAGAGAATCAGCAGATGAATTATGCAACATAGTAGAGGAATTGTTTCAAACTACTGACATTACTATCATAGTTTCATCTCATGATCAAAAAATGAAAGAAATAGCAACAAAAATCTACAAAGTTGGCTCAAAAAATGTTCAATTGGAAGAAGAATATCCTGAAAGAAAAAAGGGTGAAAATATAGAATATCGCAACATAGCTACTTTAGAAAGAGAGAAAGAAGACATTTTCGTTGAAGAAGAGATGTTATTAGAAGAAGAATAAGCATAGTAAGGTGAATATAAAGTGATGGGGCAAGTTAGATTTGCTTGGATAAACTTCAAACGATCAGTCTTAACGTCAATCTTCTCATCCATTAGCCAGATTGTTACCTATTCTGCTATAGTGTTCAGCATAGCTATGTATTCTATTGTAAAACCCTACATCTATTGGTCTGTAACTGATACATTTTATAAATCATACTCCTGGATGGGAATCATCTTTATTATTGCTAGTATTATAATAGGAGGGGTAGTTACAACAAGATCTATTGATTTAAAATTTCAGAATCAAAAAGACGATATTGCGATAATGAAAAATGTGGGGGGAAAGAACAAATGGATATATAGTTATTTTATCTTTAATCAAATTATAACATCGTTAGTAATGCTACTATTAGGAATCATTGTTTCTTTAATATTCTTGGTCATCATCTTCTATTCATTCAATTTTGGATATTTATTTGAAAGTATCAAGTTTGTTCCAGTTTTAGCAGCAAATATCGCAATCTTGTTGATTTCATATGTTAAATCACATTATACAATACTAAAATTCATTAGTGAAAAAGATTTTGAGGTAACTTCAGGTAAATTAAGCAATTATAAGAGTGTGTTTGAGCTTACAGCATTATTAGGAAAATTCAAAACCACAACCAAAATAGCAACTAAAAATTATTTAAGATCAGGAAAAATATTAGCAAGTCTTCTTTTTAGTTTCTTTCTAGCCTTCTCAATTATATCGTTTGCTTTGGGACCAGTAGCAATAACAGAAACGTATAGTCATCATATAGATAGTAGATTTAGTGAAATTGAATATGTAATTGGTCAGGATGAGATTATTGACTTCTATGGATCAAATCTAGGAGCACAATTATATAGTGACTCACCATATACGGAAAATGCAATAAATGATATTGATTACTTCAATAGCCTAGTATTAAATAACAGCCTGATTATTGATCTAGAAGCAAATGGTATAGAATTTTGGAATAGTTTTATTGCGAAGCTTCTAGTACGAGAAATGACGGTAGTTTGGGTAGATGATGATGGAGGTATCATTTACATAGGTTATAACAGAACATTCCATGCTACTGTCTTTGGTTATGATGAACTTCCTTTATATGATGATTTGTACATATGGGGAGAGAAACCAGGTAATGGAGAGGTGTTAATAGGAGAATCATTAGATCAAAGAATATTTGAAGATAGTAGCTTACAAGAGATTAAAATTACCGAAGACTCCATTAGATATGATATAAGTGGAGTAATTCAAGACACATTTGCCTCAGGTTTCTCAATATATATGCCAATTGATAAGTTGATAATGGAAACTTCAGCTTCTGGTCCTAATATGATTACTTTAGGAGAACTTAATTCATCTTCTCTAGCATTAGTTTCGAGTATTGTAGAGAATTATGGTTATTCAATAGAAAGTATAGATGATTTGATAAAAAATAGTAAGAATGAATACATAAGGTTCTCATTTGTTTATGGGATAATTGGTGGATTACTGTTCCTAATATTCTCTTTCCAGATAATCGTTTTTGCATTTCTATATGTATTTAGTTATAGAAAAGACTACGAGTTGTTGTATAAACTAGGAGTCTCGAAGAAGAAAATATCTCAAATAGCAGTGAGATCGATATTGATACAAATAATACCAGGAATAATTTTTGGTACTTATTTTGGTTCTATAGTTACGAGATATTTTATCGTTCCATACACACTCCTAAGTTATTATTTAGTATTCTTGTTTGGGATGATTTTCTGGTTTATATTAATAGGTTACATAGGTGCAAAGATAGCTAGTAGAAGGCAATTAAAACAAGTTTACAATGTAATTTACAAAAATAAAGTAATTAAAAGGTAGTTTAACATTAAGAAAAGAAATACCTAAATGGTTTTAGAAAAATAATCTTCATATTTAATTATTTTACTGGAACAAAGTCTTTATCGATGATACGTTTAATATGATCTTCAGGTAACTCTTGAAGTTTTAATTGTTTAACAAATAAATCCAAGCATTGTTTGCAATAGACATGTTTAGTCTTTTTATTGTAGGCTAAAGGGGACATCAAATTACTTTTACCACAATTTGAACATCTTTCTTTGATTCCAATGGAAACTTCTTTAGAACAATCTTCACAGTATCCTGAGGTGTTTGTTATAGGTCTACCACATTTAACACATAATTTTACTCGTGTTACCATATTATTCGTGGAAACCTTTCATTTTTTGATTTTAAAGTTATGGATTTTGACTGAAGAAAAGCGACAAGTATACACACGCCCCATCATTTCAAGTGGAATATGTTTAACTATTTGTACATACAAATAATACTATATTAAACTATATTTGTACATAGCTTCAAGTTAAAGAAAGTTGTTCATTATATAAATGTTTCGTTTTTCAATTAATAAAAACTCTATTTATATCAGTTATCAGTTCTAATGGAAGGGGAGGGGTGTCCCCTTATTTTGCCTTACATAAAGCTGATATTACTTAGGTTTTTAACTAAATAATACTAGTCTAACATGATATCTATATTTATATAAATAAAAAGCAAGTAAATAGTAGCAAAGTGAATAATATGCCTAAAGAAGTAACAATCAAATTACCTGATGGTACCATTATTAGAATACCTTCTGGTGATACTGAAAGTCTTAGGACTACACTTGCTTTAGTTACAGGAAAATCTGATGGATCCAATCCTGCAGATGAAGAAAAAGAACAATTGAAAATTACAAGTGTAAATGATTTAATTAGTGCTTCAAAAATTGAAAAAGTAGCAAGTATAATAAGAAATCATTATCCAGAAGGAGATTCGTTCACTTCAAATGAGGTTTGTGAATTATATGAAATAATCTTCAGGGAAGGAGTAAAAATGAGTACAGTAAGCACTTATCTATCTAGATTGGCAGATGAGAATATGTTAAACAGAAAAGGTAGTGTATCTCAAAGGCTGTATTCAGTTACAAGGAAGCTATTAGAGCACTTTGGAGAAGTAAAAGTGTTGGAAATACCTCCAGAACTTTTAGAATAATTTTATTTTTGTTTATTTTTTACTGATTGGAAGAAAAAAATATTAATCTTACCACGTGATTTTTTGTTTTCGTGGCAAGATATTTTTTAATTGTCTTACCACGCACATTTTTCTTTATGTGGTAAGATTTTCCTTTTTCCCTCTTTCGCTCTTAAAAAATGTAAAAGGGTATTTAGATCATATTTTTGTAAACGCTTCTACTTTTTCTCTGTCTAACCTTTTTATTAGTTCTACAATCAATTTTATAGCATTTTTTACATCATTTAGATCTAATATTCCGTTATGTGCATGTATATGTCTTGTTGGTATGCCTATTACTATACTTGGGCATCCCATTTCTGTTAGATGTATTACTCCTGCATCTGTTCCTCCACCTGGAACTAAGGAAAGCTGGTGGGGAATACCAAGTTCTTCAGCTGTTGTAATGACGAAGTCTCTGAATCGAGGATTAGGAATCATGGAACCATCATAGGTAAGAATACTGGGACCTTTACCCATTCTAGCAGGGGCTTTAGTCTCGTCTATACCAGGAACATCACCGGCAATATCAACCTCTAGAGCAATACCAATATCGGGCTTGATCATCTGAGCAGCAGTACGAGCACCTCGTAAACCTACTTCTTCTTGAACAGTAGACGCACCATAGACAGTATTGGGGTGTTGAATGTTTTCAGTTTTGATCTGCTTGATAATCTCAGCAGTAATAATAGCACCAATACGATCATCAAAGGCTTTACCAACAGCTAAAGTAACAGTATCTTTAGTCTCCTCGTCTGTGTCTTCTTTGGATATTCGAGGTCTTTCCCAAATCTCAAAAGTAGCATCAGGCATAATAGGATCACCAATACGGATACCAAGATCCTTAGCTTCAGCTTTAGATGTACAACCAATATCAATAAACATCTTACTCTTTATAACAACTTTATCACGTTCTTCAGGATCTAAAACATGTGGGGGTTTGGCTGCAATAATACCAGGAATGAGTTTACCTTCAACAGTGCGTATTTTGACTCTCTGAGAAAGTAAAGTTTGATCCCACCAGCCACCTAATTGATGAAACTTCAAGTAACCTTCTTTAGTTAGGGCAGAAACTTGAAATCCAATCTCATCCATGTGACCTGCAATCATAATTTTAGGACTGTCGGAGGTTCCTTTGGAAGTAAAGATCAAAGTTCCAGTTCTGTCCTTAAGAATTTCATCTGAAAAAGCTTCTACGTATTCTTTTAGAATCTTTTGTGCTTCCCATTCAAACCCAGAAGGTCCAAATTCATTAGATAATTTTTCAAGTAGTTTAACGTTAAAGTCTGACATTTATTTCACCTTATCATGACAATTATAACTTATTATTAGATTTTATCAAGAATATATATTAATTATTACGTATGAAGAAAGAAATCTCAATTATAAGATCAAACCTCAAGTATTAAATGAAAAAACCAGTAGATTACAAGATATTTCGAAAGGAATTCACAAACATTTGTGAATTGATTCCATAGGAAATGCGCTGAAACTCCATAGATATACGCTAATTTCCTCTAAAAGTGCCTTCACATGTTGTGAACGGGTTGTAGTTAAAGAAATTACTGCTTTCCAGTGGAAATAGAGGGGTCTACTTTTTTGGTTCACAAATAGATGATTTTTTCTTAAAGCGTGATTCGTTGATAATAGATTTTTTGTCGTAAATATATTTTTGTTCACACTGTTTTGAGAATACAGTGAACGGTTCTGACACATAAGTTCACAAAACAATCAAATTAAGGAATTTGAAAGTTAGAAGATGTTATGTAGGTAATTGAGTAAAAGTGAAGGTTTGTATTCATTGTGTTTACTGTATTCATCGCGTATTACACTTGCTTAGTGAATACTGTAAAGAACACGTATTACATGGTTATTACAGCTAAGAATTCAGAAACTTGAATAAAAACTAAGAAGAAGATTAGTGTGGAAAAGTCACTTAGATTGCTGCTTCAAAATTAGTAAGAGTTTCAATAATCTTGGATCGTTTCTTCTCTAAGTCTTTGATGGTATACCCAATATCAATCCGTTCTCGAATTGTTCTTGGAACTTGTTTACCTAAATATTTTGTATACTTATATTCGGGTTCCAAACGCAAGTAAAAGTAGGGGCCATGAAGATCTTTAGTATTAAAATTACATTTACAATTTTTCTTTCCACACTTGATGTACTTTGGACTAATAAAACCAAAAATTGGTTCTTGTAAAGATAGATGTTGAATTTGACTTTCTAAATTATTAACAATATCAAGTAAATCAACCTGAATCTGACTTGTTTTATCGATTCCCATTTATCGTCGGGTATAAATAGTTTAACACTAAAGAAATTATTAGATATTACTCTGATATTCTGTGGATTATATTGAATTATTTAATCGACATAAATCCCCTAAATATAGAAAGGGAAAATACAGTGATAGAATGCACCAAAGTAAGAACATGCTAACAAAGAAAATAAAGGAGAAATCATCAATACAAGGAATTGTAATAAGTAGTAGACGTGTTTACGTTTACTCAGACGAGATAGATCAAGAAATTGAGTTAGATAATCTTCTAATTAATCTTCTTAATGAAAACGGTCCTCTTACACGTAATGAACTCGTTGCTATGACACATATTCCACGTTCAACCCTTTATGATAACTTAGCTAAAATGATATCCAAAGGGATTATAAAGAAAGAGGCAGTTCCACGTAGTACTAGAGGAAGACCTAAAGTCTTATTCAAATTAGTTTAAAACTACTTAGAATAACCTTACTTTAATTCATAATCCTTATGTTTATTTTAGTCGTCATCTAACGACAAAGTTAAACAGTGGTTAAAATTTCTTAGTATTTAACTGCAAAGAGATGAATAGTTATGGGTGAAAAACCTAAATCCAATATTGATGAGATATTTGATAGATATTTAGATGCAGAAACCAAAATTTTCGCAAACAGAGATGTTTTGAGTCCTCATTATGTACCGGACATTTTACCTCACAGAGATGATAAATTTGAGGAATTGGCAAAGATTTTAGCACCTGCATTAAGAGGAGGAGCACCATCTAACATATTTATTTATGGGACAACTGGCACTGGAAAAACTGCAGTTACAAAACAAGTCTTAGCAAAACTGAAAGAAAGAGCAGATTCTAGGAACCTAGCTTTCAAGTACAGTTATATGAATTGTCAGCACGTAGATACAAAATATAGAGTATTAACACAATTGTGTGAAGATATAGGAATAGATGTTCCATTTACTGGTTTGCATTTCGATGTTATTTATCAGAAGTTTAGAGATGCCCTAGATGAACTTGATACAATGCATGTCACAGTATTAGATGAAATAGACATGCTTTATCGTAAAAGCTCGGAATCATTATATATTTTAACTCGAATGAATAGTGATTTAGAATCATCAAAGATTAGTATTATTGGAATAACTAATGATGTAAACTTCAAAGAAACACTTGATCCTAGAATTCGTAGTAGTTTAAGTGAAGAAGAAATTGTCTTTTCGCCATATACAGCTGAGCAACTCAGAGATATTCTTACTCAAAGAACAGATGTAGCATTTCACAAAGATATTTTGGAGTTTGGTGTCATAAATCTTTGTTCAGCAGTTGGAGCTCAACAACACGGAGACGCTAGACGATCTTTAGACTTACTTCGTGTTGCAGCTGAATTAGCAGAAAGAAATGGGGACGAAACTGTTACTGAGTTACATGTAAGAAAAGCACAACAAGTTATAGAAAGAAACACTGTCATTGAAGTTCTAACCTCTCTTCCAATACAAACAAAAGCAGTTTTACAGGCTATTTTTATTGGAGAAGGGAAAAATAAGGAAGTAACAACAGGAGATGTTTATGAAATCTACTCAAAAATCTGCAAGTTGGTTAGATTAGACATTTTAACTGCTAGAAGAGTTGGAGATCTAATAAATGAATTAGATATGCTAGGTATTGTTACAGCACAAGTAATCAGTAAAGGAAGATATGGTAGGTCAAAAAGAATACACCTAACAGTTCCATCTAGGCAGGTAAGAGAAGTAATAGAAAGTGATTTTAGACTCTCTAAGATATTTGAGATGGAAGAAATTTAGTTAAGCATTGGGAAGGGAAAGATTTTTCATTTTATTTACGAAGTTAAATTGATTGTAGATGAGTGATACATACATTACATGCAAATATATTGTCTCTGGATTAAAATGTAATCAGTTAATTAGGAATGGAGCTGTTTTAATCGAAAACGGTAAAATAGCGGCAGTAGGAAAAGAAAAAGATGTAAAAAAACTGTTATCTGGTCATGATAAGATTGACAGATCAAATCATATGGCAATTCCATCATTAGTTAATGGTCACACTCATCTTCCTGAAACTCTACTAAGAGGGATTTGTGATAATCAGAAACTTATGACATGGTTGAACGACTTCATATGGCCTTTTGAACTGAATATGTCAATCAATGATGCTTATCATGGAGCACAACTAGGATGCCTAGAGTTAATTGAATCTGGTATAAGTGGTTTTATTGATCAATACTTCTATGCTGAAGCCATAGAAAAAGCAGCAAAAGAAGCTAATATTCGTGCTTTGTTATGTCCCTCTATTTTTGACAATACTCCCGAATCAGGAAGCTTGGAAGAAACATGGATTCATGTTTCAAATCTAGTGAAAAATAAAAATCACAACACTGATAGTTTAGTAAAATATGGTATTGGACCACATGCACCTTATTCAGTTCCTGAAGAGATTTTGCTTAAAATATATGATTTGGCATCCAAACTCTCTCTTCCAATTCACATTCATTTGAATGAAACAAAAAAAGAAGTGGAAGAAGCAAAACAGCTATTTGGAATGACACCAATTGAATATATGTCACATCTAGGATTAACAAAGGAAAAAATTTTAGCAGCTCATTGTGTTCACACAACCCCAAAAGAATGGAAAATAATGAAAGACGAGAATATAACAGTACTACATAATCCTCAATCTAACCTTAAGATGACCAGTGGAATAGCACCTGTTTACAAATATCTAGAACAAGGAATAGATGTAGTAATAGGTACAGATGGTAATGCATCAAATAATGATCTTGCTATGCTAGAAGAATTAACAACAACAGCAATGCTGCAGAAGTATTTAGCTAATGATCCAACTGTATTAGATAATGCTACAGTTCTAAATTTAGGTTCCATCCAAGGGTTAAAAGCTATGGGTGTTGAATCTACAGGAATTTCAGTTAATTCTGTAGCTGATTTAACTTTATTATCTCTAGAAAAGAGTCATTCTTGGCCACAAAATGACCCATTATCAAATGTTATTTATTCGTCATCAAGTTCTGATGTTAATGATTTAATTGTAAATGGGAATTTCGTTTATCTAAATAAAGAACACTTAACCTTAGATAAATGGAGCATTATAGAAAAATGCTCTGAAATATCTCAAAGAATACTTACTGAAATGGAAAAATAAAAAAAGCTGATAAGCTTAGTTCTATCTGGCAATGAAGAATCTAGCCCTTAACTGAAACTAGATGTTGAAGATCTTGAGTTCTGAGCCACTATTCTTTCTTAAGAAATCATCGTTTTCTTTTATATCCTGCAAATTCAAAATGCCAGAATGCATATCCTTCAGAAGCTGCTCTTAATTCTGAAGCGATCTGTAAAGATGATTTTACACTTATTTCTCCTGTTATAATGGTTTTTGAACCAATATGTTCAGTATCTTCGATTTCGCCTCCAAATCTCTGCATTACAGTTAGTACAGATCCTAGATAGTGAAGCGGTGTGTTAACTGTGAACCTATAAAGTGGTTCATATATACCAACATTTCCATCTATCATTGCTTCATGAATAGCATTTCTTACAAGTGGAATAATGATTTCATACCTGAAGGAATTGGGTTCTATTTCTTCTATATCTTCTACTATTAGATGAAGTTTGCGAATAGGAAATCTTTTGAGTGGTCCCTTAAAAATCGCATTTTTGAAGCCTTCCCTTAGTAAATCTAAGATTTCTTCTGTTGTGTTCACAAATTTAACTTCAAGACAGTTATCTTTGTAATCACTGTATATACAGTCTTCATTTTCTTTACTATCTTCTTCAAAAGGCTTACAACTTATAGTAATTTGTAAAAGATCTAGTTGGTCTTTTTTCTGCAGAGATACTTCTTTATCAATTTGCTCTACTAGATTTACTTCTGGATTAGATACTTCTACAATTATGTTTCCCTTTTGAATTTCACCTAGAATGATTTCTAGTTGCAATTCTCCTATTCCAAATATCTTAATCTCTCCAGTATTTTCATCTACATTGTAATGAAAATTAGGCTTGATCAATGATAAAATTTCTAAAACTTTAAGTAATTTTGGAATATCAGAAACTCTTTTCGGTTCTATTCTTTGAGAGATAACAGATTCTTGAAGATATGGTATTTGCTTGAAAAGAATATTAGGGAAATCTTGAATATCATCAACAAAAGTGTCACCAATTTGTACGTTCTCTAATCCTATAAGGACAGCAACATTCCCCGCTCCTACTGAATCCATAGTAATAAGAGATTGACCTTTATAGACACAAACCTGTTGTATTCGAGTTACTTCTCCTGTTCTTCTATTGCGAAGTATTGAACCAGATTTTACTTTACCTGAAAAAACTCTAGTTACAGCAATAAGGCCTCTATTATCTTCATGTAAAAGTTTTCCCAAACAAATTATAGTAGATCCTTTATCATCACAGTTAGCTAGTGAATCTTCTGCCTTTTTATCTAAGAATTGTGTGATTAGCTTAGACCGATTCTTTTGCCCAACTTTTGGATTGGGTACGTTTTCTATAATAGCAACCTTAAAAGAGTCAATTAGAGTGTATTCTTTTTTTAGAATATCAACTTGATTCTCTAAATGATGCTGAATTATTTGTTCAAATGGAGGAATGTTCTTAGAGTATGCTGAAATTGCCCAACCATGAAGTGCTGAACCAATTAGAACAGTCCCATTATCGAATCTTACTTTCCATTCTTTGTTTAATTGCTCTAGAGAATACTGTTCAATTAGTTCATTTATCATCTGTATTATATTATTAATTCTTGTTTCGATTTCTTCTTTTGGTAATTTTAATTCATTTATAAGTCTATCAACTTTATTTATGAAAAGGATTGGTCTTAGACATTCATTCATAGCTTGTTTGATTACAGATTCTGTTTGAGCCATTACTTGTTCTACTGCATCAACGACAATAACGACGCCATCAACAAGTCGCAATGCTTGCGAAACCATACCTGAAAAATCAACATGACCAGGTGTATCTATAAGATTAATTAAAAAATCTTTATCCTCGAAGCTAGATATAAGAGAGATATTTGCTGTTTTTATAGTAATACCTCTTTTTTGTTCTTCTTCTAGGTAGTCTAGAGCTCTAGCTGTACCAGCCATTGTTCTCGAAATTAACCCTCCGGCTTGAAGTAAATGGTCAGATAGTGTAGTTTTGCCATGGTCTACGTGACTCACAATACTTACATTACGTATATTGGCTTTGTTTGTCATTAAATTAGAGATGCTATCAGTGTAAGAGCTCATAATTGTTCTGTATTAGACTTGTTTGTTTAAAGATTTATCTTAAATAGTTAAATTAACTTGGGAATTTCCGTTAATGTTTTAAATTTAAAAGATATAATCTATAATAATCATTCAATCTGCATTTGTGAGGTATGATAAAATGTATGAAACAAAAGTTCCAGGAACAAGATATTCTGTCGCTTTAACTAATGTGAAAGGACAATGGATGCTCCAGATAAAATTAGATGAGCTTGTAGAGGCTGAAACAGCAGTAAAAGACTTGAGTGAGAGGGGTATTCACGAGAATATTAAAACTGTAGTGTCAGAAGTTAATCTATATCTGAATGATTTTTTGCTTGATCAAATAACTAAGAAGATTACAGAACAAGCTAATATTCTGTTCAAGGAAGTATCAGCTACAGCAGCAGTTGCAACACAACAAAGCTCACAGGCAGAGATGTCTGCAATCGAGGAAACACTGATTCAAATTGTCAAAAGAATTGAAACATTGGAAGACAGAATTAATCGATTAGAAAGTAATCAATTACATGGTGGGTAGTTGAGAATCGAGCATCTTTGCACTCAATCTTTTTTTCTTTATTTTCTTACTTAAACGAAATCTTCTTAAAACCCTCAAAACTTCTTTACAAAAGGTGACACAATGGCTCAAAGAGCAAGAATCAGACTAATTGGTAATGACCCACATTCCATACAAAAGATTTGTAATCAAATACAAAAAATCGCAGAAAGAACCGGAGTACGTATTAGAGGACCAATTCCTTTGCCTTCCAAAAGGATTGTAATTCCAGTTAGAAAGTCTCCTTGTGGAAATGGTACAGCTACTTATGATCATCTAGAGATGAAACTTCACAAAAGAATAATAGACATGGACGCAGAAGAAAAAAGCATGAGGCTTCTGATGAGAATTCATGTACCTGAAGATGTTCATATCGAAATAGCCATTGAAAGAAAATAATTTCTAGAAATAATCTATTATCTAGGAATTTTCTTTTTTAAAAGAGGGATAATAGTATTTTAGATATGTTACTAATTCCTCGGGATTTTTTATATTTGAATTTCCATAAATTGTATCTCTCGCAAAATTGACCATTGAATCAAAATATTGCTCTATATCTGATTTCGAAATAAGTATGTTATAGGGATATTTTACTTCACCATCTAGTATTTTTGATAATAACGTTTCTTTAAGATAATCAAGTAAGGTTTTGGATACTTTGCCTCTCATATTGAATAGTATATCTTTGAAAGTTGTATGAAAGGTTTCTATATAATTTATCAGATTGAGAATTATCTTACTAAAATACGAGGTATATTCTAATTTTCCTTGTTTTATGTCAATTAATCTAGTTATGAAATGGTTTTCATTCAGTAATTCGATATTCAGAACCAAAAAATCTCTGAAATCTTCTTTTCCCTCTAGTATTATTGTTTTATTAATAAACAAACCAAGTTTTTCATTTATATTAAAAAGTTGATTAGGTTTTTGTTTATTAATTATAAGTTCATATCTACTAAAAGGAGGAAAAGGAAATTCAAAGATAACAATACTTGTATCATTCTTCTCTGTTATTTCTCTAATTGTCCCTACTAATACTTTCGTTTTACCATCTAATCGTTTAATGAAATTTAAGTCAATCTCGGTGCTTATATTACCAAATTTGCCATCAGAGACTACTATTTCACCTTTTTTGTTCTCATAACAGTATCCGTTTGTAATAGTTAGCTTTAAACCCACCATTATATCATTAGATGCTGAAATAGAATCTTTTAGTTTATAGTTATAATCTCTATATTTGGTTTTTAATCTTCCAACAAATCCCCACTGGTTAAGTTTAACTGAAAGTATCTCTCCTTGAAGAAAAACAATTGTTTTTCCTGATTGTGGAGGTTCACTATTGGAATTGTTCTTTTTACTATTCATCATATTCTATCAAAAATAAACTATAAAAAGTCGATAGTTCAGATTTAAAGCTCAGTTAATTCTTTTACTTTAAATGGAATTTTATTTTCCTTGAATTTTGATTGAATAAAGGAAAACAGATCTTTAGCTTCTTCTTGTTTCTCAATTTGACATATTATATGTTTATCATATTTCATTTTTGCAATGAAAGTAACGGTTTCGAACCAAAGGTTACTGAGCATTTCTTCTGATATAACTGAGGAAAAAACATATTGACTGAATGGAAAAGTCTCACTAAGTTCAATAGGAAGAAGACCGATAAAAGGAACAAGAAACGCAAAATCATACTCATTTGATGTTTCTGTAACAAATTTCTTTACATCTGGTCTTGAATAAAGAAATTCTGTTGGATTCTTCCACCCTGATGAAATGAGGATAACAAGTTTAGAACTTTTAGGTTTAAAAGAATCATACATTTGAGTTCTAGCCCTTGTATATTCGGGTCGGTAGAAAGAATCTTCATCATAGATTTTCAATCCAATTTGCTTTGTAACTGGTGTAGCAAATTCAAGAAAGTCTCCCTTAAATTCATCGATTATAAACTTGAAAGCTCTATATAAAGCGGGGTGTGATTTCGATCTCCTTTCCAGCAATTCCCATAAATTCCCATCCTTAATGCTTACTTTGATGTTCTTAATCTCCGCTTGAGAAACATATAGGTTATGTAAAGCAATGTTTCGTATTCTGGATTCTTTATCAGATTCTAGGAGTTCCTTAGATGTCCATTTTGAACAGATCTCACAGGGACATGGGAGTTCTAATAAGTCGGATAAATGGTAGGTTCCTGAGGTTGTCATATAACGGTTCTCTTTGGCATATAAGATATACGCTGCACTATCGAAAGTATCACAACCTAAAGCTACTATAAAGGGAAAAATCATTGGGTGACCTGCACCAAATAAGTGAAAAGGTATGTTATGAGGAAGCAATTCTCTTGCTGTTTTTATCATAGAAAATAAACTTGTGAAGTCATACCGTGACATTAAGGGTGCTACACTACCAAGAGCATGAAAATTAAAACTCTCAAGATAATTCTTTTGTTTTACTGTTTCTATATATTGCTTTAGTAAATGAATGTTCTTTCCTCCCTGTATGGGGAGTGTCCATACTGTTTCTGGATGACTGTTAATATA
Organism: Candidatus Heimdallarchaeota archaeon; assembly: GCA_030603365.1. Lineage (GTDB taxonomy): Archaea > Asgardarchaeota > Heimdallarchaeia > Heimdallarchaeales > Heimdallarchaeaceae > UBA460. Next base: position 23,314 of record JAUVXV010000004.1, read on the forward strand.
TGGTATAGATATTTCAACACGTCTAATTGTCTCTTCGACTTTCTGCTTAGCTTGTGTGTATGTGTCGGTAGGAGGAGTTGGTACATCTAAGATGACTCCTACATCGGTCCCTAAATTAGTTTGAATAGTAAGAGATTGTATAGGATCTATTTCAACATCACCATATACAAGAACTTGGTAGGCTCCACTATCCATCATTATATTTCCATCATAATCCAGAGTCTTATGTATGTCATCAGAGCTAGACGGCATCCCAAATCGTTTGAAATAAAGGTAAGCACTTGTGATCACAAAATTGAAACCGAATTTTTTCTTCATATCCTGAGGTGGAATAATATTGTTCTTAGGGTCTATTACTGGTAAAAGTGTAGGAGTCACAACTTCCCCCTTTGGTAGTAATACTTTGCCTATTCTTCCGTGTAAATCTGAGGATGTTATTTCGTCCATCTTTCTTAACCTACCATTATTAAAAAAATAAAAAGAAATATCTTAAATGTAATTATTATGCTTTTTCTGCTTTGTACTTGTCGTAGATTTTTTGAATTCGTTCAGATATAGGTCCTGAGCCTTTAACTCCCTCTTCACTTACAGTAAATCTATCAAAAACCTGAATTATTGCGGCCTCTTCAATGACTTTAACATTCTGAGGTTGGAACATTTGAGATAATTCACTTGCTAAACCTTGTAAGTCAAAGGGTTCTTCAGCTAAAGTTATTTCCACGATGTTCCTTCCTGTAATGAAGACCCTATAATAGTAATCTTTGTTACAAGTAGCATCTGCCAAGACTACATTAAGCGAGGTATCTTGTATTCCACGTAGTACACCAGTGTATATGTTTCCATTATTCATTGTGAGTTTAACTCTCTTATTTACAAGTCCACTTAATTCAAGCAGAAATTCACGATTTGGGTTTGCTGGCATAATTATCAATGCAAGCTCAAAGTTGCTATAAAAAAATGTTATGATTAGCGATATTGAGAGAATCACATCAAAAAAGGTTTTAATTCACTGTTTTTTATAGTGTTTTTAATTCTATCTTTTAAATCTCTGTGAACTATTGTAACAATTGGACATATTTCTGAACATTGGTTGCATTTGGTACAGTTTGCTTCATCAACATAGATAATACTATCTTGAATTGTTATCGCTCCAACTTCACATTTTCCAATACATAGTTCACAATTTATACATTCAAGAGCTCTCAAAATTGTATAGGTGAAATTTTCTATTACTTTCCGGACACTCATATCAGTAAGATTCTTTTGCTTACGAAAATTAATTTTGAAAGTTCCATCTGAATAGAGTATTACAGAATACTTCTTATTGAACACCCTGACAAAATCTAACTTTCGATTTACTTGAACTCTCCCTATCATTATTAAGGCACTGGAAACTCTTTGTAGATCAATTTTATTCGAAAAATTACCAATAATACTTAATGGCATTGTAACACAATCGCTTGATTCTATTTGAAAAGCTCTTAATTCATTATTAGGTGAAATGGATTTAATGTTGCTATGGTCAAGAGATAAAGCACTAATAATTTTCTTAGGTATATTTTTGAACCTCCATAAACCATAACGCCAGTAATCATCTGACAAACTTTTTTCATCTTTCCACTTATCTACTGCTGCATGAAGTTTCTCATATAATTCAGTATGATTTTCTTTAAGAATGTTCAATTGAGCCATATCAGATGATGGGCAAACCCAACAACCTATTCTTTCATAACCGGTATCATAAAGCGGATTATAGGGTAAGTCCTTCCACATTATGTACATCCATATCAAAAGAGAGGTCCAATTCTGTATAGGGGAAACATTAATTTGATTTGAAATATAGGAGTTTTGCCAGACATCAGATCCTGTTCTTTGAAATGATTCATATCTTCGCTGACCTACAAAACTGATACATTGTTCACCTTTGTATATCCTATCAATTGCTCTTTTAATTGGAGCAAGTTTAGCAAATTTACAACAATATCTAAAGTCTCTTCCTGGAGGGCCAAACTTGTCAAATGCATTCCAAAAAACTTCTGTCGATACTCGTTCGATAATTAACTTATCCTGAAAACCAAGCATTCGACTACTTTCTTCTACATACTTTACAGTTTCCGGAAACTCAATTCCTGTATCTATAAATAGAACTTTAAAATCAGTATCTGGTAATGCTTTACTAACCAATGAATATGTGACTAGACTATCTTTTCCACCACTATAAGAAACCATTAAGGGTAAACCAAAATCGTCTTTGATCTTATTTATGAATTCTATAGCTGTACTTTCTAGTTTCTCAAGCTCCCTTCTATTCAACTCAATTACATCTTTCCATGTTCGTTTAAATATTCTTGGTCTATATTCCTTGTCAACAGCACGATAGTTCTTTGCATAAACACCCTTAGTATGTTCTTGTCTTTTCGCTTCATCTATTCTAGCAATGCCTCCCGCAACTATATTGAACTGTTCATCAACTATTGCAATGTAGTCTCCATTAATAATATCAGGATCAGCATCTAGTACGCCTGGAATAAGAACACTAGCTCCTTGAGATATTTTCTCTTTGGCTATTTCATCAACTTTAACCCATCGTTTGGATATCTTCTTATTCAATAGCGATAATCCATTTACATTAAGCTTGATTTGCCATTTGCTGGATCTCAAATCATATCTTCTTGTACCAATGCTATTACCATAGAAAATTATCTCTTCCAACTGATCCTCTGACCCTACATGATTGAGTAGAACAATGTCTTCTTTTTGTATTATATTTGTATTCTCACCAAAGTTAGTTTCTATTAGTTTCTTTATTTCCAGGACTTCTTTCTGCGTTGCAGGCCTTACATCAAAAGGAGGAGTAAGTTGAACTTTTCTTACATTTTTTTCACATATTGGACACTTATCAGTTATGATAATAGGAAGGGAACAATCATGACAATAGAATAAAAGATTTGGTCCAAGGTACGGGATGTTTTTCTTACTTCTTTTTTTACTAGGTCCGATTTTTTACACCTACTCACATCTCTCTAAGTAATTTCATAAGAATTCTTGGAATTTGCTTATGACTAGACACTTCTGCATATTTTCCTCTACCCAATCTAGCGAGATCTTTACAAACACGTCTACCCCAATCATGTTTACTCGGAAGCGATATAACATGAAGTTTTGGGAAGTATTTTAGAAGAGCACGAGGATCACCACCTCTATTGAACGCACCATCAGTTACAATAATACCAAATTTATTTTTCTTCTTTATTTTAGCAAGCTCGAGTCCTCCGTACCTTAATCCCTCAGCTAAATTTGTATAGCCTGCACTTTCACTTTCTAGAATGCGGTTAATTAGTTCATCTGAATTCAGTCTTTCTTTCATTCTTTTGATAGTATAGGCTTTTGTATTGAACAGTACTACGCTGAAATTATCCCTAGAAAGATTATAAGCCATAACAGCTACAGTTAATGCTGCGGTAGTAAATCTTTCCCCATAGAGTGAACCTGATGTATCAAACATCAATACAGCAGTTTTCATTCTTTCTTTTTTCTCTAAACTAACAATATCTTCCGTATTTAGTATTCTGCTTCTGTTCTCTAGAAAACGTTCCATAGTTTCATCAAGATCGAATTCATCCAATCCAATTTCATATTCGGTTTGTTCAAAGACTTCTCCCCTGATACCTTGACTAGTGATTCCTGTAGCTGTTGTCATTATCACTTGTCTAGCTAATCTACGAAAAACTGGACGCATTCTATCATCTAAAGCTGAACGAAGCATGAAAAATAATTCAGGAGCACTATTATCTCCTTTTGAAGCTCTTCGAGCTATCATGGTAAAACCTTTTTTTGAGTTGAGAGCTTCTGCAACTGCAAATTTGTTTGATATTGCCATACCTTGAATTGCAGGCATATTATCTACGTCTATCGCTAACTCTGTTTGTTTCTTAATCTCATAATAACTCATACCTTCTGAGAGATTAGAATAAACTGAAGGGTTTCTCTTACCTGAAACTATTTCAGCCTCAAGTAACCTACCCTTATCCATTTTCCCTCGAAAGACAAAAGGCTTCTGGAAATCTTCTAACGGTCCTCCACTTCCCTCATCTAGAAAAAATCCAACTCTTTGAAGGCACTTGTAACAATGTTACGAATTACATCTTCAACCTGACTTTCGACACCATCTTCTAATTCAATTTTAGTAGCTAATGCCATTATAGAACCATCAATCCATGATTCCATATCATTAACTTCAAGGAAACGAATTATAGCTGCTAAATCAATTGCACCTCTTATAGAAGCTCCTCTTCTTAAATCAGGCCAATCCCTTGTTTGTCTAACAATTTTAACAGCAATTGTAATTACTTTATCCTCTTTTATACCTGTACGAACACTAACAATATTTTTCTCTTCTTCTTCAGATTGATATTGTAGTCTTATCCAAACAAATCGATCTCTTAATGCTTCACTTAATGGAGTTGTAGCAACAAGTTCAGCAGGATTCATTGCACTTATTATGAAAAATCCTTCTTTTGCTTTAATCTTTCCAAGTTTGGGGATAATAACAATTCCTTCATCCATTGCCGCTAATAAAACATTTTGAGTTCCTTCGGGCATCCTGTTTAATTCATTCAGAAATAGTATTGCCCCTTGTTTCATAGCTTTTGTTAAAGGTCCTGTAACAAAGGAATCCCAAGAATATCCACCTTCTATTACCATTGGAGGATCAAAATGACCTACTAGTTTTGCAGAACTGTATCTTTCATCTCCATCAACACGTTCTAAATCTTGACTGAAATATGAAGCTAAAGCATGAGCAAGAGTTGTTTTCCCAACACCTACATCTCCTTCCAATAAAATGTGTCTATTTGCTAATTTAGCAGCTAAACATTTACGAAGTTCTTCTGTTCTTCCGACTATATTGAATTGATTTTGAATTTCTTCAATCATCTCATCAATAGTTTTATCTTGCATCACTGTGCCTTCCATCGTTGTATCTTTCCCACTAAAATTTTTGCTCTTAATTTCGAACAATAGTTTTATACTACAAAGTTTTAAATACTTTTAGATATTTGGGTTATGCAAAAAATAAGTTTTTCTGTGATTTCTATTTCTTTCTGCTTTGTTCATGAAAAAAATGAAACTAATTTTCTTTGAGCGCAATTAAGATAGCTGATTGTACATTCTTTGAAAATTTTGTACCTAAAGGACTTATTTTCTTTTTTGATGTGAAATCTTCATTTACAACCTCAACTGGTACTTTATTGTGAAAAATATCATTTAATCTTCCAACAATTTCATCTTTGATTTTACCCCCACCTTGTCCAACTTTTATCACTACTCTAGCTGTTTCGATATTGAAGAAGACTGTTATTGCTTCCTTTACAGCATCAACAGCTGTATAGAATTCAGCATTTCCTAAAATAATTTTTTTTTCAGCTATCACCACAAAACCGGTTGTTTTTCCTGGATCTACACCAATGGCGATTTCATTAAAATAGTCCCTTTTTGTAGCTAATAAATAGATATTTGAGAACAAGTAATAACGATTGAAAGCTTTAGGAACAAATATTGTTTTAAAATTGATAATTTTCTTTTCTATTTGAGTTGTAATTATAATATCTGTATTAGAAGGAATTGATTCGTTAGGTAAAATGTGATTAATTTTAATTTCTTTTATATCAGATAGAACTTCATTAAGTTTATACAAAAACCTAAAATTCTTAGTTGCTATAATTACGCTAATCACAGCTTAAACAAATTGCTCATCTTAATAAAGCTTTATCACTTTATTAATTTGATATAAGTTAAGAAACAGATAGAAAATTATGTATCTCTACAAATAAAGATGATTTAACAAATAAAAAATTAGCAAATGAAAGGAATGGTGGATCAAATAACGGATAACAACAATCTATCTATCAGCATTCAGTCATATTTTGACATGCTTAACAAACGATTAAAGAAAATCTACAATATTGCATCTAAAGCTAGAAAACAAGGATTAGATCCGGCTCCAGAAGTAGAGATACCAATTGCAAAAGATATAGCTGATAGAGTAGAGGGATTAATTGGTCCAGAGGGAATTGGAAAGAAAATACGAGAATATGAAAAGAAAAATTTTTCTAGAGAACAAGTGGCATTTAAGATAGCTGAAGACATTTGCCAAGGAAGATTAATTCAAGGTTCTAAGGAACAATTAGCAGATCAAGCTCTTCGTAGCTCTCTTGCAGTTATTACAGAAAGTATTACCGCTGCACCAATTGAAGGGATTGCAAAAGTTAAGATTAAACGAAATGATGATGGTTCTGAGTATTTAGCTATATATTATGCAGGACCTATACGTTCTGCTGGTGGAACAGCAGCTGGAATGAGTGTACTATTAGCTGATTATATTAGAAAAAATTTAAAGCTAGCTGAATATCAAGCGGATCAGAGAGAAGTTGAACGCTACTTAGAGGAGCTTGAATTATACAATAGAGTAAGTCATCTTCAACTTCCAACTTCGAAAGATGAACAAAGATTTGCAGCACAAAGTCTACCAATAGAGATTACTGGAGAACCAACAGACAAGGTTGAGGTTTCAGGAAATCGTGATCTTAGAAGAATAGAAACAAACCGTCTCCGTGGGGGTGCATGTCTAGTCTTTAATGATGGTCTTGTTGGTCGTTCAAAAAAGATATATCGAAGGGTTGTGGAAAATCGTTTAGAAGGGTGGGATTGGCTTCAAGAACTAATCAATATTCATGATAAAGTAGGACATGCAGTTAATGGTGATAATATACAAGATCATTTTATAGATGAAGAGGATTTGGAAGTTCTTTCAGATGAAGGCTATATTAAGGATGTAATAGCAGGTCGTCCTGTTTTTGCACATCCTTCTGAAAGAGGAGGGTTTCGAATAAGATATGGGCGATCACGAACAACTGGTTTAGCTGGAATGGGTATTCATCCTGCTTTAATGGGTGTAACAGATGACTTTCTAGCTTGCGGGACTCATGTCAGAACAGAAAGACCAGGCAAAGGAGCTATTGTGATGCCTGTCGATACTATTCACCCTCCTATTGTGAAACTGAACAATGGTGATGTAATAAAGGTTCAAACCTACAAAGAAGCTAAGAACCTTAAAGGGAAAATAAGTGAAATCTTATTTTTAGGAGATATGCTCTATGGTGTAGGAGAATTCAATCAGAATAGTTATGATTTAATTCCTGCTGGATATTGTGAAGAATGGTGGTCGCAAGAGTTAGAAGAACAATATATGGACATATCTGCAAAGGATAAAGATCTATTATCTAAAGAATTAGAGCGTAGAATTAAACTTTTCATAAAAAACCCTAATTCCAATGTTCCTGCTGCTGATGAAGCCTTGGTTCTATCCAAGGTTTTCGATATCCCCTTACATCCAGAATACACTTTTCATTGGTCAAACATAACAATTGATGATTACATTCTTCTTCGAAATTATTTTGTAGAAAAATCCTCCAAGACAACCAACGGAATAGAAATACCATTTGATGACAATGTTAAAGATATTCTGGAATGGATATATATTCCTCATAAGGTTAGTGATGGAAAAATAAAACTGGAAGGATATAGCTCTCCAATGCTAGTTTGTTTAGGTATTCAAAATGGAAAATCTAAACCTATTGATGGTTCACATGAGAAAATTCTTGATTTAATCAATTCGATAAGCGGAATCAAGATTAGATCCAAATGTCCAGACTATACTGGAGCAAGAATGGGAAGACCAGAAAAAGCTAAGGATAGACGAATGAAACCACCTGTTCATTTACTATTTCCTATAGAAGATAAAGGTGGAAGACTTCGAGATTTATATAAAGCATCAGAAAATAAATCAATAGCAATTGAATTAGCAAAACGCTATTGTCCTGAATGTGGTAATTTCATGAATGCCTCTTTATGTGTTTCATGTAACAAAGTCACAGAATTTGCACGAAGATGTAGCTATTGCAAAATTAAGACAGAAAACGAGGAATGCTCAAAATGTGGGAGAAAGACTGTAACTTACGATAGAACTGAATTTCCAATTGCTAGTAGGGTTAGAAAAGCAAAACAAACCATTGGAGGTTTACTACCAAAAAACGTCAAAGCTGTAAAAAAGTTAATGAATAAAAATAAGGTTCCAGAACTAATTGAAAAAGGAATTTTGAGAGCTAAACATGGTATTTTCGTATATAGAGATGGCACCACTAGATTTGACTCAACAGATGCCGTTTTAACACATTTCAAACCTAGTGAAGTAAGCATCAGTATTCAACAGTTACATGAAAATGGATATACTACAGATATTCACGGGAAAACGTTAGAAAATGAAGAACAGATTGTTGAATTAAAAATACAAGATGTCATAATAAATGAAGATGGAGGAATTCATTTACTTAAAGTTTCAAATTACATAGATGAGTTGTTAGAAAAAGTATACAAACTTCCTCCATTTTACAAAGCTAAAAAGCCTGAGGATCTAATAGGAAAAATTATCCTTGGTTTAGCACCTCACACATCCGCAGGGATTACCGGAAGAATAATAGGTTTTACAAAAGCAAAAGTAAACTTTGCACATCCATATTGGCATGCAGCGAAACGCAGAAATTGTGATGGTGATGAAGATTCAATCATTCTAGCTTTGGACGCATTTCTGAATTTTTCTAAATTCTATCTCCCAGAAATAAGAGGAGGTAAGATGGATGCTCCTTTAATCTTGGTAGCAAACTTAAATCCACATGAAGTAGATGACGAATCTCATAATGTTGATACTTGTTCTAAATACCCTCTATCTTTCTATGAAGCTACATTAACCCGATCATCACCAAAAGCTGTTCTACCCGTCATAGATATGATAAGTAATCGTTTAGATAATCAGACAGCATATGAAGGCTTTTACTATACGCATGAAACTTCTGCAATATTTGATGGCCCTGAATCTACTGCGTATAAAAATTTAGAGACAATGAAAGATAAGGTTGATGCACAGCTTCAAGTTGCACATTTGATAAGATCTGTCGATGTTAATGATGTTGCAACACGCATTATTGTTAACCATTTTATCCCTGATCTAATAGGTAACATGAGAAGATTTGGTTCACAGAAATTCAGATGTACAAAATGTAACAAAATATACAGAAGAATACCTTTGAATGAAGTTTGCCCAAATTGTAAAATGCCTAATTTGAATTTAACAGTTCATGAAAAGTCTGTTACTAAATATCTTCAAATGGTTGAAAGTTTAATTAGTAAATATGAGCTTTCTGAATATTTGAAAAATCGATTAGCACTAATAAAACACAATATAGAAACTTTGTTTGAGGGAGGAACCATTGCTACTACCAAAGGAACCACTAGTAAAAAAGTTGAAGGTATAGTTAAGTTATCAGACTACTTTGTGAAAGCTAATGCAAACAGCAACAAGAACTCAAAATAATTAATTTCAACTATAACTTTCAACATACGAATAACTTTTTATTTATCTGAACATCTCTAAATCTGAAAGATAATGGCTGATTTGAAGGAACAAGAAAAATCTCTCAAAATGAAAACATTAACCGAATTAACAGGCAAGGCAAAATATTCCTATGCGATGTTATCTTTTGTTTTTGTAGTTACTCTAACTCTTATTCTATATCTGGTTCCTGATTATTATTTTCTAGAGAAAATGACGAAGGAAACTGTTTATCAGATATTGGAAATATATCAATTTCCCATCGAAGATGGTGGTTATTATTTAGAATTTGATACAGATAAAACATTCTTTGTAATTTTTACAAGGGTTTTTTCTAGCCTCGATGGTCATGGTGGGGAAACACCGGTTATAAGATCAACAGATTTAGCTGCATATAGGCAATTTGCTGTAGTACGAGCTTGTACAGGGATGCAAGCAGGTGCATTATTATTGGCTTTAATTATTGTTACTCCTGCAGATTCGAAAAAGAAAATAAAAGCAACTATTTACTCTCTTATAGCTTTAATTATTGGGAACTTTCTTAGAATTGCTCTAGTTATAGGTATGACTATTACAATTCAAGCTTCTTATGGGGCAGATAGTGCTGCTGCTTGGTTTTGGGCACATGATGTGCTAGGCAAACCCATTGGTTTCTTTGGAACAATATTCTTTGCTATTATTATTGAAAGACAAGGTGTTCCTATCTTAAACACCGTTAGTTTATGGATTGATTCATTTATCGATTTACTGAAAATGATTACTGATAAAATCAAGAAATTAGCTAGATAATTACTTCTACAATATTCTAACTTAACTGTATTTTCGTTTTTTTATCTTCTTTAAACCAATTTAGCTAGACTGGTAACTTTCGATAACTTTTATTAAACGTAGTAATATATATTATCTCGAATATAATTTGAGTGTGAAGCTTAATGAGATACTTAGAAGTCCATGAGGACGGTTCTTTAGTAGAAATGACGGAGTTAGAGCTTGGTTCAGAGAAAGTCATAATCATAGTTGATGAGATGGAGAAAAAAATGTGGTTATGGAAGGGGTCTAGCTGTCCAATTAGGAAAAAATTCATTGGTAGTCGTGCTTTGTCTGATTTAAGGAAAAAAGAATATGGTTTTGCTTATGTTCCTCAATCATGCGATCAAGATGATGAAACTGCAGAATTTGTTACAATGTTACAGAAAGTAGATAAAACCGGTCTGATTTCAGAGGGTGTTATGAAAAGAGCTCAAGAGATTATTGATAGACAAAGTAGAATTAATGTTTTTGAGGAATCCCAGGAAAGTGTTCCCTCTTTCCCAACTCCAACCGAAACCTCCTTACCAGATGAAGATGTGACGTTAAAAGATCGTCCTGCTCAAGTTCCATCATCTGAATTGCCTTCTCATGTAGCAAAAATGGGTGCTCCTGGTAATAGACCTATGCCAACAATTCTGTCAGCTTTGGAATCGGAGTCCATTGAGATAAAGAAGGCTGAAGATGTACTGGCACCAAAAGATGAAGCAGTTTCTTCTCAGCCAGTTGTTGAAACAGCACCTGTTAAGAAAGATAGCATTCTCGAACAGTCCTTTAAAGTATTGAGAGATTTAGGTGCTCCAAAAGGTTTCTACAGGGATCTAGTAATTATAGGCAATAAAGTTTATACAGAAACATATACTGGCGGATTTGAAGAACTAGATGAACCTCCTGAAGGTATTTTCTTCTCCAGTTCTCATGTACCAAGAATGATTTGTGAAAATGGTTTAGTGAGAGCCATAGAATTTCTAAAACCTGAAGAAGGAGCTGAATTGAGCGAAGAAGATGAAGCAATAGCTCAAGATATTGAAGATTTACTTGGAATGTTTGAAATTGAAGTAGGGTAAGATAACCCTTCAATTTATCTATTTTTTTAGTGATAACAATGAATCAATTTACGCTGACTATCATTCTTCATCCATCTATACCATCTAGTAATCGTATCTTAACAGGAAAAATAGACGGTGAAACTCGAATCTTGGATGGATTAATCTCTATTCTTACAACTGATAAGGAAGCAGCTAATTTGCTTATTATTGAGAATGATATTAGACCGGGTTATCTCCTATTATCTAATAAAATAGAACTCAAAACTACAGGGTTTTTCAATGAAAAAATTAAAACTGATTTAGAAGTAAGAATAATACCCATTTCACACGGAGGATAGTTTTTAGGATACTAGAGAAGAGAGAAGTATAATCTCTTGTAACTCCATTAGATATATTTTTAATCACATTAATCTCTTTACATGTTGCTTGATTGACTAATGCCAGGATAGCCAAGCGGACAACGGCGCTGGTCTTGAAAATCAGTTCCTTATAGGATCCGGGGTTCAAATCCCCGTCCTGGCTCCATCTCCCTAGTTCATTTGAAAACGAAATTTAACTGTAATGGTGTTAATTATTTGTCGACAATAGAAGCTCCATATATCTTAGGAATTGCTGAGAAACCACAGGCAGCTAGAAGATTAGCCTATGCTCTAGATGAAAATAACAAACCTATAACCAAGAAACTAAGAAACATTTCGATTTTTATTTGTAATAGGGAAGGTAATAAAATCATTATAGCTCCTGCAGTAGGGCATTTATTTACTCTTTCTTCGATAGGTAAAACTTGGAACTATCCTGTATTAGATTATGAATGGGTACCAAGTTATACTGTAGATAAGAAAGCCAGAACAAAGAATTTCATTGATGCTTTCAAATCTCTTGCAAAAGGAGCTAAAAATGTCATCATTATGACCGATTTCGATAGAGAAGGTGAAGTAATAGGTTATTTAATATTGAAATATCTGATTGGAAGAAATGATGCAGAAAGAATGAAGTTTTCTACCTTGACTGTACATGATATATTACAAGCATTTAACCAAAGGGAAAAATCTCTTGATTTAGGCTTCCTAAATTCTGGGCTGATACGCCATTATGTTGATTGGTTGTATGGAATAAATTACTCTAGAGCTTTAAGTTTAGCATTGAAAAAAGTTTCTGGCCAATTCAAAACTATTTCAATTGGCCGTGTTCAAGGTCCTACATTAGGTTCTGTTGTGGAATTAGAAAATAAAATAAAGATGTTTCTTCCAATTCCTTTCTGGAAAATTGAAAGTGAAGTAATTATAGATAATAAGAAGTTTAAAGCATTCTATGAAAAATCTGAGATCGAAACTCAGAAAGAAGCTGTACAAATTGTTAAGGATTGTAGTAGTTTACTTGGTAAAATAACAGATATTTCTGAGGAGATGTCCTATCAGTATCCTTTCCCTCCTTTTGATCTAGGATCACTGCAGAGAGAAGCATATAGATACTTTAAACTATCTCCTAGTAAAACTCTAGAATTTGCAGAAAATCTTTACTTAAAAGCTCTTATTTCATATCCAAGAACTGACAGTCAGAAATTACCAATGACTCTCGGTCATAAATCCATACTTGGGAAACTGACTAAACAAAGCGATTATAGTGTTTTCGCAAATGAAATAATTTCTAGAAAGAAATTCAAACCAAAAGAAGGTAAACGTACAGATGCAGCTCATCCCGCAATACATCCAACAGGGAATGTTCCTGATAATTCACTTTCTTCCTCTGAAAGAAAAATCTATGACTTGGTAGTTAAACGCTATCTTTCTGTTTTTGGTAAAAATGCTGAGATTCTTAAGAGACGAATTGAAATTCTTATAAATAATCATAAGTTTGAGGTTCGAGGTAGTAAAATTATTGATGAAGGTTGGATAAAATATTATAAACCATATTTTTCGCTTTCTGAGAAAATTATACCAGATGTTCTATTGAATTCTGATATCAAATTTACATACATCGATTCAAAGGAACGATTTACATCTCCTCCAGCAAGATATAATGAATCATCTCTTTTAAAAAATATGGAAACAGAGAAAATAGGAACAAAAGCTACTAGAGCTGGAATTATAAAAACACTATTTGATCGAGGATATATTGCAGGCAAGGAAATTTGTCCTACACCACTAGGAATAGGAGTTGTAGATGTTCTACAGAATCAATATCCGGTTCTTGTGAAATCAGAAATGACAAGAAACTTAGAAGACATAATGGAAGATGTTCAACAAAAGAAAAGAAGTATTGATTCTACAATATTTTCCATAAAGAATGAATTGAAGGATTTATTAATATTATTTCATAATAAGGAAGAGGAAATTGGTCAATCTTTATACGAAAACCTACAATTATCAGAAAAATCTGAACTTACAATTTTAGGTAAATGTCAAAAATGCAAGAAGGGTGATTTAAGAATTATAAAGTCTAGAAAAACAGGAAAACGTTTTATCTCTTGTTCAGCATATTTTGATAAAAGCGTTAAATGCACTACTACATATCCTTTACCAGGTACTGGAAATATTAAACCTACTTCAAAGAAGTGTCCTCACGATGGTTTACCAATTATAGAGTGGCAAAGAGGTAGAAGAAAATACCAAATGTGCATTTCGCCAGAATGTCCATCAAAGAAAGAAGGTGAAAAAAATTAATTCTAAAACAACTCCTTCTAAATGTCCAATCTGTAGAAAAAACAAAGAGAATTCTCAAACCAAATATTGTAAAAATCACAATACTGCTAAGAAAATGATAAAGCAAGGGTATGAATTGTGGTTAAAAGCGTACGGATTAATTTCTTGGGATGAATTTCTTAAGAGATTGATGGATTTGGAAGGTTTAATCGGTGATTATATTAAAGAAATAGTTGAATATGAGTTCTATTTTCAATAACATCATTCCTAATTTTTATTTTACACTCCCCTTTAAGAAAATAATGTCAAGAAAACAATGCTGTATGAATCTGTTCTTTTTCTGGTAACCCCTCGATTTTTGTTTGACCAACTAAAATTGTTGGAATAGAAGAAATTTTCAATTCTTTTTTAGTACTAACTTTTATACTCTTATAATTAAAAAGCCCATTATATTCATCTAGAACGTTCTTTAATATTTTTTCTGCTATGTTGCAGTAAGGGCAATCTTCAGCTGTATATAGCACAATTTGCTTCATTTCATACATATTCTCTGCTAAAGTATTAAAAGAGCAACAAAAATTTTCGGACTAGCGTAGATGATATTGTAATATTACATCTATAAAATGCCATAAAAAACCAAGTAAAGAAATTAAATTAAATTACAACTACAAGGATTATTATTACATTTTGGGCATGAGTCAGCATATTTTTTGAAAAAAACTTTTTCTATATCAATCTCAAGAAGATTTGCAATACTCGCAGTCCAAGCTATAACATCAGTAATTTCTTCTGAAATTTTGTCAATATCCTCCAAAAGAACAGCTTCTGATAGTTCTCCTATTTCCTCAACAAGTTTCAATAACGTTTTCTCTTTCCCTCTTTCTTTATCCTTATCATAAAATAGATCCTTCATTAGTCTCTGAATTTTGTGAATAAATCTCACCTCATTGTTTGGTAGAAAAATACTTGCTTACTAGTAAAAAATATTACCTATAATAACTACAATAATTAGGATTATACTAGCGCCAATAACATACCAAGGACCAAGTTTTACACCTGGTAGATCTTCGTCATAATATCTCATTAACCCTGCGCCTGTGGCGGGCATTGGACTAGTATCACGCTTTTGTTGCTTTTTTCTTTGAGAACCTCTTCTACTCATTATGCTCAAGTGCTTCTTAAAATAGAGATATATATTATTTTTTATCAATTACATTTAATTAATGAACCAAAATGAGAATGTTCTTTTAACATACTAAATGAAACCCACCATCAAAAAATTTAAGATATGATTAAATTCAATGAACCATAACATTCATCGACCCCGTAGCTCAGCTGGATAGAGCACCAGCCTTCTAAGTTAAACGGATTAACGAAGATAGTTGGGGGTCGCGCGTTCGAATCGCGTCGGGGTCGCCAAGTTTGTCTTCCAAATAAGAAATACAATTCTTTATAAAAAACAACGTTGCTTTGTCATGAATCCATCTAAACAGCTTCGAAAATTGGTTGCCGAAGGTTATCAACTTACTCCTGAAGCCTTTTCGTATCTTAGTTCTTTAGAAAATCTAGATTCAGTTATTGAGGAGATTCTATCTTCTGGTACTGAGAAATTAATTCTCTCTATTGACGATATAAATGAGATTATAGATAAGGTGGGTGATGTAGATGCAAAAATTCATGCTGACTTCAAAGTTGAAGATGAAGTTGATACTGTACCAGAAGTAGAAATTTCAGAAACTACACAAACTTTGGATACAATTGATTCACCAGTACAAACTGAAGAAGAAGTTTCAGAGAAAACAATAGATCTACCACAAAAGGAACAAGAATCTCATACACAAGTAAGAAAAGAGAAAATTGCATCAGATTTAGAAGTTATCTATTCTCCTCAGGTAACCAAATCACCAGCTACTGCTGCTAGTTTTCGTAAATATTTCGAGAATCGATTTGAAGTAATTGGGTCTTATTTTTCCAAAAGAAGAGATATAACAAATAAAGTCACTATCAGTGATTTGGAACCAAACAGAGATAAAGAAAAAGTGTCTGTAATTGCACTAGTTAGTAAAATACAAAGAACAGCAAAAGGTAATGTAATAATTGAATTGGAAGATTTGTCTGGTGGTATAACATCCCTCATTCATGTTTCTAAGCCAGATCTTGTTCAAAAATCACAATTTATCTTAGAGGATTCTGTTTTATGCTTTTTTGGGGATTGGAGAAGGGAAATGTTAAATGTTAAAGATGTTCTCTGGCCTGATATTCCTTATACAAATAAATCAAATAAATCTTACGAAGAAGTGCTTTCTTTACATATTTCGGATATCCATGTTGGTTCGAGGAATTTTGCTGGTAATCTCTTCCATCGGGTTATAAATCTAATAAATGGAAAACTTGAAAGCGAAAAATATAATGAAATTGGAAGAAAAATCAAATATCTTTTTGTAGCTGGAGACGTTGTTGACGGCGTTGGAATTTATCCTGGACAAAAAGAAGATCTTGTTGTAGATAATATACAAATGCAATATCATTTAGCTACTGAATATTTCGATCAAATCAGGAAGGATGTTGAAATTATCATCATCCCTGGTAACCATGATGGTGCGAGGTCTGCAGAACCTCAGACTCCAATTCAAAAGGAATTTGCTCAAGAGCTTGCTGAGCTAGATAATGTGCATCTCCTTGGTAGTCCTTGTTATTTGAAAGCACATAATGTGGAAGTTATGTTAAACCATGGTAATTCTATACTGGATATAAATGCGGCAATACCTGCTATTCCACATGAAACCTCTATTCCAGCAATGATTGAAATGTTAAAAAATCGTCACTTAGTCCCAATATATGGAAAAAGAACACCCATAGCACCAGCTCCAACCGACCAATTAGTTATTTCAAAAATTCCTGATATTTTTCATACGGGACATACTCATATAGCAGGTGATGATAAGTATAAAGGAGTATTATTACTTAATTCTGGAACCTTCCAACATCAAACAAGCTATCAAAAAAGTATGAATATAAACCCAACTACCGGATTAACATATATTGTAAATTTAAGTAATCTACAAAGAACTAAAATTAATTTTCAAGAAATAAATTAATTGGGCAAGATTTCCTATTCAGGTGGTATTTCGTCTTCATCAATTTGAACATACGATAATATATCAGCAATTTGTGGTGCATGATTAGATAATACGGCAATTGCTGTTTTGAATTCTTCAATATCACTGGTACCACCAACTAGATGAAAATCTCCAATGGATTTGAGTATCAAAAAACCATTTTTACCGCGAACCATTACATCGTTGATAGGAGAATAATTTAGTCTTTCAAGTGCTAATCTAGCGGCAGCAACAAGTGCAGCACCTATAGCTGACAACTCAGTTGAATTAGCTCTTTTATCCCCTGCATAAAATGCTACTCTATCACCTGTTGCAGTTAAAACAGCTAAAGCTTCCAATTTTGCTTCTTGAGTGATATCCTTCAATTCCTTTGCTAATGCATATGCGATTTTCCTTTCTAACCTCATTGCTCTCTAAAACACTTTAAGTTAGAAATATCTTAATTAATGTTCCTATGGTTTCTCACAAATCTGAATATTACAAAAAAATTCGAAGCATATTTATATTACAATTGTAACCAAACTTTTTATTTCCACTAGTCATTTTTTTTCTTCCACTTCACAGCATTAGATTTTCATTCAGAAAGACTATTCATAAGTAATATTTTTAAACGTCTTTCTTTACCCAACTTCAAAAAAGTACTTGTTGTTAGTTTTAGTACTAAACATATTGGTGTATTACATTGTCAGATGATTCAGGTATTTCTGGAACTCTAGGTCGATTTTGGAGAAGAATAGTAGACCATTTTGAAGATTATGAATTCAATAGGGAAGTTCTACTTAATAGACTTAGTTTGCTAATTATTCTTACTGCAGGTGTTATGATTCGATTATTTTCATTAATGAAGGGATACGATACCCTCATAAAAGCATTTGATCCTTATGTTCAGTTGGTAAGTGCCGAATACATAAGTGAAAATGGATTTACTGCATTCATACATTGGTTTAAGGATAATTCATGGTATCCATATGGATTTCAAACAGGGCAAGAACTATATTGGGGTGTTCCAGTTAGTGCTGTAATTATCCATGCAATACTAAATTTCTTCTCGATTGGTGTATCTATCCAACAGGTAGCTTACTTTAGCCCAGTAGTTTATGGTCTCTTGACTATTGTTGCCGCATATTTCTTGGGAAAAGAAGCTGTAAGTACAAGAACTGGTCTCTTTACGGCTTTCTTTATGGCATTTTCTCCAGCATTTCTATCAAGAAGTACGGCGGGTTTCTTTGATAATGAATCTATAGGTATTCTATTTACAGTATTAACCTTGTATTTCTTTATAAGAGCAATTAAGCGTGGAGGAACCATCTCTTCATTTCTTGCAGGTATCAGTTTAGGACTTCTTATTGGAAGTTGGGGCGCATATAGATATGTTTTGGATCTATTACCTCTTGCAGCACTCTTTTTGGTTTTAACAAGAAAACTAACTTATAGGCTAATCAAAGTATATACAATAACAATAGTAACGGCATTAAGCATCGGTTTTCTAATTCCAAGAGTGGTACAAAATAGATTCTACAATATTGAAGTTATAATACCCGTTTTGATGATAGGTTTTCTTATTATAGTTGGATTAGTACAAAATCTATCAAAGAATTTAAGCGAAAAGACGTTCAAACAAGTAATAATTGTTGGTTCTATAACTGCTTTTATTCTCATCACAATATTTGTAACTATCTTCCTATCATTAGGGATTTTTTCGAATATTGCAGATAAATTCTGGGCTGTAATTCTACCTGGTAATAGAGCAAGTATCCCGATTATTTCATCAGTTAGTGAGCACCAACCTATGACTTGGGCGGAGCTCTTTAACAGTATTCACATAATGATGTTTTTGATGCCTTTAGGTATATACTACTGCTTGAAGAAACCAACAGACGTTAACATCATCATTCTAACCATGGGCATTACTACTATATACTTCTCTGGTTCAATGGTCAGACTTGTTCTTTTACTAGCACCCTCAGCTTCATTACTAAGTGCAATGGCAATTGATAAACTACTTTACACTTATTCATTGAGCGCTCATGGTAAGATTGCTTTAACAAAGAGAAAATTGCGTATTACAAAATCTATTGGGAGAGATGAAGCAGTAATGGCATATTTGGTGATATTTGGTTTACTAATTACCTTTACATTTCATAGTATAAACCTCGCTGATGACTACTCACAATCTGAAATGGCTCCTGTAATATTCCAAAATGACATTCCAGCTTCTGATTGGCAAGAAGCATT
Organism: Candidatus Heimdallarchaeota archaeon; assembly: GCA_030603365.1. Lineage (GTDB taxonomy): Archaea > Asgardarchaeota > Heimdallarchaeia > Heimdallarchaeales > Heimdallarchaeaceae > UBA460. The sequence continues at coordinate 42,611 of JAUVXV010000004.1, forward strand.
GATGTGGTTAAGAGAAAATGCTCAAGGTGGAGGAATTGTTGATAATAGTGATCCAGTAGTTTTAAGTTGGTGGGATTATGGTTATTGGATTACGAACTATGGGAATGCTACGACACTTGTAGATAACGCGACTACAAACAAAACACAGATTGGAATGGTAGGTACAATGCTAATGTGGAATTTCACAGAGGCAGTAACAATGATGTATAGGTACAATATCAAATATGTACTAATAAACTCTCAAGCAGGTCTCCCTGGACTTGGATCAGATCTAGGAAAAGCACTATGGTGTATTAGAATAGCTGAATCAACCGTTCCAAGATATGGCATAGATGAAGATGATTTCTATGGAATTTCTGAAGATGAAAGACAATATCTGTACTATGACCTATTCTATTATTCAGTTTTATACAGATTAGCAGCCTATGATAGTATAACTGGTTTCGGTTGGTCTCCAGATTTTACAGGCACCCCAACAAGTACTCAACCTGGTTTACTAACTTTGGCAGAACAATTTCCAGTTTATGACTTGAAAGGTCCCGATGGTATTACTTATTTCAAAGAAGTTTTCAGAAGCTATGGTTTAGCAACAAGCATACAAGATGCTAGAAGATATCCATTAGTAAGGATTTACGAAGTAGTTTATCCTGAGAACATAGAACAATTATCTGCTGAATTAAACTACAATCATCCACTTCCTGTGGAAGAAGAGACAGATTAACTCTTCTTTTACTTCTATTTTTCACATTATTCAACTATTTATTTTGATATGGTAGATTGCACTTTTTTTATACTAAAATTGTGAATGTTACATAAGCAAAATACATGTCAAATTATGGTTCTTGACAAAGACAACAGAACCAAAATGCTTTTAATAATTCAAAGAGGGCAATTATTAAAGTACATCCAATAAAATAATAGTACTACTAAATCAAAAAAAAGGTGTATAAGAAATGAGCTCAAAAGGAAAACCTCATTTAAATCTAGTAATCATTGGTCACGTTGATCATGGTAAATCTACTATGACTGGTCACTTACTCTATGTCTGTGGAAGTATATCTGAAAGAGACATTCAGAAATGGGAAAAAGATTCTGAATTAATCGGTCGAGGCAGCTTTAAATTTGCCTGGGCTCTTGATAAACTGAAAGAAGAGAGAGAAAGAGGAGTAACTATTGATCTTGCGTTTTACAAATTCCAAACAAAGAAATACTACTTCACAATTATTGATGCTCCAGGGCATCGAGATTTCGTTAAGAACATGATCACTGGTACTTCCCAAGCCGATGCAGCTATTCTAGTAATTAGTGCTGGTACTGGTGAGTTTGAAGCTGGTATTAGTACAACTGGACAAACAAGAGAACATGCATTACTTGCAAAGACTTTAGGTGTAGATCAACTAGTAGTAGCTGTAAATAAAATGGATCTTGCTGATTATAAACAAGAACGTTTTGAAGAAATAAAGAACGAAATGGAAAGAAATCTAAAACTCTTTGGTTTTGATATGGAGAAAAAAGTAATGTTCGTACCAACAAGTGGTATGCAAGGAGATAATCTTAACACCAAACCAGACAAAATGCCTTGGTATACTGGTCCTACAATCCTTGCAGCTTTGGATACATTCACAGTACCACCAAAACCAAGCGATAAACCATTGAGATTACCTATCCAAGATGTTTATACAATAACTGGAATTGGAACAGTACCTGTAGGTCGTGTGGAAACTGGTGTTTTAAAACCAAAAGATGAAATCATCTTCCAACCAACAGGAAAGAAAGCTGCAATTATGTCTATCGAAATGCATCATGAAGAAATTCCCGAAGCTATTCCTGGAGATAATATTGGTTTTAGCTGCAAAGGTTTAGCAAAAAAAGATGTACGACGTGGAGATGTTGTTGGTCACGTTGCCAAACCTCCAACCATAGCTAAAGAATTCAATGCTACAGTTCAAGTTATCAGACATCCATCTGCAATAGCTGTCGGCTATACACCAGTAATACACTGTGGTACAGCACAAGTAGCAACTCGTTTTAGCGAATTGAAAACAAAGGTTGCTAAAGGGAAAAAGATAGATAAACCTGATTTCCTTAAGAACGGTGATGCTGCAGAAGTAGTTATGATTCCAACTCGTGATATGGTTATTGAATCATATACAGAATTTCCACCACTAGGACGTTTTGCTATTAGAGATATGGGTCAAACCGTAGCTGTAGGTATCGTTAAAAAAGTAACACCAAAATAGTTCTTTTACTATTTTTTCATTTTTTTATTTTTCTTAAATATTTTTCTATAAATGTAAACAATGATGTTGAGAAAGGAAATCAGAGAATTACTTTTCTGGTACTATATTTTCAACTATTTTTTCAGGTAGAAAAGGTTCTAAATCTTTATAGTGTTGCCCTACTCCTAAGAAAACTATGGGTTTTTCACTAATATGAGTAACTGAAACAGCAGCACCACCTTTAACATCTGCATCTATTTTATTCAAAATACTGCAGTCAATTCCAACTTTTTCATTGAATAGCGTAACCTGTGATATTAAGGCATTCCCAGTTAGAGCATCACCAACAAATATTTTCAAATCTGGTTCGGAGACAGAACATATCTTTTGCAATTCAGACATAAGGTTTGAACTAGTTTCAATTCGTCCTGCAGTGTCAATCAATACTACATCTATATTCTTTGAAATGGCATGGTTAATTGCATCAAATGCTACTGCAGCTGCATCTGAACCATAAGTTTGTGCAATCACTCTGATCTGCAAATCATCCCCATGTTTCTGTAGTTGTTGAATGCTTCCTGCTCTGAATGTGTCACCAGCAGCAAAAACGCAAGAAATACCATTATCTTTGAAATACTTCCCTAATTTCGCAATAGAAAGGGTTTTTCCTACCCCATTTACTCCAAAGAAGGCAATAACAAATGGTGTTTTCTTCTTCTTTGATTTTTCTATTTCTTTTAAAATATCTATGGGTTCGGCTGGTGTAAGAACCTCAAGCATCACTTCTCTCAAAGATTCTAAAACAATAGCTTTTGTATTAGTAAATCTAGTGTGTTCTGTTTTAGAGAGTTTATCTGTTAGTTTTTTGCATATTGTTTCAGCAGTATTTACAGCTACTTCATTTCTAATAAGAACATCTTTTAGCTCTTTAGTTACTTTAGAAATTGATTTTGGAGAAAAATCTGCAATTGTAATTTTTTTAATTGCTTTTGAGACGCTCTTTCTAAGTTGATCAAACACTAGAATACCACGTCTCCTATTTTACATAACGGATTTAACAACCCTATCTATCTCTCTTAAACGTTCTAGAACTTCATTATAACTAGCTTTGATTTGGGTGAGCTGGTTTTCTACTTCTGCTTTCTTCTTTTTAATACCTTCAATTGCATCAGGTAAATTACGCTCACTATGAACACCAGCACCTATTGTTACTATTACGTTTTCACCATCTTCAATAGAAGCATAAACAAAATTTCCAGCACCAATAGGAACCAATATCTTTTGATTTGTCTTAGATTCTTTAAGATCGCCTAGTGTTTGTTCAGCAGTATAAATTTCGTTATAATAACTATTTAAAAGTTCAATTTGCTGATTGTATCTTGTTGCTTGTTGCTCTAATTGCTGAGCTGCAAGCATTAAATTATCTAATTCTTCTTTGGAGACCTTGGGTGGAGTAGAATCTTCAGACAGTTCTTTCACTTCCTCTTTGGGATGGCTAAATCGTCTTCAACTGCAAAAGTCTTTACAACAGAATCTTTAATCTCTTCAGGATCTGTAATCTCTCGAATATCCTTTGGATTTATATTAATCATGTTTCTTTTTACCTTGTGTTTACTTCCAAGAGTATCATAGATGTATTCTAGAGCATCTTTTTCGTTTACTGCTCTAACATATTTCCCAAAAGGTATTTTTCGTTTTCTCACTTGAAATTCTCCGCGAATATGAAATGTTTTGACAGAGGTCATTTAGTATTCACCACTTACTGCAATTTGCTGATTGTAAAAGGGTTTTTCAACTTTTTGAATCTAAAGTCATTAATGTGAGAGTAAAATCTCAAAAATTCTCATACTTTCTGGACCTGTACTATCGCTGCCAATAACAGCACCATTAGAATTGGCAAGTATTCCCACACGAGGATAGGGTATTCCCCTATTAATTGTACAAACATCAGTTTTAACTTTAAAAATTGAAGATATTTCATTGATTTCTTCTTCTGACAGAAGAGGATGTACAAGAGCTCCTCTATTTGTACTCATAACAATGCTTCCTACGAGAGGAGATCCTAGTAAATTACCTACAGTAACTTCAAAATTCAAGGCATCACGTATTTGCTTCTGAGCATTCTTTTCAAACATATCACTGATAATTGCTCCCTTGTCATTAAGAACCATAAGATTCCCTAATGCTGTGAATTTGCTGTTTAGCTCTATAATTTCAACTTCTTCTCCCAATGAATCGTGTATAGTTTTTAGCTCTTTTTCACCTATGTTAGGAGGTAAAAAGAGTGTGTTTGAGTTACCAGCTGACAATGTTCCAACAAGAACTGAATTTGAAATGGTAGTTTTGATAACTTTAACCTTCAGTGTTTCTACTAATGTATTTACAGAAATATCCTTTACTCCGAAAGGAACAACAGAGTATTTTTCTGTTGACAATGCAAAAACACCCAAACCTGAATTACCTAAAATGGTGGTCTTTGCAATATCCAAAATTATCAGCCTCGAAAAATAATTGATAAGAGAAACAGATCTATTCTTTCTGTTCCTCTTCTGTAGATGAATCTTCAGTTGGTTCTGGTTGCTCTTCAACAACTGTAGTCTCTTCATCTTCCTCTTCTTCTTCTTCGTCCTCTTCTTCCAATTCACCAGGAATGGTGATACCTTCTAATTCAGGACGAGCAGCAGCTTCAACTTCTTCATGAATTAATTCTACAGTAGCAATTGTTTCCTCATCAATTGTTTCAACAATTGCTCGAACTTTGACTTTTCTTGGAGGTTTTCTTATTCCTCTTTTCCACATGAATTCATTTAATTCTTCATCAATTATAACAAAATCAACTTTTGTATGCTTATGAATGAATTGTTTGAGAAGCCTAATAGCTTTTGGTGTTCTTTTATAAGGTGCTGTTTCATTTAGTTGAGGATAAAACGGAATAGTGTAAATGTTCTCTATAGCTTCTTGAGACATTATTTTTCATCTCCTTATCTTTTAATTCTACTAGCCCGCCATCTTCTACGTTTAGGATGTGTTCTGAAACGACGGTTTGTTCTAATAACACACCAACTAGGAACGGGGCTATTCTTTCGACCTTCTTTTGCGTATCTTAATTTTCTTGGTAGGTTTTTATATCTCGCCATTATAATCGCCTTATATCGACTTTAGTTTCACGCTTTTGTCCCTGGATTTTACGGAGTATATCTTTCAACTGAGCATCAGTTAATTTTTCAGACAATGACCCTTGTTGAGCAAGCTGTATTAAACGAACTTCAACAGATTCTGCGAGTTGAGGACGTACTAATTTTATATTCGCTAGTCTTTGCCTTGCTTCTTCTGTCAAGATTTGACGAAGTATGGTTTGCTTTTGAGCCTCAAGGGTTGCTCTTTCCTCCTCTTGAGCTTCTTGAGCAGCTTGTTGCTGTTGCATTTCAGCAAGTTTTCTTTGCCTTATTAAGTCCAATTCTTCATCATTATACATCTTTTTTCACATCCTTCTAATAGAGAGTGTTCTGCATTTAATTCATTATTTGCAGTTCCTTAATATCTTTCTAAGGATGGGATTTGTTTTTTGATTTCAGCAGATAACTTGTCAATGAATGAATGCCCTTTAGGAGTTATAACACGTCCTACTATTACACGTCCTTTACTTCCATGACCACTCTTTTTCTGAATGTAATTAGCTTTTTCCAATTGCTGCAGAATACGTCTGATAACTGCACCACTGCCTTTAGCAAAGTGTTCAGGTTTAACACCTCGTCTATTGCGACCACCATAAGCTATGCGAAGTTTTGCAACACCAACTGGTCCATAAAGGTAAATTTTGCGTAGCATAGAGGCGGCCCTAATATACCACCAGTCTTCTTGAACTGGAGAACTTTCTTTATGTACTCCTGTTTTAGCAAAAATTGCCCACTCTGGTGCTTTGATTTCTGTTTCTTTTTTCAATTCTTCAGTAATTCGATTTATTAGTAAATCCGCTGGAACATCGTAAGCTGTTGGCATAACTTTCACTCTTCTTAAATATACCGTAAGAGAGAGCTCTTTCGTATTTTTTCAGTCTCTGGGGAACAAACCTCGTTTAAAAAGATTACTTTGCAAGTTATATGAATCAACAATTTTCAACAGCCAAATCCTTTCTTTAAACCAAGAAAAAGCAGTACTAAAGGGGAACTATTAAATTTAAAAGGACAAAGAAACAATTAAAAACAAGGCGTCGTAAACGAATATATCTCAAAGAAGGCGGAAACAAAATTGAGTGAAACGAATACAACTACAAAAAGGAAAAGGAAGATGTTCTTTAATTCCATTGACGATCTATTCATACTTTTTGGTATTATTCTTAATGGTTTTAGTTCAGTTGTTACTTTAACCTATGGTCATGTGATTGCAGGTATAATACTCATTACATGCGAAATTCTCCTTATTGGAGCTTATATTATGAAGTTATTTTGAAAAAATTACTCTTCATCTTCGGTGGATGAAAACCTATCAACAATATATTGTCCAAGAATATCAAAAGCTGTGTCTATATTTGATCCTGTTTTAGCGGAAGTTTCCAAAAAGAAATTTTCTATTGAAAGTTCCTTTGTTTTTTTGTTAAGTTCTTTTACAAATTCTTCTGCTTCTTCTCTAGTTACCTCTTGTTCATCTACAAGATCCATTTTATTAGCTAAGATAATCACAGGAACAACCCCTCTTCCACTGAATTGGTACAATTCTTCAATCCAGTTACTCAAATTGAGAAATGTTTCTCTACGAGTAATGTCAAAAACTGCTAAGGAACCAAAACATCCCTTGAAAAATCTTGGTCGGACATTTTTAAACATTGGTTGTCCTGCTAAATCCCATATTTGATATTTGATTTGGAAGTCACCAACGTCCTTAGTGATGGCAGCAAAATCAGCACCTAAAGTAGTCAAATGTTCTTTTTCAAAACCCTTTCCCAAATATCTCTGCCTGATAGAGGTTTTCCCAACAGCAGCATCTCCACAAAGAACTAGTTTTATCATATAAGCATTGGTAGCTCGCCTCTTAGATCCCTCTTCAGCAACTATTGTTTTTACAGACTTAGTTTCTTTGTGCTTGTTTATGTTCTCTTTGAACATAATAGGACCTTTACCAGATTCTTTATCAGATTTATCTGAAGCTTGCTTCTTCTTAGCCATGCTATCTGATAAGTAGTAAAATTGAATATATAAAAATATGTGGTATGGCTATAAGGGTTTCATTCATTTCTAGACGTATGCTGGTGGATTATTTTGTAGTTTTTAGCCAGTTTTCCAAGTTTTTCAGCCTCAGGAATGGACAGATGAAAGGGAGTTTTCTTTTCTTTATACGTTCCTTCAATTAGTGCATAATCCACATCTGTGATATGTTTTTTGAGATCTTCAAAATACCCAGTATCTCCAGTGTAAAGAATTCGTTCACCTTTTTTTTCAATTATATAACCTACTGAAGGAATGTTAGGGAGTTTCTTACCTCCAACAATTGAACCACGATGTTGAACCGGGAATGCTGAAATAGTTATATTTTTGATATGTATTTTTTCAATAATTTCATTCAATTTAATTTCATAAGGTATAGAATTTGAGTAACTTTCCTGAAAAGTTCTTACAATGCCCTCTATCTCTATTACTTTTGGTGGATAGATTAGCAATAGTTTCTTGTTTCGGTTTATCATTCTTAAGAAACCTAGAAATGAAAATAGCCCTCCAATATGATCAAAATGACCATGTGTGCATAATATGGCGTGAATATTCTCATAGTATTTCTCGGGAAGAGAGACAAGATCACGGAGAATTCCGTCTCCTATATCGATAAGAAAACATAATTCTTCTTCAATATCATAAACAAGAATTTGTGTAGCTATACCTGCTTTTGAATAAAGTACTTTCACGTAAAGATAATCACCTTTCCAATCCCAAAGATCCTTCTGTAGAGAATTCATGATTGAACTAATAAGTAAAAACAAATATCTCTTTCGATACCTCTGCCGATATACTTTTACTTCGAAGTGTTATAACCTAACTAATGACCATTGCACGTGAGGTTTTCGCTAAATTTTTGCAAAGACTTTCAACGAGATGGGAAATGAAAAACAAGTTTCACCTTGCTGCAAAAGTGGGATATTATAGTTATTCTGTTGGTGGTGGGGACAAAGAGGAACTACTGAAACTTGCTGCTCTAGAAATGAAAGTAGAACAATACAATTCAGCAATTCAATATCTAGAGAAATACCTTGAGGAAAATGTAGATTCAGTAAAAGCTCTGCTTCTCCTTGGAATAGCATATAGACAAAGTGGTGATTATGAAGGAGCAATTAAAACTCATTTGAAATGCTTGAAAAAAGGAGAAGAAAATGTGAATATTCTGTATACTCTAGGCTTAGATTATGAAAAAGCAAAGAAAATTAGAACGGCTAAACGATACTATTCAAAAGCCGTTGAAACAGAGAAAGCTTCTTCAAAAGCATATTTTCGATTAGCACATCTCTATATGCAAGAAAAGAAGTATGAATTAGCAGTAAACCTATATCTAGATGGTCTTTCTCTTAGAGATGGTTCAGCAAAAGATTGGATTAATCTTTCACTTTGTTACTTGATGACTTCAAATCTGAAAGCTGCAGAAAAAGTCCTTTTGGAAGCTTTAGAGATCTTTCCTCAGTTTTCAGAAGTTCTATTTGCCTTGGGAACCTGCTACATAAGAAAACGTGATTACAAGAAAAATGCAATGATAATAACCAAATTGAATGAAAGGGGAAAAATCAGTTTATCTCTATCATTACAAATAAAGGAAGCATTTGATAGAAAAAACTATGAGCAATTAGGAAAGTTACTTGAAGAATTTACTAAGAAAGAAAGAACTGCAGAATACTGGTATATGCAGTCTATAGTATGTGCAAATACAGAGAATGATAAGAAAGCAATAACTTCTCTAAGAAAAGCAATTTCTACTAATCCTGAATTGAGAAAAGAAGCAATAAAGGATGACAATTTTGCAATAATAAGAGAACTAGCAGAGTTCAAGCATATTGTTTATCCAAGGAAATAAAAGAGAGGATTTCAAGCATCCTCAAACCATTGAACAGCTATTACCATATCTGCATATAAGGACTTTTTAGATTCCATTTTATGATAGTTAAAGCTTACAGGGAAACATTGGAAACAATTCCATCTTCTAATCTCATTGTTACCAATCATCATTACAATAGCTATGGATTTTCTATGATAATCGCCGCTATCCTGTCTGGATATCTCAAACCAATTGTAAATTGATGGTTCTTCTGTAATGAGGATATTGTGGATTGTTATATTGTTATATGTAAAACGACCAGGTCTTTTATGGGTTAGAGGATTATCTCCATCAGTGTATTCAATAACCTGTGTTTCAATCCCTAAACCAGAAATTGAATCAAAAACTATAGGTTCTTCACCTTCAATCTCAAGCCTGTAGGATGCAAAATTATCATTTAAAATATTAGTTCTGAATTTCGTTTTATCTGGTACTTTGTCTGGCATTCTTTCTGGTATTCTTTCTGACATTATTTAACCTCTTTTTTGTTTTAGAAGAGATTCTATAGACTTGAATTAATAAATCTTACACTAGTCTAAATCAAGAAAACAATTCAAAGCTCCAGAAATCTTAAATAATTTGTTGAGAAAGAAAACAGTGATGTCAGAAATTGATCGCGACTCAATTATAGAAGCAGTAAAAAAAACAGTCAATAAAATCTTTGAATCATTAGAAAAACTTGATTCAGAAGTTGTTCTAGCAAATTATCATAATCATGCAGACTTCAGATTTGTTGGACTAATTTTTGGACAAACTCTCAACCTAAACTACGATGAATTTACAATGGCTATGAAAGGAGCATATGAGACGATGAAAGAGCAAAAAATGATCAGAGAAACAGAATATTTTAATGTTCTTTCAGAAACAAAGGTTTTGTACAACACAACAGGAACAGGATGTCAAATACCAAAAGAAGGGGAAAGAAACGATTTTGCAGTAGTAGTGACACAAATACTTTCGTTAATAGACGGGGAATGGAAAGTAATACACGAAACAGAAGCAGCAATTCCAAAAACAGCAGAATAATGAGAAAAAAAAGCTCAAGATAAGAAAATTCTTAGCTTAGCGGATTAGTGCTCAATGGGTAAAGATCTATACTTCCTGCTGAACCATCTAAAGCATATGTTCCTGTTATCCAATCATCCCAGAAATTCCCCATCAAAGTTACAGCATTAAACCACTCATTTGGACCACTATCGTCATAAGCTTGGGTGTTCCCTAAGTTATTTGATAAGAAAGCATTGAAAGAGATTGTATTATTTAGTGAAAAATTTAGAATTTTAATTGCATAATCTGTATTGTTATAGAACAGATTATACTGTATAGTGTTGTTAAGCGTTAGTTTATGTCCTACTGCTAATGGAGCAAAAAGGTACATTCCGTTGAAATTTTGTTCAAAAGTATTATTTGTAATCAAATTAAAGTAACTTCCTAGCATGAATATCCCCCAATAGTTCCCAAAGAAGAAGTTTTCATTTACATTAAAGTATCTGCAATGGTCCATGTCCAAACCTTCTTCAGTACTATTAGCAATTAGGTTGTTCGTTATATTTCCATAAGCATTTACTGAACATCTGATTCCTGTTTCAGTGTTGAATATCTTGTTATATTCTATTGAAAAATTGGAGTTTGTCATAACTTCTATACCCATTCTACTATTGAAAATGTGATTACTTTTGACATTAGAACCAAATGTATCTAAAAGATAGATTCCTATGTTTCCAGAAGAAAGAATACTGGTTTCAATGGTACAATTATCTGATTTATGTAAAACAACTCCATTGTAAATGGAATTTGCAGTATTGTTGAAAATATGTATGCTAACAGATTCATAAATCCCGATACTTTGAATGCTGTTTTCCAATATATTATCAAAGACTGAACAGAAGAATGACATTTCAAGAAAAATACTTTGATCACTATCTTTAACCAAATTGGAGTTTACAGAACAATTTATTGATCCATGAAGAGATATACTGCTTCCTGCATAACTACTAAGTACATTATTTGTGATGTTGCAATGACTAGAATCAATTAATCTTACTTTAGTTAAAGGACCCATGTTGTTAGATACTGTTGTGAAATTTAATCTTTCCAAAGTCAGGCCAATGTTAGTAAAAGAGTTATTTATTATACTTATTTTGGTTGAATCCAATACCTTGAAACCTTTATGAAAAATGCTCTCAAAGGTGTTATCAGATATCAAGGTATTTCTTGAGTCAATTATTTCAAGTAATGATCCTTCATTGTCACTTTTTGATAATGTATTATTGATTATTGAATTCCTCTCACATTTCTCCAAAGCAATTGAGTTAGTGTTTAACTCAAAAGTATTGTTCAATATTAGATTGTTATTGGAATTAACTAAATTCAAACCAATACTGCAATTTACTATCTGATTGTTGAGAACAGAAGCTGTTCCTTCTTCAATATTCTCAATATATAATCCGTAACTATTTGTCTTTAGACCTTGAATCAAACAGTTCTCTATCTTGAAGAATTTAGATGTTCCAAGAATGTATATAGCATAGTTCTCTGCCGTAGTAATATTATAGTTTGTAATTAAATATGGACTTGATTGAGTGCCCTCTCCAGGAAAACCATAAGCTTCGAAGTCCTCATCTTCCCAAATGATGATTGGATCATGTTCAACTAGTCTTTCTGGTTCGATTACAAAGAGGGGAATTGTAACTGCTACGATAAGGATTGCTACGAACACTGCACCTACTGAACCTATTAGATATTTATTCTTGAGAATCATTTTTCGTCACCTAAATAATGTCCTCCCATTTAATAAGAAATTAGGTGGGCAATAAGAGGGAGAGTTGTAGGAGGTTATATAGAACTTCATGCAATCACCATCTCTCCTGCTTTTGTTATGTGAATAATAATATTTCTTCCCCACTTTTCTCGTTTTACTAAGCCTTTCTCTTCTAATGCAAGAAGATTTCTTGATGTTTTGGATCTTGAAAAACTAGTAATGATAATCAATTCTCTTTGTTTGATTTTTCCATCGTTATCTTGAACAAGCTTGAGAAGGGTTTTTTGTGCATCATTCAAGAGAGAACCACTGATTGTTTGAAAAGTTGATTTAGCTCTTTTTCTCACAAGCCATAATGTAAAACCAGCACCAGCCATTAAACCAAGAATTGGTCCAACAATAACTGCCCATATTGGAAATTTTCTCTCTAGAGGTATATCAAAACGTACGAAATAGAGTGGATTGGAGGATGGAGAAACATCTTCCTCAACCCAAGTATAGATTATTCTATGACCAACTGTATCTTGAGAGTAACTAGCGGGGTAAATCTCAGTTACTGAACTTTGATCATGTAAAAAACTGTCCTTGGGAAGTTTGATGGATAATTGATGATAAAGAGTAGGAAAATTGATAGTTGAATAAAACTCAAAGTAATAGTAATTGAGTGTTTCCTCAAGAAACAATGAATCAAGAAGAGAGTAGGAAATGTAGATAATTTCAGTTTTATTAATAGCTAATTCAGGACGTAGAATAACAGAGAGGAGAAAAGAAGAATCAACCTCTAGAACAGTGTTGAAATCAAGAGAACCATCACCATCTTCTATAGTGATATTTGTATAAGAATGGTTGAGCCAAAATTCGAAGGAAGAAATAGATGTATTCAAACTATTTTCAAGATTGAGGATTTCTAAAACATTAACAGAATCATCATTACGTATGTCTATATTGGTTATATGGGAAACAACAAAAAGAGTTTCGTCTTCAAAGAGAAGTAAATCTTGATGATTAAGATTCAATGAGCTAATAGCAGAAGAATTGGAAAGCAGAAACATTAGAAAGAAGAAAAGAAATGCAATTTTATTCCGTCTAATAGTTTGTAAGAACACAATCTCCACTTTCCAAACAATAAGATTTTTAGTGAATATAATCAGTGACTAATAAGGTCCAAAGGTATATTAAGAGTCGTGTGGGAGAATTTAAAACAATCATGGAAAGAAGTCTAACAAAGATGTTGGAAATTTGAAAGTGAAAATAGTTTAGTACTCAAGATAAAAAAATTGACTTCTAAAGGACTTTTCTTCTGTTTTCTTAATTAGAAAACAATTATATGTGTTTATTACATAGTATATTAGATGAGAAGACTATTCAGACGTATTCTTTCTCTTTGTCTTACTTTCTTAATTATTCTTAGTCTTTTTATCCCACTACTCCAAGCATCTTATTCTGGGTATACAATTTACACCAGAATAACCAATATAGACTTTCCTCCACACAAATCACCTATGACATTTTTCCCAAACCACACTCTGTTTGAGTTTGATTATTCTCTGGAGCTTATTAATCCATCGGGGATAGAACTCGTTATCAGAACACCTTCAACATGTTTAATCTTTAATTCGGGGAACATAACTTTCGAAGATGATCAACATGAAGGTTATATCTCAAGTGGAAATATTTACTGTGGGCAAATGTTTACAAACCATGAAATTCCGCCGGGAATCACTGACGTATCATTCAGTTTCTATATTTCTATTAATGGCACACTTGAAAGCCTTCCTTACGGGAACTACACAATAAGTATCGCAATCCCAGATTATTTGGAAGCGCATGACTATGTACATTATCCCTCTACTATTTATTACTCAAATTCAAATCTGGAGATACTTCACACAGGTGAGAACGTAACTTTCACTTTTCCTTCAGTTCCCTCTTTTCAGAGTATTTCCTCCTATTTCTTGTTAACTTTCATGGTAGGGTTTACTATTGTGATTTTCATAAGAAGAAAGTATTATTAGTAGTATAATAGGGAGCAAAATCTGGTTAAAACAAATTCATGTGAAAAAACAGTCAAGATAAGAAAAATTGACTTCTAAAGGATAGAAAAGTTTTTTATTAAAAGAAAGGGAGAAAAGACAAGAAAACTATGCGGAGTTAGCAAAGCGGCTATGCGGAAGTCTGCAAAACTTTTGACAGGAGTTCGAATCTCCTACTCCGCTCCAAGCGTCACTTCTTTTACATTTTAAGCATTCTAGGTAATAAGCAAAGCGGCTATGCATCGCATGTTATGAAGCTTTCTAAGTTTCTTTTGAAGACTTAGTGCTGCTTGATGGGAACTTCCCATACTCCTCACATGCGGAGAGGAGTTGATTGTAATTTCTTTATTCTTTCTTGTTGGGTTTAAATATAGCACTTTAGATAAACCAATGATACTATGAAGGCACTTAGATTGATTAAGAGTTTCAACCTAAAGAAGAAACGCGGAAGCCCCATACTTGAGGAGATTCTTCTTATTGGCATTGCAATCTTAATCTTCGCAATCATTTTTGGTGTAATATTTAGTTTAATTGATTGGTCTTTAGTTTCTTTAGACAACCTGTTTGGTAGAAACTGAATAAAGGCAAAAATGGTTTCTTGGTAGTTTATATAATCTAATACCATTTTAGTTATGGAGCTAGCACTAATTCTGAAAAGAACTTTGTATTCAACATGATTCTCGCTAGCTTCTCTAATTCTCTTTAGCTGTCCTCTTTTGAATTTCCATTCTCACCTAAATCATTTATGAATTCAAGTATGGAATTAACTGCTTCAGGAGATTCCAGATAGATACCATATTCCTTGGAACATTCCTCTCAAAATTTGGTTCCTATGGAACAGGAGATGGGGAGTTTGATGGAACTCGAGGAATATTTACAATCATCGCATTCAGGTTTTCGATTCTAATCATAATTTCATAACAAAATTTGGTTCCTCTGGTTCTGAAGAAGGATTATTCAATGTGCCATCGGGGATAGATATATTGTATGAGGGAAATTCATCTCTGATTTACGTAAATGACCATTCTAACAATAGAATACAAGTTTTCAGATATGATGAAAAAATTGTAACTGTGATAAAAACCATTACAATAACAGAAGAAGCTGGCTCAACTCTTACCATTCTCTTAACTACGCTTGCTTCTGTAATGGTCTTCGTGTATTTGAAAAAGAGAAGTAAATCTAAAATATAATGAACAAAGAGCCGCGGTCTGCAAAACTCTTGACCGGAGTTCAAATCTCCGACTCCGCTCCAAACTCTATTTTAGTTTGTTTTCCACTTCATAAGACACTCTTCAACGCTTTAAGGAATCTTTCAACATTCTCTGGTTGTGCAGTATGTCCCATTAACCCAATTCTCCATATCTTCCCTGCTAGTGGTCCTAACCCCCCACCAATTTCGATTTTATGTTCAAACCTCAGTTTCCTTCTAACTTCTGCTTCGTCAATACCTTCAGGAATGGATACTGCATTAAGCATTGGAAGACGATACTTACCTTCAACATACATTTTCAAGCCTAATTCTTCCAGCCCTACTTTCAATTTATTGTGACATTCTGCATGCCGTTGAAATACTTTTTCCGCTCCTTCTTCAAAAAAGAGCAAGAGTGCTTGATATAATGCGTACAGCATATTTATGGGTGCTGTATGATGATATACTCGTTTGTGATCCTTTTGCCAATATTCTCCAACCAAACTCATGTCCAAATACCAGTTTGGAACTCGGGTCTTCCTATTTTTAATCTTTGACAAAGCCTTTTCCGAAAAACTAACTGGAGCCAAACCGGGGGGTACCGATAAACACTTTTGAGATCCGCTGTATAAGGCATCAATCCCCCAATCGTCAACTTTCACCTCAATTCCCCCGAGACTTGTAACAGCATCCACCAAGAATAAACTCTCTGTGTCTTGAATTATGTGTGATATCTCCTCGACTGGGTTTTTTACTCCAGTTGAGGTTTCTGCATGGACCATTGCAATGAGATTATAGGAATTACCCGCCAGTTTTTCCTTTACTTGTTTAGGGTCAATGGGTGTACCCCATTCAAATTCCATGACATCTACATCTGCACCTAAACGTGTAGCTACTTCGCGCATTCGTTTTCCAAAAACTCCATTTATTAATATTAAGACTTGATCTTCTGGCTCAATCAAATTAACAAAACAAGTTTCCATCCCCGCAGATCCCGTTCCCGATACTGGAATTGTCAATCTATTGTCAGTATTCAATAATTCCTGTAGTAATACCTGAATCTGATCCATTATTTTAATGAAATGGGAATCTAGGTGTCCCAAAGTGAAACGATTGAGGGCTTTATATACGTCGGGATGGACACAAGAGGGTCCTGGTCCCATTAGCAAGATTTCATCAATATCATCTAACAAATTTGTCATGGTTTTTCACGCTAAGGAATTTTAATATCTTATCTGATAATAAATTGAAACCATTAAAAAACTATATGTGAATCTATTCGTGTAATTGACTTATATTGTCCTTGGACTGGATTTCAACTCTCCGACTCCGCTCCAAATTGTTTCTAACGTTTTTAAACTACTTTTAATGACTCTTCGTTTTCCTTTTTTTACGATAATTAATCCCATTAACTATTGAAATAATAATGCTAATAAACAGCAATATGGGAATTCCAATAATTGGTATTAAACATACATAAGAATAACAGATAATCTGGTTAGCAGATAATATGAATAACACAACTAGAATAATATCAATAATGCCAAGAATTGTTTGATTAGTCGTATGTGAATCCTTGCTTCTTCTCTTCTCTGTGATTACATTCCTAATTTTCCATCTCTCAGATATTTTCTTGAAACATTCAATTATTTCTCTCTTTTCAAATCCTATAAAATGATAAAAATCAAAATCTACATCCTTATCTAGTTGAGTGAGTATTTTCCCTATTTCTCCTCCCCAAGAAACTATTTCACCTTCTCTGCTTTCAGGATGAATATTACTATATGCTACAATAACTTCTTGACCTTCAGATTCTTTTTCTTCATTTTTTTTCTTAAAATATGCTTCAACTACAGTAATTTCTGATACTAAACCTTTTTTATCTTCAGGTATCTTTTCAGAAATTTCTGCACTCCATCCATCAATCTTATCTCCCCATCTTGGTTGTTGATATAGTTCTTCTTCGAAAGGTTCTAACTTTATGTTTAAGCATTTCTCAATGAGTTTGTTATTAATCTCACGAGACTTTATTATAAAAGGTAATATTTCATCATATTTTTCTCCTGTCACATAAAAGGTAAACATAGCTTTCTTTTGCATCTTCTAATACAAAGTAATTAAAATTTAAAATATTACCTATTTCTGTTATGTATATTCTTTGGGTATTATGCTATTTTAAATGTGAATTTACGATAAAAATCACTCGGAAACCAAATCATATCGGTGAATCTTATGGTCTATGATGTAATCAACAAGATTTGTAAAACTGCAAAGATGAATCATGAACCGTTTTATAATTCTGTAGAGATAAAGGGAGATCTAATATTGCTATTCAGAGATAAATTGGTAAAAGAAACTGAAACAAAGAAATCTATGATGTATGAGAAATACATAGAATGGAAGGAAATAAAGAACAATGAAATGATTGATGAAATTGATGGAGTAATAGCAAGGTTGAGAGATTATTACAAAGAGAAATTGATAATATTCTATAAAACCGCTGAAATCAGAGCATAGCCCCTTCTAATTCTAAACAACAGTCTATATTTCTTCCTCATTTTTACTCTACGTTTACGCTTTCGAAACATATATCAATCTTGTTTCTTCTTTTTCTTTGGGTACTCGAAATGCCATTAAAAGTTTTCATTGGAGGTTTACTCGAATATAATTCAGGAAAAACAACTTTTGCAAAAGATATGCTTGAAGTATTTGAACAAGATAAATCAATGAAAACAGTTCCGTTTAAGCCATTGAGCGGTAATAATCTATATTATCATTATGACCAAATAAAAGAGCATGTAGAGAAATATGGAAATTTTGTTTCTCTTGATATCGTTGATTTAATGGAATTTTCAAGTGTTGATATTCCCATGGTTTTGGCAAATCCAGTGCATAGAGTAAATACACAGGCCCTCCCTTATCCATTTTATAAAGAGGGTTCACTTAATACTTTCTTTTCGAAATATTCCTCAAGTGTTTCCTTGTTCCAGAGACTCACAAAACATGAGAAAGAATCAGAATTTACTTCTGTGTTCATTGTGAATGAACCGATTTACAATAATCCCAAATGCTGGAACGATGTCTCTCTTTCTGATCCAATCTTGAAACAAGCAAAAGATTTGAAACATTATAAAAATGAGCACGAATATTATACGATGAACAGTAAATTCTATGCAGATGCAACAGAAAGTTCTTTTAACTATATTAAGAACCACGCCGAAGTTATAATAACTGAAAGCTTTAACAATTCAGCTCATCCCGCTTGGTGTATTAGAGAATCAGATGTGGTTATAATCGTTGGTCCAGGATCATTCTTCTTATTTGAACCAGATGCATATTTCCGTGCCATTGATAATTCCAGAGCAATTAATCGAAGCAAACCTACAACAACAGTTGAGATTCTTAAACTTGCAACTCCAGCTGCTGCATGCTCTTTATCTCTTAATTCTGATAAAAGAAAGGAAGAAATAAGAGAATTAGTAGAAAAACTCTCTAAAGAAATCAAGGAGTAGATTATCTTTTACATTTCTTGCGTGATTTTTTTGTTGTGTTTTTAATATAGAGTATAATTCAATTATTGATTGGTGATTTAATTGTCTATTTACAGTTCACAATATGGATTGGAATCAATAAATGCTGAATTAATGGAATGTATAAATGAATTACGATTTAGATCCATAGGTATTGTGGATGTAGCAGTTGTGTCTCTTGAAGGTCTTCCTTTAGTATCTTTAGTTCTAGAAAGGATAGAAGAAACCAGATTTGCTGCAATGACTGCAGCAATGCTTTCACTTGGTGAGCGTGTATCTACAGAGTTGAATAAGGGTTTATTGAAGAAGATTTTTGTAGAAGGAGAACATGGATATATTGTTTCAATACAAGCAGGAGAAAATGCCGTTTTAACGGTCAGTGCTACAACCGATACAAAATTAGGATTATTGTTTTTAGATATGCAACGAACTACTGAAAAAATAGCTAAAATCCTCTCTTATCATTAAATCAAATAAGATGAACTGTTCATTTCATTGTGGTAAGTGCTATTTGTTCTACTTTTATAAGTTCACAAGCTAGAATTTTTGTAGTTTTCTCAATCGTATCTTTCCTCAAATATAACTCTACAACACTTCTATAGATGTCTGGTTCTTTTATTTCCTTAGATTTGATCTCTTTAACACTTTCTGCTACATGTTTTGTACGTTCAACAAATCTATGAATCTCTTCTTTTCTATCCAACAAAAACAGAGCTAAAGGGATTTTCGCTTTACCATCAGTCAAATAACTTTTCTTGAATTCTTCCATAACATCGTCCCTAGGAACAACTATCAAGTCTATATTTTTACTAAGCTCACTTAGTTTTGCCAAAATTGGTAGATTCAACACAGTATCTGAACACCAGTTTTCTGCAAACACAAGTATTCTGATTTTAGCATTAATCCTAGTAATTTGGTCTTTAAGATCTTTAGGGATTTTTACGCTTGAATAAACCTTATCTAAACGTTCTCTGTTTTTAGGAGTTCTTTCGATAAATTTCTGATAAGAACATCCTTTGTTAATGAAATAATCGAGAGACATAATAATAAAAAATATACAATACGATAAAAAAGAGTTATTGATTGACAAAATATTCCTTCATACGAAAAAGAGAAAAAGGACCAATTATAGATTATTATGATAAACTTGGTAAAGGCAACTATGTATTCACTATCTGAAATTAGGAAAAAGATAGTGAAAACACAACAATTGTTGCAGAAATCACTAGAAGACGTAGGTAAAAAGAAAAGAGGTTCCTACTACACTCCTGATTTTATTGTTGAATATATAGTGAAAAATTCTATATCACAAGTATTGGTTGATAAAATCAATTCTATTCAAACAAGAAAGAAATTCATAGATTTGAATGAATTAAAGAATAGTAAAGATCTCCAGATATTCAATCTCTTGTACAAACAAATTTTACCCAATATCTCAATCTGTGACATTGCAATGGGTTGGGGAGTATTTCTCTTACATGCTTTTGATTTTCTATTTTCTCTATACTATTTTTCTCATTCTATTATCAAGCAAGACACTAGTAAAATCAACCAAGATGACTTAAAACAAGAAGTAAAATTCAAAAACCATATTGTTAGTAGTATTATTTCGAATAATATCTATGGTACAGATTTATCCCCTTTGTCTGTCGATTTGGCTAAATTGAAGTTAATCGAAAAAGCATTGTTGTATCTAGAAAAAGAAGCTGCTGTTTTGCCTGATTTTAATTTGTATGTGGGAAACAGTTTAATTGGTCAAAATTTCGCTTCTGAAGGCATTAAAAACCTCTCTAATGCAGAATATGTACGGCATATAACTGATTTATTCTATTCTCATGATTCTAAATCTTTAGATGAATGGTTAAAGGAAGAATCATTGATTAATTGGGGAAGTTGTTTTAATCAGCTGAACAATAAAGGGGGATTTGACATCATTATTGGTAATCCTCCTTACATAAATGTGAAGAAATTAAACAAAATCGAGCGGAGTATCTATTCAAAATTATATCGGACATATAATCCAAATGGAGATATTTCTAACGTTTTCTGGGAACGAGGTTTGAACCTTTGCAAAGATGGTGGCAGCGTATCTTTTATCATTCCAAGATATTGGTTAGAGGGAAATGATAGTGATAAACTCCGCGAGTTTTTGTTGTCGAACTCTATAATCAAAGAGATAATTGATTTCCGAAGTAATAGGTCTCTTTTTCTTACAACAGAAAACAAGCTAGGTGTGGATACAGCTATAGTTTCTATTAGAAAGCATAAACACCAAGAGAATAAAATAAATGTACTCATATCTTTAGATAACACTACTATAAGATCAATAAACAAAAGCAGTTTTCAACAATTTGTTTTCAATCAGAGTTTATTATCCAAGAAAAGATGGACATTTGAGAAAAGCCCCATAATTACCTTGATTGAAGAAAATGCGGACTATAATCTTGGAGACGATAAGAAACACAAAGAATTTACTGGGATCTGTAACATAGGTAAAGGTTGCTCAACAGGAAATAACAGAATATTCAAACTTACACAAATATCAAGTAAAGTGTTTGAAGGTCATAATAAAATCAAAGTTGAGCTAGAGAAACATGAGAGAGATACTTTGAGATTACTAATTAAGAACAGCGACATTTCTAAGTACAATTGGTCAGTTAGAAATGATTTTTGGATATATTTGAAGGAGAAAAACATCGATAATTATCCTAATATCAAAAACTATCTCTCAAATTTTATACCTGAATTAGAAACAGCTCAAGAGAAATATGGATTGAAGAACCATTATGATTATGTTGCTTATCGTTCTTTGGATTTAATAGATAGTCTTCCAAAAATAATCTGCCCTTATCAAGCCAAAGAGAATAGATTCGCCATTTTAGAAGAAAAAAACATATCAACCATTAATGAAACTGATGTAATTACTTTAGTGATTAAAGAAAAATACAAGAGTAAAATAGATTGGATGTACATACTATCGGTGCTAAACTCTGAATTAATTCACTATTACAGCATGATAAGAAATAAGAAAATATATAACCTGTATGATTTTCGTTCAAACCAGATAGCTAATTTTCCCATTATGAAATGTAATAAAGAATTTAGTCTTAAGAGCTTAGCACACCTCTTAATGCAACTTCAAAGGCAGAAACACAAAATAGCCCCAAGCTCCTTAATTCAAAACTCGGAATCTTTATTCTATATTATCAATTCATTAGTCTACGAGATTTACTTTGAAGAGTTATTATCAACTGAACTTAACGAATCAATAGAAAGACATCTCACAAATTCACAATCTAGTGATGGTAATAATTTAGTAATCGAACAGATATCTACTAAGCTAGAAGAGATTTTTAGCGACAATTTAGTAAAAAAGGATTTGAAGAAAATTGATAGTCTTTTACAAGTTCAAGATATACAAGAGTTCATCAAACTATATTCAAGATAGATTATTTTCTTTTAACCAGTTAATAGGAGTCGATATTACTACATTATGTTCTTCTAATTCTCTTATTAGTTCAGTAAACGCGTTAATATTCTCTTGAATTTTGGTTTCGGTTACATAGTCATTTTGAGAGATGTTATATGCAAAATGCCAAGAATGAAGATTTATTGAGATGTAAGAGTTACTGTCTTCTGAATTTTTACAGATTTGAATATAACTTTGAATTACTTCCTCCTTAGATCTTTTTCCCTCAAATAAAGGCCACAAATAAGTATACATTCCTTTCATACTACTTTCTTTTGGTGTTTTAATAACGGGAAATTCTATAATTCCATTGTCAATTCTATATGGAATTATTCCTTTATCGGATTGCTTGTATAATGAGCTATCATGGGAAAAATCTAGTTCTGAAAGGATTCCAATCGTGTTTGGTGATAATTTCATATATGGAGCTCGAAATCCATAAACTCTTGTAGACAAAAGACTTTCAACTTCTTTTTTTGCTCTTTGTAAAAGCTCAAACTCTTCACGTTCAGAAAATTGTATTCCTGTTTGTTCTCCCGTTAGATCTTCATGATCATATCCATGAACACCATGTTCGAAAAAAGGTTTATTGAGATTTTTAAACAGGTTTTGTTGTAATTTATTGAACATTTTTAGGCTTCTAGCCTCATAATAGAAAGTTGTTGGAACTTTGTAATCACTTAAAAAAGCGATTAGGGGATTGAAAGATTCTATTGTACCTTTCAGTGATGCTGATAATTCTGGATTCTTTGTAATTTCATCAGACTCATTTTTTACAATATCACTAATAGCGTGTTTGAAATTTTGAATAGGTATTGCATAATCCCTGTCAAAATCAATGCAGATGAATATATAGACCATTTAATCAACCACAATCTTATGAATTTAGTTTTATAAAGCTAAAATTATTGTTTTACCCCTTATCTCTATGACTTTGCTGTTAGTTAAATCAGAAATATTTTTACCAATATCTTTTGCTACAGAAGTAGGAATTACTTTCAAACATTTTATTTTAACTACCTTATCTTTCTTTAGGACATTCTGAACTTCTCGAATTATTCCTTCAGTTATACCATTTTTACCTATTCGTATCTTTGGAGGTTCATGACGAATTCTATTAATAATGTCCTTCATTTATACTCCTCCTTTACGTTTGTAATAAGGTATTCTAGAATATCTGTTGCAGTTGTAACATAGTATTGCGATAACTTTATTTGAAGAAGAGAGTCTAACACGACAATTTTTCCCGGGATAAAGAAAGTCTTTACAATGCTTACAAAACCTTTTTTTCCATTCAGAAGGAAACTTTACTCTTGTTCTCATCTGTATTTTTCGGGCTTGTTTTGCTAACTTTTGGGCTAACTCATTGTCAGTCTTTATTACCTCATTAGCTTGCTCCATTAGTGAGACAATTTGCTCTCTAATATCCTCATGAGATAATATCTGCTTTTTCTTTCGTCGAGGTTTTCGTCTCTTCATTTGAAATTGAGCAGGTTTTTTGTTTGACATTAAGCCTCTTCCTTGTCTGAAGATATTGAAAAGCCTTATCAACATTTCTTTATGTTTTCTTTTCTGATTTAATCCTGTTTTAATAGATTAGAAAACGATATAGGGATGTTAAGGGGGAGGTGTTGGTATGTTTTTGACGAGTTTGCTTATTTCTTCTGTAGAAACCTCTTTTCCAAATGGTACAAGTGTTTTAGTTGATCTAGATTCGATATTGATATTCTTGATTTTTATTTTGTAAGAGGATTCTTTTGACTGTTTTCTTCTAAATAGAGAAAAGAATAGATTTAAACTGTATTGATTGAACTTCTTCCACGTTGGAAATCTAAGAACTTTTACGATTTGCGATAACTGAGGAATTTTTTTCTTTGGTGTGGAAATCTTATGATCATTATCTTTGTGAGAATGTAGAGCTTCTTTTCGTTTTTGGCGCTTAGAAACTGTTTGAATATTTGGTATAAATCTCTCTATTTTAAAGTAAGCATCCCAATCAGTTGTACATTGTTGTTTATTTGGAATACCTAGAAGGAATAGAATCTTATTACGTTTAATTTCATTTAAAGAATGAAAACGAATTGTAAAAGAAATCCTCTCTTTGTAAAGCAGAGATAATTTTTGTAGCTGACTCAGGAACTCTATACTTTTCTCAAAAGAAGAGCTACTAAAGGAAATAAGAATACTTCTTAGGGACTCCTGCTTTTCTTTATTATGTTTTTTAATTGCTCTGGAACTTAGATTAAGACTGCAATTCTCAAAAGTTAACAAATCTTGAAAATACTGGGTTATATCACTATTTCCCGCTTTAGGGAAAACTAAAGATGAAAAAACCCAATATTTATTCTCCATTTTAACAATTCTTGATTCTGATGTCTTTTTCAAAGGAGAGAAATATGCTTCCATTAACCCCTCTGCAAGACTCATATGATTTGTTGTAGAAACTATCAAATATGGATTAACTGGTTCTAATACTTGCATCTTATCAAGGAGAGTAGATACTTTGTTTATTACTTCTCCAACATTCTCAGCTGCAATTACTAGAAGTAGTTTAAGTGATGATTCGGACATTTGAATAACATAAGAGTAACCAAAAGAATCAAAAAAGTTAAAGATTCTTCGAGATTGTTGTGATAGAACGCCATCTTCAATTTTAGCAATAGAGAAACAAATGATGGATATAGCTTGATTTTCTGATTCTAATATAACAAAATCATCAGTGTTATGAATTTGAAACTTCGACATAATATCCATTATTATATAGAGATTATAGCATAAAAACCCAAAAATAAATGGGGGATAGACTTAGTCTCTCCACAATGCTTCAATTGATATTTCTTCAGGTTTACTTAGATAAGGAGACTTTACTTCTGCAATAACAATTGTAACTGCTAGCTCGTCATCTGGCATCATATCATCTATGTTACATCCCCAAACAAATTCTGCTTTAGGGTGGATTTGATCAGTAATCATGGTTGTAATTGTGTCAACTTCAGTCATAGATATGTTCTTGTTGGCTTTTATATTGACTAGGGCTCCAGTTGATGAACCTATATCTACATCCAGCAAGGGATTTGATAATGCATTTGTTATAGCCTGAATAGCTCTATTCTCTCCTTTTCCTCTTCCAACTCCAATTACAGCTGGACCACTTCGACGTAAAATCTTCTTTGTGTCTGCAAAGTCTACATTGACTCTGGCAGGTAATACAATTAACTCTGTAAGACCCACGACAGCATTTATTAAGACATCATCAGCTAACTTGAAAGCATCCCAAAGAGTAAAATCAGGTGCATACATTAACAACTTCTCGTTGGGTACAACAATAATTGTGTTAGAATATTCATTAAGTTCTTGTAACCCTTCTAAAGCTGTTTCCATTTTGGTTTGTCCTTCGGATGCGAACGGTAATGTACATACACTTACAACTAAACAACCTTCATCTTGAGCTATTTTAGCGATATGAGGTGCAGCACCGGTTCCAGTACCTTTCCCTAATCCACAAGCAACAAAGACTAAATCGTTTCCTCTAACAAGTTCACGAAGATCCTCTTCATTTTCTTCAGAAGCCGCACGACCAATATTGGGGTCGTTTCCTGCTCCTGTACCGTTGGTTAATTCTCTACCAAGAAGCACTTTTCGCTCTGCTTGAGTACTCAGAAGATGTCTTGCATCAGTATTAACAGCAACTGTGGTTGCTCCAATGATACCTCCCAGTGTCATGATGTTATTAGTTGCATTGGATCCTGCCCCACCAACTCCAACAGCTAATATTCTATTGGATTGAAGAACTTGCTGTATGTAAGAATCTACAGAACGACTGGAAAAACGATCGGAAGAACCACTTTTACTGCTTAATAATTTTTCCAGTTCCTTATTGGCATCCTCACTATCAAAAGTGTTGTTTTTGTCATCTGGAACTAGATTTTCTTCTTCCTCATCTATATTAAGTATATAATGTTCATCCATATGTACTCAGTCACATTTTAGATAATACACATAACAACGCAAATATGACCGAGAAGACTCCTCCGTATTACATTTGTGTATTTTATAATATTTTTAATAAAAGAAATGGTGCACGCGCCGGGATTCGAACCCGGGTTCCAGCCGTGGCAGGGCTGAGTCCTACCAACTAGACTACGCGTGCTCAGTGTTTTGTATCTGGTACGCCAACCGGGATTTGAACCCGGGTTTCCAGCTTGGAAGGCTGAAGTCCTACCGCTAGACTATTGGCGTATTTTCGATTATATTTTGTGTTTTAACCTTTGTTTTTAATCTTTTTGTTCGATTTGTTGTTTCATACTGTTTGGTAAATCATAAAAATAGAAATATACATTAGAGAAATTCGTTAAATGTTAATGAGGTTTAGAATATGATGAACCAGTTCCTAAAAAAAGCTATCCTTAGACATTTGAAAGAGACAGAATTATTCTTTAAAAAGCTACATGAACAAGAGAATATCTTATTAGAGGAAATGATTGGTAAAGATACTATAAAACCAGATTCTTTGCTTTTTAAAACACCTACAGAAGGTATTCGACCTTTAGGGGAAGTACTTTTGCACATGATAAGATCTTTGGAATTTTACACAGTTGGAATAATGGATAATCATTGGGAAGCGTTATCTTATAATCTCTTGGAAATGAATACCATACCAGAAATAGTGAACTTATATGAACGCATAGTGCGAAAAATCGAAAATTATTTGACCAATCTATCTTTAGATAAATTGAATGAGTCAGTGATTAAGTTCAATCGCCCTGCTACTAAAGCTGAATTACTTCTAGAAATGCTTGAGCACAGTATTCATCATAGAGGACAGTTAAGTATTTATTTTCGGTTATTAGAAATTAAACCACCAACTATTGAATATATAATATGAAAAAAGTGAAGACGATTAATCATCCTCATTGAATATATATTGCTGGTCGAAAAGGTTCTGCTTGATGCTTCTTGGGAGAATCTGATTTTTCTGATAATATTACCTTAACTGTGGCTTTAGTTAGAGATTCTATATATTCCCGAGCGTTTTAAATTATTTCTAATTCTGTTTCTCCATCAAAGTAACAAACCAGTTTTTCTCTGCTTTTCAGTAGCTTCTTTGCATATTGTACATCCAAATTGCCCTTTGCCCTGATATCTTCCTTTTCCATTATTCTTGGTAGAAGGTTTTCTTTGTCAGCTAAATAATCGTTAAGGATTTCTTCTTTCCAGTTGGGAGTAATAGTTATCTCAATTTCAGTAATCTTTTCAGTTTTTCTTATTTTAGCGATGTTATTTATGTCACTTAATGCTTTCAGTAAGTATTCTTCTTTTGCTTCAGCTAATGAATCAATTTCTGTTTCGTTTTAGAAAATCTAGAACAATTGAATTGAACATATCTGCTTTTGTTTCAAAGACATCATGGTCTGCAGCAGGAATAATGGCTAGTTCAGAATTTTCTATTAGTTGGTACACTTTTACCGCTTCCTGAACAGGGATTGCACTATCACGGTCACCTTGAACTATTAGAGTAGGAGTTGTTATTTTCTCTAATCTTTGTTGTGGAAATTCATCAGGATTTAACCACATTTTTGAGATGTCTGTCAACAGTTTCTTCCAATATTCGGAACCATAAATCGCAGAATGTAATTTGGGTAACGCTTCTATAAAATTCTTCATTATTTTCTCCATCTGTTCGAAGTTCACTTCTCCTGGTCCTTCCAAACCCCAAGCTTTCATCCCTACAAAATAGTGATCTGAAACCTCACCTAAAACACCACCTGCAACCAAAGCTTTTGCAATAGTAGGAAAGTTGATACCTATTTCAAGTGCTATCTGACCTCCATCGGACCAACCGCAGATGAATGGTTTTTCCAGATTTAATATTTCAATAAAATCAACTATATCCTTTGCCATTAATTTGTAACTAAACTCCCCAGTAGGATTATTTGTTCTTCCGTGTCCCCTACTGTCTGGTGCAATAACTCTAAAGTGCTTTGAGAAAAAATCAATTTGTTCTTTCCAATTGAATTCTGCTGTGGCTATACCTCCATGAAGTAAAATCAAAGGATATCCTTTTCCAACTTCTAGGTAATGCATCTTTAAATCTTTCAACTCAACATATTTACTTTGATATGATTCTGTCATTTTATACAACTCTCTCTTATAGAAGATATTGTGTGTTCTCATCTTTTTAAAAATAACGTGTAAAAAAATAATAAAAAAAATATTTAGGGATAATTTTTCTCTATTTTCCCCATAATTCAAGTGACTTTGCTAATTCTACGTGTTCTTTTGCATACTCTTCTAGTGAGATCCCCTTCAAAGTGGCATCTAGGGCTTGTCTCATAGCCATAGCACCTTTGCGAGTACCATCAGGATGACCATGAATTCCTCCACCTGCTTGCAAAATAATATTGTTTCCACCATATTTAACTAAGTTTGGTATTTTAGCAGGATATAAACCACCTGAAGCAGTTGGAAAAACTTGTTTAAATTCATACATATTATTTAGCAAAGCATCCTTAAGTTTAAGTTCAAGATTCAAATCTGTATCCATTTTTCCTTGACCGTAAGAGCCAATATGTAATTGATCTCCTCCTGCCATTCGCACTATTTTTGCAATAGGTAGCATAGAAATACCATGGAGTTGATTTCTAGTAAAAGCTGCGTGCATTGTACGATGAACATGTATAGGAAGTTTCACACCAGGATCCGCTGCCATTTGTGCAAGTTCTTGATAACCAGTCAATATGACATCAATCATTAAACACTTTGCACCATTATCAATAGCACTTTCTATTCTCCTCCACATTACATCGTGTTTTGCTGTGATATTTACGGCATGAATGACGGTTCTTCCAGTTTCTTCTTTAACCAAATCCATTTTTTCTAGAACACTGACTGTACGATCTTCAATTGGACAAAAAGTTTGATTGGAAAGATTTTCATCATCTTTTATGAAGTCAACACCTCCAATCGCTGCATCATAGGCAACTTCAGCCCATTCTTTTGCAGTTAGTCCCATTTTTGGTTTAACAATTGTACCAACATGTGGGCGTCCAGGAAATTCACCTTTGTCTGTTCCTATAATTTTTCGAACGCCTTCAATACCAAATTTAGGTCCTGGGAAGTGTTCTGCAATACTTCTTGGGAATTCGACATCTAACCATCTGATATTGCGTAAAGCTCCTAATCCAAACAGATTTCCTGCAAGCATTGATAGAATGCTTGTAATTCCTGCTTCCATATCAAATGTTTCTAATTGAAAACCTATTGTTACTTCTCCACTTTGATAATTATCGTGGGTTTCAAAGATTTTCTTATCTAAAACCTCCGCACGTAATTTAGCTACATGAGGTTTTCCCTCAGTTGTTCTTAAATCGGTCCATGTACCGACACTTTCTTCATCGCAGATTTCTTCTGCGGCTACATCAACACTTTTTACGTGTTCCACATAATAACGTGCAACAAGTAATTCTTTATATTGTTCTGTCATAATTATACCTCATATTTTAATCGTAATTAATCCATTTCATCATTCATAATCATGAATGGATATTCTTGTTTAACAATTAGATAAACTACTGTTGGTGAAAAAACTCCTGCTTCAGATATGATACCATCAATAAGATCATGTGATACAGTCTCAAAAGCTGGGTTTAGGAAATTAAGCCCTTCTGGGGCATCTTCCCATATTTCTTTGCTCTCTCGCATTTCTATTTCGGAAAGTTTTCCTATACTTGTTTCTGGATCATATTTTAGGAGATTGATTGCAGAATAGAAAGGAACATCCATTTCACGAGCTGCTAATGCTAACAATCTTGTACCTATTTTATTTATTACTGTACCTTGGCTAGTAATAGAATCTGCTCCAGTGATAATTATATCAACATCATGTCTGTTGATTACCCATCTCATAGCACTATCAACAACTTGAGTTGTGGTAATCCCTGCATCTACTAATTCTTTTGCAGTAATACGTCCTTGATAACGAGGGCGGGTTTCTGTACAGAAAACTTCAATGTCTTTACCTTGACGATGAGCCTCTAGAATTATTCCAGTAGACAGAGATGAATGACAATGTGTCATAATGGTACTCCCTTTTTTTATTCGATGAGCCCCATATTGGATAACTTTCCGTTTTGATTCTTTTAGTAAATGAATATATTCTTCTGCAAAGGATTTTACTACTTCCCTTGCTTCTTGTATAGTAGATGCTTTATCGTGAAGATTGTAGACAATGTATCTTAAACCATTTCTTAATGCAGGTTCAGTAGCTCTAGCTGTTGCTAAAGCTTGGCGAGCTTCAGCAAGTTTTTCAAACATTTTTTCTGTAGAAGCAACTTCAAGACGTTCTGCTAAAGAAGAAAATGCATAAACACCCTCAATAGCTATGTTTGTTGCACCTTGAATTTTAAGTGAGCGAATATCATCTACAACTTGAATAAATGTTGAATCCAAATAAATCACCAATAGACAGTTAAAGACAATAGAACGAACCATAATAAAGAATTGTGGTTATAACACTTTTTCGTATGGAAAATTTTAATGAATTAAATTCCATAAAATATTGCGAATGGGACAAAGTAACCGATTGTTAGAAAAAAACTATTAGTAAAAAAGTGGTGGGGCACGACGGATTCGAACCATCGACCAATTGGTCTCTCAGTTTTGACTCTTACAAAAAATATGAGCCAACCGCCTCCTAGTAAGTGGCACGCAACCACTTTACTTCTAACCGAGCTGAGCTAGTGCCCCTTGTTATACTATATTGCCACATGCTTCTTATTTTAAGTTTTTTCTTCGCTTCTAAAAATATTCTACATGAATGTTTTTTTGAATTCATTCTTTGTTTAAAACAACCTTATAACCAAGGATCCTATATAGCTGTTAAATCATTGTATCTTTTCATCGCTTTTTGGTCCTGAAATAATAGGATTTACATATTTTACTATAGATTCAGATAAAGTATTTATTTCACCGGTTGAAAATTTTTCTCCTCGTTTTTTAGAACAACCATTACATAATCCCGCAGGTAACACTACTTTAGAGACTAAATCTTTTTTTTCTCTACTTCTACATCTACCACATAAAGGTTTTGCGCATTCTTCGCATGTAAACCTTGCTGTAGCTCCACAATTTAAACAAAATAGCACTATCTCTTCGTTCTTTTCACCTATAATTATCACAGTAGTTATAGGATTCTCAAGTATTAAACCCCAACACTTTTCCATAACAGTAAATTTATTGCTCTAGTAGAAAGTCAGCTTCTTCTGCATTAAATGAACTTCTAACAAATGGTGCTGATGCAACAAATTGAAAACCTATATCATATGCTTTTTCTTCATATTCCTTGAATAAATCAGGATGAACATATTCTTCAATTTCTAAATCAGAGCTTGGAGGTTTAAGATACTGTCCTATTGTTAGAATATCACAATTTACTTCTCGTAAATCTTTCATCACTTCGAGAACTTCTTCTTTTGTTTCTCCCAATCCTACCATTAAACCTGATTTAGTGTATATTTCCGAATCCATCTCCTTTACAATCTTAAGTAAATTCAATGAAGTTTTGTAGTTGGCTTGTGGTGTAACTTTTCTAAATAATCGAGGAACAACTTCTACGTTGTGGTTGATTATATCTGGTTTTACTTCAACTATGGTTCTAATGTCTTCCTCTTTCCCCTTTAAGTCTGGTATAAGTAGTTCTATTATCAATTTCTCATTATACTCCCTTAATTTGCGAGTAATTCCAGCAAAATGTGCAGCTCCTCCATCCTTAAGATCATCTCTTGTGACTGAGGTGATTACTACATGTTTCAAACCAAGTTTTTTTGCTGCTTCTACTAAACGGTCTGGTTCTTGTTGATCTAGAGGATTAGGTCTTCCAAAATTAATGTCACAGAATTTGCAGTTTCGAGTACAAATGTCCCCCATAACAAGAAAAGTTGCAGTTTTTTTTTCAAAACACTTTCCAATATTGGGACACATTGATTCCTCGCAAACAGTGTGAAGTTCTAGTTTTCTAAGAAGTTGCTGTACTTCACTTATTTTTTCTCTATCCATTCTTCCAATTCTTAGCCATTCGGGTTTTCGAAGTCTAGGCATTTTCTTTTATCCTCTTTTCTAATTCTTCTTCTGTTATTTTCTTCAATCTCATTTCGAAGATAGTTTCAAACAATTGTTCAAATGTGCTATAAACTTCCTTTATATCTAGTTTTTTACCAAGTACTTTTTCCATAGAAATAGGCTCATATTGAGTGATTCCACAAGGAACAATCAAGCGAAAATGATCCATATTAGTATTCACATTTAATGCTAGACCATGAGATGAAATCATTTTTGAAGCTCTAGCTCCAATAGCAGCTATTTTCCATGTTCTACCTTGATGATCTAACCAAACACCAGGATATCCTTCTTTTCTCCATCCTTCTATTCCATATGTCCTTAGCAATTTGATGAGAGTTTCTTCCATTTTCCAAACAAATTGATCGACGCTTATATTTAATTTTGCGAGATTTAAGAGTAAATATCCAACCATCTGTCCAGGTCCGTGATACGTAATTTCTCCACCTCTCCTTACATCTACTACATCGATTCCCTCGCTTTCAAGTATTTGTTCGGTTGCTAAAATGTCCTCTCTAGACCCTTTCTTGCCTACAGTAAATACTGGATTGTGTTGCAGAACTAGTAGGAAATTATCGAACTTTCTTTCGTTCTCTTTGATGGCTCGTATTCTTTGCTGTAAATCTAGAGAATATCGATATTCGAGTTGGTTATATTCTACAAGGAAGCATTTTCTCATTATCTTCTGTTTTTTAGTGTATTTTTAGCAATTGTGGTTTGTAAGTTTTATATTAATTAGTAAAGTTGAAAAGCAACCATGTTACATTTAGTAATTGGTTATATATGGCGAAGTTCCTGACAATTTTATTAGCTGAAGCATCTATAGAACCCTTCCCTGAAGAATGGATAAAAGATATTAAAGTTAGAAACTATTTTTCGAAAAATAAGAAGCATCCATCTGAAGTGATGTTGGATTCAAGTTATCATAAACATCTTCTAACTGATTTACCTGATATTGAAAAAAGAGGAAGACCTGATATAGTCCACTTTACACTTTTATCTTGTTTTGGATCCATTCTTGCGAGAGAAAATAGGTTGCAAGTAATAATACACACTTACAATGACGACATAATCTATTTGCACCCTGAAATAAGATTACCCAAAAACGTTGATAGATTTAATGGTTTATTTTTGCAATTGTTCAAGGATAAGAAAGTTCCTCCTGAAGGAAATGAAACACTAATGTCTCTTGAAAAGGGTAATCTGACCGAACTTTTACAAGATTTACGCCAAAAGCATGATCTAATTATTGAATTTAGTGTGAAAGGAGATCAGTTGTCCACCTCAGAATATTCAACAACAATTTTTAATGCTGTAAATCCTCTTCTGATATTTGGTGCTTTTCCCCATGGAGAAATTTCTCCAATACCTGAAGGGTTGGTTGATAGGAAACTGGGGATATATGAAGAAGGTCTAGACCTTTTTGCTGTAATATCACAAATTCTTGCTAGTCAACATATGCTTGAAGAAGATAAACTTACGGAAACAAGCAGTGAAGATAAAAGTGTTTCTTGGGGGTAAAATAGACCCATATGACCAAAAACCTCTAACTTCCTAACGACATATTTAAATTACATCTTCAAGTCGCTCAATTTAGGTGAAAGTACTGCCATTAGCTAAATTAGATAAATTACTTCATCCGGAAAGTGTTGCAATAATAGGAGCTAGCCCTGATAAAAAGAAAGTAGGTTATGCTGCTTTAAGAAATATGGTTCTAAGCGGATTCAAAGGTAGACTTTATGCTATAAATCCTAAAGCAGAACAATATGGCGAGATAGAGGGAGTAAAAGTTTATGCTAGTATAAATGAAATTGATGATTACATTGATTTAGCAGTTGTTTGCATTCCTGCAAGATTTATTCCATCGTTAATGGAAGAACTTGGTAAAAAAGGCGTTAAATATGCCGCAATAATTACAGCTGGTTTTAAAGAAACAGGGGAAGAAGGAGCTAAATTAGAAAAAAAACTAGTCGAAATAGCTCAGAAATATGGGATAAGGATTGTTGGTCCAAATATTTTGGGTGTAGTTGATACTTCTGCCCCAATGAATGCAAGCTTTGCAGAACGTTCTCCAATTAAAGGAGAAGTTGCGTTCCTTAGCCAAAGTGGGGCATTATTAACAGGAATCCTAGATTGGAGTTGTGCAGAAGGTATAGGTTATTCAAGTTTTGTTTCTCTTGGAAACAAAGCTGATTTGGATGAAACAGATTTCATAGAAGCATTAGCAGAAGATGAACATACCTTAGCGATACTCATATATCTCGAAAGTATAAGCAGAGGAACTGAATTCATCAAGGTGTGCAAAGAAGTTACTCGAAAAAAACCAGTAATTGTAATAAAAGCTGGTAGATCAGAAGCTGGTTCAAAAGCAGCTTCTTCTCATACAGGCAGTATGACAGGTGCCGATACAACTTACGATGTTGCCTTTGAAAAGGGTGGTGTAATTAGAGCAGAAAATGCTCAAGAGCTCTTTGATATGGCGTTTGCTTTTAGTTTCATGCCCATTCCTAAAGGAAACAAAATAGTTATAATTACCAATGCTGGAGGTCCTGGAATATTAGCGACAGATGCAGCAGAAAAGTATGATCTTGAGTTAGCAACTCTATCTGCTGAATTTAAAAATGAACTCAAATCTTTTCTACCACCAGCTGCTAATTTTAACAATCCTATTGATGCTCTAGGGACAGCATTAGCTGATGACTATGGACGTATTTTAGAAATGTCTCTGATTGACGAAAATGTCGATGGAGTAATCATTATTCTTACACCACAAGCAATGACTGAGGGCAAAGAAACAGCAGCGAAGATAATTGAAATACGTAACAAATATCCTGACAAACCTATTGTTACCATATTCATCGGTGGAGAGATACTGGGACCTGATATATATCACTTAAAAAAGAATAAAATACCTTGTTTTCCACTCCCAGAACGGGGTGTAAGAGCAATGGCTGCTCTAGCTGAATACAATCGAATTAGAAATAGACCTATTGATGATACAATACCAGATTTAGAACGAGATAAAGAAACAGTCAAGACTATACTTGAAAAGGTTAAACTAGAAAAAAGAAACAATCTACTAGGAGCAGAAGCAATAGAGGTCGCTAAAGCATATGGTATTTATGCTCCTATAACTAAACTTGCACACTCAGCCGAACAAGCAGCAACATTAGCTGAAGAGATAGGCTTTCCTGTTGTTATGAAAATAACAAGCCCAGATATAGTTCACAAAACCGATATTGGTGGTGTTCGTCTCAACATTAAGAGTAAGGAAGAAGCAGCTACAATTTATGAAGAGATTATAAAAGTCGCAAGAAAACACTATCCAAATACAAAACTTCTAGCAGTCGATGTACAAAAGATGGAGAAGGTGGGAAAAGAGCTAATAGTTGGTTCAATGAAAGATTCACAGTTTGGATCATTAGTAATGGTAGGATTGGGGGGAATTTATACAAATTTCTTGAAGGACGTAGCTTTTGGTTTAGCACCACTTACAGAATCAGAAGCTGCTAAATTACTGAAACGTACTAAGGTATATACACTTCTCAAAGGTGTAAGAGGAGAACCACCATCTGATATCGATGCTGTGAATGATACATTGCTAAGAGTTTCCTTACTAGTACATGACTTCCCACAGATTAAAGAGTTAGATATCAACCCCTTCTTTGTATATGAAGATGGTAAAGGTGTTTCAGCTCTTGATGTAAAAATAACTATTGAGTAACTTTTGTTACTCTCTATTATTGTATTATCATTGTATTATATTTGTAATTCTACTTTTTTACTTTCTTCGTTTAAGGGGTTCTAAGAGCTCTATTCAGACTTAAGGTTAAGAATACGATTTTATAATAATATTTAATGAAATTTAGAAGGTAGTAGAATTCTAGAATAACTACACGGTATTACTTAATCATGTTTTTCTTTTACACCTTCAAAGACAACAAAACCTGTTTTTAGTTTCTCAGCTTCTTCTTCTGATAATTTTATAGTCTCTAATTTTGTAACATCTGCAGGAATTATTGTTGAATTTCCAAAGGGGTCTTCAACAATAATATCAATTGGTTTATTATTTTCTATGTATTCGTCTAGCATAGTAATATAATCCATAATTTTTTTTCTCTCTTCTTGGGTTTCAGCATCGCTTAGCAGAAATTTTACTTTGCCTTGAATATCTCTAAGTATCCCTTCTATATTATTGATGAAACCAACAGCATTTGGTCCTGGTTCTATTATCGCTTCAATTTGTGGGAACCTAATAGTACCATTTGCAGCCCTTACAATCTTAGTTGTGTAATCTTCTTTGTTTTCAGCATGATATATGTACCTAAAAGGATCTTTGATTGAAAGATTAATGAAATCATTATACTTGTAATGGCAATCAGAACATGACAAGTTAAAAAACCACATCTGAGGAAAATGAGGTAAATCCATGATTTTCTGAATAACTTTTGTATTATTACTTTCACAAACTGGACAGGGGGTTTTCATCATATCAAGATCTAAATCTTCTGATGCCATCTAATCGTTCTAGTCTTGTTTCTGTATCATTTAAAGATTCAGATATCATTAGAAAAATATCCTCACAAAACTTCTGATTTCCTCTTAGATAGTGATAAATTTTTGTAGAACTAGATTTGAATAAACTTGAGATGAAAGAACTAATGGCAATATATGATAAACTCTACCAATTTTATGGTCCTCAGAATTGGTGGCCTGGAGAGGGTTTGGAGATTGCTGTTGGAGCTGTTCTTACACAACAAACAAACTGGAGTAATGTCGAAAAAGCACTTACAAAACTAAAAGAAGCAGATTGTTTAGATTTAGACTGTTTACAGTCCATTCCTATTTCTAGATTAGAAAGTTTAGTTAGATCAAGTGGTTATTATAAAGTTAAAGCTCAAAGATTAAAGAATCTGATTAATTTACTCATAAGCGAACCAAATCCAAATCGTGAAATGTTGCTTAATGTGAAAGGTTTGGGTAATGAGACAGCTGATTCCATTCTTCTTTACTTATTTGAGGAACCTTATTTTGTGATAGATGCTTATACGTTTCGCATATTAGACAGAATAGGACTATATAGCGGGGACAATTATATGGAGCTCCAAAGGATATTTATGGAGAATATTCCTAATGATATACAACTGTATAAAGAATACCATGCACTCTTGGTCAAACATGCTAAAAGTTGTTGCATGAAAAGAGAACCAAAATGTTTAGCATGTCCCCTAAGAAATCAATGTCAATATTATTTAGAAAAATCCACAGGTTAGTAATATAAATCGGATGCGGTGAGCGAGTAGAATGTTCCTTACAAAGTATCAAGAAAGAATGTTAGATGGCGAAATGGGTGTAGCAATCTCAAAATGTATGGAACTTATAGTGAAGATTGGTGAGTTGAATAATGCAGATAAGCTTATACCTATTAAGAGTGCTCAAATTGCAGGAGTTTCTTATTATACAGTAGGAGAATCAATCTTCTCTTTTCTTGATATCTTTTCTAATGAAGGAGTAAAAGTCAAAGTACCAAGTTGGTTAAATCCTGCAGGAATGGATTTACTAAAATGGAAAGATATGGGAATAACAAAAAAATTTGCTAATAAACAGAAAAAAATTATTCAATACTATCTAGACATGGGTATTGAACAAACTCTTACTTGCACCCCTTATTTAATTGGAAATGAACCAGCATTTGGTGATCATCTATCTTGGAGTGAATCATCTGCGGTTTCAATTGCTAATGGCTTTTATGGTGCAAAGACTAACAGAGAAGGTGCCCCGTTAGCTTTAGCATCTGCTGTTCTTGGTTTAACATCTGATTATGGTCTTCATAAGGATGAAAATAGAGTTCCAAAGATAATGATTGATGTTCAAACTGATATAAAACATTTCTCAGATTATTCAGCACTAGGTTATTGGTATGGAAAGAACTATCATGGACATATACCTTTTTTCAAAGGACTTGATAACTCTTCAGTAGACCAAATAAAGATGTTGGGTGCCGCTATGGCTGCATCTGGAAGTGTTGCACATTTTCATGTGGAGAACCAAACACCAGAATCTAAGTTTGTAGATTTGAAGTCTGTTAATGAAAAAATAGTTTTCTCTGAAGAGGATAAGAGGAAAACCTACTCCATTTTTCACCAAATAAAAGAAAATGTTGATCTTGTTGCCATTGGTTGTCCTCATACAAGTGCAGAGGATTTAGATATAATCTATTCATATATTAAAGATAAATCTCTTAGACCAAATATTGAATTCTGGGTTTTTTCATCAAGAAAGAAATTAGAAACTGAAGTCTCTGAAAAAATGATACAAAAACTAGAAAGTAAAGGCATTAAAATTTTTACTGACACTTGTATGGTAGTATCACCAATTGTCAGAGAGAAATACAAGAATATTATTACAAATTCCGCAAAAGCAGCTTTTTACCTTACAAGAAAGGGAAAAACCAAGGTAAATCTTCAATCTCTGGAAGAAATCTCAATGGAGGTTTTTGAATGAAAGAAATAGAAATAAGAGCAATTGTTGAAGGAAAAGTAGAGAGTCCAGCCGTTGTTTCCCCTATATCAATTTCTTTTCTTGAAGGAGTTGATCCAGAAACTGGAATTATTATAGACCAAGAGAATCCTTTATTTGGTACAAGCATTGCAGATAAAATATTTGTGTTTCCAGGGAGTAAGGGGTCGACTGTAGGTTCATATGTAATCTATGGATTACAGGTTAATGGTGTTGCTCCAACTGCTTTAGTGACTTATGATGCAGAACCAATAGTTGTAGCAGGAGCAATTTTAGCTGATATTACTCTTGTTGATAAACCTGACACGGACATAATCTCATGTATAAAAACAGGAGATATTATAGCAATAGATACAAGCAAAAGAATAATTGAAATAAGAAAAAAATAGTGAGGATTTCGTAGTTTACCTTCTTCTCTTGCCTTGTTGTTCAGCAAGAAGTTTTTGAAATTCATCTCGTAGAAGTGTTTCTTGATCTTGTAAAGCCTGTTTTCTGTCTTCAGTAAGCTTTTCATTCTGTTCCTCTAAGGCGGTTTCCTTTTCTTTATTCATTTCTACTGTTAAATCATCTAATTCCTTTTTATGTTGCTCTTCAAGTTGTTCTACAAGTTCTTTTTGCTCTGTTTCTGATTGTACTTTAGCTGTAGCTTGAATTCGAGCTTTTTCATCTTCGAATGATTGTTTCAGATTATCAACTTCCAACAGATGATCCTCAGCTAGTTGAGCTTTTTCCTTATCAAGTTCTGTTTTAGAATTTTCAAGTGCAAGGTGTATTCTATCTTCTATTACCTTATCACGACCTTCCAAAACAAGTTTAAGGAATTCTTTACCTGTAATCTCTCTAACGATTTCATGAATCTGTTCTATGCTTTTGATATTTGTTTGAGCTGTCTCAAATTCTTCTCTTGAAAGCATTTGTTCTGAATCTTTGATGATGTTTTCCAGAAATCCCATAATGAGATTGATTGCTTTTTCTGGAATAATTTCAATCGAATTTAGAGCATTCTTTAGTTCAAGACCCTTTGCTGCAAGTTCTGCAAGTTCAATCTCGTATTCCTTGATAATACTTTTCTCTCTGAAAATGAGTTCATATGGTCCTATCATCATTGTTTGTTTTGTTTGAAGTTGATCATAAAAAGTGACATTTGCACTTAATTCGTGTTTAGCCTCAGCTTTAGTTTGGGTTCCTTGAATAACTAATTTTTGTTCAGTTGTGTGTTTTGCAGGTAGGCTATCAATTATTATTTCTTTGCTCCCTTCTAGTATTTCAACGCCATCTGGAACATTCAATTTGAAAACAAGATTATATGCATCTCCTTCACCTTCATTTTCAATAGCTAAAACAAGTTCTGTTGATTCTCCAAAAACTAAATCTCTAGAAATTTTAAGTTCTGGTACAATCCTTGGCAATTTAACTTTAGACCTAAAAGTTTTAACAACAGTTTCCATTGCGTCGTCTATTGAAGTGAAAAATAGTTCTCCCATTATTTGGGATAATCCTGGTTTAAGATGTCCTCCAACAAGTTGTTGTGCGTTTAAAAGGGAATTAGTGTCTGAATCTTTAACTGCTTTAATTGCATGACCTGCTGCAAAAAGTATTTGTTGAGCTCTTGTGAAGCCTGGGTCATCTTGAATTTGTTCTATATATTTGTTGTATAATTCTTCTGCTCCCTGATAATCTTCAATTGAAAATAGAAAGAAACATGCGGTAGAAACTAGAATTATTCCTCTATCATATTCGTTCCACATTAGATATTCTTGTGCTGCATTTACCAAATCATCTACCACTGCTCTTGTAGCTGCAATCCAATCATCCCCTGAACCAAGTTTCTTATAAACATAAGAAACATAATAGAGATTTTGAGCGCTCATACGATATTGTTTTTTCTCTTTATTTTCCTCAGAAGCTCTGATGAAATTCTTTATTGCTTCATGATACAAATCTTCAGCTTGAGCAAGACCCATTGTCGCTTCCTGATTTTTAGCAGCTTCCAAATATTTCCTTGCTGAGTCAGAAAAGTTAGCGCTTTTAAATAAGTCTCGGGCTTCTGACATTAGTATTGCAAGGTTCTCATCATATGATTTTTCCATAACCCTACGCTACTGTTAAAATATATAAAGATTATTTAAGCTTCTAACAAGAAGTCGCCCTAGAGCCAAGAAATGAGATTGTAAGAGTAATTTATTCAATAGCAAAGATTGGTGGTGGACCGGGCGAGATTCGAACTCGCGGCCTCTTCCATGCCAAGGAAGCGATCTTCCAGACTGATCTACCGGCCCAGAATTTAAGGCTCAATCAACAGAATTATTGAGCATAAATGAGTTTTTTTAACTATGAAATTTAATTAAAGCAAATCTAGTGTCTGTGCCAAGCATAGTTTCTAATTTTTGTTGATCTTCCGAATCCACAAGATGCACATTGTTTATGTCTTCTATGGAAGGATCTATTACCACATCTTCTACATATAATGTGGGGTGCTTTTTTGTTATGCTTTCCAAATGATGGAGTTCCCTTTGTCATTTTTATACCTTCTAATTAGATTTATTTCGGAGGAGGACTAATCATAATTACATTGTCACCACGTACAATGATATCTCCTAATTTTGTAGTTCCTTCTGAACCAATCTCTTCTGCGTTTTCAAGTGTTAGATTTAGATGAATATCATAATTTTTTAAGATGCCTCTCATTCGACGATTACCACGTAATCTGATTAATACTCTTTTTTCTCTAGCTTGATTTAAGATATCCATCGGTTTGCTTGTTGTCATAGTTATTACTCCAAAACTATACGAACTCCAACTTTAAGATTTCATTATAAAAGTTTTTATCATGTAGTCATATTGAACCCATCAACTATCAATTTAGAGAAATAACTGAAAGTAAGTTATTACGAGGGTTTTAATAGCGAAATATAGGAAAAAAAAGAAGAAGAAAGAGTTAAGGTTTAAAATTATAAAACTTTCTGTTATGAGTTACTTTTTCCGACAATTTCCGAGTAGAAGTTGTGAAGAGCGTTTCAGGACTCATCCTAGACCAGCGTAGTGTAGATGAAAAACAAAGTTCTTCATAGGTGTATAACTGCACAAAATGGAAAGATAAACAATTCAAGCTGTGACAGTACCGGTCTTCTGGAGTAGAATATACAAAACTGTATACCTAGCTCAAAGGAATCATTTCCCGTTACGAGAGGGAACTCATTACCTGACCTAGCAAAGCGAAGCAATTGATAGGTCCTCTACCTGTCCCATCGAATCTAGAGAAACGATGTATCCCCTACGGAATACTTAAGCCACTGGCTTAAGGGTTCAAAGCATTCATACCACTCTAGCTTATGGAAGTCTCCAGAAAGTGTATCACGGAGGTTGTATTGATAATTTTTAGTTGGTTCTAAAACATATTTGATCAACCTCTTAGCTATGTTTCTCGCCCCGTTCAAGTCAGCATTGAGTTCATACTTGCATTGGTGGCAAACAAATCGTCCTTGACTTGAGCGGGTAGTCTTTGTAGAAAAACATCTAGAACATCGTTTCGAGGTATTTTTCTCATCAACAGCTACAACGCGATAAGACTCAAATCCGTGTTTTTGAAGTTTGTACATCAGTTTCGTTATAAAGAGGCGATAACACCACTTATGTAACTGACGACGTAAAGATTTGTTTCCACTTCCACTTTGGTGATTTTTCCGAATATGCTTAGGATAGCCAACAGATACAAACAGATTATAACGCTTCTTCAACTGGAGAATGAAATCAACTAATTGATTGACTGCATAGCCCAGTTCCTGTTCCGTAACAGAACGAAGTCTTTTCCGTAGTTGGGAAAGTTTGACGTTAAGCTGGTTGTGGGGTTGACCATTCTTCTTCCTTGTATCTAGTTCGCTCTGAATAGATTGAATCCTTTTCTCTAGTCGATACATCTTAGCTTGTCTCTCCTTATTGACAATGAAACAAAGTTCATCCATAATTACTTTCCCAGTTGGGGTAAGTAACACAGCAACAGCTGTCTTCTTTATTCCCAAATCTACGCCTAACACTGCGGGAGGGTTAGTGGATTGGTAGCTGGGAACAGAAAATTGTTGGCTGAAATGCGCCCACCATTGTTGCTCTTCGGATTTATAGACTAGTTCCAACTGCTTAGTTTTCGCTAGTTTCAGCTTCTTCTCGTGACAAGGGGAATAAGCTAAAGGTAGCCACATCTTAGGATGGATATGTCTATCAGCTCTTTTTGAATCAAGAGAGTCTCGCACTTCTAACCATAGTTTGGCTTCAGGATTGTCGGGTTTAGGATGAATCCTTACCGTCCAACTACCTGGTGTCATTCTTGGATACAAAGGACGAGGGATTTTCTTCTTGAACTCTGGTCTATTCAGATTCGTCTTAGAACGCTCTTGTAGT
Organism: Candidatus Heimdallarchaeota archaeon; assembly: GCA_030603365.1. Classification (GTDB taxonomy): domain Archaea; phylum Asgardarchaeota; class Heimdallarchaeia; order Heimdallarchaeales; family Heimdallarchaeaceae; genus UBA460. Next base: position 85,910 of record JAUVXV010000004.1, read on the forward strand.
TGTCTCCAACTTTCATAAGCCCAGATAGCTTTGTCTCTACATTCTTGGAATTCATTAACTGAACTGCGAGGAAAACGTTTCTTCAGATCGTGAGGAACAGAAGTTCGTAACTTGTTCTTCCCTTTTCTGACCGTCGTTAAAGTTAACTTATCCAAAACGGATTTGTTTACTGTTAAGTCCTTCTTGATTAGTTTTTGTAATTGGCCATCTATTAGGACTTGTTTTTCCTCGTTGTGGTAGATGATTCTCAAGTAGTCTCGAATGATTCTCGTATCTCTTTCGGTTATTCTTCGCAACCTTTCACACTCTCTAACAGACATTAGTTCCGTCTTGATCCTTAGAGGAACGGCCTCATAGAATGTAACTAATGATGCTTGAGAAGTGCTTTTGTCTTCTTCAAATTTGTCGTGTTTCTTGTTCTCATTTAGTTCTTCTTGTTTATTCATTTCTTCTTTTTTCAAGTCTTTTACCTCCTGAAATTATAAGTGTTTGATAAACATTGAACCTTTTTTCGAATTGTCGAAAATCATTGGTTCCTCTTCTAGAATCGGTGTGAAACTAGTAGAGGAACCAACGACTGGTACCACGTGTAAAATTGCTTCAGGAATTCGAATAAGATTTCAGAAGAACTACTTAACCTCTTTCTATCCTCCTTTTTTTGGTGATAAGCGAGCGATTAACAGTCCACGGGGGGTGGAGACGTAGTTATTCTCGCTCATCTACGTACAAACAAAAGTTGACCTTATAAACCCCAAGGAAATTTCATGACCTGCCTTTTTCTGTCAGATAATTTGTCAATTCTCTTTGTGTACAGAATAGCAATTGCTGGCTGTATGGGAGTTTTTTCTCTAAAGTAACTTTTTCCAGTAAACCTTCTAATGTTATTTGTGTTGTTCCAAGAATAGCTTGCTCTATTTCAAACTCTGAAAATTCCTTTAATACAATAGAACAAACAATTTGTGCACTGGATCTGGTGTCAAAAAATAATGCTGAAATGCTCTCATCAAATTGTTAAATAGTTAAGAAACACACGTAAGTAACAACTAACAGAATAAGGATTTAACTTTAAATATCAAAATGAGTATGCATATTATAGATACAGTACAAATCAGAAATATAGGAGAAATTATTTAGGATGACAGTAGTAAACAAACAGAAGGTTAAGACCATTTTATTGATAAGTACAGTTCTACTGTTAATGGGGAATAAGCAAGAGGTTATAGCAGAAGAAGAATATCTGATTGTAAGAATAGTAGATGCTGAGTATCCTCCGTCAGTCTATGTATTTACTGGTTGGAATTATACAGGTTTTAGTTTACGTTTTTATATGGAAGTGGAGAATCCAACACAATCAGAAATAAACATAACCTACTGGTGTAGTCCCCTACCGTTTCCACATTTAAGAACAAATCTGGAGAATGAAAGTCTTGAGGCAACAATATCTACTCAATATGAATGGTCATACCCCCAAAATTATTCTATGCCACCTGGAATTGAACAGAGATCACATCCTGCAGCTATAATAATTTTCAATTATGAAGAAACTCAACTTCCCTTAGGTGAATATGAGATATGGTATGATTATACAGATTGCAGTTATACATATGTTCCTGTTATAACACAAAGCATGTTCATTTATGTTACAGAAGATAGTATATCCTACTTCTTCGAATACAATAACGAAACGAAAGTTGTTTCTACGACACAATTTACAGATACAACAAATCAATTTACAGATACAGCAAATCTTGTTTTAATCTATTTTATAACACCATATATTGTAAATGCAATATTAAATAGAATGAGAATGAGAATGAGAAAAATAAATAAATAAATAATCTTTAGAATATCTGATTAACCATTATAGTAATCTTGATTGATTTGACAACTTGAACACTTATCAATATAACGTCAAAGACTAATAATTACATCTTTAGATTTTTTACCACTCATATATTCGATATCAATTCTTCCTACGGCAACTCTAGTAACAGATTGCTCTGTTTATTGTTTTTCAGCTACTTCCTCTGGTTTCTCATCTAGTTTCTTAATCATAAGTTCCAAAGCTGTTTTTTTCTCTTCAAAATCTTCTAGAAAGCGCACTTTACCCTTGAATTGAGCGGTTGCATACAGATGATCACAAGCTCCTTGAATATACCCTTCATCAACTAAAGCCTGTCCACACACAATGTTATTTTCTTTTAAGATATCGACTTTTTTACCCTCGCTTGCACAATGGAAAAAATTATTGTGATGGATTAATTACGAATTTACCGATTTCAAATGGGTTCCTTCATTTTAATTTTTCTAGCAAAACGATTGCTACTGCACAAGTATTTCTTTAGTTAGAAATCGTTACCTTTAAGTAGAGAACGGCTTGCTTCCTTCTTAAGTTATTATTATATGAGGCGTAACTAATGAGTACTGAATATGTAACAGTGGATTTACTTGTAGATGGAGGAAAAGCATCACCAGGAGGAGCAATGGGTCCAGCTCTAGGTCCACTTGGTGTTAATATGGGTAAAGTAGTTCAAGAAATAAATAAAAAAACTCAAGCTTATGCTGGAATGAAAGTTCCCGTAAAAATTGTTGTAAATAAAATAACCAAATCCTTTGAACTCGAAATAGGTATTCCTCCCGCCTCTGCACTTGTATTGAAAGCCGCAAACCTTCCTAAAGGATCAGGTACTCCTAGTAAAGAAATCATAGGAAACATCACTTTTCCACAATTAATTGATTGTGCCAAAGCGAAGTGGGATGATTTAACTGCTAGTACCATAGGCGCTGCTTGTAAAGAAATTCTTGGTACCATGGTTTGTATGGGTGTAACTTGTGAGGGAAAAGATCCTCGGGAAGTGCAGAAAGAAATTGATGAAGACAAATACGAAGAACTTCTCAAAGAAGCTGCAATGTAGGTCTTTATTCTTTGAGTTAATCAACAGAACAATTAAAAATAAGAAATAAAAACGATTAGTGAGGTAAAAAACATGAGCAAAATTGTTACTAAAACCCGAAGTTTCTTTATTAATAGTCGTAAAGTACTTCGTCATGCCAAGAGACCAAGTAGGCGTGAACTATCTATTACTACCAAAATGAGTGCTTTAGGCATTATAATTATAGGTGTAATTGGATATGTTATTAGTTTACTTTTCAATGCTATAATGAGTGCAATTACTGGTTAGCTAAAGAGACCTCTCAAATCAAACACGATAAAAAATCAAGAAGTAGATGTGATAAAATGCCCATTTATGCTCTTAGAACAACAATTGGTCAAGAACATTCTCTAAGTGAGCATTTGGCTCGTAGAGCTGAACGAAGACCCCATCTCAAAATATTCTCTGTTTTAGTTCCAGGGGGACTTAAAGGTTATATTTTCGTTGAAGCAAGTTCTATTGATGATGTTGAATTATTAGTGGAAGGGATGAGACATGTTCGAAAGAGACCCAGAGCTTCGAGAGCTGAGGAAATACCAATTAATGAATTGGATCATTTCTTAGTACCAAGACCTGTTATAGAAGGAGTAGATATTAACGACATAGTTGAAGTTATTAATGGTCCATTCAAAGGTTCAAAAGCAAGGGTTCTTGATATTAATGTAGGGAAAGAAGAAGTAACAGTTGAACTTCTAGCAATGGACTTACAAATACCTGTAACAATATCTGGTGAATCAATTCGTGTAATTGAAAAATCAACAGAAAAGGAAACAGAAGAAGAATATCTTTTATAATATTTTCTACAATTCTTATTTCTTTTTATAAAATCAGTGCAATTTAAAACCAATTTACAAGTATTCTTCTAGAGTTGGTTTTTCCTTTGCAAGTTTCATAGGCCTAGCAAACAATTTTAATTTTTGTCTCACGATTGCAGCGAACTCTGAATCAAACCCATATAATGTGAAAACTTTCTTTGGGTTTATTGTTTGAACATGATTTAGAAGTTCATTACAATTAGCATGCATTGAAAAAGGAAACGCTTGCTCAAAACTAGAAAAAGCAAAACGCGCTGCTTGACCTGTTACTATGCTTCTTGCGATTCTACGTTCTTTCAAAAATTCTGGTATTTCTTTTAATGCCCTAGGTAATATTATTACACTATTCTCTGCTCTAAATTCAGTATCATTTAAGATATCGAAACTGTTCCAATTTAGCGAAATTCCTTCTTTTTTGTAGATTTTATTAATTTCACTTGTTCTATTATCACAGTAAATGTCAACTGAAAGCATTTCATTTAAAAAAGCAGTTAATTCTTGAGCTCCCCCTAGGTGACCAATATTGATAATGGGTATCTTCTTATTTTGGAGACTATCCGTAATCCATTTTAGAATAGAGATTTTTGTTCTCTCTCTAGAATCGAACATCAAATCAGCTTTACCGTAAGTTGATTCAATTATTAAGACATCAATGTCAACATCAGGGATCTCTGCTTTGGGTACGGTTATCATTTCGTTTGTACTTATGTCTCCTGTATAACAAACTGTCATGTCATCAAAATAAAGGATAATTTGTGCAGCTCCAAGTAGGTGTCCTGCAAGAATGAACTTAACTTCAATATCATTCACTTTTATTTTCTTATTGAAATCCACAAAATGAGTGTTTTTTGGCTTTCTTGCTGTCAAACTTTCATACAATCTACTAGCAATTTCAGTAGAATAAACTTTAATCCCTTTATTTGGAAAAGCTATTGAATGATCAGTATGTGCGTGTGTAATAAGAGCAGCATCGCAATTTGAAGCGGCTTTTGTGGTTGTTGGGTCAGCTATTAAGGACATATTATCAGGTTTTGATATGAATTTAATACCGCTTTCATACTTGAATAAAGTTGGCATAAGCTGAACCTCAGATATTCCAATTGGTGTTGAGACTCTATTAATTGTAGTATTAAATCTTTTTAATATTCTAAAGACAATTTTCCTAACTATCTTCTAATTCTTTTGCTACAGCATCAGTTATTGTTCTGAATTTGAGGCCTAGCATCATAGATCCTTCAAATTTCAATTCTTTGGCCATGTAAGCAGATGCAGCGTTAACTGTTCCTGCAAAGATACCACTTGCAATAGAAGGGTCCATACAAATAGTAACATCTGGTTTTTCAACTTTACTTTCACCTGTTGAAAACAATCCATTTTCTATCTTTATGTAGAAATGCTTGTCGTCTCCAATTGAAATTTGGAACAATAGATTGTTTTTCTTGTTCTTCTTTTGTATCTTTTCGTCCTCATTGCAAATTTGTGCTAACAAGTCCAAATAGCTAGGTATGTCCTCATTAGTGAATGTCCGTCTCTTAATCTTTATTTTGATTAAAGATTTTAAACCCCCATCTTTTATATCCATTTCATCGGAAAATAACAAATCAGCTTCTGGAGTTTCAACAATAAGACCGAGTTCATAACCTTCCTGAATTGAATCTAGTATTTTTCTTGGATGGACTTCTTTGCAATCTCCTATCTTGAACACTCTCTTTACATGTTCTTTTACATCATTTTCAATTTCCAATGCTGGTTGTACAGAAGTTAAAACTAGTTCATCAAACTCAATTTCTATCTCTTTATTGTTGTGAACTGCAATTATTTTATTCTCTTTTACCTCCTTAATGGTTGTTTCAAGCATAATCTCTATTTTATCATCTTCCTCAATTGTAGGAATTACTTCTTTAGCAACTAAAGAATAAATGTCAGTGCCAAGTCTCTTCTTTTCTGTTATTAAGGTTACATCTTTGTTTGCACATGAAAGGAATTCAGCTAATTCTATACCTATCATATCTCCACCCAAAACAACAATTTTTTGCCCTTTAGGAACAGAACCATTCAAAATTTCCGAATACATTTGGTATTTAGTTCTACCAATTCCCTCTATGTCCGGTAATTTGGGTGAAATGCCTGTGGCCAATATAACGGTGTCTGGATCATATTCCATCAAAATTTCCTTTGAGAATGGAGTATTTCGTTTAATATCTATTTGGAGCTTATCAGTAATGAAACCATAATATTCAATTAAATTCTGAACTTCCTTTTTCATAGGCGCAATTTTTGCATAATTTAATGACCCTCCTATAAACGATTCCTTCTCAATTACAATAACATCATGTCCTCTAAGTTTAGCTATTCTAGAAAACTCTAAACCTGCGGGACCACTTCCTACTACTAATATCTTTTGAGGATTTACTGTTTTTCCTATTATCTCATCACCTGCTATAAGATTTGGATTGATTGAACAAAGAACCTGTTGCTCAGTCATTATTTGATTGAGACAAGCATTGCACCCTATACAAGTTCTAATAGTTTCAACTTGTTTGTCTTTTATTCTATTAGGGAACTCAGGGTCTGCGATCAAAGCTCGACCTATAGCTACTAAATCTGCTTTATTGTTTTGAAGAATGTCTTCTGCTACGTCGGGGGTGTTTATCCTTCCGACAACAGCAACTGTAGTATTTTCTAGTGCTTTTTTTACCAAACTTGCATTATGAACAAAACAACCTCTTGGGTAGTTCATATAAGGAACAACTGGGAATCTGGGGCTATCAAAGACTCCACCTGTGATGTTAAATAGATCTACTCCTTCCTTTTCTAGAATCTTCGAAATTTGAATAACGTCTTCAACTTCTAATCCTTCTGGAATATAATCACTACCATTTAATCTAAACCCTATAATGAAATCAGTTCCACACTTTTTCCTCACTTCTCTAATAATCTCAACAGCTGCTCTAGTTCTATTCTCAAAGTTTTGTCCTCCATATTCATCATCTCGTTTATTAGTTCTTAGAGAAAAGAATTGGTTGAGTAAATACCCATGCCCTGCATGTATTTCTGCACCATCAAAACCAGCTTTTTTAGCTCTTAAACAAGCTTCCCCATATCCTTTAACAATTTTAGAAAGTTGCTTTCTTGTTAACGCTATTGGTGTTTCTCCTGCCATCTCAAAAGTTATAGCTGATGGAGCAACAGCTTGAAGACCAATCATATACGATGATGCTTGGGCCCCTGCATGATATATTTGGATGAGAGCATGAGTGTCATGTTTTTTTATTGTATCTACTAATTCCTTGAACTTTCCAATCCTCTTGTTACTATCAATACTGAGCATTGTAGCAGTTCCGGCACCTCTCTTGTCGAAGTATGCACCTTCTACAATAATTAAACCAACACCACCTTTGGCTCTAAGTTCATAGTAGTCAATTAATTTATCAGGAACATTTCCCTCCTCATCACCAAAATTTGTATCCATTCCTGGCATGATGATGCGGTTCTTTAGCTTTGTTTTATTGATTATAATTGGTTCAAACAGTTTCATCTGATATTTCTCCCTGTACAGCAAAAAATAAGAAGTAAGTTGAATAAAAATATTTGTTGTATATCCGGTCAATAAAGTTAAAGTATCGTTTTATTCTAAATATCATGATACTAGATGGCTGACGAAATTCCTCTTTTTAGGAAATATCCGAAATTAAGAAGTATTCCTTGGGTTTCTGTCATTAATTCCCCTACTCCAATTCACAAAATGGAACAAACAAGTAAAGAACTTAATCATAAAGCGATTTGGGTTAAGAGAGATGATTTGACACACGATATATACGGGGGAAATAAACCAAGAAAATATGAGTTTGTCTTTGCAAATATATTGAAGAAAAATAAGAAAAGAATACTTACACAAGGAGCAATAGGCACAAATCATGGTTTGGCTACAACAGTCCATGCAAAGAGATTTGGTTTAGAGACTCATTTATATTTACTAGAACAAAAACTATCTCAAACTGTGATAGAAAATCTTCTTTGTCATCATTACTTTGGTGCAAAACTAAATTTAATGAAAAACAAGAATCATAGAAAACTGGCAATAAAAACAAAACTATTCTTTGATAGAAAAGCGTATTTTGTTACTACAGGTGCAAGTTCCCCCTTGGGAACACTAGGTTTTGTAAATGCTGCATTTGAACTTAAAGACCAAATAGATGACAAAACAATTTCTGAGCCCGATAGATTGTTTGTGACTGTTGGTTCTCTTGCTACTTGTGCAGGGTTAGTTCTAGGTTTAGAATTAGCACAGGTAAAAACACAAATTGTAGGTATAGGTGTAACCGACCCTTCCTGGAGTTCTAAGAAAGCTACAATAGAGTTAGCTTCCAAAGCTTTGGAGATTATGAGAAAAGAAGACCCCTCTATTCCAGATGTATCAAACGAATTAGAAAAGCGATTAGTTGTAGATCATTCTTATTTTGGAGGTCAATATGGTGTTCCTACAGATGAAGCATTGGAAGCAATTGAAATAGCAAAGAAAGATAAACTTAAGCTAGAATACGTATATACAGGTAAAACGCTTAGTGGTCTTATTGATTACATTAGGAAAGAAAAGATTTCAAAAAATGAAGTGGTTGTTTTCTGGAATTCAAAAAGTTCTGCTGATTTGACAGATTTTGCAAATGAAGTTAAACACCAAGATTTACCTAGAAAGTTTCACAAATTCTTTGAAGATTCAACCCAGATATCTTAAAGACCACAAAGATAAATTGGTGTTGAGAATCAACATACCTCGAACAATCATCAATCAGACAGGGGTAACCAAATCATTTTCTCAACAAGTATCGATTCTATGAAAAAATATAATGTTTTGGTTTGATAATAAAAAATTCTTTTGTGGAATAAAATCAATCAAGGAAATTGTTTTTGGGTAATTTAGCTTCTTGAAACAAAAAAATCATTCTCCTCTCTTATCATATTCCGATTTTAACATTCCATAATGAAATAACCCAAAACGTTTGTTTTCTTCAATACTACATTCCCTTAAGTGCCCCTCCTCGATAAAATTTAGCCGTTCTGCAAGTTTGATACTTTCTGCATTTGTATCTCTTGTAATTAAAATAATTTTATGAGCATTCAATTTACTAAAAATAAAGTCCATACTCCGTTTTACAGCTTCTGTTGCATATCCTTTCTTTGTGTAACCTTGATCAAGATAATATCCGATTTCAAATGATGGCACTTCCCACTTTTTTGGTTCAATCCAGATGTTACCAATAAAATAATTCGTTTCCTTTAACCAGATACCCATAACAAATCTGTTTCGATTAATAAAATCTGCAGCTAATGAACACTCACGAATTTCAGCCTCTTCTAAGGTTTGAACATTCGTTGCTTCATCAACATGCTCTTTTAGAAACTCTCGATTGTTGTTTCGTTCTAGCAAATTGAATAATCCTTTACCATCTCCCTTCTCAAATTTTCTGATAACCAATCTTTCTGTTGTAATTTCAGTAGGTAAATCGAGGAGTTTCTTTTGTATTTCTTTTTTCATATTAATCGTATTCATTTGTAATTATATCATGGGTTTTTATAAATTTCTCAAATATCAAGATAAGAATCCTCAGCGATTCTTTGAACCTTATTTTCTGGACGGAAAGTATATGAGATATAATGTTTTCAATCAAATTGAAGGATATGGATACAAAAGACATGAAACTATTCATAGAAAAGATTCCTCTTCTAAAAAAACCATTATATGTTCTTTTAACGATTTTGTATCTATTAAGCTTAACATCACTGACAGTTTTGTTTTTTTATTTTGCTGACAGAATTGAGTGGTGGGGTCCTATATTATCCCAAGGGATTATGTGTATAATTGTATCCATTTTAGGGCATTTACATTTCAGATTTGCATCTTTTTACAGAAAGAAATACAAAGACCTTGCATATCAAAGATTCTTTTTTGTCTTCATCTTACCATATCTAGTTACTTGGTATGGGTGTTTTTTTCATCCTGCTTTCATTACTGGAGATAAGATTCTTCCAATTTGGGCACAAGTGATACTTGTTGTTGTTTGCTTACTTTTAATGATATCAACTAGTATTCAGATTGAGAAAGCAGGTTTTTCAATGGTAACACATGGAATGGATGTTTTTACTGTATTTCCAGAAGAAACAACAATTGTTAGAGGTAAAATTTATTCATTTATCAGACATCCATTATATTTTGCATTATTGATGGGTGGGTTTGCAATGGGTTTTATCAGCAATACCTGGATTGGATTAGTAATAGCCACCTTCCAAATTATTCCTAGCATTTTGATTGGATTTTGGGAAGATAGAGAATTAATTACACGTGGTGGTAGTGATCATAAGAAGTACATTAAACAAACTGCTCTTTTATTTCCAATTCGTAAACTACCAGGTTTCTTAAAGTTGTTATTATTAGGTAAATAAGAAGCATAGTATCTTATTGTAAGGTCTACTTTACTTTCTAAAAACCCATTTTTCAATAAGGGAGACATTACAAGAAGGTGGACAAAAAAATTGAAAAAAAAGTAGGTGTTAGAACTCAGATATCAAGGCAACAACATCAGGACCTGTGTGTGCAGATATAGTAACACCTGTGCATCTGGTTCTTATTTTAACATCTTTGAAGTGCTGTTTTATTTGCATCTCCATTCTTCCAGCAAATTCTAGATTATTCCCATGAATAATAATAACTTGTTTTGGAAATCTGGAAAAGTTCTCTGAGGTTAATTCTAGAATTTTAAGAATGCCTTCATCTGTTTCTGTGACGGTTGTGGCAACTTCGTTTTTGCCTTCTTCATTAACGATTGTAATTGGTTTCTTCTTTAGCAGAGTTCCAAAAATGTATTTTGTCACCGAGATTCTGCCTCCTTTACGCAAGAATTTCAATGAAGGAAGAAGTATGTATGTTTTAATGTTTTTAACTTGTTCTCTTAGTTTCATTACTATTTCATCAGCATTCAAACCTTGTTTTTGTAGTCTCATGCCTTCTTCTATCAACAATACCTCAGAATAAGAAGCATTTAATGCATCGACAAGGTGAACTTTGATTGTCTCATTTTTCCTTTTAAGCATATTTACACCCAATCGTGCACTGTTAATCGTTCCACTTAAACCTGAACTTAGAGTTACCACTATTATTTCTTTTACTCCTTCTTTTGCTAGCTCTTCATACATATTAAAGAAATCATTAGGGGTTGGTTGAGCAGTTTTCGCGGAGAAATCGTTAACTGAGTCATATTTGCTATAATAAAAATCAAGATCAAAACTTCTATCCTCTTTATGTACAACATCAGCTGCATCACTAAAAGTTACACTCAAAGGAACAACTTTTACACCTATCTCATCAGCATAATCAAGATCGATATCTGAACCACTATCTGTAACAAAACCTATCTTCATAGATTTTTAATTCCATTCCTTATTTATAAAAAGTTCTCCGAAACAAGCGACAGAAAAAAGAAATAGTGGATTGGGAATATGTTTATTAGAGTATTTTGCTTTTTTCCAGTAGAAAGGCATGAAATTCTTAGTTTCTCATTATGATGATATTAATCAAATACCCGAAATTGTAGATTCTTATCTGAACCAACAGCCTGTTATAAATTTTGAATCAATAGGTATGCTTGAACAGTTAAGAGAAAATCCTCAAACATTTGATGGGATTCTAGAATGTATAGTTGTTTCTCTAAACAGAGAAATCCAAATTGTAACTTGTAGAATTAGACCCCATAACATTTTAATTTCTCATTCAAAAAATAGAAGTTCAATTTCTACATTAACTGAGTATTTCATAGAAACTGAAATTTCAATACCAGGAATTTATGGTCCATTGGTAGAGGTAGAACAGTTTACCAATATCTGGAAAGAGCTTTCAGGAGAAGAATTTCGAACTTCTGATGAGTTTTTACAGTATTCATTGAACAATTTGAAAATTTCATCACATCTTATTGGCGACATCTCAACTGCAAAACATGAACAAAAAGAGCTTCTAGAAGGTTGGACGAAGGAAAGCATCAGAGAGATTATACCTGATTCAACAGATGAATTTGTTCTTTCATGTACCACTTCTTTCCTCAAATTGCTTAATCTAAACAACGTATTTGTTTTAACAGTAGAGAATTTACCTGTTTCAATGGCAGCAATTTCAGGTCAAACAAAAACAATGCAAGCCATTAACGATGTATATACCCCACCTGAATTTCGTGGAAAGGGATTTGCAACGGAATTGTGTGTATTCTTATGTGATTATATCTTGAATGACTGCAAAAATACTCCTGTCTTGTGGGTAAAAGCAACAAATCATGCAGCTATTCATATTTATGAAAAGATAGGATTTGAAAAAGTTGCAGAGATGACATTAAATCTGAAACAAAATTAAGAATTCTGGTGGCCGGACCGTGATTTTCAGCGTTTCAGAACGCATCTGAAACTTTTTGAACACGGGATCACCTGGTGTTTTGCCCTTTTTTTAGAAGGTCCCAAACCAGGGGCCATACCAAGCTAGACCATCCGGCCAGTAATTCTACACTATCTGCCTTCCCCTCATCTAATTAAGCTTTTCGTTCTTGTTACTCCATTCAATCAAACATCGCTCTGTTTTGTAACATTAGAATTATGTCTTCTATCAACCAATTGTTGACTTGAAGCCACAGATTGTTAGTTATAAAATCTGCAACTACTTGATCAGCTGTAAATGGTTTACTCATTACACTAGGTGGATAATCAGCTCTATCTCTATCATATGCTCCAAAATTGTGACTTATCTCGTGCTGAACCAAGTTCTCTGCCCAATCAGCTACTATTCCTATCCAACTATAATCACCTAATTCTTCAGATTCAGCAAAATGAAAAGCAGCATTCCTTTCATAATAAGCAAAACCGAAATGTTCAGAGGTTTGGTTTGAGAAACTTGTAAATAAATCAAAACCATGATTGTCTGGTGATCGACCATATTCAACATCCCAACTACCCTCTAAACCTAGTAATTCCCCTGCTGTTTCAAGAGCGATAGTGCCTACCACACCCATACTCACATCTTTAGGATGCCAAGGAAGTTCAACAACTGGTATGAGCTTAATGCCAAAGTCTTTCTCAAAAAGATATGAAGTTTCATACATTGTAGTAAAAAGATCATTTCTTGCGACTTCTTTTCCAGAAATCTCCCAATTATCATTTAACATTAGAACGAACACCCTATGTTCATATTGAAGAATAGACATATCATCAAGATACACATGGGTTGAGTTATCTGCATAGACGAATACAAATTGTAGAGCAACATATGATAATCCATCGCCCTCACCAAAATGAATCAGCTGATTCTGTGGCGACGTACTGTCTAAGATTAAAGACATGTTCGATTTAATTCCATCTATAAACAAATTAACTTCAATTGAACTATTGGTGCTCTCTATTTGTTGGTTAAAGGATAAATAATGACTGTTAGTTAGATTTACAGTTTGAGAGATACTTATCCAAGTTGAGTTTCCGGGCTCAATAGTCTCAATATTGGTAAAGCGAACACAGTTACCATCTAAAGAAGGGTGAGTAGAAATCCCCGCAACAGCTTTATCATCTTGTATGTCGCCTTCCCAGTTGTTTAGATATCCACTGAAGTCCCCGTTGACTATCTGTTCAACCTCGATTTGGTTAGTAACATTTAGAGAGAAATCTATGTTTTCTTTTATCTCTGCAACTCTATTTTCAAATGTAACCCCAAAAGAATAAATATTGTATTCTCCAATATTCAGTGCAAATAATCCTGTTGATATGTTAAGTAAAGGTCCCATCTCAACTGAAGCAACTTGTGACCCTCGAGTAATCTCCTGGTTTAACTCATAGATGATAGAACCTTTTAAAGAATAAGCATCAGATGAAATACCTATCTCTACTGATTTAATAACTGCCTTTTCTGTTCCCTCTAGTTCTATTTCAAATGTAATAGGAACTGTTTCTCCTTTTATCTTTTCCAAAGGCATTGAAATAAAAATCAATTCAGCATTTCCAGAAAAATAGTTGTTTATTATCATATCTGTAAGAAAATATCCTCCTATCCCTACGCCTAACATTCCAATAAAAATCAGACCAATTAAGGCAGTTCTTCTCATCTTGTAGTCACTAAAATACAATTACATGAACCATTAAATATTCTTTGTATTGTAAAAAAAGAAAAAGAAAAACTTATACTTTTTCTGCAGCTACTTCTGCTTTCTCCCCCATTCTTCTTTCTGTACCTGTAAGTAGTCTTTTGATATTAGCTTTATGTCTCCAGAAAACAAGAACGACCATAATAGAATTTACTATTAGAGCCCATAAACTATTGTTAAACCAGAAATCATTTCCTGCAAATATCCAATATAATGGTGGGGATAATAAAGCAACTGTGAGATTCGAGAGAGACATAAGTTTGGTTGTTTTAAGTAATACAAACCAGATTATCATGATACAAATGAAGGGGATGGGATTAACTCCTAACAAAGCACCTGCTCCAACAGCAGCAGATTTTCCTCCTTTGAATTTTAACCAAATAGGATAACTATGACCAATAACAGCCATGAAAGATACAAGAGCAAGTAGAAATCCTCTATCAAGTAACTGAGGAAATTCAACACCTGTATTGGTTGAGAAACCCGAATAATTGTCACCTACTACCCAAAGATAAATTCTTGCCAATAGAACTGCGATAGCTCCTTTGGTCATATCAAGAACCATCGTTAGAAGACCTGCCTTTTTACCAAGTGTTCTCATGACATTGGCTGTTCCCATATTACCTGAACCATAATCACGAATATCAATTCCACGACCAATTTTTCCAACCAAATATGCAACTGGAATAGAACCGAAGAAATATCCTAGAACAACTAATACGATTTCATAAATAATCTCGTTAGCCATAAAAGAAAGAATTCAGACTTTTATTTAAAATTTGTCAGAAATAGCTAAGACTAGAAAAACAAATTAAAATAAAAAAGAGAGAGAGATTTTTATTTCTCAACACAGATCATGGTCATAGTACTACGTACATTCTCTAATGCTCGCAGATTCTCTGTAACAATTTTCTTTAACTCATCCATTGTATCTGCTTCTATTTTTGCAATTAAGTCATAAACGCCGTAAACCACATGCGCTTCACCAACATTTGGTAGAGACATAAGTTGGTCGAGTACGCTCTTTTCTTCTCCAATCTCACTATTTATCAAGATGAATGCAGTTGCCATTAGGAATTCACCAACAGAATGTATGTATTGGCGTTTAATAAACTTTGTTCAGAAGTGTTTAAATTAGAATGAAAAATTTCAATAGAAATTCAATTTACCAGATGCCTTGACTGATGGTTTTGGGACAAAACAGCTGTATTTTATATGTTTAAATATACGATTATATAGAATGCAAGAAGTTATCTTTCCAGAAAGACTTAGGGAACTAGCTAAACCATATTTCTACAGTGCAGAGAAAGAAAATCCTACCAACACGTTGATTATTCTTGTACATGGTTTTGGTGCTTCACCCACTGAAACACGACCATTAGGTGAGTTTCTATGCAAGAAAGGTTTCGATATCCATGGTATTCTGTTAACAGGTCATGGAACTGATTCTAAAGATTTGGATAATATTAGTTGGAAAGATTGGTATCAAGATATAGAAAAGATTTACCTTGCAAATATAAAAAAGTACGAGAATATATTCATAGGGGGTCTTTCGTTAGGGGGAGCTTTATCATTGTACGCTGCAACAAGACTAGATTTCAAAGGAGTCTTTACAATTAATGCTCTGTATAGATTCAAGAGAACTTGGACTATTTTTGCTTGGATATCACATTTTTTCAAATTACATAGACCTAGAAATTTGGAAAGAGTGAAATGGTATGTGGAAAATGATCTTTTTGCATATCAAGATGATTCAACATATGCAGCATATCAAATTCTGAAAATGTTAAGATTTTTACATGTAGAAATTAAAAGAATTAAGATCCCAGCATTGATAATACAATCAAAAGAAGATAAAACAATAAATCCACAGAGTGCAGAATGGATATTTGAGGATTTAAAAACCGAAAAAGAATTTATGCAACTCGATAGAGGAGATCATATTCTTACTGTTGATGATAGCAAATATTTGGCTTTTGAAAAGATTTTGGACTTTCTAAATAATAAAATAAGCAAATAACGAAAGATATTAAAAAGAATATTGAAAGAAAGCGATGTAACAACAAATGCCTCAATGGTGTAGCTCGGCCAATCATTGCGGACTTTCACATGCGAAAGTCCGCGTGACTAAACAGGATTATCCGCAGACCCGGGTTCAAATCCCGGTTGAGGCACCACTCCCTTTTTAAAAATTAACTTTAACACCCACAAATAAATTTAAAAAATCCAATAACTTGAGTTTATTACTTAAGATATTTCTTCCCTTGCGGGGATTGCCGAGTGGTCAAAGGCGCTGGACTTAGGATCCAGTTCTTAGTGATTCGGGAGTTCGAATCTCCCTCCCCGCACCAATTTTTTATTTCAGATGCAACTTTATGTCGCTCTTCAATGATGTCATTACGTGGTCTATACATTTTTTTCACTTTCAAGTCACTCTGTCTGTTTTTCTTATATATGACAAAACCAATGTTAACTTGGTCATCATGTCATCGTACTCACTCGTTCAGGAGAATCTTTTAGATTTAGGACTAGTAGCAGTGAAGTTTGACTTACAGCTGGGTCCTATGATTTTAAACAACCATTCATCTTTGTCAGAAAATCTATTGATGAAGCTGGCAATAAAAGGGACATCAACATTAATGAATGGTTTAGGATACGACTTTTCGAATTCTAGAAGATTTAGAGGTTTATTTCAACTATCCGAGGATTATTTCGTATATGGATTTGATCTAGTACTTATTGATGACCAAGGTGATGAGGGGGGGTTATCTCCCATAATCCTCTTTTTGGTCTTTCCTACAAGTTCTTTACCATTGATAGGGTCAAACATTCGTTCAATAGAAGAGGTTCTTTATCATTCTACACAGTCTTTTCTAACATTATCAAACATTGTTTCGAATTTTGATTCCTCTATTTTAACATCTATAGCGAATCTTCTAATCTAGTAAAAAACAATGAATATATTCCTGTTTTTCATCTAATTATTCGATAAAATTATTTTAATTAGTAACTACTTTTTCTTGACTAGGTGAAAAATAACCTATTTATATCCAAAGAAGCTATAAAGAAGATAGCAACCCTAAAGTTGATTTTATGAGTAAAGAAGAAATTATCGAACCTATAAAAAAAAGGAAATGGAGTTTCTGGGGGTATGGACTTCTTTTCTTCACAGTATTTTACATTGCATTAATGTTTATACTTGAAGCTGCACTTCAACCAAGGGAAAGTATGACAGCAACAATAGTTTCATACATAATAGGTATTATAGGATTAGCAATTTTTGCAGGTCTTGTCAGAGACAAAACTAGAGTACTGATATCAATACCTATTCTCTTGATAATAGTGTTTGGTGCAGGATATCTGTTTAATTATGTTGCAGATGCACCTGTTTATAATCCCTTAGCTCCAGTTTCAGAACGTACGGGAACTCTTCTTGATACGTTTGATGTATTAAACGAAACAGAGCTAGTTGCTAGTTTACCAGAAGAATTCAATCGGGAAACTATAGAATTTTACAGCCAATTTGCTTTCGTTATTGATCTGATAATAGCTTTACCGTTATTCATTTTCGGTACGCTTTCGCTTACGTGGTTTGTTCAGATTTTTACGTCGGCATTGAAGATATTTGTAATATTTAGTATATTGTTTGCCTTGATATTCTTCCTGATTGGGCTAGTGATAACACCGTTTGTACATTTGTTATTCTCAAGTTTCTTAATACTTGGAAGTGACCTTCTTCCAGGAGCACTTTATGTAATGGAAGGAATTTCAATATTCACTGGTGATTTTGGAAGTCTGACGCAAGCGGAAATAGATGAAGCGATAGCGGCGTTTTACAATGCTTCATTTTACTTCAACCAAGCCGCATTAAACCTAGATGCATTACAAAAAGCAGGAATCATAGGTTTTGCACAAATGATACCGATTCTAGGAACTGTTGTGTCAAATCTTTATTGGTTTTCATTAGCAGCTTTACACCTGTCCTCCGGTCTAGGCCCATTTGCAAATGGAACATTCTACATAATGAATGGACTTCAAGACGCAATGGATGCAATGAATATAAGTTCATCTCCAATGCCTCTATCTGTTGATGATGGAAACACAGTGAAGAGAGCCCCAGGAATAAATGATACTCTATTTAACGATGCAATCGAAGTTGTGAATGAAGGTCTATTAATATTGGGTGATAGTACAGATTACATTCAACAAGCTTTAGATGATCTAAAGAATGTCTCGTTAGAAGATGTAATAGGAAATATAACCAGAATTCCTGGAATACCCATAGAAGCTATCGAACCTGTAATGGAAAGCATGACCATGGTTGAAGATTATTTAGCAATGTTCGAAGGTGGAGTAACAGTAATTTCAGCTCTTCTTGATAGACCTGAAATTAGTCCTGGTGTGGAAAGTGAATATGCTACTTTAACTCATTTCTTATATGGAGCATACAATCTATTCAAAGCAGGAGATAACATAGCAGAAGTCACTGCTTTTAACGGCACTGCTGAGAACTTTGAATATTCATATGGTAATTTTTCCATAGTTCAAGACCAATTACATGAACCAGAGATAGAAGCTGTAGCAACATCAGATACACCTTTCCTAAACTCAACAGTGATGTTTGTTATAGACATGGTTGACATAGGCGTACCTCTGTGTGCTCTAGGCTATTCATTAGCTACAAATTTCTTCGATTTAGATGATATGATGAATGTATTCGCTGGTCCAGCAAATTACGAAGATGTTTCTAATTATCCTGAGTTGATCAATACACTTGATGGTCTTCGGACAACAACAAATAATTTGTCAACCAATGCAACAATAGTAGATGCAAAAATCAATGATGTAGAAGTAAAAGCTTCAGTTGATACCTATGGTCCTTTGAACGATATTGCACTTACTTTTACATCTCAGCTTTCTGATTTTGGTTTTGTGGAATATGTTAACAATGCAAACTATGTCGTAAATTCATTCTATTTCATGTTCGTTGGAGTCATGGAATTGAGTTTCGTAGCAGGGAATATAACAGCTGGTCAAACACAATTTCTTGCAGCTAATTATGCAGCAGCCAATACTAGTTTCCTAAACGCCAATACAAGCTTAGCTTCTTCCATTTACAATTTTAATCAATCAATTTTATACATGGATGATGCAGTGAATATTGGAGGAATGACGCAACTACAAACGTCACTTACTGCTCTAACAACAATTCGTGATAATCTACTAGGACTTCAAGCTGATCTAAACCAGCTTATGGTGTATATGGCTGATCCTGTAGGAAATTTGACAGACATAACTGATTTGCTGACTGCAATGTTAGGCGTTTTAGCTGATGTGAATGATGATTTAGAAGTCATAACTGCGCAATAATCCTTCTCTTTCTTTTTTTCTTTTATTTTTCCCTATTAAAATTGGTTTTTCTCATTGCCTAAAGAGAATAACTTTTTATTAAAAATACATTTACTGAATTAGTAATATTTCATAGGTAAGGGTACTACTATGAGTAATGTTTTCCTAGGATATGATCACAGTAAAGGAGATTTCCACGAGTTAAAGGACGGTTCTAAATTCCAAACTCTACTTGATACTGAATCAGGTGATATAGCCAGAAAATTGTCTGGATTAGGATTAGATGGTCTTTTAACTTTTAATCACGAAAAAGAAGAATGGCATCTTATTTTTGGTAGCCACCTCGGTCTTGTTGCACAAAGAACAGGAAGAAGAATAGCTGATACAATCAGTAGATCCGGATTCATGTTAGCTTCTGGAGAACGAGCTGGAACAAAATGTAGATTAGAACAAATAACTGAAGACAATATTGGTGACCTACACAAAACAGTACAAGAGAAATATATTGATACTGATCTTGGTGGTTTTCAGGGTGATTCAAGACAAGATTCCTTCCCAAGGAAGGTTTTTTCACAAGACATACCTCCACAAAAGGGAATACCTGTTGTAACACCAGAACCAGTAGAAGATCAGAAACTTATGCCCCCTCAAGATATATACGAGCCAAAGCCAATTGTTGAACCAACACATGAACCAGCAATCGAAGAATCTTATACACCAGAACCTGAGCCTGAACCTCAAACCATGGTTTTCTCTGAGCCTGAGCCAGTAACTGAACCAGAGCCTCCAGCTAAAACCTATGTAGAACCTGTGGTTGAACCAGTAACTGAACCAGAGGTTAGTGAAGAACCAGTTGTTGAGGAAATGGTTAAAGAAACTGTCGAGGAAGTTGTTGAAGAAGTCGTTGAAGAAGTCGTTGAAGAAATAGCTGAAGCTGTAGCTGATGCCGTTGCTGAGGAGATTTCAGACGAAACAATATCTGGCGTGATAAAAGAGGCAATAGAAGAAAAAGCTGAAGAAATTGTAGAGAGCGTTGTTGACGAAGTAATGGAAGAAATTGAAGAAGAAATTGAAGAAGCTCTTGAAGAAGCTCTTGAAGAAGATAAACCACTTGAAGATGTGGTTGAGGATATTGTCGAAGAGGTCATTGAAGAAATTGTTGAGGAAGTAACTGACGCAGTAGAAGAAATCGCAGAAGACGCTATGGAAGATATAGTTGAAGAAGTTCTCGAAGAAACTGTCGAGGAAATAAGTGAAGAAAAAGCAGAACACATAGCTGAAGATGTCGTCGAAGAAGTTATTGAGAAAGTTACTGAAGATATTGTTGAAGATGTCGTCGAAGAAAAAGTGGAAGAAATAACTGAAGCGGTTGAAGAAGCCGTTAAAGAAGAATTCAACATAGAAACTGAAGATGATTAAATAATCTTCATTCTTTTTATTTATTTTTTACAAAATCCATTTAAAGAGAAATTATCCATTTGTCTTAATGTCTGATAGAATACTGACGATTCTTGCAGGTGGATCTTCCCGAAGATTTCAGAATAACGAAGGTCGATGGTCAGACAAAGTACTAAAGGAATACAACAATAAACCACTATTGGTTCATTTACTGGAGGGATGCAGGAGATACTATGACCTAGTTGGTATATCTGTAAACACAAAGGCAAGGAAAAGAACATATTCAAAAATAGTAAATTCTTATATCACAAATAAATTTGTTAAGTACATTATTGATTTTAAGAAAGTCGCCTTTGAGGGTGTTCTAAAGGGAATTTATTCTACCATGGAATACTTTGAGAACAAATCAATACAATTTATCCCATCAGATAGACCTTATCTCTTGTTTGAGATTCTAAAGGAATTGAAAGTTAAACCAAATGGGGTAAGTATTTTCAAATATTCTGATGGTATGATAGAACCACTACTGGCTTTATATGGTTCAAATTCAAGAATTTCATCAAAATTTCTCAATCTTTCATTGTCACGAGCTGATGTCCCCATACGGCTTTCACAGTATATTCAAACATATTGCATTGATGATTTATTAAAGAAAAACGATTTGTCAGCAGATATTTTTACTAATATTAATGTTCAAGGTAATTTAACCAGAGAAATAACAGAATTAGATGATCTATCAAATATCTGTATACCTTCTCCTGAGAACATTGAAAAGCAATCTGAATTAATCTTAAATGACATAAATGATTATGAAGATGTCTTAGATGTTGCTAATGAATTAATGGAGAAAGAACATTTCTATGCAGCTTATTTATTGTCTTTGTCTTCATTAAAGAAAAAGAAATTAGATTCAGAAGTATTCAAACAAATAGGAAAAGAAGCTCTTCTAAAAGAGCGAGAATACTGGAAGGTTAAAAATCTACCATTTCTTGAACTTCATGCTTTACAAGATTTAATCACTATTTTTCCAGAGGAACAAACGAGAGATAATATGAGTTCCGTGATAAAACTAAAAGAAAAAATGAAAATTAAATCCAGAAGGTTGAAATAGACTTCTGGATCTATTCTTTTGAGACTTTGATAGCACAAACTTTGAATTCAGGAATTTTTGCTAAAGGATCTAAAGCATCAATTGTAAGAAGGTTTGCAGCAGATTCTTTATAGTGAAAAGACATGAAAACAAGACCTTCTTGGATTTTATTTGTAACCTTGGCAACTGTAGTAACTTTACCTCGTCTGGATTCAATTTTAATTTTGTCACCATCTTTAATACCTAATTTTTCAGCATCTTTTGTATTAATTTGGCTTCTTTCAATAGGTCTTCTCTCATGTAATCCTTTGGATCTTCTAGACATCTCTCCAGTATGGAAGTGATATAGAATACGTCCTGTAGTAAGCATGAAAGGATATTCTTTATCTGGTAATTCTGCAGGGTCGATATAGGAAATTGTATGGAATTTACCCTTACCTCTACTGAATTCCTCTTGATGAAGGATTTTTGTTCCTTGATGATTCTTATCTTTGCAAGGCCATTGCAATCCAATTTCCTCAATTCTTTCATAGTTTATACCAGCATAAATCGGTGATGTTGAAGCAATTTCATCCATTATTTCACTTGGATGTTCGTACATCGCTGGAATACCAAATCGATTTAGAAGTTCAATTAATATTACCCAATCGTCTTTTCTTTCTCCTACGGGTTCTATTGCTCTTCGCACTCTCTGAACTCGTCTTTCTGTATTAGTAAATGTTCCATCTTTTTCAGCAAAAGACACACCAGGGATAACAACATCAGCATACTTAGCTGTTTCTGTTAGGAAGATATCTTGTACAACGAGAAATTCAAGTTTATCAAGAGCATCACGTACATGGTTAACATTGGGATCGCTGAGAACAGGATTTTCACCCATTATGTAAATACCTCGAATGCCTCCGTCATAAGCTGCATTCATTATTTCAACAATTGTTAAACCATTTTTGTCATCAAGGTTAGTAACATTCCAAGTTTTCTCAAACTTTGCTTTATTTTCTGGTTCAGTTACTTTCTGATAACCGGGATAAACATTAGGAAGACCACCTACGTCACAAGCACCTTGAACATTATTTTGCCCTCTCAATGGATTAACCCCAGCTCCTGGACGACCTATATTTCCGGTTAACATAGCAAGATTTGCAAGGGATAAAACATTATCAGTACCTGTTGTATGTTGGGTAATACCCATTGAATAAACGATTGATGCTGTTTTAGCTTTTGCATACATTATGGCAGCATTCTTTACTTCCTCTACATCCACATTAGCTATTTTACACAGAGCATCTAAAGGGGTGTCCTTCAAACCTTTCTGATATTCTTCAAATCCTTCAGTTCTTTCCTTGATGAATTTTTCATCATAGAGGTTTTCTTCAAGAATTACTTTCATAAAAGCGTTAATTAGAGCAACATCAGAACCAGGTTTGTGTTGTAAATATATCTCTGAATAATCTACCAGTTCAATCCTACGTGGATCTGCAACAATCAATTTTGTTTTCTCTTGAGTTACTGCTTGCTTGATTTTCATCCCTATAACAGGATGAGCTTCTGTTGTATTGCTACCTATGATAAAAATAACTTCTGCATCATTTGCTAAATCGTCTATACTGTTTGTCATAGCTCCAGAACCAAATGCTTTTGCAAGACCTGTTACGGTGGAAGCATGACACAATCTAGCACAGTGATCAACATTATTTGTGCCAATACCAGCTCTAGCAAGCTTTTGCATAAGATAATTTTCTTCATTTGTACATTTAGCAGAAGCAAGAAAAGCTAGAGCATCAGGTCCGCTTTCATCTCGAATTGCTTTTAGCTTCTGTTCTATCAAATCAAAAGCTTCATCCCAGGAAGCTTCAACCAGTTCCCCATTCTTCTTTATTAAAGGAGTGTTTAGCCTATCTGGGTGATTGACAAAATCCCAACCAAAACGTCCTTTGACACATAAAGCAGTTCCATTAACAACATTGTCAAGATTGGAATCAACATAAGAAATAGTGTTTGCATCTAGATTAGCTAGAATATCAAAATTACACCCAACTCCACAATAAGAACAAATGGTAGTTGTTTTAGTTAATTCTTCACAAAATTCAGCATGTGTCATATGATGACTGGAAAGAGCACCAGAAGGACATAAGGCGACACAGTTTCCACAAGCAACACAACCAGAGGATTCAAAGCTTATTTCATCTTTAGGAAACGGATAACCATCAAATTTACCTCTTTCCATAGTAAGAACATTACAAATCTGAAGCTCTTGAGTTACTCTTACACATAAACCACATTTAACACATGCGCTGGAATTAAAGGAGAAGAATTCATTATTTTCTCTCAAATCTTTTTCCTTTACTTCTTTTTCAATAGGTTCTTGATCACCAAGATATTTTTCTTCTAAGATTTTAATTTTACAACTCTGTCCTGTTCCACAAACAGAACATTCGTCTGCATGTGATTTAACCATTTTTCGAATTAAAGCTGTTCTAGTTTTTACTATTCTCTCAGAATTAGTTTTGATGATAGCATTAGGTTGAGCAAGCTCTTTGCAAGAAGCTACTACTTTTGAAACACCATCAATCTCTTGTTCGACAACACAAACTCTGCATTTACCCGCAGGTTCTACTGCAGGATGATGACAAACAGTGGGTATTTCTATTCCATTCTTTTCTGCAATTGTAAGGTAAGTTTCGTCAGAATAACCCTCTACCTCTTTACCATCAATTGTAATATTGATTTTCTCTCTACTTGACATTTTTTTTCACCAGAAAAGGTAATATACACTTGGATTTCGATACTAGGAGGAAATAAAAAGTCTTTCGTTAAATAGTTTCAAGAATTGAGCAAAACTTTAATCTAGAAGATACTCTAAACATTTACATACAACCTTTGTTTAGATAGGGTAAGCTTTCGAAATTCAATAATTCAGAGGTAAAGAATGTCAGAAACATCCCACAAGATTCTTTTTCAAAATTCACAAGATATGCAAGGTACTGAGAATGAATCAGTAGATCTTGTTGTTACATCTCCACCATATTGTATGGTTCAGATTTGGGATGAAGTCTTTTCTGAAATGAATCCAGAAATAAGAAAAGCTCTAGCAGATGAAAATGGTAATTTGGCTTTTGAATTGATGCACCAAGAGTTAGATAAAGTCTGGAATGAAGCTTATAGAGTACTTAAAACAAATGGCATTGCTTGCATAAATATTGGTGATGCTACAAGAAGTATAGGAAACAATTTCAAGCTTTATGCATCTCATTCTCGTATTATCTCTCATTGCTGTAAAATTGGTTTTCAATGTCTTCCATTAATCATTTGGACCAAATTAACTAATGCACCAAACAAATTTATGGGTTCAGGAATGCTTCCTCCTGGGGGATATGTTACTCTTGAACATGAGTATATTCTAATTTTAAGAAAGGGTGGAAAGAGAGAATTCAAAACTGAAGAAGAGAAGAAAGAACGACTTAATAGTTCCTATTTTTGGGAAGAAAGGAATAAATGGTTTTCAGATATATGGGATCTTAAAGGAGTACATCAAGCACTAAATGGGGAAAATTTAAGGAAGAGAAGCGCAGCCTTCCCTTTTGAATTGGCTTACAGACTAATAAGCATGTATTCTCTAAAAGGAGACACTGTTTTAGATCCTTTCCTAGGTACAGGAACAACAATGCTTGCAGCAATGGCTTTAGAAAGAAATAGCATAAATGTAGAAATTGAAGAAAATTTCAAGGAAATAATTGATCAAAGAGTATTGGAAATCAAGGAACATGCAAATGAATTTAACAACAACAGAATTCAGGACCATATTGATTTTATCAAAGAATATTCTGAAAAATACGAAAAACCTCCTTATGAAAACGAAAAATATGGTTTTCCAGTAAAAACAAAACAAGAAATAGTTTTCAAACTAAGAGAAATTAGAGATGTTCGAAAATTCGATGACAATCAATACAAAGTTATTTACCAAGATTAATTTTGTTTGACTTCTTTATATTTATAAGATATCTAAACATAGTAATCAGCAATAGAAGATTGATGTGTTGTATTTGAGAATAAAGACAGACGTAGCAGTGATTGTTCCAGAAAAGGATTTAGCTGCACAAACAATTTGGAATCAATTAAAAAACCAATCTCTTGTCAAAGAAACAAATGAACGATTTGATGATAATCCAGTATTTTCATATGAAAAGGAACCTAATAAAATAAAATTCATTCATTCAACGAAAGATGGAGTGGAATCCAAACATCTAGATTCAAAAATCGAAGCAAAACTCTACATATTTGCAAGCAGACATAGGGCTGCATCTGGAACACCAGCTCTTCTTATACATCCTACAGGAAATTGGTCGAAAATAACTCTAGCAGGAAGAGAGTCTGAACTTTCCTATACTTCTAGCTGGGCATTAAAGTATGGCTTAATGAAACTAAAAGAGAAGAAAGAACTTCATAATCTAGAAGAGTTTAAAGTAGATTTAGAAATAACTCATCATGGTCCTACTGAACTGATGACACCTTTAATTTTCATGGAACTAGGAAGCAGTGAAGAATTTTGGAAACATGAAAAAGGAGCAACAGCTGTGGGGGAAGCAATCATAGAAACAGCTGAAGGATTTATACGTCAAAACAATTTCTCAGGTCAAAGCTATCTTGGGTTTGGTGGAAATCATTACGCGTATAGATTTCACAAACATCTAATGGAAAATAATGATGTTTTTATTGGTCATATAGCTCCAAAACATACCTTGGATGATGTTACATTAGAAATTGTTCAAGAAGCATTTAACAAAACAATTGAAAAACCAGTAGGGGCTTTTGTAGATAAAAAGGGGGCAAGATCTGAGCAAAGGAAGAAGATAATTGAAATAGTAGAAGAATTGGGAAAAGAATGCATAATCCTCTAATCAGTTAAGATAAGATTCTAACAATACTTAATATTCCTGATAGAATTCTTCAAACTCTTTAAGTTCATCTTTCAATCTGTTTAATTCTTCTGAATCTTCAGCACTAGGTTCTTCTTCTTCAAAAATATCAAAAGTCTTTAAGTTTAGATTTTTTCTAGCTTTCTGTTCTAGTTTGTTTATTCTTGTTCTTGTTGCAAAGAATTTCAGAAATTTAAATTTAAGCTTAGAGGATTTCTTTTCCCATTCTTCTGCAAAATTTCCACTTTCAATATTTTGTAGAATTTCACTCATTTTCTCTTTCAGAGGTAAGTTTCGAAACTTGATTCCTCTACTCATTGCACCATATTGACTGGTATGGGAGTGAAGATTAACTTGTTTTACAAGACCTATTTTAGCCATCTTATGGTAGGTATAGCTCATCTCTTCAGACATAAACATTTCAATTAATACTGCTTCAAGCGGATATCCTGCATCAACTAATGTAAATATGCTAGTTAACAAAACTCGACCAAACGCGGGACCAAATGCTTGTTCATTAAAGAGATCAAGCACTGCTTCTTGTTTAAAGTTTACATCAATTGCACCTTTTTTCAACGTGCCAATTGCTTTACAAAGGGCAAGAAGCTTTTCTTTAGCCTTGCCTGACGCATCATTTTCAACATGAACAAAACTATAGAATCCTTCATTTGTAAGAAACCTTGCTCGAACACCTGCGCCAATCATTCTTGGTGCAATCATAAGAATATCATGACTTTTAGAATCTTCAATTATATTAAAAGCAATATTATAACCACTAGCAAAGACTATTGCACCTTTCTTCTTTAGATTAGGCTTAATGTCGTTTTCATATGTGTCTTTCATAATTTCATCCGGAATTAGAAGAAAGAGAATGTCACAAAGACTAGTAGCTTTATCGATCGAATAAGCTTCAAATCCGTCCTTCTCTGCACGTTTCTTGTAATTGTCACTACGATTGCCAATAATAACTTTAAGTCCAGAATCTCTCATATTAAGAGCTTGGGCTCTTCCCTGGTTCCCATAACCAATTACAGCAACTGTACCATCTCTTATAATATCTAGATTCCCATCCTTTTCAGTAAAGATGTTTTTATCCATGTTTAAAAGAAGAATTAACCTAATAAAATTATTATGGTAATAAATGTTAAAAGTTAGTAAAGGGCTTTTTTTAGGTTTATATATTGTGTTTAAGAGATAAATCTGATAGTATGAATACTGCAGAGAAGGAGGAAAAAAATAATTCTAAGTTAAAAGGAAAAGTAGTAGTCATTACAGGTGCTTCTTCAGGAATAGGGAAAGCTGTTGCATTATCTTTAGCTAAACACCAACCAAAACTGGTCATTTTTGCAAGAAGAGAAAAAAAACTAATGCAAATAGCTAGAACTCTGAAGGAGCAAGGTATTAAACTTTTACCAATTGTAGGAGATATTAGAAACAGAGATGATAGGGAAAAATTAATTGATTCTACATTAAAAGTATTTGGGTCAATTGATGTTCTAATAAACAACGCAGGGTTAGGAAAAGCTAACCTTTTCCTAGAACAACCCGAAGAGGAAATTGATGAACTAATTGAAACGAATTTCTTGTCCTTAGTTAAACTTACACAAAAAACTGTACAGATAATGAAGGAACAACAAAGTGGACACATAGTCAATTTATCTACATCTTTAGTTATGTTACCAGCCTATCCTTTTGCAGTCTATAATTCTACAAAATCTGCGATAATGACTTTTGGAGATTCAATAAGAAAAGAGATGAAGGATTATGGGATTTCAGTATCCACGGTATTTCCAGGTCCTTATAATACCAATTTCCATGAAGTTGCACACTGTGGTATAGACAAATTCAAGGTTTATGATGTAACCAAATTAGCCAATAAAATTGTAAAATTACTCCTAAAACCAAAAGACAATCTGATACAACCCTGGTTCTTTTCGGTATATTCTTGTCTTTCTAAGAGATCTAATAGGTTTAGAAAGAAGGTTTCAATTGAAATAGGTGATTCCATATTAAGAGCAAAAAAACTAGCAGAGAACGAACTCAAGATAGAAAAAGAACAAATAAAAAGAGAAAAGGTACAAATCATAGCTCAGTAAAAATGGGATTAACAACAAAATACCTAATCTAAGTTCTTTTTTTCTTGTTTTAATAGTGTTAAGAATAAATAGAAGCTAGCCTGAATTTTGAAGAATTATGTTGGATTTGGAGAAGCTAGCTTCAGAAAATAATATTGATTACCATTTAAAAACACAAAAATTTGCGTTTTATCCAAACAAATTATCAATTGAGGTTGTAGACCAATCAATTAAACTGAAAATCACTCCAAAGATTACGGCAAAAATAAGAATAGCGATACCAATAAGAAGAATTTCCTCTAGTATTGGACTTCCTCTTTTCTTTACCAACTTTAGATTCTTTAGATACTGGAATATGAACATTGTATTCAGTTCTTGTACTAAAAGACTCTATTTAAACTCAACAAAATCTTAGAAATGAAAGGACAAAGTTTGAACAAGTTTCATAACGTGCGTAAAGAACTTTCGTGAATTTAA
This sequence comes from Candidatus Heimdallarchaeota archaeon, assembly GCA_030603365.1. GTDB lineage: Archaea > Asgardarchaeota > Heimdallarchaeia > Heimdallarchaeales > Heimdallarchaeaceae > UBA460. The sequence goes on from JAUVXV010000004.1 coordinate 115,126, forward strand.
GTGATTAAAAAAAAATTAGAATTTAAGCAATCCCAATGTATTAAGTTGTTTTTCTTGTGGATAGTTTCAGAAGCACTACACATGCTATACTACAGATTAAAGAAGAATAAAAACTAGTTCGAAATCCCCAGCTTCCGTCTACTACTGCTACTGTAGCTACAATCGCAAGAATAATACCAGAGATAACTGTTATACCAAGTGTAACAAGGCTTACGATGAATCCTTTTTTTACCATTTTCGGCATTGTTTCAATTGTTCCTCTAAGAGCTTGAACTGCTGTGAAACCCACACCAAGAAAACCTAAACACATCAAGATTATCGCTATTTGAGGAGCTGGAGCGTATTCAGGAGAAGAGATAGTAATAAATCCTTCATCCCAGTATATCCCATAAGTGTACCACAAATACGAATCAAACCAATACCATTCAGCTAAAGGCGTTGCAAGTAGAAGAATTACCGAAAGAGCGCTTAAGCCGATAGTGCTGATGAAGAAGTATTTCTGATATTTCACATCTGAAGGAGGAACTGATTTATGTTGAGCGGGAGTTGATGATTCTAGCTTTTGAGTAAGATTTTTCATAATTTCCTTACCACAAGAAACACAAAAATTGGATGCTCCTTCTTGTTTTGCACCACAATGTTGACATATAACTGCATTTTGTGACATAGACCAATTTTGTTGTTTACATATTTATACTTTTGTAGAAATTGAAAAAAAAGAAAGATTGTGGGTAATCAGCCCATTAAATTCTTTAGAACAGCCATCACTGTATGTAATCTGTTTTCTGCTTCATCAAACACAATGCTATGTTCGCTTTCAAAAACCTCTTCTGTAGCTTCTTTATGTTTGTAAGGTAAGCAATGCATGAAAACATAATCAGATTTTGCATTAGAACAAAGTTCTTCAGTAATTATATAATCCTTGAAAGCTGCTAATTTGGCTTTTTCTTGATCTTCTTCACCCATAGAGATAAAAGTGTCAGTTACAACAATGTCAGCATCTGTAACAGCTGATACAGAATTATTAGTAATAACAATCTTTGCTCCTGTTTCTTCTGCAAATTCTTCTGCAAGTGCAACGATGTCGCTAGATGGTTCATAACCCTTAGGTGTAGCAACAGACATATCCATACCCATCTTAGCACATCCAATCAATAATGAATTACAGACATTGTTTCCATCACCAACCCAGGTTAGTTTTAATCCTGCAAGCCGACCTTTATGTTCTTCAATAGTTAGTAAATCAGCTAGAATTTGTAGTGGATGATATTTGTCAGATAACGCATTGATTATGGGAATCTTAGAATATTTTACTAGTTCCTCAACATCTTCATGGGCATAGACTCTGGCTAAGACACCATCAACCATTCGAGAAAGGACGCGGGAAGTATCTTTGATTGTTTCTCCACTACCTAGTTGGATATCTGCAGAACTTAGAAACAGAGCATGACCACCTAAGTAATACATTGCTACCTCAGTTGAGACACGAGTACGAGTTGATCGTTTTTGGAAAATCATTCCAAGTGTTAATCCCTCAAGAGGTAATTCAGTTCTGTTAAAAGCTTTGAATTTAGCTTTCAAGCGTTTAGATTCGTCAAGAAGAAAACGTATTTCTTCTGCTGTATAATCTACCAAGGATAAAAGTGATCTACCTTTTAAATCCATTTTACTCACTGGGTCAAAGGAATAAAGAAAATATAAAAAATGTTCGATATGACTTGCTGCTTCCTCTTTCTCTCTTTCTGATTCATTACAACATAAGAATAGATAAAGAAATTAATAACTTCTCAATCGAAAAAAAAGTTGATATTACATAGAATTCTTAAATTAGTAAAAATAAGGTATTGTTGAGAAAAATGGTTGATTATAAACGATTTATTATTTCAATTGTGACAGGTGCAGTTCTTGGAGTAGCCTGTATTATAGGTGTAGGACTAAGAGTTCCTGGAGGGTATGCAGACAATATAGGGTATCTGATAGGAATATGGGCAATGAGAGTTGTTCTAGGTATCATAATAGGTTTAGCTGGAGGAATCATTCTTATCAAAGGTGAAGGATGGGAAAAATGGGTAAATGCCGGATTAAGAGGAACATTATTTGGTATAATAGTATCAGCAGCAGTACTACTAATGGATCAATATGTTGGCTATTCTACATTTGTAGCAGGAATAGCATATGGAACTATAATAGATTTAGTGGCTACATTCTTCACAAAGAAAAAGAAAGAAGAAAAAATAGAAAAAGATTAGAAATCCATTGTATTCTTTCTGAAAAATGAGAGTTAGATGGGTGTTCCTTTCCACCAATTCCTCTTCTTTAGAAATTTGGCGAGATAAACCAAACCAACCATAATTGGTATCTCCCAGAATAAGCCCATTGTTGTACCTAATGCTGCTACTGAACCAGTTCCATATATGGCAATAGCAGTTGCAATAGCAATTTCAAAATGACTAGATGATCCAATAATTACAGTAATTACACCTTCTTTGTAAGCTAAATTTGTGAATCTTGTAATCAATAAATTATAACCTACTACGATAAGAAAACCCAATAAAAGTGGTACCGATACTAGTAAGAGCAGATTAAAATTAGTTATCATCACATTTCCATTCAATGAAAACAGTACAATAAGAGTTGTCAACAAAGCTAGTATTGATATTTTACCAACAATTGGGATGTATTTACTCTTAAACCATTCTTCACCTTTTGCTCTTATAATTAGTGTTTTACTTATTACACCTAATATAAGTGGAATTCCAATAAAAACTGCTACTGAAATTATGAGTGATATAATATCTATGGAGATATTAGAAATTCCAGATAGTAATACAACCATAGGGGCATATCCAATAATAATAGTAACAGTATTGAGACTTGTAGTGATCACATTTTGTTCTTGATTTCCATCAGCTAAATAACCCCAAATCAGAACCATAGCTGTGCAAGGACTAGAGGCTAAGAGAATTATTGCAAACATTAATTGTTCATTTCCAGGAAGGAATAATCGAGCAAGTCCCCATCCTACAAAAGGTGCTATTATCCAATTTGATATTAAAGTTAGAATAATTGGTTTAGGATTTTTTGCTAATTTCTTTAATTCTGAAGCTTTAAGGTTCAGCATTGCAGGATACATCATAAAAAAAAGACATATTCCAATTGGTATTGATATCCCCCTAACTTGCCAATTATCAATCGTTTCAGCAATACTTGGTGCATAGAGTGAAAGTAAGATACCTACACCCATACAGATTACAATCCAAATAGGTAATAATTTTTCAAATAAACTAAGCCCTTCTTTCGTTTTAGTGACATCCTCAATTTGACTTGTTTCGACAGTACCACCCAATTCTTTTCACAACCGAAAAATTTATTACATATCAAAAATATCTGTTTCATATAAATAATTTTTGATGTATAATTAATTATAAATAATTTATAAATATAGTTAGAGCAATGTGAAATGTATGGACTATAATAAAAAAGAAGTGGAAATAATCAAAACACTAGCAAAATGTGAAGATATTGAAGATGCAGAAGTACATTATAATAAATTAACAGAATACAGAAAGAAAATACTAGATGAATCAAACCTAGCAAACTTATCAAAGTTCTTGGAAGCTTTTTCTCATGTTGATAGAGTTTTAATTCTTAGAATCTTAATGGAAAAGGATCGATGTGTATGTGAATTAGAGGTAATATTAGGAAAAAGTCAATCCAATATATCCTATCACCTTAGAATTCTTGAAAATCTAAATTTGATTAAAGGTTGGAAAAAGGGTAAATTTACACATTATTCTGTTGTTCAAAAATCCTTAGAATACCTTAGAGATTTATTTAACAATTGGATTAATGATGACATTATCAAAGTTAATCCAAATCTACTTTAGATTATTCTAAAACTGAAATAGTTTATTTATCCACTATTTCAAATAGAATAAGAATAGAAGAGAAAAAGAAAGTAGAAATAATAGAAAAAGATTAGAAGAAGGTTGGTTCACCTTCAAAAACTCTTTTTGGAGGTTCCATCTTCATGGTTTCTTCAGCAGACAATATCTCAATTAGTTCATAATTGGATATACCCAGACCCATCTTCTCAGCGAAAACAACTGTTTCATATGGATCTTTATACGGACCATGGACACGTGTGAAAGGATGTAAATCTTCGTCTGGATTAAGGTTAACATGTTTAAAGTAAGGGGGAATGTTCTTTTCAATTAGACCCTCTTTCTTAATGAGATCGAGTGTTGCGGTTTCAACAGCAACTATGTCTTTGCTTCCAACAACGCCAATATCATTAACAACTGGAGGTTGGCCTAGACCCATACAATCGCAATAAACCGTGATTTGATTTAGAAAATTTATATACATCACTTTAGCTGGATTAAAGGTTTCTAGAACTTTTTGTGTTGCTATTGCCATCATTTCGTTAAACGCTGTATAACTTTCTCGAGGTAATTTTACTGCACCTAATCCTCCATCAACCTGCAAGCAGGTCATACATTGGTGACAATCATGATAATTTCTTCTTAGATTATTTTTCTCTTCGTCATAGCTTAACGCACCATATGGACATGATTCTACAAGTTTTTTAGCAAGTTCAGGATTACCCTTAGCTTTATCCCAGTATTTATCAACGCTTGAAGCTCCATGGATTTTTCTCCATCGAGTAGGACCCGAGTAACCACCTAGAGCTAGGTTTTTGATTGCTCCTCCATAGCCGCAAGCTCCATGTCCTTTAGCATGAGAAACATCTACAAGAACATCTGCGTCTTTTAGTGCTCCTGCTAATTCTAGATTATCTATCCCTCTATAATTAACTTCAACTGTTGTTGTGTAACCATCTTTTACTCCTGCAATAGGAATGATAGGACACCCACAAGTTTCTTGAGTATAACCTCTATTTACGGCATTGTAAACTGAGGTGGGATTGTCGGTAACAAAAGGAAAGCCTCCTCTTTTCTTAATAGCTTCAACAATTCTGCGAATAAAGAATACAGGTATTGTTTGGTAACCATCATTGAAGCCTAGATGCATTTTAACAGCTACTTTATCCTTCTTTTCAATAGGAGTTTCATCTAACAATAATTCGGTAATTTTGTCTACTTTTGCAGAAAAAGAAGCAAAAGCTGAATTTCTACCATGTTGGACAGAACCAAAGTAAACTTTAGCTTTTTCTGTAGTCATATTTTGCGTAAACTTTGAGTTATTAATAAAGGATTTGGATAAAGATTTTACTTGAACGAATACTATTTTAATATAATCTGACTTGATATTATAGTATGAACAACGATTCTTGGATAAAGGAAAAAACGTGCTTAATAACTGGGGCAAATGCAGGAATCGGAAAAGCAACAACAAGACAGATTGCGGATTTAGGTGCGAAAGTTATAATGGTGTGTCGTAATCCAGAGAAGGGAGAAAAAGCTCGACAAGAGATTATTCAAGCAACCAAAAACAAGAATGTCGAGCTTCTGATTTGTGATTTAGCATCATTAAAAGATGTAAAACGCTTCGCTGAAGAATTTCTTATTAATCACTCAAATTTGCATGTCTTAGTTAATAATGCAGGAGTTTTCAGTATGAAGAGAACTACAACCAAAGATGGATATGAAAGTACTTTTGCAGTAAACTACTTAGCTCATTTCTATCTTACTAAACTAATGTCCCCCTTGTTAAAGAAAAATTCTCCCGCTAGAATTATTAATCTCTCTTCTGACATGCACAAATACTTTAAGATTAAATTGAATGATCCTCTATTAGAGAAAAGATATAGTGGTCAGCAAGCATATAGTAATTCTAAAACTGCAATGGTCTTGTTTTCTTATAAGTTAGTAAGAGAACTAGAAGGATCTGGAGTATCAGTATATGCAGTAAATCCAGGACATGTTAAAACACAATTGACAACAGTTGGTCTACCTAATTGGTATAGGAAAATATCTGATCTAATTCCAAGTCGTCGAACTCCTGAAGAAGGGGCAGAAGTTTCTGTATATGCTGCCTCCTCAAATAATCTAGAGAAAATAACAGGTAAATATATTACTAAATTTAAAGAGAAAAAGTCAGCAAAGATGACTTATGACCTTGCTAAACAAGATTATCTTTGGGAATTGAGTGAGAAATTAGTAGAAGAAGCAATTGAAAAAGAAAATTAATAAATGTTCATACTGCAATAAACAAAAATCAAATAGGTTGTACAAATGCCCAAACCTTACGCTGTAATTAATGAAGAAATAAAAGATGCATTAAAAGGAAAAGCAGGAGAAGAAAGGGCTAGGGAAATTAAGAGACTATTGAAAGCAATACATTGGGATGTAGGAGATTATAAGAGAATTAAAGATAAACTAAGACGCGAATTAGCAGAAATAGAAACGATGGAACAAGCTAAGAAAGCTTCTAGAAGTCGTACAAAAACTAAAAAAACCACTCCTCAGTTTTGTATAATTGGATCTACAAATAGCGGAAAAAGTACACTAATCAATAATCTAACCGGTACCACAATTCCTGTTGAATCTTATCCATTCACTACAATTGAACCACAATACGGTGCAATGGAGTATGATAATATTAGTTTTCAATTTGTTGAAATTCCTGCAATTTATGATGGTTGTTGGAATGGAGATAAATCCACTCTAGGTATGATATATTTTACAGACTGCGTTATGATACTGGGTCGTTCTCACGAAGACTTTGAATTAGTTCTAAAGGAATTAGCGGGACAGAATATAGAGCTAATAGGAGAAAGAATGAGTGATGGATTTATCCAAACAACACCTAGGAAGATACCAGCCTTCCTGGTTTTCGATAAAACAGATCCAAATTTACCTCCTTCTCATCTAAAGAAGATTCCTTCGGACAATCTTGAAGAGATAAAACAAAACATGATAAAAATCATAAAACCTGTACGGCTTTATACAATGAATTCTTTTAATGAGATACAAGAACAACCTGTAGTGTTTTTCAAAGATCAAATTACTGTTAAAGAAGTTATTCAGAAAGTGTATAAGGGAAAAGAAGAGATTTTCAAAGATGCGGTTATACTGGAAGGGGGACCAAATGGAAGAAGAAAAAGAGTAGGAATAACTTATGAACTTTCAGACAAAGATGTGATACATCTAACTTTTCACAAATAAAAATAAGAAGGGAGTAAAATTACTCCAGTTTAGAACCACAGCTTTCACAGAATTTTGAACCTACAGGAGGTCTGTGACCACAATAGGGACAGTAATTAATCTCTCCAGTAGGAAAGATAACTTCAACTTGTTTCTTAGGTAAGGGTGTTTCAAATTCTGGTGCTGGCTCGTATTTGACTTCTTCACCGAAAATAATTTCTCCTGTTGCACCATCATAACTATATTGAATACCTCTTCTAGTACGAAGGTCAACAAGAATACGAAGCATGTTCTTTGATTTAATACCAACTTCTTGAGCTAGGTTCTCAACTTTTACTCTTCCTGTACGGTTTAAAGTAGATGAATGAACGATATCTCTCATTCTCTTATCCCAATAGAGACTACTAAAACCACCTATGAAACTGAAGAAAGCAGGGATGAAAAGCCAATAACCCCAACTAGCCAAACCTATGAAAGAAATGTTATAAGCTCGGAATATTAATGATAAAACACCTACTATTGTGAAAACTATGGCAGTTCCAAAAGCAGACAAGTTTCCTTTATAATCTTTTTTCTGATAATATCTATCTTGAGACATAGAATAACCTCAAGTAGGGAGGCTCATGGACTTTATTAAACTTAAGCATTCATTGAGAAATTATGAAGGGGAAACGAAACAAAAAACTTTTAATGGAACGAAGAACAGAAAAGATAGAATATAGGTGCCCAGATAGCTTAGCTGGGAGAGCGCAGGACTGAAGAAGAATCTTTCAGAAATCCTGTTGTCGCGTGTTCAAGAAGGTTTCAGATGCGTTCTGTGACATTGAATATCACGCTCTGGGCTCCAAATATTTTTCTTCTCTAAGAATTGAAACTTCTTTTCAGTTATTGTTTTTCCGATAAGATTCATTTCCAAAATCTTCTATGTCTTGTTTTAGCAGTTATTGTAATTCCAAGAAATGATAATAGAACAATTAGAACACTAAAAAAAGATTCTTCAGTTGGTTCAGCTGTTGTCTCGCTAGTTACTTGGCAATCATAGTTGTAAACAGATGGATAAGGATCTGTCATATTGTATTTTCCATCTATAGAGTATTCTCCTTCTCCTTCATAATCTGTCCAAAAATTACCTGTGCTTGAATCATCATCATACCACTTGTTATTATAGCTATCATCAAAGGCTTGGGAATACCCATCTTCTGTTCCATTTAGATTATTGCAAATGAAGTAGTTATGATGTATGACATTCCAAGTTGAAAGCAAAGTAGCTATCTTAACTCCATATTTTCTGTTTCTTAGTAGAGTATTATTTACTATTTCTATATATTTTGAATCAACTAGTAAAATTCCTTGACCATTGGATTCGCATGTGTTATTTCTAATTATTGCATGATGTGTTTCCCAAACTCTCATTCCTATTGTATTGTTCTTACACACATTATCTTCAATTATTGGTGGTGTAAGAGATGTAAAAGAACCATAATAAGTGAAGATTCCAGCGTCTTTGTTTTCCGTACATGTGTTATTTGCTACTGTTCCTTTTGAGCATCTAGCTATCCTTATTCCTGATTCATTATTCTTTGTAAAGAAATTGTCTAGTATCAATGAATCATCCATTTCATTAGAATAAATTCCATCTTGATTATTTTTTGAGCACTCATTCTCAATAATCGAGATATTTTGTGACATATTAACTACAATTCCAAAAACACCTCTTGTGCAATAATTGTTCTCTACTCGATTATGTTTTCCCCACCACATGCTTATTCCTGAATAGCCATAATCCACTATGACATTTCGTTCAAAAATCGTGTTCTTAACATAGTAAGTGTCTATGCCATCATGATTGAGTTCTAAGGTGTTATCCATGACCTTAGAATGTTCTGAATAGAGTAACCTGATGCCGTTCCTATTATCATGACAATAGTTCTTTTTAATCTCCAGATACTCCCCTCTATCAGTCGCTATTCCATTCCGGTTTCCATAGCATTCATTCTGTCTTAGATAGACCTGACTAGATCCCCAAACGTAAATCCCATCATAGTTGTGATTTATACAAGTATTGTTTTCTATAATAGCAGTTCCAGAAATAATATCAGTTATTACAATTCCCCAATCTAGAGCTGAAATGAAACAATTAGAAATTGTGAAACTCTTGGTAGTATTGAAGACATACATCCCAATCCCGAAGGTAGTTGTGATATCATAATTCTCGATTTGATAGGGATCAGATGGAGTTCCCTCCCCTGGAAATCCTTGAGTTATAAAATCCTCGTCTGATAAAATAATAATACTTTGATGAGGAATTAATTCTGTTTTCATTTTATTCATTTTAGGATAGGAATTTTGATTCAGATTGTCCGTTTGAGATAACTCTGCTATAACTTCGGAATTCGAAAGACGGATTTTACTAGGGAAGAGAATTAGAAATAAAACACAATAGATAAAGATTGTTTCATACTTCTTCCACATTTTCTCTCCTCTTAATAGTTGTTTTCTAAACATATATAAGTCGACTCTTCAAATTATTTACGTGTTTAATTATCCCAAATTTTTTCCTTTATTGAATCTTTGAAAAATACTCTTTTGCCCTTATCAAGGTACTATTCCTTTTGTGTTTTTAAACCTAAATTTGTTTATTTATCTGAAGCTAGCTCTAACATCTGCTAGATGGTTTCAAGAATGCTTTCCACATTCATCCCCAATGTTTCTCTGGCTAGCTTCCCCCCTCTCCCCCTCTTTGAAAGATTCACCCTCTTATTGTACAAAGCATTTTTGATAAAAAAAGAGTGAATGCTTTAATATCAACTACTCTATTTTCTTCCAAAGTGATTTCAATGCGTGGAATGAGAAGAAAGGAAAAAGCAATAGATGATATTGAAGAATTGCAGCATATTTTGAAAACTGTTAAACATATTACTATAGCAATGTGTCAAGATAATGAACCCTATTTGGTTACTTTGAGTCATGGTTATGATCCAAAAGAACATTGTATTTTCTTCCACTGTGCAAGCGAGGGTAAAAAAATCGATATCTTAAAAGAAAATAACATTGTGTGGGGACAGGCTTTAGTTGATGAAGGGTATATTCAAGGAGCTTGTGATCATCTATATGCAACTGCTCAATTCAAGGGCAAAGTGCGCTTTCTAGAAGATTTTGAAGAGAAAAAAACAGCTTTGGAACTTATGATTAAGAAACTAGATGAGAAACCAGAGGAAGTAGCTGAAAAACAATTAACAGAGCAATCCGTTACTAGGGTTGCCGTAGGAAGGATTGACATTGAATATATGAGCGGTAAAAAATCTAAGGATGTAATCATTAGTCTTTGACGTTATATTGATAAGTGTTCAAGTTGTCAAATCAAACATGCCAATGTTCGGTAAATGCGCCCAATGTGGAAGATCTTTAGATGAGGGAAAGAAAACTTGTGGAGCTAGCTTCGCAATATGTAAAAAATGTAAGATGTTAATCCATCCACATTGTATGGGGGAACATAGGTTAATGCATAATCGCCAAGATATGATAGCAAAATATGCTACAAAAAATGAGTATGATTCTGTTTTTTCAAGAACTATCGCGTTCATTAAAGAGAAATTGTCTAAATCAAAATCCTGATAGTTGAAGGATTGAAAGAAGCCAATATTTTTAACTTTCCGATATCCTTTTTCATTATGGAATATAGAAGATTAGGTTCTACTGGAGTTAAAATATCTCCTGTTGTTCTTGGAACAATGCAGATGGGATGGAGAGTGGAGGAAGAAGAATCTTTCAAAATAATGGATAAGGCAATTGAGTTGGGTATTAATTGCTTTGATACAGCTGATGTCTATTCTTATTGGGCTGATAATAGTTATCCTGGAAAGACTGAAGAGATAATAGGTCGATGGCTAGAAGATAGAGGCGCAAGAGATGATCTTGTTCTAGCTACTAAGCTCAGAGGAGCAATGAGTGATGATATTAATGATCGAGGTTTATCTCGAAGACATGTTCATCAAGCTATTAAAGGAAGTTTGAAAAGACTTCAGACAGACTGGATTGACCTTTATCAGATACATAGTTTTGATAATGATGTACCTATTGAGGAAACTCTTCATGCTCTTAACCTGCTAGTGGATGATGGTTTAGTTAACTATATTGGCGCATCAAATATTCACCCTTGGATGTTAGTTGAATCCTTTTGGGTAAGCGAAAAAAATGGTTATGCTCGTTTTGAAACTGTTCAACCTCCATATAGTATTGTAAGAAGAATGCTGGTAGAACATCAAATGGAACATGTGATCAAGAAATATTGTCTAGGCGTTATTCCTTACAGTCCTTTAGCGGGAGGGTTCTTGACCAATAGATACTCTAGAGATGGTCCAATCCCAGATACACCACGAAGTGAAGGCGCTCAAAAACGATACTTTACAGAGAAGAGATGGGCAATACATGAAGCAGTAAAAGAAATCGCAGATGTTAAGGAAGCGAAAATGACACAAGTAGCAATAGCTTGGATATTAACTAAAGATTTCATTACTGCACCAATAGTAGGAGCAAATAGCGTTGAGCAACTAGAAGATAATCTAGGAGCTTTAGACATAAAACTAGATGAAGATGAAATAAAAAGATTAGATGAAGTGTCAGACTGGGTTGCTGATTACGAAGAAATCAGATAACTATTTCCAGAACTGCCACCATTTCTTTTCTCTTCTTGGTTCTTTTTTCTCTACAGTACTTCTGAGTTCTAGTACTCCGTCTTTTATCCCTAGTTTGAAAACCATGTTACGAAAACCTTCAGGTTCATTTTCTTCTTCAATAACATAAACTAACGGAGCGAATTTTCTTTCTACCTCAAGCTTTCTTGAAATTCTACCTGCTTCATATTTCTCTTTGATTTGGCTTTCCTTACCTATCCAAATGTAGATGTCTTCGTGGGCATCAAGAAGAAAGGCATCATCAGATTTGAAATATTGATATCCAACTGGTAAATCTATAATATCTACTTCTCCTTTATCATCCTCTCTTAGTTGAAGTAAACGCATATCTTTCTGGATTTTCTTTTCAAAATGTTTTAGAAAACCTGGAGTATCACCCTCTACAACTTCAAAATCAATAATCCTGGTGAAAATTGCGGGTTCTTCACCCTCTAAAACTGCTTTTATTTTCAAATCCTTCTTCTTCTCTTCTACAATCTTAGCTCCCCAAGCACCTACAGCTTTGTCATCACAATAAGACTTAGATCCTAACCAAATCCAGAGTTCAGTGTCTGTTTCAATAACATACACGTCACCATTTAGAAATATGTAAGGTACCTCTAGGGGTATTAATTCCTTTTTTGAAACATGAAATACGTTCATACCACTGGTAAGATTAGTGAACAATATAATGATTTCCCTAAGAAGCGATTAGAATTTTCAAAAATTCATTTAACTTCTTTGGGTAAATGTATCGCAAAAGTGCAGATATCATCTCCTTTCAAAACCGATTTTATTAGATCTACTTCCAAAGATTGTTCGAAAATACCTTCAAAAGGAACTTTGTGCCAGCCACCTGAACAATTACAAAACGTATGTGAAACTTGATTTGCTTCGGGTTTTTGTAATGAGTCTCTAACCCAGGCACAATGACAATAATGATAACGCTTGGTTTTCTCATCTTTAGCTTCAATAAATTTTTTTATTTGATAAGGAATTTTAGATACATAAACAATATTCCCTTCTCTTTTTCCCGCTTCTATAGTTGGATCTGCTTCAACGTACTTATATTCTGGAGAATCATACCCATAGCGATCACCAATAGTCTTCTTCCATTTGTCATGTAAGTGCTGTAAAACAACATCAATACTGCCTGATTTTTTATACATTCGTTTTAGTTTTTTAAACGATGGGGACTCTGGGCTTTTGAAGTGTAAATTATTGTTTAGAATTATCTTGCATGTTTTCTCATCAACATTAGCTTCTAGACAGTCCATCATACATTTTGTCCAGTCTGCTTTTCTTGCAGTTGTAGAGGTTTGCTTAATGGAACCACCAGCTTCCATGATTTGTTGCTGTAATTCTTCACCCACATATTCATTTAGTGTCTCTTCGAGTCTAAATAGCCATGTTCCTCTACCTAACAGTTGATTCGAATTAGCAATTAAATTATTATTTTTTGTTGCTTTCCCATAACTTATCATAACTCGAAGAAATCTTTTCTTCTTTTTCTTATCAACTTCCCACTGTTTGAGAAAAGCTTGTAAATCTTTCAAGTATGATTTATCTATCCCAAGAGATTTCTTTTCGTTTTTAAGATAATCATCAATTTTTCTTACAAAAGCAACGTATATCTCTGTAGTGTTTTCTTGCTTGTTTTGTGATTTCAAGTAATTAATAAATTTCTCCTCTTGCATTGTTTATACCTTATTACTGCATGAAGTAAATTCATATAACAGTTTAAGTTTTTGAATATATAAAGTAGTTAGAGGTTCTTAAGTTTTCAACTAATCTCTTTGATTTCTTCTACCTTTCCACCTATATCTAGACCTGCATTTCTCCCCCTTCCCTCAAAAATCACCTTGTCTCCTTTTCTATTAAATTCTACTAGTTTAATGTCTACTTGAGCAGTTATACTTTCCAAAATACGTCCAGTCATAGAACCCTCAATGGGTGAAGCAAGGTCTACGCCCTCTGATTTGTGTGCTTCAATTTCTAATCTTCTCTTTCGATCAGCAAAATGCATAACAATCTTTTTTTCTCCAATGTTTAATTTAGTTAATTTAGCACCAGTATAATTTGTAAAACGATAGACTTTCCCTTTGTAGTAAAAACCTGCAACATAACCATCAAAAGCACTCCCTATCCAAGGTATTTTAGCAAAAGAAGCCATCAATGAAGTATCTGGAGTGTCAAAATGGTTTGATTGTAACCAAAGATAATAATGTGGGAAACTTCTACCGTAATCCTTCTCTATGTAACCCTTTCCGCCAGTAAAATCTATCTTGTTTGCATTAATTTCTAATTCACCCTCTAGGACGTGATCAAATCCAAGAACACCGTGGTAACATTCCATGAAGGGAACAAACCTATACCAGCTCATAACTCCAGGAGAAAAAGCTTTGACTGGCCAATTCTTAAGGTTTGAATGTTTGATTCTTCCTTTTATCTTGTAGTTGTCTTTGTTGATGTTTAACTCAATGAATTCAGAATTGAATCTATTTTCACCAATACTTACATCAAAGCTCTTCTTGGAGAATTGAAAATCAGAAAAGTCATACTCAAAGAAGTTCATTACAGCTTTTTTACCATCGAAAAACTGAATGAAAGAAATAGCTTTACCATCTTTCTCGAAAGAAACACCTGGAATAATGGCGTAGATATTCTCTTCCTTTTTATCTACGATCTTGAAATACCATCCCTCAAAATATGATCGCATCTTCCTTTTGCCCTGATAATTTGCTGGTTTCCATATATTCCTGAATCTTCTAAACATCGAGTTCTCGCCAGGTAGTTATTAGAATGCTATTTTATAACGCTTATTGCTTTACAAAACAATTTTAGCTTATTTTCTCAAGAGTTTTGATTTTCTGTTTTTGGTGTTTTTATATTGTATTTAGTATATAAAATGAGGGTGTGAACATCTGCTCGTCTTTAGCCCTAGCTACCTTACAACAGATGAACGCCCAATAGAGAATGGTGAAATAAAATGAGCAAAACAAAATATCAGCGTATGATAAGGCAAGCAGAAAATGAGTGGAAGTATTCCTTGGAGAACAAAGCGAAGCAAAAGAATCTTTACTTCTTTAACGGACAGATGATTCTCTGCTAAACTTTAAATTTGCATAGGATTTTCTTACTATGAAAAACATTGAACAATGAAACACTACAACAAACTGTTCGGATTGGTATTGACACAGGAGGGACCTTTACCGACTATGTTATTGTTTCGGAGGGGTATATTCAAGCTTGGAAGACTCCAACAACCCCAAAAGACCCAAGCGAAGGTATAGTCTTTGGATTTAACGAAATAATGGAAAAGTTTCACTTTCAAAAAAATGATGTAGAAATCATTGTTCATGGAACAACAATAGGTACAAACGCTTTTTTGGAGGACAAATGTCCTCCTATTGCCTTTCTAACAACAAAAGGTTTCAAAGATATTATAGAAATTGGTCGACAACAGAGATCTGAGTTATATAATTTGAAGTTTAAACAGAAATATCCTGTTAATTTCAATAAGGATATACTATTCGAAATTGAAGAACGTATGGATAACAATGGCAAGATATTGACACAACTTGATTTGACTTCCTTGCCTAATTTTGCTTCAGCTTTAAGATCCAAGTCAATTGATACTGCAGCTGTTTCACTGTTATTTTCATTTCTTAACCCAACTCATGAAAATAGAATTAGTAAATTTTTAAGTGAGGAAGGCTTCAACGTTTTTACTTCATTTGAGATTAGTCCTCAAATCCGAGAGTACGAACGCTCCGTTACTACAATAGTAAATGCCAAAGTTAGTCCTGTAGTCAATTCGTATTTATCAAAATTACAAAGTAAATTAATAGAAAACAAAATTAATGCCCCTCTTTTAATCATGCAATCAAACACTGGAATGAGTGATGTTGCAGCAATAGGTAAATCTGGGATACAAACCCTCTACTCTGGTCTAGCAGGTGGAGTTCTGGCTGCAGCTGAGAGTCTCAAACATCTTAATCGTACTCATTTAGTGTCTCTAGACATTGGTGGAACTTCAACAGATGTTTCTGCTTTAATTGATGCCCCAGTTATTTTAAGAGAAAGAAATTTCGGAGGTTTTCCATTAGTTGCTAGTATGGTTGATGTAGAAACCATAGGAAGCGGAGGTGGTTCTATTGCCAAATTCAAAGATGGTTTACTGACTGTTGGTCCTGAATCTCAAGGAGCAAACCCTGGACCAGCTTGTTACTCGTTAGGAGGGAATTTGGTTACTTTAACTGATGCTAATCTTTACTTAGGTTATGTTCATGAAGATAACTTCGCAGGAAATTTGAATATAGATAAAAACAAATCTCATCTGTACTTGACCAAGCTCTATGATGAAATAAAATCTTCTTCATTTTCCCTTGAGATGGATTCTATAGACGAACTAGCAATCTCAATAAGAAAAATACTGAACAATAATATTGCAAATGCAATAAGAATTGTTACAATCCAACGAGGGTTGGATCCAAGAGATTTTGCACTTCTAGGTTTTGGAGGAGCAGGACCTCTACAAGCTTGGGACATTGCTCAAGAACTAGAGATGGGAGGAGTAATTATACCTCCGTTCCCTGGAGTATGGTCTGCATTTGGTCTTATTTCTTCAGATATCAAACATGAAAAAACTCAATCATATCTTCAAACAACAGATAATCTTGAGATAAGTGATATTAACAGCAAAATGCAAGAAATTCAGCAAAAACTTGTTGAGATATTAGATAGTGAAGAAGTAGCAAAAGGAAACCAAAGATTTAGTTATTCTTTGGATATGCGATATGTTGGACAATCTGATTTTCTTACACTAGATATCGAATTTCCTTTAAATAAAAGTCAATTAGATGAAATTATTAGTCGATTTCAAATCCTGCACAACCAGAATTATTCTTGGTTTGATAAAGAACTACAAGTTGAAGTTGTGAATATATCAGTTAGTGGGATTGGTCTTGTACCAAGAACAAAATTACCTAAACTCCAAGTAGGAAAGGAAAGATCACCACAAGATTCACACAAAACGAGTAGAAGGATTAACTTTGATGGAGATTGGACAGATACTCTTGTTTATGAAAAATCTAGGCTTCTAGCAAATAATGTACTAGAAGGACCATGTATAATTGATCAGTTAGATACAACTACAGTAATCCCTCCAAAGGTTAAGGGTATAGTGGATAAGCTTGGATATATTTCAATGGAGGAAATAAAATGAGTACAGGATTTAGTTTAATCGAGGCACAAGTAATCAATCAAGCATTGACCAATGTAGCTTTAGAAACAGGTATTGTTCTCCAACGTTCAGCTTTTTCACCAAATATTCGTGATAGATTAGATTTTTCAAGTGCTATATTGGATCAACATGGTCGTTTAATCGCTCAAGCAGAACACATCCCTGTTCATCTAGGGGCAATGCCAGAGGGTGTTAAAGCTTTAATCAAACATTTTGGTAAAGAGAATATACTTGATGGCGATATATACATTGCCAATAATCCTTACTTGGGTGGAACACATTTACCCGATATAGCAGTAGTAAAACCAATCTTCTTTGATCAAACCTTAGTTGGATATATTGCAAACAGATGTCATCATGCAGATGTTGGAGGTGTTGTCCCTGGGTCTATGCCAAGTGGAAAATATACTCTGGAAGAAGAAGGATTTGTTATTAATCCAACAGTTTTGGAACGAAATGGTGTTCTAAATCAAGATTGGTTCAATGAGTTTCTATCAAAAATACGAGTTCCAGATGAAAGAAAAGGGGATATTCAAGCACAACTAGCTTCCACTAAAATCGGTGAAAAGAAGTTTCATTCAATTCTTAAGAAATATTCTTTAGAGAGAGTTCAGCAAATTATTGATTTCCTTAATGAACGATCCAAAAATGCTTCTTTAGAACTCATTAGAACCATCCCTGAAAACCAAAAGGTTAGTTTTACTGACTATATGGATAACGATGGAGTGAAAGAGGATCCTATAGGTATAACAGCTGAAGTTGAAAGAAAGGGTGACAAACTAATAGTTGATTATAGTAAAACCGATAATCAAGTTGAAGGAAATATCAATGCTACTTATGCCGTAACCCTCTCAGCGACATATTATATTCTGCGTTGTTTGGTTTCTAGGGAGTATGCTACAAACAGTGGATTATATGAACCACTGGAGATTATAACAAAGAAAGGAACATTGATTGATCCTCTTCCTCCCGCTGGTGTAGCAGCTGGAAATGTTGAAACTAGCCAAAGAATAACTGATGTGATGATCGGCGTTTTCTCACAACTATTCCCAGACGATATTCCTGCAGCTAGCAGCGGAACAATGAATAATATAATTATTGGAGGAGTAAACCCCAAAGGAGTGCAGTTCACTTATTATGAAACACTTGCCGGTGGGATAGGTGCAGGAAAGAATTACTCTCCTCCAAATGCAAAACACAGTCATATGACAAACACAAGAAATACTTCTGTTGAAGTTCTAGAGAAATATTATCCTCTAAGAATTCATGAATACTCTGTACTGCCTAATACAGGTGGTGAAGGAAAGTGGTCAGGAAGTAATGGTATTCGTAGAGCTGTTGAGTTGGTAGCTGATGAAGCTATTCTGTCTATTCAAAGTGAAAGAAGAAAATATTCGCCTTTTGGTTTGCTTGGTGGAAAGGATGGAGCGAAAGGTAAGAACATTTTGAAGACCCAAGAAGAGACAATTATACTTCCATCAAAAGTTACTAAGAAAATACTGAAGGGAGACATTGTCATTATAGAAACTCCTGGTGGTGGAGGATACGGAAAAGCAGAATAAAGTGTGTTAGTACCGTATTATTTTGGTATTACTGTTTTTCTTATTTTTTGCTTTTAAGCTCCCAAACATACACAACTGAGGTTTTTTGCTTTTAGAGCATTTTTGTCGTATATTCGCTACACAAAAGATTTAGATAGGACTAAACTAAATCTAGTTCATGGCAGAGAATGAACCCTTACTAATTGTGGAAACTGTAGGTGAGAATAGTAATATTGTAATTATAACATTGAATCGCCAGAAGAAGTTGAATGCATTAAACAAAGAAATGCTTGAGTTACTTGATAAAAAAATCAAATCAATTAAACATGATCACAACATTAGAGCTATAATTATTTATTCAGAAGGTAAAAGCTGGTGTGCAGGTGTTGACTTAAAATGGGCATCAAGTTCAGTTTGGAAATTCGTAAAAGCGATTAAAATGGGTCGGAGAATATTTGCTAGAATAGAAAAACAACCGATTCCTGTAATAGCAGCTATTAATGGATATGCAGTTGGTGGAGGAATGGAGTTAGCACTATCTTGTGATATACGCGTTGCAGCTGATATTGCTACCTTCGCACAATCTGAGGCAACAATTGGTTTACCTCCTGGATGGGGTGGAACATATCGCTTACCAAAGGTTGTTGGTTTAAGTACAGCTAAAGCTTTAATCTACACAGGTAGAAGATTTTCTGCAGAAGAAGCTCTTGAAATGAAGTTTGTAAGTAAGATTGTACCCGTAGAAGAGTTGAAAAATCAGGCTATAGAGATAGCTGAATCCATTGCTAGAAGTGCCCCAATGGCTGTCAAAAAATCTAAGAAAGCCATTAACAAAGGTATTTCGACTACTGCTAGGGGAGGATATAGGGCAGAGAAAAGAGGAGTTTGGCGTTGCATTAGAACTAAAGATATAAGAGAAGGAATAACAGCTGTATTCGAGAAGAGAAAACCTGAGTTCAAAGGCAAATAGTTTCTCGTAAGAGTTAAGGGGATTCTCCATGACTCAAACTGAAGTAACACCTGCAGAAGAAGAATATCTAGAAACATTCTTTTGGTTTTTTGAATATGGGACTAAGCACGTAAAGACAAATCAAATAGCTGAAATGATGAATGTAGATCCAGGTACTGTTACTTCAATGTTCAAGAAATTATCAAGAAAGGGATTCATAAATTACAAACCATATTATGGTGCAGAGTTAACTCCAAAGGGAGAGGAAATAGCTAGAAAAGTTGTAAGAAGACATAGGATATCTGAGGTCTTCCTTGATTGGCTAGGTCTTCCTTGGGCAAAGATTCATGAGGAAGCTTGTAAGTGGGAGCATATCCTAACGGATGAAATAGCAGAGATGATTGAACAAAAGTTAAAACCCGAGAAAACACCTTACGGTGCAACCATTCCTAGGAAAGAAGGTCTTGAACCAAAAACAGCAGAAAATAAACCTTTAGCATTATTCAGTTCAGGTAGAAAAGTAGAGATTGTAGAAATAATTGAAAGAGCTATTGCTAGACATTTCCCACATGAAGCAACTTTACAAGAAGTATATTTTGAATTGGAAGAGAAAGAATTGAAACCAGGTACTGAATGGACAATTATCTCTACGAAAATTAGTAAAGACGCTATTGTGGAAAATTGGTCACTCTCTTATGATTTGGATATGACATTGGAAAATAAAGAGGGAAGAAAGGTAAAAGTTCCTTATTATCTGGTTAATATGATTTTAGCAAGAGAAGCTTCTTCTTAATATTATAGCTCCACTATGTTTTTGTAGTTTTATTTATCTAAATCTTCTTCAAATTCTTTCTTTAGTTCTTTATCTAGTTTTTCCTGTTCTTTTTTCTTTTTCCTTCTTCGATTTACGAGTATGTCAGCAGCAATTAAAGCTATTACAACAACTGGTATAGCAATTGCTTGAGCTATCCAATAATTAGTGCTGTATTCTTGTTCTAGAATAAAGAATCCTGAAAATATGATCAGATAAGTGGTGAGAGCAAAGACTGTGATTAATATGATTCTAATTAGAGTTGAAATAACAATCTCTGCATTCCTGTCCCTTTTTTTCTTTCTAATAAATGCCATAGCCATTCCTGCGGAAATAAGAAAGCCAAATCCGACAGCTGTTAAACTAGCAGCAAGTAAGAATGTCATCATATCAAACAAAGATACAATGAAAAACACTACGCCTCCTAGCATAAGACCAAGAGCAGTATACATGTAAACTTGGTAATCTTCAGGAACACCAACAAATAGTGTCATTAGTAAGTTCAATTTACCATGTTCTATAAATTCTTTTAGATGATTTTATTTAAAAAATTTAATGGATTAAGAAAGAGAGAAAAATAATTGTTATTCTTCAGTTAGTTTCCAAAGAATTCTTTTCGGAGTATCCTCTAGAGCGATTCCTGCTTTCTTCAAGTCATCTCTGATTTTATCGCTCATTTCCCAATTTTTTTCATTACGGAAGTTTTTACGAAGTTCAATAAGTAGTTTAACAAGTTGTTCTAAAGTTGCAAAAGAAGAATACTGGTCAAAGTTCTCAAATAAACCGAATATGGAACGAAATTCATCAAAGAATTGGTCAACTTCATGAATAACTGTAGCATTTATCATTTCTGTTTTTCGGATATAATTATTCACTTCATGTGAAAGGTCAAAAATCACTGCAAGGGCAATAGAAGTATTGAAATCTTCATTCATACCCTTTAAGAAATCTTCTCGAGACTTATTGGTTTTTTCAATCATTTTTTCATCCATCTCATTGGAAGATTCCAGGATCTCTTCACTTTTAGCATAGTGTTTGACTAGAAGCAAAGTATTGAACAGTCTATCAGCTGTAATCTGGGATTGGTCCATAGCATCTTCGGTGAAGATAATAGGACTGCGGTAATGAGTTTGAAGGACAAATAAGCGAACTGCATCTGGAGAATAGTGTTCCAGTAGTTCAACAATATTAACAAAGTTACCTAAAGATTTACTCATTTTCTCTTTATCGATGTTAACATAACCGTTGTGAAGCCAATAATTGACGAAAGGTTTTCCTGTAAGAGCTTCAGATTGAGCAATTTCGTTTTCATGATGAGGAAAAATGAGATCTTGACCTCCACTGTGAATATCCAAGGTTTCTCCAAGGTACATCATGGACATTTGACTACATTCTAAAGACCAACCGACTCTTCCTTTTCCCCATGGTGATGGCCAATTTGGCTCTCCTGGCTTCATTGCCTTCCATAGTGCGAAGTCTGCTGGAAATCTTTTATTGGGATTCTTTGTATCTTCTGTTCCTTCTTGAAGAATATTCTCTAATTTCTGATTTGACAGTTTTCCATATTCCTTGAACTTTCTAATATCGTAATATACGTCTCCTCCGCTCTCGTAAGCATATCCTTTCTCCACCAGTTTCTCCACGAATTCTATCATTGGATTCATATGGAGCATTGCTCTTGGATGTACAGTAGCAGGTTTTAGGTTTATGCTGGCCATATCTCTTCGAAAATAGCTTAGGTACTCTTCTGCAACTTCAAGCACTTGTCGCTTTTCTTTGTTTGCAACCTCAATCATTCTATCCTCAATATCTGTAAAGTTCATAACATAGTCTACTTTGTATCCTCTATATTCGAGATATCTGCGGATAGTATCAAATGCGATAGCAGATCTAGCGTGCCCTAGATGCATTAACCCATTAACCGTTGGACCACAGTTGTACCACTTAACAACGTTAGGTTCAATAGTCTTGAACTCTTCAAGTTGACGGGTAAGAGTACTATAGATTTTAATCATAACATTACTTCAAAATCTGCTTAAAAAAGCGTTTCGCTCAGACAGAAGTTAAAATAATTTAGCTTCAGAGGTTTTTCTCTCTAAAAAAATATATAGAACCAATGAATCTTTCAGAGGAAGAATATGACCATATTAGTTACTGGGGCAACAAGTGCTGTGGGTTATTTTATAGCTAAAAGAGTGAGAGAACAGTATCCAAAGACAGAAATTAAAGCTCTCTCTCGCTCAGGGAAGAAATCAAAAGAGCTAGAAGAGCTAGGAATAAGTATAGTTAAAGGAGATCTTACTGATAGAACTTCTCTTGAAAGAGCTTTGAAAGGAATTGATACAGTATATAATGCAGCAGGAGAAGCTCGGGATTATATCCCCTCTAAACTCTATTATCAAGTTAATGTGGATGGAACAAAAAATTTGTTAGAAGCATTTGTTAAGAATAACGGAAACAGGTTTTTGCATGTTAGTACTGTAGGTATTTATGGATATCAAATAAAAAATCAACCCGTAAAAGAAACCCATCCCAAGAAATCAGATCACCCTTATCATAAGACTAAGATGATTGCAGAACAGTTGGTTTTTCAATATGCAAAGGAGCGTGGGTTTTTTGCAACAGCTGTTAGACCCCCCTATATTGTGGGTCCAAAAGACAGACAGGTTGCACCAAAAATCTTTGACTATCTTTTGAAGGAACGAAAAATCCCGTTAGTAGGAGGAGGAGATGCAGTAGTGTCCTTTGTTCATCATGATGATGTGGCACAAGCATTAGTTATGTCCGGAGAAGTTGAAGATGCAAACGGGGAAGCTTTCCATGTGATAGGTGGAACATGTACAGCTAGAGAGTTATTTCAACTAGCAGGGGAAATCACTGGTAAAGAACCTATTTTCCAAGAAATTAGTTTTCCCTTAGCAATTACTGTGGCAATCATAAGTGAAATCATGGCTAAGATAAAAGGATCAAAACCCAAGATCTCTCGAAGAAGGGTCAATCAATTTAGCAGAACACGTGTATATAGTACAGATAAAATAAAGGAAATAGTGGGCTTTGAACCCAAATACGATGTTAAGGCAGCGTTCCAAGATGCATTCAATTGGATGAAAGAACAGAAAATTGTTTAGTTCCATTCTATTTGTTTTCAAAACCGTATTTTTCTTTTATTTCATATAATATCTTCTTGTTGGATTTTTCTTTATAGCCTTTCTTCATGATAAGATTAAACTTGAATAGATCAAACAATCCTTTGAAAAGTCTTTTAGTACCATATTTTGATTTTCCACTTAATCTAGGTCGATGTGATACTTTTGTTTCAGATATCTTAAATCCTCTACTAACGATGATGGCTGGTAAATATCTATGTGCTCCTTTAATCAACGAGAGTTCAGAAACAACATCTTTTCGATAAACTCTTAGCATACAATTATTATCGTGAATTTCAATTCTGCTAAAGATTTTGTTAAGAATATTATATATTTTTGATAATGATTTCTTAATTGTGGTGTCTTGGCGTTCATGCCTCCACCCACATATCACATCATGATCGTCTGTTAATGATGAAAGAAGAAGGGGAATATTACCCGGAAAATCTTGACCATCTCCATCTAGTGTGATAACTAGTTTTCCCTTAATGTGGTTAAATCCAGCTGTTAGCGCAGCACTTTTTCCAAAGCGACGAGTTAATTGAATTATACGTAAATTATCTTCTTTTGAAAGAAGCTTTAGGAGATTAGGTAAAGTGTTATCATTTGATCCATCATCTATGAAGATAGTTTCGAACTCTTGAGATAGTTTAAGCATCACCTCCTTCAGCTCTTTATACAAAGGGATGATATTATCTTCTTCATTGAAAACCGGAATGATAACTGATAACATAAGGATATAACATTGTGTGTTTATCCAAACAAAAGTTTTTCCAAAGCTCTTTAGAACATAAAAAGAAAGGTGGTGGACCAGTCGGGATATTCATTTAGCTTCCCACAAGAAACTAAAACTTGAACCCGAGGCCTCTTCGGTGCAAGCGAAGCGATCTTCCAACTGATCTACTGGCCCACGTTGAACTGTTAGTTTGCTTTCTATTACTTCTTTTTTTAAAGTTTCGATATCGAAATTCTTTTTTGGATGAATATTTCTCATAAAACTGCATCTTTGTCTCTTTCCTTGATAATAGCGGGGTATTACATTTACCGACAAAAATGTGTTCACACAATACCGACAAAAAAGGTAAAATCGACGACTAAATTTATTTTGGCGTGAAACAGCCCCTCCCCATAGTTTCCAATGGAAATTGTGGTTCCTTGTTGTTTCCGCCTCTCTCTTACGTAAATAGCAAATATACAAACTATTTTCATGTATCTATTAGATTTCCATTGGAAAAGTAAAGCGTTAAGTAAATATATTAGATGATTTTAAAAGTAAATATTATCTCAGTATAAATAGCAAAAACTGCAAGAAAGAAGTGATGATGATGGTAACAATCAGCGAAGCACAGAGAAAATTGCTCGAACTCATTAATAGTAGGAACAGTGTAAAACAATTAGATGTAATGAATATTCCAAAAACTCCTAGTAGAATAATGGGCGAAAAAATGTTGAATGCTTTCGCCACTCAAATATTGGATGATTGTGAAGGATTAGAATGTGATCCAACTATTGAAGATGAATTAATTGAAAGTTTACTTAGTACACTAGCATTAGCAGGTGTAGTAGGAATAGATTTAGAAAGAAAGTTAGTAGAAATACTAGGTTTAATGGAAATAGTTACCGCTGATAGTTCATAAGAATAATAGGCAAGGTCTCTGTCGGTGGGAGGGATTCCTTATCATTCTACTAAAATGAATAAAGGGAAACTCAAAATAAGCGATTTTTAAGATTGGTTTGATAATTGACTCAAAACAAAGAATGGTTCAGTTAAAACCATATAATCTTTAGTGGGAGGAACTATTCACATTGTTGTTATACAATCAAACGTTATATATTATTTAGATCTGATTCATTGACAATTTAATGCTTCTAAGCTATTGATAGGCAATATACTGCAGAATGACTTGCGGTATCTATAAATCTAATATGAAAATCATTGTCCTTTATTATTTCCTTCAACTTATCAGGATTAATGAAATTTCTTGTATTTCTATAAATCTCTCTTTCTTTTAATTCGTATTCTCGAGTTAGTCGGTTATATGTAGAATATGTGATTGCTTGCATTCCATAGTCCTTCTTAACTGCTGGAAAAAGGTAATGTTCGCCAGCGATAATATCATTACTTGGTTCTATTAGTAATTCTCCGCTGTAATCTCCTTTTAGATTTTTCGAATTGAATTTGTTATCAGTTGCTTTTGGTTTATAAGTTGAAAAAATCAATAATCCATTAGGATTCAATTGTCTCCTAGTAGCTGAGAAAAACTCTTTCAACATTGAAATAGGAAAACTTGGAAATGTATTCATTGGTAGAACTATAACATCAAACTGCCTTTGATACATGTTGTTGTTTTTTAAGAAATCATCAAAAAGGATATTACAATTCTCTAGCAATAAATTCTCTTTTGAATAAGCTTGGACGTATTTCTTACAATGTTTACAGATCTCTATTCCAAATAATTGTGCCTTTTTGGTTTGATTCTCGTTTTCTATTGCAATCTTGTTTAGAACTCTTCCATAAGCTGTACCAATCTCTAATATTGTTGTTGGATTGCTATCAAATATGAATTGAATCTCAGGATCATATCTATTAGCATGATTCTTCCTTCTTCTCCAAAAAACATCAGCCCAAAAACATGAAGAATGTAAATCGTTCCTTATATTTGATATTGATTCATTTGCCATTAAGAATCCAGAGTCATGTAGTTTCTGTAATTCAGATTCGATTTCCTGCTTGGAAAGCATAAGATTCTACTGTTTATGATACTATATTAATTCATCTTATCTGAAACCCCGTTTTGAAATGTTTCGATTTTTGAAGGCAAAAGATAGAAATATAAACACAACTAGGTCTCCTATTTTGATAATATGATTGGTTTAAAGCGGGGGATAGTGGAATTAAAACCATACAATCCTCAATGGAATGCATTCTATATTCAAGAAGAAGAGCTAATATCCTCAGTGATAACTGATTTCCTAATTGAGATTCAACATATTGGAAGTACTGCTATTCCAGATATTGTGGCTAAACCAATAATAGATATCGCGGTTGCGATTGATTCCCTCAGGAACATTGAGAAAATCATAGCTCCTTTGGAAGGAGTAGGTTATATTTATCGAGGGGAACAAGGGATTCCAGATAGGCATTTGTTTGTTAAAGGTGGAGAGGATTTTAGAACTCATCATCTTCATGTTATGGACAAAACCCATTACGAATGGAAGAAGCACATTGTTTTCAGAGATTATTTAAGAAACCATCCTGAAGAAGCAAAACGGTATTCGGAACTGAAAATGAAATTAGCAAAAGAGTTTGAAAACGATAGAGAGTCCTATACTGAAAACAAATCAACGTTTATACAAAACATTCTAGAACAAGTACTGAAGAACCAATAAACTCCACAATAAGTCTGTTTAATAGAGTTTTCCACCTAAAGGTACATCAGTATCTGGACTAATTAAGATGCAATCGCCTGACTCATCTGGTACTCCCACAACTAGCACTTCTGATTTTGAGGGACCAATTTGGCGTGGAGGAAAATTAACAACGGCCATAACATACTTGTCTTTTAACTCATCTTTATTGTAATTGGATACTAATTGTGCAATAGATTTCTTTAAACCTATATTTTCTCCAAAATCTACAACCAATTTGTAAGAAGGTTTACGTGCAGCGGGATAATCATCAACACTAACAATTCTCCCAACTCTAATTTCGACCTTTTCAAAATCAGCAAAAGTAATCATGATGAAATATATTTCAGATAAGATAATATAAATTTAACTTGAGTTCTTCCTGTCAAATAATCTCTTGAGAAGGAGTATCTGACCTATATGCAATACCTCGTGTTCAATAATATGAAAGAGAATCCATTCAATAGTATACTTTTCAGTATCAGAACCAACAGTTTTTTCCAGTTCTTCATCCTTTAATTCAAGTAATCGGTGATAAACCTGAGTTCGTACTTCTGTTAGCTTTTCAATATAGAATTGCTTAGTTTTACCCTCAATTTGTGGAATATTTACTTCTGGTCTTAAAGCAAAAGCATGCTTAAATTCCTCAAAATCCATTTCTAGACCATCAATATCCTCAAAAATCCAGCTCCATTCAATGGCAGCAATATGTAGTAGAAGTGTTCCAATAGTCTCAATATTCTTCTCATTTGGTGTATAATCAAAAGTTTCTTCTTCTAGATTCTCAACAATTAATAGTAGTCTTCTTCTTACACTTTCCATCATAGAATACCAATAAGAAACCTTGGTGGGAAGTTCAGTTGATCTCTCCAACCTTGTAGCCTTTATTTCACCATTACTCATAAGTTATCATCATGGAACTTATTATTATGATTTATTAATGAACAAATTTGAAAAAGTTAATGGAGCCTCGGGGGGGATTTGAACCCCCGGCTAATTGATTACAAGTCAATCACTCTACCTCTGAGTTACCGAGGCTGCTTTCAGCAAAGAGTTTTCAGCATAGTCCTATAAAAAATATTTTGATAGTCACTACATTATTTTTCATACGTATTAATCCCTTAGAAATATCTTATCTTCAGTTTTAATCCTTCCAACGCTTAAGTATGGTTTTACTGAAACAATTTGGATATCATCTACAGACATCTCACCTATATTCACTTCTCTATACCTTTGTTCAACCTGATCTATCACTTCTTTTGCTTCTTCTGAAGTTATTCTAGCAATAGAAATATGGGGTATATATTCAGGAAAACGTTTTTCTAGAAACGAAAATTCTTCTAACATCCTATTGTAAATACTCCGTAGAACTCGGTTTTTATCAAAAACCTGAGCATAAATTATTCTTTCAAAACAGTTTAACCCCTTAATCTCCAAATTAAAGGGTGAGAAATCAAGAAGAATATCTTCCATTTTTTGTTTAATTTTGTTATAATCAACTTGATCTTTCCAGCCAAATTCACTTAGAGTAATGTGAAAATAGATTGGGTGAAAAAATTCGTGTCTTGAATCAATTCTCTCAATATCTGCTTGTATATCCTGAATTTTCTTCCAA
Organism: Candidatus Heimdallarchaeota archaeon; assembly: GCA_030603365.1. GTDB lineage: Archaea > Asgardarchaeota > Heimdallarchaeia > Heimdallarchaeales > Heimdallarchaeaceae > UBA460. Next base: position 143,623 of record JAUVXV010000004.1, read on the forward strand.
AGACTAGAATCAACCTTAACAATACTAGCAAGGAATGGTGGATTGGTTCTTTCATTCACCTTCTTACCAAGCCATACATAGTTTTTATCCATAGGGGAGATTAAACCCTCTCTAATAATTCTACTATATTTGTTCCAATTCCTTTTATAACCATCAATCTGTTGTTTCATATAGATTTACCTTGAAATGATTGATATAGCATTGGCACAACTCTTCTTAAGAATGTTGCTGAAGAAAGATTTTCTGTTTTTTTGATTAGAAAACAACATATTCTTCTTCTGGTAACTGTTTTTCATTAAAAGGCAGGATACCAATTTGTATCAGCAACTCTTCTATTGTTGAAAAAACTATCAACTTCAAGTTTAATTTTTTTCCCATCACAGGTTTGTCCGGAAAACAGTGATTGGATTTATGCAATAGATCATCACAAAATTAACAATTTGGTTTACGAAGCACTAGAAAAAAGTAACTAGTAAAATAAGAGAATAGAAAAAAAGGTTTAAAAAGAAAAAGAAAGAAGAACGATTGCCGTTATTATATTGCCACCCTAGCTCAGTTGGTAGAGCCATCGGCTGTTAAGACAGTATGGAGCTTCCATTCGGTTACATAAACCGATAGGTCGCAGGTTCGAGTCCTGCGGGTGGCGCCATAATTCTTCTCTCTGTTTTCAGCTATTTGCTATCGATTTTAAAGCTTGAAGGAATATTTTTACTTCTTCGAGAGTGTTATAATGAACCAAACTAATTCGGTTAATATTTGGTTTGTTATATACATCTTGAGCATAGGAATAATAATTACCTGCACGGGCAGCTATCCCTCCTTCTTTCCACAAACGAGCTACAATCACATCCTCAGGTACGTTAGCTACTTCGAAAGAAAATGTTGGATCTCTCTCACTCAATCTCTTTAGATCAGTTAGACCGTAAACTTTCACCTTGGGCATATCTAGTAAACCAGGTATATCATCAAATCCAGCAAGTATTGCTCTAGAAAATTCCATTTCATATTTTTCTATTGCATCCATTGCAATCTTTAGAGAGCGTTTATTTTCATCATATTCGGTATATTTTCCTTCGTAGTTGGTTTGAACTTCACCAGATATCCAATGAAAATGCTCAATTACACCTTTGATAGCTGCAAACATTGCTTGATTTCTAGTTCCCCATTCAAACTTCCCAGGAGGATCATTAGTTGAAGGCTTCACTTTGAAGGGTTTAAGAGCATCTAGATGTTCCTTTTTACCATAAAGATAACTTCCATGAGAACTAAAAAGTTTGTAACCTGAAAATACTAGAAAATCACAATCTAAAGCTTGAACATCGGTTTGACCATGTGCAATGTGATGCACAGCATCTACTATGAAGTAAGCTCCAACTTCTTTTGCCATTTTTCCAATTTCTTCTAACGGTGTTTTTGTTCCAAGCATGTTCGAAGCAGATGTTACTGTTACAACCTTTGTGTTAGAATCTATTATTTCTTGTAGATGTTTCATATCAAGAGTGCCTTCTTCCATGTTCAACTTCGCATATCGAATTTGTTGGATTCTTCCACGTTCTTCCAATTCAACCCAAGGGCTTATGTTTGTATAGTGCTCATAATCGGTAGTTACAACATTTTCGGAACCCGAAAGCTCTTTTCCGATAGCATAACTTAAGTTAAAGAACAAAGATGTCGCTGATTCACCTGAAACGATGGTTGACGGAGAAGGAGCATTTAGAAAATCAGCTACTGCTTCTCTCCCTTCCTGAATAACAACTTCAGCTTGTTTAGATTCGTCAAAGATAGCACCTACATTTGCACTACAATTTATACGGGCTTCAGCTTCAGCTTCTGCTGCTTTATCTACAACAAGCGTTGCTGTACCATTATCAAAAAAAGCACGTTTTCGACCATTGAAATCAGTAACTGCTCTAGGAAAGGCAGCCCTAATCTGATCTATTAATTCTTGATTGAACATCATATGATAGTTTTTGAATCATAATTAGATTAAAAGTTTCTGACATAATCACTTAATTGTCCTAAAAACTCTAATCTTTCATCTGGTTTGATATCTCCTCTGGATAAATCAAGTATTACTCTATGAATTCCATTTTCTTTATATTCATTAATCAGCAGTTCTAAATCTGTATCTCTATAAACATCAACATGAACTGATAAATAGAAATCTCTATCTTTTAGCCTATTTTGATAAGGCTCAATTATTTGTTTGATTTCCTGCCCACTTGCGCCTGCTGGATGTAATCCATCACCATATTCTATTGCTGTTTCTACCATATAGTCAGACGTCCCTGCCACAATTAAGGGTAATTCAGAAAGCTCAGGTCTTAATGGTTTAAAGCTTACATTTTGAAACTGATAATATTCTCCTTCAAATGAAGTTTCACCATTCCATAAGGCTCTAATGATTTGAAGACTCTCACGAAGTTTGCTACCACGTTTCTTGAAATTTTCTCCAAGAAAACCAAATTCAGTTTCATTCCACCCAGCACCGAATGTCATCACAATTCTTCCATCAGTTAAGTAATCTAAAGTGGCTAGTTGTTTAGCTACGATGATGGGATTTCTTATTGGAAGAACAAGAGTAGATACTCCAAACTTAATTTTCTTGGTATGTCCTGCAAGAAAAGCTATCGTTGTTAAAGGTTCAGCAATATTATTGTAGAGTGCGGTAGTTGTGTCACCATAAATCGTTAATCCTTTCTCATCAGATTGCATGATATGATCAACCATCCAAAGAGATTCAAAACCTGCTTGTTCTGCTACTCTTGCGGTTTCAATCAAAAAATCTCTTTTTAAGTTAGCATCAAAATTTTCTAATGTATATCCAAATTTCATTTCAAGTCACTTAATCCATTATCTTAAGATGTTTTTACATCTAGATGAGATTACCTTTATTTCTCAACTCTTTCAAGTTTGAAAATTACAGGCCTTATTCCATCTGGACAAGCTTTGTAAATTATATTTTCAATGAACAGAGGATATTGTACTTAGACAGTTATAAACCAAACGTTCAAATTTGATTTCTTCTTGTTATAGTTAATGAGCATAAAAGAAGTCGATGTTCTTTGTATTTGGCAACCGAATGACAAATTAAAAGAATATTTGGAACAAGGATTAAGCGAATATCCTCAGGTTAAACTCATCTATCCTCCAGATACACAACCGGAAACTTTCCTTAAATTAGCACCAGAGGTAGATATTATTATGGGATGGAGACCAACATTAGAATTACTTCAAACTGCAAAGAATCTGAAGTTATTCATTAATCCTGGGGCAGGAGTGCAGCATCTTATTCCTATTTTTCAGGAAGCCACAAAGGAGAAATCTATAATCCTTGTTAATGGACATGGTAATGCTTATTTTACAGCTCAACATACTGTTGCTCTTCTCCTATCATTGATGAATAAAGTCATTCTTCATCATAATTGGATGGTTGAAGGACTCTGGCGAAGAGGAGATTCTTTCGCTACTTCTATTCCACTTCGTAGTAAAACAGTAGGTTTGCTAGGTTATGGTGCTGTTAATAGAAGAGTTCACAAATTTCTTTCTGGTTTTGATATTGAATTTGCTATACTTAGGCAAGATTGGAAGAAACAAAATGAACCCCTTTGTACATCTGTAACAAAGTACGCCTTTGGTGAATTACATAGGTTTTTGGAAGAAATAGATGTATTGATTATAGCTGTACCTTTAACCTCTAAAACTGAGGGACTAATCGGAAGAAATGAACTAAAACTCCTTGGAAAAAACAGTTTCCTTGTTAACGTTGGAAGAGGATCTGTTATTGATGAGGCAAGCTTATACCAAGCTTTGAAAGAGAAAGAGATTGCTGGAGCAGCAATAGATGTATGGTATAATTATCAACCTGATGAATACGAACAAGGAAAGAAATTCCCATCCAGTCAGCCGTTTTATTCTCTAGATAATGTTGTTCTATCCCCACACAGAGGTGCTTCTCCTATGGGAAATCTAAAAAGATGGGATGAGCAGATAGAAAATATTAGCCGTTTTGCAAGAGGGGAAAAAGAGTTTATTAACATGGTTAATTTGGAGGAAGGCTACTAGAATTTTTCCAAGTAGTATATTTCTTATTAAAGATTTTAACAAAAGGAAAAGCAAGCGAATAAATAAACAACTCAAAGAGGAAAGATCCTTTTTCAGGGGGTAAACCCTTTAATCTACTCTCAAATGCATCTAAGGTGTTTCCTAAGAGATTTCCCATTGTAATCATTTCAATAAAAAGCTGAATATCTTTAGCTTTTTCTTCTCCATAAAATTCCAGAACCTTTTGCCATGCTTCAGTTGTATTTTTTCCTTCAGCTTCTGCATAATACTGAGCATAAGCTAAAGCTACAACTTCTTCAGGATCACAGGAACTGAAATCATTAATCATTATTTGCTCTATTTCTTCTTCACTGCATCCTATATCAAGTGCTGATTTAGTGTGACCCCACTCACAATATCTACAACCATTAACAGCTGTTACTGTTAGAATTATGCGTTTTTCAAATTGTGGACTAATACGACCTGCTTTCTTTGTTTCTCGAATCAAAGGTGTTTTTTTTATCATTCGAAATATATCTTGAAAGAAACTTTTGAATGTGTATGATCTTTTTTTGAAATATTGAGTACCATACATTGAGAGAAATTTGAAACACAAGATAAAAACATCGCTATTTAGTAAAAATCATTCAATAATCAGAACTGAAATGAAAAAGAAAAGAAAAAAGAGTGTTAAATTTCTGGAAAATGGCAAGCAATATAGTGATTAGGTTCTACTTCCTCAAGATCAGGAGTTACTTTAGAACAGATTTCTTGTACTTTGTAACATCTTGGATGGAATGGACATCCTGAGGGAGGATTAATTGGACTTGGAACGTCTCCTTCCAGAATAATACGATCCATTTTCAGACGAGGATCTGTACGGGGAATAGCTGAAAGCAGTGAAACCGAATATGGGTGTCCTGTCTTTCGGAATAATTCACCTGTTGGAGACATTTCCATTATTTTTCCAAGATACATTACTGCTACCCTATCTGAAACATGTTTGATAACACTGAGATCATGTGCAATAAACATGAAAGTTAGATCGAAATCTCCCTGCAAGTCGTGTAATAGGTTCAGGATTTGTGCCTGTACTGAAACATCTAGAGCAGATACGGGTTCATCTAACAAAATAACTTCAGGATGAATAGCTAATGCTCTTGCAATTCCTAATCTCTGTCTTTGCCCACCACTAAATTCGTGAGGATATCTTAAAGCATGATAATCTTCTAATCCTACTTTAGCAAGCATTTCGAGAACCCTAGCTTCCTTTTCTTCATATAACATGTCTGGAAAATGTATGTCAAAGGGTTCTTTGATTAGATCAAGAACCATTCTTCTTGGATTCAAACTGGAATAGGGATCTTGGAATACCATCTGAAGCTGTCTTTTAACTGTAAGTTCTTCTTCCCTAGTCATAGGTTGAAAAATATCTATTCCTTTGAAATAAACTGATCCTTCAGTTGGTTTTTCAAGCTTAACTGTAACTTTTGCAGTTGTACTTTTTCCACAACCTGATTCTCCTACAAGACCAAGAGTTTCACCTTTATTGAGGAAAAGGTTTACTCCATCTACAGCTTTTATGTGAGCTACAACTCGAGAAAATAAGATAGATTGTTGGCTAACTGGGAACCATTTTTTCATGTTATCAATAGTAATAATTGGTTGAGTCTTTGCATCCCAGCTGGAGAATAGATCAATAGTCTCATATTCTTCAAATGTTGATGCCATTTTAGACTTCCTCCTTTATCATTGTTCGCTCACGCATAGTTTCTTCACCTATATGAAGGTCTAATTCTTCAAAGTGATGACATGCAACTCTACGGCTCCTGCCAAAATTATGCTCAGGGGGACGAATACGAGAACAAATTTCGGTGGCATACTTGCATCTAGGATGGAATCTGCAACCTTTTGGTGGATTGATAAGTCTTGGAACGTTACCTGGAATTGTTACCAATCGTGTTTTATCTTTCTCTAAACTTGGAATACTCTCGAAAAGTGCGTATGTATAAGGATGTGCTGGATTAAGAAATATGTCTTCAGTATATCCTGATTCAACAACTCGACCTCCGTAGAATATGTGCACTCTTTTTGTAATTTCAGCTACTACTCCAAGATTGTGTGTAATGAGCATCATACCTAATCCTAGCTTCTGTTGCATCTCCTTAATAATTTCAAGAACTTGTGCTTGAATTGTTACGTCCAAAGCAGTGGTGGGTTCATCAGCAATTAGTAAACTTGGTTGCAGAGCTAGTGCTCTTGCTATGAGTATTCTTTGCCTCATACCCCCACTGAATTGATGTGGGTAATCAGTTATACGGGTTTCAGGTTCAGAAATTCCAACTTGATCTAGCGATTCAATAGCTAGCTCTAATGCTTCTTTCTTACTACATTTCCTATGGAGAGCAATAACTTCTGTCATCTGATCAGCAATCCTGAAGATAGGATTTAAGCTTGTCATAGGGTCTTGGAAAATCATAGCTATCTCTTTTCCTCTAATTCTTCGCATCTGAAGATCTGGTAATTCAAGTAGATTTACTCCTTTGTAGATTATTTCCCCTGAAATTGTTTTTCCATTTTTAGGTAGAATTCTGAGTGTTGAATGTGCTGTCACAGTCTTGCCACAGCCAGATTCCCCTACAATTCCAACAGGTTCTCCTTTCATAACATCAAAGGATACTCCATCTAAGGCCTCTACTATACCAGATTCGGTGTAGAAATAGGTATATACATCATTAAGTTCTAATATTGGTTTTTCGGTCACTTTGTATCACTCTCTCAATCTTGGATCTAAAGCATCCCTTAATGCATCTCCTAGTAAGTTAAACGCCAATACTACGAAGAATATAGCGAAACCAGGAAGCAAAGCTAACTCTGGATTCGTTTTCAATACTGTTTGTGCATCATTAACCATCTGTCCCCAAGAGATTGTCGTTGGACTTCCTAAACCAAGGAAAGTCAATCCTGCTTCTGCAAGGATTCCTCCTGCGATAGAGATTGTTGCTATAACAATAATTGGTGCTAAGATATTAGGCAGAATATGAACTAAGATAATTCGCCTATTACTCGCCCCCAATACTCTTGCTGCATTAACGTAATCTAAATTGTAAATTTGCCGCGTGTTCGCACTTACTAGCCTACATAATCCCGCCCAACCGAATACACCAAGTACTACGATGATAACGATCGATTGCGGAATTTGTCTCAAGAAAACTAATCTTCCTCTTCTAATGAAGGAAACAGCTAGAATTGCAATCACAAGAAATGGTAATGCAAGAAACATATCTGTTAATCTCATGATTATTTCTTCTGTCCAACCTCTGTAATATCCTGCTAAAGCACCTAATGTAACTCCAATCAATACTGCGAGTATTGATGAGAATACTCCAACAGTTAGAGATACTTCACTTCCTGCTAATAATCTTGAGAATTCATCTCTTCCTAGTACGTCAGTTCCTCCAGGATATTTTAAGTTAGGATTAGCGAGGGAACCTCCTCCATTCCAAGCATCGAATAAGGGTTCAGTCATTACAGGACTGAAAGGCATTATTATTGGATAAACTATTGCTAAGATAGTAATTCCAATTACAAGTACGCCAGATAATATCGCCACTTTGTTTTTACTATATCTTCTCCAAACTAGTGACCATTGGGATGGACTTCTTTCCCTTAGAGTTCCATCTTTTGCAATGATAACTTCTTTCTTAGATGTTGTTCTTTTGTAATATCCCCATGCGAATTTGGCGCCAACCCAGATTAGGGCCAATACTACTACGAAAATGAAGTACATATACCAACCTGTTGCTGATCCAAAGCCGACATTCTTTACTGAGACCCCAAAAAGTGGTACAATAACTCCAACTACTAATACAATACCTAAAAACTCTACAATATAATTTAGATAGTAATGTTTCCAAAGTATTGCTAGTTTGCCAACCCAAGACATTGATTTAGGTAATCTGTTTTCTACTAGATATTCGTCTAATCTTTCAGCGAAAGATAATTTTGTTGTTTCTGCTGCTACTCTTTGCATTTTTCATCCACCTTATCATAGTTCTATTCGAGGGTCTACTGCCACATAAACAATATCTGTTATCAGATTTCCTAGTAATATTAATATTGTAAGCAATGCTGTCGTTCCCAGTATCATTGGAAAGTCTAATAGGATCACCGCGCTTACATACTTGAATCCTAATCCTGGCCACGTAAAGAGTGTTTCAGTGATTGGAGCTCCTGCAAGTGCTGTAGCTAGAAATAGTCCAATGTAAGTAACAACTGGAATTAAAACATTCCTGAAAGCATGTCTCCAAGTAATGGATCTTTCTGAAAGTCCATTTGCTCTAGCTGATAAAATATAATCTTGTCGAAGAACCTCAAGCATTGTTGATCTAACCAATCTGGTATATAATGCAATAGATGCAAATGTTAATGCAATGATTGGTAAGACCATATGGAGCATTGAATCTAACAATCTTTCCGACACATTCGCCCACCACGTAGACATATTCCCTGACCAGAATAAACTCCAATTCGTATCACTGAATACTGGCATGGGTGCTGGTACACGATGAGCTTTTGCAGCTGGGAACCAGCCCAGACCATATCCACTAAATATGTAAATCAATAATAATCCAAACACAAAAATTGGCATTGAAAGACCTAATAGTGCAAATGCACTAGCTGCTGAATCAATCCATGAATTTTGATTTTTTGCTGCTAAAATTCCTAGAGGAATTGCTATTAAGAGGGCAAACACAAATGATGCCAATTGAAGTTTTAGTGTTTCCCAAACTAATCCTCCAATCATGTCATTAATAGATTGACCAGATTGGAAGCTAGTTCCCATATCTCCGTGAAGCAGGTTGTAAAACCAAACTACAAATTGTACATAGATTGGTTGATCTAAGCCTAATTTCCGCGTCAGATTTAATCTATCTGCTTCCGTTACTCTTTGTTTTCCTAGAAGAAGTAAAGTTACTGGGTCTCCCATTCCACTAACCATTACAAATGTCATAACACATATCGCTATGAACAGAGGAATGAGGGTCAGCAATCTTCTTGTAATATATGTTGTTAATCTTAAAGTAGCAACATTCTTAATCCATTTAATTACACCAGTCTCACCTACTCTTCTAGTCATTGTTGAATCTGAGGGTTTTTGCCAGTCAACGGGTAAGAAAATACCTGTGAGCATCACAAAGATTCCTATCACAAACAAATAGAAACCTGGTTCAATAGTTCCTGTAAGAGCTATGTTGAAGAAAGCAGGATTCGAATCATTAGGATTAAAGGTTATCGGGCTGAAGGTTATCGCATCTTGTCCAGAAATAATCGCTTCATATCTTCCAGCAGCAATTATCATCGATCTATTCATCGCTAGAATTGCGGCTACAAGCGATGTAAGCAAGAGAATACCACCGGCTATATCGGCAATTATACCTCTTGATTTTAACTCTCCACTTTGGAATACTTGTCCTAAAACAATCGCCATAAGAGCAAAGAGAATAGTAAACCAAACAGCAGCTGCTAAGATTATTATGCTACTAGGTGTTTCTGCTTGTAAAAATCTTGCTTGTGTTATGTTATCTGCGCTGTCATAGGTTATGAGTCTATAATCAACACTAAAACTATATATTTCAACAAGGTTTCCAAAACTATCTTTATTGTAACGTGGTCTCACACTATAAACTTCTAAACCTGTTCCTGATTCAGCCACATATGCATATCCATCTATAACAAACAATGCAACTGACTCTGCAGAAGTGTTATATGAACCTGCACTTTGTAAAACAACTGGGTTAATAATTGAAACAATGTGTAACCCATAGCTTGAATCAGTAATATAGGCGTGTTCATTATCTATATCTATCCCTTTAACATCTCCTGAAACATCATATTGATTCCCGAATATTGGGACTTCTGGATTTGTCAAGTTAACAGATTGCAATCCGAAGTTTGCACCTACAATATATGCATAATCACCTTGAACATCAACATCATACACAGGATTACCTGCTTCATATGTTCCAATTAAAGTTGGATCGGTTGGATCACTCACATTCAAGACATGTAATCCTACTGTTGAATCTACAACATATGCAACGTCCTCTTGAACTACTACGCTATTTACATCACCAGAAATACTGTATGTGCCTTCTTGAGATGGTGTTGCTGGAGTACTTACATCAAGTATTTGTAATCCTATTGTTGAATCTACAACATAAGCATAGTCGTTTAAAACATATACATTGTTCGCACCGCCAGCGATGCTATAAGTTCCTAAACTTGTTGGTGTTGTTGGATCTGTTACATCTACAGTTTGTAACCCTGTATTGGTATCAGCAATGTAAGCAACATTATCTGCAACAAATATACCATTGGAACTACCCGTTATACTGTAAATTCCAATAATGTCTATTGTCTGTGCATCAGTTACATTTACAATAACTAATCCTGAATCAGAATTCAAAACATATGCAAAGCCACCATCATAATAAACTGCTGTTAAATTACCTACAATGATTTGTGTATTTTCAAGTACAATGGGTTCTGGTTCTGCAGAAGTTGAATCAAAATCAAGACCATACAAAGGTACAAAAGCTGCGATAAAAATAAGAGCAAAACCAACAATTTTAAGAGAAATTGCTACACTTTTATCCATAATTTATCACTCGAGTGGAATGAATAGAATCATCTATTCTTTTATAGAAAGACTGTTGAAGTTTTTATAAATGTTGCCTAGTGTTATAAGATATAAAGAAAATGTATAGAATCTGTATTTGAGTCGGAAAATATCGAAAGTATCAACCAAATTTATTTTTCATACTGATTCTACGCTTTTTAGAGTGTTCTTTACAAGTATATCTTAATAATTAGAATGAAAAATGTCTATCTAATCTAATAGGTAATATTATAGCAATCTGTGTTAGATAAACAACAATTAAGCTTGGTAACAAAAAATATTTAAAGCAACCTTGAAAGAAAAAGATGACATTAGCCTATCGGTAATAGGGGCAGTGATCTAGCCTGGCTATGATACCTCCTTGACGTGGAGGAAGTCGCAAGTTCGAATCTTGCCTGCCCCACCATTCTTGATTTTTAACGAAACAGATTCTCAACACTTAGGTATCTCTGACCAGTATCAGCCAGTATGGTCACGATAGTTTTATCTTTACTACTAGGACGTTGAGCAATTTTCTCTGCAGCTACACTTACTGCTCCCGAACTAATTCCTACCAAAATCCCCTCTGTTTTTGCTATACGCCTACACATGTTAAATGCTTCTTCTTGTTTTACAAGGAAAATTTCATCAATTATCTCTTTGTCAAGTGTTTCTGGTATAAAACCTGGAGCTGTTCCCATCATTTTATGAGGATTGAAAATCCCCTTAGAAATATAGGGTGATTCGTGAGGTTCAACCGCTATAAGTTTTACAGAGGGATTTTTTTCTTTGAGGTATCTTCCAGCTCCACAAATAGTACCTCCTGTTCCTAAACCTGCAATAAGAATATCTATTTTTCCTTCTGTATCCTGCCAAATTTCGGGACCAGTAGTAAGATAATGTGCTTTTGGATTTGATTGACTCACATGCTGTCCTACATAGAAAAAATCTGGGTTTTCTTCTAATATTTCTTTTAGTTTCTTACGCGATCCTTCTGTACCTAACTCAGCAGGGGTTAGGATTAGTTGTGCTCCCAATGCACTTAAAATCTGACGCCGTTCAATACTTTGTATTTCAGACATAACTAAAATTGCTTTATAATTCCTGATACAAGAAATAAATGCCACTGCCATTCCAGTGTTCCCACTTGTACATTCAATAACAGTATCACCTGGTTTCAACCTACCTTCCTTTTCAGCATCTATAAAAATTTGAAGAACGGGTCTATCTTTTATGCTTAATGGGTTCATAAATTCGCATTTCCCATATATAGTGCTACTTGGAAAGGTTCTCTTCATTCTTAGAAGAGGCGTATTTCCAATAAGTTCTGATATATCTTCAATAATTCCCATTTTTTACTCACCATTTAATTCATATCTTGACTTTTAGATTCATGACTAAAAGACATCCAAATCATTTCCCGAAATAATTTTTCCATCATATCTTTCCTTTATTTCATCAAGAAGTTGATTTTGGGATATGCCCCAAAAGAGTTGATGATATAAGATTAATAGTTCAGGTCCTGCTCTTGAAGCTATCTCCGCTAACTCATGAGTTGATGTGTGTACGTTTTTATGATATTCTTGCCATTCTTTGGGTCTTTTTCGCAACCCATTAACAGAGTATACTTCGTGAATCAGAATATCGCATCCCTTCGCTTGTTTCTCAAGCTCTTCTGAAGGTGCTGTATCTCCAGAAATCACAATTGTTTTATCAGGAGTATAAAATTTGAAACCATATGCTGTCCAGGAACCATGATTAACAGGAAAAGCTTCCACTCTTAGATGAATATCAGAATAGATGAGACCTGGGCTAATTTCGTGAATATTAACTTGAGTTCCTTCATGATTTATAGGTTCTAAACCTTCAATTCTTTCTCTTATGTCTTCTTTGAATGCTTCAACAATGTGTTCTGTTAGGTGTTTCAACCCTTCAGGGCCATATACCTCAAGTGATTTTTTTCTACCCAAAACCCATGGAGTAAAGATTAAATCAGGATATCCGATTGTGTGATCTGAGTGAAGATGAGTTAAAAATGCAGTTTCTATTTTTACAGGATCAATACTTGCAGCTTTAACACGCCTTATTACACCGGGACCAAAATCGACAAGATATGGTCTTTCACTAACAATTATTGCGATTGACGAACCAGATCTTTCAGGAAATGCATTGGGAGTTCCTGTTCCCAAGAGAATGATTTTCGTTTTATTGATATTCATTTCAGATTCATTCATTAAATGGTATGTATCTTTAAAACTTAAATAGAAATCGACTGTAATGTACTTGAAAAGTATGAATTTATTACAAGAAATCTTAATTGCTGAGAAAAGAGTTAGAAAACATATAGATAAAACACCTCTAATACATTCTCCTTATCTTAGTGAACAAGGAAATTGTAATGTTTATTTGAAATCTGAAAACCTTCAAAAAACTGGTTCATTCAAGATAAGAGGAGCTTTCAATGCAATACTTTCTCTTTATGAGGAACAAAATATAACTGATTTTGTAACTTCTTCTTCTGGAAATCATGGTAATGCTTTTGCACACGTTATACAAGAGTTAAATCTTAATGGACTAATATTTCTGCCAGAAAATGCATCTCAGGCAAAAACTGATACTTTGAAGGAATGTAGTTCAGAAATTAGATTTTATGGAACTGATTGTGTAGAAACTGAAGTCTTTGCTAGAAATTTTGCTTTAGAACAGAGTTTGCCATTTATTTCTCCTTACAACGATGTGAATATTATTGCGGGACAAGGAACTATAGGAGTTGAACTTGAAGAAGATTTAGCACAAATAGATTGTGTTTTCGTTCCAATAGGTGGTGGAGGTTTGATCTCAGGAATAGCTTGCTATATGAAAAACAAGCGAGATGCTATTCACATAATTGGATGTCAGCCACAAAATTCCCCAGTGATGTATGAATCAATTAAAGCGGGAACTATTATTGAGATGAAATCTGAACCCACTCTATCTGATGGCACAGCTGGAGGAATCGAACCCAATTCAATAACATTTGATTTTTGTAAAAAATATGTAGACGATTATGAACTGGTTACAGAAGATGAAATTAAAAATGCAATAAGATTGGTTATGACTGAGCACAATATGATAATTGAAGGAGCTGGAGCTTTAAGTATAGCTGCTTTTCTGAAGAAGAAAGATGAATTCATTGAAAAGACTGTGGTTTTAGTTATTAGTGGTTCAAAGATTAACCCCAAAGAATTCAACGAGATTATAAGCAAGTAATGATGTTTTTAGTTAATATTCAGTTAATGTGCCGATTCTTAAATTATCATCATTCTCAAACAAATCTAGTTCTATAATGGAGTTCATCTTTTCTCTACCTAATAGTTGGGTAATCATATAATAATCAGATGGAATAATATTCTCTTTTTCGACAGATATTTCTTCTTTAGTAAACCATCGTAATTCTCCTTCGGCAGTTTCTTTCAATATATCTGAATCTGCTATAGTTAAACAAAGAATAATTAAGAATTGTTTATGTGTTTTAGCAGTTATCCCGTCTTTCAATTTCTCATTCAAAATAGCTTTTATCCCCTTCCATTTAACAGATAAGCCTGTTTCCTCTTGTATTTCTCTAAGAAGTGCTTCTCTAATTCCTTCATCAAAGTTCATTTTTCCTCCAACTAAAGCCCATTTTTGTTGATAGTCTCCCCTTTTTCTTTTGATAAGTAACCACTTATTATTGCGTTCAATCCCTCCTATAACTATGTTAAGAATTCGTTTTTGTTCCATTATTAAGTTCTAAAACATTATAATTCTAAACTTTTACTCTAGTATTTTAAAAATCTTTAAAGTCATAACATTCTTAAACATTCAAAGTTCATGCTCTTTAGCGAAGCCCAATGACTAACTTCATTCAGAATTTCAGACGTTCAATTCGTAGGAAACTAGGCTACCCAGAAGTTTCTATCCTTGTTTTAGGAGATAATAATCCTGCTACTAGGAATCGGGCTCTACTAACTAAATCAGAAACATCTCTTAATGAGTTTATCATTGATAACTCTTTAGTAGAACTGCCTTATGCTTTGAACTTTAAATTCAAACATAATCTATTTGTTCCATTTGAAGGCTTACTGTATTTCATTGATTCAACAAAAGAAGAAATGATAAAACATGAAAGAAATTTCCTTTGGGAGAAAATCGTCTGGAATGCTGAAACTCAGAATTTACCTATTGCTCTCTGCGCATATAACTCAAATTTACAAGGAGCATTATCCAGAGGGGAATTAATAGAAAATCTTTCTTTGATTCGATTAACAGATAGACTCTGGAATCTCTTTGAGACACCAGAAGTGCCATCTATAATTGAAGCACTAAAGTGGCTGAAAAAGGTAATTCATATAGGCTATGTTAAGTCATGGGAAGAAAAAGAAAAATTATTATTAAAAATTAAACCTGTAGAAATTCAGATCACTACAGAAGAAGAAAATGATCTAGATGTATAATAAAAGAGGTACCTCTAATGACACTCTCAATACAGAATTTAATGAAAGACGGGTATGAAGGATTTTCCGTTAGATCGATTTTAATGAATCCTGAATTCCGAGACAGAGTTTTAAAAGATGTTAGCGTAAGAGGAAACGAAGTAGGTAAGAACCTTGTGATGGATAAACTCGCAGTTGGTGGAAAGGTTCTACTTACAGGTCCAACCGGTGAAGCTAAAACACTGTTTGCTAGAGTACTACTTGACCATTTAGTCAGAGAAATCAACAATTTCAAATACCACATAGCTGATTGTCCATTTTTAGAAGATGCTGGATATATCATTGATATTATAGAAAACTTTCCTGCAAATCCTTTTGCTGGTATTCGTGTTATGCAATCCCTATGTCCTTATTGTAGGAATAACATTGAAACTATTCTATCAAAAGATGGAAACGTTGTTCAACTAGATAACACCAACAGTGTTCTAGAAATTTCTCCAAAGGAAATAGTAAGTAGATTAGGAAAACTGGAAGCAGGTAAAACAACTGTTCGTAGATCACAACTAGACCCAAGAACTGATCCTGAAAGTCTTTATATGTTATTGGCTGGAGTTGAAAACTTAGAAGAATTATTCGGAAAAGATACTTCAACAACATTTGCAGCTACTTCACATAAAGTAGGAGTTCTATCTCACGGATTCATTGTAGTTAACGAAATCCAAAGACTCCCACTTAGTCTGCTAGAATCCCTCATGGGTTTTCTTGAAGAACCAATGGGTATCAAGTATAACATTCAAGGAGAACCAGTTTATATCGATGGTGCAGTTCTTTTCACTTCAAATGCTCCTTTAACAGTTTTTGGAGAAGAAAGTCAACCTATTATCAATCGTATTCCTGAAGTTCTTTGGCCCGCACGTTCAGTAGAAAGCAGAGAACAAATCCTCAAAGATATGTTCGATGAACAATTAGTTCTAACAAGAAAGAAAATTACTGCTAATCCTTCAATTATTCAATTGCATGAACTTGGAAAAGAAGCAACTGACTATGTAAGCAGACTAGCACTGGATTTCTTGGCTTTCTTGGGAAACAATTCACTTCCTGAATCACTTAAGACCAAAGGATTACGTTCTGAAAGTAGATTGGCTCGTAATGATTTTTACTCAGGTCTTGATGAAGTTCACGACCCACAAAGGAACCCACATATTGACCTTCGTACTATGAATAACATCATTGGAGAAACTGTGTTGTTCCAAATAAGAGAAGGCAAAGATTCAGATATAAACGTTATAACACTGGAAAAAATACGAAACACTATGGGTGCATATGATGTTCCTGCTTCAATGATAAATGATGCTTTACAACAATTAAAAATCGTTTTACGAACAGCCATTAAGGAAGCTGAAGTCTCAATCAATGTTAAAGATATATCAGAAGACATTTCAAAAATGAAAGCTTTAAGTGATGCTGAAATGTCAGAACTCATTGTAAAGTTTGAAGGTCTTGATAGATTCAAAGAGAATATTCGTAACAAAATAGTGGAAAAACTCCAATTATCATATGAACAGTTACTAAAGGTAGATTATATCTAAGGTGATCTTACTTTAACTTTGCAGAGTTGATAAAATGCCCCATCGAATAAATTTCGTAACTGAAGCAGAATTTGCTGATCCATTGCAACACTACAGTAACCAAGAGTTTGTTCTTGAGTTTGAAGATGCTGCTCAAGTGTTAAAATTATGGCGAAATCCACATTTGGGTAGAAGTTCTCGTGAAGGTGCAGTTTTATCCATTGCTTCTAAAAATGCTGTTGCAGTAGAAAACATAATACAGAAAATTATGAATACATACTTGACTGCTGCTGAAGAAGAACGACTAGTTAATGAAATTAAACTCCTTCGTTTTATTGGTGAACGCGTACTTCCAGATGTTTTGGAAAGAGTAAATCGTAACGAACTTCAAACAGTAGAAGATATTCTAAAGTATATTCAGGAACTTCTGAAGGAAATAAAACATGAAGGGTCTGTTGACCTTCAACGTTTAGCAGAAAAACTCAATCAACTGAAGGATATTGTAGATATTGAAATTACTGATGCTTTTGGAAGGAAAAAGAGAATCTCACGAGAAAGTGTCATGGACCTTCTAGGGAAAATCCTCGGTAGATATTTAGTGAAACAAATATCTGTTGCACCAATTGATGAAGTTCAAAAGCGCCCTAGAGGCACAATTAGATTAAAAGAAACTTATCGTAGAGCGATATTAAGTTCTCAATCTGTTCCTCCTACTAAAGTGAAACAAGAAGATATAATGAGAGTTAAGAAAGATCGTCGATCTTTAGTGTATCTAATTGTTGATATGAGCCAATCTATGCGGAAAAGTGTTTTTGAAGGAGGGATGTCTCGTTTAGATGGGGCACTTCTTACTAGTCTCAGTTTATACTACTATTTCAAGACACTCAACAGAAGAAAAAGGAAAAGCTATGATATGTTCAAACTTGCTGTTGTTCCTATTAGAAAGAATCCTACAGTTATAGATGGTGATAACAACATGGAGCAACTTCTACTCACAGCTGAAGCACGTGGAAAAACATATATGGTTCAAAGCGTTCTCGCTGCGATTGAGCATGCAAAAAGTCAATATATAGAGAAAGATATTGACGTTCAGTTCACAATTGTAACAGATGGAATGCCTAATGTGCCTTCTTATCCCTTCAAGCACCGCACAAATAAAGAACTCAAGAAGTATTTCGATGAGATTGATACTAAAACTAGACCAAATACTATAGAATGCTTACTACAACTTAACGGAATCTTTTCAAGTTTAAAGAATGACCGGTCAAGAAACTGGAATGTGTCTTATTTCTTAATGGGGCCAGATTCACTAAGAAACAAGGAAATCTATATACATACCAAAAGAATGCTGAAAGGAATCACAAGGCCTATATTAGTAGACCCAGCCCAAGTTAGGAATCTTGGAGAACAGATACTAAGGGAGAGTATTTTATATGCTTAAAGAAGAACTTGCGGAGATAATTGTTGTTTATCAAAATGCTCGTGAGGATTTCAAAACTCTTGTAGGAGAAACTCCTGAAAATTATAGAGTTCTTATTTTTCTTGACCCTGAAATGCATGTTTCTGTTAATCGAGTGGTAGAGGTCACAGGAACTCCTCAAGCTATACTAACTTCTGAGCAGATAACAAATCTTAGATCTGCAAGGATAAGTGAATTTCTTCCTACTGGAAAAGAAACTGTCTATAATTCTCTTCCTACACTAATTTATCTATCAGTACCCTCCTACGAACTAACAATGGAGGAAGAACTGACCTTAAGAGTGATGCTTATTCATGCTTTTGCTCATGCTCTTATGAATGAGAAAACTGAATCAAATTCAGCGAGAGTTTTGGCTCAACTATATCAATTGGATGTTATACTCAAGGAACTAATGAGTAACAATGTTTTCCAGTTGAATAAAGTATCAAAAGACAAACATGTTTGGGCTTGGCAGTATTTCCAAGATTTAATTGGTGTAATAAGATTATTTACAGAAGCAGGTGTGGACGATTTCTATACTCCTCCTGAAGAAGCAAGAAAGTATACTCTGTTCAATAACTTTTCAATTGAAGCAATAAATCTCATAGGAGAACGAGCAAAAACTGCAAGAAAGAAACATCTTCACGATATTATAGATGAAGGATTTGCTCATTATATACAACAAAAAGCAATAGAATACTTGTTAAAGAAAGATGAATACAAGCTTCCAAAAAGACATGAAGATAGATCCATAATATATCCAAATGGATTAAAAGCATTTTTAGCTCCTCCAGTAGGAGTTTTCAGTCAAGTAGCTATTAACAAACTTCTTACTAAATATAAAGATGAAAAGGAGATGTTTTCTAAATTATTCTCCTACAAATCTGATATAGAGTTTCTTGAAGAATTTACTTGGGATGAAATAAAGGATTTATTGGCAGTTAACAAAAATGCTCATTCAGAATATGTTGTAGATCATTGGCACTCATCAATAAGTAGATGGTCAGATATATGGTCTGTCTATGCTTATGGATGGAGGCAGATAGAAGAATACGTAAGTAAAGTTTTCAGAAGAAAATATTCTACTTTTGGTCAACTTCTTGATGAAAATCCAAGTATTTCTTTTAAAGGATATGTTAAAGTGGATAACAAGAAAGTATATGTTTTTGAGGCTAATGATTATGGTATTGGAATAGATCAATTAGTCATTCTTCACAATCATATGTCTCTTTATAGAGATGATTTCAAAACAATTCTTCCTGCTTTTGCTGATGTGATTGTCTTTAAGAAAGTTGGAGGAATTCATGTTGCTACTTTATTTGCAGTCCACAAGGCCAAGTATAAATCTCTCTCGCCATATAACTTACCAGTTATAACCAGGGCAGTTCAAGTGACAAAAAGAAAGGATGCATATAAGTTTGATTTAGACGAGGAAAAGGAAGCAAAATTCGAAATTAGAAATATTGACTATACACATCTCAGAAAGTTGACTCAACCTCAACGAGGTGCTATTAGTTATCTAATAAAGGAGGGGTTGTTTGAATTATGAGTTTCCTAGATTTCTTACGCGGATTAACAATAGGAAGAAAACTAAAAAGTGAAGATCCATTAGATCGTGCATATTTCTCTCTTTTCATACGAAGAAGAGGAAAAGCTAAGGATATTAAAAGAATTTACCCTTTGATTGAGGATTCGGATTGGAATGTGAGAAATGCAGCAGCAGCTACCATTATAGAATTAGCTTCTAAATATCCAGAAATCAAAAAGAATGTTCTTAATCACCTTCATAATCTAATTGAAAATAGCTCTTTGGCAATTAAACTTTCTACTTTGGAAGTTTTAGGTCATCTGAAAGATTATGGTTCAAAACCTTACTTAGTTAAGATTTTGGAAGAAAGTGATTATGATCTTCAATATGCAGCTATACGCGCAATTGGTTATTTAGATGATGTTGATGTTCTTAATCCACTTAAAAACGTAGTTTATGCAAGAGATTATATCACAAGAAGAGCAGCAATACTCTCCGTTGTCAGAATTGCAAATTCAGTTAAAGAGGAAGAACAAGTCGGAAAATTAACCGATCATATGCATATTGTAATGGAATCTTACCTTGAATTAGAAGAGTTAGGGGAGACTATTTGTAAGATAATGGATTTTGCAGAAGTAGATAAACTACCTGAAATGAAAGGATATTCAGAATCAGAAATTGTTAAATTGGAAGGATTAATTGAGCAAAAAGATTATAGCGTTGAACTCTACCAGAATTTCGCTAGATTGATTTTTCCTGTATATTTCCCACTTGATGAGGAGGAAAACTAGAACCTTCTCCTTCTAAATTTGTCTGTGCAGAAATCCACAAACTCTTTTCCTATTTCATTCAAGTCTTTTTCTTGTTTCCATTTCTTTTCAGTATGTTCTTGTATTTCTAGACCACAAAGATGAAAACATGTTGATATTAAGGCAAATCCCATCATTCTTTCTCTAAGGTTGTCAGAATCTATCAGTTTCAAAGCTCTCTTTTGGTGGGGATTTATCACTTCAGATTCTTCGTAAAAAACTTGATCTGTCTCTGTGGTAACAATCATTATTATTATAGAATCGTTATTTGAGTATATAAAACTACAATAAACGGTAAGCAAGGCTAGAAAATTTTTGTATTACTCTACCTGACTACTTTTCTTTCTTTCATTTGGTCAATTGAGTAGAAAACACAGATACGTTTCATATCTTTATCTTCATGAGGTAAAGAGTACCAAGCACGAACTCTTCCATGGGGAGCTTCAATACTTCTGTAAAGTTTTTCTAAGTAACTCATAATATTTTGATCTTCTAATTCGTCTTTCGGAATGTCGAAGTAATTTATGAATTCCATATAATGTTAATTGTCAAATATCTTTTTTAAAGAGTGTATTACATAGCTGTTACATTTAGAAAGAGAAATATCTACTTTATATTGTGAAATCTTTCTTCAAAATAAACATCCTTTTTAATTTGAAATAGATAGGAAAGATGATAATGACACTAGACATTGAGACTCCCTTAAAACCTAGAGGGGATCAACCAAAGGCAATAGAAAAACTAGTTGATGGAATAAAGAAAGGACATCAAAAACAAACTCTCCTTGGAGTTACTGGATCTGGTAAAACTATGACCATGGCACGTGTTATTGATAAAATAAAGAAACCAACCTTGGTTATTGGTCCTAATAAAACCCTTGTTGCCCAGTTGTTTGGAGAATTTAAGACGCTTTTTCCATCAGCAAGTGTTAACTATTATGTTTCCTTTTATGATTATTATCAACCTGAAGCATACTTGCCTTCCAAAGATCTTTACATCGAAAAAGATGTAGATATCAATCGCGAAATTGAACGCTTACGACATACGGCTCTTGAAGCTTTGGCTACCAGGGATGATGTAATTGTTTGTGCTTCAGTGTCTTGTATTTATGGAACAGGTCATCCCGATGTTTATCGTTCTAGACGTATAGCATTAAGTGTAGGAGAGAATCTTGATCGTCAAGATTTAATGTTAGAATTAGTGAAGAATCAGTATGAAAGAAATGATATCAGTCTTGAACGTAAAAATTTCAGGGTTAGAGGAGATTCCATAGATATTTTTCCGCTTTATGGTGATTATGTCTATCGTATTGAGTTCTTTGGAGACGAAATAGAACGTTTAACAGCTCGACATCCAGTCACTGGAGAGAAAATCAAAGAATATCCTCAAATGTCGATTTTTCCAGGTACACAATATCTTGCAAATGATGCTTTCTTCGAATCTGCTTTAGGCGATATTAAATTAGAACTTGATATGCGTTTAGCTGAATTCCAAAAAGAGGGTAAAGTTGTAGAAAGCCATAGACTAAGACAGAAGACTCTTTATGATTTAGAACTTCTAAGAGAAACAGGAGGCTGTTCTGGAATAGAAAATTATTCCCGTCACTTCGACAGAAGAAAACCAGGAGAAAAACCCTTTACTCTTCTTGATCACTTCCCAGATGATTTTCTATTAATTATAGATGAATCACATCTTACAATTCCCCAACTTCATGGTATGTATGGGGGAGATTTTTCAAGAAAAAAGAATCTAATTGATCATGGTTTCAGGCTTCCATCAGCAGCTGATAACAGACCTTTTAGATTTGAAGAAACCGAGAAATATATGAGAACTGTTGTTTTTACAAGTGCTACTCCTGGGCCATATGAACATAAGTTTTCTCAGCAAATTGTGGAACAGATAATTCGACCCACAGGACTTATTGATCCTAAAATAGATGTCAGACGTAATGAAGGGCAAATACTTGATTTAGTTAGCGAAATAAATCAGAGAGTAGCTAAAGCGGAAAGGGTACTAGTTACTACACTAACAAAACAGAGCGCAGAAATGCTCTCTGATTACCTGCTAGAGATGAAAATAAAATCAATTTATCTACATCATGAAGTTGATACTCTTGATAGAATAGAGATATTGAAGGACCTTAGACTTGGAAAGTATGATGTAGTAGTTGGAATTAATTTATTGAGAGAAGGTTTAGATCTTCCTGAGGTAGCTTTAGTAGCTATACTTGATGCAGATAAAGAAGGATTTCTAAGATCGAGGAGATCACTGATTCAACTTATGGGACGAGCAAGTAGAAATGTTCATGGGAGTGTCATTCTCTATGCTGATAAATTGACAGATTCCATGAAACAAGCGATTAGTGAAAATAATAGAAGACGAATTATTCAGCAAGAATATAACAATAAGCACGGCATAAAACCTACTACTATTCAAAAAGAAGTCAAATCAATCGTAGAACATTTGATGCAAGTTACTCCAAAGGAAGAAGAGAAAATAGACGTTCCGGATGGTTTAGCAACTGAAGATATCTTCCTTATTATCGATGATTTAAAAGAAAGAATGGCAGAAGCAGCAGGAACACTAGACTTCGAAAAAGCTGCTATCTATAGAGATAAAATTAAAGAACTTGAAAAAATGGTGAGCTCTAAATGAGTCTTTTCTCTGATCTTGAAGAGATACCGGACGACCCAGGAGTATATTTAATTAAAGATAAAGATGAAAAGGTAATTTACGTAGGTAAAGCCAAGAATTTGAAGAACAGAGTTAAACAACATTTCCAAACCACCTCTCTTCCAAAAGAAGACAAACTTCAAGAATTAGCTCATAGAGTTAATTGGTTTTTAGTAAGAAATGAATCAGAGGCATTGATTTTAGAGAGGAAATTGATAAGACAACTATCTCCTAAACTTAATAGCATGCTAAAGGACGATAAGTCTAATTTACTTGTTAGAATAACTATGGAAGATACATTCCCTCAGATACTTATTGTTAGAGAAACAGATTCACGTGTAAGTAAGAGTGTATACTTCGGTCCTTTTACTAATAACACGATGCTCAGACAGACAGTTAAATTGGTTTTAAGGTTATTTCCAATATGTAACTGTGGTAAAAATTTTGAAAGAATCAGAGAAAAAGGTTCTACAATTCGATGTATGCGGGCAAGGTTGGGAAGATGTTTAGCTCCTTGGAAGAACGATATTACTTCAGAAGAATATCGAAAAACAGCCAAAAATGTAATTTCTTTTCTCAGGGGAGATGTAGCTCAACTATTAGATAATATTGAAAAAGAGATGTGGGTAGCTTCAAAGGATTCAAATTATGAAAAAGCAGCATCTTTACGAGACCTCACTCGAGCTGTACGTACAATTTTGAATATTCAAGAAGATCTTAAATCTGTAAGAAAGAATGTAGATGTATTGGCTTATATTGAGGAAGAGGATGACATAGCTTTCTGCAAATTAGAAATTAGAGCGTATCGCATACATAACATCATGAACGATGTTTTTCCAAAAGAGGACGGGAAGTTAAAGAAACTAGGTGAAGTGTTAGCATTTATTTATGGTCAAGAAAAACCAAAATTTTCAATTTTACTAGATAAGAATTTTACAAATCGTTTTAAAATAAATATTGAATTACCCATAAAATATCCTACAAACACTGTTTCAGAGCAATTGTGTAAGATAGCAGAAAAAAATGCTCGTAGTGAGATGCAGAAATATAAACGAGATGTTCAATATCTGAAAGAATCCGAAAATGTTCTAGAGGAAATGCAGAAACAATTTCAGCTATCAGACTTACCTGAAATCATTCACGGGTATGATATTTCTACTCTCGGAGGAGAACATTCTGTTGGTTCCTGTGTTGTTTTTCAGAATGGTAAACCTCAGAAGAAATTATATAGACGTTTTCGAATTAGAAAAACCTATTCTGAACCAAATGATTATGCAATGATGGAGGAAGTTATTTCTAGAAGATATAAGTCTGAGGCTTTGAAAAATGATCCTTCACCTCAATTACTTATCATTGATGGTGGAAAAGGACAACTAAATATTGCTATTAAGGTACTAAAAAAACTCAAAATTGATGTACCAATTATAAGCATCGCTAAGAAGAAAGAGGAAATCTATACTAAATGGTCAGATGACCCCCTAAGTATTGAAAAAGATTCTAGTGTGCAACGTTTAGTTCAATATGTGCGAGATGAATCACACCGTTTTGCAATTAATTACCATAAGACATTGAGATTAAAATCAGTTAAAGATTCTGCCTTAGAAAAAATAAAGGGAATAGGGAAAGCTAAGGTTTCAATGCTTTTTCAAGAATACAAAAATCTACAAAATATATCTAATGCAACAAAAGAGGAAATTATGAAGAAAATAGGTGTAAACGAGGAGATAGCAAAACAGGTCTTATCCATGACTCAAAAAATTCTGAAAAAGAGCCCATACGATGATTAATATCAATAATCTATAACTCCTCTAGAAAGCTCTTTAGCCTTTCAAAATCCAGTTCTATGGAAGAGTATAATAGTAATAAGGAATAGTATATAAAGGAAAATAACCCTTAATTGTAATAGTTAAGTTTTTTCTTAACTCGGTGATTAAATGAAAAGAAAAGAAATAATTACAAGCGGGGTTCTAATTCTTATATTCTCATTAACCTTTGTGTCTCCTGCGAATGCAGCGACAAATTGGGGATTTGAGATAGACGAAAACTATGTTTATGAACTAAATAAACTGACGGTCTTTGAAACACCTCTTGCTTTTGAATTCAAAGATGAAGCAAGATTACGAATTGTTTTCAATGATTTCAATGATACTGGTTATTCTTATACTGTATACAATGAAACACATTTGTTAGCAGAAACATCTACAGTTTTCTTACCAACAGAGGTAGAAAGTGAAACACTTGTTCTGCCACAAGGGTTACCAATTGCACTCCCATTAGCAATAGGAGAAATATCTGATTATATGGAATACTTTGGACTTATTATTAATCAAACAGTATCCATGATAGTTTTAGATGATTTCGTAGAAAATATAACAGACTATATGGATTTAACATATTTGAATGTCTATTCAGTATATGATACAAATTTTCTAAGTGCAAATCTCGATTTGTTTGCACCAACAGTTAATGCTTCGATTCTTACTGAACTTCTCGGAGAAATGGACTCAGGAGCTATACCAATTTCAATTCCTACTAATATTACTGATTTCAAGCTAAATGCTACATTAGCTTTTGATGCTACAACAGGTTTGTTTGATCATTTAACAATCAAAATACGATCTATATCAACAGACGAGTTTAACTATGTAGATAATTTTAACGCTGATGTAGAATATGAGTTGTATAAACCTGAAGAAACTGAACCTACTACAACAGTATCTTATGCTTGGATAGTTCCAATAGCAGTGGTTGTAATATTTGCAAGCAGTTTATTTACAAGAAAGAGGAAATAACCCTCTTATCTTTTTCTTTTTTTTACAAATCCTTTTTAATCCGATATACTAATCAAAATTGAGTAAATTGAGTCTTAGACCTGAGGAGTATTTAATTCTGAATCATATTTTTCAAGATCCTATTATTCCTTATAGTAGACTGGCTGAGAAAATTAAACTGTCGGCTCCTACTGTTAAAAAAAGGGTTGAAAATCTCCTCACAGAGTCTGTAATAAGAAAATTTCGTGCTGAATATCATCCTGAATCTTTAGGTCTTGAAAGTCATATTTTTCTTTTAAAAATCAACTCCATTGATAAATACAAAATTGTTGAACGAATAATTGATTATCATCCTTATCTCGTGGTTAGACAGAGATGTTACGGTGGAATAACAGGAATTTTTCTTAAAGTACATGTCCCTATTGGATCTATTGATAATTTTTGCACATTTTTAGGTCATTTAAAAGATAGTGATCTAGTTGAAGAAATCGTTCATTCTACGACTATTGGACCAGGAATTAAGACAAGGATAGATCTAACTTTCTGGGATCCTAATCAAAATGTATGGTCTTTCAAGTGGGATATGTGGAAGAAAAACATAGATGTTGTTGATTATGTTCCTCAATTTGACTATTTTCAGAAAATCTCTCGAGAAAAATCAAAAAATGTTTTACAACAACTGACTTATTTAGATTTTCAGATTTTGAAAGAATTAGTACATAATCCTATTCAGAAATATGCACTATTATCTAAGCAGTTAGGAATACCTCAATATACGTTATCGAGAAGAAAGAAATTTCTAAGTAAATTTGTAATAAGAAATTATCTGGTAGAGTTTAATCGCTCTTTTTTTGGTCTTGAGGATGAGCTGGTTTTCAAAGCTATTTGTGGGCAAAGAGCAATGTCCAAAATCATCTATCTTATCAGAGAGCTAACACTTCCTTTCGAATCAGATTTTCGTGAAACTGATAAGGGATTTCTTTGGAAAATCCTTTTACCTCCAAAAGATAAATTAGAGTTATTTAACATACTTTGGTCTTTATTTCCTGATCTTCAGATTATGATGTTAGACCCTCATACAACGGTGACTAAGGCATTTAATCCAGATAATTATTCTTTTATCAATCACTCTTGGAAGGATACACAGGATTTTATGATAGATCAAATATTGGAAAAAGCAAGAGGAGAGCTTTTGCTTGCCTGATAATGAAATTGTTTATTTCACTTCAGACTATTGCTCGTAACTCTTGAACAATTTCATATTTCATTTGTTTTCTTATAATTGGTATCATTCCAAGTAAAGCTGCAAGACATAGTGACGCAAGGATGATAAAAAGCGCCACAACATCGATGTGGATATTCAATATTATAACCTCTTTTGCAATTAATAAAGGCTTTACAAAAAGCAGAGAAAATGCTGTAGCTGCTATACCTAATGGTACTCCTATTAAAACGGTAATTAATATAAAAGTCGATACCTCACTAATAAGTAGCCCTCTCACTTTCGTTTGATTTCCACCTAGTGCAAGTAAAACTGCATTTTCTCTTCTTCTTTGTTCTAATATGAAATCAGTTGAGATAAGAATGTAAATAATTCCAACTACATTGAGTATAATTGCCCCAACAAGAAGGATAATTGTTACTGGGGGGATATATTTATCGATGAAATAACCAATATAATCGGGATTAATCTCTTCAGGGTTGACAGTTAAAAGCGGAAATAAACTCTCTATTTCTTGTTTGATTTGATTAGGATCAGCTCCTTCCTCTATTGAAGCTAAAAGAAGAGATCCGTTATGTGCATCCAATTCATCAGTAAGTACGTCTTTATTCAAAAGAACCCAATCATCAGTATCTCTATTCATCTTGGGATCATAACCATGTGCAACACCCAAACCTGGAGCCGATTGAATAACTCCTGTGATAGTTAAACTCTGTATTTGTCCAGATCCAGTAAAACCCGAAACTTCGATTTCTTCACCTATAATAAAATCTAGCCTGTTAATCAAATAACTACTAATTATAACTCCTTTCGCAGTGTCATTGAGTGTCAGAAGACCTTCTGCTGGGGTCATATTGATAAAACTCGAATCCGTCCACCTCCCAATTTCTAAAAATTTATCGGGATCAACACCAAAAACTTCAATTTGTAGTTGAGTTCCCCACAATGCTCTTATTGTTCGAAAACCTGTAATTTCTTTAATACCCTCAATTTGCCCAAGTGTTTCTTCCATTTCAGAAATGTTTACCGGTATAAGAGAATCAATTCGAATGTCTGCCCCCATTCTATACAAATCTTCAATATCATTGTTGTGGATAACAGAAGATCTCATGGTTACTAACATAGTAAGAAGGCTTACGGTTAATACTAAGAAGAATGTAAGATCTGTAAGATTTTTAGTGTGACGTTTAAGGTTTTTAAGAATCAAGAATGAATTTTTCTTGAATATAACTTTATAGACCTTTCCAAGTTTCTTGATTAATTTATTTATTCCTTTTGAAATGAAATAACAGATGAAGAATAGTAGACAAATGAATACTAGTAGAGCTTGAATACTAACCGAAACCATACTAAAACCAAAACTGGAAACTCCTCCTACTTGTTTGAAATATTCAATCAATAGGAAAATGAAACCCGCTAAGATTAGTACAAATGAACCAACTGTAACACTTGTTTTGATTATTTTCTGACCTCTCTTAGTCATTATCTGTGATTCGTGAATATCCTTCCTAACAAAATTTATGACATTAAAAAGCGTTATACTCAGATATATTCCCAGAACTAGGACCGTAAAAATCTCTATTTCATAAGGAGATATCTCTAAATAACTGAAATATCTATTGAATAATTCTTTACTAAAGAATCCATCATGACCAAAAGATGGAATTAAAGCTGACAATAAGATACCTATTCCAATACTCAAAATTAAAGAAATGCTACTAATCAGAACGAATTCTCCAAAAAACATTCCTATAATTTGGCCACTTACTGCACCTTTGGATCTTAAAAATGCAATTTCCTCTTTTCTTTTTTTAACAGTCATTTGTGTTGATAAGATTGTAAGTATTATTGCTATTGCAATTGTAGGTACAAATACGACAGTTGACCCAAAACTTCTGGTATATTCATCTGCCATTGCTTGAATTTCCTGAGAAAGAATAAAGGCGAATGCATGCCAATATCTAAATTCTATTCTTTCTTTTAGCGCATACATGGTATCGGGCATATTAGATATTCCATTCTTCCTTAATTCTTGTCCATTTGCTTTAACAAGCAATTTGGGGAGCATTCTATTAGCATCCATAATGCTAAGATCCTCTGTTTGTAAATCTTCTATTGGAAAGAAAATTGAATCTAGAAGAACTCCTCCAGTATTTCCAAACCCTCCAAGCATTCTAGCGATAACGGTATTCTTGCCAACATAGGTGTAAATCCCAGAAATAGTATAATTTTCAAATATGGTTTCACTGATATCGTAGGACTGCATGGTCGTTTCCTCACGATCTGTATAGGGGATGTATCTAGTAATTGCAACACTAATTTCATCTCCAGGGGATATAGTTTTATTATAAACAACTTCAAGCTGTTTTGCTTGGAAATAACTTATCATTAGCTCTCCTTGATTTAATGATGCTTGACCATCAACCTCTAAATTCAGCTTAATTCTTTCCATTGCTGCAGAAGATACAATGTGTGCTGCCGATATTGATAACGGATTGTTCATGTCATCTTGTTGATCCTCTGGAAACCACGTGTAATTATCCGCCTTATCTTCAAAATTAAATAGTGCAACAGAAGGATAATACCAATGCACATAGTCTACGAGGGGATCATCAAGCACATATGTAAAAATTGGTTGCATCACACTGGGGAGGAAAGTTGAAACATACATCTCATAATCTAATGTCTGTAAATAATCATCTGCGATGATTTTTTGTGATGTGCTCGACCATATTGATGCAGTAAAAAGAACTGACATTGAAAAAACTAAACCTAAAATGATTATAGTGATACTTCTTCTCCGATTTGTAATGTTCTTCCAGATTAATTTGATATTAAAGTAGAAAGAAGCAACTGCTTTTTGATATCTGGTAGTTTCTTCTTCCTCACTAACGTAGTTATCTAGTTCATTCACCAGATTCACCTCCAACAAGAAATTGAAAACTTTCTTTATCATAACCTACTTCAGGAAACTCCTTTTGAGTATATTTCTTAATTTTACCCTTTTGCAATACAATGATCTTATCTGCTACCTTTGTGAGATAAGGATCATGAGATGTATAAATCATTGACATCTTATTCTTCTGAACTAACTTGAGTAATAACTCCATAATATCATCACCTGTCTTTGTGTCCAGTGTTCCGGTTGGTTCATCTGCTATTAATATAGAGGGTGAATTAGCTATTGCTCTTGCAACACATACTCGCTGCTTTTCTCCTGAACTTAGCTCTTGTGGTAAATTTAATGCTTTCCTTCCTAAACCTACACTATGCAAAAGATCAACTGCATATTCTTTAGCAAAATCTTCAGTTTCTCCCCTAAGAATTAAGGGTATCATAATATTTTCAAGAGCTGTTAAATGTTCTAACAAATAGAAATCTTGGAAAATAAAACCTATTTCATTTAATCTATACTCTGATAAGTGATTCAATGTCCAAGAATGAATTTCATTTTCGTCATAGAGTATTTTACCAGCTGTAGGTTTATCTATACCAGCGAGTAGATTAAGAGTGGTTGTTTTTCCTGATCCTGAGGTTCCCAATAGACAAACAATCTCTCCTCTACCTATTTTAAAATTTATTCCACTTAAAACCACTAATTCTTCTGCTTTTGAAGAATATGTTTTAATTAGATTTTTAACACTAATATATGAATCATCCATGGGAGTAATCGAATGTTATCCCAAACACTTAAATGATTTTGCTTTTCTCATTCAAAATTTTTTATACGGCACTTGTTATTATATACCATAAGACTACAACTATCAAAACAAACGCAACAGCTATTATCATTTTATTCCATTGTCGTCCTTCGTATTCTTCTTCTTCAGCGTCTTCTTCTCCATTTTCCTCAATAGAATCTTTTTCAACCACTTTTTGTTTTTTCTCTGTAGTCATTGTTATTACTCCATAACCAGAAATACTGTTTAAACTTAGGATTCTTACTTTACTTAAATATTTTATTAAACACAATGTTTGAAATTAATCTCTATTATGTTTCATTCTGGTGGTTGAATCAGACTATCTGAGACAAAAATATCTACATTAGCAATTAATGCTAAAAGAGTTGCATGGCTTGGGATCATTTGAAAATGATGAATTTCTGAAAAACCTTCTAGTCTGATTTCTACTGATGCTTGATATGCATTTGAGTAAGGTACGATAGAATCTATAGTTATTTTCTCGACTATACAAATTTCTGGTACTAATTCACCTATTGTCAGTCGTGCATCAGTTCCTTCTATACCATTTAATCTTCTTGCAATATCCACTGCAATTGAGACAGGAATGCCTGTCATAAGGAAATTTTCCCCATTTTCAAGCTCAAAATTCAATAATGGTATTTCGGTAAATTGAGCATTGTTTATTTCCTCTTCTGTAGTAAAGATATCTGGGCTTGCTGTAAGAACATCAATTTTGATTACTTTGTGTAGTTCTTTAGCTTTTGAAGAGGATTTTTCTTCCATGAAGTGAATCCTTTTACAATATTGAAAAGTGTTGAGTTAGTCTCAACAGCTTGATGATAGAGCGAATGAAATATTCAGAAAGGAAAAACACTAATATCTTTTGAGTTTAAATCTATTAACAGTCTAACAAAAGGAACAGACTTTGCTGGATGTTCAAAATGAAAAACAAAATTAAGAAATGGGGTCAAACAAATAAAATCGAAACCATATTAAAAATGGCTATATCAGCTTCATTGGGTAGTTTAGGAATCGTTTTGTCCACAATCGTAGTCTTTATTCCAAATTTTGAACTTATATCAGTAACTATTTTCTTAGTATCAATATTATTCGGCGTCTACTATGGTCTGTTAACTGCTATTTCTGTTGCTTTGATGTATGAATTTGTTGTTACAGCTATATTTGGACCTGCTTCGTATCTTTTTGTCTTTAAGCTTGTAAGTTATATTATTTTAGCTCTCATAGCTGGATTGGCTAGAAAAGGTTTCCTTAAGCTTTCTTTCTGGGAATTAGGTATATTTGGTTCCCTTTTTGCTTTGTTTTATGATATCCTAATCACTTTAGGATTTCAAATAGCTGTTATACAGGAAAAAGTTGTTTTTAGTTACCTGTTACTACTTCTCGTGCAAGGCATTCTCTTTACAATAACTCATGTGTTTAGTAATTTTGTTTTATTTAGCTTGACAAAGACAATACTAAATTGGATAATGTCTGCTTTCCAAGTGAGAGGACTAAAACAATTGATGTTGCCTTCTTTCAGTAAGAATGAGGAAGAAACTACTAGTTTGATCTCAAATGGGGATAAAATATGAAGCGTTCAAGAATCCTTTTTCTCACTGTTGCTGTTCTTTTAATCGTTCTTTTAAGTGTTGGATTATTTCTGTATATTCAAAATCGAATGGTGATTGAAAGTGACAAAGAAGTGGAAATTTTAGCTGTGATAAACTTTGGAACATTAAAAGCAACAGAAAATCTTGAAGAACATTACATCAATGTTACAGAAGGAAGTTCTGCACTGGAAGCTTTTTCTCTTGTTGCAGAATTAACAATTGTAAATTTTCCATTTGGAGCTTATATACAAGGAGTTGATGGCTATCTTGAGGAAGGAGCTGATTTTTGGTTTTTCTATTATTATGATAATGGCCTAGAAGAATGGGTTTATTCCTCTGTGGGTGTTAGCCACTATTATTTACATGAAGGAGACAGAATTAAATTACAATACAGTGGATAACGAAATAATAGAAATAATACTTATGAAAAACACATTAATGGAGTTTAATAATGACACAAAATAAAGGCACTTTCGTATTGATTGTCTATAAAACAAGCAAACCAACAATTTTTGTGATACTGCCTTTATTATTGATTAGCTTCATTGTAGGCATTCTCTACTCAAATATAGATTCACTTTTGAGTTTGTTCTCAACAAGTGGAGAAGACTACTCATTTCAAATTCTGGAGGGGGTAATTTTTATGTCTGTAACTGTTGTGAGTGCTTTTTTGATAGTTATTGCTATTCGAAAAAATCTTGTTCAGTTATTAAAAATGTTTTTTACTTTTATTTTTTTCATTTCATCAGTTAGTATTCTTTGGGTTCATGGGTATCTATTAGAACTTACGTTTTCGATTAATTCCTACTGGTTAGAAATAATCTTTGCTATTGTTGGTGGGATAGTAGGTATATTTACTGTGTATGTTGTAATCTTTGAGAAATCTGGTGTTAGATTGAAGAACATAATTATTTTTATTTTGGGTATTGCTATGGGTACTGTCTTTGGTGCAGTTTTCTCAATAGCTTCCTTTCTTACACTTATAATCTTGATTTCTTTGTTTGATATTTATTCGGTTTTCAAAGGTCCCATTAACCAACTTCTGAAAAAAACGAACATGTCCCTGTCCCAAAATACATCTTCTAGTATAAAACCTACGATAGCAATCGGAATCGGGGATTTTGTGTTTTATTCATCACTTGTTACATTCATTACAAAGGAACTAGGACCAAATCTTGGTTTTGCTACCATTATTGGAATTTTGGTGGGGATAAAAATGACAGAGAATTTACTAGTGAAATATGGAAAATTTCCTGGCTTACCCCTACCAATTTTCCTTTCTCTATTATTGGTTTTAATTGGTTGGTTAGTAACAAAATATGTCATATAATACCCTTTATCTAATTTCATTTGATGCGAACAAAAATCAAAAGGTTTAAAATGGCAGATAAGGCTAACAGCTCGGTTGAATAAGGTGTCTAGTCGAAAGTTTAGATATAGAGGATATACACTGGAAGAATTAAAACAGATGTCCATGGATGAAATATTGGGTTTATTACCCTCTAGAAGAAGGAGAAGCTTATCTCGTCAAGAATTTTGGACACCAAGAAGGAAGAAACTCTTAGAAGATATAAGAAAAGCAATGGAAGCTCAAGAAAAAGGAGATAGATCTGTAGTAAGAACTCATGTTAGGGATATGCCTATTTTGCCTGAAATGGTTGGAGCTACTATAGGAGTATACAATGGTCGTGAATTCTTAGAAATTGAAATTCAGCCACAAATGATAGGACATCTATTGGGAGAATTCTCTCCAAGTACTAAAGTAGTTAGACATGGTGCTCCTGGAATAGGTGCAACAAGGTCATCATTATATGTCCCTCTTAAATAACCTTTTTCGTTCTTTTCTACTCAAATTTTTTAAACAAGCTTATATTGATTTAGTTGATGAATTCTCCTGATGATGTAGTTGAAATAAAAGTTCCTAGAGAATCAAAAGCATTTCAAAGATTAGTGAAGAACTTAACTATTGATCTGCTTTGGATATGGATTCTAAAACTTCTTAGAAGTGGACCCAAATATGCTTATCAACTAAAACAAGAGATTCAAGAGCATTTTAATTTTAGTCCTGCTACTGTTACCAATTATACGATATTATATTTACTTGAAAAAGAAGGATTGGTAGAAAAGACAGAAATGACTAACAGTATTGAAAGAATAGATAGAAAATACTATGTAATTACTGAATATGGGGAAGAAGTAATGAGCGAGGCTGAACAATATCTTGCAGCAACTTATAAGAAACTATTTTCAGAGAATATTAGTATATAAATAAAGTTGCTCTTTTTTCAACAAACTTAAAAATTCATAATTAGCAAGAGAGTTAGGTGTAGCACAATGAAGGTGAATATTTAAAATGCCTAAGAAAAGAAAATCGGGAGGAAGATCTGGAGGCAAAAGAGGAAGAGCTTCTGGTATTCAGTGCCATTCATGTGGAAAACTTGTTCCTTCTGATAAAGCAAAAAAATTCTCTATTTATACTAGTGCAGTAGATTATCGTTTAGCAAAGGAGCTTAGAGATGAAGGTACGATAATTCCAAGAGAAAAGAAAATAGTATATTACTGTATTTCTTGCTCAATTCATAGAGGAAGAACGAACATTAGAGCAAAGGATCAAAGAAGAAGTTAAAACTTTTTTCTTATTTATTTTTCTTTCTTTTTCCTTTTCATTTCAGGAGCTAATTACATGTTAACTTTTGTTATTGTTTCTTCAACAGTGAGAAAAAACTCACAACGAACAATTAAATCAGTTGTAGGAGGTCAAGAAAGATTTGATGTTTTAGCTAGGTGTCTTCTAAATTTAGATAGATGGAAGAGTAGAATCGGACATGATTTGAATCTTATTATATTTCTTTCTCATCCAGAAGAACAAAAAGCACTAAATATTCCACTGAAAAGTCTCCCTAATCCTCTAAAAAGTGAGTTAGACTCTGTAATTCACTTAATAGAAATCTTTTCCAAACCAGAGCAATTTAACTCAAGATTTACCACTATGAATTTCGAGAATCTTATTGGTGATTTCTCCAATTCTTCAACTATTTACTACCTAACTCCAGATGGCGTACAAATTCAAGAAATTTCTAAAGAATTTAACCAAAATAAGGAAATGTGTTTTATATTGGGAAGCCAACATGATTTATCCGAAATTCAAGAAAATGCTTTACAAAAAATTGGGGTAATTCCCGTTAGCTTGGGGGAAAAGGATTATCTTGCTTCTCATGTGATTACAATTATCTGCCATCATTTTCTATCCTAAATAAGAGCTGATGGTTGCTTCTTTGGCAAAAATTTTAATTTAGGAACTACAACTATCAAAATGAAATGGAAGAAGATAAACCCCCAATTATCACAAAGAAAATCTTAGCCTTGGGTTTTACAGCTCCCTTTTTATTTAGTGTATTGGGAATGATAATTGCTTATTTTGCAACTAGAACTCTTTCTGAACGTATAAGGAATATTTCGCTGATCGTTGCTACATTTGTTGGACTATTTGTGTCAATAGGTTTGATATTCCTCATGCAATGGCACATTAATAGGAAAATAGCAAAAACCGATAGTTAAAATTTTGATTGATTTGTTTCTTGGTAATTTATGTTATTTACAATACTTTTGATTTGCGTGTAAAACGGAAATTTTTTAAAATCAGTTAAGTATTCAAAATATAACTTCGAGGGCTTTTAAAATGTCTACAAAACGAAGAAAAATACTTATAATGGGTGCTGCAGGTCGAGATTTTCATAATTTCAATACTTATTATAGAAACAATGAGTCATATGAAGTAGTTGCATTTACCGCAACTCAGATTCCTGACATAGTTGACCGCAAATATCCTTCTGAACTTTCTGGAGATTTATATCCTGAAGGTATTCCAATATTTGATGAGAGCGAACTCATTGACCTAATAAAGAGATTTGATGTTGATGAAGTAGTATTCTCTTATTCAGATGTTACTCATGAATATGTTATGCATAAAGCTTCTTTGGTTAATGCAGTAGGTCCAGCTTTTTCACTCTTAGGAACAAAAGGTACAATGATAAAAAGCACAAAACCCTTGATTAGTGTATGTGCAGTTAGAACAGGGAGTGGAAAATCTCAAACTTCCCGAAAAATAGTTCAACTTTTACATGATTCTGGAAAGAAGATTGTAGCTATTCGTCACCCTATGCCTTATGGTGATCTAGCTAAACAAGCTGTCCAAAGATTTGCTGAATATTCTGATTTAGATAAGCATGAAACCACTATAGAAGAGAGAGAGGAATATGAACCATATATCGACAAAGGTTTAGTTATTTATTCTGGCGTTGATTATGAAGCTATATTGCGAGAAGCTGAAAAAGAAGCTGATGTAATTCTATGGGATGGTGGCAATAATGATTTTTCATTCTATGAAAGCGATTTAAATATAGTTGTTGCAGATCCTCATAGAGTTGGACATGAACTTACATATCATCCAGGAGAAACTAATTTGAACCTCGCGGATGTGGTTTTAGTAAATAAAATTACTACAACTTCATACGAGAATGTCATGCAACTTGAAGAGAATATAAGAAACACCAATCCTAAAGCTATCATTATTGAAGCCGCATCACCGATATTCTTAGATAAACCAGATTTAGTAAAAGGTAAAAGAGTACTAGTCATTGAAGATGGACCAACGTTAACTCATGGTGGAATGAAGTATGGTGCTGGTGTAGTTGCAGCTAGACGATATGGTGCAAAAGAGTTAGTAGATCCTCGTCCATATCTTGTTGGTAGTATGAAGGAAACTTTTGAACATTATCCTGAAATAGGAACACTCTTACCTGCTATGGGTTATTTTGAGCAGCAACTAAAAGATATGGAGGAAACAATCAACGGTACTGATTGTGATGTTGTGGTATCAGCAACACCAATTGATATAACTCGTCTTATCAAAATCAATAAACCAATAGTCAGAGTAAAGTATGAACTTGAAGAAATAGGTTATCCTACATTAGAAGACATTCTTAGAGACAAGGGATTTCTTTAATTCTGCCTTTTATTCCTTCTTTTTTTTCCTCATAATTTTCTAATAATCTATATTAAAGAATTGTTTGAAAGGTCTTAATCTTATTAAATTCACATTTTGAATTTCAATTATGGCTGATAAACACGTTCCTCCCTTGAAAGATCTATTATGTTTAACCATACCTGATTTGGTCGAACCATCTCCAAAAGGAACCAATGTTGCTTACATTGTAACTAAGACAAATTGGCGTGTAAATAGATATTAAAGAGAGTGTTTTGTTTATAATACTCAAACAAAACAAACACATAAGATTACTGATGCTTTAACAATTTCTAATCTTCGTTGGTTAAATGAGAATAGAGTTCCATTATTAAACACTACTGAGCTTCACAGAGGTTTGAAGCATCAAGGAGTTCCAGTTGGGTTCCTTATGTATCCGGGTAT
The DNA here is from genome assembly GCA_030603365.1 of Candidatus Heimdallarchaeota archaeon. GTDB lineage: Archaea > Asgardarchaeota > Heimdallarchaeia > Heimdallarchaeales > Heimdallarchaeaceae > UBA460. The sequence continues at coordinate 181,530 of JAUVXV010000004.1, forward strand.
GCCCCATGGAATAAACAAACCTCGTGAAAATCATGCAGTTTTATCACAAAATCTTAAGTGGTTCTCTCATTATCTTCTAGGTGAAGGGATAGATTTCTTCTCAGAAAATAAAGAAGAATCATCTTAACCTTTTTTTTAATTATAAAAAACAAGTTTTATATTCAAATCTGATTATTTGAATATGAATTTACATGACCTCAATAGAATTAAGTGAGATTATTGAAGATGGTTCAGATGTTTTAATTGTTCTTGATTCAAGAAAGCGTTGGTTAACTAAAGCTATTACTGGAAAGCAATTTCATTGCCATAAAGGTTTTTTTGACTTTGATCAAATTATGGGAAAACCATATGGTATTAGTGTTAAGACAAACAAATCCATTGAACTAACTATTTACAAACCAATCCCAAGTGACTTTTTAAAACAAATTCCACATAGTTCTCAGATAATTTATACTAAAGATGCAGGTCTAATTCTACTGAATGGTGGGATACATCCAGGTTGTATTGTTCTAGAAGCAGGAACAGGAAGTGGAGCTTTAACCTCGATTTTGGCTAAGTATGTGGGTTCGGAAGGTCATGTTTATACTTATGAAAACAGAGAAGATGCTTACAATAATGCGAAGAAGAATTTGGAAAGGTTAGGATTGGAATCCCAGGTAACAATGAAATTTCAAGATGCGTCAAATGGATTTGATGAACAAAAGGTTGATGCAGTCGTATTAGATCTGGGAGATCCATGTGAAATCATACCTCATGCCCGCACAGCATTAAAATCAGGTGGAGTTATCACTATATTTATGCCAACTTATAATCAAATTGAAAGAGTATATGTCCAATTGGAAGAATATAATTTTGGAGATATTCAAGCTCTAGAGTTAATTCTTCGAGGTATACAATTAAAAAGAAATGCCATTAGACCAAATACAAGGATGATTGGACATACAGGATTTTTGATATTTGCACGTAAGCTTGTTGGAGAAAAAGACCTATGAACATAGTCTTTAGATGTAATCTTTGTGAAACAATTAATGAAATTCCTAGTGAATTTAGATATCGATTATGCAGAAAATGTGGTGCTATAGTAACATATGTTACAGGAGAATCGATAATTTGTGAAGAAGCCAATTATGATTGTGACGACTTCACTAAGGAAACAAGCTTATCTCTAGAATTAGCAGAAAAATTTTTTCTTCTTGCCGAATCTCAAACAGAACTAGTTTCCAGTATAATTCAAAAACATGAAAATAAATCGTCAAAACTCTTGGATATTCCAGCTGCTTCCTTACCTGATACAGTTTTACTTCTGCTTAAAGAGAATAGCACAGAAACTTTTGATGAATTAGTAAGAAACTGCCAATTGTTTAATATCAATTTGAAAAAATTGGAACAGATAATTAAAAGAATGAAAAATGAAGGTATAGTTTACCACCCGCAAGGATGGTTAATACGTTTGATTTAGTAGTTTACATCTAATATTTTCTTTTGGCCAATTTTTCTTTAATCCAACCATATAAGATGAAAACAATTACTCCTAATACTGCAACCGCAAAGGTTATACCAACACCTATAATAACGTTAGAAGGACCTCCGTAATCAACTATTGAAACTGTAATATTTTCAGCAGCAATATACTTCCTTCCATAAGCTCCAAAACTTGGATGAGGGTGATATACATCAACTGCCCAAAAATAAATAGTAACATTATACTCAGCTTCTGGATTTGTAATTTCAGCTCGAAGCGTTCCTGTCAGACTCGCACCAGGTTCTAGCGAATTATGGTCTGTATCAAACTTTTGTGTATATGTGCTGTTGAGTCTAGCGTTTCCTCCATTGTGAACAAATTCTGCTTTTAATGATTCCACTGTTATGGTTTGATCTCCAAAATTAACGATTGTAGCAAAAATACTAACTACATTATTTCTGGTGATGCTTGTTTCTGACATTCTACCATTAAAGGCAGCAATATACTGTTCTGACTGTGCTTGAGTTAATCTTGTGACTGGATTTAGTGATAATGTAAAGAATATTACAAAAGTACTTAATTTTATTAACAGCTTCTTGTTCATTGAAATCATCCTTCTTCTATAAGTAATAATGAAAGCTCTCTTTTCAGGTTGCTTAATGACCTTTCAATTCTCTTCTCATAAGTATTATCAATGCTGATTTTTCCATCAGCTGTTTTTACTATTATTCCACCCATGCTTGTAATATACTCACTTGAAAGACTTATTTTAGCATCGAATTTGTGTTCTTTCAGCTGTTTTGCGACCTTCTCGAAGAATTGATTTGTAAAAATCTTCTTATCATCTTCCCTACAATAAACTATAATTTCAGGCTGTTTAAGGGAAAAAACTGCTTCTACTGCAAGTTTTTCAAGGTTTTTCTTGTATTCAACAGTTCCAGCAACTGATTTTAATTTTTCTTTAGCTTTATCAATAAATCCAGCAACTAAATCATCGCGATATTTTGTGATTTTTAGCTTGAGTTCTAATTCATATTTTGCCTTTTCTTTCATGAATTCTGAATCAGCTTTAGCTTTCGATCTTTCTACTATTTTTTCCTTTACGTTTTGGATTTTAGTAGCTGTTTCTTTCTTAATCGCGTCTATAGATTTCTTTTGTTCAGCAACGATTTCTTTGATCAGCTTTTCTGTATTTTCCTCAATCTTCTTAGTTATTTCAGGATTAGTATGTTTCTCATTCATTGTAATCCTCTCAAGGGTGGGAGAATTTGTTAAGGACTTCATAAATCGGCATATAAGAATTTTGGTTAGGAATTGAAATTTGATTCCTAATACATTAAGCAGCTTATCTACTCTTCAAACAATGTTTCATCTGTTGCATATTTGTAAGCAACTAAAAACAAACCGAAGAATATGACAGCTGAGAGGGCTACAATAACTGTAACAAATATTTCTGGATGTGTGAAGGTTCGGATAAAGAAATTCATAGCTATAAAAATTGGAACCATTAATGAGCCTGCTGCTCCTCCTGAACTACCACCTTTAGGTGTTTTCTTTCTCCATCTGATGATAGTTTCGAAAGCACTCAGTGATACTGCTACAATGTTTATGACAAGCATTGCAATACCTGTTGTTGTCCAATCAGTAATTGGGGAACTAGTATTGTTATCTACAAAAAGATACAAAACTAGAAAAATTGCGAACAGCGCGATTTTGATTAACATCCCAATTCTCTCTCCTAATTCTTTTTTATATGACACTTGAGATGCTCCTTCTCTCAGGAAAACGAAGAAATTACCAACTGCTATCGCGCAAGCTAGACATAGAACAATTCCATAAAAGACTGGTGAGTAATTGGCCCACATTGTCCAGATCGGTTCTAAAAGCTCATTATATTGAGCAAAAAACGCTATAGCAACCATTAACGGAATTGCTGCTAGGAATAGTCCTGGAATAACAATAAGTATCGCTGGAACATTTTTCTTTACACCGAAAGCATATAATATCAATTTTACAGCAAAGAAGGCCCCAAATACGGCAATTATTGGACCTGCAAAAGGCAGTATCAAGAAAAACAAACAGAATATTGCATTTACCATATAAAAAATCTTAGTGTCAATTCTTACCTTACCAAGTGCTCTCCACATCAGTTCATATGAATTAGCTACCCTTGTAGCTCTAATTGCTGAAACTAATACAAAAGGTAAAGCAAAAATAAGGGGGGCAATAAACTGCAGTATTACATCTTCTGCTCCCAATACTGCTGGTGGTTTTGGTGCCCAAGGATTTGTTCCCCAGAAGAAGAACCCATCAAGGGTCATATCTACCATTGGTTGAACATTCATCCAAATATAGAAGTATGCTGGAAAAATGAATATTTGTAATAAAACTAATAGTCTGTTAACCATTAACCCTCTTAATTCTACCATGAGAGCACCTTGATAAAGAGTGACTTGCTAAATAAAAAACGTTTCCTTTTAAAGCCATCAACTAAACTTTCTTAAATTAATTTTTACTATAATCTACTGAGGGTAATGTCAGAAAATGTTAGTTCTATAGATGAACTTCTCAAAAAGTATAATATTCAATCCCATGATTTAGAATACATTTTAAACTTCATGCAAAAGGAAAGCATCTCACCCCAATTAGCAATGCGAAGAATAAAACTTTTTGAAAAATTACAAGAAAAAATGTCTCAAACTCAATCTGATGAAAAAGTTAGAGAACTTACAACTGAACTTGATCATCTATCCAAGTTAGTAGAAGATTTACAAAAAGAAAAAGCTGATTTGGACAAAGAAATAGAGGATACAAGGTTACAACAAGATTTATTCAATGCTGAAAGAGAAGAGCTAAAAATACAAATGCATGCTTTAATGGGTTCGATTGAATCAATTGAAACTGAAGCAGAACAAGGTGAAGAAACCCTTAAGGTGGAAAACCAAGATCTCAAGAAAAAGCTAGAAATTATGAATGCAGGATGTCAAACCCTAAAAGACAAAGTGCTGAAATTTGGATCTGAAACCCCCGTTCTTAACCCTCTAATAGACTCCATACAAAGGAGTTTGGATGCAGTAATTGCAGCGAAACAAATCCCTAACGATGTGAATTTTTCTGTTCCGCAAGAACTCTTAGCTAGTCCTCAAAAATCAGCACCCATTTCCGTAACCCCTAAAGCTCAAACATCCTCATCAGAAACCATCTCTCCTGATCAGATAAAATTTGCCACTCCTCCTAAAATTACAGAAAAACAATCTACACCATCGAGTACTAGTTCACCAGCTCCCGTTAGAAAAGAATCAGCTCCAGCTCCTACAATTTCTAGTTCAGGAAAACTCACAATTAAAGAAAATATTTTTGCTGAGCCAGAGGAAATGGAAAAAGATATATCTCAACCAAAACCTGAGTCTCGTTCAGCACCAGAACCGGTGCCAATGTCTGAACCTCGACATCCAGCAGAACACAAACCTAAGGCGAAACCTACAAAAGTAGACACCAGAGCAAAGCCATCAACAGATGATACAATTGTATCTGCAAAAATTGAAAAAATACTCAAATTATTTATTTCATATGGTCAACAAGCAGATTCGGATGAGAACTGGAAAGCGAGAATATCTGCAATTTGTGATATGGATGAAGCCTATGTTGAATTAGGTGGATTAGCAATGTCTCAGATTTATGCATATCAAACCCAATCAATAAAGAAGAAAAAGGAATTTGAAAGACTTCTTAATTCTTGGATGGAAAATGGTTTACCCAGATAGAAACCTCATTTATTCTTTTATTTCCTATTTTTACTGGTAATTAAGCTCTCATCAGAAGAAATAAAAACAGAAAGAAAAACAAGTTACTAAAATGGGCCAGTAGTCTAGCATGGATAAGGCACCGGCCTTCGGAAGTTTATAACTGAAGACAGTCGGAGGTCGCAGGTTCGAATCCTGCCTGGTCCGCCAATTTGAGGTTATTATAAATGAATCATAAAACTGTTAAAAATTATTCTGTTTCATTTTTGTTATTTTTCACGTTCCTGTTGATAATTTTCAATTCTAATCCAATCTTAGCAAATCCTAATCTAAAAACTGACGATTGGTTATCCTACAGCGTTCTATCTGCTAGTGAGACTACAAATGCATTCTTTGGTAATTTCCCTCCTGGAACCTATTATGGAGAATGGTCAGTTGTGGATGGTGACAATATCAACTATAATATAACTTCAGTTAGAGAAAATGAAATTAATGGAACACTGTTTTTAGGAAATGTATCTAACAATGTCACTTTCTTTGACGTAAGAAATATAGATGTAGCTTTTGGATTAACCTTAGGTATATACCCTTGGAATGGAGGATTTCTAGCAAATGCTTCCAACTGGGAAACTATTCAAACATTGATTCAAGGAACTAATACCACTGTTACAGAAATAGATAATTTTAATCATGAAATTGAAGGAGAACAACATTTTTACTCTGTAATTCAATTTAATACTAGTAATTATTATGGGCAGTTCTCTCTACTTCATTACCATAGTACCAGTGGTGTTCTTCTCAGAGCTTCCACATCTTATAGTTTGTATGAGCTTAGTATCTCTCTCAGTTCAACAAGTTTAGAATTAGAGGTTCAAACTCAAACCGCAGGTACTAAATTAGTTTCCTTACTCCCCATTATGCTTTTGATACTCGCTTTTCCTATATTTAGGAGGAGAAATTCCAGAGGAATAAAATAATTTTTTTCTTTTTTCCCCATTACAATTAACACAAAGGTTTTCATTAACTAGCCGTAAGAGATATTAAACCCAAACCAATATAGAGAATTGAGAATCATGAGTGAAAGCACACAAACATGTCCTAGTTGTTCTGAAACTGTGCCTTTAGAATACTCTGTTTGTCCCTTTTGTGGATTCGGTCTATTAGAATATGAGCTTAGAAAATTCTCGTTTAAGCCATCATTAAAAGAAGTTTTTGTCAGATTGTACAATTTTTACAGACGTCCACTCCAAACCAGTGAAGAAATTGCTGTAGCTACTGAGAAAAAAGGTGCAAATATAATTTTGTTATTGTTTTCACTGTTTCTTGCACTAAGATTCTTTGTAGTACTAATGAAATTTGGAATCACTTTTAGTACAATAATACAGATACCTGCTAATCCTGAACCCGATAAATTCTCTATGGAAATTCCAATGCATTTACTGGTTTTCCTTGTTGCTTTATTATTAATGCCTTTAGTAATTTGGATAATGCTCAAAATCTTTATTTTTATCACAACATGGTTTATGGCAAAATTCGCAGCAATGCTAGGATCGGATGCATCAACTAAACAGTTTCGTTCCATTATTGGCTATTCCTTGGGTGCTATAACTGCCGGAGAGTTACTTGGAATTTTATTTATGCTATTTTTACCGAGTGCAAATATTGGTAGCTCTGAATATGCAACGTATTCTGATTTTGCTATTTATATGGCTGATATTAGCTCTTCTGCTGGTATGTGGATCTATCGAGTGATAATGCTCGTTTTGTGGCTTGCCCTAATCATCTACTCTTCTATTTCCTTAAGGATAATAGGAAAAATGGCTTGGGTAAACGCATTTGTAGCAATAACAGTACCTATTGCACTGTTTGTATATTTCTTCTATTTCGCAGGATTACTCACCGCAGTTTGATGGTGACCCTCTCTTTTCTTTCATATATTTTGTTTAGAAATTCTTTTGAAATGTTGTACGATAATCTAATTAGAGGATACCATGAACAAGAAACCAAAAAAAATGATGGGTGATATAGGCGAAAGAAATTTTTTACTTGATATAGCAAATCTTGTTGATAGTCCAGTTTTAAGTTTTAATGAAGATGCGTCTGCTTTACAATTATCTGAAGATACTATTTTAGTAATAAATGCAGATATGCTAGTCAACTTGACCGATGTTCTACCTGGAATGACATCTAATCAGATTGGGCGGAAAGCAGTTACTATGTCTGTAAGCGATATAGTTGCTAAAGGTGTCAATCCAATTGGCTGTTTGGCAAGTGTTGCTTTTCCTGATGATTTAGAGGTTGTGTCTGCAAAGGAGATAATCAAGGGAATTAAAGATCAATGCACTGAATATAATATCCAATTTTTGGGTGGAGATCTTAATGAGAGTAGTGACATCATTATAGATGCTATTTCATTTGGAACTTGTTCTAAAGAATCACTGATTCCAAGAATAGGAGTTGATGCAGGGGATATTTTGTATACAACTGGATATTTCGGTTTGACATCACTTGGCTTTCAATTTTTATTAAGAAACATATATTTGACTGAAGAACTAAAATCTATTGTCTTAGAATCAGTCTATAATCCTAAAGCGAAAATCCAATATCTGTCGTTATTTCAGAAAATAAAAGTAAAAATCTGTATGGACAGTTCTGATGGGTTAATTGTAACTCTAGGGGATTTATCCAAGCTTAACGGAATGGGTATTAAAATAACAGAGATACCTATTCATCCAAAAGTCTCTGATTATGCAAAAGCAACTAAAGTCAATCCATTAGCATTAGTTTTTGGTGGTGGAGAGGAATTCGAACTTGTCTTCGCTATCTCTCCAGATGATGAACAACAACTCATTGAAGAAGCCCAAAAACAAAACCTAGTACTAAAAAGAATAGGGGAGTTTTCAGATAAATTTGAAGGTGTTAAAAATCAAGATAATAAGTATAAAGACTATGACTTACCTTTGAAAGGATATGAACACTTTTCATAACGTTATAGTTGTGTAAAAATCTTTAATAATTGCTCTTTGTTTTTTCTCTTGATAAATATGGGTAAAATAACTAAAGTTATTCCAAGAGAGATTATTGATTCAAGAGGTAATCCTACTGTTGAAGTTGATATTTATACAACTGGTGGTTTCGGAAGAGCTCTTGTCCCTTCTGGTGCATCAACAGGAGAGCATGAAGCTTTAGAGCTCAGAGATAAAGACTCTCGATTCCTTGGTAAAGGTGTACTTAAAGCTGTTAATAACATTAGAGAGAAAATAGCTCCAAAGATTATAGGATTGGAAGTTACAGAACAAGAAGCTATTGATGAACTCATGCTTGAGTTAGATGGAACAGATACTAAATCAAACCTGGGTGCAAATGCAATGCTCGGGGTGTCTATGGCTGTTTGTAAAGCAGCTGCTAATGAACTTGGTTTACCAATTTATGCTTATTTGAATAAAGAATCTGTTACCTTACCTGTCCCAATGCTCAATGTAATTAATGGAGGAGAACATGCTGGGGGTAATCTTAGAATCCAAGAATTCATGCTAATACCTCATGGTTTTACTCAATACAAAGAGGCGTTGAGATCCATTTGTGAGGTTTATCAGATTTTAAGAAATAACTTAAAGAAATTCGGTCCTTCTGCAATTAACTTAGGCGATGAAGGTGGTTTTGGTAGCCCTGTGGATACTGCACCTGAAGCTCTAGATATGCTAGTTGAAGCTATAAATGAAGCTGGATATACTCCTGGAAAGCACATATCAATAGGTTTAGATTCTGCTGCATCTGAATTCTATGAAGATAATTTATATGAAGTAGATGGTAAAAAGCTTACTGGAGAACAGTTGGTTGATTATTATATTGATCTTGTTGAGAAATATCCAATTATCTCAATAGAAGATCCTTTTGATGAAAATGATTTTGAATCATTTGCTCAATTACTTGTTAAGTTACCTCAAATTTCAATTGTAGCTGATGATTTAACAGTGACTAATCCTATTAGAATTAAAATGGCTATAGACAAAAAGGCAGCCAATTATCTACTCCTAAAAGTAAACCAAATCGGTACATTAACAGAAGCTATCCAAGCAGCTGAACTAGCTAGAAGCAATGGTTGGGGAATAAATATTTCTCACAGATCTGGAGAAACAGAAGATACTTTCATAGCTGATTTAGCAGTTGCCCTTGGTGCTGAAAGGATCAAAACTGGAGCTCCTGCTAGAGGAGAACGTACAGCTAAATACAATCAACTACTTCGTATTGAAGAGCAATTGGGAAATAAAGCAAAATATCTTGGAACCAAATAATTGATTTCAATACCATTTTTTTATTCCGTTGGATAATATTTTTAACATTACATGTACTTCTAAAAACGAAAATAAATGAAAACATCATACGAACAGCTTCTTGAAAGATATCAAGAAATTCAATTGTTAAATTCTATAAGTGGAGTTCTTTATTGGGATATGAATGTTCATATGCCTCCTGCAGCAGTAGGACATAGAGCGAAACAATTTCAATATATTAGTCAAAAGGTCCATAGTTTAATAACTGATTCTGAAGTAGGTTCGTTATTAAACAAATGTAACCAAGATACTTCACTAGATGACCTGCAAAAGCGAAACGTAGAACTAATTCAACGGTCTTATGATAGTAGAACAATATTACCATCTGAATTAGTGGGAAAACTAGCTGTTCAATCAAATAAAACTCTTGAAATTTGGAAAAAAGCAAAAGCTAAAACTGATTTTCAAATGGTTTTACCAGATCTAGAAGTTCTTTTTGATCTAAACGTAGAGTCTGCTCAATTATTAGCCAAATCAAAAAATATGAATGACCCTTTTGATGCTTTGATTGATGATAGAGATAAGGGTTTTAGCGTTAGTCTATTAACCAAACTTTTTGATGAAGCTAAATCATTTTTAGTTCCATTTATCAAAAAATGTAAAGAATCAGGCACACAGCCAGATAGATCTTTTCTCACAAGACCAGTTCCACGCTCAACACAAGTTAAAATGGTTGAAAATCTTGCCAAATTTCTGGATTATGACTTTCATTCAGAAAATGCTGTGGGTAATATAGCTGAAGTAGAACATCCACTTACAATAGGTGGTGGTTTCAAAGATGTCAGAGTTACAGTCAAATATCACGAAGATAATGTTCTAGCAGCTTTCCTAGCAGGAGCCCATGAGTGTGGGCATGCTATCCATAGTTTACAAGGAAAAGAAGAGTGGTACAACCAACCCATTTATCGGATGTCCTCTCCTAGTTTCGGAGAATCTCAATCTAGATTCTTTGAGAATATTATTGCAAGTTCAGAGGAATTTTGGAACCATTATTATTTAAAATTTCAAAAAGACACTGATGGGATTTTTGATTATATATCTTCAAATAATTTCTGTTCTGCACTAAATGCAGTAACTCCCGGTTTTATAAGAATTCAAGCTGATGAAGTAACCTATATTCTTCATATCATTATCCGCTTTGAAATTGAAAGAGATTGGTTTGCTGGAAAAATAGAAACCAAAGAAGTACCACAGGTTTGGAATGAGAAATATAAACAGTATTTGAGTGTAGATGTTCCGAATGATACACTTGGTTTGATGCAAGATTTACATTGGTACAGTCAATATTATGGTTATTTCTTTGGCTATGGAATAGGCGATTTAATCTCTTCGCAGATAACTGTCAAGATGTCTAAAGACCTTCCTGATTGGAAAACCTCTTTACAGGATGGTAAATTTTCACCAATTCGACAATGGCTTGAAAAAAATGTACATCAGAAAGGTGGAACTCTCGATTGCCTTGATATGGTGAAAAGTATAACAGGAGAAGAACTTACACCAAAATATCATATAAATTACTTAAAAGAGAAATTCTCAGACATTTACAATTTATAAAAAACTGAAAAAGGGATAAGATTTTCTTATCCTCATTCTTCGATTCTTATTGTTGCTTGTTGTTGTCTTAGAGGACCATCGGCTCTGATGTTTAGATTTATAGTAATAGTTTCTCCCTGATTTATTCTCTTTATATGACATTTGACATTAGAAGCTTCAGTTGTTACATCAACAGTTGGGGGAGAATGACTGATATACTCAGCTGTAAAAATTGGTTGAATAACTATAATATTGTCCAGAGGAACGTCTCCTGTATTAGTTATTGGAATTTCAATATTATACCCGTCTTCCACTTTTTTAGTGAAGATTGAAGTAGCTTTGTAAGATCTCTGTTTAAATTCAACAATTATTACAGGTATTTTACCTTCCATCATTGCTTCTGATACATACGGCAATGTTGGTTCAATTGCGTAAGCTCTTATCTCTGTAGATGCTGAATGACTACCTTCAATTCTTGGTTTATTTGCCTTGCCTTTAATTTTGACTTTTATAATCTGGCCTGGTTCTATGTTTAGATCAGAAATGACATAGTGATATTGTCGTTCTCGAGTTAAATCTTCAATAATTGAAATATGTTCTTCATCTAGTTCGACTGGTTCTTCTTCCTCATCTAGTGTTTCAAATGTAGCAAAATCTCTATCTTCAACCAGAGGTTTTGGTTTCTGTGTTGGTCTTTCAAGAAAATCAATTTCCAACAATCTTTCTGCTGTTTCTGCAGTAACTTCTTCAACTTCAATATAACTTGGAATAGTATCTTCAATTTCAATTTTACCTACAGTTGCTGAACCTGTATTTGTAATATCCAAAATCGAAACAATATCTGTTACTGCATAAGTTGTTACTTCTGTTGGTTCAAAGATTTTTGCTGTTCCAATTTTTAAAACAAAGATTTGATCGCTTTCTCTTTCATAGGTAATTGATGAATGGCTGGTAACATCATATAATACGTAGTAATCAAACTTTTTAGTGATTTCAGGAAATGATTCGGATTCAACAACTATTTGTTCTTTCCATATTGGTACATCTAAATTACCCTCTAATTCTTGACTGGTGTCTCTGAAAAACGCCTCTTCCCCATTTACGTCAATTTTAACGTTTTTAAGAAAAATCTCAAATTCGCTTGCATTTCTTAACCCCAAGTTAAGTTGCCATTGTTTTGGAGTGACGGTTTCTTTTGTTTCGATTGAGAGATCTATATTGTCACAATCTCCATCAATTGTAGGTTTTAATGAACTTATTTTACTGTTAGTTTCAAATCTACTTATGATTGTTCCTGATTTGTATGGTTGCAGATTTACAGGTATACAAAGTGATGCAATAATTATTGATGCTTCTTCTCCTGCTCTTAATTCGGGAATTATCCAACTGACAACTCTTTCTTCTTCAACAATATTGACCTCACCTGGAAAAGGATCTACGGCTCTAATCTCTTTTGTGTCTGGTGGAAGTTGTTTTTCAACTGTAATGTTCTTTAATTCTGTTTCATAATTGTTCTTGACTCTAATACGAAAAGCTAGTGTCTGAGATGTGTTGAATACTAAATCACTGTTAAGAGGGTTAAATTCATCTCCTGAGAAGTTAGTATCTCTCTCTTCAGTCACTTCAACTTTTATTTGAGCACGTGTATTATACTCAATAGCATGGAACCCTCCAGCATCCACGTGAGGAACTGTTGAATTAACAAAATCAATGACATCATCCCCAAATTCTGCTTTTAGTTCAATACCCCATAACATCGTAGAACTACTTGGGTTTAATATTTTCAAAACACCTTTGGATTCAGATGAAAGAAGGTCTCCTTTAGCATTTACTTTAGCACTTAAATTTTCTTCTAATTGGATTGTAGCTTTCATCAATAATCATCTGTAAATATGATGTTTTAATAAGCATGAATCAATTAATATTTGTATTGATGGTACCAAGCCATTTTGATGCTTTTTATATCTGGTTTAATCTTTTATTTCTGATATAAAATAAATACTTGAAAAGTAAAAAGAATCAAGAAAGTTAGAGTTTAAGCTCTTCTTGTGAGATTTTTTTGGGTTCCTTAGTTAATTTAACACTATCACTTAGAAACAGATCTTCGACATAGTAAACCCTTCCTTCAACTTGAGTGTTTGGTCCTAATTTAACATTTCTGCCTTTGATGCTTTTATGAACATGAACATCTTGGACATCAACTTCATTTTGAGCTATAATACTACCCATAACATTAACTAATTTCTTGTGTTTTCTGAAGAACCAAGATTCAAATACTGTTCTTCTACCTTCAATAAGGATATTTTCACAAAGAATACTTTTTTCTATCCGAGCTTTCCCACCAATCTTTATTGAATTTTCTGAAAGTAAATTGCCAGAAATAGTTGTCGAACCTATTAAAGATGCTCCTCTTACAGCTTGAGTGTTTTTACCACTTCTATATGATCCTGAAATTGTAAGATTACCTTTAACTACTACTTCACCAGTTGTTTTTGAAGAACCGTTGAATGTTACATTTTCATTAGCATAAAGATTACCATCACACTTGAATGATCCCGAGCATTTTACTTCACCATGAGCAGTGATATTCCCAAATGCTTTTACTGCTCCAGAACATCGTAAAGATTTACATTCAACATCACCTAAAATTCTCCCTACTCCGGATATTCGAATATCCCTCATTATTTTTCCCCCTGTAATTTTAGCAGATCCTGAAACTGTTAAAGCATCCTGAGTTAAAGTTTTTTCTCCTGCTACTCTGACTAATGGAGCATCTTTCTGGAATTTGAACTCTTCTTTTGTTCTTCTTAGTTTTTCAGTATATCTTTCTTTTAATTCTGAATAACTTGCTTTGTCAATCTCTCCGTTATCAAATCGTTTTTCTAAGAGTTGCAAGAGCTCTTCATACATTCTAATGTCACTTTGGCTCACATCTGTCACCTATTCCATAAATGTAATCTCTTTATATAATGTTTTTTTTAAATAATTAGCATATATTGTTAAACTCATAGTTTGAAGCTTAAACCAAGCAGTTTAAACCGACAACAATTTATAATAAATTAAAAGATGTGTAAACGTTATGTCAGATTTAGATGACGAAACAGCGAAAGAATCACCTATTATTGATAGAATATATTCAATTTTCAGAGATTCTACAAGACGAACAATACTAAAGCTACTTAGTAACATAAAACTTACAGCTGATGAACTTACAAAAGAGCTAAAAATCTCAAGACCTGCTGTCGAAAAACATCTTAAACAGATGTTGGAAATCGGTCTTATTGAAAGAAAAGCAGATACCTATCCCACTTTAAAATACATCTATACCATCCCTACTCCAGGTATTGATTTATTATCAAATGTTAACGATGCAATTCATACTTTCATAACATCACTTAGAGAAGAGTATGGTAGAAGACTAGAAAATGAAGAACAAATGTATGTTTTAGGTATGTCTTCTAAAGATAGATATGATGCAATAAAGAAATCTTATGGATCAATTTTAGAAAAATTACAAAAATAAACATCTTCTGAGTTGTATTCACGTGTTAATTAAATCAAGAAATTTATTATCTAATAAAGATAAGAGGAATTTAAAAGAAAACCTTGCTGAATTATATGGAGAAACAATACTCGCTCTCTTTGAAAAAACATTGAATATTGAGGAAATTAGAACAGATGAAGGAACATTTCTAGCCAGAGATGGTAGAATATGGTTTTTTAATTATGAAAAGCAACAAATACCCTCAATTCATTTCTTGAGAGAGAGTCAAGTTGTCATGCCGAAGATAATTGTTGATACTGGTGCAATTCGTTTTATCACTAAAGGAGCTGATGTTATGGCACCAGGAATTATTCATTTTGATAAACAAATAACTAAAGGATTAGTGGTAGCTATCCATGAAGAAAATGCAAATAGCTTATTGGGAGTGGGGGTTTCTTTAGTAGATTCTAATGAATTTGAAAAAACAAAAAAAGGGAAGGTAGTTAAAACAATCCATCACCTTACCGATGATATTTGGAAGTTCAAGCTCTGATCTATTTTAACCGTATAGTTGTTCCATTGGGTGGAGCAAGACTTTCACGTTTTGTAGTCTTATATATCCACGAAGCGAATTTTGTTACTTTTGTTTCATCACCATGGATTACAACAACTCTTTCTGGTTTGGGTGTAACTTTGTTGATATAATTCTCAAGTTCTCTTCTATCGCTATGCCCTGTAAATCCTGATATGCTGTGAACAGCCATTTCAATATGATGCATCACAGTTCTCCCATTTTCAACCATTTGAATTTCTGTAATTCCCTTCTGGATTTTACTTCCTAAAGTTCCTTTACCTTGATAACTTACAAAAATCATTGAATTGTTTGGATTTGTACAAAGCGCTTTAAAATATTGGACACTGGGACCTCCATTTAACATTCCACTAGTTGCCACAATTATAGCAGGATCTCCTTCTATTATTAAATCACGTTCTTCAGAAGCAGAAACATGTTTCATTTGTTCTGCTAGAAATGGATTTTCTCCATCATGAAAAATTCTCTCTCTTACCCCTTTAGAAAGAAATTCAGGATGAGCTGTTGTA
The DNA here is from genome assembly GCA_030603365.1 of Candidatus Heimdallarchaeota archaeon. GTDB lineage: Archaea > Asgardarchaeota > Heimdallarchaeia > Heimdallarchaeales > Heimdallarchaeaceae > UBA460. Next base: position 197,187 of record JAUVXV010000004.1, read on the forward strand.
ATGGCTGATGCTTCTCTAATCATACCATCTGTATAGATTGGGATACTTGGTAATTCACCTGATCTCATCAAACTTTCAAGAATAACAAGAATTTCTTGGGCTCTTCCTACAGCAAGTACTGGAATTAATATCTTACCACCTTTCTGGATTGTGTCAAAAACTATATTTCTTAACATTTTGGTACATTCTGCTCTAGATGGAAGAATGTCCTGAGGTTTTCCATAGGTTGATTCAATAAATAAGGTTTCTAATCTAGGAAATCTGCAATTTGCAGAATCTAATAGGTTTGATTTAGCAAATTTAATGTCTTGAGCAAAGGCTAAATTGTATACTCCTTCACCAATGTGAAGATGAGGAATTGCACTTCCAACAATATGCCCTGCATTGTGGAAAGTTAATCTAATATCGGGAGTTATGTCTGTAACTTCACCATATTCCAATACTATTGTATGTAAAACCGATTCTCGTATGTCTTTTTGTTCATAAGGAAGTGTTTTACCTTCTTTTTGTGCAACATCAAGATAATCAATCTGTAGCATTGTCATTAAATCTCTTGTGGGTCTTGTAACATAAACAGCCCCCTTATATCCATACTTGAATAGATAGGGAACAAATCCTGAATGATCAAGATGGGCGTGAGAAATGACCACTGCATCAAGATTTTCGATATCAAACTCAGGTAGATCAAATCTTGGAAAAGTATTGTTCGGAGAATTGCTTCCAACATTTATACCACAATCTACCAAAATTCTGCTCTCTCCTGTTTGGATTAAGGAAGAACTTCTACCTACTTCTGCATATCCTCCTAGAGCTGTTACACGGATTGTATCATCTCTATAGATTATTGGTCTATGAATTCTCTTGCCTATTAATCTGAGAATTTCTTGTCTTTTCTTTGAATGCTCTTGATAAAGATGTCTTATTGTTTTAATAACTCGAGATTCTATTGGTGGTGTTCTCATAACTCTTGGGCGCCATAGTGTTTTTGCTATTATTGTTCTAAGCATTTCACCAGCTTTACCAATTATAACACCTGGTTTCAAAGCCTCAATAATAACTTCACCTAGAAGTTCATCAAAATCGATTGAAGTTATTTCTCCTTCTTTACCAACCAACTCATTTATGGTGAATATTGTTTCATCCTTTGGAAGTCTAACACTGGGGTCTGATCGTATAACTATCCTCTTTCTAAGTTTTTTAGCCAGTTCTTTAACAATGGTTTCATCATCTACTAACACGCGTGGGTTTTTTGAGAAGACAGCAACTTCTGGTCCCTCAAATTCAATTTGTGTAATTTCTGAATTCGACGGTAATTCTTTGTGAATATCTTTGGATATCTGTTTTAATACTTCTCTGAAGCTCAAGTTCTCCAACTCTGTATGCTTAATCAAAGACAAATGTACAGCAAAATAAATTCATATATTTGCATATAACACGCTTTAAAACTAAATTACAACTCTGTAGATTATTTATATACTTTTTGATTTTGCTTGAAGTTCAAATTCTATCGTTAGAATATCAAAAAACCATTAAATAAGGGAAATTGTATTATTAGTTTCCCCTACGTAAATACCATCCTCTATCTAGTGGTTTATCTTTTAAACCCTTTACAAGAATTGTGTTTTGTTTAGCTTTATCAATATCTTTAGCTCCAATTTCTGCTTTTCCAATTCCATAATGTAGATTGTTTTTTCCTAAGATTATTAGATAATCACCTTTATCGAAATTGTAACTATAAGATTCAAGATTTTCTACAAAAATATGTTTTCCATATAAAAATTGACTTGTTTTAATCTTAATCTTGTTGTTTGTAAAAGGTAGAATTAAGGAAGAACCTTCAATTTCTAATTGAAATTCGTTTTCCACTATACTCCCAATTGGAGTTCCTGCATAGTATATTTCTCCAGATAGTTTCAAAATAATTTTTTCTTGTTCTTCAGGAATCAAGAAAACTTCCTTTATTTTTCCTTCTTTTATCCATAAGTTTCCGTTAGATAAACTTTGTATGGTTTTGGAACCAAACATCTCCTTAAGGTGATTCAAAACTAAAGTCTCTTCCATTGCTGAAGATTTACGAAAAACAAAATCGTTATTTTCCATTATTCTTTCACCATTTTTACAATAAAGAATCCTTCTCCACACGTTTTATGAGGATACAACCGTTTTGCTTTTACCATTTCTGAGTCAAAATTATAAGTTTCAAATTTTGTCAAACCGTTTTCTCCAATAATATTTATTTCTTCGATTTTCATATCTTTGGATTCCAGAACCTTAGTAATAACAAGTTCATTCTCCTCAGGTTCAAGTGAACATGTGGAATACACTATCTCACCTTGAGTTCTTAGTACATTTATTGCATTTGTAAGTAATGATACTTGAAGTTCATGGTATTTTAGAAGGTCATCAATTGTTTTTGATATTTTTCTAGTTGGATCTGAAATAATGGTTCCAGAACCTGAACAAGGGGCATCAAGAAGGATTTTGTCAAATTCTAAATTTAAAGATTGTATATTTTGAGAGTCCATATTAATAACTATTGAATTTTGAACACCCATCCTTGCTAGATTAGATTTCAGACTTCTTGATCTGAACGCACTTATCTCAATTGCTACAATAGTTCCCCTGTTATTCATTAGCTGGGCAAGATGAGTTGTTTTTCCTCCTGGAGCCGCTGCAAGATCACCAACCAATTCTCCATTTTTTGGATTCAATATGCTAGACGGATATAGAGAATTTTCACCTTGTAACATATAAAAGCCATTCAAATATTCCTCAGTTGCACCAATGGGTACTGGTGACCTTATAACTCTTCTAGCTTCAGGAAAATTCTTGACTCGTTCCATTACAACTTGCTTTTTTTTCAGCAACATCTCTGTTTCCGCATGAGGTTTTCTCAAGGAATTAAATCTTATTATCTGAGGAAGTTTAGTTTCATTAAACTGAAGAAGCTTTTTAGTTTCTTCCTCTCCAAGAATTGATATATATCTTTCAATCATGTAAGGAAGATATCCAAGATCTTTGCCAAATTTACGTATATTTGTGGCTTCATTCAATGTGGACATATGCATCATTCAGCTAATTTGTAATGTTTTTAGTTAAAATATAAAAGCAACCTATTAAAATACATCTTTGAGATGAACAGTGTTATAAATGAGTACAAATTCATTGAGCTTCCTACTCTTCTCTGTTTAGGAGCAGATATGCTCAATAGTGTTCCAGAAGTAATAAAACGACTTTCCTTAGGGAAAAAAGTATTATTATTGACTGATGAATTTCTTAGAACAAGGATTGCAAAAGACGTTGAAAATATCCTAATAGATGGTAATATAGAAGTTTTCACTAACACCATCCAGGATAGTACAATGGATGAAGTAAATAAACAAATTGAATTTCATAAGGAAATTAAACCAGATTTCGTCATTGGTTTGGGAGGAGGAAGACCTATAGATATCGCAAAATCTGTATCTTTCCAAGTTAACCAAAGATTCATCTCTGTACCAACCATTGCAAGTCATGATGGGGTCGCCAGTTCTAGAGCTTCAATCATGGGTTCTAAAAAGAGACATTCTATACAGGCTCTCCCCCCTATTGCTGTAGTGGCTGATACTGTTATCCTTGATAAATCTCCATACAGGTTTACAGCATCTGGATGTGGTGATTTAATAGCTAAAAGAACTGCAATTGCAGATTGGATGCTTTCTCATCGATTGAAGAATGAACTAATTAGTGAATATTCAATCGCTTTATCTGATATGACTGCTCAACTCATTACTAAGAATGCTGATATAATTAGAAGTCAAGTTGAGGGCTATAGTCGAATTGTTGTCAAAGCACTTATCAGCAGTTCACTAGCAATGTGTGTTGCAGGTTCATCTAGACCTGGAAGTGGATCTGAACATATGTTCAGTCATGCTTTAGATTCATTTGCTGAAACCCCTGCTCTCCATGGAGAACAATGTGCTCTTGGAACTATTTTAATGGGCTATCTTCATGATCTTGATTGGGTAGAAATAAAAAATATTATGATTAATTTAGGATTACCTGTAACCTCTAGAAACTTAGGATTAAAGGATGAAGAAGTAATCAAAGCACTAGAAATTGCTCATACCATAAGACCAGAACGATTCACTGTTTTAGGTAAAGAAGGATTAACAAGAGATGCAGCAATAAAAGCTGCGACTATTACTGGTGTGATAAATTAAGCTCTACTTTGAGAATATTAAAAAACGCAATATCTTTACTTACTGCGAAATGGTAATTTCTTTAATCCCTAAGAATGTTGCAAATAAAGGCTATCAATTTACACATCTTGGTGGTACTGAAACTTGTCAAAAATGCAAATTTCTCACTGTTTGTGTGAATTCACTAGAGGTTAATTTTACCTATGAAGTTACGCAAATTAGGGAAAAAGAGCACCCATGTTTAATTGATAATAGTATGATGGTAGTTTGTGAAGTAAAAGAAATAAATGATATGCTATCAGTTAAACATCAGAAATATTTAGATGATGTAATTCTTACCAGAGAACCAATTGAGTGTGTAGAAATATTATGTGAAAACTATGATTTCTGTGTCTCTTCAAAATACAATAAACCAACCAAAATCAAAATTCTTAAAAATTTAGGAAAAATTGACTGCCCTCTTAGTTATCAACTTGTATTAGTAGAAGGTAAAAAGATATAATGATATAGTTAGATTGAATCATTACTTCTTTTCTATATCATAATGCTCAATAAATGTTATCCTATCAAATTTATTTGAAATCTCCCCTAAATCTCTTGAAACTCCATTTCTAATAAATTGTATGTATTCCATAAATCGAGTATCTTTGGGTAATTCAACCTCAACAACTTTGTTTCTTATATTAATTTTTGTTGATGAAAAATCTACTCCTGGTAATCTCTTTTCAAGTAAGCAGACAAATTGTTCTTTAATGTCTGTAACTTTTTTTACAATCTCAACATCATATATTAATTCCAATCCTGCTAGGTCGTGATTAAAATCAACTTTTACTCTACTACTTGATACTTTAAGGATTCTACCCGTTTGACCACCTATCTCTACTTTCATATCTTCCTTTGGTTTTATCTGGTGTCTCTGAAATTCTCTTCTTTGAATAAGTCTAATCTTCGAACGATCTCTAAGTCCAAATCCGTTTTTTGCATCAATCTCTATTGTTTTCTTGTCTCCCTCTTTCATACCCACAATTGCATCTTCCAAACCAACTGGCAACCAATTTTTACCAATAATTAATGTGAAAGGTCTGTAGATTATTTTTTCATCAAAAATATCTTCTTTCTTTGCAATGCTTTCTATTGTAGTGTCAACTACTTTGTTATCTTCTTTAGTTCTACCAGTATAGTTTAAATTCACAATGTCGCCTTTATTGAGAGTGGTCATATGTTCACCTAGTTCTACTCTTATTCAAGTTAAAAATATGATTTAAGGTATATTTAAAATTCTGCTTTTCTGCCATATAATCTACAATCTATTCAATATTCTTTCAAAATCTGACTTTTCTTTCTCTGAATCTATGCCTTTAACAAACTCTAGTAGAATTCTTTCTCTTTCTTCAGCCATCCTTTTAGTTATAGGAAAATGCATCCTTGCTGATAATTTGAGAAGTTTGTTTTGAAAATGTTCTAAAGCTTCCTCAAGATTCAAACCTTTTTCAAAACTAAAACTTAAAGTTCTGTAAAGACCCATAGCTCCTAAAGCATCGAGTGCATCAGCATCTTGGAGTATTTTAGCTTCTAGAGTGGAAGGTTCAATGTTCTTACTATATCTATGTGATTTTATTGCATCGCAAACATCAGTTATTAATTCATCTAGTTTTTCTTGTTGTAAGAATAGTTTAGCTCTTTCTGCACCTACTTCAGCATGACATCTGCCTGTCTTGATCTCAGTAGGTCTTCCTATATCATGAAACATTGATGCTAACACAACTATGTCTACAAATGCATTTAACTCTAAAGAAATAGTAAAACATGTATCTACAACTCTTAAAATGTGCTCAAATGAATGGGATCGTTTTCTGTTAAACGAACATAATTCTTCTTCTACTATTTTATAAGCTTTAGAGAGAATATCTCTTAGTTCTGACGATGATGAAATATGCTTCATTTTATATTCTTTGTTTACCATTTCTTCTTACAACTCATATAAATTGAATATTTTTCCCTCAACATTAAAATCCTTATGAACCTCAATTATTGCAAAGTTACCTATAGTTACAGGTCCCGGATTTATAATTGTACAATTGTTTAATTTTGATATAGCGGGTGATTCATGAATGTGACCTGAAATTGATAAAAATATGTGTTCGTTCTTTTCTATGAACGCACGAAGATGTTTAGATCCTGTATGTCTGTTAAGAGAAACAATATCTGTTGTAGTATTGAAAGGAGGTGCGTGAGTAAGAAGACATACTTTCTTGCCAACCTTATTCAATTTTTTTAACAATTTTTGATCCAATTGAGGTCTATGTGTTCCAAACCCTACAATTGAAAAGAAACCTATATTGTGTGGTTGTTTTTCCACGTTTATTGCTAAAGATTCAACGTTCTTGGATTTAACAAACGGATCACAATTCCCTATAACGTAAAATGTATTCGGAATTCTACTTACTATTATGTTCAAAATGTTTCTCATGTCATCTGAGGTTCCGAAATTTGTTATATCTCCAGCTACTAAACAGAAATCTGGGGAGACACCCATTGTGTCTAAAGAATTTAAAATACTCTTCAATGTTATATCTTGATTGTGGATATCAGACAGTATTAATAATTTTATAGACAATCTTTGTCACCTAATAATAGTACCATAATTGTAAGAAAGTGAAAATTCCAGAGTATTCAAAACTACTACTAGACGTATCAAATTCCCATAATTCAAAGACTATTTTCATATAATTATCCCCGTCCAGAATAGCTTCTAATTGTGCATTGGAAGATAAAACAACACTTATTGGACCCCAAATATAGTCTCCTGAAAAGACTCCACTTTCTCTTTTTTCTATTTCTGTTGCAGGAGAAAGAATTTTTTCATAGGTTTCATTCTCGTTTAGTAGATAGGAATTGAATTCATCCAACGGATATTCAGCTGTTGCATTTTGAGAAATTTTTGTGGCTTTTATTTGAATTTGATAATACTTAATTTCATTTTCAAAATTCTTAACCATGAAGAAAAGAGATATATTTTCCCCAGATTCAAGTACATAGGGATATCCGTCTGCCTCAAATGTTTGTGATGTTTCATTATACATTAAGAGTGATAATTCACTAAAACCATTACTAGAAAAAGGGAAAAAAATACTCGAGGCTATTGATATTATAGTGATAATAAGAATAGAAAAGATTGTTATTGTGAAGAACCTCTTCTTTTTTACAGGTGATAGTTTCTTCTTGCTAAGTGAGGTAACAATGGTTTTTATTCTTTTATTCATTTTTAGCAACCTCTTCTTCTTTCTTATATTGTATTTCCAACTTACTATACTCTTCAATACGTTTTTCTAAATACCACGGATAAATTTTTTTAATGAATATAATGATAAACAAGATTGCTAGAATGGCAGAAAATACACCGAGAAGTGAAAACAAAAGTATGTTATTCTGTTCTTTTTTATTTTCCCTTAATTCTAGTTCATTGATTACTGCAACAAGTTGTTCATTTGCATCATTCGCTTTCCCATAAGCTGCGGTATAGTTCGCTTCTTCGAATTCTTTCTTTGCATCTACAATTAGTTGTCGCGCAATGTCTGTGTTAATTACTAAATCTCGAATATTTATGTTGGTTTTTGAAGCTTCCTCCAACAAAACTATAGTTTCGAATAATCTTTCATCAGCCTGTTGAATAGCAAGAAGAGCGTTTTGCTGGGTTTGTGAAGAAACAGACAATATCGTGGGTATTAGGAGAGAAAAACAAAAAACTGCAATTATGTTAAACTTAACCTTTTTTCTCATCTAATTCACCCTTCTTGAATATTTTACATCGTATTCTTAGATTTTCTAAAGATACCTTCTCTGAACCGATAATAATTCGTACTAATGCAGATAAGATTAATGCAATAATTGTAAGGGAACCAAGAGTAATCACAAATGCTAGATTTTCTATTGCCCAAATTTTATCTAAAATTAACCCTCCAAAAATCATAGCTCCAATATTGATCCCAATTGCTAATAATGTTCTTTCAATTTGATCGATAGTTTCATAGAGTTTGGGAAATATGACGTTACTAATAGCCCAACCAGGTATCACAATTCCATAAATAATCCCCATAATAACTCTTAGAAAATACAGAGGAGAATCTGTAGAAATTAGAAGAACAACTAAAAAGAAAATGATTGATAGACCAAACAAAATCCAAAATTCTAAGGAATAATAATGAACCTCTAGGAAATACTGTTTGATTGTTTTAGGTAATTTTCTCTCAATTTTTGCAGATCCTAAATGTATCTCTCCTTTATTTTCCATTTCTCTAATTATATTATATACAAATAATTTGTCTTTTTTTGAAAGCTCTATTACCCTTTCGGATAATTTTCTTACTGTTTTAGGTTTTTCTTCAGTCAAAATTTTTTGAATTATCTGTTTGACTTTAGAGCTTTCATTTGCACACATGCTTTTGGACATAATAGTTTATAGATAAAAAATGTTTGTGAATAGAAAAATAATTAGATATTCTATTCCATGTTAAACGCTTTTCTCAATTCATTGATTCTATCAGTCTTTTCCCAAGAAAATTCAGGCAAATTTCTTCCAAAATGACCATAGCAAGATGTTTTTTTGTATATAGGTCTTCTCAGTTCAAGCTGATCAATTATTACTCCTGGTCTAAAATCAAATATTTCCAGAACAGTTTGTTGAAGTTTATCCCTATCTACTTTTTCGGTCCCAAAGCACTCAACATTAACTGCTAGAGGATTTGGCTCTCCGATTGCATATGAAACTTGGATTTCACATTTATTTGCTAAACCTGCAGCTACTACATTTTTTGCAACATATCTAGCAGCATAAGACGCAGAACGATCAACTTTGGAAGGATCCTTTCCAGAAAAAGCTCCTCCTCCATGAGAATCCACCCCACCATATGTGTCCACTATAATCTTCCTGCCAGTTAAACCAGCATCTCCATGCGGACCTCCTATCACAAATCTTCCTGTTCTGTTGATTAGAATTTTTGTATTTTCATCAATTAGATTCTTATCAATAATGGGTTCAATAACTTCTTTTTTTATTCCCTCTTCTATTTCCTTCCTTGAAGCTTCTGGTTTGTGTTGTGCTGCAATTACAACTGCAGCAATTCTGAAAGGAACATCATTTTTGTATTCGACTGCTACCAAAGATTTACCATCTGGTCTTAGAAATGGTAATATTCCCTTTTTACGAACATCAGCCAGTTTTTGTGTAAGCTTATGAGCTAAAACAATTGGGAGGGGCATAAATTCTGGTGTTTCATCTGAAGCATATCCATACATTATGCCTTGGTCTCCAGCCCCTTGTTCCTGTATTTCTTCTTTTCTTACTCCTTGAGCAATGTCAGGGGATTGAGAGTGTATTGTATTTATAATTGCACACCCTCTATAATCAAATCCTATCCTAGAATCATCATAACCAATTTCCTTGATTGTTGAGCGAACAATTTTTTCATAATCTATAATAACTGGTTTGGTGGTTGTTATCTCTCCACCTATTAGTACAAGTCCTGTAGTTACAAAACATTCGCAAGCAACATGGGCTTTAGAATCTTTTTCTAAAATCGCATCTAAAATTGCATCTGAAATTTGATCACATATCTTATCCGGATGTCCCTCCGTTACTGATTCTGATGCAACTGTTCTAAATCTGTTCAACTACTATCTCTCCAAAAATTAACTTTAAACATTAGAAATATAGTTGATTATAAAATAATTGTGATAACAAAGTGTGATATAAAAAAAGACAACAAATTGATCTCACACTAACCATTATTGGAAACTCCTGAACTGATTTGTATTTCATTTAGCTTTGAAATTAGCTCTTCTTTAGTATGTTGATCATTAGGGTCATTACTTTTAGAAGCAAAAATCATTTTGGTTGACATCTTCTCTATTTCGTGCAATAGCATTGGACTCTTACCTTGTTCAAGAAAAACATCTCTTATTTCAAGTAATTGATTTGAAATCTTAAGATACTCATGTGACAAATCAGCACTTTCTTCTATTATGCTTCTAATAAAAGAAAAAGCTTCACTAACAGTAGATACATTAGGGCGTAGAGTTGAATGAAGATGTTCTGATATTTGTGAGACCAGATGATTTTCTAAATCTTCTTTTCTTGTTTCTGCTTCTTTGTATTTCTTTCCAAATACAACGTTGGTAAGGTGCTTGAGTGTTTTTTCAACTACTTCTTGTGACTGTAATTCAGGTATAAGGTGAATAAGTTGGGTTTTCACCAAAACTCTTCTTTCGTTCTTCAGCAGATAATTATATTCGTCTTTTGTTAATATCTCATCTGATACTAATTTTTTAACCTCTTCTCTGAAAGTTTGTCTATTCCCCCTGCCTTTCCAATAATATAATGCAATGTTATCTTTAAGCTTCTGTGAGATTTCATCCAACATTGATGTTCTAGACGCATCCATGATTAATATACATGGTTTCAGAGTTAATAAGAATTTCTTAAGCTGAAATCACTATGTTAAGTTTTTTCTCATCATCTAGTTTAAACATGTGCTAATCACAAGAAATATCAGTATCATAATTAATCTTCCATCTGAAATGACAGATACGACAGGAGTTCTATTTTGTGGTGGAGAAGGCACAAGAATGCGACCTTTAACTTATTACATGCAAAAGGTAATGTTGCCTATTGGAACAGACCAACAACCTTTACTCGAATATGTTCTGAAGCACTTTAAAAGGCATAAAATAAATGATGTAGTCTTATTAGTGAATTACAAAAAAGAACAAATTGAAGGTTATTTTGGGGAAGGTGACACGCTTGGTATGAACCTGACTTATGTCCCAGATAAACCTGGTCCTGTAGGTACAGGGACCGCTTTATTAAATGCTAGGGAATACTTAGAAAATAAGAGATTGTTAATTTATTATTCAGATATTATTACAAATGTTGACTTTACTGATATGTTATCTTACCATCTCAAATTAGAAAAATGGGCTACAATATTGGTATCAAAAGGGTGGAAAATAAGGGTTGGAACAGCTAATATTGATCAAGATAATAAAGTGACAAAGTTTGTAGAAAAACCTGAGATTCCTCTTTTTGTAAACACTGGCATTAGTATTTTGGAACCAATCATCTTTGAATATCTTGATGAATATGATGCAAATACTAGTGTAGATTTATCCAAAGATATATTTCCACAGTTTGTTAAACATGAACAGATGTATGCTTATACACCTAAGGATGTTTATTGGGAAGATATAGGGTCCTTAGAACGTTATGAAAAATTGGATCATAGTTTTATTACATCAATTATGAAACAATAACGTAGAAAAAATGGAAAGGATTTTTGACAGTAAAGTTATTAATCATGCTCTTCCAGAAAATAATAATGAAACATAGATTGATGGATCTACTTGCTTGTCCTATTGATAAATCCTGGCCTTTAAAGTTAGAAATCTCTGAAGAAGTGAAGGAAATTGATACAATATCTCTACCTTTAGAAAATCCAAATACAGGAGTAGTGTGCGGATTCTACTGTAATTTTAAACAATATTCGTTAGTTATAGTAAATGATGCAGACGAAGAAGAAAATAAATCCATAAAAGAAATAAAAGAAAATGTTAAACTAGAAGATTGCCAAAAATGTTTTCAGATCGACATCCAAAGTGGAAAGCTTCATTGTAATATGGATAAAAGCCACGAGTATGAGATTAAAGAAGGAATTCCAGTTATGTTATCAAAGGAAAAAATTGAAGAAATCTATGGAAAAAGAAAGAGTAAAAGCAAGAAAAAATAATCATTATTAATCTTCTTTCGGAGCTTCTTTTTCATGTTCTTGGTTTTCGATTTCTGATATCTTGTTTTCTTTCTTGGGAGTTTCTTCTTTTCCTTGTCTATTAGTGTGCCAAATGAAATATCCAAACTCAATTAGTAATCCAACACCTAGAAGGATATTGACAACTACAAGCTTTGATTGAGCGCCTTCAAAACTTGGCAGATACTTCTGGATAGATAGAAGTAAAATATAGGCAGCAAGTGTCATAAAAATCATCACAAGTTGAATCCCTGCAGCTCTGTCAATCTTATTCACGAATTCTTTCAACTTAATAACAACTTTATTTTCCATATCTCTCACGTTTATCTATAATCTCTTTTGAAAAGTTCTTCTATGTAATCTTCAATCAGAATTATGACAGTGGGTCTACCATGGGGACAAGTAAAAGGTTCTTCGAGTGAAAAAAGGTTCTTAAGTAGTGTCTCAGCTTGATCTATTGAAATCTTATCTCCTGCTTTAATCGACCTCCTACATGCAAAAATGGATACTAAATCCTTAATGAAATTTAAATCTTCAATTTGAAGATTCTGTTTTATTTCTGAAATATTCTCCTTGATAATGTCAATGATGTCTTTTGCAACAGTATAATCAACGGTAACACCCATAATCAATGGAATTGATCGTAATATGATTTCATTCTTACCGAATACATCAATATCAAAACCAAACAACCCAAGGTTCTCTCGAATTTCATCAAAAACCTCAAACTCAGATGGTTTAAGTGTAATGTTGACAGGAGCGAGTAATTGCTGTATGCTTACTTTCTTTTTCTTAAGCTGTTCAATGTATTTTTCATAATTGACCTTCTCATGAGCAGCATGTTGATCACATAAGAATAACCCTTCTTCAATCTCAGCTACAATGTAAGTATTCTTTATGACCCCAAGAACTCTAATGTCTTTTTTATGTTGAATTATTTCTTCTATCTTAGATTCTGTTTCTCTAGAAGGAGGTAGAAAGGAATCAATACTCTGTTCTTTACCTCTAGTAATCCGATATTCTGGTTGTTTTATTCTTCTAGTTGCGGTTGAGATTGTTTTTTTATCTGCTTCAACTTTAGATTTTACTCTGTCTATGTCTACAAGAGTAGTAGGTTTGAATCTAGTTTCTAATGTTCTTTCAAATATCTCCAGACCAATATTTTCTAAAGACTCTATAATTGCAGATTCAATTAAGCTATATACTTTTGAATCTTTACTGAATCTTACTTCCTTTTTGGTTGGATGAACATTAACATCTACTTCTTCAGTAGGTAGAGAAAGGTATAGAAAAATAACTGGAAATCTTCCATGTGGAACTGAAGTACCATATCCTCTTAATGTTGCATCTACAATAGTTTTATTGGAGATAGGTCTCATATTAACGAAAGTATAAAGATAATCTCTTGATTTTCTAGAAAATTCCGGTTTTGTGATATATCCTTTGATTTGATAACCTTCTTCTTTTTTATCTATTGGGATACATCCTTTAGCAATCTGTTTGCCAAAAATCGCTGTAATTTGAGTAATTAGGTCACCTTTAGGTGCAGTAAGGATATCTTTTCTATTGTGAGTTAGAGAAAATGCTATTGCTGGTTGTGCAAGAGCTAAACGAGTGATAAATTCAGTTATGTGATTGATTTCGGTTGAAATTGTTTTGAGGAATTTTCTTCTAACTTGAACATTAAAGAACAGATTCTTTACAATAATTCTTGTCCCTACAGCTGTAGATATTTGTTTATCTGTGATTACTTTTCCTCCCTCAATAACAAGGTGTGTGCCTAGTTCATCTTCTTTAGTTCTAGTAAATATCTCTACTTGAGCTACACTTACAATACTGGCTAAAGCTTCCCCTCTAAACCCTAAGCTATTGATAGAAAAAAGATCATCTGCACTCTTTATTTTGCTTGTTGTATGACGATTTATAGATAACAAAGCATCATCATGTGACATTCCAATACCATTGTCTATGATTTCGATAAGTTTCTTTCCTCCCTCTTGAACATTAATTGTTATCTTGTTACTTTGAGCATCAATTGAGTTTTCTACAATTTCTTTAACTACCGAGGCAGGTCGTTCTATTACTTCTCCTGCTGCAATCTTATTGATTGTAAGAGTATCAAGCTCAACTATCTTCATATTCATAGAACCTCAGATAATTATTGTTTGTGTTAGGTTGAACACTTATTCCTAGTTCTTATTTTTATTTATCTTTTAGAACCTTTTTACTTCTTTCTGTAAGCTTATCTAAGATGTTTAACGCATCTATTGGTTTTAATTCATCCAAACTTATATCTGAAATTTCATTAATAAACTCTTCAAATTTATTCATCTTCTTTGAGGTGGAATCCTTATCAGTTATTGTTGATGGGATTATCTTCTCTTTTTCATCCTCTGCTCTGTGAAATTGTGAAAGCAATTTGTTGGAATTATCAATAACATCTTTTGGCAAACCTGCAAGTGATGCAACATGAATACCAAAACTTTCACTAATTCCTCCTTCTTTTAATTTATAGAGGAAATGGATGTCTCCATTCACATTTTTAATAGAAGCATGATAATTTTTAACTCTTGGAAGTTTGGTTTCTAATTCTATTAGCTCATGATAATGAGTTGCAAATAAAGTTCTAGGACCTAACTTTCCAATTTTATTGTGCAGAAACTCAGTAATTGACCAAGCTATTGAAACACCATCGTATGTTGATGTGCCTCTACCCACTTCATCGAGAATGACTAAACTTCTTTCAGTTGCGTTATTGAGAATATTTGCACATTCATACATCTCAACCATGAAAGTAGATCTGTGTTCAACCAACATATCATGAGCTCCAATACGAGTAAATATTCTATCGGTTAATCCTATTGTTGCTGAACTTGCAGGAACAAAACTACCTATTTGTGTCATTAAAACAATAAGAGCAACTTGTCTCAAAATCGTGCTTTTTCCTCCCATGTTGGGACCTGTTATAATCAAAATCCTTTCTTTGTTTTTACTTAGACTAATATCATTGGGGATAAAAACTGATTGGGAGAGTAATCTTTCAACTACAGGATGTCGTCCCTCTTCTATTTTGATAATATCATCCTTCGTTATATTTGGTTTTGTGTAATTATAATAAACTGCATTCTGAGCAAATGTGGATATTACATCTACCAATGCAATAAAATAAGCATCTTGCTGGATGATTGTTGCATATTCAGCTATTTGCATTAATACATTGTAAAACAACTCCTCTTCCAAGACTAGAATCTTTTCTTCAGCATTAAGGATTTTTTCCTCATATTCCTTTAGTTCAGGGGTAATATATCGCTCAGCGTTCACCAATGTTTGTTTTCTTTCATATTGTGTGGGAACCTTATCACTTGAGGCTTTTGGGACTTCAATATAATAGCCAAAAACTTTGTTAAAACGCACCTTTAGATTTTTAATCCCTGTTTCAACTCTCTCTCTAGCTTCTAAAGATGTTAAGAAAGTTTTACCTCCCTTTTGAATTTTTCTTAATTCATCTAACTCTTCATTATAATCTCTACGAATAACATTTCCATCCTTAATGTTTGCGGGGACTTCATCTTCTATACCATTAGCAATAATTTCTACTACTTCTTCTAAGGGATCTAGGTTCTTGTGTATGTCTTTAAGAAGAGATGAAGTGAATTTTGATATAATAGAACGTATTCCTGGAATTAACTCTAGTGAGTTTTTTAGTGCAATTAAATCTCTTGGTTTGCTTCTTCCAAGACATATTCGTCCTGTAATTCTTTCTATATCACTAATGTTTGTTAATATGCTCCTGATTTCTTCTCTTGAAATGCTGTCATTCACTAATTCTTCAGTTGCATCTAATCTACCTTGAATTGTTGAGATATTCAAAATGGGTCTTAAAATTAAAGAAGTAAGAAGCCTGGATCCTGGAGGTGTTTTCGTATTGTCTAATACTTGTCTTAGAGTACCATGCTCTGTTCTAGCTTGCAAATTTTCAATGAGTTCCAAATTTCGTATTGTACTCGAATCCAATATCATATAATCTTGACTTTTAAGTTGACTAATTTTAGTTATATTAGGAAATTTCTCTCTCATTTGTGTTTCTCTAATATATCTAAGAACTGCTCCTGCAGCTCCAATAGAAGGGTAAGTCTCATTAACACCAAAACCATCTAAACTAAGAACTTCAAAGAGAGAACGGAGGTCCTTTGAGCCTTGTTCAATGTCAAAATAAAAGAAATCTCTATAGGTTCTTATTGTTCTACTTTGTTCTCCAAATTCCTTCAAATCAGTACTTAATTGTTCTTCCAATATTATTTCCGAAGGATTTAGACGAGTTAATTCAACGTTAAGAAGATTTAGAGCTTTTTTTCCCTCAAAATCTGAGACTAAGAATTCTCCTGTGGATAAGTCAAGAGCTGATAAACCATAGATATTGCTTACTTTATTTATTGCAACAAGATAATTATTTTGTCCCTTAGTAAGAGACTCAGGAAGAGTTATTGTTCCTTTTGTTACTAACTGCACAACTCCACGCCTAACAATTTTCTTCGTTGCTTTAGCATCTTCAAGTTGTTCCACTATAGCGATTTTATACCCGTTTTCAACCATTTTAGCAATGTAAGAATCTACTGCATGAAAAGGAACACCTGCTAATGGAAACCTTCTGTCTGCGATCGTTCTCGCTGTAAGTGTGATGTTCAAAACTTCTGAAGCAACTTTTGCATCCTCATTAAAAGTTTCATAAAAATCTCCTGCTCGAAAGAAAATGATATAATCTGGGTGTTGTTTCTTAATGTCCTGCCACTGTTGCATCATTGGAGTTAACTTAGGCTTAAGCTTCCGATCATCAAATTGCTTCATAATTCTTACTCTCTTAGCTAACTTTTCTTAAAATCTTTACTCTTTTGAATATAAAAATCATATACATCTTTAGGTTGTTTTTTCAAGTCAGCAGCTCCCCAAGAGTATATGTTTTCAGGTTTATCTTCACTTGTAAGAAACCATCCACCTTCTTCTATGATTTTAGATAACTGATTAACAATAGTTACTCCTGCACTAGCACCTAATCTGTCTGCACCAGCATTAATCAACCTAACAGCGGTTCTAGCATCTCGAATCCCCCCAGCAGCTTTTACACCTAAATCTTTGCCAACTGCCTGACGCATCAGAACTATGTGATCATGAAAAGCTCCCATAGGACCAAAACCTGTTGAAGTTTTAACATAATGAGCTCCAGAATTCTTGGAAATTTCACATGCTTTTACAATTTGATCATCTGTTAAGAATCCTGTTTCAAAAATAACTTTGACACAAACACCATTTGCTGACTGTACTACTTGTGCAATGTCATTACCAACAGCAAAATAGTTTCCTTCTCTGAAACTACCAATGTCCATAACCATATCAATCTCATTTGCACCATTTTGTACAGCTTCAGCTGTCTCAAATGCCTTTGTTTTGGAAGTACATGCTCCTAATGGGAATCCTACAACAGCTGCTAAATCAACTTCTGATTTCTTCAGTATTTCTTTACAAAAAGAAACATGGTTTGAACTAACACACACAGCAGCAAAATTGTATTCAAGTGCTTCCACGCATAATTTATTGATGTTTTTCTTTGTAGAAAATGGTTTTAGATTGGTATGATCAATCATTCGAGCAAGTTTTTCTGGTGAAATTCTTAGGGAATACACATAATAGTGAAGTAATCTAAATAAAAAAAGATTACGAAAGTTTGGTAAAAGTAATTTTAAGATTAAATGCTAGCTACATATTCTTTTTCTATTAATCTTCGAAATTCTTCGATTTTTTTATGGATTGTAACAGCTTCCTTCTTGACGATGCTTGGTATTTTTCCAAAACCAAGAGCTTTTTCATAACATTTAGAGAAATAATTTAATTGAAAAACTAGTTGAACAACTCTGGCATATTGAAATACTTGATCAGGATTAGTAACAAGTGCTACCTTTAAGGAGATTTCATTTTGTTCCTCTGGACTCAAATCAATGTTTAAACCTAATCGATTACATAAATCAAATAACTTATTGAGCATGAGTCTTCCTTTCTTTAGAACTTGCGCCAGCTCTGAAGCGACGTCAGAAAGTCCAGGTACTTCTTTGCCAATTGTTTCGGCACTCTCGGTTATACTTTCAAGATGCATTTTTCACACTAACGTTTTGTAAATTAAAGTTATTGAAGGTTCTTATAAGTTTTTTTCAGATTACTTATGGTGATAAAAAAGAAAGAAGAAAAAAGAAAGAAAGATTAAGGTTCTAAGAGCATTCTGAGATATAATAACTCACCATCAATATCATTTTTTAGTTTTTCAATGGTTTGTTGTCTATCTTGGAACATTTTAACATATGACTCTCTAGTCATAATAGTCTTCTTAACTCTGTATTCTTGTTGAAGCACACGTAGATTCCTTCGTTCTTCATAGAGTTTTCTTTCAGCAATTTCAATCTTCTGGACAGCTTGCTTGTATCTTCCACCATGTTTCACTAGAGTTTCTTTGGTCTGTTTTAGATTAACTTCTTCAGCTCTTAGACGTTTTTCTAGTTTAGCAATCAAATCCTTTCCTTCTTTAGCTTTCATTTTCTTTGAAGCGACTTTGATTCTAGTTTCTCTCAACCTTTCCTTAATTGAAAGAACCTCTTCATACTGTTTAACAAATTCTTCAATTTCATCAAATGGAATAAATTCTTTATCAGAATCGCTTATAACTAGATCTTTAGTTTTCTTTGATGACCATCTAATACCCAAATAAATAGCGAATACGACTCCAACTGTAATTACTTGGAAGAAATATGTGATAAGTACATTTAATCTTGAATATGTAAATTCAATGATTAAGGGAGCATTATCATTCCCTGTAAAGGTAGTAAATGAAAAACTAAGGATTCTTCTGAAACCTAGAGAAACAAAATCGAATTTTTTATTGTAGTTAATAATCAAGTCTTGATAAGGATCGGGGTTATTGTATCTAATCTCGTGATATACTGCTCCTTTTGGAAGAATTACATCTACATTTAATTTTTCTACGGTCCAATTAATGATTGAACAAGGCTCAAATCTCATCCTGTAATTTATACTTCCTTGTTCTTTCTGTAGATATACTTCCATAGGTACAGTATAAACAATTGTAAAAGTAAAATCTTCTCCATGGAATAAAGGAGTTCGTGGAAAAATGACTAATGCGTCATGACCAATAAATACACTTGGTCGTTGATTATATGATCCAGGTTCGAAAATTAGATTATCATCTAGTTGATAATTTTGATTTAGTCCACCAACATCATCATAAAGTTCTAGAACCGTTGCATTCTTGGGTAATATAACTGGAAAAGAGTTCAGAGCCCACAATTTAAGGCTGTAAAGAGCCTCATTATCAGGTCTTTTAGGACCGAAGTAATAGAGTGATTGCTCTTCAGTAATCTTAATCAAACCAAAAGGATCAACCTCAATTCTTCGGTTTATCTCTGTTGCCTTGAACAGCATTGTATTGGCAGGATTTTCTATATCTCCACCTGCTGCAATCGCTGTAAGATAGACATTCATGTGTACGTCGTCTTCATATGATTGTGAGTAATTGAAAGGTTGTCTTGTTATATTGTACCATTTAACTAAACCTTGCTCATTATCAACTGTTTTGAAAATACCTCTCGTTCCATTGGTTGGAGTAATTCTGTCAGTTAAGAAAACATCTCCACCTTGTCTTTGCACCCATACTGAACAATTAATTATTGGTAAATTGTTAATTAATGGGTAAATTAGCTCTTGGTAATGAAGAACTTGTTCTCCCCCTTCTAACCAGTATGAATATGGGTATGCAAACTCAATGTAGGTATTAATGAATATTTCTTCACCTTGTCCATAGCTTGTTTCATTAACATGTAATGGAATGATAAAAGTTGTATAATTTATTCCCTTTTGATAAGTATAAGTTCTCATAGATGTTGAGTTACCTATCGACTCATATGATTCATTTGAAACACGGAATCCTGCAAATGTAATGTTCTTGTTGTTAATATTAGGCAAGGTATAATTGAAGTAAGTTATATTCACATTTCCAATAATATCAAGTTTTATTGAGTCAACCAACGATAATACGCCAAAAGTTTGAATTTCAATAGTCCTGTTAACTGATGTTGTGGCATTCATCCCGTAATCATATACAAAATCACTTGTTAGAGACAATTCGTCTGTTGAGGGAACGGGTATGTTAATTCTATCTGGTTGAATAATTGGTAAATCTGTAGATTGATTTGCTTGTATTAGACCATACATTACTGAAAATGACATGGAAACTGCAAATAATATAGCTAAAGTAACAATTGTACTTCTTGTTTTCTTCATTGTTGAAACCTCGTGTTTCTCGTCTTTGTGCAATTGATATGAAACGATTTTAAATATTTTGGCTTTTAATACATTTTATTTCTTAAATATCAGAAAGATTATTGAATTCTTATTTTATTTATAATTTGATTGACAAAATGTTGGACGAAAGAGAACTCGAAAAATACAATCGTCAGATAATAATATCACATTTTGGAACTAAAGGACAAGTGGCACTAAAAACAAGTAAAGTGTGCGTAGTTGGATTAGGTGGTTTGGGTTCAAGTATTGTCTATTACTTAGCTGTAGCAGGGATAGGGTCCCTTGGGTTAATTGATCAAGACCAAGTTGAATTATCAAATTTAAACAGACAAATCTTGCACTACGAGAGTGATAAAGGAAAATTAAAAA
This sequence comes from Candidatus Heimdallarchaeota archaeon, assembly GCA_030603365.1. GTDB lineage: Archaea > Asgardarchaeota > Heimdallarchaeia > Heimdallarchaeales > Heimdallarchaeaceae > UBA460. Next base: position 217,897 of record JAUVXV010000004.1, read on the forward strand.
CAAAATCTGCTTCAGAAAAGGTGACTAAACTTAATCCAGATATAAAAATAGTTGAGCATTCAATTATTCTAGATTCATCTAATATTGAGGACTTATTATCTGGATATGATTTTGTTGTCGAAGCCAGTGATAACTTTGAAACTAAGTTTTTGGTGAATGACACTTGTTGTAAACTTCGTATCCCTTTTGTTATTGGTGGTGTTTATCAGTTTGAAGGTCAGATGATGACAGTTATACCTGGTGAAACTGCATGTTATAGATGTATGTTTAAAGAAATTCCAACGCCTGGTTCATATCCTACAACGAGTGAAAATGGTGTGATGGGAACTACAGCTGGTTTGTTGGGGATTATTGAGGCTAATGAAGCGATTAAATACCTAGTCTTCAAAAATCATGAGAAACTGCTAGTAAACAAAATCTTGTATGCGGATTTACAATACAATTCATACGAAACCTTTCGTATTGAAAGAGATAAAACATGCAAAAGCTGTTCTGAACTTCAGCTTGACCAAGCGTAGTAAACTTTTATATTGTTCATTTTGAATTTAAAATTATGAGCGAAGAAAAGAACTATTTTGTTCATCCTTCAGCTTTTGTTGAAGAAAATGTTACTATTGGTGAAAGAACCAAAATATGGCACTTAGTTCAAGTAAGAGGGGGCGCTAAAATAGGTGAAGATTGTAATTTTGGAAAATCAGTATTCATTGATTCAAACGTTTCTATTGGAAATAATGTTAAAATCCAAAACTTTGTCTCTGTCTATCAAGGAGTTACTATTGAAGATGATGTTTTTATTGGACCTCATGTTTGCTTTACTAATGATTATCTTCCACGATCTTTCATTTCTGATTGGAAATTGGTTAAAACTGAAGTGAAAAAAGGTGCATCTATTGGTGCAAATGCAACCATTGTGTGTGGGATTACAATCGGTGAGTATGCGATGATTGGAGCAGGTAGTTTGGTTTCCAAAGATGTACCTCATCATGCATTGGTTTATGGTAATCCTGCTAAGTTCAAGGGATATGTTTGTTCCTGTGGAAACATAGTGAAGAAAACTCAAGACTATTTACTAGAAGGGACAATATTGGAATGTGATAAATGTAACAAAACAGTCGTAATTTAGCTTTCATTTTCTTCATTTTCTATTTCTCTATTGATTTTGTTAAATTGCGTTTTCTTCAACTAGGTTTTTATCGTCGGTGAGGTAAACCTTAAATAACATTTTCAGTTGGAGTTAAAATGCTGGGTATTCTAGACAACTAGTGTTACAAATCTATAAATGGGTTAACGAACACTACTAGATAATTTAATACTTGTATGGGGTTATCAAATGAACTTAATTTCAATAAGGCTTCCGAGTGAATTTGTAGAGATTTTGGATGAGATGGTTCTTCAGGGGCGATATGCTTCGAGGTCAGAGGCAATTAGATTAGCATTAAGAGATTTTTATAGAGAACATTATGCTTCAAAACAATCAACAGACTTTCGTTTTCCAAATGTTGATTATACTTATAGCAATATAGTTTTTGAAGATGACTAATCTAATCTCATAATAAAAGCAGATATATGCCATTTGAAGAAACGCTAGGTTTAACAAATGGGGAACCATAATTTTTAGTAATAAGTAGTTGATTCAAATGACAGACATGGTTGATTCTAAAGGTAGTGACGAAGTACAAACTTCTACTGAAGAATTATCTGAAGACAAACCACAAACACCATTGTCAAGATTCATCTCAAAATCAAAAAGAGAGGTCTCAACTTTTTCATCTAAAGCATATCAGAAACTTGAACCAATCATTTTTCCTTTGAAAAATAAATATGTTAGGTATACTCTTTCTGCAATCCTTTTTGGTCTAGTTATTGCGCTCTATGTTCTATATGAAACATATCCTGGAGTTGAAAATACTGCATTACGTGCTTTTCTTGTTCCGATAGGATTGGTTCTTGCAACAATTCTAGTCTTCTATATAACTTGGGATGATCCCTATTTCAGAAAATATAGATCTCCAGGAATATATGTTGTAGTATTAACTACTATCTTTTACATTTTCATCTTTACAGACATTTCCGACCTATTGTTTAGCACAACACTTGCAACCTGGTTAACGAAATCTACTGGTTTTCTTACTTCTTCAATTGTAGAAGCTTTTGGGATAAACATATCTGATGTAGCTTGGCAATCTTTTCCCACATACGAGAAAGTAAATTGGATGAATAGAACTACATTCTTCCTTAGTTCACCTGAAGAATTAACATCGTATATGTCACTTGTGAGTATAAAATGGATGACTAGAATAGTATTCTTTAACGCCCCCAGTGAACAAGGATCTCTGTATATTGACGCTGCTTGTAGTGGTATTCATTCTTTAACAGTTTTTACTGCTGTATTTCTTTTAATGCTTTTTGAGGCTCGTAAACGCCTTCAATGGACTTACACAACTATCTTAGTAACTCTGATTGGAATCATTGGAACCTACATCATGAATCTAATTAGAATTATGATAATAATCTCACTCTATTATTATCAAGGTTCCTCCATTGCTGGTCCAGTGCATAATTATCTGGGCTATGTAATTTTGATTATTTGGCTTCCTATTTTCTGGTTATATGTTCTCCCTCTTGGTGAGAAGAAGGAAGTAAAACAAGAAAGAAAGTTAAGAAGACAAGAAAAGAAGGAACAAAAGAAGAAAAAGACAGATTTAGAGCAATTGTAGCTCATAGAAATTTTTCATAAACTTCAAGCGTTAATTTTGCAGTATTATCCCAGGTATATTTCTTTGCTATTTCTCTTGAATTCTTTGCAATTGAGGATAATTGTTGTTTATTGTTCATTACTTCAACTATCTTCTCTGCAAAAGAGCTAACGGTTCTTTCTGTAGTGAGAATTGTATTATCATGTTCAAAAGTAACAGCTTCGGGGGCTGCTAGAATGGGGGTTTGGCAAGATAATGCCTCTAATAAAGTTAAATTCATTCCTTCATAGTTTGAAGGAAGTAAGAACAAATCAACGGAGCTGAAGTAACTATTCTTCATATTGTCTTCAATATAACCTAGATCTATAACTGAATCGGTAAGATTATTTCTTTTCAAACCCTTTGTGAATATCTTTCTTTGTTTCAAATCATCGCCAGCAAATAGCAATTTAATGTTTGGATTTTTATTTTTCACTTCTTTTAGTAGTGGTATAAGCATTTCAGAACCCTTTCTAATCATCATTCTTCCAAGGAATCCTAAAACAAACTCCCCTTCCTTTTTTTCATAAATACACTTTTCATCCTTAGTGTATTTTGTTGTATCTACTCCATTAGGTACAACAGTGATTTTAGATTCTTCAATAGGATAATTTTCTACTATCTCTTGTTTTATTGGTTTACTAACAGCAATAAGATGATCTGCCTGTTTCATAAGCTTGTTTTCTATCCTTCTCAATAGGGGATAAGCAACAAGTAATCTTCTTTCAACCCAATTCAAAGTAGCAGATGGTTGTGCTATTATAGACCTTTGTTCTCCAAAAAAGGTTGTATGAACTGTTTCAATTCTAGGCGTTTTTGTTTTTATTTTCCTAGTAGAGAGCATTGGGAGATTACCATGTATTATTGAGGGGTTTATTGAATTTAAAACAGAATTAGTTCCCCTCCAATAGCTACTAGAATAAAAGAACCTTGAAGAAATTGTTTTGATGAATTCAATTTTAACGTCTGATTTTGTGGGTTTTGGAGTAAGTACTTCATCCCTTAAAGCAGTAACCAAAACAGGATTCCAACTGCTTTGTTTTATGATAGATTTTGCCAATTCTTCACTATAAATCCAGGTTGCTCCTCGTCTGTATTCCTGAGTAAGTATGCATGCAGTATTATTATTCATTTTTCAAACCTCTAGTAAGTATATCATTTAAGTTAATTGTAGGATATTGATTCTTTTGATTATAAAATTCTGACTGACCTATTGGTTTCATGTCATATTGTACTACCAATTCAAAAATGCTCTCCATCAATGAACGCAATTTAAGTGGTTCAAATACTGCATGAACGTATAAACAAACATAAGTGGCACTGCTATCAATATGCTCCTGAAACCGTTGTTTGTAGAATTGGATAATTTCGTTCTTTGTTTTTCCTTGGATCATTAATTCTTCAATCGTTATCTCAGTTACAGGTAACTGCACAATAGATTCATGAGAAGATTCATTCTCTTTATCAAATGTAAGTAGAAAAGGAGAATGATAAATAAAATCTGATGCGAATTTAAACTGCTTAGAAGTAAGCATTTTCAAATAAAATGGGTTCACAATGAAATTAGGGGCAGCATTTGATTGAGGTTGTTTTTCAAATATTCTGTTATACTCTCTTATGGTTAGATCTAGATACTCAGAAGTTTCATCCTTGTTGAACTGAGCAAAACGATTTGCCCAACGTATGTGATTGTATCCGTGAGGATGGAATTCAGTGAGTTTATTTGCTTCATACTCTCTTAGCTCCTTCATGATGCTTTCATCAATGTTCTTAGGTGGGAGCAAAACTCCTCGTAATAAATCTTTCCAGTGATTTCTCTTCCAGATTGGAATTCTTCTTTTAATTGGTTCTCTATTTTTGATTATTCTAAATATATTTCTTCCTGTAGCATATTTCCCTAAACTTAGATAGTAGGTGAAAGGAAATGAATATTTCTTAGAAAGGTTAATACTCTCAGGGAGAGCTTTATGTAACCCCTCCCATGTATCTATGTCGACTCTAAAGCAAAAATTCGTCTCCACTTCTAAGTCAGCTCCTTTCAAGCACTCTCTTATAGAGTACCTCAGTATCTTCTGCTTTTTTCTCCCAACTGAATTCTTTAACAGCCATGTCATAACCTAATTTGGATAATTCAATTGAACGTTCTTCGGAATCTAGTAATTTCACAACCCCTTTAGCTAATTCTTTGGGGTTTTTAGGAGGAACGAGAACACAATTTTTTCCTTGGTCAGTTATCTCTCTTATACCAGGGATATCAGAAGCCACTATCGCTTTTCTCATCGCCATAGCTTCAAGTACACTTATACTGGATGCTTCAACTATACTTGGAACAACAACTACATCTGCTAAAGCTAAATATGAGGGAATTTTCTTATTAGGTACCATCCCAATTAACTTGACGTTCTTTTGTAGTTCCCTTTGTTTTACTTCTTTTTCAATCGAGAATCTTTCTGGACCATCACCTACAATGATCAATTTTGCAGTAGAATATTTTTTCAATATTTGTTCAAATCCACGAATCAGATGAATTACACCATTTTTGACTACTAATCTTCTAGTGGTCATAATAATAGGTCCCTCTTCATTATTTATTTTGGCTTCAGGTAATATATCGGGTTTAAATATCTCTATGTCAACTCCGTTTAAAATAGTGTGAATTTTCTCCTTTGTTTCTTCTTTACACCAACTTTTTACAATCTGAGCATAATCATAATCTGTGTGAATCTGACAGTCACTTTTTCTTGCTAAATAGGGAGCAAGCTTTCTTTCCATTTTTCTATAGAACCCAACTTTAAGACGGTTTTTTACCAGCTGATTCCAGTATTTGTAGTAGGATCCATGCATTGTATTGACTATTTTTTTATGATTTCTCTTTCCTAGAGATACCGCTACTAAACCAGAAGAATAAACATGACCATGAAAAAGGTCAAAATCACTACCATCTATTTCACGTCTTAATAATGGTAAAGTATTTTTGAATAAGAAGAAGAGCTGACGAGAAAATTTTAGCTGTTGTGGATTATAACTATGCTTTATTGTAGATAACAAATCTAATCTTCTAATCTCTACTCCATCAATAGTTGTTTTCTTTTCATTGTTGGGTATAGAACCTGTGATATATGTCACTTTATGTCCTTTTTTTACTAGAGCTTTTGATAGGTTTAATGCATGAAGTTCCACGCCACCGCCTATTGAAGAATCGTCATGAGGGCCCAGTTCAAATATCATTGCAATGTTTAAGGACATCTATATCACTCTTCTTTCATTGGTTGAAAAATGGCTTGTAATATTCCAATACTCCATGAAATGTGCCCTTCGATAAACATGATAGGTAATAAAAAGATAAATTTCCATTGTTTAAATCTGTAAGCTTGAATCAAAGAAGTCAGTTTTATAGTTACTAAGTAAAGACCAAAATATGTTACTAATGCTGGCCATATCCATAGACTAGCAAACAGTGCAAATACAAGAAAGATTCCTGTTATGAAGTAAAAAGTAGGTAATAAATGCCAAAGTTCTAGGCCTGTTTTATGCTCCTTAAAAAATTGTATCTTGCCTATAGCATATTTTCTTGACTTCGAGCGGAACGATCTGTGATTTTGCGGTCGTTGATGGTAAACAATGGCATCTGGTGTGAAATAAAGCTTAAAACCTTTTTTTAAGAGTTTGAAATTTATGTCAGTATCTTCAGCAGTTAATAATGCTTCATTAAATGGAAGAGCTTCTTTTAACACCTCTTTTCTATAAACTACGTTACATCCCGCTGCACTCTCGACAAATCTACCTTCTTTGTTAAATATACTCCTAGCTTGTTCAGACCACCCACCTCCTAGAAAAGTATTATAGATAGCTGTAACAGCTTTGCCAAACAAGCTCTCATTTGGGTATTCAATATTGGGACCAGTGATGCAAACAACGTTTTCCTCTTTCATCTCCTCTAAAGTAGAAACTAAAATTTCCAACCAATCTTCTTTTGCAATTACATCAGAATCTGTAAAAGCTATTATTTCCCCTTCAGCTATCTCAAGCGCAACATTACAAGCAGCAGCCCTCGTTCCCCCTTCTTCATATACAATTTTACAATCAAACTCTTTTGCTATCTTAATAGTATCATCAATTGAATGACCATCAGCTATGATTATTTCTGTTGGAGCTAAAGTTTGTTTCTTAATAGAATCTAAACAAGCTCTTAATGTAGGAGCGTTGTTATAGGTGGGGATTATAAGGGACACTGTGGTCATGATTCCGGATCACTCTCTTATATCTTTAAACGTTCTTCCTTAAAGAAGTGTTTCTTTTTATACCCTTTAGAAATATGCATAGCTTCTTGATATTCAAAAATCTGATTTGGATTTTCCGAAAGCTTTGAGATTAGAAGTTTTTTAGCTTCTTTCTTAAGAGATTCAATACCCTTCTTTTCTGTTAACGGACAATACCATACCAACCATTTAACTTCATATTCTCCTCTACTCACTTGTTTGATTTTAATGAATAAAGGAAATAACATGCAATCCAAAGGTCTGTCACTGTAAATGGCACATACCCCATCATCTGATAGAAAAAAACAATCATCTGAGTCTTTTTGTTTTGCAACAACTAATGCTTTCTTTTGGTTTGTTTCTATAGTATTGTACCAATTGCTTTCCTTATTCTTCTCACTTATCCTTTCAAAATCAATCTTGGTTAATGCGGGAGGAGTACTTCTGCAACATTTACTCTCACAATGTTTTGAACAAATTTCAAGGCTATCAGAAGTTATTTTCATGTATTCCCCCAAAAAGACTCTTTAACCATTTTCTCGATATCATCCGCAGGTTTGATCAATTCCATTTTCTTTTCTTGATTCAAAGCAAATACGGCAGGTCTTGGATATCCAAATTGCTCACTCATCGATATCGTGTATGCACCGCAATTCAAAACAACTAACAGATCTTCTTCATCTATCTCAAAGTCAACTGATTCATCAGTTAATACATCTACAGGAAGACACAAAGGGCCACCAACGTTTGTATATTGACCTTTGCCTTTATATCTCTCAGGAATTACTTTGTAATGAGTATATCTCATTGGAATAAGTGTATTTGCACCAATATCTGTAAAAGCCCACTTTCTTCCCCATGATTTTTTTGTTCTCAAAACTTTTGTTATTGCAATAAAACTATCTTCTATCAGATATCTACCGGGTTCAAGAATTATCATTTTATCTTCAATATTATCGATTAAAGATGAGATTTGTTTACCTAATTTAGTGATTTGAAATCCGCTTTCATCTAAAGTAGACTTACTAGCCAAACCACCCCCAAGATTAAGGGTCTTAATTACAATACCTTGTTTCTTCTCTAAATCTTCAATGTATTTATTCAAAAAAACTAATAGTTCTTCATAAAATTCATGAGATGTTAGATTCGTACCTATGTGAGTATGAACACCTACAGGATTAAGATTGACACTTTTCTTTGCATACTCAAATAATTTAATCCCTCTTGAGTAATCTATTCCAAGTTTGCTGTTTTTCTTAATCAACATCTTTTTTTCTGTTTTTTCATCTAATAAAGGATGAATGCGAATTGTTATTGGTTGAACTATCCCCTTCATTTTTGCTATTTTTTCAATTAGAACTAGTTCATTCATTGAATCGATATTAAGATATTCGATCTCATTATTAATCGCATATTCAAGTTCTTCTTTTGTCTTAGCAGGTCCATTAAAAATTATATCCTTGTTGGAAATTCCTGCTTCATGAGCCAATTTAAGCTCAAAGAGAGACATAACTTCTATTCCTAAACCTAATTGCTTTGCATTGTGTAAAATTCTACCCAGAAAGTTGGCCTTTATTGCATAAGATATAAACAAATTTGGTAAATTCTTCTTGAGATCTTTTTCTAACTCTAGAGCATTACTTCGAAATCTCTCCTCTAGATATACAAAAATTGGTGTTTTATTCTTTTCTAGAATTGAATCAACCATTTTGTTGTATATGTGAAGTTTATTGCTCTTGTACTCAAGATAAGGATAGTTTTTTACAGTATCTAACATAACGCTCTTGCTCTTACAATATTCTTTACTTTAAAAAATATTATCACTATAAAACAAATATTAAGGTAAGTGAGTTATTTGTCAATATCCAGCATATTTTTGAATATATTATGAAACTTACTTTATGGATAGAGATACAGTTTTTGCTTCATTCTCTGCAATCCAAAAGAATGTTGATTTAAAGGAAGGCATAAACGGATTAGTAAAACTTTTTGCAGCAATAGACAGATTCCCTTACTCTTCAACTCAAAAATTATCACAAGAAACTGGGTTTCCAATTCCTGTATGCGTTGCAATAAGAAATGAGATTGAGAAATTAGGGTGGTGTAAACGAGAAGATAAAGGAACTATAATGACCGCCCTAGGGAAAGAAGTTATTTCTTCTATATCTATCTTAAATGAGAATTTTTCTTGCCCAAACTGTACAAAACCAGGTTTATTGTTCCCACTTGAAGCATATAAGGAACAGTTATCCATTTTAGAAAAATACTCTGATTTGCGCGGAAAACCTAATACTGTAATTGACCAATCATTTGCTACATCAAAAACTAGTATTCTTCGAGTTCTTACTATGGGGAATAACTATGATTTGTTCTATGGTAATTATGCGCTTATTGGAGATAGTGATTTAACCTGTATATCATTAACTCTTTTCCTTCATCCTTCCTCCCGAATTGTTGTTTTTGATATTGATCCTAAATTAAGAGAAATTATCAATTTAGTAAATAAAGAACTAAACTGTAAAATTGAATTTGTTGAACATGATCTTAGAAAGAACATCCCAGAAGAATTTCAAAATAAATTTGATTGCTTTTTAACAGACCCACCCTATACTGTAGATGGGGTGAAACTATTTGTCTCTCGTGGTATTCAAATGCTTTCAAGTAAAAGAAATGGCACATTCTATTTGTCGTTTGGAACAAAACCTCCAGATGATTTGTTGGCAATTCAAAAGGACTTAACTGATATGGGTTGTTTACTTACAGATATTTTACCCCGTTTCAATGAGTATATAGGGGCTCAAAAATTAGGCGGTGTTTCAACTTTCTATAGATTTCATGTGAGTTCTTCAGCTCAACCTCTAATTCTTGGCAACTATGAAGGACGATTATATACAGGTGATATGAATCCTTTAGTCAGAACATACATTTGTACAAAATGTAAAAGAGAATTTCTTGTTGGAAAAAATCAAGATTTCATAACTATTGAATTGCTTAAGGAACATGGCTGTTCTCATTGTGATAATAATAAATTCCAAAAGATACGAGAGAAAAAGATGGAATGATTTTAAAACTGGAAATAATAATAAAAAGTAACTTGAACCTGAAAACGCCATAAAAGTTTATTTAGAATAATATAGTTAGGTGTGAATGTGGCTAAGAAATCCTTATTTGTTCCTACTTTGATCATTGGGAAAATTCTACTCATTTTCCTTATACTCTATTTTAATCTAGGAATGTTTGGGTTTGATTCATACATTCATTTACAGTATATTGACGCAATAATAGAAAATAAACACATATTTGAGTTCTCAATTTCTCCTTCATATTATGATTTTGCAGGTTTTCATATTCTTGCTTCTGGTATATCATTAATGACAGGTATAAGTTCAGAGATTCTTTATGAATTCATTAGTATAATAATTCCAATTCTTATATTTGATTTAACTATTGTAGCTTTCATACGTCATACTGAAAAGAAAAAAAAAGGTTACATTCCTAATAATATGAAATCCCAATATCTAGCTCTTATCCTTCTATTTCCAGCATTAATTGGGATTCAAATGTTTTTGGGGCGTCCTAATTCTTTAGGGATTAGCTTATTCAGTTTATGTTTGTTTCTGTATCTTTGCAAAACTGAAAGTTTCAGAGCTCAAATTGTAGCAAGCATTCTTGCAGTAGTTACAGTTCAAATTCATCATTTATCGGCTTTGTTTCTAGTTCCAATTATAATATTTGTAAGTTTATTCCTGATAAAAGATTTCAAATCAATAGTCTCCCTAACATATGCAATTCCTGTAGTTTTGATCATTGATACAATTTTAAAATCCCGTGAGTTTGAAAAAGTTAACTATTTCTTATCTCTTAATCCAGCTTATGAAAACATTTTCAACACTTTCATAAAAAATAAATTCATTTTCTTCTTTCTTTGGATGTCCTTCATCTTTGTTTCATACTTCTCACGGGTACACTTTAGAGATTACATTACCAGAAAATATCGTAATTTAGTGAATAAATTTGAGCAAAATAAACATTATAGGGGATTTAGTAAGGTTTCAACAAAGATCAACTTAAACAGAATTGCTTATCTTGGCATAATTGGGATTTTGATACTTGTTGAAATAATTGGTCTTTTTTCATATTCCACAAGTTTATCATCATGGTATATTTCTGTTGAATTAGTACTCCTTTTCATTCTAAGTGGACTTGCACTAATCTCAAGAAATACAGTTAAAATCTCCCTATTCATACTAGGTTTCTTCTTCTATGGAATGACTGTTGTTTTCTCGCTACTATTTTCTAGCGAACCAGAACTTTCTTGGGTTGCTCCTAGAACTTTTATATTTACTGTTATCTTTATCTCGCTATTGGCTTATCTAGTGATATCTGATTGGTTACCAAAACTTAGGAAATATTGGAAGATAATCTTTCTTTCCATTCTTGTTTTCAATTCTTATCTGAGTTTTGCTTATATAGGAAGCCAATATCTTCCTAATTACAATCTTACCAATAATTACCAGAATCTCACAATCGCAAAAACTATGGAATCATTAATAGATTTTAATGTTTCAACTTCCAGCATACCTTTTTCTATATCCAAATTCATCAATGGAATCAATATATACACATTACCCATTATCTTAAGTTCAAGATTTACTATAGACGAAAATGCTTACCATCTTGTACACACGGGTTTCAAATACATCGTAATTGGAACTACTATGGATCAATGGTTGGGTTTGCCTTATCACTTAACTCAAGATGAGCTGACCTATCTTCTAAACATTTACTATTTTAATGACTTGTCATTTCATGTTGTGATAAGCAATGGTAATAGTTATTTGCTTTACAATCTGTGGTGGATCTGATGCAATCTCTCAATATAGTACAAGTTACGCCTTTCTTTGAATCGCAAAGTTATGGGGGGACTGAGAGATATGTAAGTCATTTATCGCGAGAATTGGTTAAGCGTGGTCACCATCTCGATATCTTTACCACAAAGAATAGAACTGACATTCCATACCAGAGTTATTATGAAAATATGACTATTCATAGATTTTACAGCCCTTGGAACGTATTTGGAATTAATCCTGCATGTTTTATGCTTCATAAGATGCTTCAACTAAAGGAAGTGGATGTATTTCATGTTCATTCATATATCTACTTTACAACAATTCAAGCAGCATTAACTAAATTTCTCAGACGTATTCCAATGCTTTTACATGTTCATGGTGGTGTTGGGAGACCTCCTTATAAAACGGGTTTTCTTAAAGAATTTGCTAAGTTATTTTTTGATTATACTCTTGGACGTTTTGTAATTTCACAAGCTGATGCGATAGCTTCTGTGAGTAATTATGATGCTGGTTTACTCAAAGAAATTGTGCATTCTAATCCAGAAAGAATTACAATAATCAATAACGCAATAGACCCACAATTATTCAAAGAAATTGATCCAATTTTCTCAAAAGAGTGTATAATATCATATGTTGGTGATTTAGAACCATGGAAAGGCATCCCATATTATGCTAGGGTTGTTCAAAGTCTCCTAAAACTTACAGATAAAGCTACTTTCTGGTTTGTAGGATACGGATCACTCTATGACTCATTGAAAGCAAAATTCGAAAATGAAAAACGAGTTAAGCTATTCGGTGCAGTTGAGCATTCACAAGTTCCAGATATCTTATCTCAAACCAATATACTTGTACAACCAAGTTTTTGGGAGGGTTCTCCTACTACTATTATTGAAGCAATGTCAATGGGTATTCCAGTTATTGGAGCTAGAATAGGTGATATTCCACGTTTGTTGGAGGATGGTAGAAGTGGGTTGTTGTTCAAAGCTGGGGATGAAAAAACTCTTGGGAAGTTAATTCTCGAAGCTATAGAAGATTATGATACTATAGCTAAAACTGCAAAGAAAGCTAGAACAAGAATACGAGAAGAGTTTTCTTTTGAAAGAATCACAGATAAAATTGAGCAATTGTACTTTGAACTAGCTTCAGACAAGAATGGTTGAAAATAGAATCAATTAAGTTTTTAAATAATGAATAGGGGAGTTCTAGTGATGGTAAAGTGTTTTCGAGGGATCAAGAAATGGACTCCCATAAAGAGATTTGAACTCTTTTTATTGAATTTGATTAATGTGAAGTTTAAACCACCTTCAAATCCGGATTCTTTCCAAAAGACACAAAAACCCTTAGTTTTTCTGAAGTCTACAGAAGAGAATCGGTGTACCTCAATAATATTTACTAGGTGATTAATAATGTCTGAAGAAAAATGGGTAATAACGGCTGCTTGGCCATACGTAAATAACGTTCCACATTTGGGAACCTTTTCCCAATTACTCTGGGGCGATGTAATTACTCGTTATCATAAATTAAGGAAACATGATGTAGTCTATGTTAGTGGTTCTGATGCTCATGGAACCCCAATAGTGGTAGCTGCGGAATCTGAAGGTCTTACTCCTAAAGAACTTGCATTCAAATACCACAACCAAGTTCTCCATCTTTTGAATGAGTGGAACATTGAATTTGATAAATACACAGTTACACATAATCCAACCCACATATCATTTGTTCAAAACTTTCATAAGAAAATCCATGAAAATGGATATTTTAATCTAAGAGAAACAGAACAGTTCTATTGTGAACACGATAATAGATTCCTTCCAGATAGGTTTGTGGAAGGAAGATGTCCAAAATGTGGTTTTGAAGGAGCAAGAGGGGATCAATGTACTAATCCAGAATGTGAAGTAATTCTAAAACCTACAGAATTAATCAATCCTTATTGTATAACTTGTAAAAGAGAACCATCACTTAGGAAGACTAGTCATTGGTATTTTGATCTTCCAGCATTTACAGAAGAGTTACAAAAATTTCTTTCTGAAAATAAACATATTCCTCCATTCGCAAAACAAAAACTTCTGAGTATGATTGATGAAGGATTAAAAGAACGACCAATATCCAGAGATATGACTTGGGGTATTTCAATAGATCCAATTTTCGGTGAGGAATTTGCAAATAAGGTTCTTTATGTTTGGTTTGAAAATGTTCTTGGTTATATTAGCACTGTCAAATTACTTGCAGATGAACAAGGAAAACCTGAAAGATTTGAAGAATTTTGGTTTGATAAAAATACAAAAACTGTTTTCTGTATTGGAAAAGATAATATCATCTTCCATGCTCTGCTTTTTCCAGCAATGCTTTTAGCAACAAAAGATCCTTATCCTTTACCTTATGCTGTAGCAACTACGAATTTCATAAATTTCAAAGAAGGACCTTTTTCAAAATCGCAAGGTATAGGTATCTGGTGTGATGAAGCTATTGAAATACTTCCTGCTGATTATTGGAGATATTACTTAAGTGTAAATCGGGCAGAGCTCAAAGATTTCTACTTTGATTGGGACGTCTTTGCTTCAAATGTCAATGTTGATCTAAATGATGTTACTGGGAATTTCATTCACCGAACGATTACTTTCATTAATCAACATTTTGAAGGGAAAATACCTGAGAGAGGTGATTTACTCGAAGAAGAAAAACTATTGATTAAGAACATCAAAAATAGCCTTCTCGAATACATTGAAGCCATGGATAATTTCAAGATTAAAGATGCAACAAATATAGCCATAAATATTGCTCGTTTAGGTAATCAATATTTCTCCTCAACAGAACCCTGGCATCTAATCAAAAATAACAAGGAAAAAACAGCTACAGTTCTTAATATTTCAGCAAAAATAGCAGAAATAATATCGGTTCTACTTTGGCCAATAATTCCAGAAACATCAGAAAAAATCTGGACAGCTTTAGGATTTAATGGCAGTCCTACAAATAAAGGAATTGACCAAATAGATTTGGAAGAATTGAATGTAGGACAAAAAATTGAGAAAATTAAGCCAGTTTTCTATAAGATTAAAGCTGACGATACTCGAAAGAAACTAGAAGAGATAAGAGCTAAAACAAAGAAGAAAAAACAAAAAAGTGATACAAAAATGGACAGGATAAGTTTCGATGAATTCAAAAAGATTAACCTCAAAGTTGCGACTGTATTAGAGGCAGAATCAATTGAAAAAAGCAAGAATCTAATAAGACTTCAGATTGATTTAGGTGATGAGAAACGTCAAATTCTTGCTGGTATAAAGAAATACTACAAACCTGAAGATTTAGTTGGTAGACAAATAATTGTTGTTGTAAATTTAGTACCTGCTACTTTAATGGGTGAAAAATCTGATGGAATGCTTCTAGCAGCTGATATTAATGGGGAACCAATTTTACTAGATGTTGACAAAGAAGTTCCACCTGGAACAGGTATACAATAGAAATAAAATTCAAGGTAATTTTGTAATATCTCTAAAACAATGACTTGTGCCAGTTATGGGATTTTTAAACCCCTTCTCTTCCGTTTTTTTCTCACAAACACTATACCAGAAAAACACATGAAAATAGAGAAGTATATTTCCCTAATATTACATCTCCTTTAAATACAACTCGAGGTTGAAAATTCAGAGGTGTAAAAGAATGAAACTGGTCACAGTACATCTACCGGATGAATTCCTTCATGATCTGGATGAGCTTGTAAGATTAAAACGATATCCTAATCGAAGTGAATGTATAAGAGTTGCAATTCGTGATTTATTAAAAGAAGAGATGTGGAATAAGACTAACGCCTTTTAGTTCCACTTCTAATTCTTCTTTATTAGAGTATTAAAAGTGAATTTGAAAAGCTCTAATGAATTTTTCAGATAAAGTTAGATGTGTTCCACCGACTTGTGTTTTTCTCTTTCGAATTTGTTCAATAACCTCATCGATGTTTCTCACTTCATTTTCGAAAACAGTATAAGCCATACCTGTGTCCTTTACCCGGTGTGCATCTGATCCTCCGGTTATAGGTAAATTATTCTGCGCTGCCCATTTTCTTGCTTTTTCATTAAAATAATCAAATGGAGAGGAACCATTTAGTGTTTCAACAGTGATATCCTTTAAACCATAGATCTTTCTTCCAATTCCTTTTCGGGTAAAATCAAAAGGATGGGAAGCGATTGGCAAGCCGTTCAATTCGATAATTCTTTCAACAGTTTCTTCAGTAGATAATCCTTTTTTTACAGATTCTTTAATACCCAGTCCAATGATATGACCGCTCTTTGTCGAAATCTCTACTCCTGGTAATATAAGTAATCTATCATCTTTGTAATTTTGGTGATGAAACTTTGTAGTATTGTGATCTGTAATTGCTAATCCAGATAATTTCATCTGAATTGCTTTTTTTATGATGTCTTTTGGATGACTCTTACAATCCCTAGAATAGTGACTATGTGTGTGGAGGTCAAAAGTGTATCTTTTCATTTCAGAAGGACCTCTTCTCAATCTTGATTATCTTGATCTTCTTCTTCAAAAATCAGTCTTTCTAGTTCATCAAGATCTGTAATTCCAACTAAATCCTCTTCCTTGTCCTGAGAAACCCACAATTTATCTTTGTCTCCCTTTAAATCCCTCATTTTCTCTTCTAGATATTTGTATACAGTAGACTGCTTTGAACCGTTTATCAATCTGATAATACCCTCACGTATAATCTGTACTTTTCTTTGTTCTGAAATTATTCCAACTGTATTTCCAAAAACAGAAAGATAACATCCAGCTGTTTGTTCGATGATATGCCTTGTTCGTCCATTTTTTCCTATGAGTCTCGATTTTACTTCTCTTAGCGCATTAGGTGATGTTCCAACAAAGTCCCTGAGTTGCAGTAAATCGAATCCAAACCCTGAAATATTTATTTGTAAAGCCTTTTGAGGACTAAATCCTCTACCAATTGCTTTAACCATATCTCTAGATTTCCATAAGCTAATTGGATCTTCTAACTCTTCATCTTCAACTATTATAATTACGTCTCCACTTTGGCTGTCAACAAGTATTTTTGTATCTGTTAGTTCTTCGATCTTTTTCTTTGTGCTCCCCTTAGGACCGATAAGCACTGCAATTCTTTCCAAAGGAATTCGCACGAGAAACTCACTAGGCATTTTATCACCATTAAAATTCTATAGACTTTATTTTTGGACTTGGAACTGTTCCAGTTATCTGTTCATAAAGTTCGTCATTTGGTATAACTTCAACTCTAAGAGAACTAAAATATCTATTTATATTAAGAATATCTCTATACAGAAATACGGGGGCATAAGGGTGCCCTAGAAGTACTGATTGAGAAACGTCGATAATAATTGGTTTCTTCTTGTAGAATAGAATGTTATACTCACTTAAATCAGCATGTACCATAGTAGCATCTTCATAAAGCTTGAAAAAGAAGTCAATAATATTCGAATAAATATTGTTTGGTTTACTAAGATTGACATCTTTGAGAAGAGGGGCTGCTTTTTCTTTCTTACCTATAAATTCCATAACTAAAACATTTTTCTCAACTATAATAGGAACAGGGACTCTGATTTTTGCATTGTTCATGCGTTTTAGATTTTTATATTCTTTTCTCGCCCAAGTGTAAATAAAGGAATAAGTGCCTTTTTTATACCCTTTAAATCGTGGATCTCCTTCAACATACATCCAGTTTCTCTTGAATTCAGCTGTTGTGGTACGGTAGATTTTAATCGCTAACTCTTCTTTTTTATAACCAACACCATGATACACGTTAGCCTCTTTTCCAGTTGAAACACAAAAACCGATGTCTTTGATAATCCCTTTATTCATAAGTTTAACAATTAACATACTAGTTTGAAAATCGAACACACTCTCAATTACTTTAAGGGTATCCCTATCTTTTTCGCGGATACGCTGTTTATCTATTTTGTCATCTATTCTGCCAATTTCTTTGTCTGACATTGCCTTCACTGAAATTTATTTTGAGAGTGAGTTTTCGTTTACATAGAGTAAATAATCTAGGGGGCGATTGAACGTTATATACCTTAAAACAATATCATATAGAAGCTAAATAAGACTATTGTTGAAGCTTAAAGACAAGTGTAAAGATATTAATCTTACAGTACAAAATCTTCAGGAATATGCTTGTTATTAACTAGCCATCTTACTTCATTCCTACGGAAGCGATGTACGAGTTCACCTTTTGCATCTGGATTCATCCCATAAAATGGCATGATGATTACTATATCCCCTATTCTGCACCATAGTCTCTTTCTATACTTTCCTGGAATTCTTATTTGTCTTGTAAATCCATCTAGACACTTAACAAGAAGAATACTTGCACCTAAAATTTGGAGAACAATACCGAATATCTCTCCTTCCTTTGGAAGTTGAGCTCTGATTGCATCGGAGTCTGCAATAACCCAGTCTTTTGCTCCGGTTCCTTTTGGTCTTTTTCTTGGCTTTGTCGGTCTTTTCCTATTGCTCAAACGCTAACCTCAATTTAGAGAACTAACTTAGGTTAAAATAGTTTTTGATTAAAGGAATTCTCAAACATTTTAAAACATCCAGAACGAAACAAACAAAAAGGATAGAATGAAGAAAGGTTTGAGGTACAGAAATGGACTATAAAGACTTATACGATAGAGCTAGAAATCAACTTCCTGAGAAAGTATTTGAACAATCAAGATTAGAAATTCCTAAAATAAGCTCAGTAATTGAAGGAAATAAAACCTTTATCGTAAATATTAGAGATGTTTTAACTACAATCAATAGAGAAGCTAATCATTTTCTTAAATTCTTTGCAGGAGAGTTAGCAACATCTGTTACTATGGAAGGAGTAAGGGCAGTTTTTGCAGGAAAACATGCAAAAGTAACACTTCAGAATCTATTAGAGCGATATGTCAAAGAATATGTTATCTGTGGTGAATGCAGTAAACCAGATACAGTTCTTGTCACCGAAGTTCGTATTCTAAGGAAGAGATGCGATGCTTGTGGAGCTTCTATGGCAGTAAAACCTCTAAGAAAGTAATATGTAAAAAGAGTGTGCATTCATATGACTGATTTCTTTATGAAAATAATAGAGCATCCAAGAGAGAAACTCATAGCAGCTTGTGATAAAGAAATCATAGATTTAGAGCTGCTTTTTAATGGAGTTAAAATTAAAGCAAGTTCCACGTTCTATGGTAAAGAACTCGTAACAGAAAAAGAATTTTTAGACGCAGTTAAATACTGTACCTCAGCTAATGTAATTGGAATTAAAATTGTAAAACTACTAGTAAAGAATCGAATGATACACCAGGATGCCGTTTTGTGGATTGAACATCCTGATGATAAGAAGAAGAAGATCGGTCATGCGATTCTAATAACTTGAAGATACAAATGCTTATTTTACTGTAAGGGAAGGAATTTACTAGAAGGTGATTAAAATTTCGCAAAGAGGTCGTTTTTGTGCAGTATGTGGAACCATAACTGGTCCTTTCTTAAACAATCTTTGCGAGACGTGTTATAAAAAAGAACATCCCTTGGATATTGAAATTATTAAAATAATTAATGTAGAAATTTGTCCTTTATGTGGAAATCTAAAAATACAAGGAACTAATATATCTACATGGAATAAAGAAGAAGGGTTAGAATCTATAGTCCGTGAGGTTGTTAGAAGGGCTATTATGGAAAAAATTCAAACAGAATTATTTTATGATTGCGAGTTCGAAGATACCATAGAAGAAGATAAAATTATGAACTATGGAGTAAAAGAATTTGAGATTCGAACAACTATAACAGCAACTCCATTTGAAGAGTTCTCTAATTTTGAAAAGGAATTCATAACAAGGATAAAATTACTTCGAATGAGCTGTGGGGAGTGTTCTAAATACAAATCAGGTTATTTTGAAGGTATTTTGCAAATCAGGGCAGATAATAGAAAATTATACGAACGAGAAGTAGAAAGATTAGAAAGTCATATTGAAAAGATAATGGAAAGATATGCAGAATCTAATATGATGTATTTACTTGATTTTGAAATAGATCAAGATGGAATAACCTGTAAAACTAGTACAAAATATCTCGCTGAAACTCTTGCTAGAGAAATAAAGAGCATTACAGCTGGAAAGTTATCTGTTGCTTATGAATTGAAAACTATGGCGCGGGATGGTACTGATGTTTATCAAAACACCTACCTAGTTAGACTGCCACAATATACTGCTGGAGATATAGTTGAATTTGAACGTATTTTTTGGGTTGTAAAACACATATCTGAAACAAAAATCAGATTAGAATCACTTGAAAATCGTGAGATAAAGAATTTTGCCAGAAAGATAGTTAAAGACCGTGGATTAAAAAAAAGCGATTCAGTTGTGAGTCGTGAGTATATGTTTGTTTCCTCTGATGGAATCAATGCCGTAATTATGGCCTTAGATAACTATGAGAATTATGATGATGTGTTAAAGCGCTTACCACTAAACAAGGTAGCAGGAGATAACATCAAAGGATTCATCTATGAGGACAAAAACTACTATCTGGAATAGAAACTTACTAGACTTCTGTAAATCAGATAACTTTTTTACTTATTCATTTTCATTTCTTTTTGACTATAAATGACACAAGAAGACATTGCTTGGGATTTAAGTGAAATGTTCAAAGGAGCAGAAGATCCCCAAATAGATGAATCAATGAAGGATTTAGATAAGAGGTCGGAGGAACTTAGCTCAAGATATAAGGGAAAAATAAATACCTCTGATTTCACACCTGCAGATTTACTTGAACTTTTTCAGAAACAAGAACTGTTTATGTCCGATCTTTTTGAGTTAAGCCAATTTGCACGATTATCTTTTGCAGGTAATATGACTAAAACAGAATACAAAACACTTCAGAACAAAGCAGAAGAATATACAACTAAAATAAGGAAGAAAATTACTTTTCTGGATTTAGAAATCAGTAAGTATGTTTATGAACATGACAATGTTTTACAAAATCCCATTCTGACCAATTACAAACACTCACTCGAAAGAATAAAGCGAGCATATCCTCATCAATTGACAGAAATTGAAGAACAAATTATATTAGAAAAAGATCAACACGGTATTGTAGCGTGGCAACAACTGCAATCAAAATGGTTGAACACACGCAAATTCAATGTGGAAGTGGAAGGAGAACTCAAAGTTTTAACTTACGGAGAAGCTAATGGTTTACTTGGTCATCCTGATAAGGCTACAAGGACTTCAGCTAATAAAGCAATTTATGGTTCATTAGGTAGGGATCAAGAAATATTCTCCTCTGCCATGAAAAGCATCTGTGGAGATTGGATGAAGATTTCAGAAAGAAGAAAATATGATTCTCCAATGCATCAGAGTTTAATTGCTAATGATGTTGATAAACAAACTATTGACAACCTTATGGTCGCAATAGAAGAACATGTGGAAATTTATCGAAGATATCTGCGACTAAAAGCAAAATTACTTGATTTACCAAAACTAGGGTGTGAAGATGTGGTTGCACCTCTTCCAGACTCTCCAAATATTAAGTACACTTGGGAACAAGCTCAAGATATAATACTAGAAGCTTATGGTAATTTTGATGAGGGTTTCCATTCGACTGTAAAGGATATGTTTGACCGTAATCATATTGATGCAAGTCCTAGATTTGGGAAAAGAAATGGTGCGTTTTGCTCAACTTGGTATAATGGAAAAACCTCGTATATTTTACAGACCTTTACAGGAGCTTTATCTAATATTTACACTCTAGCTCATGAACTAGGACATGCTGTACATGGATACTTAGTCACAAGAGAACAGACTTTCAACAACACTCGCTATCCAATGGTAATAGCTGAAGTAGCTTCTATCTTCGGAGAGTTACTAGTTACAGATCTTCTATTATCAAAAGCTAAGTCAAACGAAGAGAAAAAGGCTATTTTGAGTAGGGTTTTAGATGGTGCAGGGATGGCTACTTTTCAAGTAAGTGCAAGAGTTTGGTTTGAGCAGAGCATGTATGAAGCAATAAAAGATGGAAAACTTTTGGATGGAAAAACAATTTCAAAACTTTGGACTACTGCAAGAGACAGAATTTATGGAGACGAGGTGGAATGGTTTGAAGAGATGGACTGGGAATGGTCTATGAAACCTCATTATTATAAATCTAATTTCAGGTTCTACAACTATCCCTATGTTTTTGCTCAAATGTTTGTTTATGCTATGTACCAATTATATCTTGAAGAAGGAGAAGGTTTCATTCCAAAATTGAAAGAAATCCTCGAATCTGGCAGCAGCAAATCACCAAAGGAATTTGGAGAGATAATGGGATTAGATATTACTCAACCTAATTTCTGGAAGTTAGGATTAAAGCAATACGAAAGATTTGTAGATGAACTAGAAAAAATAGTCAGTTGAAATACTATAATCACTTGTATGATTAAGAATGTGATGTGAAACAATTATGAAGTTAAAAGAACTGTATTTTATTCAAAAGAAAGATATAGAAAAAGCTACTGAAGTATTAATACGAGCTTTTCATGAAGATCCGCTAATTCAACTAATTTATCCAGATCCTTTGGAGAGAAAGAGATATTCCTCAGTTCTGTGGAAATTCATGATAAGAGATGGAATAACTTACGGGGAAGTTTATTCCCCTACAAGTAAAATAGAAGGAGTAGCAAAGTGGTTGCCTCCAGGAAAAGAACATATGGGAATATGGAGAACAATCAGAAGTGGGGGGTTAAAAATGGGTGTTGCTCTTGCAAAACAGAAGGATGAACGAAAACTTCCCCCTAGAAAAATTCAAGAAATTACAGATTATATTTTACAATCTCATAAAGAATTAATGAAAGAACCTCACTGGTATTTGGCAAATATAGGTGTAGACCCAGATCATCAAGGAAAAGGATATGGTAGCAAGTTAATCAAACCTATGTTAGAAAGAATAGAAAAAGAAGGATACTCTGTATTTCTCGAAACAAACTTCGAAGGAAATGTGAGTTTATATGAACATCTAGGTTTTGAATTAGTAGATGAAATGAAAATTCCTGAAACAGAAATAATAAACTGGGCTATGATTAAGAAGATTGAATAAGCAATAGAATAAAGAAAACCTTAAAAGAACATAAACGAGAAAAAATCGAGCACTGGTCGGGGACTTGGCTCAGTCCGGTAGAGTGGTTGGCTCCAGAGAACATTGCTTAGGCAATGACCACCGAAGAAACCAATTGGTCGGGTGTTCAAATCACCCAGTCCCCACCAATAACACTTATTTTTTAGAACTGTTTACAGTTAGTTAAGTGCATTCAAAATAGCTCTCAAAATGTATCTTGGTGAGTGATGATTTCAAATTGGTTAGATGATAAATATGATTCATCTCTGGAGAAATGAGCTCAACTAATACATGAGAAAAGCTATTTTGATTTCTACTTTTCATACATTAGTTATTCCACAAAAATCTTTTCACAACATTTCACAAAAGAATAAGGCATTTTTCTCTTTTCAGTATCTATCTCCCACATATAGCTGACATATTCTTGTAGTTCCTTTGGTAATAGTTTGAAAAGAGGAGCTAGTAGAGAATAACCTATTTTTCTTTGTATAATATCATCTGCCTCTAGAAAAACTACAGCATATTTGTAACAGGGAAATTTATCCTTGATTTCTTCTGATTCTAATATCTGCTTAGAAGCTTCTTCTTTCATCTACTATTAAATCTTAAAAATAGTATTTAAAGACAAAAGAAGTTAATCAGATTATCTAAAGATCAAACATCTTCCTTCATTTTTTTCATCATAACCCATAAATGGTGATGAAGCCTATACCCTCTTTTATCACAGAATTCAGATAAACCCTTGTTCCTGTCAAATGTGATCCGCAGATAATCTTTCGTTTTATATTCGTTTAGTCCAACGATGAAATCATCTAAGTATTCAATATCTGTAATCTCAAAAGGCCTACAACCCGGAAATTCAGGATTAAATCTACCATATACCATTAATCCATTTACTGTAAATAATCCAAGTGGGATAGATTCTCCACCACTCAATCCTTTTGTCTTAGGTCTGCTTAGATGAACTCTAAGCTCTTTACAATTGATGTCTGGAAAAGCTTTGACCATTGTATCAAAGTCCTCAGGAGTTAAGATTCGAATTTCTAGTTTTTCTTTATTTTGATAATTCTCTAGTATATTTCCAAACTGTTCTTCATTTATCCAATAGTGCCAAGATTCGAATTGTTTTTCAAATCCATACTTTTTGTAGAGAGAAATAGCTGTATTGTTTTTTGTTTCAACATATAATCCAATGTTTACAACGTCTTTCTCGCTATAATACTTGATTGCATGTTCCATAAGATTATTTCCATAACCTTTGCCTCTTTCTGATTTTTCAACTGCTATTTGCCCCAGATGACCATATTCATCCATAAGTAACAATCTTAGATATCCAATCAATTTTCCATCTTTGAATGCACCAATTAAACCTTCGTCATCAAGTAACTGTAAGAAATTTTCTTTCTGAATATTCTCTCTAGCAAATGCTTCCATAGCTATCTCTTCAAAACTATTCCAATCCTTATCAGTAAACTTTCGGAAATTCAACATAACTTCAACATATAACTAGAAATAAAATAGATTTTGATTTTGAACAGAAGTTTATTTCATCTCAAAATCTGTAGCAAATTCAATTTCATCATCAGTTACTTCAACCACCATATGGTGTAGTTGTTTATATAATTCAAAATATTGATATCCCCTGTTCGTACCAAGATATAATATGTTCGGACGTTTCTTAGGGTTTTCTTGTTTTAATATCAACCCTCTAGCTACCATAAATTCAACTAACCCTTTGGCTCGATCAATAGGTAGGTTTGCCCTTCTGGCAATTTGAGATATGCCTGCCTCACCATAAAATTGCACAACAGAAATTATATCTGCATAGATATCATATCTTGACCTATTAACAGCTGGCATTTTGATGACCTATATTGTTTAGAAAAAAGGGGAATATTAAGTCTCCGATTTTCAGAGACTTAAATTGTTGCTTCTCCTCTTAAGCAGTATTGAATTTTGCTGAAGAATCAGCATCAATATTTGCAGATTTTACTGTAGTAATTTTAGCTCCAGCTTCAATCCTCACTTTATCAGCAACTACATGGTCAACTCTTGCATTTTCTTCGATGGTAACTTCTCCACCTATTAATTTTCCTCGAACTCGGGAATTCTCCTTAATTAGGATTGTTTCTCCCTTTGTCTCGGTACATTCAAGACCACCAGCAATTTCGATTTCTTTAGCTTGTATCAGATCTCCACTCAATTTACCATTTACAATTAATGCTTCATGTATTTTTAATGAGTCACTGGAAGCACAAGCGCCATTAACATGAAGATTGTCACCTATAGCATTGCTTCCAAAAGTGAATGCTCCATTAACATGGATGGTTTTAAACAGGAAGTTATCTCCAACTTTGGTAGCACCGTTTGCTTCCAACTTATCAATTTTGGAATCATCTCCGAAAACACAAGATCCTCCACAATTAACTACGTTTGCAGAAAAACTCTCACTACATTTGAATGAACCACCAACTTTCAAGGCTTTTTGGATTTGACCAAATTCAATTTTTGCAGATCCTCCAATACCAATTTCCTCACATTTTATTTCATTGCATTTTAAGGAGCCCCCAACACTGATCTCTTGAGCTTCTAAATCTCCTTCAATTTTTGCAGAACCCGATATTTCAAAATCGGAGCTGGAAGTAACATCTCCCTCAACTTTCAGAGAACCACTTACTTCAATATCGGTAGCAGTTAAATTCATGCCATGTTTGGCAGATCCACTTAAGTCATAGTCCTTAACATTTGTTTCTCCATGCACAATACAACTACCACTAATTTCAACATCTCCAGCTGTAAGGTCTTTGTCTACTTCTAAGCCACCATCGATGTCTATCTCTTCACATCTTAATGAGCCTGTAATTATCAGTTTTGATCCATTGCTTGATCTTCTACTTGAAACACGTACATGTGATGCTTCAACATCACCGCCTATCTCAAGATATCCCCAGTCATGTTTGATATTATCAACCTTAACTGAGCCATTAATTATAATATCTCCCTTACTAATAAGATCTCCAGAAATTACTAGGGTACCAGTAGGAACAGTTATTGTTGCTCCATCTCCAACCTTTAGATTTCCATCAACCTTTGAAAGTTCGACGTTTTCATCTTCTTTTACGAGTATATCACCCATTTACTTCACCAATTTATTGTTCTATCTTCTCCTTCTCCTCCATATATAAAAAGAAAAAACACAAGTTGTGACCAAAAGGTGTACCTTTGTCACTAGTCATATAGTAAATCTTTTCAAATTTCATGAAGACTTTAACCTATGTCGGCAGAGCTAATTGAGAAAATTGCTCGCATTCCCCAATTCTACCTGACCAGCTTAAATCATTCTAAAGACAAAATTGCGTTTTACTGGGATATAACTGGTAGAGTTGAATTATATGTGATGGATCTCAAAACTAAGAAATATGATCAAATCAGTCACGGTGAGGTGCCAAGAGCTTTGAGAGCTGGTTTTGTCTGGACACGTGATAATAAGAATATAATATTTGCAAAAGACAAAGATGGAAACGAGCAACACGATCTCTATATTATGAATTTAGAAACAAAAAAAGCAGAACAAATAACTGAAACCCCAAATTTCCAAGAACATGTTGCTCATACAAGCCCTGATGGTAAAGAACTTCTATTTACTTCAACCAGAAACGGCCAAAGGAATATATTTAGTTATAACTTCAAGAGTAAAGAAATTCAAGAATTAACAAACTACAAACGACCGGTTCTTGGAGCAGTTTGGAGCCCCGCTAATGATTATATTGTTTTTGGGTATAATGACTCTGAAAATCTCCAAAATGGGGATATTTGGATTATGAACACAGATGGGTCAAATCAAAGAAAATTATTGAGTTTTAAGGATGGCTCTCAAGATGGAGTTACAGATATTTCAAAAGATGGAAAAATACTTGCTATAACCTCTGATTTCGATGGTAATTCAAGAGCTGGGGTTTATAATTTTGAAATTGATGAGGTAAAATGGTTCGGAGATGGTTCATCAGAAGAGTATTCAGGTAAACTTTCCGAGGATGGGAAATTTCTAGTTTGTGCTAGGAATTCAAATGCAGCTGTATACCCTATGATCTATGATATTAAAACAGGTAAGGAAAGAAAACTTGATTTTCCACCAGGAGTTGTAGCAGGCACAGCAATTACAAAAAACGATGAATTCTTGATTGTAACCTTGAATTCTTCTACAAGTCCAAGCAAATTAATTAAATATGATTTAAATAAAAATGCTATTGACGAACTTATTCCTGCTGAACTTGGTGAGTTAAGTCCAGATTTCTTTGTTGATGATGATTATGTAGAATATCCTTCCACTAATAATCTCACAATTGGTGCTATTTTGTATAAACCCAAGAACATAGAGCAAGGAAAGAAATTGCCAGCTCTTGTTCAAGTACATGGTGGTCCCACAGGTCAATATTTCAGAAATTTCAGTATGTTTGACCAAATTTTAGTAAATAATGGATTTGTGGTTCTTAAGCCAAATTTCAGAGGTTCAACCGGATATGGGAGAGAGTTTCAAGATATGAACATTGAAGATATTGGTGGTGGAGACCTAGATGACATAGTTGCTGGTGTCGAATATCTGAAAACTCTCGATTGTGTAGATCAGAACCGAATTGGGATTTTTGGAGGTTCATATGGTGGGTATATGACATTCTGGGCAACAGTTAAAAGACCGGAACTATGGAAAGCAGGTGCTGCAAGTGTAGGAATAACAGACTGGAAGTTATTATACGAAGAAAGCATGCCACACTTTAAACATTATCTCCATATGATGTTTGGCAAACCTGAAGAAAAGGAAGATTTGTATAATGAAAGATCACCAATAAATTTCGTAGAGAATCTAGATACTGCTCTATTGATAGTTCATGGAGCCCATGATCCTAGATGTCCAATTACTCAAGCAAGAATATACAGAGATAAACTGCTGGAACTAGGTTGGAAAGAAGGTACTGAAGGAGAAAAAACCTTTGAGTATATCGAGCATACTGACATAGGTCATGGTGGATTCACAGATCAAACTTTTCGTATTAGATCCTTTAAAACCATTTTGGATTTCTTCAAAAGACGTCTTTAGTTGGGGTGCTACCCCTTTATTTTTCTAATCTGTTTGGGTTGTGAGAGAATCTGTTCTTGTCTTGACAATCCTTTCTTCCCACAACCTTCTCATTTCTGTACTGATTTCTAGTAGGTCATCGAGCTTACCTTGAGCTTCTATTCTCCCATCCTTTAGTACAATAACATTATCTGCTCTTCGCAAAGCAATGGGTCGATGAGATACTGCTAAACAAGTTGATGTTCCACTTCTTTCAAACACTCTTTTCCATAACTTTTGCTCGGTTTCAACATCTAGAGCACTTGATAAATCATCAAAAATGAAAATCTCTGATTCATGAGCAAACATTCTTGCAGCTGCCAACCTTTGCCTCTGACCACCTGATAATTTAACACCCTTTGGTCCGATTATAGTATCCAACCCCTTCTCGAATTCTCCAACTTCTTCTTCAATTACAGCAAGTCTCAAGGCTTCTTCAATATCCACAGATTCTTCAGGTAATCCCATAAGAATATTTTCTTTGACTGTTTCACTAAAAAGTCTAGGAACTTGGGAAGTGTAAGCTGTTATTGGAGGTACAAAGAATTCTGCTGGATCTTCAATACTCTCACCATTCCACAATAATTTCCCTTCATCCTTGGGTAGCAAACCCAGTAATGTTCTTAGAAGTGTTGTTTTACCTGAACCAATTCTACCAGTAATTACAGTAAATGATCCTTTTGCTATTGAAAAATTAACATCTGTGATCCCCTTATTAGAATCTTTATATGAATAGGATAGGTTTCTGATGTCAAAGTTCACAAGCTTTTTTGAATCTTCGATTTTCAATGCAGGAATTGGTGGAAATGGTTCTTTGATATAGATGGGTCCATGTCTTACCAATTCAAACTCTGTAACTTCGATATCTTCTCTCTTTATTAGTTTGAACATCCTTTCAAGTGAAACTTTTGTACGAATGTATCTTGGAACTAAATCTCCCATGTTCCAGATAAATTCTCCTAGTTCACCTAATAAGCTAACAAAAAAGGCTAGTTCTCCTACAGAGAATAAATTACCTTGCATATTGTTTCCAACAAGTAATAGAACAGTACCTATTCCTAAATAGATGGTAACACGGTAAATAGAATGAAGTAATTGATGGAAAAACTCGTCCTTTACTTCTGCTATTCGTCTTTTACGATTGATTTCTCCAAAATAATCGAGCACATAATCTTCAGCTACTGCAACTTTGATTGATTGAACAGACCTGAAGATTTCTCCAATTGTTCGAGTTACTGCTCCTGCGGCTTTTCTGCGGTTTTTTCTTAGTCTGGTAAAAACCGGTCTAGTGAAAAACACCATTATCATCATAAACAGAAATGGAATACTCACGAATACTGTTACTTTCCAATTAATATTGCTCATTAAATAAAAGGAAATAGCAGTAAATATTCCCAGACTAAAGAAGGCAGTAAGATGGTAAGTAAACCACATAAACTCTTCCGTATCTCCTCTAAACCTAGAGATTGCTTCTCCTGGAGAGTCAGGAAGTGCAACTGCACCAGGTTTTTTGAAAATGCCTATTAACATGTTTTTTCGAAGTAAAACTCTACTGACCAGAGCAAAAACCCACATTGTAAAAACAAAAACAAAATCTCCAATGAGTCGCATACTGAGTGTAAGTGGAAGTATTAGAAGTACAAGAACCCAGATATTTACGTCTATTTGCCATCCAGGAAAATCTTGGAGTTTGTTGAATATTTCCATTATAATAATACTGGCTGCTAAAGGTTGTAGAAAGAATAATATATCTGAGAGGAACCCAACAAATACCAATCCTGGCCTATATCTTATCATTCTCCAAGATAGTTTTAGCACTTTCATTTCAACAACTCCTCAATTTCACCTGTTTGTAATAACTGATAGAACTTTGATTGTGGATTTTGGGCTAATTCTTCTCTCCTCCCGTATTCAATGGTTTTTCCTTTATCTATTATCAAAACATCATCAACTCTTTCAAGAGTTGCTAGTCGATGAGCAATTACTATCCCTGTTCTGTTAATTAGTAGTTTTTCAATTGCTAGATCAAGTAAGTTTTCAGTTGCTGGATCCAATCTTGATGATGCTTCATCCAAAACAACTAAATTAGGACTCTTAATGAATACTCGAGCAAGAGCTAATAATTGAGCTTCACCAGCTGAAATACCGTGTTCACTTGACGAGATGATTGTATCTAGTCCTTCTGGAAGTTTTTCTAACCAATCCCCTAAACCAATATCAAGAAGAATTGATTCAATTCGAATGTCTGGTATCCTTTTATCAAATAGGGTTACATTATCTCTCACTGAAGCTTGAAATAGTTCCACATTTTGTGTTACATATGAGATTTTGTCTCTTAAGTCTAGAAGGGATAGATCTGTAATATTTGTGTCATTCACTCTAATGGTACCATCGTTCTGTTTCGCATCATATAATCTGAAAATCAATCTAGATATGGTTGTTTTCCCACTTCCAGTGTGACCTACAATCCCTAAAGTTTGTCCTGGTTCAAGTTTGAAAGAAATATTGTTAAGCACATAATCGTCTTCATTGTAAGCGAAGCTTAATTTGTTAAATTCAATGTTAAGAGGACCAGGGGATAATTTTTCCAAACCTGTATCATGAATTTTAGTTTCTATCTCAAAAAGCTTGTTTATCCGATCAATTGATGCTCCTGCTATTTGAAGATCTTGCATTTGTCTTGTAATGACAAATATTGGTCGCAACAATATTCCAGCAAACATTTGAATTAGAAATACAGTAGGTAAATCTATCACACCGTTTCTAACTAAGGGAATGCTGGGTGCAAAAATCAATGTATTAATAATCGCAATAACTCCCCAAATTGCCATCACAAAAACTTGTCCTCTTACTAATGCTCTTTTAAAGGCTTTGAAGTCCTTTCTTGAAGCATCAAAGAATTTTCGCATAGAATTCTTGATTCCTCTATTTGCACGGATATCCTCAATTGCACTCAAACTTTCTTCTATTGTTCCATACAAATCTGCACTGGTTTGTCTTTGTTTTTCCCATGCTTTAACAGAGAAGTTTCTAAGAATATACATTATTATTATTGCTAAAAATGTAAAAGCAGTAAATGATAAACCTATTATCCAATGTTTTGAGAACAACAAAGCTAAAGATCCGGTTATTATAAGTAATGAAGTTACTAATTGAACAGAGAATTGTGATAAGAATGTAGCTAAAGTATTTACATCTCCATCAATTCTCTCAATCATTTCTCCTGGTTTATGTTCATTATGAAATGTCATGTCCAAATTAATACAGTGCTTAGTCAAGTCGAATCTTAACATATTTGTTGATGACCAAGATAGAGTTTGACTCAAGTATACTGAGCCTAAAGTAATTATTTGTTGGATAACCATCAAAACAGTGAATATTGCCGCTAATAAGAGGAGTGTTTGATAGATATTACCAATGTCCAGTACTAGAATCGACTGTGACTCCCAATATATATTTGGATCTTGTAAAGGATGGCCATTTGTTGCTAGAAATATGAATCTTTCAATGAGTAAAGGGGAAAGAATTAGTAAAACAGTTCCACTACCCAATAGGAGAGCTAACAATAACACTCTTTTCTTGAAAGGTGCGAGGTACTTTTTCTGTACATCCCAATATTTCTGTAGTGGAATTTTCATTATTACGGGTACTTCTGCCTTAATGCATTTATAAATTTAAGTTTAAACGATTGTGCCCACAAAATTTGAAAGTTTATGAAATTTCACTAGTCTCTCCTTCTGGTAATCTTGGTCTAAGTGTGAGATAGATTAATCCTCCTATTAAAGGGATACAGAATAATATAAACAAGATATTATTTTTCCAGTTTCTTCTCTTCATGTCATCCCAAATTACGATGGGATAAAACAAACAAAGAAGTGAGAAGTCGATTGTCATTACATGAACAAAACTACTTTCCATAAACAAAGTACTATAATTAGCCCAATCACCAATTAGGCTTCCCGCTATGATTCCATACAACGCTAATCCTAAAGTTAAAGCTGCTAGAATGATACCAAGAATACGAGAATCCATAATTTTTGTAAACCAAGTTTTTTTTGTTTTAGGATTCTCTTTCCATACACCTCTTAAGGCAAAATATGGCATCAAAACATACATCCCCAAACCAAAGGCAGCTAAAACAAAAATCCAAGCAGGAATGAATCTCTCTCTACTTTCTATGAAGAGTATAGCGGCATATAACAGAGCCATTGCTCCAACAAGGTTAAACAAGCTCCAAGATACTGGTCCGACTACACTGATTTTGAAATCACCAAAGGAAAGACCTCGTTGATCTTCTGGTGCCCAAACGAATGAATACAGGAGGAAAAAAGTCCAGATAACGAGAAACAGTAAGTTAAAACTAAGAAATTCCTTCCAAGGTATTTTTATTTCTTTGATTGAAGCCAAGATTCCACTTTGTTTTTTTTCAGATTCATTATTTTCCATTTGTTCTCACGCCTTTGTTTTTATGTGTTAAATGCTCTATCCCCGGCATCACCCAAACCAGGTACAATGTATCCCTTCTCATCAAGTACCTGATCAATATCACCAGCGATAATTATCGTTTGAGGATATTTTTCTAAAATTCTATTTATAGCGTATTCTGTAGCAATTGCACACAGTACGATTATACGTAAAGGCTTCTGATTTTTCAATTGCTGTAGCGTAAATAATAATGTTGAACCACTTGCTAACATTGGATCAACTACAATTGCTATTCTATTTTCAAGATAGGGTACTTTAAAGTAGTCACTATCTATTCTAAAATCCCTACCATTTTCTTGAATCATTTTACCTCGTGCAGCAGATACGATTCCTACTTTTGCATTGGGGATTACTTCTAGAACACCTTCAGACATAGGTAAAGCTGCTCTAAGGATGGTTATGATTACAATCTCCTCGCTTATAGTTTCATATTCAGCCTCACCCAATGGAGTTTCAGTTTTTACGCTAGATTTTCCAAAATACTTTGCAGCTTCATAAGTCAAAAAATTACCCAAACGTCGGAGATATTCTCTAAAATCTGCTGGAATTGTTTTTTTATCTCTTAATTTCCCAACAATCTCTGAAATGAGAACATTTGCTTCACTTGCATTAATACACATTCCAACTAAAGAAAGAGAGAACATAATTAAATATGTTATTCACTGCCAAATTTACAAACAAGGCAAGCGAAATTGCGCTATCTATTAAATATGGGCAAGATATATGAGTGTCAGTTATAAAAACAATGCATGTTTAAGTCAAGATTTTTCATATTATTTTTGTTATGATTATATTTTATTTCTTACTTCCAATTCAGAACAATCTTTCCTCAAACATCACTAAGAATGATATTCAAACTCTAAAAGAAGAAGATTTCTTTGTGGATATTGTTTTTGTGGGATTTGATGAAGATATAGTCCTGGGAAATAATATCGAGTTTATAATGGGAAGTATTATTTCGGATCCGTTGCTGTAGCTACTGTGGTATTTATTATGATTAAATTTGTTAAGTTTCCAATAAAGAAGAAGTAAATGCATACCTATATAGAGACAAAAATGATAGATGGATATTAGGTAATCAGAATGAAAGATGATTTTGATATCAATAGAATTGAAATAAATCCTGCAGATTTGCTGAATTATTCAAAAGAAGATTGGAGTTTGTATCATGAATTTAGAAAGAAAAGACACTTTCAGATATATCCAGATGATCCTTTTATAGACAATGATGCTTCTGAAAAATCCTTGAAAATGCAAGTAACTCATCCTGAATTTGTACTACACTTTTTTACTGTTATCGATAATTCAACCAAAAAGCTTGTAGGTCAATTTGTCTATGGCGGTTTTCGTGAAACATCTCCATCGTACGAAGGAAATAAACATCTCATTCAATTTGATTTAGCCCTTCTACCAGAGTATCGGAAGAAAGGAATAGGAACTTTAGTGCTGAAACAAGTATATGATTTTGCTAAAAAAAACAGTTATTCTCTTGTAATTTCAGGTTCTGAAGAAGAAGATGGTAAAGCTTTTCTAAAGGCTATTGGTGCTCAAACAGCTTTATCCGGTGTTGAAAATCGTTTAAAACTCGATGATGTTGATTGGGTTATGGTTGAAACTTGGGCTAAGGAGGGACCAGAACGTTCTCCCGAGTCAGAACTTAAGCTAGTTGATTCAATACCTGACAATATTATAGAAAAATATTGCAATGTTTACACTGAAACCCTTAATCAACAACCCTTAGGAGATTTGGATATAAGCAATATGGTTTACTCTCCAGAGCTATTTAGAGAAATGGAGAAACGAAGAGCATCGCTAGGAAGAACACATATAACCTATTATACTCAAGAACCAAACGGAGATATTTCTGGTTTAACAGAGATGCTTTATATTCCAGAAAGAGACCATTTGATTGAACAACTACTTACAGGTGTTCAACAAGAGTACAGAGGTCGTGGTCTTGGGAAGTGGTTAAAAGCTGAAATGCTTCTAAAAACAAAAGAACAATTTCCGCAAGTAAAAATAATCTCTACAGGAAATGCTACAACCAATAAACCCATGCTTTCTATCAATGATCGACTTGGATTTAAGCCACATAAAGAAGGAATAACTGCTCAACTTAAGCTAGAAGATTTAGAAAAATACTTGGCTGGAAAATAACCTTCTGTCCCCTTTTCTCTTTATTTTTTATGAATAGTGCATTCAAAGCTCTAAATTTGGGGAATTACGCTCCAGTAGCCCTTTGATACTTTAACAGAATAAGATTTAACCACTCATTTAAAATTTATTAGAGATTGGGATAGAAGCTTACAGGTTGTATTTAATTCTTGACTTTAACTTTCCCAAATTTTGAAAGCCAATCATCTTCATCATATAAATCTAAGAAGAACAGATTCTCTAAATAATCTCTGAGAAAATATACTTCTTTACCGAGCTCCTCAGCAAATTTCACTTCTATATATGCCCCTTTGCCAACAAAATACTCATTATTATACTCCATCGCAGAGAAAATAACAATGTCGCTTTTACTCAAAAGATCAAGACATCTCTTCATAATTTCGTTTCTCGAAACATCTTTCCATTTCTTCTCATACTTGGCTGGATTTATGATTTCAGCTTCAGGAAAAGTTTTTTTAATTATCTTCAGTTCTCGTTTTTCGTGTTTTGTGCTATATATTTTCATTGAATGAGCATAATATATCTGAGGAATGATTCTATATTGCTTCCGCTTATACAGTTCTAGAAGTATGCACGCAGTATAAAACGCATCATAGCTCGCTCGGTGTTCTTCGAACTCTCCAATTTTTTCTTCAAGTTCTTTGTTAGTAATAATGCTTTCCGTATTCTCACTAAGAAGATTTTTTCTGGAATAAGCTAAACTGTAAATTCTCTTTTTGTATTTTCTACCTGAAGGTCTAAGATAATCTGAAGCTACCAACATGATACAGGGAGCTGTTTTTGTTTTACTACTTTTCTTGTTAATGTTCCATGGATCATGATTCAGAAACTTATCGAAATCAAATGCGTTGTTATATGCAGCAATATACTTACCTGAAAGAATTTGACGTACTTCCTCAACTACAGTAGGTAAATCTTTCTCAGCGTTTTGAATATCTTCAACTGACAGAACACCTTTGCGAAATATCCATGAGTTATGAAGGTTGTCATCCCAAGTATCGGTTTCATAATGAATCAGTGAATGATAAACTTGACTAATTTTCTGTTTCAACACATTAGCTCGCATAATTGATATCTCAACAATAAGATCCTTTGGAAACCCATCAAGTCCCGTTGTTTCAATATCCAACACATAAATATCCATTAAGTTACAAAATATGCTAATCCTTTAAGTTTTTACCCCACCTAAAACAAAGTGAAAAAAACGATGAAGTATTATTACGATGCTCTGTAGTCATCATATTTCTTTAATCCAGCAGGAATAGGAGTTTGTAGTATGTTTTCCTCGGGTACTTTGGTGCAGTTCCACAGATCATTGTATGCACATAACGGATTGTAAGCTTGATTGAAGTCCACTTCATATTTTCCTTTTGATACTCTTTCTATCTCTAAATACCTTCCCACGTAGTAGGTTTCTTCACCAGTAGTTGTGTCTTTGAATGGTAAGTAATAATAGTCACCTTCAAGAGGTTTGAAGACCGTAAGTTTATGCATTTGACCATCAATTTCAAATTCTATAGACGCAAATCTAGTATAATGTCTTATTTCATTCAGTGTCGTGGGAATTGCTACTTCCTCTTGATTTTCGAATTCTTTTAACTCAACAATGAATCTATATTTCTCATCCATCGGAAAATAGGACAATCCTTTGAAATCTACTTTCTGTTCTGGAGTCAGAGGAGAATTTGGGGATTTTAGATAGAGTATATCTGTACGTTCTCTAATCCTGTCTATTTTCTCCTTATAGGTTTTCTCTGCCATAATGTAACTAGCGGTTCATTCTATTTTAAAGATGAGTTTGAACAATTTATTCAGGCTTGTAATCCTTGTTGATTATTTCGAATATTTCATTTGCTAATTCTTGAGAACCACTTGAATCATCCCAAACACCTGTTGGCGCAAAAATATACCATAACTTTGAAAGTTCTTCTAATTTTCCCCCTCTTGCCCTATCAGCTGCTTCTTTGATATAATTACCCACATCAGCACAAGAGTCAAAAAATGTTAATGTGGATCTGTCTCCATAGGAAATCATCTCAGCTGCTGCTTTGTCTAGAAGTGAAAGAAGGCGTTGTATTTCTTCGTTGTTTGTCACTGGTATCAGTTATCTCCAAAGTATATTGATACTTATAAGGATAATCTATTAGAAACAATCTACATAGCTTTAAATATGCTTTTTCGCAAATATAATGTGATTGCTCATGAGAGCAGCTTTGAAAAATTACTCTTATGGAATAGTACTAGTTTTGTTTTTGGTTTGTTCTAGTGGTATTCAAACCCAAGGTGCTACTTGGGATAGTTATGCTTCAGAGTATGAATATACTCAATTGACAAAAGGAATCCTTTATCCAGGTGGAGAACCTCATGAGGTAACAATAGAGGATACATTCAAAGTGTGGAATGTAACTACAGTTAGTGATAAAGTGTATTTCAGAACGAATTTTACTCCTTACTTTATGGGATTGATGCATTTTGAAAATCAAGAGGAGTATGATACTTATTTATCAGAACATTATTGGTACGATAATGATACCGATAGTATGTCCCTTGCATATTCAGTTGTAGGAACAAATTTCTACTTTGTAGATATGTTAGATTCTACTCTTCATTATAATGGAACAATGTCTGATTTTGATATTAGGTTAATTAAACATCATATGTATGGTTTGTTTTTACCTGTTAATCATCCATCTTTCAACTTCAAAACTGTTTATGCAACGAGTTTTCCTATTGAAGAACCACTACATGATGTAAACTTTCAGCAAAAAGACACATTCACACTGGATAAGATGAGATATAATGGATATTATTTGTATTTGGAATATTCTTATTTCTCTACATTTATTCGAATTGATTATAGTATAGAGCTGATGTATTCTTCTATAGGCGAGTTATATTTCTCCAAAATTACTATTTTTATGTATAATGAAGACTTTGAACAACCTGTGGAAGATTTTGAAGTTACATTTTCACTGAATCCAGAATACAGATTTAATGGTACTGAAGTTACTTGGGCAAGTTCATTAGTTATTCTAAGTTCACTCATGATTGTGACTTATGCATACATCAGATTCAGAAGAGATCATTAGAACTCTTCTTTTCTATTTTTAATCCTATTTTAAACTGATTAAGAGAGCCTTGTATCTTTGCAGCAAGGTTATCTTCTTGTAAGTGCATCCTTTTTGGAAGAGTAATAAAACTCTTGTTTCTGAAGGGCTCTTTCTACCTTTTAGAAATTTGCACTATTGATATCTAACGACTTTAATTTGCACTTTTAATACCTAAACAAAATACAAATTAGGTTTCGGCTACTGTAATTACTTAATTTATATAAGGAAATACTAAGCTATAAGTATATGTCATCCGAAGAGGCTAGAACAGGGTGGCACTATCGCGAAAAAGATCCACCAAATGATGATGCATATTTTGAGAATATGTCGAGGATAACTTTCAAAGCAAGTTTAAATTGGCAATTTATTGAAGACCGATGGTCAGCTTTTAGGAAAGCCTTTCACAATTTCAATATTGGTATTGTCAGTGATTTTGATGAAGAAGATATTGAAGAATTAATGTCTAACACAAAAATCATTAGAAGTAGAGCAAGAATAGAAGCAACTTTGTATAATGCAATAATTTTTCAGAAGATTATTGAAGAACATGGTTCTTTCAGAGATTATTTAGATAGTCTCGATAAATCAGAAGATTACAAGTATACTAAAGAAGAATTATGTAGGAAATTTGAAAGACTTACTGATGAAACTTCTACAATCTTCCTATATAGTGTTGGTGAAGATATTATTTTAACTTAACAAATATTGATATATGCTTTAGGGTATCTAGAACCATGCCAGAAGATAATGCTCGAACTGGTTGGTTCTTTAGGGATGGAGCACCTCCAGATGATAATGCTTATTTTGAAAACATGACAAGATGTGTTTTTCAAGCTAGTTTAACTTGGAAACTTATTGCAGATCGTTGGCCTAATTTCAAAAAGGCATTCAAAGATTTCAACATTGAAATTGTAGCAGATTTTGATGAGGATGATATTGGGAGACTGTTGTCAGATTCAAGTATCTTAAGGAACAGAGCGAAAATAGAAGCTACTCTTGTTAATGCAATAGTATTTGTGAAGATAAAAGAGGAAATTGACACGTTCAGAAATTACATGGATACTTTGGATAAATCTGAAAACTATAGATTTGTAAAGAAGGAGCTGGCAAAAAGATTTTCACGAATGGGTCCAAAATCAGCGATGGTTTTTCTCTATAGTATTGGCGAAGATATAAAACACGAAGATTAAATTGATTCCTTAATCTTCTTCAAGAGCTTTTGTGTATTCTTTCGAAGGCTTTGTTCAATCTTTTTCATATTGGGTAATACTGGCCAAATATCTTCCTCGAGTCCTTTAAAATCACTTTTTATTTGTTTCTTAGATGTTTCCTCGAAAATGATTCTATAAATCCAATCTGTTAAATCTTCTAGAGTTCTATAGTAAAACAGGAAAATAATAATATCTTCATTTAGTGTATTTATTTTACGGACATCTAAGTAGCTAGTGATGAGTTCAATACTGTTTTTTTCATTTATATAGAACCAGATATCTTTCTCAAATGGTGCTAGCATTGCACCGTCCCAATCTATTAAGTGGATTTTTTCATTGTTATCAATTATGATGTTGTGTCTTATTGAATCAGTATGACAGATTACAAGCTCAAGGTTTTTTTCTTTTTTCAGTTTCTCTGATAGTTCTTCTAAATATACTAAGGATGGTAAGATATAGTTCATATTTGATTTAATCAGTTTCTGGAGTTTGTTATAGTTCTTATCTTTAGAATCAGTGCACGCTGTTGCTTCTTTTATACAAATAAGCAGTTCCTTTCTAAAGTCAAGGTCAAAATTAAATTCCTGACCTCCTTCCAATTTCATTAAATCTGTTGCAGTATGGATCTTGCCCAATAATTCTCCTAGTTGAGTAAGAAAGTCTTCTGAACGACTTTGCACTTCGTTCACTATTTTTCCCTCAACAAAAGTCCATATCACCAGATCCATATCTTCAAATTTGGTTCTAAAATCTCCTTTTCTTGATTTTATTGGATAAGTAACTTGATCAATGTTAGCTGTCTGATTTAATTGATAAGCAATGTCTAAAGAAAAATCTAATGTAGTTATTTTTGTTTTAGTTAAACGTGATTTCTCATAGAACTTAACCAAAAACCTATGTGATTTATCAGTTTGTAAAATATATGAATATGCAAATTCTCCTTCTGGAACGAAAGTTAGTTTTTTGGTTTCTATTCCATATTCTAGTTTGATAAACTCTCTTAGCTTATCCATGTTGAGAGAAAGTTCTTGTTTCATGAATCACACACAATACTGATTTTGTAAAGTTTTAAACTGTTATATGTAAGGCAAACATGCTAGTTTTAAATATGTTTAGCATTTTCAATTTCTATTCAAGAATATTTTTGGTGATGATATGAGTTCAACAAAATTTTGTACAAAATGTGGTGGTTCATTAAAAGAAACTGATAAGCTATGTGCGAACTGCGGTGTAACAATAGAAGAAACACCTGTAAAAGCAGAAGAATCTGTTCAACAAGAAGGAGTTGCGACTCCTGCATCCAAATACAATCCACCTACTAAAGAAGAAAAAAACAAGCTAATTTTGTGGATGGTTTTATCTATTATAATACCCATAATTGGTATTGTTTTAGGTATTGTAATGTATAGTAAAAAAGATAAGACATCTGGGATGCATTATCTTCTATGTGGGTTCTCTAGTATAGCTTTTGCTTCTGGCGCATATTACTGGGCAGGATTCATTATTGGTGCTTTACTTATTTCAAGTGCAATTTATAATGGGCTAAGACAGATTAATAGCGAGGAGATTAAGTTACCTTAAACAATCTCTCTTTCTTCTTTTTTTTCCTTATTTTTGTTTCCTATAAAACGATAAACCAAGTAGATTATCAAAACCGCTGAAATAATTACAATTGCTGTTATAAGAAAAATTCTTGGTAAAACATGACCCCAATCAATAGCTCCGTTGACTTCATTTGAGCTGATACTAACTGGGATGAAGCTTATTGTTGAAACTGATCTTGATAATGAAACATAAAATCCCAACGCACCAAGAGCCATTCCTCTTTGCGTAGCTATTGCTTCTCGTGTTGTTCCTGTATTTACACCAATATAACTAGTCAAACTACTTGCACTGTAAATCATATAGACTACTATTAACCAGGGTAAAGATTTCACATAAATAAAAAGAATCAACATACAAGATGAGATTAGTAGTGTAAAGAATATAGGTCCTTTATAACCGATTTTATCTACAATCTTGCCTAGATAAGGTTTAAAGAAAATTAGTACTCCCGATGTAATCCATGCTATCTGTGCAACCGTATCATACGGGAGACCTTTAACTTCTGATACCAGTATTGGCCAAAATGCAGTTACTGTATATTCAAGAAATGCAACAGCTAATTGTATCATATAAATAAAACTTAATTTTTTCTGTTTTGTGACAGTTGCAAGGGACTTGAACATTGAAATAAAAGATTCACCAAAAGCCTTCATTTTGGATTCGGTTTTTAATCTGTCCTCTTTCTTGAGTACTTCAGGCATGAATATCGCTATGCTAATTACACCAATGAGAGATATTCCTGCCCCCCATGCAAAGAGTATACGGAGTGGTGACAAAATATTTGCCATCTCTGGAATTATGGTTATGACTTTGATATTTGTAGTTAAGGTTTTACTAATTTGAAGGTTAGAAATTTTCAAGAGTAAAAATGCTAGTAAAGCTCCTGAGATGACTCCTAAATCAGTTCCTTGAAATAATCTTCCTTGAACTTTGCCGAGATTTGTTTCTTCTTCAACATCTCCAATATATGCAAAAATTATTGGCCAGAAACAGGACATACCGATAGCCATGAAAAACATAGCCGCAATTACTAAAGCCCAATGTGAAGATATAGCTAGAAAGACCAGACTTATTGTATAGAAACTAATTCCTGTTATAAGTAAAGGTTTCCTTCCAATCATTTGTGATAAGTTTCCCAATGGAACTCTTAGGAATAATTGTGGGATATTCCTCAACGCAAAGATAAACAATATTAACCAAAAAACTGTATTTATATTTTCTAGATGCAAACCAACATAAGACATGAAAATGGTCATGGAAAAACTACCTACTATGCCTAGAAGTATAGGTGAAAGACGTCGACGGTCATCTAGATATAATCGTGTCTTCACTTCCTTAAGTGTTCTAGGAAAAAGTTTACCATTATTATTCAACAGCTTCATGCCTTTTTTGCTAAAACTATGCAAAAACAATATAAACATAATGGAACGAGCTGTAGGACTGAATAGAACTCCTTTCCAGCAATGTGAATTGCCTTTTCCTTTTCCACAATTTTAAAATAATCTCTCTCCATAACTGACATAGGTAACTATGTTTCCACATTCACCCCAATCCTCGGTACCACCTGACAAACTTGTTCAGCAGATGATAGTTCAAGCTATTCAGGCATTCTATATTCAAGACTTTGAAACAGGAAAATATTTTCTTGAGCAGATTCGTTCAAATCTCCCAAGATTCATGTATCAACTAAATCCTCAACTAAGAAATCTTTGTAAAGAGATAGTTAAGTTGCTTCAAGATGGTAGTTTGGTACCAGATAGATCATCTGAAGAAGGAGTAGGTTCAGTAGCTGATACTCATCCAGGATTTGCAGAAACACCTTCAGAACAACTAGACCAACCAGTTCGTTCTGCACCTACAAGTTCTGAATCAGCTCGTGCTGAATCAGACCGACCCGAGATTTTTGAAGAAAGGGTTCAAGTAGCAGAAGAATTTGCTCAAATGGTTAAGGGTGAACCTGCTGTGGATATAGGAGATATTGAAGGAACTGAAATTGACACTTCAGAAGATCTTGAGTATGAGCCTCAATCGGAATCTCTCGATACACCAGTGGAGGACATTCCTTCAGATAACTTTGATCCTGTGAGGGGAGAATTACCAAGTGATTTTGTTAGTGAGTTATCTTCCGCAGTAAATACCGTTAAAGACAAAAAGAAGAAAAAGAAAGATGATGGAAAAATGGTTGGTTCCATGGACGAGTTAGATGAGTTTGATTTCTAACCTTCTTAATTATTTATAACCTTAACAACAGTCCAATCTTGTTTGATTAGTGAATCAATCGCAGCTTCTACATCGCTCAAAGTTTCTTTTAACTTTTCTTTTAAAATTTCTTGAGGTATAGCCCCATAAATGTGCCTTATACCTCCATTAGGAAGCATTTCTTGCTCCTTATTGATCAATCCTTGTTTTATCATACTTTGTACTAATCTGACAGCGGTAGTACGGTCTCTTTTCACTCTTTCTGCAATCTCTTTTATTGTTCTGTTTTTTTGGAGTGTGTAGAAGTAGATGTTTACATGCGTGCATTTTAAACCAAAAAGAAATTCAAATATTGGACAAACCTTAAACTCACATTCAAGAAACTCACATTTGCAAAAACCACTACTTAGGCTCTTTGAAATACTGTCAGACATATCTACTAAACAAGGCTGCATTCGTCTGTGTATTTTCCTTACACATAATAAATGTTATGTTTTTACAGAATCGCTCGATAGAACAATTTAAAACTATGTGTGATAATAACACACATAGCCTTTATCTACATTGTGGTGAATAAAAATGGATGAAGAATTAGAACGTATAAAGAAGGAAAAGATGCTAAAGCTCATTAAAGAAGATGTACCAACTGTTGGAAATTTCCCAGTTGCAGACGTTACAGAACTTGATGATAATTCAATGGAACCATTTGTAAAACAACAAGGAATTGTAGTAATAGACTGCTGGGCTGTTTGGTGTGGTCCTTGTAGAACCATGGAACCTATAATGCAACAACTTGCAAAAGAGTGGGTTGGTAAAGTTACTATTGGAAAACTCAATGTTGATCAGAATCCTCGCGCTTCAATGAAATATGGTATTTCTTCCATTCCTAATTTCTTAGTTTTTCAAGATGGTAAGTTCCTTGGTAATGTTGTTGGTGCCGTTGGAAAGAAACCTTTTGAAAAATTGTTTAAGAAATTATTATCAGATGATAAAGATAAAAAAGAGGGTTATACATAACCTCTCTAATCTTCCTCACTTAAATCAATAAGAGTTGCATAAACTACTCGTTCATCGTCTTTTAAAGCCATTATTTTAACACCTTTTGTGTTTCTGCCTATTTCTCTTACAGATTCAATTCTTGTTCGTATGCTATAACCTTTGTTATTTATTATGGAAACGGAATTTTCTTTTGTGGGGTTTTTAGGCACCACAAGAACTGAAGCCACATTACCATTTCTTTCTTCAGTCTTAATATCTAAGACTCCTCGTGCGCCTCTATGAGTGAAACGATATTTAGTACAAGCAGTTCTTTTTCCATATCCTTTCTTTGTTATAGTTAAAATCGAATATAACTTGAGTTCGGCATCCTTAATGGGTACTCCTCCAATTATTATGTCATTTGGAATCTTAAACCTCATACCTGTAACACCTCGAGTTGCTCTACCCATTGGTCTAACTTCCTGTTCTGGAAAATGCGCCATTAAACCGAATTTTGAAGCTAGATAGATGTGATCAGTTCCTGTTGTAATGAAAGTATCAACCACTTGGTCATCTTCATCAATGTTAATGGCAATAATACCTGTTTTTCTAACCTTTGAAAAAGCAGAAATAGATGTTTTCTTTACAATACCTTTAGCAGTTACAAAGAACAGATACAATTCTTTATCAAAAGAATCTCTATCAATAGGAACAATTTTGACAACAGCTGAATCTACAGGCAATATAGTTTTCCAAGCGCTTCCTCTAGCATTTCTTCTTTTAGCCTCAGGAACTTCAAAAGCGGGGATTGAATGTACAATACCTTTCTCTGTTA
Source organism: Candidatus Heimdallarchaeota archaeon (assembly GCA_030603365.1). Taxonomy (GTDB): domain Archaea; phylum Asgardarchaeota; class Heimdallarchaeia; order Heimdallarchaeales; family Heimdallarchaeaceae; genus UBA460. Next base: position 262,537 of record JAUVXV010000004.1, read on the forward strand.
CAAGCAAGAGAGTACTTTTGTTTAGTGTAACTAAAACATCATAAAGTGAATCATTTTCTCTTAAAGTAACTGCAGTCATTCCTTTACCACCTCTCTTTTGAGTTCTAAATTTGTCAACTTCAATTGATCTAACATAACTCTGTTTGGTTGTGGTTATCAACAGATGTCTATCATGTAACATATCATAGATATCGACTTCTCCATAGATGTCCATTTCATCTGTTATGTCTGTTCTTCTTTTATCACCGAATTTATCCTTGATTTCAAGAAGTTCTGTTCTAATGATCTGCATTCTCTTATCCTTATCTGCAAGTATATCCCTGTATTCCTTTACTTTTAGCTCAAGTTCTTTTTTCTCATTTATTATTGCTTCTACTTCCATTCGAGCTAAACGAGCTAATTGCATGGCCAAAATAGCTTTTGCTTGTGCTTCATTTAAATCGAAACGCTTCATTAGTTTTTCTTGAGCATCCTGTCTTCTATCGGATTTCTTAATGAGTGCAATAACCTCATCTATGTTTTGAAGAGCAATATAGAGACCTTCAAGAATATTTGACCGCATTAATGCTTTGTTTAAGTTATGTTGTATGGTTTTTCTAATTACGTATTCTCTGTGTTCAAGGAAAATGGTTAAAGCTCTCTTAAGATTTAGAAGTAATGGTCTTCCTCTAGCAAAAGCCATATTTTTTGCATGAAAGACTTTTTCTAGCTGCGAATATTTATACAGCTGACTAATTATTACTTTTACTCCCTTCTCATGGGAATACTCTTCATGAATGTCAATTTCAATTCTTATCTTGTCTTTTGAAAGGTCTCTTACATCAGTCAATCCACGAATTCTCTTTGAGGTCATTAACTCATGTAATTCTTCCATTAATGTGCTCTTATTAGTTAAATAAGGAATTTCATTAACAATTATTGTTGCTTCTTCTTTATCATTAGTAGGTTCTTTTGTCTCTAGTCTAGCTCGGATAATAATTGGTCCTTTACCAGCGATAGAATAATTCTTCATTGCGTTTCCATTGACAATTATTCCTCCTGTTGGAAAATCAGGACCTTGAACGATTTCCGCTAAATCATCTACTGATGTCGTTGGATCATCAATTAGCTTAACTGTGGCATCAAGAATCTCACTTAGATTGTGAGGGGGAATATTTGAACTAAGCCCTACAGCAATGCCTGATGTACCGTTTACTAATATCATAGGAAACTTTACAGGTAATACTGTAGGTTCCATTTCCTCTCCATCGAAATTCTCTTGAAATTTAACGATTTCTGGAATAACATCTTGGAGTAGTTCGGTAGAAATTCTTGCTAATCTAGCCTCTGTGTATCTCATCGCAGCAGCTGGGAAACCATCTATTGAACCAAAATTACCTTGTCCATCAACTACTGGGTACCTCAGTGAAAATGGTTGAGCTAGCCTTACAAGAGTTTCATAGACTCCTCCTGCATGAGGATGGTATTTTCCTGTAACTTCCCCTACTATTCTTGCACATTTCTTATGAGGTGTATTGTAATTTAATCTCATTTGATGCATAGCCCATAATATTCTTCTATGGACTGGCTTTAACCCATCTCTTGCATCTGGTATTGCTCTTTCACTGATTACATAATACGCATATTCAGTATAAGCTTCTTCTAGTGTTTTTGATAAAGCTGCCTTGTGAATTTTTTCTGTTGCATCGTCGCTTGCCATAGTTATCACTCCTTATTTAAAGTTCAAGTTCATCCGGAACTTCATCACCAGATATTTCAATATCAATAAGTTCGTCCTCTGTATCATCATCATATTCCTCTCCATTATCTAGAATAGAATCACCATATTCTTTCTGATATTCAGCTGAATCAACTTTGAAGACATCTTCCATTATGAACCGCCTCCTGAAACTTACATCACTACCCATTAATTGTTCAAATCGTTGATCAGCAAAAGCTGCATCTTCAATTCTCAATTGAATCAGATAACGACTATTAACTTTCATAGAGGTTATTTCTAACTGGTCTGCATTCATCTCTCCCAAACCTTTGTATCTTTGAATCTTAATAATTGAAGGGTCTACTTCTTCCTTTACAAGCTTCTCAACAATCTCATCTTTCTCTTTCTCTGTGTAACAATATTCATGATTTTCATTCTTCAAAGCTTTAGATTTTCCTCTTAGCAAATATATTCTGAATAATGGTGGTTTAGCTACATAGATCATACCCACTTCGATTAAATCTCTCATATAACGATAGAAGAAAGTAAGAAGAAGTGTCATAATATGAGCTCCATCAACATCTGCATCAGTTAAAATTATGACTTTACCGTATCTACTCTTTTCTAACTCAAAGTCATCACCGATACCTGTTCCAATAGCCATTATCATACTTTGAATCTCTTTGTTACTCAAAGCTTTCACGAGCCTTGATTTGAAAACATTCAGAACTTTCCCCCTCAGAAATAATATTTCTTGAAACTGTGTATCTCTTGCTTTAACAGCTGTTCCTCCAGCTGATAAACCTTCAACTAAGAATAATTCTCTTTTTGTGGGATCTTTTTCTCTACACTCAATAAGACGTCCTGGAAGACCAACTCTTTTATCTTTCATTCGAACGAGTTCTCTTGCTTTTCTAGCCGCTACTCTTGCTCTTCTAGCTTCCAATGATTTATCCAGAATATTCCTAGCTGTTTTAGTGCTAATTGTTAGAAATTCTTTGAATTTATCAGACATCACTTTTTGAACAATTCCCTCCACATCACTATTACCTAGTTTTGTCTTGGTTTGACCTTCAAACTGTGGTTCAGGATGTTTTATGCTAATAATGGCAATTAATCCTTCTCTTACATCCTCCCCTCTGAGGTTATCCTCCTTATCTCCTATGATATTTTTTGCTCTTCCATAATCGTTAATTGCACGCGTTAAACCAGCTTTGAAACCTGAGATATGTGTCCCCCCTTCCGAAGTGTAGATACCATTTACAAATCCCATGATGATTTCATTATACCCGTCTGTATATAGAATGCTTAATTCACATATTACTCCCTTCTCAGTTTTTTCACTATGAAAAACTTCATCTGCTTCAGCAAAAATGCTCTTCTTCCCTTTACTCAGATCTTGTGCAAATTGTTTGATTCCACCTTCAAATAGAAATTCTTGCTTCTTTGGAGGACCATATCTTTCATCAGAAATAGTAAAGCGGAGATTTTTATTTAGATAAGCCATCTCTTTGACTCTTCTTCCAATAGTATCGTAATCAAACCGAATTATTGGAAATATCTCTGGATCAGGTTCAAAATATATGTAAGTACCTGTTATTGGAATTCCCTTTTGTTCTTTTTCAAATACTTGAGTTTTTTGTTTTCCCTGAGCATATTCCTGAACATACTCTTTATTATCCAAATATACTTTAACAACTAATTTCTTTGAGAGTGCATTTACACAAGAGAGACCAACTCCGTGTAATCCTCCAGATACCTTATATGCTGTTTTATCGAATTTTCCCCCAGAGTGAAGTTTAGTAAATATAACTTCTAATGTATTCAGATTGTACTTTGGATGTTTCCCTACTGGAATTCCTCTACCATCGTCCAGTATTGAGATACTCCCTTCTCGATGAAGTACAATTTGTATGTTTTTACAATACCCAGCCATATACTCATCAACAGAGTTATCCACAACCTCCCAAACTAGATGGTGCATTCCCTCCTCACCTGTTGTTCCTATGTACATAGCAGGTCTTTTTCTAATCCCTTCAGTTCCTTCTAGAACCTTAATTGTATCTACATCATAAGCAACATCTTTGCTTACTTTTGTGTTTGATTCTTCATCCATAGTTGTCACTAATTGGTGATGTGTATTATACCCCAAAGTGGGAACCAGATTTCTGCCTTCTCGCGTTTATTGTCGGGTTATTTCTTGGAAATAATATATTATAAAAAAATAGAGTTTACCCTTTAAAAAGACATTGGTTCAACCTACCAGAAGTAAATAGAACGGCAAAAGAGCCTTTTTTTGCCTTTTTGTCTAGTTATCTTTCTCTTTGTTGAATTAAGTGCATCTTTTATTAAGAAATAATTATTGTTCCTTCTTCACCTTCAACTGCTCTGAAAGCATGTTTTGGGTTAGTAATTATCGTTTTTCCTTGGGTTTTTTTTACAAAATTAATACTTGCTTCAATTTTAGAACCCATACTACCTTTAATGAAATGCCCTTCATTTGCAATTTGCATAGCCAATGCAAAATTTATTTCTCCAAGAATTTCTTGATTTTCTTTATTACAATTGAAATAAGCATTTGTAACATCTATTAAAATTAGAAGATTTTTTGCTTTAATCTGAGCAGCTAATACAGCTGATGCATAATCTTTATCAATAACTGCCATTGCTCCTTCCAACTCTCCGTTTCCGCTAGTTAAAACTATGTTGTAACCTTGTTCAAGTAAATCAACGATAACTTTAGCTGCTGGACTTGTATTTTGCATTATAGAATCTTTTTTCTTTTACTCAAAAAATAGTAATCGCTTAAGCTATTCAGCTATTTGAGCACTTATTCTCTCAATGTCTCCTTTTAGAGAACTCCTGGAATTGCTGATAATATTAACACTAACTTTTTCTCCAAGATTACCTCGAAGTAAAATGATAGGTCTGTAATAGATATTTCTAGCAAATTTATTTCCTTTATGAGTATCTTTCAATACTATGGCTTCCCCTTTCCAACCTATCCATTCGCGATTTCGAGCTAACTGAATATCATGAACTTTTTCTGTTATGTGCTTGCTTCGCTTCTTCTTGATATCCGAAGGAATTTTATTATTGAAATTTGAAGATGCAGCTAAAGGTCTGTCTCCATATTTTGAAACATTTACAATATCAAATTTATTTCTCTCTAAACAATTTACTGTCTGATCATAATCGAAATTTGTTTCACCAGGAAATCCTACAATTACATCTGTTGAGAGAGTCATTAATGGAAATCTGGTTCTTATTTTCTTTATCAGTTGATTAAATGCTTCAATATTATATTGTCTTTTCATTAATTCCAATATTCTATCTGATCCACTTTGTACAGGAACGTGGAGAAATCTGTAAATTCTTTCATCTTTTTCCATTAAGTCAAGTAAATCCTCAATAATCTCAGAAGCATGATTAGGACTCATCATTCCTATTCTTAACTTAAATTCCCCTTCTATCTCTAGTAATTTCTTAAGTAAGTCTACGAGAGTAATCCCGTTATCTTTTCCATATGTTGCAGTATCTTGAGTAGTAATATAAAGCTCTCTTGCTCCCATTTCGATTGCCATTTTAGAATATTCAAATACATCTTTTAGTAAATAGCTTTGAAGCCAACCTCTAGCATATTTTACTGTACAATATGTACAACTACCCAGACAACCTTGAGCAATGGGAACAATAGCGGTTAAAGGTTGATCTACATAGAATACTGGCTTTTCCGGTAACCTTGCCATTTTGTATGCTTCCCCATTGGTTAGTTGTAGAGGAACATACTTCAAGATTGATTTACCAATATTGGGTGGAGTTAGTATTGCGTCTGGACAAGCTTTTTTGATTCTGTCTGGATTAATTTTTGGAAGACATCCTGTAACAATAATATCTGCATCAGTCATACTGCAGTCATAAATTTGTTGAATTATTTTGTCTTCAGTGGGTGTTTTTACTGCACAAGAATTGATTATTATTACATCTGCAGAATAAATGTCATCAACCTCTCTTCCTCTGGATGAAAGAAGAATCTGTCGAATATTTTCACCCTCTCCCACATTTTGTGTGCAGCCGAAGCTCTTTAAACAGAACCTGAAAGTTAAGTCTTCACCCATTGATACCAACTTGGATATTCACTTAAAAAGTGCATTGTTTCATGAGAATTTTTCATTTCTTTTTTACAATTAAAATTATATTATAAGGTATTTTTATACCATAACAACTGTTTAAAATTACTAAATTACATAGAAAGATTTTTGGAGGGCAGAAAAATCGAATATCCAAGAACCGGTGAAAAGAATGAGTGAATTTGTTCCCACCCCCCCTATTCTTACTTACATCTTTGATATTGTTAATGGACGAGTTGTAAAAGAAGGAGATGAACAATATCGCTGGGTGTTAATAACTGCCAATAACGAAAAAATCTATAAAATGAGAATATCAGGTACCATAGTAGGAAAATACTATAGTATGAAAACAGATGATAAGAAAGCATTTGCTACTTTAACACTTGATGATGGTACTGAAACAATTCGAGTAAAAGGGTGGGAAGAAACTGCTGAAGCTTTAAACAGGTTCTTTGAAGGAGGAGAAATTGAGATTATCGGAAAACCTAGATTAAGTGAAAATGAGATCTATGTTCTTCCAGAAGATTTTTTGAAAATTGAAGACTATAACAAAGAGCTATATCTAAGAACAAAGAAAATAAAACGATATGTAAAGAAAAACCTTGTAATTCCTTCAGAAGAAAAAGTTGAACAAGCTAGTTTTTTGGTAGAAAAGGCAATGGTTTGGGAAATTATAACTAATTCTGAGGAAGGAGTAGAGCTAGATTTACTCATAGAAGAAACCAAATTGGAGAAAGCCACAATTGAATCAGTGATTCATGATCTCCTAAACAATGGTGATATCTATGAACCAACAGCTTTGAAATTTAAGAAGATTTAAGAGAATTATTCTTCAAGAAAATGTGCATTAATTAGTGAAATAAGTTTATCTTTTAAATCAAGACCTTCCACAGTAGCTCCTACTTGTTCAACTTCATCTGCAAGAGCATTTAACCCTAAGATATATCTGATCCATAATCCTAAGTCACTAGAAATGGAACCTTCAGTTTCAATTCTATATGTGTGATATTCAATAGAGAAATAGGGTATATAAGGAAGAATTTCAGCTAGTTCCTTAAGAGAATCAGCCATCCCATAAATTTTCTCTGGTGAGTTAGGGTCTCGGAAAATAAAAGGCGGACTAATAGGCTTTGCAGACTGGTTATTAGTAATGTCCATCTCTTGTTTAAGCATAGCTGACCCTTCTTCAACCAAACGATTCGAAAGGAAATTGCTAATTTTTAAGTTTTATGCTTAAAAGAATAATAAAAAGCCAAGTTTGAGCTAGAGCAAGCCAGATTCTAGTCAATATCCGACATAAATGATTTGAGAAATAGAAGAAATAATTAAGAAGGTTTTTAAGATTGGAGATTAATCCTTTTATCAAAAATCAACAATAAAACGAATTATAAGGTGAAAGTATGGGTGGATTACTCAGTTTAATCGGAAATATTTTGTGGATTATTTTTGGCGGATTGTGGACTGCTATTGAGTGGACGGTTAGTGGTCTATTAATGTGTATCACAATAATCGGAATACCTTTTGGAATACAAGCTTTCAAAATTGCAGGATTTGCCTTATTCCCATTTGGGAGAGATATAAGGAGAGAATCATCCTCTTCAGGAAGACTCTGTCTAAATTTAATATGGATTCTGTTAGGGGGCTTCTATATCGCAATAAGTCATATAATGACTGGAATATTTCTTGCAATAACTATAATCGGAATACCTTTTGCACAACAGCATTTCAAATTAGCTGGAATAGCATTTGCACCATTTGGAACAAAAATAGTTTGAATATAAATGGTTGATTAACATGGTTAAAGCGATTGTATTGTTTAACTCTAAAGGCGGAAATACAAAGAAAGTAGCAATGAAAATTGCTGAAGGTTTAGAAACTGAAAGTCGAAGTAACAAGGAACTTCCAGACTTAACAGAATATGATCTGGTTGTCGTTGGATCCTGGGTCATCATGGGTCGAATAAGTTTTGCTGGAGCAAGATATTTGAGGAAACTAAAAAGAAAAGGTATTGACGGAAAGAAAGTAGCATTGTTCTTTACAAGTGGTGGACCAGACGAAGACCATCCATTTTCAAAGGATAAAGAAAATCCCAAGAAAATAAAAGAAGTAATGTTCGAAAAAATGGAAAATATCATAGCTAAGAATAAGCAGGTGACTATTATTCCTGAACGATTCTATTGCAAAGGCGCTATAAGGATGATGGGTGAAGTAAAGGATAATATTGGTCATCCCACAGAAGAAGAACTAGAACAAGCAAGATTATTTGGAGAACAATTGAAAACGCAATTAGAAGTATAATCTATAAATTAAAACTAAGGTTATAGATAGAACCAAACATCTTCTATTCTTTTTCTTGTAAACGCAAAAAACCTAGTAAGGATTTCAGGTTCGGAATGGGTCTGAGTGTTACCCCCTCACTATGGCCGCGACGTATCGCAGCGAATGGCTGTTCCCAAGTGATCTCTCAACTTAGTACAGAGCCACACGTCGAAGGGCTTAACTATCCCGAACATCTGGAATGCCTCCAGATGCTTTCTGACCTTACTAGGCAAAACACTAAAACCTTAATTGTTTTTTAATCTTTACTATTGGGGACTAATCTACTGCCATAAATATTTGATTTAATTCGAAATATTTAAATTAAAAATTGATAGGGAAGTAGATAGAATATAATATAGGCCACGATACTCAAGCCTGGTATGAGGATAGATTGCTAATCTATTGTCGATAGACTCCGGGGTTCAAATCCCCGTCGTGGCTCCAAATTATTCAACTTATTAGTTATTTCAATAGATTATTAGAAAAAATAAAAGGTCACCTAAAATAACTATTTAACTTTTTCATTAAATCAATTATGAAATTCCTTATTTCTTCAATTTTTTGCGTACTAAGATTCCTAGGCTTAAAATAGCTAGAACCGGAAAGATGGCACTAGCATCTTCTTGTTCGGTAGATGCTTTCATCTGGAGAGCAGCCCAGTCACCATTATAATCTGAATCTTCCCCAACTGTCTTGTTACATTTGAAATTAAACACTAACCTAACTATAAAATCACCAGCTGTAATATCTGATAAATTGAAAGATGCAGTGGTTGAACTGCTTTCTCCCACAATATTTATGTCTGCAAGAGTGAGATTCTGTGTTTTAAGATAGGTTTCTTTTACAATTTTAACTGTGATAACAATATCATAAAACGCTATCATATCGGTTCCAAACGCATCAGCAGTTAATTCAAAACCCGGTTCAAATAAATCTCCAATATAGTATCTATTTGATTCAGTAAGTGCGGTCCAAGTAAAAATTGTTCCATCTCCTGAAGAAACAGTTAAAATTTTAGGCATAGCAAAAGTTTGAGAGGATATTAGAAGAAATAATGCTGTAATTAATATAATTATTTTACAGTTTTTTTTCAAATTCTACACCAAAGATATATTACTCGTGAGAGGATATAAGTTTTATTCTTAAAATTACAAATTCCTTATTTTATAAGCTAATCTTCATCTTTAAAAAGACTAAAAATTATGTGGGTTTGGCATGAAATCCGATACAATAATAGAACTAAATCATGGTGCAGGAGGTTCTCTTATGGACACTTTTCTTGCATCTATATTGGCTATTTACAAAACAAAGTCAATAGATGATGGTATAGGTGCAGACGAAATGGATGATGGAGCTACTATCTTTCTTTCAGGTGATACTACTTTAATAGTAAGCTCTGATTCACATACTGTAGATCCAATTTTCTTTCCAGGTGGTGATTTAGGCACATTAGCTGCCACAGGCACTATTAATGATGTTGTAATGATGGGAGGACAACCCATAGCAATTACTTGTGCTTTATTGATTGAAGAAGGAACAATCTATTCCACCGTCGAAAAAATCCTCAAATCCTTTGCTAAAACATGTGAAGAAAATGATGTAGCTGTAGTTGCTGGAGACACCAAAGTTCTACCAAAAGGACAAGTTGATTCAATCTACATGAGTACAACTGGTCTAGGTATAAGAATCTCTCCAAACATAATTGGTGATTCTAAAGTAGAAATTGGCGATAAAATAATAATAACTGGATCGCCTGGTATGCACGGAGCGGCTCTGATTGCAGGAAGAGAAGGTATCAATCTTCAGACAGATCTAGAATCTGATGTTGTGCCTTTGGCTGATTTATTGTTACCACTTGTTAAGGAAGGTGTAATTCATGCCATGAAAGATCCTACAAGGGGTGGAACAGGTAGTGCATTAAATGAATTTGCTGAAAAGTCTAATGTAGGATTAGTGTTAGAAGAAGAAAAAATACCCATCAAATCTGAAGTAAATGGTGTTTGTGAATTACTTGGAATAGATCCATTTTCCCTTTCTTCAGAAGGAAAAGCCATAATGGCTGTTACACCAGATAAGGCAGAAGAAGTTCTAAAAGCTCTAAGAAATCATCCTTTGGGTAAGGAAGCAGCGATAATTGGAGAAGCTACAGAAAAATATGAGGGAAAAGTTGTTATTAGAACAAGTATAGGGGGACATAGATTATTAAGAAAACCTTTAGGCGAGCCTATTCCTAGAGTATGTTAAAAGGTTGTAACAATGGTCGAAGAAACATGCGAAATTCTGGTTTCAGGTATCGTTCAAGGAATAGGATACAGACCATTTGTGTATAATCTTGCTAAAGAATTAGGAATTAATGGTTTCGTGAAAAATCTTGGGGATGCGGGAGTTCAAATAATTGCTCAAGCTGAAAAACAAATTCTTCAGAAGTTTATTGATTTATTAAAAGAAAGAAAACCAAAACTTTGTGCATATGAATCCATAGAAATTGAGTGGATAAAAGAATCTCAGAATTATCTAACCTTTGAAATAGCAAAAAGCTCCAGCCAGCAAAAGGGTGTAGGCTTTTCATATCTTCCACCAGACATATCTATTTGTGACGAATGTTTGAATGAATTAGATTCAGATGAACGACGTAGATCAGATTATCCTTTCAACTCTTGCGTTGATTGTGGTCCTCGATATACTGTTATCGAGAAACTACCTTATGATAGACCACATACCGTTATGACTGATTTTCCTTTTTGTTCTGAATGTGAGAACGACTATACGAATTCAAATGATAGGAGATTTCATGCTCAAACAACTTGTTGCGTTGATTGTGGCCCTTCATACTTTCTCTACTCTTCTGAGAACAAAGAAATCAAATTCTCAGATCAAACAGAATTAATTAAATTTGTAGCCCATGAAATCGAAAAAGGCAAGATAATAGCTATTAAAGGAATAGGTGGAACACATCTTGCCTGTTCTACTCTAAGAGATACTGTTTTACTTAAACTGCGAGAAGCTAAGGGACAAAGAAAATACAAACCTTTTGCTATAATGGTGAAAGATGTGGATTCAATCTTTGCATTTGCTAAAATAACTGAAGAGGAGAAAAAACAAATCACAAGTTTCAGAAAACCAATTGTTCTTCTTCAGAGGAATGATACTTACTATCTTTCTGAATGGGTTGCACCAGGTTTACACAATGTTGGTGTGATGTTACCTTATGCAGGAATTCACTACATGCTTCTAAGAGAAATGAAAGAACCTACTGTAGTTATGACAAGTGCAAATCCTTCAAATTATCCAATGTTTATTGAGAATGAAGAAATAAAGGAAAAACTACCTTATGTTGATTATTTCCTTTTGCACAATAGAAGAATCTACCAGAGAAATGATGATTCAGTAATCAGAATTAACAAAATTGGTGAAAATCGTTCTCTAAAATTTCTTAGAAGATCACGTGGTTGGGTTCCTGAACCTTTGTTATCTCATATCGATATTGGTAATCAAACTCTTCTGGGAATAGGCGCAGAAATGCACCTTATTCCTTCTCTTATGAAGGGTTCAAAGATTATCCCAACGCAACATATAGGTACAGTAACTCTTCTTGAAACTTATGAATACATGCTTGAAGCTATAGAACATTATTTGTCATTATATAGTACTAATATAGAATCAATAGCTTATGATATGCACCCTCAATATTTAACATCAACAAACATTACTGAAATTGCTAGTAGGTTCAATGTTGATGAGTACCACTCTTTTCAACATCATGAAGCACATATTGCTAGTGTTGCTTTGGAGCATAAAATAGACCCTGAAGAGAAAATATTAGGTATAGCTATTGATGGAACTGGATATGGTAGAGATGGAACAATTTGGGGTGGAGAAATATTTAAGGGTCCAGTTTATGACTTAAAAAGAGTAGGACATTTAGAACAATATAGTCTTCCTGGAGGAGATTTAGCAGTTAAGTATCCTTTGAGAAGTTTAATGTCTTTATTGTCACTAGACCATTCTAAAAATGAGGTTGTAGATATAGTAACACCTCTTGCAAATTACCTCCCTAGAAAAATGGAGGAAGTAGAATTTGTCGCAACTCAACTAGAAAAAGGTGATTTTCCAAAAGGCTTCCTTACAACAAGTACGGGTAGGTTTTTGGATGCTGTTAGTACTCTTTTAAATATTTGTGGTGTTCAAACATATGAAGGAGAACCCGCTATTCGTTTGGAGGGTCTGAGTTTATCTGAAAAAAACAATTCCGAGTTACCTAAATTAAAAATTCCTTATTCTAGAAATAATGAAATATACACTTTAGAAGTATCAAAAATCTTACCTGATTTAATTGAACTAAAAAATAAACATAAGAAAAATATTCTTGGTTTAGCGACACAAAAAGCGTTAGGAGAGAGTTTTGGAGGGATAGTAAATGAAATTGGTTCTAGCACAGGTATTGAAAAGATTCTTATCTCAGGGGGAGTGAGTGTTAATGAAGTTATTGTTGATTCAATTGTGAAAGAGACAATCTCAATGAACAAAACTGTTTATACAAATGAAAAAGTATCACCTGGCGATGGGGGGGTTTCTGTAGGACAACTGTATCTTCTAGCTCTCAAACAGAAAGGTTTCCTCTAACCTATAGATATTTGAAACTTAAATTTTCTATTTATATCATTTTTTTTGAGTTTAAAATGCTAATTCTTTAATTTATTTTCCCAACTACCCACGATAAACCTTAAGAATTACTAGTCTTGTTTCTCAATATCGCGACTGTTATTCCTATATAGGTATAACAAGAAAGATAATAGAAAACAATCCTAATTGGAGGATTTACGCGAAATGTCATGGATTGAAATACTATTAATGATAACTGTCCCTGGTATACTTTTCATTGTTATCATGGCCTTATTTATAGACTGGCTTGATAGAAAGATATATGCTAGAGGACAAAGTAGAAAAGGTCCACCATTTCTGCAACCTCTTTACGATATAGTAAAACTTACAGCTAAGGAAACAATAATTCCAGCAGGTGTAAGTAAGTTTTGGATGACTGCTTTACCAATATTATTCTTTGCTACCGCGGTAACAGGGGCTTTAATGATCCCAATAGCTGTTTTTAGTGACCAAACTGGTTTTGTATCTGGATTTACAAGTTTTCCATTCGATATATTCTTTATTCTTTTTGTACTACTATCTTATGGGTTATTGATATATTTCATGGGAATAGTAACAAAGAATCCATTCGCACAAACTGGTTCCACAAGATCATTATTGCAAGTATTAAGTTTTGAAATACCTTTAGGATTCAGCTTGCTTGTTCCTATATTGATTGTAGGAGTAGGGCAAGATACTGATTTTTCATTAAGTACGATTGGTGCAAAATTATTTACTGAATCAGGTATCGGTAGAAACTTAGTATTAATTATCGCTCTTGTTGTTGCATTTGCTATTTCGATTATAGTCATGATGGCAGAACTCGAAGAGTACCCATTTGACTCCCCAACAGCTCATACAGAACTTGCCGATGGATGGTTAGTAGAATATGGTGGCTGGAGATATGCTCTCATTATTCTTGGCGAAAGAATAGGTGCATTCTTCATTGGAGGCTTAATTGTGACACTATTTCTAGGTGGTCCTTACGTAGGAATAGTGGTTGAAAATCCCTTTTTGATGGGTTTGATAAACTTGATATTCTTTACTTTGAAACTGATAGCTGTTATAGCTTTGATGTCTTTCTTAAGAACAATAATATCACGTATTAGAATCGATCAATCAGTGAGGTTAGCTTGGAAAATCATTCTCCCCATAACTATTGGAGCAGTGATGCTAACAGTAGGATTATTAATAGGAGTTTGAAGTAAATGGAATGGTGGAAAGCACTAATAATTGATATTGCCGCAAGTGTTATTCTTGCGGTAGTCGTATGGTTGATTAGTAAACGAGTCCGTTACATTCTCGGTACACAACCTCCCAAACAAAGCGCTATGAAGAAGGATCTGTTTGCAAGCGGAGAAGGATCTATTCTGGCTAAACCCAGAAAGATTTTCATTGATACATACGTCTTCATTGCATTCTTTGTGCTCTTCGATATTGCAGTGTTTATACTTATGACATTATTCTTTGTTACCAGTGGTACAAATAATGTCTTAGAAGCTGCACTAGTATATCTTTCACTTTTGCTTCTAACTGTGTTAGTTGCTCTAAGGAAGAAATATCCAAGGGATGCTGTTGATCCTATTGTACAAGGAGGTACTGAATGATGAGTTTAGTAATAATATACGTATTTATGATTTTAGCAATACTAGCGGCTGTATTTGCAATTGAGTGCAGAAGATTGATGTTTTCAGTCATTGGTTTAATAGCAATGAACGCTTTCATCTGGATACTTTTGCTGCTTTACAATGCAACACTGCTAGCGTGGATACAATTGATTGTTTATGGTGGTGGATTTACAGCACTATTTGTTGTTGTTGTAGCCTTAACAGAAAAACAAAGAGATGAGTTATTTGATTGGAAGAGATCAGTAATTGCACTAGTTATAATCGCTATAATTGTGGGATTTGCAATTTGGGCAGTTATTAGTTCCTCAGGCTATTTGCCATTTGGAACTTTTGAAATAATTGAATCTATCGAATTGTTGTGGAGTGAAAGAGTTATGGATCTTATACTCCAAGCAATTGTTTTCTTTGCTACTTCTATAGCAATTGGAACTTTGTTTATCAGCCATAAGAAGAAAGTCAAAAAGGAGGCCGAAGCATAATGTTAGAACAACTACATTTTATGATTCTTGGTATAGTCCTATTTTGTGTAGGATTATATGCATTGCTGAGTAAAAGAAATGTTATCAAGATTCTTATGGGAATCGAAATAATGACAATAGCTATCAACATTGTCTTTGTTTCATTAGGTAAGAACATTGCTAACGAGACATTTCTAGAATTTGCTCAGATCTTCCCATTGATTTCTATAGCAATAGGTGCAGCTGTTATGGCAGTAGGTTTAGCAATAGTCATTAACAACTATCGTCATGCAAAAAGCGTGGATAGCGATGAAATGGCTACATTGAAAAGGTGATTATGATGGCAGATCCAATATTTATATACGCAATAATCGCAGTATTAACTCCAATAGGTGGAGCATTTTTATCTCTCCTATTGAAGAAATGGAAAGAAATCAGAAACATCTTCAGTGTCAGTACTATTGCTGTTTCTGCACTGATGTCAATTTTGATTTTTGCTACTTATGGTGGAACAGCTGTAGCTTATGATTTCTCATGGGCAAATTGGTTGGCAAATTCATCAACTAACACAATGGAATCAGGATTCTATTTCGATTCACTATCAACAATGATGGTTCTAATAGTATCTATACTAAGTATGCTGATTGCATTCTTCTCACTTGAATATATGAAGGAAGACAAGAACTTACTCCGTTATTGGTTCTTTATTCAACTATTCGTAGGTGGAATGCTTTTACTAGTACTAGCACATGATATGGTTTTGCTATTCGTAGGCTGGGAAATTGTCGGTCTATGTTCTTGTTTCCTCATAGGTCATTACTTTATGAAGAAAGGAGAAGAAGGTACCAAACCAGCTAAAAGTGGAATAAAAGCTCTTATTATGACAGGTATAGGTGATGTTGGTTTCTTAGCATTCTTAGCATGGTCATACTCTTTGAACATAGGTGCTGGAGTAACAAACCCACTACTGATTGATACATCTACCTTTGGTGGTGTATATCCAGTTTTCATGAGCATCTTGCTACTATTAGCTCCAATTACAAAATCTGCTCAATTCCCACTACAATCATGGTTGAGTTCGGGTGATACAGTAGATATTGATGCTATGCAAGGTCCAACAACTGTTTCTGCACTTATTCATGCTGCAACAATGGTTAAAGCTGGTGTATATTTAGTCGCACGATTTAGCCCATACTGGGATAGTGACTTCTTCTATATTGCACTAATGATAATTGCTGGAATTTCCTGTGTAGCAGCTGCTATTGGTGCTCTAGTAACAACAGATCTGAAAAGAATTCTGGCTTACAGTACAATTTCACAACTGAGTTACATGTTTCTAGCTTTTACTATAAGAGAAGAGCATGCTAATGGTCTAATTCCAGGTCAAGCTCATTTGTTATCTCACTCAATATTCAAAGCTCTACTGTTCTTGTCAGCAGGGGCAATAATTCATTCTGTTGCTCAAGAGCGAGACATTAAGAAGATGGGTGGATTGCGAAAAGAGATACCATGGACTTATGGATTCATGTTAGTTGGTGTTGTTGGTCTAATGGGTATTCCTGTCATTTCAAATGGAGGTTTTTCAAAAGAAATGATAATTACAACTTCCTTTGAAGCAGCAGCTGAAAATCCAATGCACTGGTTTACCTTCATTGTAGCAGTATTGACGGCATTCATAACAACACTATATGCCGCAAGAATGTTCTTGATGATTTTCCACGGAAAGAACAGAGGAGCTAAAGTACATAAACCAAAATACATAATGAGAATTACTCTAGGAATTCTAGCTGTTCTTGTTGTTGCAACTGGTTTCATAATTGAAGGTCCTGTAAGTAACTTCTTCTCTGGAGAAACAGGTTATACATTCATGCACGTTGAAATTGTACCATTCCTTTGCGCAATTGGAGCAATAATATTTGGATTACTTGTTGCATACTTACTATATGGTAAGGGACAAACTGAAGTGAAGTTTGTTGAAAACAATAAAGTATTCAAATCTCTAAGCACAGTTGTAGCAAATGGTTTCTATATAGATCATCTGTATAGCATGGTGTTTGTTAAACCTGTATTCTGGATTGGTCAGAAAATTGCCTTCCTTAAAACTGGAAAAATTAACTGGAACATGATTTTAGGATCCGTAGTAGCGGTAGCAACTATCGTTATTCTAGTGATGGTGATTGTCTAATGGCACTTAGTACTTATCTCTCTCTACTCATGCTTGTACCTATCGCTGGTGCAGGTTTGATTGCGTTGTTTGAACAACTGAAGAAGCACTTGACTAAAATAAAGATATGCTCAGATTGTGTTAATCATGCATTAGCTAATCTTGTAGCACTAGGTACTTTCCTTCTTGGAATCGTATCTGTATTCAATCAAGGGTGGCAAACTTATCTGAATGATAATTCTGGTTTACTCTTGGAATATGGTATGATACAAGCAGTTCTAGTAACTATCTTCAGTTTCCTAGTTTGGATGGCTGTACTTTTCAGTGTTAATTACATGAAAGGTAAGAGTGGCTTAGGCTATTATTATGCACTAATCCTAACATTACTAACAGGTTTGATTGTTGTAATCATGGCAAATAACTTCATCACTCTATTCATTGGGTGGGAAATGTTTGCTTTAAGTGGTTATGTGCTAGTTGCATTCGAAAGAATGAAACGTGGTGCAGTAGAAGCTTCTCTTAAGTACTTTATCATGTCAACTGCTGGAAGTATGCTAGTCTTACTGGCAACAGCATTAACATATGGTTACTTTGGTACAGTAAACTTCGCATTAATAGCAACTAGAGTACATTGGATTAGTGGTGGAGTTTTAGGATTGATTATTGCATTGTTTATTACTGGTTTTTCAGTAACAGCTGCAATGTTGTTCCTAAATGCCTGGTTACCAGATGCCCACAGTTCGGCTCCTTCAACCATTTCAGCTTTACTATCTGGAATTGTTGTTAAAGCCGGTGCTTTTGGTATCTACAGAACTCTCTACTCTGCTTATCCCAATATGGTACCTGCAGGTGTAGTTCTCTCTTGGATTGGTGTCTTGACCATGTTTGAAGGAAACTTCTTAGTGTTCTCTCAATTCTGGCGAAAAGATATCATAGACTTCAAGAGAATATTAGCTTATTCAACAACCGTACATCTAGGGTATATCATTCTAGGTATAGGTTCTAATACTATGCTAGGAGTTCATGCATCTGTGTTCCATATACTAACACATTCAATTGCTAAAGGATCTCTGTTTTTGCTCAGCGGCACACTAATTGCAGCTGTAAGCTCAAGGGATATACGTGATATGAAAGGAATTGGAAGAAGATCACCATTCATTGGTGTCATTCTGACTATAGCTCTCCTCTCTCTTGGTGGTATTCCAATAACCGCTGGTTTTATCTCAAAACTGATGGTTGTTTTGGCTACTTTTAATGGAGCTGGAGCATTAGGTAATAACATAGCATTAGTTGTTATGGCTATAATCAACTCCTTGTTAGCTTTAGGAGGTTATCTATACATTCTCAAGATAATGTTGTTCGATGAACCTGAAGCTAAATCTGAGGAGAAGGTAAAAATACCAATATTCCAAGCAATATCTCTAACTATCTTAGCAGTTGTAATATTACTACTAGGATTTTGGCCAGACCTTATTCTACAACCAATAATTGGAATTTAATCATTCCAACCTTTTCTTTTTCTTTTTCTTTTCTTGTTAAACACAGAAATATAAAATGCACATCAGAGATTTTTTCAATAGATTTTTTAAGCAGTCAAATTCTTTACATGTATGATCTTGGAGATAATTGATGGGGTATTTGTTATCTGCGCAGGAATAATCACTGCTATGTTGTGGGTTGTTGTGTTAGTAAAGAAATTAGAACACAAATTCATAGAAAAGAAATTTGAAAGGGTTTTTCATATTGCAGCAGAATTTCTGATGTCTTCTATAGCAATTATTGCAGGAATTATATTGCTGTTAAAGCATTTCTTAGGTGTGCCATTGTTTTATCTTGCTATGGGATTAATTCTTTATGCATTAGTTAATGCTATTGGAATATATTGGGAGAAAAGATACAGGTTACTGGTCTTAATACTAATAATATCTACTTTGATTACCATAGTGCTAATAGCTGTCTCTCTTGCTTTACTAGTTTAACATGAAACATAGAAACAAAAATAGAATAAACAAAAAATAAAAAGAAAAGGAAATTATTCCTCTTGAGGAATTTCTTTCTTCTCTACACCAATAAGATCTTCTTTTAATTTTCCTAGAAGTGTAGCTATTGCATGAACAATATTCTCTGGTCTTGGTGGGCATCCATATACCCAAGCATCAATTGGGAGAACATGATCAATACCACCTAAAACAAATGGACATTCTTGGAATACACCGCCTGATGTACAACAATTGCCAACTGCTACCACAAATTTTGGTAAGGGCATCTGCTCATATACTCGTTTTACTCGTTCTGCTACTTGAACAGTAACTGGACCAGTGATAACTAGAACATCTGCTTGTCTTGGAGTTCCTCTAAGAGTTATACCATATTGCTCAAGATCATGCCGGGGAGTTAAAGCATCAACAATTTCAATGTCACAACCATTACATCCTCCAGCATTCATGTGAATAATCCATGGGGATTTTAATGCACAGAATACACCAAATTTCTTTAGCCAACCCATTTTAATCAACCTCTAAACTCCTCTATTTCTTTAATCTTCTTGCCACCTTCTTCAATAAGTTCCTGCAATTTCTTGTCAGCAGTATCTCCTTTGTAACTACCTTTGGCAACTAACATATCATAGTCTTGTCGAACATTGAAGGAGAATAGTGAATTGGATAAGCTGGGTTCTCTGTCTATGTGGATAGCATCCTTTGGACAGTATGTTTGGCAATGACCGCACCACATACATTGAGGACGTAGAATCCAAATCATTCCATTATCTTTGTTTTCTTTATCCATCCCTAAACAGTGTGAAGGGCAGACATTGACACATGTTCCACACATGATACATCTATCCTCGATAATAGCGGGGATAGTTCTGATATCTTCAGGAGGAGGATTCTCTGCAATTCTCTTAAGAACATGTTTTGTTACAGGTCCTTTAGCTTGATTTTTGAGAGCTTCTCCACCCATTACTAATACTTTCTTCATCTTCATTTCACCTCAGAAAAATGGCCGATTATACTTCTTAGCTTTGATAGCTTTACGAGCAAATTCGTCCTGATTTAGTATCATTTTTTCACCAGTATTTTCGTTAATTAACATAACCCTATTTGTACAAGAGAAACAAGGGTCATAGCTTCGTAGAATAACTGGCATATCAGCAATATATTCTCCATCCATTCTCTTTAAAGTCGCATCAATGTTTCCTAACGATGGTGCTCTTATTTTATATCTATCTGGCTTATCAGTACCATTTGCAATTGCATAATGGACATCTTCTCCTCTTGGAGCTTCTGCTCTAGCCATATATGTTCCTTCTGGAATTCTTTGTTTAACTCTTACAAGTAGCTCTCCTTGTGTAGATTCTAGTTGATCTAAAATCTGTTTGCACATTTGCAATGATTCTAGTGTTTCATCAACTCTTACAAGTGTAGTTGCTAATACATCCCCTTCAGGATAACAAACTAAATTCCAGTCTATTTTATCATATAGCTCATAGGGAGTTGATTTTCGAACATCGAAAGGTAATCCAGAAGCTCTTGCTGTTGGGCCATTAGGTGTTGTTTTCTTGGCTTCATCCTTTGTTAATACACCAACATCTTTCAAACGATTTGTAATTGAAGCTTCTTCAACGAATACTTTTCTATGATATTGTACTTTCTTTATTAATTCATCAAGAAGAGGTCTAGCCCAGTCAGCTTTCTCTTTAGGAATATCTCTTTTTACTCCACCTGGAAGCATTAAAGCAGGATTAACTCTGTTGCCACTCAATTTCTCTACAATATCCATTATTATCTCACGATCTCTCCATGAGATGTGCAGCAATGTATCGAATCCAGCATCATGTGCAAGAATTCCATACCAAAGAATATGGGAATGAATACGTTCTGCTTCACAACTGAACATACGAATCAACCTTGCTCTTTCAGAAATCTGATCTTCAACACCAGCTAACCTATCCACAACACGCACATACACGTTTTGATGAACAGCACTGCAAATTCCACAAGCTCTGGGTATTAACATGGTGTTTTGTCTCCATGTTCTGTTTTCCATAGCTTTTTCAATACCTCTCAAATTGAACCCAATTCGTATATCAGCTTCAACTACCCTTTCACCTTTAAGATGAATGATAAAGTGTGCTGGTTCTTCACACCAAGGGTGTTGGGGTCCTATAAAGATATGATGATCAGCATCTTCAGGGCCATCACTACCATCTGTTAGTGTTCTAAATCTTGATCTGTATTCAGTCATTTTATTTCTCCTCCAAACTCTCTTTGGCTATTTTCATGGTTATCTCTTTAATTTGTTCCCATGAATATTCTTTGCGCATTGGTTTGACATCATCTGGCCATTTTTCAGGTAGAATTATTCTCTGAAGGAATGGATGATTCTCGAAGTAAACTCCATAGAAATCATAGATCTCTCTTTCATAGTAGTCAGCTGCAACAAAAAAGTCCACCATACTTGGAGACTTTGGATTTTTCTTATCAACTTTTGTAATAATGAAGTTTATTGGAACTTCTCTAAACTCCTCCTCTATTCTATGTTGAATATGGTAACAAATGTTGAATCCGTCTTCCTTTTCAAAACCACTTACGGTTGAAAGGTGATAAATACCGGCCTCTTCATGAAGAATTTTCATAAGGTTATAGGCATTTTTTGTGTTAACCAAGAGGTCAAAATGACCCTCTTCAACCTTAACTGTTTCTTCAACAAGATTTTCTGGTAAAGTTACGTTTAAAATACTTTCTAGTTCTTTGAGTTCATCACTCATAAGAAGTCCTCACATAGCATTTTATTTAATCTTTATACAGTAATAAAAAAAGGTTGTGCTGTATAGATGTGAATTTTATAGAAGAATAGTTGTTTATATTACTCTTTACTGAAGTATTAATTCTTGATAAAAATATAATCATTGCCTTTGAATTTTTCTGGAATTTCTTGCAAATGCCATCCCCTAACCTGTAACGCTAAGAAATTACCTATCATCCAAGGTGTTATACTACTGTCTCCATATCTGAAATTCTCTTCAGAAATCCAAGTGCCCTCCTTCTCCTTCAGTTCCAACCATTGATTAATAGAAAGAAAACGACCTGTGTATCTAACGCCATAAGATCTCTCTAGTAATTCGGGGATTGACCTAATTAACGTTTGAGCTATCTCTACATTGTCTATATCTTGGCACTCAGCTATAGCATTCAGCACAGCAGTTTTTGTATTAAAATTGTCTGAAATTCTAGGTTTGGCAGGAGTAAAATACTCAAACGATGGATTGATTGCATTCTCTTCACAAAGAAAAACCCTTTCAGTGATTATTCTAAACTTATAGCCTCTAGTAGCAAGAGAAAGAAGGTAAGCTATATCTATATTGTTTAGTTTATATTTCCTTCTAAGAAGTTTTATTCCATCAACAACCCCTACTTTGCTTTTTGCATCTCCCATACACTCATGGTCATCCAAAACATCAGGAATTGAACGCTTTAAATTAGTTAAGAAATACTGGTTTGGTTTATTAGAAAAGTCTATGAAATTTCTTAAAATTTGCGCATTAGCATCCTTTTCTCTGAGTACCATTCTGATATTATTTACTAGAATTAATCTATTTAACTTATTCGATATTTCTCGATAAAATAAAAGAAAACTAAAGAGATTTATGAACTCAGAATCTCATCCCATAGTTTCAAATCTTCTTTTGCTTGTTCTGGGTCTAATTTAGAGATAATAAAACCTGTATGAACTAGAACATAGTCCCCTACTTCCAAAGGTTCTTCCAGTAATGAAGTGTCTGCTTCTCTTCTGACACCAGTAATGTCCACCATGACTCTTTTCTTACTTACAATTTCACAAATTAAACCTGGAATTGCTAAACACATGTTGTTCACATCTACTTTTCTTATTAGATAATTAACTCTTTTTATTCGGCAAATTATTCTTCCCACATTATCTCTTCGTATGTAGCTGCTACATTACAAGTTCCTTCATGACTAACCATACATGCACCAATTGGGTGATCAGGTCTACATGCTTTTTTAAAGAGCTTGCATTGGTGTGGTTTGGATTTACCAATTAGAATTTCATCACAGATGCAACCACCTTGGAGATCTGTAGATGGTAATTCCGGAATATTGTACTTCTTCTTTGCGTCAATGTAACTATACTTTGCACTAATTTCATGACCAGTATCCGGCCATACGCCTAATCCCCTCCATCTTGCCTCTGAAACTTGGTAAGCTTCCTCTAAAGTTCTAAGAGCTGCAACATTTCCTTCATATTTTACATATCGTTTGTAATCATTATCAACGCGTGCTGTGCCTTCTTTGATTTGCTTTAATAGCGAATAGATACCCATTAGTATATCTACGGGTTCAAAACCAGCAATAGATACTGGAAAGTTGTATTTTTCTGCAATAAAGCCATAGGGCTTAGCTCCAATAATTGTAGAAACATGTCCTGGGGCAAGAAAACCTTGGAACTCTAAATCATCACGTTGAACCAATAATTCCATCGCTGGAGGGACAAGCTTGTGAGAAGAATAGATGCTGAAATTTGGTAATTTAGTTCGAATAACTTCTGCAGCTGTTACACAAGATGTAGTTTCAAATCCAACACTGAAGAAAAGAAAATCTCTATCCGGTGTTTGTTCAGCTAGTTTTAATGCATCAGACACACTATAAACAACACGAACATCCACACCTCTTCCTTGAGCTTGATAGAGTGACTCTTTTGAACCTGGGACGCGCATCATATCACCAAAAGTGGTGATAATAACATTATGATTATCAGCAACCCAAAGAACTTCATCTACATCTCGGGCAGAACTCACGCACACTGGACAGCCAGGACCTGCAATCAAATCAATCTCTTTCGGTAACAACGAACGTAATCCAGCTTTTACTAAATCATGTTCATGAGTTCCACAAACATGCATAATACGTATTTTTTCACCTATTTCTTCTGTTAACTGTGTAATTTTTTTAATCAGAGCATCAACTATTTTTTTATCTCTGTATTTTTGTGTAGGTTCTGACATTTAAATGACACCTTAATGCTCTTTGAGGATGCACAAATAGTATAAATAAATAACTTCTTCTCTTGGACAAAATGTCCTTTACATATACAATAAATTTCTAATAGAATTGAAATTCTTCTGAAAATGATTTATTTTTAGATATTATCTCATCTAGCAATTCTTCTGAAAAGCATTTCATTAGTTTTAAATAATATTTAATGAAGGGTAGTGCATATGAAGATTCTTGTAACTTACTTCAGTCAAACAGGAAACACAAAGAAAATTGCAGAAGCAATTCATGAAACTATATCACAAAATCATGATTCATTTTTAAAAGATTTTAATGAAATAACTATAGATGAGTTGGACCTTTATGATCTAGTTTTTCTAGGGTCTGCTTGTCATCATGCTAATCTAGCACCACCAGTTCTGAAGTTTATTGAAAATATACCTAAATCACCAAAATTCAAACTTGCTGGTTTTGTAACACACTCTACATATCCTCCTGAAGGTTCAGAAAGACATGCTGAAATGTTCGAGCAATGGGGGAGTAAATGCGCTAAAACCTATGAACGACTTCAGAATGAGAAAGGCATAGATTACAAAGGTTACTTCCGATGCATGGGGATACCTTCGAAACCAATTGAACAATTCATAAATAAACAAATCATTCCTGATGAGGATGAATGGGCTGAATACATAGATGTAATTGTTAAACATCTTGATGAATCAGATATAGAAAATGCGAAAAAGTTTGCAAAAGAAGTTCTTGACAAATGCTAGATTACTCAATAAAACTTTTCATGATTATAAACAGTTTATTATTTCCTTGGCACCTTAAAGGATGAATCGTAAATAGTTTATAGATTACTTTGTATACGTTTATTAATGTGAAAATGTATTTTTATTTTTGAGATTAAAAGGTTTATATCAATGAAATTAAAGGATTATCTTCTAGTAACAATAACTTGGATATCTATATTGATACAGATTATTCTAACATTTGTTCTATGGGATAACTACTATGATATTTATGGTTTGGTTATCGTGGGATACATTTTTTGGTGCTTATCAATTGTTTTTGGTGTTTTACCAATCATCTCATTTCGAAGGAAGGGGAGAGTTCCAAAAAAAACTAGCTATATACATACTACTCAAATGGTTGATACTGGAATATATGCAATTGTTAGACATCCGCAATTTCTTGCTGGAATCCTGTGGAGTATTGCTTTAGCGCTAATCTCACAGCATTGGGTTGTCGATGTTTTGCTAATTCCTGTTATAATTACTACATATTTTGATACCCTTGAAGCAAATAAAAAACTTATTGAAAAGTTTGGAGAGGATTATATCGAATATATGAAGAGAGTACCAAATCTAAATGCACTTTGGGGAATTATTCTGTTGTTTTATCAGAAGATTAAAAGAATAAAAAACTGAATAATTGAAAAGAATAGACCATTCTATTTCAGAAACTCTTTAGGAATATATATAGCAAACTTACATTCCAGAGCACCAGTAAGAGGTGTTTCTAGAGGTTTAACCTTAACTGATTGATCAAAGATTATATCCCAGTATTGTTTAAAGAATCCTGCACTGCAATTACAGAAGTTGGATGAGATATCTTTTTCTTCTCCTTTTTTAATGGCCCCTCGTACCCATGCACAGTAGCAGCTAAAGTATCTTTTCATTTTTCTATCTTCAGCACTTAGAAATTTTTCCATCTGATAAGGTATTTTTGTGACTATGATTTTGTTCCCTTCTCTTATTCCTGGAGTTATAGTTTTACTATTCTTTACATAATTGATAACTTCAGCATTGATATATTGAGCATATTCTAATGTTCCTTCTTTTGCATGTTTTTCAAGTCTCTCAACAAATTCTTGTTTCTTTATTTTCAGAAATTCATCTATATCATTTATGTTCAAGAAATCTTCTCTGTCTTTTTTGATGGGTTCAATTGGACGACCATGCAAACAAGGAGCTAATAACTCAATTGTTTTTTCTTCTCCTATTGCTTCTTCAAGTCTTTTCATTACTATCTTAGTTACTTCTGGCTTATTATCTGGATTTGAACCTAAAGGAGGAATAACTATATTTTCAAAAATTCTCTCACGAATGTCTTCACCATGTTTTTCTGCAATTCGGACAGAGAGATTATCCATAGCATTATAGGCTTCCACAATATCAATTAGTTCAACTACAAAATCATACTTTTTTACAAAATTAGCATAGTTAAACAAGGCACGAATAAAATCTAAAACTGTTCTTGATCTTCATTAACAAGATGTTGTGTATAATCTAAGATTATTCCTTTTGGTATTGAATTTAGTTTTAAATTCTTTTTTTCAAGAAATTTTCTGAATTCATCTAAACTTGTTGAGAAGATAAGAACTTGGTCTTTTTGTATGCCTTTCTGTTTGAGATGCTTTTCAAATGTTTCATCAATCAAGATTATCACATTTTGACTTTTTTTTCAAATGAGGTTATTTGCTTGATTCTTGTTTCTTAGACAGTTATATATTCTCTGTCTAGATATTAAAATAGAAATAGAAAATGAAAACAAGACCGAGTTGGTCTTCTTTCTTATTTTCTTTTGCTCTTGAACTTAGCTTTTGATACAATAAATCCTAGAACAAATATTCCTGATAAAACACCAATTGTTGATATTGGTAGCCCTGTTGTATCAGTATTGTCGTCTGGTAACTCGCATTCATTGTCGAATTCATCGACCCAGCCAGAATTGGGGGCTATGTCTTCTAGTGTACTTAATGTGCTTGCTCTGGCCACTCCTTGAACAACATAACCTGTTCCAAGTGGTTGTTCTCTGTAAATTGCACCATTTATATCGAAAGTTATATTATAATCTGAAACAACTGCAATATCCAAATCTGGGATTACATCTTCCCAACTGTTGCCATCCCAGTAAAATGTTCCTTCTACTTTGTCACTTCCATCAGATGTGAGATAATAGCGATATGCTAGGATATAAGAAGTATTTAGCCATTGATCACCATTCCATCTACAATCGAAATGAGCTCTATATTCGAATACTTCTTCACTCCAATTTGTTGTATCTGGATAAGTATCATGCATACTTGTGTCAATCAAGATGTTGTAATGTCTCCAAATGTTTGCTCCACTATCATTGAAATATGGATTTTCGTTCAAAGTAATCGTTAAAGATGTTTTAGAGATTGATAGTTTTGTGATATCAAAATAGGTTGCAGAAGCATCTCCAACGGTATCATTTTCCCAACCAGCATAAATTGAATTTGTATTAATTATTGTTACAAACAATAACACTATTGTTAAAATGGAAATAATAATACTTCGTCTTCTTATACTATAATATCAATTTAATTTGTTAAAAACCTAACTTAAATTGCAAGTTAATACTTCTTACACAGTTGTATCGCTTTTCTTTGTATTGGTTAGGTTTATTCTTTCAACAAGTAATTCTGCAAATTCATCTCCCGCTTCCTTACATTCTCTTGATAAAGGAATTTGGAAAAACAGTTGTTTAGGTTGAATACCTACATACAACGTTACCAAATCTGGAATTTCTGGTTTCAGAAATTCTTCTAACATTGTCAAAGATAATGAATGAGTGGACAAATGAAACCCACTAGAAACTGCTTCTTTTGGGAATATTCCAATTGCTCCTGGAATTTCTTTCATATCTGCTGCATCTAATAAAATAATACGATTTGGACCAAATTTTCTTATTTTTCCAAGAAAATGTTCAGGTACTTTTTCACAATAAAAATTAGTAACCCATTCTGGTAGATTTTCTTCTTGAAGGATTTTGAGAATATACAAACCTACTGCATCATCACCGTTATCTTCATTTCCAATGCCTAGAATTGCCAGTTTGTTTGCATTAACTAAAAAATCATCTATTGCTTTGATGAACTCTTCTGTAAAAGGTTCCTTAGCCTCTTTACTATTCATTGGTTGAAAATTAATAGTCTCTTGATAAGTTCTTCTTTTGAAGTAAAAATAAGGATATAATAGTTTAGTTTTTAATATCCTTTAGAAACTCAAGAACAACTTTGCTACACTCTTCCGGAAAGAACAGCCACACATGTGCATGCTTCCCTCCTTTGATGTGAACAATCTTACTTTCAGAGAGTAAAGATCTGAAGTATTTCAGTGCATTTCTGAATTTTTCGTTTTTCCAATTTTCTTCCCTTGGAAGAAAAAGTACAGGAATTTTGATGCTTTGATAGTATTCTTCAAATTTTGTTGTCCAATAATTCTGCATATAACTTTCACTTACCCAAAGAGGTACTGTTCCAGTATACTTCCCTTCAGGGGTTTTGTATATCTCATACTCTGCCATTGTCTTGACATGTTCATTCCAAAAACCACGGGGTTCATACGTGTCCTTTAGTTTTTTAAGTAATTCCTCTGGCGAATCATAAAAAACTTGAGATGCTCTAATTCTCTCAAGCATTTGCTCACTTTCTTTCTTCTTATCTTCTTCTGAAGGATTACTTAATCCATAGTGACCATAAACATTGTTCATTGCGCTGCCTTCAACAACCACAGAAAGCACTTTATCAGCATATCTTGCTGCAATACTTACAGATAGTTCAGCACCAAGAGAACTCCCAACAAAGTGGGCATGATTTATACCAAGTTTCTCCATTAGTACAATAATATCATCTGCCATTTCATCAATATGATAGTTTGTTTTTGGTTTATCTGAAAGACCATGACCTCGGTAATCGATTAATATTAACCTGTATTTATCTTTGAAATAAGGTATTACTCCATTCCACATTGCAAGCGATGAAAACCCAAAGTGCAAGAAAATAACGGTCTCTTTTTCACAAGGATATTCGTTATAATGTATTTTTATTTTATTAACTTCTATATACTTATCAATCATACTGAGTCTCCTCTTTGTTTTTTACTAAGCAAAATTTCACAAATTTACTCTGTTATATATCTGCAGTTTAAATGACCTAAAATAGCAATGTTTAAAATAGTCTGACTCCTTTTTGCAATTACGAAACTGAGTCGATAGCAACGACTAGCCGGGGACCTAGGGCGTCCTTGTACCAGAAGCGCTCTATATGCTGGGGTGAAATCTGTTGCTGAGGCTTCGTTGAAGTTGATACGCCTTATCCGGAAAGTGTCGAAGCGTCGACCCGCAGGACTGTGTATTTCAGAGGCGATTTCAGAGGAAATCGTTAGAAAGGATAAGATCAAAATGGGCCAGGCACGGAAGTGAGAAGCTCTAAGATCGATATGTGGTGCTTACGGTCATCGGCGTGGAGCTTATGGGTAAGAAACGGCTTCTGATGCGATGTCGAACTTCAGGTCGCTATGTTCGGCTCAGTTGTCGACCATTTTTTCCAAAAACTCTATTAATAACCAAATTTTACTTAACTTCCTTAAGAATTCAATGTGAGACAATGAAACATATCTTAAATTCTGAACTAAAAAGTATTGAGAAGTTAGTAATTCAAGGTGAATATAAGCAGGCCCATGAATTGATAGATCAATACTTAGATAATGTAGGTCTTTCCATTGAGGATCATATAAACTGTAAAATCCTCAAAACCAGAATTTACTACCTCACACAACCCTACTCTTTAAGTTTAGAATTTGGTGAAGATGCTCTTGAGAAAAGTAAGGAAATTAGTAATAATTACTTGATTTTTGATTCCGCAATCCGGATTTGTAATATTCTTATGATTACAGGAAGAATTGATGAGATGCGGAAAAAACTTGAAATTGTTGAACAAGCTCTGAATTCTATCGAAAATAAAGATGATATCGAATATCTTAGAAGAAAATCACTCTTTCTCAGATCTAGACACGGTTATAGCTCAGGGTTTGATGTTATATTTGAAAGTTTGAGTCAAAGTATGAAAATAGCAGAACAAATTAATGATGATTATGAAAAAGCAAGGGTTTTATTTGATCTAGGTAATCTACACAGCTTCTTTGATAAGAAGTCAGAGGCTCTCACATTTTATGAACAATGCTTAACTGTTGCTGAAAAGACTGGTGATATTGAACTAATGATGGGATCACAAACTAATACTGCAGACATATATATGTTAAAAGGAGAACTAGAAGAAGCATTTAAACTTCATAAGAACGCACTAGTATTAGCAAAAAAAATGAACTCGCCTTTCATTGTAGCTATTCTTCTTGGAGACATTGGTTTTCATTATTGGCATAAAGGAGATATAATATCAATGTACAGTTATTATGAACAAAGTATAGCTTCTTTCGAACAAGCTAAAAATACTACTCATTGGCATTATCCAACATCTATTTTTAATTTAGCTCTGATCTCGTTAGAATTGGAAGATGTGAAAAGAGCTGTAGAAATTCAAGATAAAATTGAATCTATTAAAAACCAACATGAAGATACACACCTCAGTCACAGACTATTCACTCTTTTAAAGGTAATAATTCTTAAACATCAATTATTTCAAGGGAAGGAAACAGATACAAAAACACGTTTACAAATAGAAAGAATATTGGAAGACGTATCTTTTGCTAAATTTGTATATGCCGATCTTAATAAAATTGCTTTGTTTCATCTTTGTGATTTTTATGTTAATGAGTATCATTCTTCGAAGGATGATTCAATATATGAAAAGCTAAAAACAACTATTTCTAGAT
Source organism: Candidatus Heimdallarchaeota archaeon (assembly GCA_030603365.1). Taxonomy (GTDB): domain Archaea; phylum Asgardarchaeota; class Heimdallarchaeia; order Heimdallarchaeales; family Heimdallarchaeaceae; genus UBA460. Next base: position 293,230 of record JAUVXV010000004.1, read on the forward strand.
TTACACAAAGAGCTGACAAGCAAAAATCCTACGTCTTACTCGCTGAAGCTTATTTGTTTGAATCCCAGATGAAGTTAATAGATTTCAATACAAATGAAGCTAAAAACCTATTGAATAAAGCCCAGAAAATAGCCGATGAAAAAGGCATTTACAAGCTTGGGACTTTAATCTCAAACACGCATGATAAACTTATTGAGCAACACGATTTGTGGGAAAACGCTACACATCAGTTACCAGATATTATTGAAAGGATGGGTTGTCTCATCTAGAGGATTTATTAGACAAACTTGTACACAACAAAATCTCCTATGCGGATGTTATTCAAGAAGCAGAGAAACCAAGTGTTTTTGTAATAATTAACAAAGAAGGTTATGTTTCTTTTGTTGAGAATTTCGAAACTCAACATTTAGAAGACGAGTTATTGAATGAGATTACAGGAGTTATACTGAACTCAAAAATCATGGAGGATGGTTCAGATAATTTCATTGAACGAGCAAGAATCAGGGGGTACAATATAATTTTTCGTGATCTTGAAGGAATCAGACTTTGCTATGCGTTTATAGGAAAATCCTATTCTGCAATCAATAAATTTAGAGTTCTAATTAAAGAATTTCATGAATTAAGTAATATATGGTTTGACTTGAATGAGAAAATATCCATTCAACGAAAAATTGAGCTAAATGATCGTATTCGGCTTTCTAAATATTTGCAAACTATTTTCGTAGAATAAAAAAAAGAGTGAATTTGTGAAGACTAGTAAGTTTCACAAAGTAGTTCGAAATAATTATGTGGATGACTGCAACTTGGACAGGTATGTGGTGGTTCCTCACCTTCGTGGACATATCCACATTTTCGACAAACCCATTTCATCTTTTGATCTTTTTTAAAGACTGTACCTGCTTCTACCTGTTCAAGAAGTTTCTTGTAACGATCTTCATGGTGCACTTCAGCTTGTCCGATTGCTCTTAACCTTGTAGCGATTTTAGAGTGACCCTCCTTCTCTGCAATATCTGCAAACTCTGGATACATTATTGTGTGTTCATAATTTTCTCCTGCGATTGCAGCTTTAAGATTTGTAATTGTATCATCTAAAATTAATGGTGCTTCTGCATCAACATGAATTGCTTCCTCTTTGAACTTTAGTTTCTTCCTTAATTGGTTGAGCATTTGAAAGTTCCATTTTGCATGTTCTCTTTCATTATCAGCTGTGATGAGAAAGATGTCAGCAATTTGTTCGTATCCCGCTTTTTTAGCAACCTTGGAGTACATCTGGTAGCGATTTCGTGCTTGACTTTCACCGATGAATGCTTTGGCTAGATTTTTCATTGTTTCACTCATTATTATACTCTCCATTGAGTTAAATTTTGTGTGTTTGGTACCAAAAAAATTGCTACTTTAAATTTGTTTTGCTATAAAACATAGCATTAAATTAACCTTTAATTTCGAGATGAACTTAATTGATTTTTTAACCAACAACCTTTGCAGAACTCACCAGTAGTGGCCTCTCCACAAATGGTACAGTCTTTCAATTCTTTTTTGGATGGGGTCTGTTGAATCATTTTTAGGAGTTTTTCATTTCCTCGTAAGATATTAAAAGAAAGCATAGGTTGTTTTTCTTGTGTGTTAAATATAAACTCCCTAACTTCACCACGATATGCTTCAACTGCATAAGGACATTGAATCTCTTGATATTCAAGATCATTAAGATAACAATACATTACTATCTCAGCTTGAGGTGTATTTCGGAAAGGTTTTGCTCTTGGAACTAAGTTTTTGTGAATTTTCCTTGGGGTTGGGTTTAGCCTTGCTAATCTCTGTATATCTCCTCTGATGATATTTAGAAGAATAGTTTCAGCTTCATCTTCAAGATTGTGACCGGTGAGTACTACATCTGCACCTATTTCCAAAGCAGCTTGGTTCAAAATTTTTCTTCTTAGAATTCCACAATAAGAACATGCACCAAACTCTCTGCCTTCTCCTCTTTCCCCTAATTTTTTTATAATCTCATCAAGTTCATAGCCGAAATCGTTCTTAAACGAATAAACATGGTGTTCAATATCAAGTTTTTTGACAATCTTTTGAGCATACAGCATACCTTCATCTCTGTATTCTGCAATTCCTTCATCTATTGTAATGGCAACTATTTCGCTTTCTGGAAAATCGGATTCTATTTTAGCTAAAATATCTAAAAGTGCTATGCTGTCCTTTCCGCCTGAAACACCAACTGCAACCTTATCATCTCTTTTCAGCATTTTGTGTTTGGTAATGGTACGCTGCACTCTTTTAATCATCTGTTCATTAAAGTGCTTTGAACAAACCGCTAATTTGTCATACTGACGAACATATACGACTTGTTTTTCACAGAAAGCGCATTTCATTTTTTAACCTCATAATATCATTGGCAATATGATGTTGATAACTAGAATTAGGAGTGATACGATTCTAATCCCATTTAGTATTCGTTTGTATTTATTTTCTTCTGGAACTTTGTTCTTTAAATAAATTTGGAGTATCTTGTCACCATCAGTCATAACTAATGGTAGCATATTTAGAAAGACAGCCATAATACTGATATTCAAAGTATAAGTTATCTGTAAATCCCAATAATACGGAAACCAGATTGTTTGCCATTCTGCTTTTGGTGGATAATAGTTGTAAATATTTACGCCCAGATAAATTTTTGAAGAACTGGTTTCATTTGAACTTGGGTTAATTTTAGTTGGCACTAATGTAATATTCGTATCATCTAAGAGTGTGATATAGAATGTATCAGCATCTAGATTTGCTAACATGATTGAACTATAGTCATTTATGTTTGAAACTGGTTCATATAATATTCCGCTTAAAGAATCATTATACTTTCCAATACTAACAATAACATCCCCCACTTCAATTCCTACAATATCTGCTGGATAACTTTCATAGATGTTCGTTATTAACACTCCACTAGAAGGACCATATCCAATAGATGTGATTGCAGGAGTTAAGAAATAAAGAGCTACAAAAAATATGGATAAAACTGCATTGACAGCTGATCCATTCAGAAGAACCTTGATTCTGCTTTTTGAATCTGCTTTTTCCATAGATTCTCTTACAAGCTCCACAAACCCCCCAAAAAAGACAAGAACAAGAAAAATACCTGATGTTTTAATTTCAATACCTTCTCTTCTTGCCATTACAGCATGAGCAATTTCATGCGGAATCAGTACAACTAAAATTGGAAAGATAAAGAGAAGAGCCATCTTAAAATCAATTGTCACACCTGGAATAATTAGTTGTAATCCCAACCCAGCTGGAGAATTGAACAGAACTAGAAAAGGATTCACAAGAAAGAATCCCAATAGACCTATTGTTATGATTCCCGTAAGAATTTTACCTAAATTATAAATAAATTTCCAGAATCTTTTCCCCTTGTCTCCCATTTTTTCTAGTATTTTATTAAAGTACTTTGTTCGAAAAATTATACCAACTGGTATGATGTAAATTCCATATTTTTTAAGGTTCAACAAATTGGCGATGTAAGATAAAACTAGTAACCCTATTAGCACAATTAGTATAATCTGGAAAGTTGTTAGCATCAGTAACTCTGTTGCCTATTTTGTTATATGTCTTTAAAAAACTGCTTTTCTGATTAATTTCTTACTAGTATATCAGAAAACTGATTCTTTTTAATACCTAGAAGCTATCTTTTGAAAAATGAATAAAATCTCACAATGGCATGGTAATCTTGTTGTCGGAAACCCAAGTGAAGGTTGTAGATTATGCTCACTAGGTTCAAAAATGGTTTTATTCATTACTGGAAAGTGTGATTCCAATTGTTTTTATTGTCCAATTACTAAAGAAAAAAGACATGATATTATTTTTGCTAATGAACAGCAAATTGATACTATTGATCAAGCAATTAATGAAGCTCATATGATTTCTGCTTTAGGGGTCGGGATAACGGGTGGAGATCCCTCTCTTACACTAGGCAGGGTTATAGAGTATATTTCTGCATTCAAAAAAGAGTTTGGACAGAAGTTTCATTGTCACCTTTACACATCCCATGCATTAACAAAAGTTCATCTAAATCAGTTGCATACAGCTGGTTTAGATGAGATAAGATTTCATCCTCCAGTACTAAACCTAACAGATAACATTAAGGAATCAATTAGGATTGCACAATCTCTTGATTGGCAAGTTGGAATTGAAATACCTGTGATTCCTGATAAACGTGATAAAATAATCAGAATAATCAATTTTGCAATCGAGTTAAATCTGAGTTTTGTGAATCTTAATGAGTTTGAAATCACAGAAGCCAATGTAGAAAAATTGCATAATTTCGGTTATAAAGTGAAAAATGAAATAAGTGCAGCTGTGGAAGGAAGTGATACTTTAGCAGAAGAACTTCTTAATCAATTCAAAAAATCTCCTGTTACTATTCATTTCTGCTCAGCTGGATATAAAGATGGAGTGCAGTTGAAGAACCGTTTGATTAGAAGAGCAAAGAATTATAGCCAGAAATTTGATGAAATAACCAATGAAGGTTTACTTGTTAGAGGTAGGATAATTCTTCGAGAAAAAAGTATAATCTCACAAATTGTTCTAGACCTTCAAACTACTTTTAATATCCAACAAAGTGACTTAGAAGTGAATGAAGGTAAAAAATGTATTTTTGTTAATTGGAAAACTGCAAGAAAAATAGGAGATTATTTAGTCGGAAAGTATTCAGATAAGATTGATAGCATAGAAATTATTCATCAATACCCCTATCAAAATGGTATTATCACATATCTTGAACCTTTATACGAATCTTAACTATCAGGAAGGGGGAAACGAAGAAGTGCAGCTATTCCGCCTAAACTAGCTAATTGCTCTCCCGATTCATGATGAATTGACATGATAACTGTTTTTCCTCTCATTTTTGCATTTACATCTACCATTTCGTCAATCATTTGTCGTTTTTCTAAATCCTCAATACTTATTTGATTGTCACTGATTAGTAAAACATCGATAGCTCCTATTTCTAGTGCTTTTTTTACATTATCCAAACCATATGTTACTGTACCTGTTTCCTGACCTATTCTTTTGAAAATTTCATCAACTAACCTAGTTTCATATACAACTCTTTGCTCACTAGCTATCTTCTCTGGTAATTTCTTTGATAGAACTTCTTTTAGTCCTACCCTACCTCCTGTACTCACATGAACTCTGTTAATTTTTTCAGCTAGTGTTGGGTCTCGATTTTTTATAAATTCATGAAAATTTTCAGGAGTAAACCCTGGTCCAGCAAGTATGATAACCTCTGAAGAGTGCTTTTGTACGGTGTCTTGTATCAACTGTAATACTTCAGTAAAGAAATTTCCCATCTCACTGGAATGTTGCTTAATATCACTGAATTTCCGTGTTACTGATGAGCTGAATTCGGAAATAATTTTTGTTGTAAATTGAGTTACTATTGCTATGCAAATACTATTATCTTCAATTGTTACAACTAGTATCTGTGCAAGCATTGAAGCTTTTTCGACATCTTCAATAACTTTTTTCTCCATAGATGTCCAATTGACTTTTTGAATTCTGATTTTTTCCATTAAAGACAAAGAAATGGTGTGATATGAACCTAGTGAAACTAAATCTTCTTGTCCCGCTATGACTTTCCCCTTAAATCTCAGATTATCCCCAAATCCATGAAAAGCAAGTTCTTCTATCTCTACTTCTAGAACCATTTTGACTCTCTCCCCTGAATCGGCTCTCCCATCTTCATTATTTCTTCTAATTCGTCTTGATGTAGTGGCTCTAACTTTATCTCCTGCTTTAAGAATTCGATAAATTGCGTACAGATCATCAATATTTTCAGGGATGAGTTCAAGTATTCCATGTTTGTAATCTTTCTTAAGAATCTTCATTTCTATATCAGCTTCTGTACATATATTGGTAAATTTATTAATTTACTACTTTTGATCTTCATGTTTTTCTTCATTTATCAGCGTATAGAAGTCCGTGCCTTGATTTTTAAGATCATCAATAGCTACTCTATAGCTTCCCCCCTTGCTTTGAGTTAAGTCATCGGGTACAGAGAGGAATAAATAATCCATGCGTTTTCCTACGAACTTAACAGCAATGTAGGATTGTGCTCCTATTCGATCAGCAAATAGTTGTAATCCTTCTATTTGTTCTTTCTGTATGTAGAAAACGTTTTGACGACTAGTTTTTATTTCTATAGCCAATAACATTCCTTTTTTTGCAGAACCTGCTAGAACATCAGGTCTAGGCATTTTACTTGTCCCTGAAGAGGAAGGAGCTCTCATGACGGCGAACCCATAGTCCCAAAAACGGTTAACCAATGTTCTTTCATAGTCTGTTGCTCTTTTTTTACTCAAACTAGCCATCTCGAACTATTTTAGACTATTTGAATAGAACTTTGTGTGCTTTAAAAAGTTGTTTTTCATTAGAAGGTTATTCAGAAAAGTAGAAATACAAAACTGAAATTAAGGGATTAAAGTTATAGAAAATGGCACACGCAAAATGAAGTAATTCTGGTATTTAAATTTACAAAGTGAGTTTTATGAAATCTGAAAATCCTGAAATAAAGCCTATGAATGAAGAAGATATTACCAAAGTTTTTGATATAGAAAGGAAAAGCTTTCCATACCCTTTTGGTGAGATTTTAATAGGTAATATTTTTTTTGGAGCCCCTGAACTATGCTTTGTGATGGAATCTCAGAATGAGATTATTGGATTTGTTTTAGGGGGATATACTACCGTCCAAGGTCAAACCCACATTCTTTCAATAGCTTTACTAGAAGAATATAGAAACAAAGGATGGGGTAGAGATTTATTGATTCATTTCATAAAGAGAACTGAAATTCTAGGTTATAAGAGTATTAAACTTGAAGTTCAGGTAGATAATGATAAAGCAATTCAGCTTTATGATACATTAGGATTCGATATTATTTCCAGAATTCGAAAATATTACCAAGATGATTCTGATGCTTTTTTGATGGTAAGGTCATAATTGCTTATTTCATTACTTCCCTCAAGAATTCTGTTGCATATGACCCTCGTTTTAACTCAAAAGAAATCTTGGCTATACTTTTTCCTTCATTTAGTTCATCAGGCTCTGTTTCAATCAATTTCAGTTTTTCTGGTTTCATTCTAATTGATCTAAAGGTACCAGTTCCCCCTAGTTTTTTTGATAATGGTTTTGAGAAGTCGTTAAATGAAACTGTTTCTTTATCTAAAATCTTATCGTAAATTTCTTCTACTGCTCCAGTTAGTTCAATCTTGCTTCCAATCATAGGCGCATATACTATATTATCAGATATTTTTTCTCCATCTATTGGTATAGCTAGATTTTTACTGTATTCCATATATCTTCTAGTAAGATATTTGTTGAAGAGATATGATTGATATGCATGAATGAATAATTTTTGGAGTTGAGCAGGTAATGAAAATAATACTTGCTTATAGTCATTATTTGTTTTTTGAAGTCCTTTTAACAATTTCCTTTCAATTTGTAGATGATTAGGTAAATGTTCAAGTGTTTCCTGTATGTCTCCTGTTTCCCAATAGATTTTTCTTGAGCGTTGGGAGTTTTTTGATTCTTCTTTGAAGGTTCTTCCAATGTATTCTTTAATTGCAGCTTTAATGTCTCCAAGAAGAAGTTGTTCTCCGACCCTATGAGTTATTGGTCTTACATCTCCAAATCGTTGTTGACCAAATCCATTGAGTATCCCACCCATAATCTCAATCTCCTTGAAAGTTTCTCTAAGTCTGGATTTTATTGTGGGTTCATCTAGAGGAATATTTCTAATTATAACTTCAAAAAAGTTACCCCAAAGGTTTCCTAGTCGTAGTTCTTTTATTCTTAGGCACATAGACCTCGTTTTTATCTTTGGTAGATCAAGTTGGTGCACTTTACCCTCATCTAGACGTTCTTTTATACCCCAAACTGAAACTCTTTGAGCAGTTAGGGCTTTCTTATCCTTTGATCCAGCTATTCCTATGTTGTTTCTAGGGATTTTCCAAATCTTAGATAACCAATCAAGGGCATCAGATGTGTCAATATTATTCTTAATTAGAACAAAATGAACAAAAAGTCCTTTTTTCCCTTCAAGTTTGAAGGTTTTATTTCTTGGATCTAGAACCTCTAAGTCTTGTGTAATTTCTCCCACAATGAAGTCTTCTGATTTCTGTTTAATGTCTCCTCCAATTCCTTCTGTTTTAGTAATAGCAGGAGTTAATAAGAAAGATGAAGACAATTTATTTCCCTACTTTTGATTATAATAGTGTCAGGTCTTCTGAAATTTTATTTATGAGTTCTTCACGTGAGGGACCTATTCCAATTACTGTAGTTGTACCTGGTGGAAGTTGTGTTAAACCTGCATCGTTAATAACTGCATAAGGAATGTTTGCTTTTCTTGCTACTTCTGCAAGTTTATGTATTTCCTCTTCAGAACTGATTTTAACGGTAATTTTTTTCTGTCCTTCAGACAACCAATTATCTGCCCAATCTGGATAGCGTTTCTTGGTTTTTACATATGCTGATACAGAACCGTGCGCTGTTTGTACAGCAATTTTACCTTTTGACATTTTTAAGTCTGTACGAACTGCAATCACTTGTTTATACTTGAAACTCATACGGACATATCTCAAATTTTAGCTATAAAATCATAGCGATAAGTTGTAACATATTCTAAAAAGAAATTACAGTAAGAACGATTCTTCCTAATGTCCTCTATTAACATGAACTCATGGGTTCGAAGTATGTTTTAGACAAACTCGATGTAAGCATGTGTGTTGAGAACTGATGTAACAGTTTGTACTACAATTTCTTCCGGTATTGGAAGATCATTTTTGTAATTTTTAGAAATTTCAATTTTGTACTCTTTATCACTGAATGGTGGTATATAAAGAGTAGTTACATTCAGAACAGGTATCGGATCTACTAGACTTTCAACTAGTTTTTTTGGATCATTTGTTTTTTCAAGAAAACGTACTTGCTTTTGAGTATATTCCTTTATTTTGTCAATTATCTCTGGAGAAGACAAAATAGGTACATCCTGTTTTCTTGTAATTATCATAACAACATCAGATAATTCATACGATGAATAAAATGTGATATTCTTTAGGTCTTTATTAGATTTAGACATATCAATTAGCAATTTAGAAAGTTCGATATCTGCGTCTGAAATTCTACCTTCTCTGTGAAGTTGCTTACATTTTCTGCAGAGTGTATTGGTTTGAGCATCAATTGTACAAATAGGTAGTTTCAATAAGTAAACACCAATAATTATTTCTGTTATAGTGTTTAGTGTATAGTTTTAAGAATTGTGAATACTGTGTGTAAATTATTACTAAATAATAGTGAATTCAAAGAGGAATTCTTTGATTTTCTAAATCAATCCTCTTTCCATAAGTATTTTGAATTCATCGAGAGTTAATTTTGCTCCGTCTTTATATCTTACCAGAATTTCTTCAGCTTTACCATCAAGTCTTTGCTCTCTAACTTTCTTAGCTTCCACCTTTCTAGCTTTACGGGCGGCATATACTTGTTCTCCAAGTTCACTTGAGACTTTCTTAACTGCTTGAGTAAGTCCATCTAATTCTTTACGAATACCACTTATAGTTGAGCTCAAAGCTATGATCTCTGCATGAGATTCATCAGCTTCTTCTTTGATTTTCTTAGCTTCTTTTGTTGCTGCAATCATTTTTTCTTGATGAATCTGAGATTCTTGTGCTAATGTAGTAACACTTGTATGATATGTTTTGATTTCTGTTTGCATATGACGAAGTTTGGTTTGTATGTCTCTAAATTCACTTCTCAGATCTTTAAATTGTTCTAATTTTTCAAATTCTGAACTTAGTTCTTCAAGTTGTTGTAAAGTTTGTTTTTCCATTTCCTTCGTTAAAAAGGGTGTAGTTTCCAATTGTCTTTCAAGACGACGAATTCTGTCCCCCACTCTTCTATTCTTAGGAACACTTATGTTTTTCAGCTGTGAACCAAGCTCAATGATTCTTTTTCCTATTTTATCTGCATCCTCACGAAGAATGTCTCGCATTTGCTTTCGAATTTGAACTTCCTCATTGATTTGGTCTCGTTTATCCTTAGAATTTCTAGCTCCCTCAAAAAGTTCTCTAGATAATTGATTGTTTTTATCTCTTATACTTCGTAATCCGTCTCTTTTAGAGTTGCATGATCTGAGCTTGTCAATTAATTTTTTTCGTCTTAGTCGAATCTCAGTAAGATATTCTCTCTTCTCGTCCAAGCTCATTTCTTCTGTTTCCGTACTCATCGTTAGTTCACATTGGGTGGAATTACATGTACCGTATCGGTTAAACCTATCTACGAAGAAGATAAATTCAATTTAAATTTTTTGACAACATACTGTGTCTTTTTTTTCAGAAAATTGAGTGCCCTTTTTGCATTTATTTTTTGTTTGATCTTTTCATTCTCAGTTGTTTAGATCGGCATTTACGACATTTAGTTGCTGTTAATGGATTTGTAGCATAACATTTACGACAAACTTTTTTTTCCATGATATGTGATCTTGCTATAGCTCTATATTCTGGGTTTGTTACTGGCACTAAGGCTCACCTCAATTGTTCTGTTTGTTTGCAATTAACAGTCTAATAAAAGCATTTCTATTAATAGCAAAAGTTATATAATTTTGAAGATTACTAGTTGAATTTAAGAGTTTAAATATACCTGTATTGAAACTTCTCTTTAACAAAATCAAGCAACTCTTCAAGCTTTACCCAGTCTTTTTCCCCCTTCATAGCTAGGACGGTCTCTATTTCTTCTTTGTAATCACGTAAATCCTTGATATCTGCAATAAAAGTATTAATCTCTTCTTTATTTGTATTAATTTTTTCTGGGATATCATCAAAAGATATGCTTATGTCTAAAACCGTTAAATCTTCATTTTCTTTTGCAATGAGCAATGCCGTAACTTCAGTGTCGAGTTTCTGTATTCGTGAATTTAATGATAGAATTCTTTGATTAATCATTACCAACAAATCTTCAGCGCGAGATGATAGGGGATTTTTATCTTCTTTCTTACGTTTAACTATGAAGACTATTATTGCTATTATCAATAATAATCCCAAACTAACCCCCAGTGCTATGTAAAAAGCAATATTCATTTTATCAAGTAAAATTTAGTACGAGGCTATTTAAACTTAAGCAAATCATTTCATTTCTTGAAATTACTACTCAACTTTTTGACCTAACAATTTGAATTTGTGTAATATGGGAACTTTTTTATTTCATACTTTGTTATAGAATATAGAACTGAATAATATAGTTCGACATATTAAACAGCCAGGTAAAGAATACCTGAAACGTTAATGTGAGTTTACAAAATAAAATGATGGATAAAACTCACCCTATCACGATTACAATCAAATTACTTTACATTACCTATACAAACAAGTGTGATAAATGAAAAAAAGTATAATTTAGTTTTAACTAAATTTTATTAAAGTTAAAGTAGGGTAGGAGTTTATAGGTTTTCCATCGTTTTGTTGTAAGCTAAAGTTACCAAAATACAAAGCAACACATAAGGTGAAATAAATGGGTGTTAAAACAGATAACTCAACAACAAAATACGAAATACGTGCATCTTTTGATATTGATGGTATTGTAGAAAAACCAGATATTATCGGAGGAATTTATGGACAAACGGATGGATTACTTAGTGAAAATCTAGATATCCGTGAGCTCCAAAAAACAGGCAGAATAGGAAGGATTAATGTTGAGCTTAGTAGTAGAGGAGGAAAAACTTCAGGGAGAATTTTTATTCCTACAAGTTTATCTCGTATGGAAACTGCCATATTAGCTGCAACTCTTGAGACAGTTGATCGCGTAGGACCATGCAATTGTGCGATAAAACTCGAAGAAATAGTAGATGTGAGAATTAGTAAGCGTCAGAGCATTGTTGATCGTGCATCTGAAATTATTAGACAATGGGACCAAAATGTTAGTCCATTTTCTACAAACATTAGTTCAGCAGTAGAAAAATCAGCTAAAGCAAGTCATGTAGTAAGTATCAGTGATGAAGGATTTTCTGCAGGACCTGGTTTTGAGAAACAAAAGAAGATTATTCTCGTTGAAGGTAGAGCTGATGTTGTTAATCTCCTCAAATATGGGGTTGATAACACAGTAGCAGTAAATGGAACTAGTATTCCTCCAAAATTGATTAAGTTAATCTCAAAGAAAACAGTAACTGCATTTTTAGATGGGGACAGAGGTGGAGATCTTATACTCAAAGAACTTCTACAAGTTTCCCACGTAGAATATGTAGCTCGAGCTCCTCTTGGAAAAGAAGTAGAAGATTTGAATAAGAAAGAAGTTAGTAAAGCTTTAGGTGACGCTGTTCAATTAGATAAAGCTATATTCCTTACTGGAACAGATGAGGGACTTACAGTTCAAGAATTTCTTGAAAAATCAAAACCTCAGAAAAAGAAACTTCGATTAGGATCTAAATCTAAAAAAGCAGCTTTATTTAAGAAAGATAAGGCAAAACTAAAAGAAGCAACTGTAAAGGTTATAAAATCAACTCCAGTATCTCGTAAAACAGAAATTAAATCAACAAAACCTGTACCAAAAGATACTAGACCTAAAACAGATCGTGAAGTAGAACGTCCTACTAGAAAACCTGTTTCAGAGAAACCAGCTATTCCAAGAAAGCCAATAACAACAAGACGTACTCCTACTCAAACACGAGGACCTGGAAGACCTCCAGTACGATCTTCGAGTCATTCCTCTTCAACTAGGTCTTATAGTAGACCTCCAAGTAGATCTTCAAGCAGACCTCAAAGTAGGTCCTCCGGTAGACCCTCTGGACGTCCCAGCTCTCGAACTGGATCATCATCAAGACCCCCAAGAAGGGAAATAAGAAAGGTCGAATTACCCGAATATCTCTCAAAAGCTGTTAAGGAAATCAAAACTAAGCTTGAAGCAGTTATTTTTGATGAATCAGATAAAGAGATTCTACGAAGTTCAGCTGCAGAAGTTTTTGATAATTTAGGCAAAATCGAGAAGGGTAAAGTACTAGTTATAGATGGTGTGATTACCCAAAGATTACTTGAAAGATCTAAGGAAAAAGGGATTTCAACAGTAATTGGAGCTCGACAAGGTGAGATTTCAAAGAAACCAACAAACGTGAAACTTATTGAATTTAAGCACGTTTAATCCTTTCTTTTTTTTTCTCCATAATATTTATGAATTGGTTTTAAATATTAAATATGAGATGATGCCCTTGGAATATCAATAACTCTAAACACGAATTCTTTTACTTATGTTATGATAAAATTGGCGTCCTCTGATTCTATTCTAAAAATTCAGGTGATTGTGTATGACCATTGAGGATAAGGTAAAATTAGTTGTTAAAAATACTGAAGAAGTAATTCTTGAGTCTGAAATACAAGAAATGCTAGAAAGAAAGAAAACACCTAAAACATATATTGGCTTTGAATTATCTGGTTTAGTTCACCTAGGAACTGGAATTGTGTGTGGCAATAAGCTTAAGGATCTTATTAAAGCAGGTTTTGAAACAATTGTGTTTTTAGCTGATTGGCATAGCTGGATAAACAACAAACTTGGTGCTGATATGGAAAAAATCCAGCTCGCTGGGGAATATTTCAAAAAAGCTTTCGAGTCTGTTGGTGTTAAAGGTTCAAATGTGAAATATATCTGGGGTTCAGAGTTAGTAGAAAAGATTACTTATTGGGAGAAAGTAGTAAGAGTAGCTAAGTCTAATTCATTAACTAGGATGCTTCGTACTCTCCCAATTATGGGTAGAAAGTCTGAAGGCGAACTTGAATCAGCATTCCTGTACTATCCTGCAATGCAAGTGGCAGATATTTTTGATATGGAGATTGATTTAGCATATGGAGGTATGGATCAAAGGAAAGCTCATATGCTTGCTCGTGATACTGCAGAGAAATTAGGAATACCTAAGCCGACGTGCATACACACTCCACTTCTAACTGGATTGCAGGGATATGGTAAGAAAATGGATGCTGAAATATTGCCGGATTTATCTGATCAAATTGATGTCAAGATGTCCAAATCAAGACCGGAAACCTGTATATTTATCCATGATTCCGAAGAAAAAATTAAGGAAAAGCTAAAGAAAGCAAACTGTCCTCCTAAACAGGTAGTAGCTAATCCTGTAACAGAAATAGTTCAATATATTTTCTTCGATGCACTTGACGAATTTAAGATAGAGAGAGAAGAAAAATTTGGAGGAGACATGTCCTATCAATCATTTGATTCTTTTAGACAAGATTATGTTGAAGGGAAAATTCATCCTCAAGACCTCAAGACCAATGTTGCTAGAACACTTAATCAACTCTTAAAACCTTCAAGAAGTTATTTTGATAACCATGAGGATATTATTGAGGAAGTGAAAAAGCTTTAACTTGTTTTCTTGTGCATGAAATAGTAAATGACAAAAAAGTTCAATACAGAAGTAAACAGATGGAATATGCCTTTATCGAGGACTTTCTAGAGATGGCGTTTGCTAACAAGGAAAGAAAGTGCAAATAAAAGGCAAAAGACTGCCAACGGGCTCCTATGGAGTAGAGTGGAACTCTACACAATGAAGTAAGGGCAACCCTGGTGGACAACAGTTGCTCCTGAGGAGCTCAACTAACTGATATGGGAACATCCCTAAAAATGATGTTTAGAGTTAACCTCAGGGGCATTATATCTCATTTTTAAGCGCAATCAGAAAAAATAAATAACAATTCAATAAATATCCAGTGTTTATGGGGCAGTGATCTAGCCTGGTTATGATGTCTCGCTCACACCGAGAAAATCCGCGGTTCAAGTCCGCGCTGCCCCACCATTCTAATACTAAGATTAAAGGATGATAATATGCAAGATAATCCTCCCCTAGAACCTTATACATTCGTTGATTTATTTTCAGGAGCAGGAGGATTTAGTCTTGGTTTTGTCCAAATGAAATTCAAGGATATGTTAGCTTTAGAAAAAGATGAAACAGTAGCCAAAACGTACAAAATGAATTTTCCAAATTCTAAAGTCCTTGTTACAGATATAAGAAAGATTCACAGCCTTGAGATAATAAATAAAATTGGAAGTAATGTTGATGTGCTCTTAGCATCACCTCCCTGTGAACCTTTTACTTCAGCTAATCCCAGAAGAAAAAAAACACCATGGGAACGATTTTATGAAGATCCACAAGGTGATTTAATATTCCACGCAATTAGACTCATAGGTGACTTGACGCCTAAATTCTTTGTTATAGAAAATGTTTTTCCGATTGCGGAACAGAATGCAAGAAATATCCTTCAAGAAGAATTTAATTCTGTTGGTTACGATAAAGTTTTTTTTAATTATGTATCTGCAGAAGAACATGGCTGCCCCAGTATAAGAAGGAGAGTTTTCATATCAAATTTAAAATTTCAACTACCATCTCAAAAGAAAATCTCTGTTAGGAGGGCAATTTTTGATTTACCACCACCTAATCTTCCTAACGATTATGAACATCATTTTACATTCCCTTTTGCTAAACAAGCAGAACGCAAAGCATTCAAAATACAGAAAGGAGATGCAGCAGTCCATTTCAAAAGCGCAAAAGGGGAAAAGAGAAACTGGATAAAACTTGATGAAGATAATATCGCCCCAACAGTAATGGGAAAATCTAGATTTATTCACCCTACAGAAAATCGTCCATTAACAATTCGAGAACAAGCAAGATTATTGAGTTTTCCGGATGATTTCCATTTCTCAGGGTCTGTTGAAGAGATGTTTAATCAAATTGGAGAATCAGTTCCACCTGTAATCTCCCGAAAAATAGCTGAGATAATTAGAAATAAGATTCAAAACAAAAAATGATAATTCTAGATGGAAGTAAAGACATCACCCAAACTTGAAAAAACTAATGCAAGGGGTACATCTAGAATTTTGTGGAAAGTTTTTCGAGCTTTTTTAATTGAAAATAGATCTGTTGTCGAGTGAATTTTTCCTGTACGATTTACTGTTGTAAAAGAATCTTTTGCAACCCAAATTAATCGATTTTCTCCTCTTCGGGCAATAATTTCCTCTGTTCCTACAAGGAATGTGGATTCATTATTGATGAACCATAGAGAAGCTGGATTATATGTTTGTATCATAATTCCTTTTTTCTCTTCGTATGTTATATAATCCTCTCTTTTGATTTGAAGCCTATATTTGTTTATTACTTCTTCATAATGATATATTTCTTCTAATGGTGGGATCTCTTTCACCTGATCTCTTGTAAGAAAAGGGAGCTGGACAGGGAAGAGAAGAGCAGTAGAATACGTTTCTTCTATAATCTCCCCCACCGCTCCTTCTTTTGTATGAACAAGTAAATCAGCGATTATCCCTATGGGACCATCAAGTAGAAAACCTATTTGTCGGTTTTTCTTTTCATCAAATATTGGTAAAAGGATGGAATTTTTAGATATTGAAACTTTGACATGTTTATTATTAAATGTGTATTCGAAGCTATGTGTTGTCTTCAAAGGTCGATTTTTTACAGTTAATTTCATTTTGGTTCCTCCAAAACTTATTCAATATCTATATCTATGTCCTCGTTTTCTTTATCAAATTCTTCTTCTAATCGTTTTTTTCTTAAATAAATTATCTCAGAAAGTTTTAGAGCTTCTAGCCCCAATTGTGTTATTAGATATCGTCCTCTAATTGCCTCTCTTGTGATGAAATTTTCATCTTGAAGGATATCGGTATGGTGTTTAAAAGTTCCACCTCTCAATCCTGTGTCTTCTGAGAGCTCTTTCTGATATTGAGGAGAAAGTTCTAGAATTTTAAGAATCGTTAAACGTTTTTTATCTCCAAGAGCTGAAAGTAAATCAGATGCTTCTTCATAAAACTCTTCTAGTGAGTGGGTTGCCACTCTTCCATTAGAGTGTAGTAATGTGGGGATATCATCATTATCTCCAACTTTGATTACTCTTCTAGTTACTTTCTTTCCTTCTCCCCAAGCATTCCTTAGTGTTGATTCGAGATTCTTTCCTACTGAATTGGCTACTTTGCTAATATATTCAGCTATTGTTCCATCAACATCAAAATCAACGGGACCAACAACTCTGACCCCCTTATGTTTATGAGCAGTATGTGTCTTTGTTGCTCTTCTTTGCAATCTAGCAAATTCTCTTTTTATTTGAGCTAACATAGATCTAGTATCACTTAGATTTTTCATGGCATCTCTGAGGTTTCGATCATTCTCTTTTAATTCTCTCTCTATTTCCACTTGTTGTTCAAGATTATTCTCCCTGTAGGCTCTCTCAAGACGACGACGAATACCAGAAGCTGTTCTTCTGACTGTTTCCACATTTCTTCTTTCTTCTTCTACATCTCTTTGTGCTTCGTCAATGTCTTTTCTAGAGTGCTTAATGTCTCTACTCATTTCCTTGTATTCTTCGTCAGTTATTTCTACAGCTCTAGTTATTTTGTCTGTTTCAGTCTCTAAGAATTTATTGAACTCTTTTTTCATTTTCTCAGAGATTTTGTCTGCAGTCTTCATACCTTCCCGTGTTGCTTTCTCAACCTTTTTCTTCAAGTCTTTGAGTTTTTCTTTAAATTCTTCTGAATCAAAATGAAAATCTTCTCCAAAAAATGGCTGTGGTTCTGGCCGTGGTTCAGGCCTTGGTCCCATTGGAGGTCTGGGTTCCTCCAGACTATCTCGATGAAGAGAGTCTTTTTGCATTCTGCGTTTTTCTCTATTCAGTCTCTTAATGTCTTGTAACAATCTCTTTTTTGTTTGTTCTTGTTCTTCAGCATCCAAATCTTTGTATGCTTCTTTTTGAGATTTAGATAAATTTTTGATTAAATCTTTTAGTTCATCTATTTCTTCTCTCAATTCATTTATTTCTTCATCTTTTGTCATAATTTATCACCTTAGTAATTAGAAATACTCCCCCCATGGGTTGAATCAAAATTGGATTCAAATGTTTCTCTCAAGCCTTCGCGGAGCTCTGAAAGATTTTCGTTTAAATCTGCTAACATTTCTTTTATGGATTTCTTCAAATCTTTAGAAAGAAACTTCATTGATTCTTTTATTTCTTCAACCATATCTTCAAGAGTACTATCTACAAATTCTTCATAGTTATCTTTTCTCATTTTAGTATCACCAAACAACTTCATAGCTTGTTTGTTTTCTTTTTACAACCCTTCTTGCTTTTTCTAACTGGTTCATTTCATCTTTTAATCTGCGGATCTCCTGATCCAAATTTTTCAGCGTTTCTTCCTGGTTCATATCTAACACCATTCTTATGACTTACATCATTCTGCTCTAAATTACAGTTTCTTGTAAGTATTCATGTTGTTGTTTATAAATATTACTATTCTGTATGTAAAGTACACAAATATGTAAATAATCTGAATGCGCTCTTTTAGAGGCTGAAAGCACTACATTGGGACACCACATGTGATTATAATGCGCAAAATATCATTGACAATAGTAAATAACCTATTTGTAGATATTGCGTAGATGATACTTATTCATTTTATTGAAAGTTGTATTTTAAAGCTAAAGAGTGAATATAATTTAGGTATATTAACCAAAATAAAGATAGAATTACAAGAATATATCTGATACTAAATGCTCAATGAGGTAATTATTTGAACAATCTAAAAACAGAGCGCCAGGCAATTTCTTCAAGTTTTGAAGAGATAGATATTACAAAAAGCTATCTGGAAGCCTTTGATTCTGTAATGGGTAATGGTCAAAACCATCTTTCACCTAATTTAAAAGAGAAAATATATCCAAATGGTGTTAAGAAAATAACATATAGTCCTCAAACTGAATCTATTTATTATTTTGCAACAGAGAAAACAACTGATGCGCCTGTAAAAAATACTTGGGAACTTTTTGAAGATAGAGGGGCATTTGTAGAAAGTAGATTAATAGAGCAGCTTTCTGAAGTAGATGAAATAAAACAAGATTTCAAATTAATTAGTAAAGAGGAAGCTGAAATAGAAGAAATGAAAAATGGTGAATTAGTCGTTGCTGTAGTTGAACATTTGAATAATTATGGTGAAAAGGCATTCCGTTACCGTATAGATAAAGGAACCAAAGAGAAATGTATGATTTTTAAATTTCAACGAACATCAATGACTGAGGAAATTGTTGTTTTTGGATCAGATGGTCATTTAGTTTTGAACCGAGAAGAAGAAAATGATACTGTTCATCAAAGAGTAATGAAGTATATGAATAGAACTGTAATTAGTTGGTATTATGAAGGTTTATTGAGAATCAAACGATTAGAAACTAAACAGAAAAAATACATTCAGAAACTCTCTCGGTATTCCTAAAATGTTGATTGTTTTTAAGTAATTTATAAATAATCAATATTCCCTACATATTTCTCCATATAATACCCTCTCTTAAAATCGATTGTGATTATTTTTCTCTAGGAAATCAATTCATAAAATAAAGAAGGTGATAAAATGCTTTATGATCTTAACTCAATTTATTGTTCAAGATGTAAAGAGTTTACATCTATTTTTGATGCAGTAAACTATGATTTTTCAGCTACTGAAATCATTTGCAGTAACTGTGGCAAGATTCTTCTTATAATGAAAACCAAATATCAAACTGGTTCAGATTTGAATTTTAATTCAGATAAAATAGAAGGTCATATGCGAAAAGAGAATCAAAAAACTGCTAAACAAGCAAAAATTCAAAGAATCTTAACTGGAGTAAACACTGCCTAATTATCTCTAACGAGATGTGCACACTAACCATACAGTTTTTCAATGTAATTCTATTTTGTCAAATGTGAATGCTAACGAAACCGAAATAGTTGTGGTTGGTGGAGGACCTGCTGGATTGATTTCAGCAAAAACGGCAGCTGCAAAAGGACGTAGCGTTATTTTATTTGATTCTAAAGATAAGATAGGTTTCCACGAACACTGTGCTGGTTTATTAAGTATTCAGGGATTAAAGGATCTAAACCTAGAGAAGTTGCCTTCTGGTATTATCCAAAATAATTCAATTAAAGGTGCAATAATTTTTTCACCCTCAGGCAAGTCTATTACTGTTGAAAAAGAACAACCAACTGCATATGTAGTTAATCGTGAGAAGTTTAATATCCATCTTTACAATTTAGCAACAGAAGTAGGTGTTAATACAGAGACTTCATCAAGAGTTCTTAAGGTAGAAAGAGAAAATAAATCCTTAATATTAAAACTTGGAAAGAAGAACGCATACAGGAAAGTTGTTAGCCGAATTGCTATTCTTGCTGAAGGAAGATTTCCTCAGATCAATAAACAAATTGGTCTTCCTATACCATCTAGAAACAGCATCGTTTTTTCATCAATGTATATGATGAAAAATCTGAAAGACATCAATCCTAATTTTGTTGAAATATATCAAGATCAAAGGTTTGCTCCTGGATTCTTTACTTGGATAATCCCTACAAGTGATACGACAGCTAAAGTTGGTCTTGCATCCACAAATGTACCTGCTAGGAATTTTCTGAACCTTTTTATCCAAAAACATCCAATCGCACGAAAAAAACTTGAGAATGCGGTAATTGAAAAACGAACTAACGGTGCTATTCCTCTTGGTTCTTTTATTCGAAAGACTTTTACAGACAATATTATGGTAGTTGGTGATGCTGCAGGTCAAACAAAACCAACAACAGGCGGCGGTGTTATTTTTGGAGGAGTTGCAGCACAGTTTGCCGGACAAATAGCTAGTGACGCTATTATACAGGAACGATATGATGCTCGATTTTTATCTCAGTACTCTAAATTATGGAAAAGAAAATTCAGTTCTAATTTGACGATTATGCGACTTGTGCGTAATTATTTGAATAGCCTTAATGAAAAAGAGATAAACAGATTGTTACTAATATTAAACAACCCCAAAGTGAAACATAAAATTTCTGAGAAAGGAGATGTAGATAACCAAAAAAAGATTGTTATGAATTTACTAACAGAAATGCGTTTATGGCCTTTTATTATTAAAACAGGTTTCAAATTCTTATTAAATTTGTAAAAAAAAAGATTTGTAGTATTGTTTTGTATTTAATACCTTGTTCTTAAAGCAGAAAGTTTTAACTTGACTTTAATTGAATTTTGAGTTATCACTTTATAATCAGAAGATCCTAAAGGAACTGATAATTCATGATCTATTATGATATCATCATTCTTTCCTGGATCTCTCTCAAAAACATGGAAGGGTACTTGAACCGCTCCTCCCTTAGGCGCATCCCTAAATTCAGTATAGAGAGTTAATCCATTAAGTGGTTGATAAATCTCATTTTTCTCAAGATTCATAGTTCCTCTATTGGGGATTCTTGTACTATAATTTGGTCTTTTTCCAACTCTAAAGTATAATTCAGATTCATTTCCAAATAAATCTCGATCTTCTAAAACTTTTATCGAAATGAGTTCTACTTTTACCTGAAATCTGTCTTTGAATTCCTTAGTATCCCTTTGCCCTCTTGCATATGTGTCCTTATAGACTTTTTTTACTACTCGTCGTCCCATGATACACCACTTTAAAGATATTTGGGAGTTTGAGCTTAAAACCTTTTTTCATCAACCATTTTTTAAGAACTCTACTAAACAGAAGTTTCCTCTACGTGTTGCTGGGATTCTTTCTCCAACATTGAATTCCATTTCAGGTAGTAAAATCTGTAACATTCCTCCCCAGAGATATATTATGAAGTCACATAAATCGCGTTTTCCCTCAACACACTTTTCTCCGGGTGCGTATGTACAATATCCTCTTGCTGGAAATTCCACATATGCTACTCTTCTCGAAACACTAGAAGTTAGGTCTGGTGGGAGATAGTTCTTTAAATCTTCTGAAGTTTTTTCTAGGAGTGCTTTTGTTACATATTGACCTATCATAGATGAAATTTCTTTCATATTTTGTTCTGAATCTCTGATATTAATTAGCAGAAATTCTATCAAAAAGAGTACATGAGTGTCATTAAATTCACTTTTTGCCTTTTTAACACTCGCATCCTCAATGTCGCTGAAGAATGTACTTGTTATCTCTCCTAGAACCTTATGAAAAATCGGTAAAATCATAGTTGTGGGAAATTCTTTCAATATTGGAGAGAAAACTATTTCCAAATCAAGCTCTATACTAGCTTTGATCTCTTCCTCCTCTGATGATAAACTTGGTTGAGCTGTTGAGGTTCGACTTGATTGAATTGTTTGAGTTTGATTTGCTGTAATAGTTGGTAGAACCTCACTTGTTATTATATTACTAGAGGGAATACCTTGATCCATTTTTTGAACAATTATTTGTAATTGTTGAGATTCAAATTGGCTAGGAATTTGTTCCACTCTAACGTCTGAATCGAATAGGAAATAACCAAGGGCTTTCATCATTCCTGAAACAATCAGTAAATAAGGAGCTGAACCAGCGCTGGAGGATATAAAACGGTTTGCTCCTAATTGTATAATCGCATTATCTTCCTTCATTTTAATATTAATGTTCTTCCAACCTAAAGACTCAACGAGTAAGTCAAATTGCTCTTCGATAGAAAGGTCTCTGTGAGGAGTAAAGTAAGTGTGAAAAACGTCTGCAATAGCAGATACCATTACTTGTTCTGTTTCCTTATTAGTAATATCTAACGAGGCTATTATTTTCTCTAATGAATTCATTAGTATCTTTATGGTTTGAAGTGCTCTTAATTTGTCACTTCCTTTGTTTGTCCATGTTGGTGAAAATCCGCTCATGTAAATCTTCCTGTAAATGATGAAAGAACTATAAATGCTCTTACTTAAGATGTTCAAATATCAAATATAACTTTTATGTTATTTTCGTTCAATAAGACTTCGAAATTTCATATTATTTAATTTCTATAAGTATCTTAGCTTGTTCGAATTCCTTTTTTACGAAATCCAGAAAATAGGTTAATTCAAAAAGCTTAAAACACCGACTATGACGTAACTGTATAGATATTCATTTACGTGGTTATAATGAGTAAAACGATAAACATGCCTCGATGCACAAGTTGCAATAAGGTTATCAGTCCTAGTGAAGACGGAAATACACGCTTTTCTTGTCCTAATTGCAATGATGTAATGATCATTCGTTGTAAGAAATGTAGATTGTTTGGCAATGAATACGTGTGTCCTAAATGCAACTTTCATGGTCCTTAAGTGGGTGAAATAATTGGGTGAAGTCTTACTAGTATATGAAATAAGACCTGAATCTGCAGAAGTTACTCCAGATAAGTTAGAACAGCTATTAAGGAGTAATCTTCCTGAAGCAATTCAAATGCAAAATGATCCTGAACACAAACCATTATTCTTCGGATTAATAGGGATAGTTGGCCAGTTTATTATTCCTGAAGTAGATGGAGCACAGGATCAATTGGAAGAATATTTTGAATCTATAGAAGAAATTTCTTCATTTCAAATGGATTTTGTAACAAGATTGTAGTCTTCCCACTACTTTAATTCTTCTTTTTCTATTTCTACTGATTTTTGCATAGTAATTTTAATTACAAATCCTTCTGTCCAATCGTTAATATCTATATCTTCGATTTTTAAGCTGTAAGAGTATTTTTTAGCGATTTCTTTAACAATCATGAACCCGAGATGTTTTCTTAATGTTTCATCAAAAGGTGATTGTTCAATAGCTCTGTAGATTTCTTCTCTTAATTCAGGGGGAACGCCTTTTCTATCAATTATACTAATTTCAAAAAATTCTTCTTCCTCTGTTTTTTCCATTCCAGTGATCTCAATAGTAACTTCCGTATCACTGGTTTTTTGTGCAAGGCTAACCAGCACATAATAGAACATATCGTATAGATGAACTCCACCAAGTATTTTGATGATGCTTGGTATATTGACAGTAACATTGAATGTGGTCTCTGTAAATTCTTCTTTTGCTTTTTCTAAAACTCTTAATATTGTCATTTTAAGAGGAACAAAATGTAATTCATCTCCACTTGAAACATCTAAAACATTGGATAACAATCTTATATCTTGAACTATTGAGGTTCCTCTCTTAACAAGAGTATTAACACGTTCTAAAACTCCATCTTCTTCTTTTGGAATGCTATCCTTCAATAATTCATAATATCCCGATATTCCAAAAAAGATATTGTAAATATCGTGAGTAAGAACATTGAGATACATTCTTGAACGATTTGAATATTCCTCAGCAATTGATTGAAGTTTAGTTGCTTCAGATATATCAACCAGAGATAAAACAACACAGTATTCTCCAGTTAGATTATTTATTGTTGGGGACATTTGAACGAAGAAAGTTCTAGTATCATAATTTCCTACTTGAAAGATTTCTATATCAAGCTTCATGGTATCTTTAGCAATATTGGCAATAACATCTCTAATTTTTTGTAGCATTAGCTTAGCTTTATCTACATCCAGACTAAATAATTGATCTAGTTTTATTCCACTAGTTTCATCATGACTTAAATTGAATGTTTTTTCTGCTTGTTTGTTAAGATAAATCATTTCGAATCTGCTGTTTACTAGCACTACAGGAAAAGATGAGAATTCAGAGGTTTGAGTGATTTGTTGTATATCATCAAGCAGTCTTTTTCTTTGAAGAGTCAAGAATAACTGATTTGCCATTATTCTGAGGAAGTGGATATTAGATTCTGATAACTTCTCATGGGAACTTGAGATTACAAATAAAAATCCGAGCATCAAATTTGTTGAACCAATAGGAAGAATTAAACCATATTGAACATCAAAATTAGCAAAATTAATTTCCTCAATTTTGTTAGATGTGTTATAATACTGGAGACTTGAAACATCAAGATTTGGAGAACTATAGTACTGAGTTATTTCTTCATTCAACCCTATATGTTGAATTAGTGAAACCTCATTAATATCCTTTATAAAAACCCCCATATGTTCTATACCAGTTTCTGATTTGATTCGAGGTAAAATTCTATTGAGAATTAATTGAATTTCTGTTGTTTCAAGTGTTAAATTTGACATTTCTACAATCAAGTCAGTTTGATGTTGCTTTAATGTAGCAAGATATTCATCGACCCAAGAAGTTAATGTGTCGGAGATTAGAGATGTGGATTCTTTTATGATCTTTAGATATCTTTCTTTATTATATTTGACAGTATCAGCAAATAGTAGAACATTTACAGCTCCTATATTACGAGCATTGGAAACTAAAGGAGAAATAATGATATCAACTACTCCCATCTCATGGAAAACACGTTTATAGTCAAAATTGTCAGAGATTTGTTCCAGAGTTGCCCAAGTAAGCTCTGAACTACTAAATGCTTCAGCAAATGGATCCTTACTATCATCAAAAAAGTCTATTTCTATTTCCAGATTATCAAATTTTGTTTGTTCATCAGTAACACAAAAAGGAACAAGACTTAGGTTTTCTGAATTATAATAACTGATAATTATTATAGCTGGGTCTAAAGTGTTTTTCAATGACTTTGCAATCTTTAGAAGCATATTATTCCTCTTCCTACTATCTGCTATTTCGTTGTTTTTTAGTAGTAACAAGAATTCTTCTAAAGTATCTGATACAAGGTTATCTTCCATTTGTATCCCAGGTATAACATGTTGAATATATTGTATTAGATGATGAGTTGTTGATTATATTCTATGAATTGGTAAAAAGGCTTACTTATATTCATTTTGTAAGATGTAATGCATATTGCTTTTGTATTATCATCTTAGGGGTATAGAAATGAATAACATTATTGTTGCTTCTTCTATTTTCAGATATAATAATCAATAAAAAGAGATTAACTATATATCATAAATAGAGGAGATTAAGACGACAAACAAAGCTGTTCAACTTGTAGCTGAAAATGCTTCAGATATTTATGGATTCTTCTTAGGAAATAAAGATGGGATAATCTACAAAGAGAGCATCTTTAAGGAAGAAAAGTGCCCCCTTGATATTCTAACTAATGTTGTCAAAGCAATCTGCTCTTTTGCTGAAGATACAAAGATTTCTGATTATGGGACAATTGAATTATCAAAATCAAAAATTTCTTTTCGTAAAATCCAAGACATAACATATGTATTAAGTCATGGAATTGAAAAAAGGAAAGTAGCTAATAGAGTTCTTGGGTTCCTGGCTAATGAATTTGAAGATAGATCAAGAGCTAAATTCCATAGCTCAAATCCTGAACAAGTATTTTCAGGAGCCTCTGCAGTTTACAATCAAACTGTAGAAAGTTTATTTGAACCAATTTTTAAAGCACCTCAAAATAAATCCCCCGAGAAAACAAAAAGAAAACAGTATGCAAAGCTAGATTTTGATCTCGATTTTGTTGACATTCCTATAAGTTTTGATGATTTAATGTTAGATACAAAACAATCAGGACACAAAGAACAAGAAAAAGCTACAATTACAAAAAAAGAGGGAAAGAGTGAAGAACCTCTTACTAAGGATCAAATGCTCAGTGCCGTTTCTTTTAATATCCTTACTAGTATCTCAGGAATTGATCATTTAGTATTTGTAGAACACAATCAAGAAGAAGCTCAGATCTTCTTTCAAAGTGGTCACTTAGAAGAGGATTTCATTCAAAAAACTTTGAAGATTTGCGACAAATATCTGGAAAATATAATTGAGATTATGAATGATGAAGACATAGAAAATTCAATAGAAATAACTGATAAGTATCAGATTATATTCGTTCCTCTCAATGAAAGCAATTTCATATACGCGGTTGCAACAAAGGAAGTAGATGCTGTCTTGATGGCACCTGTTTTTGAGCGACTAGCTACAAGAATCAAAAATGTTGTTCTAGATTATAAAGAAACAGAATAGATTACTAACAAAAATCAATCTCTTCTAATATTTGTTCAACATCTCAGAGTTAGATATTTTTTCACTGAACAGAAAACCCTTCCATTCAGTTTTGCAGGAGCACTTAATTTCTTCATCTAATATGTCACTGTCCTGAGTTACAGTAAATTCTTTTAGAATAGCGATAATGTCCTTATCACACGTACCACAGTTGTGTGCTCCTCTTTCGCTCCCTCCTGCAACAATATCACAGATTAATCTTAAATCTGGATATTGTTCTTTAATTTCCCTACATAAGTGCAATAAAGACCATAACCAAGGAGTTCTATACATTTGTTTTTCGAATAATTGTGAAAGAAATGTTCCCCTATGAATACTAATTGCATTAATTGATACTGTATCAACCCCCAATTCAACAATTTTGGAAACACTTTCAAGAATATCTTGAATTGAATCATATTCAGAGAGAAATGGTGGTTTGAACAACAGATACGCTTTGATTTTCGCTCCTTTTTCTCTTGTTTTCTCTGCTGCCTTTACGAAATCATCCCAAAAGAATCCTTTATTTATAGAATTTTGAAGTATATCATCATTAGCACTTTCTAATCCAATGGCAATTTCAATTTTACTTATTTCTGTATTTTCTGCAATATTTTGTAAGACTGCATCAGTTACATATTCAGGTCTTGATTCTAGGACTATCTCTTTGATTTGGTCGTATTTCGAAGATTCTTTCAGGATTTTTTTCTGGATTTCCAAAGGCAATTCTTTTTTATCCAAAAAACTCCCACTTGTAAATAGCTTCAAAGAATATTCCCATTCACTCTCAATAGTATCTTCAAGAATCTTTTGAAATGATTCAAGCATTATATCAAAATCAGGTTGTTGTGGATTATCATAGATATAACCACAAATTGAACATCCCCCACTTTTTGAAAGAGCCCAAGAACATCCTCGAGTTGGAAGAATAAATACTAAAGCTTTTCCTGCACCTGAACGTAAGCGGTGATCTTCTACCCAATGAACAATTCTTCTTGAATGTTCTCTATCCTTAAGAGAATTTTCTCTTATCTCTCTAATCATCGAGGAAAATGTAGGGTTAATTTTCATTTTCTCACCTTCAATTTCTTCCTGACTTCTGCTAGACTACCAGAAGTCATCTTATTCATATCTATACCCGAAACTAGGGCTTTAGCAGTCGCAATGACCTTGTTTTCATGAACGATAAAAATCTCATCATTTGGAAGAATGGTTGTATCTGCATTTATGCATCCGGGAGCATAGATGTTGCTTCCTAATACTTGGTCAACTCCAAATTCTAGTTTATTTAGAGTTTTATCAAGAATTTCTTGAGCTATTTTTGGCAGAATAGAAAGGTATCCTGTTTCAGATGAAAGACTAGCAATTTGTTCTCCTCCTCTAAATATTTGCAAATGTCTGGGATACTTACCTTTAACCTTAATGTCTTTTGAAAAAAGAATACTTCCTGTACCTTGACCATACTGAAAATCAGCTGTAAACTGTAGTCTTCTAATTTTGGAAGACAGAATTTTATCCTTTTCTATTGTCTGATTTTCAATAAGATTGTAAAGAGTATCAGTTAGATTGTTTAAGGAATTTGGATTAGTTGGCGGATTCTCTGAGGAAGTGTCTATAATCTCAAATGAAGTTTCTTTTCTTACGATGTCAACAATATGCTGATAGCCATGCCCATGCATATGATTTACTATCTTTATATCCTTAGGATAATGAGATAAAACATCCAACAGTAATCTTGAAGTAAGTTCTATTTCTTCATCCGACCAAACACCAGCTACGGGTATATCATAAAATCTTGCAGGATAAATACTCTCAAGTTCTCTTGGAACAACAGATAAAGGAGAAGTTACTATAATTTCAGATAATGTGTGGAAAACTTGTTTTCCAGCTTTCTTAATAGCACCACGAAATAACATGTGAGAACGTGAAAAAGAATAGGGTTTTTTTGCTGAACAAGGTAACAATAAAATAATTTTATCTTTTAAACTTGGCTTATATCTAGTTCTTATTCTCTCCCTATATTCTGAAATTACTGGATTATGGAGTGATTCTTCACCTATACATTTTATCTTTGTTGAAGAGATGATTGGCGTTCTATTTCTGAATACTTTGCTATATTTCTTATCAAGGTGCTTTAATGAGGCGGCAAAAGTTACTGATTTATGTATATCCTGTTCTACTAATTCCCTTAATGTCCCTTCTTCTAGAGCATACTTTACTTTAGCAATTTCATTCTTCATCATTAACTCATTATGACCTTGTATATCCTTTGGATCTTGGGAACAATACTGGCAGTAACATTTAGGATACTTGTCTAGGGGATATAACCTGTCTCCCAGAATGAAATATCCATTTTCAGATGTATAATAGGAAAGAGAGTTATCAAAAAAATCAATCCCCATGTAAATTAGAAAAGAATAATTTGAAGGAGCTATGGGACCTGGGAGATAAATAGCAATATCTGGAGAGATTTTTTCCTTAAGATTAACCAATACTTCTGATAGTTTTCGTTGGTTGTTGAATATTTTATCTAACCCAATTAAAGCAATAAGAGACATATCGGTTTTTAGAACCGAGTCAAAAGATTCTGATTCAATGAAATCTATAGGTAAAAAGTAGATTTGTTTATGTATATCTTGTAAAGACAGAAAATTCTCAACATAAGTATTGTAATCTGCTTTAGACAGTTCATCATCAATAGATGAAGAATAAAAAGGTTGTAAGGAGTAAAGGAAAGAAGTAGCTAAAGCTCTTTCTTTCTTCTCTTCAGGAATATTCCAATGCAAATTCAAGATTTTGTCAGTATTAGAATAGCTGGGGGGTAGAGAGATATCAAAGAAAGCAGCATAATCATCTGAATTACTTGACTTTTCGATGTCAATAATACCTGGTGACAAATGAGTTCTGGTTCTTGTCTCAGCTAATATTCTAGCTAGACCATACTGTGATAGTGGTTGGAAGAATCTCAATTTTACACCAGTTTAGTTTGTATGCAAGGATAAAAAAATAGAATAAAAAGAATCTGGTACATAAGAAAAATAACAGTTTGTTTAAGATAAGGTGAGAAGAATTTTGTAGATTTTAGCTAGCGGTACTTTCAGGAATTGGAAAGAGATAAACTAAAAAAGAGATTAAAGGTCGTTAGAATGACTGCAAATGATTGATTATATGCTTCAAGAAATAAACGAACAACCAGTTTACTTGCAGAATTTAATAAAAGAAAGCAAGGATCAAATACATGAAAAAGTAAACAATCTGAGAGAAAAAAAAGATATCCAAAGAATAGTATTAACTGGGTGTGGAGATTCATTGTGTGCAGCTCTGACCAGTGAAGCAGCATTTAACAAGAATGGTTATTCCACGTTTGCTTTTCCTCCTATGGAACTTTCTAGATATAGATATAAATTTCATGATTTACTTGATGAAAAAACATTACTGGTTCCCATTTCAGTAAGTGGAAAAACACCAAGGATAATTGAAGCAATAAATGCAGCGAGGAGTAAAAATAGTTCAATACTTTCGATAACAAATAATCCTGAAAGCAAAGTAGCCCTTATTTCAGATGATTTTGTTTATGCAAAGTCGTCACAGGTTGAATCTTTGAAAACAAGTTCATATGATGGAGAAATAAGTAGTAAGTATGTGGGATATGAGCATGATGTACCTCAAACAAAGAGTTATACAGCTGTGCAAATGGCTTTGTTATTATTAGCAAAAAGTTTTGAAAAAGACCCAGATTATTCAGAATTATTAGCTATTCCTGATTCGATTAGAAAAATAGTAAGTAACTCACTAATAAAAGAACTAGGGATAGAATCTTGTGATGCTTCAAGACATATTTTTTCAGCATCTGGACCTAATTATGGAAATGCTCTTTTCGGAGAATTCAAGATGTATGAATTCTCTCTTCCTGGCTTTAGTAAAGAAATAGAGGAATACTGTCATACTGCTTATTTCATAACAGAAGAAAATACTCCAGTTATGTTCATAGCACCAGAAGGTGAATCTCTTTTAAGGGTATCAGAAATAGCCCCAGTACTTCACACTATTATCAAAGCAAATTCAATTGTTTTATCAAATAAGTCCCCAACCTTTGAACATGGGATGTGGATTGACATACCATATTATGGGTCAGAGGAATATTCAATAATTCCATATGGTGTGGTTGCGCCACTATTTGCTTATTGGGTTGCGAAAAAAAAGGGTTTGAATGTAAATACATTCAGGGGAGGAATAGAACAAGAAAAATATACAGAAGGCGCATATTATACAATAAGAAGAAGCAAAATAAAAGAAGATTATTAGGGATTGTTAAATTCTATACTTTCAACTTTAAATCTCACATATTCGAAATCTTCCTCAGGGAGATACCATATGCCAACAAAATATGTTGGAACTCTAAAGCTTCCAAAATCCTGATAATTCTCATAATAGCCTCCCCATTTGTCAATAGATGATTCCGATCTAGTTAATCTAGCTCTCTCAGCTTCAAAACTAATAATTTCTCCTTTTTCATTGAAAGTGAAAATTCCCTCTGCTTTTAGTCCTTCATCTTCAATGAAGATTCGAGCAGAAGTAGAATCAATTTCCTCCCATCTAATGTAATTAGCCGTAAGAAAAACAGAGGGGAATAATGGCATTTCAGAGATGAATCTAAGAAGAGATGCTTTATCCATATCAGGACCTGTATCTTTCCCCATTGGAATAATTTTGTTGAGTCTAATCTTGACTTCTCCTTTCCCTTTATAATAGAAATCTCTAGCAGTTATTACTAAAATAGGTAAAGGTTTGATTTTTCCTTTCCAGAAGAACGCAGGTTTTTCGGATAAATAATGATAAAAACCCTTGATGGAAAACCAAGGTTGTTTTGGATCTGTTCGAAATTCACCACTATGTAATAACCTAGCGTAATATATTGGTTCAATACCTTCTTTCAGAACAAGACGAAGATATTTTTGAACAATCTCAGGAAAAGTATCTAATTTTTCAAAAGAAGTTGGTTCTCTCTCTTTTTGAGAGGAGATTAAAGCATCATTAAGGATTTCTTTCTTCATTGATATCAAGTCTGAATCTAGTGAAATAGATTTTTCACGAGAATATAGATTGGCGGGCTTGGCCGGATTTGAACCGGCGACCCTCAGGTTAAAAGCCTGCTGCTCTGCCTAGCTGAGCTACAAGCCCGTTACGTTTCCTCTGTTTCTGCTCTTTTAATAAAACTTTCGTTTTACATCAAATTATTACAAAGTTATTACTTGTTTATGTTGTTATCGAAAATTCAGATGAATTGTATCATCTTTGCTTTTGTTAGTATAACTCTTTTCCTCGTACCTGGCGCATTCAATAGATGCCAAACTGTGTATTGTTCTTCATACGGATAGGTAGCAGAAATACCGTCAACAGGAACAATTATTTCTAATTTTCTTTTAGCTGCTCCAGTAGCTGTATGTAGAACTGCTCCGTTTGCAGAAGTTCCAACAATTATTACCGTTTTAATCTTATGCTCTTTCAAGAGATCCTCTAAATTTGTTTGATAAAATTTATCCACACCAGCTTTTACAATCTGTTCATCTCTTCGCGGAAGTACCTCTCTTCTCACGTCAGCTTTAGAAGCTGCACTTGTCAAAGTGTAAATAACTAGCATCTCACTTTTTCTCGATTTTTCTAACAACATCTGAACATTATGTAATGTTTTGACACATCTAGGTCTTCTATCTTGATTGCAATTTTGATTCTGAATATCAAGAACAAGTAAAGCTGTTTCCCTTAGTTTCAGTTTTACTTCCGTCAATTCTGGAACAGCTGGAGCCTTAACTCTCTCCCATTGTTCGATGATGGTCTCTTCTTTAGCCATAACTTTGGTTTCGCATAGCAATATAAAATAGTATCTAATTGCTTTGACGCCCTACCTCTCGATGTCTTATTGAAAAGCTTAAGTAGCTTCCCTTTTTTATGTAGGGTAACGCAAAATTGGTGCTAACAATGGATATATTTAGCCTCTCAAGTCGAGAAATCTCTCTTTTAATATACCTTGCTCAGAATAGAGCAGCTGAGAAAGAAATAGAGATAACTACAACTCAACTTGCAAATTTCTTTAAGATTTCACAGCAAACCGCATCACGTTGTCTTCTGAAATTGAATGAAATGCGAATTGTAACTTGGAAATCTTCACCAAAAGGATCCTTAGTTATGTTAACTTCTCAAGGAACACACATTTTAGATCAACTTCGTTTTGAATTAGAAAAAGCCTTACATCCTGACTTAACATTTATTGAACTGAAAGGAACTGTTTTTTCAGGTAGAGGAGAGGGAAAATACTATGTATCAAGGCCAGCTTATATGAAATCCTTTCAATCCCAGTTGGGATATAAACCATATCATGGAACTTTAAATGTTAGAATTGGAAATAATTACATTGATCATCTGGATTTAATTAGAGGTTCATGGCCAGTAATAATCCCTGGTTTTGAGAGTGAAGAAAGGCCTTTCGATGATGTTTTGTGTTATCCTCTGAAAGTCATAGGTCTTGAAGACAAAGTTGCTGGTATAATTCCGCGCAGAACGCATTATGGTGCAAATGTTCTGGAATTGATTAGCAAAGTTTGTATAAGAGATATACTGAATCTAGCAGATGGTGATGAAATAGTAATTGAATTCCCTTTAACACATGATTAAGGAAATGAGTAACCATGGTAGGAATTGAAGAGAAAAGGATAATTAGACAAATTTATGTTAATAATCTTACAGGACTTACATCTGATCTCTCAGTTCTAACTAGGCAATTAGAAATGTCTGCAAATCTTCTAGAATCATTCATTTCTTCTTTAATAACAAAGGATTCCTTGACTATTGATTCAGAAAAAAAAATCCTTTTGACTCAATTGGGGAGAAAACAAATTTCTGTAGTACTGACTGGTGGAACGTATGATATAATCCACATAGGTCATCTGTTTACATTAGAACAAGCGAGATTCTTAGGTGATGCACTAGTTGTTATTTTAGCTACCGATAAGAATGTAGAGCGACTAAAGAAACACCCACCTAACAATTCTTTAGATGATAGAGCTAAAGTTCTAGAAAATGTGAAAAGTGTGGATGCTGTAGTAAAAGGGAGTGAAACAGATTTTATAAGCACTGTTGATCTTATCCATCCAGATATTATTGCACTTGGTTATGATCAAGCTGAAGAAGAAAAAACATTGTATAGCAGCATCTCAACTAGAGGACATTCTCATGTTAAAATCATTAGATTGAAGAAGTATGTCCCAGGAAAATCTACCTCTAAAATCGTGCAAGATATAATTAATCATAATTATCGTAAGAAATGAATTTTCTTGTATTTCGAATCAATTTTGAGAAACTTTCTTATTCTTTCTGGATTATCTTCCTTGTATGTTCGTCAAAAACAAGTCTTTACTATTGGACTTGGGAAGAAATGAAAAAGAGAAAGCAAATATTAGCACTATTGTCAATCTTACTGATTTCATTCTGAATGAGGCTCAACCAGCAAAAATGTTGTCATCATCAGTTTCTATTTCAGATGCTAAAATAAAAATCAATAATAAAGAATATACTATAAACCAATACAAGAATTTCTACCTTATTT
The DNA here is from genome assembly GCA_030603365.1 of Candidatus Heimdallarchaeota archaeon. Classification (GTDB taxonomy): domain Archaea; phylum Asgardarchaeota; class Heimdallarchaeia; order Heimdallarchaeales; family Heimdallarchaeaceae; genus UBA460. The sequence continues at coordinate 327,598 of JAUVXV010000004.1, forward strand.
CTTTCGGAAAAGCTTCTCAAAAGATGGCTAAATGGGTTATTGAAAGATTCCCTAAGAACTTTTCTCGTATTATTATCGTATCCCCAGACGACTGTGATCAATATTTTAAAGCATATGATGATTTGATCTTCTTCAAGGGAGGGCATCCAAAACCAACAGAACAAAGTGTGCAAGCTGCTAGAGAGGTTATCTCTCTTTTAGAAAAAACAACCAAAGAAGATTTGTGCATATTTCTTATTTCTGGAGGAGGAAGTGCATTATTGGAACAACCGGATTATGATATTCTTTTTTCAGATTACGAGAAACTTGTAGATTTGTTATTGTCCAGTAATGTCTCTATTCAAGAATTTAATACCGTTCGAAAACATTTTTCTAGAATTAAAGGAGGAAAACTTGCTCAAAAAACTGAAGCTTTCATTGTTAGTTTGATAATCTCTGATGTTATTGGAAATGATATCTCTAGTATAGCATCTGGTCCTACAGCACCAGATGAAACAAATTGGATAGACTGCGAAAGAATATTTACTAATTATTCTTTAATGCCTTTAATTCCAGATAGTATCTCCAGCATATTAGCCAAAGGATTGAATTCAGTTCTTCCAGATACTCCATCAGAAACTGAGTTATTTAATCATGTTCAAAATCACATCATTGGAGATAATACCACATTACTTCAACGTATCAATGAACATCTTAACACTAAAGGAGTATCAGAGATTATTGACGAATCAGTTACAGGAGAATCAAGAGAAGTAGGAGAAAAATTGGCTCAAAAAATAACACAGAAGATTGCTAGTTTTGTGGAAGAAGGATTTAAAGAGCCCAAATCAGCTTTGAATTTGATTTTTGGAGGTGAAACCACAGTTACTCTTAGGTCTCTAGAAGGTAAAGGTGGTAGAAACCAAGAACTAGCTCTATCTTTTGCTCTTTCATTGACAACAAACAATTCTGTATATCTTTTGTCTTTGGGAACCGATGGTATGGATGGTAATTCCGAAGCTGCAGGAGCCTTGATAGGACCTTTCACTATAGATAAAACAAAAAGAATACAAGAAGCTCGTTTAGCTTTAAAGAAGAACGATACAAATTCCTTTTTCAAAAAGTATGGTGGTGAATTAATTACTGGTTATACTGGAACCAATCTTATGGACATAGGGGTAATTATTCACTTTCCTGAAGATTGAAGTTAGTTTTTATTCATTTCTTGAAGCTTTTCTTCTAGATTTTTACTTTGTTGCGCTACAAATAAATCAGATAGTGTGCGTTCAACTAATACTCTTGCTGTATCTTTTTTTCTGCGAAGATCGGGAATAAGATTTTTTCCAAAATCGATTTGTAGAAAGGTTCCATAAAGTTCTTTCATAATATTGTAGAAATATTTAGCTTTAGTAACATCTCCTTCAACAAGTCTTTCTAACGAATACCTTCTTAGTTCTCCAATTAAATCAGCTATGCCTAGAAGATAAGCTTGATCCGTTACCTCTAATTCTTCTACATTTGACAAATTTCTATCTTCTATCACATCAAGAAATAATCTAGCTTCAACATACTCTTGCATTGCAACTCCAACAATTCCAAGATTGAAAGTTTTTTGGTCCTCTTTTAGAAAACTATTGATTTTACCTATTGCAGTTTTTGCTTCACTAAGTTTTGTTTTTGCTTCTTCTATGTTATTTCTATGAAAGCTTTCAATACTTTGCCCTGCAAATTTAATGGTTTGTCTGGAAAGCTTTAGCAAATCATCTCTTATACCATCTTTCTTCAAGAGTCTTCCTTCAATCTCTGAAGCTGAATTTTGAAAGTTTGTCGAATTAACCATTTTACTCACTTAATTTCTATAAAGCTATTTCAAATATCTTGTGCTTTGTGAATAATTTAGTAAACAATCAATAAATGTTTAATAGTACGATTCTTTTCGTAAGCCGACTAAGCTTAGGACGATAATTATGTTTCTTACACAGTATGATAACATCCTTAAGAAAGTGGACAAAACACTGAAAGAATTTCTACAAGAAAAATCAGAAACTTTCTATGATAATCCCTTTTTAAAATACTTCTATAAAGAAATTGAGAAATTCCTTTTTTCTGGAGGTAAACGAATAAGACCAGTTTTAATGTTCTTTTCAAGTATAGCAATTGATCCTAATGTTAATGAAGACGGAATCATAAAGGCATCTCTCTCTCTAGAATTACTTCATAATGCTAGTCTTATACATGATGATATAATGGATAATGCAGAAACAAGAAGAGGAATGAGTGCTTTTCATAAAACACTGGCAGGTTATTCTTCACTTAACTATGAAGAAAGTACTCAAAATCCTGAAGATTTTGGAATCGCAATGGGTATCCTCGGTGGTGATTTTTTGTATAATCTCGCATATAATGCGATTCATGTCAATGACTTTTCACCAGACAAAGTACTCCAAGCATCACTAGAATTCAATCAAGGATTTTTCAAGGTAGTAAGAGGAGTAATTATCGAAACAGACTTGATGGGCAAATTTGCTATTTCTGAAGATAAATATATAGAAATGGTGATAGGAAAAACAGCTGCTTTATTTGAATCAGCAGCCAAAATGGGGGCGATTTTAGCAGGAGCTGATAATTCGCAGATAGAGATTTTGGGTGATTTTGCTCGCACAGCAGGAATAGCTTTCCAAATTGTAGATGATATTATAGGAACATTTGGTGATTCTAAAAAAACTGGTAAGCCTACAGATAGTGATCTAAAAGAAGGGAAGAAGACTTTACTTCTTATCAAAGCAATAGAAACAGCTGATGACGATCAAAGAAAAACTATTGAAAAAGTTGTAGGCAATAGAAATTCAACTCCTGACGAAATAGAACAAGTCAGAAACATAATTGTAGAGACAGGATCTTTGGAATATTCAAGAAAACAAGCAGAGCAATTATATCACGAATGTACTATGTATTTGGATAAGATTCAACCTCCAATAAATGAAAAATATAAGAAATTCTTACTTGAAATAGCAAAGATGGGGATTGAAAGGGAAAAATAAAGGGGTTATACGATGGACATACCAACAGCTGAGATTGTTTGTTTGGGTAATGAGTTATTGATTGGTTTTACGATTAATACCAATGCTACATATCTAGGTGAGCAATTAACAAAACTGGGGTTTGAAGTTAGACGTGTGACTTGTATAAGAGATGATTTGACATTAGCTGTAGAGTTCTTTCAAGAAGTATTTGAAAGAAAACCCGATTTGCTTCTAATATCAGGCGGGTTGGGGCCAACCTATGATGATATACAATTAGAAGTAGTGTCCAAAGCAACCGGAATTGATCTAATAGAGAACAAAGAAGCTCTTAATCAAATTCGAGAATTTTATAGTCGTAAGAATGCGGATCTTACCAAAGAAAGACGGAAGATGGCATTTTTACCAATAAAATCTGAAGTTCTAAGGAACTATGTAGGCGGTGCTCCAAGTTGTTACTTAAATTACTTGGGAACAGAAATTTACTGCTTACCAGGTGTTCCTACTGAGATGAAAGATATTTTCTCGAGGCATATTATACCACGTCTGAAGGAAGATAATGATAGAGTGTTATATGAGAAAAAATTTCAAATTTTCAGAAGTATTGAAAGTCAGTTGGCACCATTTATCTTATCCGTGAAAGATAAATTTAATGAATTATATATCAAATCTCATCCAGCTTACAAGGATAAAGAAGGCATAATAATTCACATTTCGGGTTTAGGAGAAAAAGCTAAATCTGAAGTAGATGCAGCTGTAGAAGAACTTCAAACATTAATCTTTGAGAATATTCCAGATATTAAAATTGAAACATTAGTTGAATAAAAATGGCAAAAAGATATTATCCTATTTTCATGCTAGGTACCGCTGGTAGCGGTAAAACAGTATTAACTAGAACACTTCTTGATTGGTTTAATGAGAAGAAACTAAATGTAGCAACTCTAAATTTAGACGCTGGAGTTAGACGTTTACCTTACAACCCCGATATTGATGTCAGAGACATTGTTAATATTGATTATTTAACAGATAAATTGGAACTTGGGCCTAATGGGGCCATGATTGCTAGCATGGATCTCATTGCTACAAAAATTGATCACATACAATCAGAAATTGAGTATATCGAACCTGAATATCTATTAATCGATACTCCTGGACAGATAGAATTGTTTGCTTATCGAAGTAGTGGCCGTTTGATTTCATCCGTTTTAGCTGAAGGAGGACAACCAGCATCTATATTTCTAATTGACCCTTCTTTAGTTCTTAGACCAGAAGGATTTTCAAGCATAGTATTATTGAGTATGTCTGTGAATTTCCAATTATCACTCCCTCAAATCACAACAATTTCTAAAGCAGATATTATAGAAAAAGAACAGATGGAATCTCTTGAATCATGGATTGATTCACCAGAAACATTGGTCTCTTCTATTCAAAGTTATGGGCAAATAAATATGTCTCAACAGCTAGGTATTAGCATGATTGAGATTTTAGACCAGTTCAAATCTACAGGGAATCTTGTCCCTATAAGTGCAAATACGGGACATAATATCGATACTCTTATAGCTTTATTAGAAAGAGAATGGGGTCAAAGAGACGACTTCTATGAATAATATTATGTTAGAATAAGTTATTGTCCATATCTTCTTTCTCTTCTTTGATAAGTTCTGATAGCTCTCCAGAGGTCAATCTTTCTGAATAAAGGCCAATGAACATCAGTAAAATAATATTCCGAAAATGCAGATTGCCATAAAAGAAAACCAGAAAGTCTTTCTTCACCTGAAGTTCGAATAATTAAATCAGGATCAGGAATGTTATCTGTATAAAGGTGATTACTGATAAGCTTCTCATCAACATCATCTAGGATTATTTTCTTCTCTTGTGCTTTTTTGAGAATTTCCTTTAATGCATCAACTATTTCAGCTCTTCCCCCATAAGCCATGCAGAGATTTAGATCATATTTATCATGATCTTTTGTTGCTTCTTCAGTTAATTTGATTTCTTCTTGGACCTCTTCTGGAAGCATATTGCGCCTTCCTAGTACTCTGATTCTTACCTTATTTTTGATAATTCTTTTATCATTCCTAATTTTTTGAAAGTATTTGACAGCTAAGTTCATTATACTGTCCACTTGATCTTTTGGACGTGAAAAATTTTCTGTTGAAAAAATCCAACAAGTGATTACCTTTACTTCTAGTTCCCAGCACCAGTCTAATACTTCTTCCAACTTTTCAGCACCTAGCTGATATCCCTTTATATAATTTATACCTAGTATTTTGCTTCCTCTTCTATTCCCATCTAAAATTATACCTATATGTTCTGGGATGGGTCTATTTTTAATTTCAGAAGAAAGTTTTTTTTCATATAATTTGTAGATAAATCTTGGTGTTGTCAGTTTCATAATTGACACCGGTGTCCAGTTAAACAGATGAGATAGGATATCAGTTCAAGAAATTCAGATTTTTCCTCTTTTAATTTCTTTTTATATCAACTATTTTCAGGTTTTAGTATATTTTAGAAAAGAACTTATTTATAGATGTTTAATTGTATACTTTTTGAGATATGACAGAAAGAGTCCTGAATATTCTAAAAAAACATGGGAAAAACATTAGTTGTATTTTTACAGGTAAACTAATTGAAACGCTTTCTGAAGACCAAATAAATAAAATTCTTAATCAAGTAAAGGAAATTGGAAGCATTCGAAAATCCGTTGCAATATTTGATCACCAACTTAAACCTGCGGAATATGGAATCTTAATTAAACTAGGTATATCTCCAATAATTGTCCCTTCTGACGAGGATATTCATATTGCACTTGAAGGGATGGATGCTGTTTTCACCCAACAAATAGATGTTTTATGTTTGGGGATTGTTGATGAGGTACTGTTGCCTCTGATAGCATCTGCAAGAGAATCCACTGAAATTCTACTAATAACAACTTCTAAAGATGCCATTCAAAACTGTTTAATTTATGCTGATTATTTGCTATCAATTGAAGATTTCCAAGATTGGATGATTTTTAGATAGCTAAATCATACCATTCTCAACTAATAACCTAAATTCGTCTAGTGAGAGATTATCTCCAGCTTGATATTTATCATAGGCTTTCTTAACATTCTTTTCTATACTGCTTTTTATCCTTTCTTTTATTTTCTTCCTGTGTTCTTGTTGAGCGCTCTTGAGTTGTTTTCTTAATTCATTCTTTTTTGTAACTTTGGATAGAAAATCTTTATGATAACCATCAGCTGCTTTTTTGTTTGTGATAAAATTCTTATGAAAGTCGTTTGCAGTTTTTCTCAAATTATTGACTTCATGAAAATGTTGATTCATTAAATTATGATAGATTTGTGATTCTTTTGCAGAATCAACAATCTGAACGTGTAACACATTTATTTCTTTTTGAGCTGAAGAGATTCTTTTCCACAATTCTGTTTGTTTTGTAGTTATGTGGACTTCTTCTGCTAATTTATTTGCTTGTTCTGAAAGTTTTTCTAAAATTTGTATCATTTCTTTTTCTTGTTCAGGTTTCAAAACACTTGTTTGTAACTCCCACTCTATTTTATCTATTCGTTTGCTTAAACCTATCATAGCTCCTCTTTTCTTGCGAATACTCCCTTTGTCTATTATTTTTTCTTTTTCCACAATTTCTTCTAGTGTGTTTTTATCTTGTAGCAATTTTTCTTGAAGATTTTTACGTCCCTGTTTCTTATCCTTAACATTTTGATTTAGACCATCTCTTTTCTTCATACAGTCTTTAGCCTTATCTAGAAGCTCTTGAATCTCTTTGTTAACCTCATTTCTCTTACTCAAAACCTCTTTTGTAAGTAGGTTATGTTCATTCCTATTGCTTCTAAGTTTTTTAATGTCTTCTTCGAGTTTTCCCAAAGTAACAACTAAATCTACAGTTGCATCTTTGTCTTCAATTGCATTGCTCATTTATTCAGCTCAAACTTTGAAATGATATAGTTTTTATTTATTTTTCGTATTATGACATTATCTTAGTGTTTGGGTTTTACTATATACTTACATAGTACTAAAGGAATGGAAAATATTTTTAGAAAAAGAGAATTACCTTAATTTAGTTGTCGCTCTACTTCTTGAGCTGCTCGAGCCATATCAAGAAAGACTAAACCAAGTTTTGCTTCCTTTCTTGCTGAAACTGTTAACACTGCGTTCTGACCTGCAGCTGTTGTTATAATATACCCGTAAGCACCTTCAATGAAGATTTTTTCCAATTCTCCCCTTTGCATCTCTTGTGCTACTCTCTCACCCAAAGATAACATAGCAGCTGTCATAGCAGCTAATCTGGCTTCCTCAATTTCTTGAGGTAGAACTGATGCTATTGGTAATCCTTCGATTGATACAATTGCAGCACTCTCAATTTCAGGTACTTTAATCTTCAAATCACTAAGAGTTGTTTTCAACTCATTTGTTTTATTCTCGAATGTTAAACCAAAAGCCATCTGGATTACCTTCGTTATAATAGCCCTATTTAATATTATAAATACAGCTATTGCTTGTTCTTTTTTCTCAACATTACTTTTAAACTTATTTGGTGGGGCAACAAAATTTATTCTACTGCATCTCTTCTTCGTTATTTCTCTGGTTTTGAATATGTTGTTGAATCTCTTTTTCAGTAGGTAAAATTGTAATAAGTTCACCATTTTCAATAAATTTCTCAAGCATTTTAGTCATTTCAAACTTACATGATGGACAAAGAATTTTTTCTTCTTCAAATTGTGCACATAAATAAATGTCACAGCTCTCACAGTAACCCACTTGTTTTCTTCCAGCAAATTTTCCTCGTTTTGCAATAGCTTTTCCCTCAATATTAACTATGTCAAATGCAAAATCTATGGTTGGGCTATTTGCAACATAGGTCCCAATTCCGAACCCGTCGACTATATCTCGAAATTCAAGAATTGAAGATTCTGTTAATCCTCCACTGAGAAAAATCTTAATATCTTCCCTTTCTCTTAATTTTAATTCCCATTTAATTTCCTGAATTATCTCTCGCATATTTCCTTTCCTTGATCCCGGTGTATCTAATCTTACTCCACTAAGTTTTTCTCCAATTGCTTCAAGTGCATCTAAGACTTCAACTCTTTCATCGTTAAATGTATCAGCTAATGCGATTCTTGTTACGGAAGGGTCTATATTTCTATCAAAGGAGATTACAGCTGCTTTGATTCCTCCTTCAATCATTATTAGAGAATGAGGAATTGTTCCAGTTGCAGACATATTCAGTTTTTCCGCACTTAGAACACATGAAATACCATCAAATCCTGCTACATAACATGCCCTATCAATTGTTGGTGCTATAGCTGGAGGCATCCTTCTATTTCCAAAAGAGAGTAATGTCTTGTCTTTTGCAGCTATTCTAAGTCTTAGTGCAGATGTGCCAACTCCTGATTGAAAACACATAAATCCCAGCATTGGAGTTTCATATATTGCGAAGTCTCTATAAACACCCTCAACAATGAGAAATGGGATTTTAACACCATTATAGTCTTTGTTTGGTAAGACTGTACCCTCTTTTATGGCATATATATTAACAGGTAATTTTGCCTCTATAAACAGATTCAGGACATCTTGTAATCCAAGAAAAACTAATTTTTTCCCATTTCTTGGAATTCCCCCTGTTGTAACTTCCGCCCAAACTTTAATTTTATCTAGTCCATCATCTTCCAAACACTGTACAGTTCTAAGAAAATAAACATCAGTTGTTTTTCCTTCAATAATCTCATCAGGTGTTGCAGTCCATTTGTGCATCTGATTCATCTGATTATTATGAGACTGCGTTGGATTTAAGGTTTATTTTGTTTAGGTCATTTTTGCAATAATCTTACAAAATCAAATAAATTTTCCAATATGTTATTTTTCTAATATTCATTAAAAAATGAGTTTGATAGAGCGTTTCGTGAATTCTTCTGTATGCTCTTCTACCGATTTGTTTAGGGTTTGAATTTCCTCTTCTATGTCCTTTTTTTCTCTTCTGAGAGAAAGAGTTATTCTATTTCGATCAATCTTTAGATTATCTATTTCCTGTTTGAATTTCTTCATCTTCAAGTCTAATTGCATATCTTGAAACTTGTCTTCTATTGCTTCACTTTGTTTAATAAGAAACTTAGCATTCTTTTGGTATTCTAGTAATTCGTCATTCTGAATTTCATCTATATTTTCATAAGCTCGCTGCAATTTTTCCTTTTTCATTTGAATAGCAGGATCAGAACTAATCTCTTTTAACGCATTTAGTGTAGATTTAATCCCTCGATATCCTTCTGGTTCTTTTACAAAAGCAGTTAGTGGATCTTTAATCATGCTTTTTAGAACTTCTTTATCATAATTGTCGATTTCTATTCTTCTGTTATCTGAAGCTCTTAGAACCTTGCTCGATAGTTTCTTTATTTCTGATAGTTTGTTAGAAATAGTAATCTCAATACGTTCCAGTTCTTTCCTATTATTCTGTAATTGAACAAAACCTGGATGGTTCTCTAATTCACTCAAGGCTTCTTGATTTTTGTCAATTTCCTTTGTTATTTTACCAATAGCATCAGCATGCGATTCAATTTCTTCGTCAAGCTCATGATTTCGTTCAACGAGATGAGTTAATCTTTCTATGTCATCAAGTACTTTTTCATATTTTACAATCCCAGAATAAGAAATCATTGTCTTATTTTCAAAATTTTGAACTTCTTCCTTCAATCTAGATAGTGTTCTGTCTAGACTTCTGACCTTATCTTTATATGATCTATCTCTTTTCAACCAAGCTAGATACTTAGAAAGCATGTTCATACAAGTGGTAATTTTGTTTTTCGTGCTTGTTAAAAAGTCTTCAAGATTTTTATATGTAATCTCTTCTGGTGTAGCAAATTCATCAAAAATCTCATTTATTTGGTTATAAATTGTTGTTGCATAATTCTGATAGACATCTGGATCTTTAATATCAGAATAATCAAATCTATGCGCGGCACTTTTTACTTCTTCTATTTTATCCTTTATAGAACGTAATTGTTTTGCTGCACTATTTCTATAACTTGACATATTAGATATAACACGACTATTGAACCAGTCATAAGCTTCCTTTAAGGGTAAATCTTGAGACATTGATGAAACTACCAAACCTATTTTTCATTACGATAATATAATGGTTTCTAATTTAAAGTTAATTAATTTAAATAATTTGCCGAAACGTATATTTTTCTCCAATGAAAATATCAAACAACGAAATTTAGTTAAATCAACTTAAAATTTTAAGTTAATGATTTCATTTTCTTTCAAGTGCTATGGTCATCCAAATATTGCTTCAAAGCACAGATCAACAATTGAATTTACCACCGATTCTAATTTAACACCTAGAGGAGACTGTATTCTAGGTGTAAAAACAACAACTAATCTGAAACAACTTCCAACTGAGATTAAAGATTTAATTAGGAAAAAAAACAGTAAAATAAAAGTGATAATGAAAATAGATGAATTTTTAGAAGAAATTGAAGGTGAAGGTCACGCTGAACTTTCTTTAACAGATGAAACTGCAATAATTATTAGGACAAGTAACTATGTCTGCCCCAAAACATTAGTGATAAATGCAAACAAAGCTGCAAAAGATATTTCGTCAGAAATGCGTGAATTAATGAGAAATCCATCTACTATAATGGAAATAACTATTCAAGTAGAATCTGGTAAAATTGAAACTTCTAAGCATGCATGAATCTCTCGAGGAGCACTTTCTCTAATCTTTTGAAAACTTATAATTTCCTTGATAGAATATTTTTGTTCTTTTAGTTTTTTCTCAAGTATTTGTATCATCTTCTCCTCTGGATTATCATCTGGAACAAATTGATAGAAGTATAGAATACCTCCAGGTTTTATTATCTGACACGCAACATCCAAATATTCATGAGCTTCAGAAGGTAGGTTCATTATAACCTTATCAGCTTCAAGAAGCGATTCAGTTACATTTCTGCAATCCCCATAGATAAGAGCAATACTCCCCTTAAGTTTATTCAAGTCTATTGATTTTTCTAAACAACTGAGAGCTGCTTTGTTTATATCAACTGCATAAATGATAGCATCTTTATTTTTTGCAATATGAAGAGGAAATGGTCCCACACCTGTAAACAAATCAACAATAGTTTCTTTATTTTTCACTTTATCTGCCACTCTGTTATGCTCATGTCCTAGACGGGGACTGAAATAGGCTTTACAAACATCTGTGAAGATTTTAATTGTATGTTCAACATGTACAGTTTCACACTTTTCTTCTCCAGCAAGTAATTCTAATTTCCTTACTCTGATTTTACCTATAACAGCTGAAGCTTTACGATAGACTGTATTTATAGAAGGAAAGAGAGATAGTAATGCCTTTCCAATTGTGTCTTTATAGTCTAACATCTCATCATGGATCTCAACAACAACAATATCACCAATCATATCATATGACTTGGGTATATAGTCGTGTAATTCTGTAGGAATTTCATTTTCTAATGCTTCAAACAGATTTTTTGGAGTGTTTTCTTTCTGAATGAAATTAAATGTACTAACCTCAAATTTACTCTGATAATTTTCTAGAATTGACAAAACATTCTCATTAGGCAAAATAATGGGGATTATTAAGTGCTCGCTGTCTCTAATAAGCTCCAAAGATAGATTTATAGCTTTATATTTACGTAATATCTTTAGAATTGTTTCAGCAAATTTATAGGTGACTCGCACCCCAGAGGAATGTTGTTTCATCATGATTTCCCTTAAAGAAAGGTTTTAAGAGTTATTTTTATCTATTAAGGTATACTTTGCTTAAAATATATTGGTTTAGTGGGTTTTGAAATTGATAAAAGCAGTTCTTGTACTGAAAACTTCCGGTTCCTGTAGATACTATAGAATCTACGATGAAACATGGGGAACAGAGGAGAAGAATGTAGAAGTGATTAGTTACATAACTGCAGTAACTTCAATTATAGGGGAATTCGGAGAAAGCTCTCCTAAATTAATTGAGTTTGGTAATAATGAAATTGTATGTGAAACTAAAGGAGATTATATTCTTACTCTTGTTAAAGAAAAGGGTACTTATGAATCGTTAGTAGGTAGAGTCAAGAAGAATTTCAAAGATAATTTTCAACCTTTAGAAATAATAAAAGAAAGTAATCCATGGATTGAAGATGAAGAATTTCTTGTAAAAGAAAGAGAAGGAATCTACCATTTTATGAGAAATTTAAATCTAATAATCAATAGAAAAACAATTCTTTCTGGTAAGAAGATAATTAAGAAAGATGATGATGATTCATTAGAAAGACCTCTTGTCATTCAAGATGTAGATTTGCTTATTGTATTGGAAACTGGACAGCCTGTATTTTTAATGCTAACCCTTTCTTTGCCTTATGATGCTACTCTTATCACTGCTTTTATGTCAGCTGTGTTGGATTTGGGTAAATCCATAGGGTTAGGAGAGTTGAAGACACTTGAGAGCGAAAATATAATTGTTTATGTACAAAAAATCGAGAAAGCATTTACAGTAGTTATAACACAGAAAAAAGAGCATAGGGCAGCTTATAAAAGATTTGCAAGTTTTGTAGCAGACTTGTGTAATAATTGGTTATATAGAGAAGGAATAGAAATAGATGAAGCTTTTCAGATCTTTGAAGAAAGAAAGCATTTTGAAGAAATCCTTAAACTATTGATAGATACTGATACTTGGGAGAAACATCTTATCAAAGAATGGGAGAGAGAATATGCTGAAGAGATGAGCATAGAAAATAGTTAACATTAAATATGCATTCTAGCAATTATGTAATTGTTAGAGGGAACATACTGATGGTAAAACTAAGGTTTGCTTTTCTAGTTTCATTATTATTTGTGATAAATCCAAATATAAACAGTGTTGTACAATCTGAATTGGTTAAAAGTTCAGTTATAAAAAATCCAGAACTTAATCCAATTGTACACGCTCCTTCTTTTAATACTTCAATAGAGATCTTTAACGATAATGATTTTCTAAATTATAGTCTAGAGGGGAACGGAACATCAATTGCACCATATGTAATTGATAATTTCAGTATTGAAACAACTAATATAACTGGTATATATATAACAAATACAACTAAGTATTTCATAATCAGAGACGGATATGTAGAAGCTCATGAGTATGGTATAAGAATTTCCGATGTTCTAGAAAACACTTCACAAATTGTGAATGTAACATGTTTTAGCAATTATAATGGGGCAACAGGAAACGCACGTTATGAAACTTGGTTAAACTTGCCAGAGGGCGTCTAACCGTCGTTTAAGTGGGCCCCCTACACGTGCGATGAGGGGAAGGAATCAGAAGGAAGGAGAGTACCTGGAAGGGAAGCAATATTTTGGGCAGCATTATCATGAGTGTTGACCTGTTGACCACACTTCTTGCAGGAAGCAACATCATACTGACCAGGACCACGAGCGAGGACACCTCCACACCCAGAATGAAGGGTACTAGTATGATAGGGGAGAACAGTTTCTAACTGGACATCATACCCTAATTCCAGAGAAGCTAACCAGACAGCCTTCTTGTAAATGAGCAAACTATCGGGCATGGTGTAAATAGCTTTAGCTAAGGCGCCTTTAGTACCAGTAGGATCTGTTGTTAAGCGTTCAATCTTCAGTACTTGGCACTGTTTTTTCACCAGTACTGCAGCTAGAAAGTGAGGGAGAAGACGAGTAATCTCTCGAAGAATCCTGCTACGACGAGTATAGACTCTATTGAGCTCCCCTTTGAGTTTGCAACACCCATGAGCATCATATGCTTTTCTCTTACGAAGTAAGCCTTGAGTAAGTTCAGGGAGAACTGTATCTGTGAGGTGGGTATAGTGGTCTACTAAGTGGAGCAAATCCTGAGGGAGAGGTACAGAGGTGTTGAATGCCACCATATACTCCCCTAACCGATTAATATCTACTCCAAGAATCAAACTCTTGTTTCTAGGTATTCTGGGCAGATAGCTGTGGAGAAGAGTAGAGGAATGGAAACAACCATGTGTTCCTTCTAGTACTACATCCACTCGAGGTTTGTAACTAGGAGCTTGTCCACTACTTACTTGGAAGAGTTTGATGCGAGCACCATTGTGTAGATACTCTCCTACTTTCTTTGGAACATGAACTTGAGCAGTCACTCTTTTCTTACCTTGCTTTGGAAAACCTAGCTCGGTCCATCCTTGGTTCTTTACTTGGTCAGTCAATTCTTGTGCATTCCCTTGACGGGTGATAACATAGTTTTTTTTCATGAGTAATTTTATTGGTAATCTTCCTTGCTTTTTTCGTTTAAATGGTGGGGGAACAACTTTTTCTGGGGAGAGACCTTTGACTAACTGAGGGACACTCTGCATGTAATGATCAAAGAGTGTGAAAACTAGTAACTGTCTAACAGCTGAAAAGAGTTTTCGTGAAGGCTTTCCTATCAATTTTGCTAGTTGTTCTGAGAGATTCTTGAGACTTTTCCACCGAGAAGGGTGAGAGCTGTTGATCCACGAAGTAAGGTAAGGGACAACAGTAGTTTGTTCTTTCTTTAAGAGCTTGAGCTTCTTTAGAAATGTCTGTTGATTCTTTGTAAGGTTAGGGATAAGAGAAAATTCGTTAGTATAGTAAAATATTGTGTCGTCTAGAGCTTGGAGGACCTCATGTTGTGTAGTAGAAGGGAGAGCGGCATTAAATTGTAAGAAACCTGTGAAATAGGTGGTCTTGTACTTTTTTCTCCAATAAGAGTCTGCTTGCCATCTCGTATGTGTAAGAAGATTGATGATATATCTTCGTTTTAGTTTCCAATAGTTTTCTAGACTTCGTTCGGTATAAGGCGAGCGACCAAATATCATCCATTCTAGCAGTTGTTGAGGGTTCTTCAAGAGAAAGTTGAACAACCCTTGCACTTTCTGCTCTTTGTCGATTTTTCCCTTGACAGCTATATACAACCAATGAAACGCACTTTCAGCTATATTTGGACTTTGTCCCACCTTCTTGCAAAGTTGGCGGACGAAGAACCCTTCTTTAGGGTTTGTTCTATAAAGATCCACTGCTTGTTGGATCACTTTGGGGGTGAGTAGCAGTTCTTGCTGTTCTTCTAGCGTTCTTATTCTCTCATTGATTTCTTCTCGTTGGGGTTGGTCTACACACTTAAATACCACTTGATAACTCCTCATCACCGTTCTTGAACTAAGAAGAGGGGGGACTTGTGGTTTACTTGATGTTTGTGTGCCCAATGTATCTCAGTATATAATCCGCAAAATGCTATTTAAACGCGTAGAAAATCACCCGGAAGGAGGAGGCTTTTTCCCTCTCCGTTGTCGATGGAGCCTTTCCGCAAACGAGGTGACGAGAGCAATCATATCTTCTACCAATTTTCTTTCATCTGAATTATGCTCTGTTTGGTGGATCGAAACAATTTCCGTTTCAAATGTTTGGCAATAGTGACGTATCACTTTTGTTCCAAATCTTGCTAATCTATCTTCATACGTACACAGGATGGCAAAGGGATGACTAGAAGCTACTTCTTTCAAGAGTAGGTGTAAACCTTTTCGCTGTTCATTCATCCCTGAAGCAATGTCTGAAAAAATGTTCTTAAGTACCCACCCTTGCTGGTGAGCAAAGGTTCTCAGTTGTTCTTGTTGTCTTAGTAGTTCGTTCTTTTGTTTGGTTGCACTCACCCGAGCATACCCTATCACCATCTTCGCAGGTTGTTGTCTTCCTTGTTCCTTCTTTCCCACTAGGTGAGCTAGTGTATACCTTCTGTGTCCTCCCAATGTTCTCCTCGCCGTTTCTACCTTCTGTTCCTTTTCCCATCTCCTCAAGGTGCTAGTCGAGACTCCTTTCAGTTTTGCAGCAATTCCAATTCTTACCAACATGTTTTTCTTCCTATCTTTTCTCTGATAAGTTTTTCTTGTCTGCTCTATCCTCTTCTGGCAAGATTGGGTAACTTTTCATCCCTCAGTGGACGACGGTTGGGGTAATGTGACATATAACTTATTTCAAAATAATACCTACTATGCTATAATAGTTGATAATGGTGATTATCTAAACATACATCATAATAGGTTCATTGATAATAATCTAAGTAAGCTTTTTGGAGATTCTCAAGCAGTTGATAGAGAATCAGACAATAACTTGTGGTATGACCCCATTTCAAAGGAGGGGAATCATTGGAGCGATCATCAATCAGGAAAACCATATAAGATAGGTGAGGGAAGTGCAGTTGATAGGTATCCGCTTGATTCAAATATGGTTAGAATACCTAGAAATTGGACAGAGTTAATTATTGGAATTGTTTTAGGAACATCATTGGTGGCGGTGCTTGCTTGGATGGCTTACCCTAAAATTGAAGCAAGAAGACAAATAGCTAAGAAAAGGCAGCAACGAAGAAAAAGAGCTGCCATTCAACTAGATTATGATAAAATGGTTGATGAAGAAATTCAAAAAGCAAGAGAAAAAATATTACTTTGAAAAGTAGAAAATTGAAAATGGTGAGCCTGGCCGGATTTGAACCGGCGACCGACAGATTGCTCCACGAGAAATACTCGTATAAGAGTCTGCTGCTTTAGGCGTTTGCTGATACCTCAGTTCAAACTCTACCTAACTGAGCCACAGGCCCACCTTTTATTGTTCTCAGCTGTTCTTACCTAATAATTCTTTCATATAAAACTTTCTTTTATAACCTAAGATTTTAAGTTGAGTTTAAAAGAGTTAAAGCTTGATTAATTCTTGAAGATATCGTTTGATTAATTGTATCATATCTATATTTACTTTTTCGTAAGTTTCACATTACCTCAAGAATTATACTTTTCTTCTTTTCATTTTGAGGATGTCTTGCAATTCCATTTGTTAAAATATCTTCAAGGTGAACGAATTTGTTATTTTTAGAGTCATACCAAAGAAAAGAATTAATATTGAAAATAAATCGTTCATTATTGTAGATCAGTTCTTCAAATGCAATGTATTCTTTTGAAATATCTCTTAATTTTCTACTTAGAAATCTAATTCATTCATTAGTAGATTGTGTATGGCTTATAGGAAGAATCATATAAAACTTCGAGAAAAACTTGTTCTCAGAATCTTGGTTAGTTTAAGTTGGCTAGTTTTTAGATAGATTATTTACAAAATGAAGAATAATCTGAGTAACTATCTTTTTTTTTGCAAAATAGTGGAGCTAGCTCAATTCTTTAATCTTTTCATTGAGAGATGATCGAAATGAAGAACATCACTAGCTCCTGACGATTCTACCAAGTACTTATATTAAAATTTTATTTCAAATATTGAGCCACTCAAAGTATTTGTTTTCAAATTTTCTCAAACTTGGCAATATATATTCTGGTTCTTTTTATAGCTATTTCTCACTGTATACTTGGCTACTTCTAGTAGCACAATAATTGA
>JAUVXV010000002.1 GCA_030603365.1 Candidatus Heimdallarchaeota archaeon
CTAAAGTACCAGTAGGATAATCTGCAGTTGTCGATACAGTACTGGAAATAAGTACAAAGATAGTGAAAACACATACTAAAGTCATATTAATTTTTTTCATTTTTTCACCTTTTTAGAAAAAACCTCCAAAGATTTTTCTACCCTCTAGTATTATGCTTGAGATAAAAACTTTATGCAAAATAGACGATTTCATCACAATATTGTAGGTTCATCAAGTAGTTTTGTTCGTTTACCTACCATGTATTTTAATGCATTGAGAACTTCATATAAAATCAGGTTTGGTGCAATCAAGTTAATCTCACCTTTAATATACTAATCACGAATTTCAACTGCAGAGTCAGACTTAATCTCATTCACAAACCATTTAATTATAACACTGGCATCAATTACTACTAGTTCCATATCGGTTATCTCTCCAGTTTCGAATAAATTCGGTAGAATCTCATTTTAAGGGAGCATCTTTTCTCAATTCTTCGTTTGAAAGCAAAGCTTTTGCAATGTTCTTATTTTCTTCTTGGTTAATGATTCTTAGAATTACTTCTCTTAGCTCTTCACTCCAATTTATATGTGAGAGCTCTTTCATTTTTTTCTTAATCTCACCAGGTATGCGAACACTAATCGATGTCATTGTATATACAATATGACAAAGTCATACATAATTCTTTATGTGCAATGTAGTTTTAAACTTAGGGAAGTTGATTTTTCTTGTTTTGTGAGAAATACTTAAACAATCTAATTCATTCCTCTGGGTATGTCTACCATTGAAACCTCATTCTTTAGAAAGCTAATTTATGCAGCTCCTTTATTACTCATAGGTGGTGGGGTTTGGATGATTTTTGATCCTGAATAAGGAGCTGCTAAGATGGCTGTAGGAGGACTTGGTCTAATTATAGGTGGAATTATCATTTATAGAGAACTAAGAGATAAGCGTCGTGATGCTCAAAGAGCAAGCTCTTATGTTCAACCAACACCTACTTATCAAACAACTGTAGAACAACCCACTTATCAACCAATAGCTCAAGCTCAACCAATTACAACTGAGTTTAAACCAAAATTCTGCACCTCTTGTGGAGGTAAAATAGAAGAGGGCATGACATTTTGTTCTAACTGTGGAGCTAGTATCTAGAATTTATATAAAACTTGAAATTCATTTCTTCTTTTTTCTTTGCTTATCAATATGATTATCTCGTTCCTTCAGCTTTATATTTCTTCCAAAACCTTATTCCCAAAACAACAGCTGAAGCACAAAAAACTACGCTCCCAATGACAATTATACTGATTTCATAATTATTCAATGTACTTCCTAAGTAAACAATTTCTTCAATACCAATAGTTCCAATAGGATCTCCTAAATTATATCCCTCTATATAATGTCTAAGAACAATTCCTGTATCTAAATCCACTTCCTTTAAACAAAAGCGTAAACCAGTTTCCAAATCAAATGAGGAATTCGAAAACATTGAAAATACACCATTAGATACACTTCTTTCTAATGTGTCACGTTGCATTCCTAGACGCATGAGATTTACCCATACTCCTAAATGGTAAGATTCTCCGTTATAGACGTATTCATTGAAATGTATGTAATGTCCAAATTCATGCACAGTTTTTTCACCATTAATTTTGTATTCACAAAAATCATCTAGTATTGATTCAGAAGTTAAGGAGCAGAGAGCCATTCCACCAGAAAAATCATCGAATCTTTGATATGAAAAGGATTTTTTCAGAATTATCTCAAAAACATCACCACTATCGAAAATCGTATCTGTTTTATTAGAATGAACTACTTACCATCTGAATGTTGTTCTACTCTTCATATCAGAAGAAGAAGAATACCCATCTTCTTTCGCTTGTGTAGTTGATGAACTGAACATTAATAGTAAGAGCATAATCACAAGAACTACTCTTCTTGTACAACATGTCACAGCTATAATATTCTTGCTTCTCTTTTAAATCTCTCGTCAGATTTTCCTTATAATGTTGATTCTTATTTCGTCCTAATTATTATTCTCTATTTGAATTAACTATTACTTCAAATTGAAAGTTCTTTATTTTCTAATATTCATGCAATTCTTTGAGTGTCTTTATCCATTTTTTCTCAAGTTTTTTCTCTGCTTTCTTAGAAAATAATTCGATTGAATACTTGGTTACTCTAACAAATAATCTTCTCACTTCAGTATCAGGATAATTATTATGCAAAAACCTAAATTCGTTAAGTAGAACATCCATGTCATTGAATTTGTCGCTAAAAGAGAAAATTTCAATTGAATTATGTAAAACCCATGCCATCTCTTTCAGAATTTCTTTGTTTGTTTTTTCTTCATGAAACTCGGTAATTTTAGCCATGAAACCTCCCATCTTCTCAAGATTCCCTAATGTTCCAAAGACAAGAGAAGCATTTCTGTATGCTATTGCTAAGGATGTACGAATTTCGTTTAAAGGATTTTTCTCAAATAATTCTTCTAATTCATCTACAAATTCTTGAACCTTACCTAAATTCTGGTTGATTCCATAATACTTTGCAGTTGTATAAAGTCCATGTGATAGACAGACTCTTGCTTTATCATCAGTAAACTCAATAACTATATCTCTTAATTTTTGAAGATAGTTCTCAATTTGATCATAATCTTGAGCTTTACCAAAATAAATCAATGAATTTGCCAAACCAGATACTATAAAATCAACTTTATGTTTATCTTGAATATTCAACTCATTATACGATAATAACTCATCGACTTTTTTATCTAAATTAGTAGTTGATGTGACATCATTATAGCAGTTAATAACATGATAAAGTGATTCAACTAAACGAGTTAAAATCTGAGGTTCTTTAATTTGCTTTGTCAGCTTCTTGAAATCAGCATAATATTTTTCGGCTTTTTCTAGATTTTTAGATTTAGCGTAAGTATGAATACAAAGTTTCAAGGAAATTGCTAAACTAAACAATACTTCATCTGTCTTCTTATCTTTATAGACAGCTTCAAGCTTTGAAATTGTTTTCTCTAATCTATCAAAATCATTCTTTCGTGCAAAGTCTATCTGAGCATTCTTAAGGCTGTTAGAGTAAATTTGAGCTGTTTCTTCATTCCTTTCTTCTTCATAAAATTGTCTCAACTCTTCGAGAGCTTCATCTAATTCTTCAAACCGATTTCGTTCTCCAAGTTTTATTATTTTATCGGGTAAATCTGCAATTTTACTTGTAACTTTACTTGTAACTTTACTTGTAATTCTACTTGTAATTCCAGTTCCTTCTATAGCTGAAAAGAAATCAATTATGTCTATACTCAAGCTAGCTAGGAAGATTGCTAAGTCTAGCTTACTTCTGAAATTTTCTCGGTAATGTATAATTACTTCACAAATTGTGTTATGAGTGCTTCGACTCAATGAATAAGTTCTTTCATCTTGACGCATAATTCGAGTTTGAAATTGGTTCTCTAATTTTTCTAATACAAAAGAGAAGGATAGATTTTCATAATTTTCGAATGTTTTTATACATTCAGGAAAATATTTCTCATTTTTCATATTCTCGAATTCATTTTCTAAATGTTTTAGAAAGTCTGAGCATTCTTGCTTATATTTCATAGAAGAATTTGTTAAATTTGACAATGTAACTGAGTATATTTTTCTCAAGATTTCATCATCAGGAAATTGTACAACTATACAACTAAGTTCTTCTAGAATTGTTCTTGTTATAGGATATTTACAGCTATTGTAATTTACTGGTTGTTCATCACTGTATGAAGCAGTTCTTTGAAGCGCAGCAGCATAATGACGAACGAATTTAATTTCTTTGAAACTATTAGAAATTATATGTAAATGGGCTATGAATGCTGATAATAAGTTCCTCTTAGATTCACTGTCGTGACTCTTATCTAGAGCATTTTGAAACCCCCTCAAAAAAGCATCAGCAAAGTCTTTCGTTCTATATTTATAATAACTTCCTACTAATCCTCCTAATCTTTCCATCACTGCTTGAAGAGTAAAATGAAAATCTCCACCAAAGTCAAAATCATCATAGATATTTTCTGCATAAAAATTCACTATTTTTAACATCAGTTTTTCTTCTTTTTTTGGATCCTTTGTTCTATCAATTTGCTCAAAAATACTTTGGATATTATCTCTATTCACTTCTACCATAAATGTCAATCCAGCCTAGTACTGTGAAAACAAAAGAATAAGAAGTTAATAATATTTAAAGATTATTCATTTTATTCTTCTATAATATACTGTAACTCTGAAGGTGTAACTGAATAAATTGTCGGATCATCTGACTGTTGAACATCATATTCTTCATCTAGATCCAAATGAGCTGCTAATTCCATATACAGATTTCGTATTTTTAACGGATTAAGTTGATCCAAAGCAACTGTCAGATTAGTTCTTTTATCCATAATGTTAAGTTTACAAACATATGTTTTTCCTTCATCTAAGAATTCAGCTATCTGCTGTTTCCAGTCGTCCACTGAATTTGAAGTTTTTCTCTTATACAATTCAAGTATGAAACTTTCTGTTTCGACTAATCGTTCTCCACAAAGGTGAAGTAAATCCACCATTTTATAGATTTCCTCTCGAAATGTGTCCATCAAAATCAATCGTAATGAAGCTATAAAAATACAAAAATAATTTAATGAATTCAGGATTTATTGGATTCCGACTTTTAGTGAGAGATTTAGAATTTAATCAGTAAATACTTCACTTTTTTTTCAATCACATAGCTAATCAAGGTAAAAATAGGTATATTCAGATAAGATCTATCTCTTATAGCATGAGTACTCCCAAAAGTCTTTAATTCTCATTTGGAATTGAAAAATATGACATATACATTTAAGCAATTTATTCCTTTAGTAACATTTGTTGTACCTTCGGTGATCATTTCTATTGTTCTTTTTGTATTAATGCCTCCTCACTGGTCAATGATTGTTGGTTTCGCAGTTTTACTTCTTTCAGCATGTTTAACTTATTTCATGGGAATAAGAGGAATCCTAAAAGAAAAGGAAATGGGGACGAAATAGAGTTTTACTATATTTCGGCAGGTTATTGAGAAGATAGCCTGAATTTTTTCATAATTTACTAGCCTTTATGAGAATATCTGACATCAAATCTTTGCTATTTTTTCAAGAAATTAATTTCAGGATGTACATCACATGGAACTTATACTCATTAAATAAACTTTATAGTTCAAAGAATCATTAATATAATGATAACATGAGAAAAATTGCTATCTATGTTTTTAATGATGTTGAAGAACTGGGGCTAGATATAATCTATAACGTGTTAAAGAAAACTAAAACACTTAAGCAACTAGGAGTTCTGCCTATAGACAACCCTTTGCAAGTAGATTTGATTGCGGAAGAAAAAATAGTTATAGGTACAAAAGACATGCGAATCACTCCTCATCTCATTGGTTTAGATTTTACAGATTATGATATTCTCATAATCCCAGGAGGAAAAGGCATAAAAACTAGCATTCTAAATCAAGTATTTCTTGACAAGGTAAGAGAATTTGGTCAAGAAAAAATCATCTGTTCAATTGGTTTAGGTTCGGTTGCTCTTGCTTTAGCGGGACTGTTGGAAAATAAAAAAGCCACTACACACCATAAGCATTATATCAAATTACAAAAATACTGCAAAGTTGAAAACAAACGTATTGTTGTTGACGGTAACATAATTACAGCCGGAGGCATGCTTTGTGCAGTAGATTTAGCAGAAAAAATACTTGAAATCTGTTATTCGAAAAGTATAGCAGATATTGTTCTGGAATATATAGAAGCTGAGAGAAGACGTAAAGGGATAAGGCTAGATTTAGGAGAGATAGACGAACAATAAAAAAAGATTAATCAGTGAATACCTCGCTAATTTCTGATATCCATTCAGCTGATTAGAAGGGGTGAATTGCTAAAAATATAAGTAAAGGTTATAAAATTGCTTAACCTAGTGTATTATGTTTCCATAGGTGTATCTTGTTGAGTTCTCTAGAAAATAAACGAATTGAAGCTATTGTCCAACTATCAAATAAAGGAAAGTATAAACAAGCTTTAGAGGGTATCAACAAATTACTTGATGATAAAACTATTAGTTCTAACATGCAGATTGAACTTGTTATTCTAAAAAGCAAGATTACACTTTGGTTAGGTATTATAGACGAAAATCGTTTGGACAGAAAAGAAAGAGCATTAAACATAATTGATGAAGTAATACATGCGGAAGAAATACAAAATAACCAAATATTAAGTTTTCAAGCTTCAGCATTAAAAGCTAAAATTCTTGTATCTCTAATCAGATGGGATGAATTCCTTGTTGAAGTAGAAAAGGTTGAGAATTTGTTTCATGGTTTTGAAAAACTAGATAATATGCAACAGAAGATTGCTCAAGCTAATCTATACCAATTAAAAGGACACACACCTTTTGCAAAAACTAATGCTGAAGGTATAGAATGGGATCTAGAAACAAGCATGAAATACTTAAACAATGCTCTGAAGATATATAGAGAACTGAACCATTATGAAGAAATAGTCGACATTATCTTTGAAATTACTAATAATCTAAGTCTTGTTTCTCATCACAAAGATATATTCAACTATGCAAATGAAGGCTTAAGAGCTGCAGAACAATCTGAAAATCTATACTTAATAGCGTTCTCACTTCATCACTTATCAATGATTTATTATAGCAAGAATGATTATATCAACACTTTACATTATTCAAAACGAAGTCTGGAAATCTATCAAAAGTTAGGTGATAAAGGAGGAGAGCTTTCCTCGAAGAACATTCTAGGTCTTTACTATTTAAAGACAGAAATGTTGGAGGAAGCAAAGAAGATTTTTCAGGAAATTTTAAACGAAGTTCCTGAAAGTATCGCAGAGCTTGTCAATCTTTCGATGGTGTATGTAATTGAAGGTAAACTGATAGAAGCTCTGAAACTGCTCAATAAAGCAAATGAACTGATGCAAGAAGAAAAGCATAAATATCTTACACCATATCCTGCATTTCATATAAGTAGAATAAAAATCATGCAAGGAGATTTGGATGAAGCTTTGATTTTCCTAAAACAATTTCTAAAATATACTCAAGACAGGAAATATAAAATCGGAATTTCCTATACTCTCTCTTTAATAGCTTCAGTTTACTGGCAAAAAGGAATGAATAGTGAATCCATAGAACATGCAACTAATGCTGTTGAAATCATACAAGAAACAGAAAGTAAGGAATGGATAGCTTATAGACTTTTTAATTTGATCAACTTACTCTTTGAAGATTCTCAATTTGAAAAAGCAAATATTTACTTTACACAGCTACAACAAATAAATAGTGAAATCAATCTTAAACATATTAATCACCGTATCTATTTCCTAGAAGCGCTCTTTCTTAAATCAAGTAAGAATATCCGCGATCTTCTGAAAGCTGAATTTGCTTTCGAACAACTATTAAAGGAAGATTTAGCTTACACTTTGCGAGCACAAGTCTTGCTCAATCTATCTGAACTAAATGTTGTAGGATTAGAAAATAGCTATGATGAAAATTTACTCGATAAAATAAAAAATAATGTGAAGTTACTTAAAGAATTAGCGATAAAAACTCATTCATCTTCCTTTATTGTTCAGACTTTATTACTTCAAGCAAAAATAGCAATAATTGATTTAGATTTTTCAGAAACACAGAAATTAATGTCGGAAGCTCTTATGATAGCAGAAGAAAGAGGGTTGAAGAGTTTGGAACTATTAATATTAAAAGAAAAAGAGGAATTGGTTAAAAAATCAATAAGCTTAGAGAAAGTAGAAATAAGTCAGGTTGAAACAGCTAAGATAGAAGAAATTCACAAATTGAATGAATCATTGAAAATCCTAAAAAGAGACAGTTTTATTGAACTAAAACAAACTGAAATTAAAGAATCACCATTATTTCAATTTAAGCATAATATCTAGCAATTCAGGAAAATTATTTCAGTAAAGATATTAATAAAATTTCCTTAATCATGCATGTTCTTCAGTTATTTAATCAATCAGCAAACACGTCACTTATTTCTGATATCCACTCAGCTGATTGATGCTTGAAATAAGTCTCATAAAGTTCCGAGTATAATCCACCCTTCTCTATTAAACTGTCATGGTCTCCCTCTTCTACAATCTGACCTTGATCTAACACTATTATCCTATCAGAATTCTTGATGGTAGTTAAGCGATGAGCAATTACAATTGAGGTTCTATTAGCTAAGAGTTTATCCAAAGCTTCTTGTATCTTCCATTCTGTATAGGCATCAACGGCTGCTGTCGCTTCGTCCAGGATTAATATTTTGGGATCTGTTAGCAAAGTTCTTGCGAAAGAGATCATCTGTCTTTGTCCAGCTGAAAGACCTTTTCCTCTTTCACCTAATTCGGTATTTAATCCATCTGGAAGGGCATCAATAAATTCTTGAGCAGCAACAACGTTGATAACTTCGTTTACTTCGTCAATAGTTGCATCTAGTTTACCATATCTGATATTATCTAAAACTGTTCCACTAAAAAGAAAAACATCTTGACTTACTAAACCAATTTGAGAACGAAGATTGTACATATCATACTCACGGAGATCCACACCATCAATTTTGATTGAACCTTTGTAGATATCATAAAATCTCATTAACAGAGAAGCAATAGTAGTCTTCCCAGCGCCTGTATGACCTACTACAGCGATAGACTCACCAGTTTTGATGTCAAGATTTATGTCTTTCAGAACTTGTTCTCCAGGAACATATTGATGATGCACTTGTTCAAGAGCTATTGTTCCTTCTATTTCTCTGGTAATAGGATTTTCTGGGTTTGTTATTTCTTTCTTAGCATCTACTATACTGAAGATTCTCTCCATAGCAGCAAACCCACTTTGAATAGTGGAGAATTGTGAAGCTACTCGAACCAAAGGATAGAGAAATCGGTTTAATAGCAACAAGAACAGAAGAATAACAGATGGTGATGCAAGGTTTCCAAAAATCAATGCACTCCCGTATAATGTTATTCCAAATACGCCTATAACACTAATCCCATCCATTAGTGGCCACACACCCATAACTGCGAATGCTCTCTTCTTCGCATAGTAAAATGTAGCGTGATTGATTACTGTAAATTCTTCCTTAGATTTTGCTTCTCTCCCAAAAGCTTTTGCAACTGAAATTCCTGAAACACTTTCTTGGAATGAAGCATTCACTTCGCCTATTGCAGCTCTCCAATCTCCTGTTGTCAACCTAGTAATTCTTCTGAAAAGGAATGCAACTACAAATACAAAAGGAGCCATAGCTAGTGTTATGAATGTCAATCTCCAATTTACAATGAACATCCAAACAAGAACAGTTACTAACATAAAAAGATTAGATATAAATTGAGTTACTATATTAAGCATATCGGCTAATTCTTGGGAATCATTTGTCACTCTGCTCATTATTCTTCCCGTTGCGTTAGTATCAAAGAACATCATATCATGTTCTTGTAGACTTATGTAAGTTTCAATTTGAATCTGTTTAATGACTTTTTGAGTAACAATAGTTACCATAATCCCTAAAACAACTTGGATAACCCAGAGGAATAAAGACAATAACAAATACCATAATGCAAATGGTAAGACTGCTATCCACCCTTCTCCAGCATCTAGTGCATCAAAAGCATTTTGAACCATTGTAGGTGGAAAAATAGTCACAACTGCTGAAGCTAGGATACCTATTACTATACCTACTAACATTAGTACATAAGGGGTCAGATATTTGAAGAATCGACTCAATAAGACGATGTCTGAATACTTCCTATCATACGCTTCAGTTGTTCCAGTAGTTCTTCTCATCATTTTATTTTTCCTCCTTAATCTGCATTGGAGGGAGCTCAGAAAAGCGTTCAAACAATCGCCTATAATCTATATTTCTGAGGATAAGCTCATCATGTTTACCAGAGTCAATCAATAGTCCATTTCTTAAAACCATAATTAGATCAGCATTCTTGATAGTCGCTAATCTGTGCGTTATAATGAAGGTAGTCCGGTTCTTCAATACATTAGCGATAGCTGTTTGAATCTTTCTTTCAGTTTCTGCATCAATAGCACTACTCGCATCATCTAGAATTAATATTGAAGGATCTATCAACAGTGCTCTTGCAATAGCAATTCGTTGTTTTTGTCCTCCAGAGAGTGTTACACCCCTTTCACCCACTACTGTATCATAGCCATTCTCAAAACCCATTATGAATTCATGAGCTTGAGCTAACTCTGCAAAATGTTCTATTTCTTCTTGTGTCGCATCGGGTTTTCCAAATGCGATGTTATCTCTAATTGATTTGCTGAATAGAAATACTTCTTGCTCAATTACGCCTATATGTTCTCTGAGGTTAGAAAGAGCCATCTCCTTGATATTAGTTCCATTGATGTTGATTGTTCCATCGCTAGGATCGTAAAGGCGCATTAGAAGCTTCATCAGGGTTGATTTTCCTGAACCCGGATTACCTATTATTGCGACAGTTGACCCTCCAGGAACTTCCAAATTGATATTGTTCAGAGCTTTTTTTCTAGTACTCTCTCCATTATAAGAAAAAGACACATCTTTAAACAGAATTGTACCTTGACTCCCTGCCCAGTCTATTGGTGAAGAAGATTCTGGAACGTATTCTTCTCTTTCTTTCATTTCAAAGATTCTTTTGGCTGCAGCCATCCCAATTTGAAATTGTGTAAGTGTCCACCCCACCTGCCATGTAGGCATCATCAAAGTCATCATCAAGAAGACATATGTTATTAACTCATCTAGAGCTAGGTTCCCAGCTGTTACCTCAAATGATCCCCATAAGAAGCTTAAAGCGATAATTAGAACAGTTATCGCTACTGCATAGTACCTTGCACTTATAATTCCTCGTTTAGTGTTGATATCCCTTAATTTATCAGTTTCAATATCAAACTGGTTAATCTCCTCTTTTTCTTTTACAAAGCCTCTAATTACTCTAATTCCAGTTATACTCTCTTGTAATCTCGAATTTAACAGACCATTTTGTTCCATTTGAGCTTTGGAAATTGGACGGAGTTTTCTGTTATAATCATAAATTGCTATTATGTAAAAAGGTAAAGCAGCTGCTAGTAGCAGGGTTAACTTTGGGCTTATCCACAGCATTAACGAAACTGAAAAAATCAATGTAAAGGATGCTTCAAAAAGGAATTTTATTCCTGGAGCTATAAATATATTCATCTGTCTAGTATCGTAAGTAGCTCTAGCCATCACATCTCCTATTCTTACTCTATCATGAAATTCTTGACTTTTTTCAAGAAGATCGTTATAGAACTCTGCAGTAACATTTTTTGTTACTTTGTGAGCTAGAACTTCATCTACATAACTTTGAATGAAATCTGCTGCAGCTCTAATGATACCAGCTACTCCGATGAATAAAGCTGTAATTAAGATCGCTTTGAACGAAGAAGAGTTAATTTGGATAGTATGAAAACCATTAGATAGTAGGTACTTAGTTACTTGTCCGGTTTCTTTTACAAGCTCCTCAAAGATATCACCAATGAATAAAGGAGTGATGGAAACTGTTCCAATGAATATGACGAGAAAAGTGATCAATATTATAAGTAACAATTTCTCTTTCAGTAGATGCTTTACAAACCAGATTTTATAACCCATTCAACTACCTAATTTCTAATCTCTGTTCTTTTACAAAGCAACTTGTTTTTTAACTTTGTTAAGAAGTATGTTTTCAGAAACTTCGATCATGAGAAACCTATGACGAGAAAGCTTTATACATTACTATTCATAGATAAGCTACTATGTTCCGTTTAAGAGAATTTCAACCTCCAAAGAGGATACAGATCGCTATAAAGAATATGTTCATCATCATGGCGTATAATCTGATTGTGACATTGTTTTTAGCCATTAATTACTATTACAAAAGGTATGTATTTTTTGCAGAACATATCAGTAATCTAGGTTCCATGGATCCTTTAAATTCCCCTCCTAATACCATTTCAATGATTTTTATGATTGTTGGATTTGGTATTAACAGTGCTTTAATGCTTTCAGTTGCTATACTCTATTTTGTGAAAAGAAAAGAATTGAAAGGATGGAAAGTCAAAGGTTCATTAGGGATAGTTTTAGCATTCGGTGCTGCGGGTATTGCTATACCTTTAGATCATGAGCAATTAAGAGTTCTACATCTAGTAGGTGCTGCCTGTTTCATTGGTGGTTTTGCTGCTTTCAATGCTTACTTGCAGATAACAAGTTCATACCGGAAAATCATCAAGAAAGAAGTAGATGCTCGTAGAGCTGATACAATTTGGGATATCACGCTTTCTGTAATTGTAATTGTTGTACTCATTGGTTATTTCACTATCTTTGCTTTAGATCAATTAGGTATAGGAGCAGATTGGCACTTAGGTCCCATCTTCCAGAAAATAATTGTTTTCATTGAGATCTTAGCTATCTATTTCATCGACAATAAAGATATTTGAATCCTGATTCTTTTCTTTTTTTCTTTTTCTTATCTTAGGAACTGAGTTAAGGGTGGTTTTTGAACAAACTTTCCTTTACCATTGCAAGTCGGACATCTTCGAGAAGTATCCATTGAAGTGGGGGTAGTTTCAACAATTTTACCCTCACCAAGACAATTTATGCAAGGATATGTTGCTTTACCACTAACATAATATGTTTTGTTAATACCTACTTTATCATATGTGTTAGCCGTTACTTCTGCATCATCTCTTTTGTTTACAGTAAATGAACCGAATGTAAGTTGTATTTCATGTAATTCAGGTGGTAAGCTTTGTTTTTCTCCTATGTTTGCAGATACTACAACAGAATAATTGTCGAGAGAAGCGTGCCAATTCTTTCTCTTAAGATTAATATCCCCAAGCATATGGAAACACATTTCTTGTTAAAATTCTCTTACTCTAAAGATCAATATCAATAGCTATAAGCTAAGCTAATATATTTGTCAACTAAAAAAGAGAAAAAAGTTAACTGAAATTTTTACAGTTTCAGCGGAAGTTTACTATACTCTTGTAAATTCATATGTTTTATCTTCTTGTTTCTTAGGTTCCCATTTTTTAGCTATTTTATTTGTAATTTTGCCAGGTAAAAAGAAGAATAATGCGCCTACAAATCCCCATACTAAAAGCTGTAGAACAAACAATCCTCCAGAAATCTCTCCAGCAAAAGCAATGAAAAGTCCATCTTTCAAATCATCTGCATTATTACTGACATGATGTCCAGTCGTAATTGTTTGTGTTTCATTAGTTAGAAGTTTAAATTTTTTTACATCGATTGGCGATGCATTTAAATCCTGTGATTCGATTGCTACAGATACTGCTATTGTTCTAGGTTTCTTATGTTTATTAGTTAATACAATTTCATATGGTGGATGGTGTTCCCCAATTCTAATTGGAGTTTTACCCATTTTAACTACAACATCTACATTATAGAATTCAAAATTTTCTACTACATTCATTTGTGTTTCTTCCGTGCTCATTTAATCACCGTGAACTGAAGTATATCTGATTAGAGGTTCTTTAATATTTCTACTATTCAATATTGTAGTTAAAAAATTAGATTTTTTTTCTTTCTTTAAGTATAAGGTATTATTGAACAAAAAAATATTAAAATAAATCTGTAAAGGAGATCTGTAGAAAGTATGCATCTTTTTTTTAGAGCTTTTGGGGGCAACTAGGCATGGGGGCAGCCTAGAATCTGTTGCCATATTCCAGAAAGTAATTGCTTTCATCGAAATACTTGCACTTTACTTTATTGATAATAAAGATGTTTTAAAAAAAATGAGAAAGATGTTTCTTCCTCTTTTTATTGCTAATTATACATTTTAGCAACAATGTAAATCTGTTCTATATTGGAGGTTTCTCGATTGGAGAGAAGTAGGTTATAACTCCTTTTTCTACCATCACTTTACCATCTTTGATAATTTGAGAGAAGTTCTTTGGATTCTGAAGTACAGTTATATCTTCTAATGGATTTTTGTTAGAGATGATTAGATCTGCTAATTTACCTTTCTCGAGTGAGCCAATTTTCTCATCCATCCAAATAGCTTTAGCTCCTTCTATAGTTGCAGCTTGTAGAGCTTGAGTCGGTGTCATCCCAACATCTTTGACCATTATAACGGCCTCAGTTCCACTGTTTCCATGATAATTTCCAGGTGTTCCTGCATCAGTTCCAATTGCAATTTTAACACCTTTTTCAAAGGCCATTTTGTGATTTATTTTCATTGCACTATCTACTTCTATTGTTTTCTTTTGTACTTCAGGGGGCATGGTTTTCATGAGCTCAGGACTAACCAGACCCATTGCTGCCATCTGTGTAGGAATCAAGTAAGTTCCGTTCTTAATCATTAAATCAGCTGATTCTTCATCCATGAAACTACCATGTTCTATTGTGTCGAAACCAGCAATAGTTGCTTTATCAATACCTGCTTTACCATGAGCATGACTAGCTATATGCATATCATTCCTGTGAGCTTCCTCTCTGATAGCTATTAGTTCCTCATCAGTCCATAGAGAAAAGCTTACTTTGGATTCCATACCATGAAGAACTCCACCTGTTGTTGCTGTCTTGATAAAAGTTGCTCCTCTGAATTTTAAATCTCTGATAGCATGTTTTACACTATCAACTCCAGCAACCACTTGGTGATGTTCACGAGCCCAAGCGATCATAGATTCAGGATAGACTTCTTCCTGATTTCCCCATTGCCAAATACCTTTATCAGAATTAACAAGACGTGGACCTGCAAAGACACCATAGTCTAGAATTCTTCTTAGAGAAGGCATAATGCCAGTAAAACTCCCTGCATCACGAACACATGTAAATCCACTTACTAATTGTTTTTGAGCGTTAACTAGAGAGTAAAAGTGATACATATCCTTTTTAGTTCTTAGAGTTGCCCTCTCCATATTTGTTTCACCATTCATATGAAGATGGAGGTGGCATTCAATCATTCCTGGAAAGACAGTTTTTCCACTAGCATCTATGATTTGATCAGTTTCTTCTTTTTCAAAACTTCCAGCTTCTCCCACCCATACTATTTGATTACCTTTAGAAACAATAGTTTGATTTTCTTTTATTGTACCAGTAAGAGAATCAAATAAATTTCCAGAATTAACTACTAATCTCTTAATATCAGACATGAATGAGGTTTATATGGTAGGTTCATAAACATTTCTCGAGAAATCTAACATGAGCTAGTTTTACAATAGTTTATCATTATAGCAAAGTAGATGTTGAAACTCTTTATTCTAGCTTAAACATACTAGATAGGGATTTTCAGATATTCAAAGATCAGATCCTTACTTGGTTAAAGAAGCAGAACTAATTTTCTGTTAGTATCTTTTCAGTCTCCAGTAGGTTTGACAGATTTTCCTTCTACCATCATTATTGAAGTTCTTTCTGGTGCTCTTGTTCTATGCATAACTTGTTTTGGAATTACACAACCTTGTCCTTGAAGTAGTTCCATTGTTTTATTTTCCAGATCAATGAACAACTTTCCATCTATAACATAAAAATACTCATCCTCTTCATCATGTTTGTGCCAATGAAATTCTCCTTCAATTACTCCGAGTCTAACCACACAATCATTCACTTCGCAAAGAGCATGATTCTGCCACAGTTTTGTACTCTCAGAAATTAGGGTAGGGATGTCAATTTTTTCAATCGGTTGAAATAGTATTTCTTCATTAATGGAATATTTTTCAAATTCATCCTTAGGCAAGTTTTCACCTTCATTTAACCCAATCTGTATACAATTAAATAGTTTCTTGCATTAGTACTAAAAGAAAAGATATAATGTAGTAACATAAATATTGAGTATACCCGGTCAGTGTGAGGATTTTAAAGGTGAGTAAAAATCGAGCAATAATATCTTATGTCTGTAATCTATGTCATAAAACTAGGATGGCAATGATTCCACTCTCTTTAGACATTAGAGTTGATGGTAGAGGATTATTTGAATTCGTAGATACTCACAAATGCAAAGATGATGAAGTATCAGCAAATATTCTTTTTATTGACCAAGGAAATGTTGTTCGATCGCAAGTTTCCATCTCAACTGAGGAGAAGAAGGATGAAAAAGATGCTGAGAAGAAGGCAATAATCGCAAAATTAGCAATTCCTGTTCCAGCCAAAAGAGATTTCCCCAAACAAAGTATAATTCCAGATAAACGTTTTAAGAAATTTAATATTAAAGAGATATCTGTAAAAGACAAACTACGGCAAATGATTTTTTCAACTGATGAGGAACATAGTCAAGTAAAAGAAATCATGGTCAAGTCTCCTTTAGGATTTATAGAAATAACTGCAAATTTAACCAGTCTTACAGATGAAAAATCTGCTATTTGGTGGTTAGACAATATCGCTAAAGTTCTCGAAGAGGTAGTCTATGTTGATGAGAAAGTATTTGCTTATCTTCTGTCTTATGTCGATAATAAAATCAAGCGTCAAGTCAATGAGGCTGAATTGATTGAATTAAAGTATATTTGCAATTCTCACATATCTATACCTACTTCAAGCGAAACAACTCTAGAAAAGTATAAACAAGCAGGAAACACTATTTTTCCAAATCTAGCAATTTTTGATTCAATATATTATAAACAAATACTAGAAGAATGTGTAAACAATGATTCAATAACACTTTTCGAAATTATTGGAAAGATTTCAAGCAAGATCAGTATTTCTTCGTTTGTATCAATCTTTCATAATCTTGAGAAAAAATCACTTATCAAATTGGAAAAGTTACAATTTTTCACAGTTACAGATCTAATAGTTGAATGAAATGCTTTGTCCAAGATGTCGTAATTCTAAGAAGAAGAAGGTTGCTATGAAACAAGTCAAGAGAAAGGGTGGGTTTCACAAACAAACTAAGTTTCAATGTCCTGAGTGTGGTCTAATTAGGATGAAGAAGAATAAGTAAGAACTTCAGACAACAGATTTATGATGTGTATTTGTCATGTTGTAGCATAGCATAGCAGTCGAACATGGTTGAGCATATTGTATAGACGATGTATGTGTCATTCCTAGTGGGTCTACACACACTCTTCGTGGGTACATCACATACCCTCCTACCCCGTTCGCTTTACACGGAGGTAAAGCTTTCGGATCGCTTTTGACCAGAATATTATAAGCAGCATTAACATCAGCATTGATTAAGTGTCCTTGAGCAGAGGTAAACAGTCCTCGAGAGGAACGTTTACCTGCATAATTAGATCCTTTTTGGGGAAACTCATTATCCAGGAAACTGCTCTTGGAAGTATAGTTTTCAGGTATGGTTTCAACTTTTATCCCTTGTTCAGCTCCTTTGTACTTCAACTGGTTGATGATTTTCAAAAAGGGGATAGTAACGAACATCTGGGTGACTTTCTTACCTAGATTCACCTGCTGTTTCCATTGAGGATTATAACCGATAACAACTTCGTGTAGACCGCGTTCTACCCATAAATCTACCAGATATTTGGTGAGATGGTGGAGAGCATTCTTGAGTTTCCTTCGATACTTTTCTTTCAGCTTATAGTAGGCTTGCCCATAAACTAACTTGTGCTGTTGTTTCAATTGTTTTTTCTGTTGTTGAACATATTGTGCTCGTAGTTTTGTCTGGAGTTTCATATAATATTGGATTATTGATTTTATCCCTTTTCCGTGATCCTTGATAACAATCGGTTGATTGCCGAGGTTATCTACGAAGGTCACGAGGTTAACTGACCCTAAATCGATAGCTCCTTTTCTTGTGTTCTTCTTCCTCTGTTTGGGGAGGTGTTTCTCATAAACTAGTTCGAGAGTGTATCCCACCTTTCTGGGGATGATCCTCACTTCCTTCAGTCGAGTGCTAGCTGTCAAGCGTGTCTTGTAATAGAATCCTACTTTTTTAGGTAAGACTAGCCACCCATTCTTGATCTTCGCTTGTTGGTTGGTAAGAATCGCTACACTCTCCCCATCTTTAGGTTTATACTTAGGCGGTTTGGGTTGAGCGAAGAATTTCTCTGGATGACGCTTCCACTCCTTCTTTGCTCGAAAATATGCTTTCCAATTCCTAATTAGAAGTTTGAGTGTATGTTGAGCTGTTTGTGCAGGTAATACTCTGTAGCACATTTCTCCTTTTAGTAAACTATTTAGTTCGTAATAGTTGAGAAATTTGTTGTGTTTTTTAAGTGATTGTTTTGCCAGAAAATTTGCTCGATTGTAGAGGTTTTTAGCTTGATGACAAAGCTTGCTTAGAGTAGGCTGAAAAGGGAGTTCAATGCATTCTACTCTCAGTACTTTACTCATCACTTTTCTCTTTATTTTTTCCTATAAAAGCTCCCGTAATATCTTACTTTCAGCCTTGTTTTAAGTTGATAAGTAATAAGTTTAATATGACTCCATGACAAAGTTTATCCATAGATGTTCAAGATTTTCTTCTGCCATGTCATACAGACGTAGAGACGAAAGTATACCTATACAACCAGACCAGGATATGCCTATAGTTGATTGTCATGCGCATTTTCCTGATAGAAAACCTTATCGCAAACCTACTTATTCCTATGAAAGTCAGTATGATATTTTCTTTGAGAAACACAAAGGTCAGTTTATTATTACATCCAGTAGTGTCTATAACTACGAGTACAAGTATCATCTAGATTTCATGAAAGAGCATAAAGGAATTTATCTTACAATGGGGTGTTTGAAACCTTCAGATAGATATGGAATGGACATGGTGATGGAGGAGCATCCAGATTTTATAGATTTCTTAGAAAACCAGCAAGATTCCTATGTAGGCATTGGAGAGTTTGGGCTAGATTTTCATCATGGAAAATCACTGTCTATAAGACAAGAGCAAATTGACTACTTTCAAAAAGTAATTCAAGAAACCAAACATCTTAACAAACCTTATGTTTTACATGTTAGAAATGCAACACAGAGAGATGTGGATCAGAAAAATCCTAATCATGAGTTTAATCAAAGAGATTTCTGTAATAAAACAATTGTAAGAATATTAGAAGAAGAAGGAATAAATCCAGAAAGAGTGATGTGGCATTGTTTCTCAGGCCCTCAAGAATGGGATCCTAAACTTGCCAAAATGGGTTACTACATTTCTGTTCCATCATCTGCTTATGGTTTTTCTAGATGGAGGAGAAATATACAAGGAGTACCTTTAGATAAACTTCTAACAGAAACAGATTCATGTTTTCAGCATCCATTCAAAATGGGAGGATTCAATACTCCTACAAACGTGAAATATGCCGTTGCAGCAATTGCATATGTTAATGAATTGGATCAACTTGAAGTTGCTGAACAAATATTTGAGAATGCAAAAACATTTTTTGGAATGAACGATTAAATAAACGAATTAAGAATTTGAACATCGATACTTTTTCAGAAATTGTTTTAAATTAATCCAATCTACCTATTATATTGAGTATAAAATGAAAATAGAAAAGCAATATGTTCATCTAATACTTATCTTGATTGCAATATCTGGCTGTTTTACTGCTAGTATGTTAACTGGTTATGTTAATAGAAAAGACAGTTATCATCTATTTTACGGTGAAGAATTACTGGGAGAATTTACTTCTTGGGCAGGAAGTGAAATGAATTCTAGGGTAATCCTGAATATTCATGTTTCAAATGGGAGTTTGACATACTGGATTTTTGAAGATGAAGTATGGTCTGATATGCCACAAGGTGGTTATGGTTACCTAAGTGCATTTTCCAATAATAACATAACTCTGTCATTTGAAAATATAAACTCTATTTACATTCGAATAGGTTCATACTATTGTATGTTCACAATTAGAATAACAGTTGTAAGAGTTATTTTAGGACCTGAATTAACAATTTGTGGAGTTATAACACTAGTTTTAGTAGCGCAATGGTTGATAAAAACAGGAAAAGTAAAGATTTACAATAAGAATAAAATTTAAACTATTTACATTTTTACCCACTTGTTTCTGGCTGAAAATATTCGCTTCATTTACTCACCACAAATTTTATCATTGGCATTAAGCATAATTTTATAGAAAATGAAACCTCAACAAGATCATCAGAAGAGAAAATTCTCAGTTAATCATCAGATTCTTGCCGATTATAATGCAGTAGCTGCCATAGCACATGTTAATGAAATGGATCAACTTGAAGTTGCTGAACAAGTTTTAGCAAATGCGAAGATGTTTTTTTGTATAGAATAAGACCTAGATTTTTTTCAAACAGTTTTTTAAATGTTTTAACTAATTATTTAACAGTAGAGCTGAAAGAATGAATATAAACAAATTCAATGTATATCTAGTAATAATTATAGTTGTATCTGCTGGGTTCTATACTGGAAGTATTTTGACAGGATATGTTCATAAGAAGTTTGATATTGACGCAGTTCACAACGATACTATTGTGGGGGAATTTACAACTTGGGCGGGTAAAGGGATGAATAGTGAGGTAATATTTACTATATTCGTTTCTACCGGTACATTATACTTCCTAGTTTTTGAAGATGGACTTTGGTCAAAAGCTGCAATATCTACAATAGGTGAAGTGTATGTTTGGCTATATGCAGTTGAAAAAAATAACATAACCTTAACCTACGAAAATGTCAATTCCTATATTATTACAATTCATTCATTTTATTGTAATTTCACAATTGAAATAACAATCCTACGAGAAATATTGGGACCAGGATTAGCAATTAGTGGAGTAATTTCCATTATTCTCATAACTATCTGGCTAATAAAGAGGAAACAGATCATCCCATAGAGACTATTCATTACCTCACAACAAATTTTATCAATAACATCAAGAATAATTTCAACGAAAATGAAATCTCAGAAGGATTATCATAAGAGAAAGTTTTCAGTTAACCGACAGATTCTTGCTGATTATAATGCTGTTGCGGCTAGTTTTTCTCGAATCCAAGCATTAATCGAAGTAGATATAACTGAAGCACTAAAAATTATTAAGAAAATTGAGAAGAAGGATGGATACAAGGTTTCTTTCACTGCTTGGGTGGCCAAATGCATTAGTAAAGGAGTAAGTGAGGATAAGAGATTTAACTCATATCGCAAAGGTAGAAAGAAAATCATTGTTTTTGATAAAATAGACATTAGTGTAATGGTCGAAATAACAACTAAAGAAGGGAAACAAGTTCCTTTTAATCATGTTATAAAAGACACAGAATCAAAAAGTGTGAAAGGAATAACTGATGAAATCAGAGCTATTCAACATAAGAAAATTGATGAAAAAGAACAACTTACTAGAGATTCTTCGAAGTTTTCCAATCTTTACACATTGATTCCTGGATTTATTCGAAGGATGGTTATTAGATACATGTTAACTAATCCCTTCAAATTGCGGAAGTTGATAGGTACTGTCGGCATAACCTCTTTTGGAAAATTCGTTAAGAGTGTCTCAGGCTGGGGGGTTCCTTTTGCAGATAAAACTCTGAATGTAGCTTTGGGGGGGATAAAAAGAATAACCTGCGAGTTAGATGGAAAACTACATACAAGAGAGTACCTTTGTATAACTTATCTAATAGATCACAATCTGGTAGATGGAGCTCCAGCAGCAAGGTTTGTTTCTAGAATAAGTGAGTTATTGGAAAGTAATTACTGCTTGGATGATATAGAAAAAATAGAATGAGGGAAGAGTATAATCATCTCTTCTTCCTTGACATTTTACGCAAACTTAAACTTATTATCGATACGCCAAGTATTGACAAACCTATTGTAAATCCTGAGTTAGTATCTAATGTTTCAGTTATAATACTAATCAAATATTCTCTATACCCTACATACTCGTTTCCTATGGTTATTGGATATTCTCCTTCAGAAATTGCAAGATTCCCTAAATTAGCAGTAGGATTGAATATGGCGCTATAACCAGCTGCGAACATATTATAGGAGGAAATTACTGAACCATTAGCATCTTGGACATAAATCCTGTCCATCGTTTTAATTCTGGGACTCAGATTCTCACATGTTACATTAATTTGTACTTCTCCATCTTCAGGTTTTCCAAGGTATGAAATATTCAAGTCCAGATTCAATCTAGGAGTATTTTGGAGGAGATAGTCGAATCCAGGACGGACATCATTCCAAAGAGCATTGATGTAATTGTCTTCAGGAGTAAAGTAACCATATATTTCTGTCCATTCAAGAATAAGATGAGTGGAATTATTAACTATTACAGTTTCTGCATCGGGGAGTATAGACGAAAGGTTACGATAAAGCTCGAAAGTAATAGGAGCCAGAATATCTCGCTCGAAGTAAGCCCATGTATCCCATCCTCCAGCTAAAGCGTAAGAAGGTTCTTCCCGAGTGAATGGTGTTTTAGCTGGATCAAGATAAATTTCAGTGTAAGAGGGAGGAAGAATCTCGCTATAATCTAACACCATTTGCCAATACAAACTTGGTTCTGCCCATCCATACTCATTGTCCGCAAAGAAAGTAGCATTTATACCTGAATGAAGGCTATAAGCCATACCAAATCTATGTTGCAGCATGAAATCTCTAACTGCCTGAGTTTCAGGTTCAGAAAATGGTGTGGGACCTGGATAAACTTGAGATTGTGTATCATTTTCCCATCCTGAACCATCTCTCCAAAAGGAATCATAATTTCTGTTTAAATCAGTGTAACCGATTTTATCTTCATTTATTTCTCCGTCTCCATCATTATCAATTCCTTCATAGAAGGTATAAAGATACAAAGGGTTAGCTGGATTAGTATTATCATAAACATCAAAAGATGATACCACTCCATCCAAATCTACATCTTCAATATGATCTTCTTCAAACAAACCATCACTATCATCATCCCAAGGACGAAGATTTTTTCTCAACCAGTAATCTCCTTGATCAACAACTATGTCAAGAGCATCTGGATTAACTGTTGGTATGACATAAATCTCTTGATAATCGATGAAATCTGTAATCGTCTGATTTTCTTGATAATTATTTAATAAATAAGCAATGAATCTTAAAGCTGTTTCAGTAGAAATTTGCTCTCTCCCATGGTGTTGGGCACAAACAAAGGCTTTTGCTTTTTGATATGTTCTTTCTTCATTAGTTATTTTCAATACTCTAATATCTTTACCAAGATAGCTTTGACCTATTACTTCCACATCTACTAGCTCAGGAACTAAGGAATGAAATCTGTCAATTTCTTCATCCACTTCTGTAGAATTGTGGTAATAATTATCATAAAGGAGAGAGAGATCTTCCCAAGCTCTAGTCAAGGTGAAATATGGTTTTTCAGTAATAATTAAAGGACTATCTGCTACCATAGTGTTAGATGATAAACTAGTCATTGTTAACAGAATTAATGCTAGAAATAGGGAAGATTTTCTCGAAGAGAACCTACTCATATCAAAATGATATATCACACACTTATATAGTTTAATTGTGGTCGATTCAAGTTAAAAATTTATTAATTGGGAGAAAATCATAGATACATGAAAGAATCTATTGAGTTAGAATTTCTATCTTGGATGGAAGTTGAAGAGGTTCTAAATAATTACAAAGTTGTATTAATTGCTCTTGGAGCAAGAACTAAAGAGCATGGACCACATCTTCCTCTTAATAACGATTATATTATGGCAGAGTATCTCAAAGAGCAAGTAGTTAAGGAAGTTCCAGTCGCTGTTTTACCTACACTGCAATATGGATATTATCCTTCGTTTTTGGAATATCCAGGTTCTATCTCTATTAGTGAAGAGACCTTCAAAAACATGATAATGGATATCTGTCTGTCTATGAAAGGTTACGGTGTCAAGAAATTTTATATTATTAATACGGGTATCTCAACTCTACGACCACTACGAAGTGCATGTGAGGAATTAGAGAAAAAGGGAATTATTTTACATTTTTTGAACATCCTTGATGTTGATAAGAAGCTAGATAGAAATTTGTTAGTACAGGAAGGTGGAACACATGCAGATGAAGGAGAAACATCAATTATGTTACATATTGCTCCTGAAATCGTAGATATGAATAAAGCTGAGAAAGATTATGATCCTAGACCTAAGAGAAGAGGATTAACTAGGGATCCTGAAGGAGATGGAGTTTACAGTAAAACAGGAATATATGGAAATCCAACCTTAGCGACAAAAGAGAAAGGAAAAATTCTAACTGAATCATTAATTGCAGAAGTGATAAAACAGATTAGAAGTCTAATATCTATATAATCAAGAAAGTTGAACCTAGTACAACATACAAGTTTTTTATAATAGTATGCGTTTTGTTTTCTGCTTCATTGATGAAACCTATTTCATTTATTATGAGTTCATTTCCAATTGAAGATTGTAACATTCTTTCTAGCGGAAGCGCGAATCAATTACTAGCACTTCAAAAGTAATATGTCTTAAACTCTAAAAACCATGTCCCAATATAAGAATTATTAGCCACCAAGGACTAGACACCATAGCACCAATAAAAGCAACACTCATTATTATTAGAGGAACTTTCTTCCATAACTTCATTCTTCCTATTTCTTGACAGAAAAGTACAAGCAATATGATATATGCTAAAGGCAGAAGAACAGCTAAAAATCCAAATAATCCATAAACCATCCACCCAACACTAGGTTGACCAGGAGTTATCACCCAAGGTGCTATAATAATAGATAACAAGAAACAAATTAGATAAATATTTACAGTAATTCTATTGTTTTTGCTTTCCATTATTTTTAGTCGAAGATTGGTGAAAATGCTTCTTTTTGGAATTGCTGTTTTACAGCTAAAACAGAATGTCGCAGTTGATTTCATAATACAATCACAATTAGGACAGGATGAAATTTTTGCTATTCTAAGAGGTCTCTCAGCATCTCGTTTGCGATAATACGGAATGATAGTATTGCGAGTAAAAGGAATAGCATACTTCGGTACTACAAACGCTAGGACACAAACACTACACAGCAGAGGTATGACTATAGTAATAATACGGATTACCTCAGGGTTGGTGGGACAGTCTAGTGCTCTGTTTAAAGGATACATGTCTATGGAATTAGCTTTTCCATCAATTTTATAAGTACACTTTGTCCCAAGATCAGACCAATAATTGCCTTCTTTTAGCTCAGGGTCATACCATTGATTCTTCTTTCCATCATCTTGTGCTTGAGAATCACTCCATATATTATTGTCTACAAAATTATTGTGGTGAATGATGTTACCATCAGAACTGCGACTTATTTGGACGCCGAATCCTTCATTTTCTTGTAATAAATTATACTTAACAAGACATGAACAAGAAGAAGAAGACAAAGAGATACCCCCTCCCCCTCTGTTGTTGGTGCAGGTGTTATTAGTTATATTAGCACCAGAAGAATACCTGAGAATGATACCATACAATGAATTAGTACATGTGTTATTTATGATTGTAGCAGTTCCTTCAGTAGTAGAATAAATACTAATACCATAATTCTCTGCATCAACATAACAATTACGGATTATAAAAAAAGAACTAGTATATTCAATCCGAATTCCATATTGATCTGTTGTATTAATGGAATATCCTTCGATAATGTACGGATCAGTTTCAGTTCCAATTCCTGGA
Source organism: Candidatus Heimdallarchaeota archaeon (assembly GCA_030603365.1). GTDB lineage: Archaea > Asgardarchaeota > Heimdallarchaeia > Heimdallarchaeales > Heimdallarchaeaceae > UBA460. Next base: position 25,498 of record JAUVXV010000002.1, read on the forward strand.
AAACCAGAAGTGATGAAATCACCATCAGAGTTTATGTCAATGGGTCCATGAGGAGTTAATTCTAATGAAACAGGTTTTTCTACATCGTGATTAAAGTCTGCTAATACTAGTGTATTCTCACTTCGTTTCAGGTTATAGCTTGCTCCAAATCCACAAGATAGAATGATAAGTAAAACTGTAAGTATTCCAAACAAGAACATTTTTGAGAATAAAGTGTTTTTTTTCACTTTTACTCTGAACATTGTGAATCAGTATACTTGAATTTTCATTATAATAAAGATTCCTTTTAGAAATAAAATAAATTGAGAAAATTGTAATTGAGTAATATTCAATTTGTTATTTGAGCTCGAAATCACTTTATTATCTTTTTTATCATTCTATTTCTAAAGATAAACCTTTCCGGTCGAAAAGAATCATCGACAAGGATATTTTTAACTAAAATGCATTTCTTCGGCTTTTAGGAATGCTTTTCCTCCTTTTCTTTATCTAATAATTTCATTGTCAAACAAAACTCTCGACAAGATCACCCCATATTTACATTAGCGAAATCACCTTTAGTTCAATATATTCTTCCAAAAACCACAATCATTATTCTTTCTTTTATATTTTTCTTGATACTTAGTAATAACACAGATTAAATGTCTAATATCGATCTAATTAAGATAGTTTAATCTATTGTAAGATATAAGTTTTTTATATTAGTATGAGTTCTGTTTTCTGCTTCATTGATGAATCCTATATCATATGTTCAGAGTTCCTCTCCAATTGATGAGATAATTAGAGTAGCGGGTTATAATGTGAAACACATATGGAATATTAGCGATTCAAGAAGTTTCAAAGAGATCAATTTTCTTCCTCAGCAGTATTGTCAACTCAGTAAACACATCTATACCACTATTGTACCTAAGATTAAAGATGGAGTTGATAAACTACTAATTATAAGTCATTGTTCAGAACTCAATAGATTTCATTCACTCCTAGATGAGATTTGCAAACATGATTTCATAGAAATTCCACGAAGTAATAGAAAGCACGCTCAAATCTATCTGGAAAAACAAGTTAAAAATTATATAGATACTGATTCATCATTAAAATCTGTTTCAATAGTCAAACTCAATCAAGAAATAACTGATAGACAGAATCTTACAAAACATTTGAAAGAAATCCATCTGAAAAAACAGATGAAATATGTTGATTTACTTTCGTTTGTTAATGTAATTTTAGATCGGAATGTATCATCATTTCAACAAATCAAAAATGAAATAGAAGAAAAAACCAATAGAAGCAGTGTAGAAGACAAAAATAATATCAATAAACCTATAATTTTGATATTAGGAGAATTTTGGTGTGAAGAGATAGCTCAAATATTGGAAAAAATGGATGAACTATTTGAAATAAAGAAGGATACTTTTGAGAATGGATTAGGTTTCACATATCAAGAATTTAAGGAAACTTCAATTGAAGATCTGAAAACATACATTGAATATGTTGTTCAAAACACCATAAAAAACAAGTTTAACCCATCCTTACTCGATTTTCAAGTTGAAATAATTAATCATGAAATTACTAAAGATAATATTGAAGGAATCATCATCTTGAATTACAAATTCTGTGATGTCTATACGTTTCTAGCACCGATTATAAAACAGATTCCAGATTTTGATTTACCTATATTAGAAATTGAACTTGAGAGCGAAGGATTAGGTTTTGAACAAGTTAAGACAAGACTTGAAGCTTTTAATGAATGTCTGCTTGATAGGAGGTAAAAGTGATGGATGTAGGCAATTTCGTAAGATTCTCCTTTAAGCATTTGATGGTAAAACCTGTTCGATTTACAGTTGCAACTATAGCTTCATGGTTGACAAGAATCAAATCAGATAGACTCATCTACAATCAATATTCTAAATTTCTAAGAGATTGTTATAGAAATCCAGATAGAGTCGCATGGGTTCCTTTTGTTTATCCTGTTGAAATTCTGTATTCAATGAATTTGCTACCATTCACTACAGAGGTTTTTGGGAGTAATTACGCCAGAGTACCTTCGTTAATACCAGATGCTTTTGAAAGAGCTTTTCAGGTAGGATTATCAGCTGATTCATGCAGTTTTCATCATGCTTCTGTGGGGATTCTATCCCAAAATAAACATCCAAAAGCAAAAATAATTCTGGGGGGTACTCCAACAGGTTGTGAGGATCAGTACCATACTTTACGTTTGTTGGCGAAAATGTTCAAAACGAAATATTACGCAATAGATATTCCCAGAAACTATTCAGGAGAAAAAGAGAAGTTTGAATATTTCAAAGATGAACTATATGGATTAATTGAGTTTTGTGAAAAAGAAACAGAGTTTGAATTTGAAAAGGAAAAATTGAAGAAACTCAATTCTCGTTATAGATCGGTTTATCAGAAATACGAGAAAATTATGAAACTTAAAGCTGATATTCCAACGAAACTTTTTGAAGGTCACTTTACTGCTATTTCTTCAGTTTTAGTCGATTTTGTTGGAAGCTTAGAGAGAGTTGAGAAATATTTCGATAAGGCTATAAAAGATTTCAACTATCTAAATTTCCCTGCAATGGGAGATTCTTCTAAACGTATTGCATGGATTGGACATCCTATTGTACCCTTAAGAAAACTGCAATATTTCTTAGCAGAAAGAGACGCGTTTATCGGTTATCAAGAATTCATGGAAAGTACTGTGCCTCCTCCTTCTAAAAGAAATGATCCTATAGAGGAAGTAGCTGAAAAATATCTATCAGCATATTCAAATGTACCAATTGAGAAAAGGTTGGAAGTAATAAAAGAGCGTCTGAGTAAGCATCGCTATGATGGTATTGTTTACATGACTACATGGGGATGTCATCAATTAAATTCAACAGCTTCTTACATTGTTGAAAACTTGAAGGAAGATTATCCTGTTGTTCTGATAGATTCTGACAGCTGTAACATCAAAAATGTTGGAGAAGAACAAGTTAAAATGAGATTAGAAGCATTATTAGAGTTAATCGAACAACGACAATAGGAACAGATTTTGAAAAGTTTTTAATGATGAGTTTTTGTCATGTTGGCATATTAACCACACATGGTTGAACATATTTCATAGTCGATGTATGTGTCATTCCTGGTGGGTCTACACACACTCTACGTGGATACATCACGTATCCTCCTACCCCGTTTACTTTACGCGGAGGTAAAGCTTGCGGATCGCTTTTAACCAAAATATTATACGCTGCATTGACATCAGCATTGATCTTGTGTCCTTGGGCAGAAATAAACAACCCTCGGGAGGAGCGTTTACCAGCATACTTTGTTCGTTTCTGTGGGAATTCATTATCTAAGAAACTGCTTTTGGAAGTGTAGTCTTCAGGAATCGTCTCCACACGTATCCCTTGTTCCTCACCTTTATACTTCAGCTGATTGATAATCTTTAGGAAGGGGGTAGTAACGAACATCTGAGTGACTTTTTTCCCTAAATTCGCTTGCTGTTTCCACTTAGGGTTGTAACCTATGATTACTTCGTGTAAATCTCTCTCCACAAACAGATTAACCAAATATTTGGTTAGATGGTGGAGCGCATTCTTGAGCTTCTTACGATAGTTCTCTTTAAGCTTGTAATAGGCTTGCCCATAGACTAGCTTCTGTTGCTGTTTCAGATTCTTCTTTTGCTGTTGCACATATTGCGCTCGTAATTTTTTTTGTTTTTTCATGTAATATTGGATAATACTTTTGATTCCTTTTCCGTGATCCTTGACAACAATCGGTTGATTTCCGAGGTTATCCACGAAGGTCACTAGGTTGACTGTCCCTAAATCGATCGCGCCTTTTCTAATGCTTGTCTTCCTTTGTTTTGGAAGTATTCTCTCATAGACTAACTCAAGAGTGTATCCCACTTGTCTAGGGATGACCCTCACTTCCTTCAACTTAGACCGAGCTGTTAGACGGGTTTTATAGTAAAATGCTACTTTCTCAGGTAAAACTACCCATCCGTTTTTTATCCTCGCTTGTTGATTGGTGATAATTGCAACTCCTTCTCCATCCTTTGTTTTGTATCGAGGAGGTCGAGGTTGAGCAAAGAACTTCTCAGGATAGTTCTTCCACTCCTTTAAAGCACGAAAATAAGATTTCCAGTTTCTTGTTAGGAGTTTGAGCGTATGTTGCGCAGTATGAGCTGGTAATACTCTGTAACAGTCTTCTTGTATGAGCAAGGTATTCAGTTCATAATAACTGAGGAGTTTGTTATGTTTGTTTAGACTGGATTTTACTAGGAAATTTGCTCGATTGTAGAGGTTTTTTACTTGATGACAAAGCTTACTTAGAGCTTGGTGGTAGGGTAGTTCTATACACTCTACCCTCAGTACTTTTGTCATCATTTTTCTATCTAACCTTTCCTATAAAAGCCCCCGTAATATCTTACTTTCGGTCATCTTTTAAACTGATTCTTGCTCTATTTAACATGACTACATGACAAATATATTTTATAATCCTCTTCTGTAGCAATACCATATGTTCGTAATTGGTTTAGATATTGGTTCGACAACTACTAAAGCTACTGTGCTAAATAATGATAGAAAAATACTTAGTTATGAAATTGTTCCAACAGGGGCAAATATGGTAAAAGCTGAAGAACATGCTTTTAACGCCGTATTAGAAAAAGCTAACCTTGAGAGAAATCAGATAACTAACATTATTTCTTCAGGATATGGACGAGAAAGATCACAATATGCTAAAAGTCAAATCACTGAAATTAAAGCAATGGCTATTGGTGCCGAATATATCTTTCCAGGAGTTAAAACTTTGATTGATGTCGGTGGTCAAGACAATAAAGCCATCAAAATCAAAGAAGGGAAAGTGCAAGATTTCAAATTGAATGATAAATGTGCAGCTGGTACCGGTCGTTTTTTGGAACTAATCTCAAAAGTTTTGGAGATACCTATAGAAGAAATGTCTAATGAAGCTAAGAAAACAAGACGATTTGAATCTCTCTCAAAAACTTGTGCAGTATTTGCTCAGACAGAGGTAATCAACCTTCTTTCCCAAGGATCTTCAGCAGCGGAGATTATTCAAGGATCTTACGAATTTATTGCAAAACGAGTTCTATCAATGGCTACCAGTCTTCGAATTGAACAACCTATTGTTCTCTCAGGAGGAGTAGCAAAAAGTGAATCGCTGGTCAAAATGTTCAATAAAATATCTAGTTTAAAGGTTAAGGTCCCAGATGAACCGCAATTGTTAGGAGCGATAGGTTCTGCAATTCATGGTTTATCTTAATTTTTTTTCATTCACTCATGAAGTGATGATTTTGTATTAATTGCATTTAGCGCTAGAACAAAAGAGGAAAAAAAGAAAGAAGAGTTGTTACTTAAGATATTTTTCTTCTTCTAGAGATGGTCATTGTGAGAAACAAAGGAACTAATAGTATTAGAAGAGTAAATAGGGAAAGGGAGTTATATTCGGCTACAACTGGGTCACCAAGAGGATAGAGATCGATTGCTCCAGCGGAACCATCAATGGCATATGTCCCTGAGACCCAATCGTTCCAATAATTGCCTGTTTGAGTAATAGTATCATACCAAAAGTTGTCAGTACAGTCATCAGAAGCTTGTGAAGTTCCTCCTAGATTATTGTCTACAAAGTTATTATGATGAATACGATTACCCCAGCTATCATAAGTATCAGGTAATAAGTGTACTCCATAGTTACCATTTTCTTGTAGAAGATTGTAAGTAATGACACAATCATCAGTATCCTCAAGATAGATACCTTCCCAGTCGTTATTGCTGCAATTGTTGTTGGTAATAGTAGAACCATCAGAAGTCACAAGCCAGATACCTCTTCTGTTACTGCTGTAAGAGTTGTCTACAACAGTAGAACTGCTAGAAGAAATAATTTTGATACCATAGGAATTGTCGTTGCACGTGTTATTTGTAGCAGTAGAACCAGGAGAATGCTCAAACACTATGCCATAGCTGTTGTCGGTGCAATTGTTGTTATAAATAGTAGAACTAAACGCGTATAAAAGGTTGATACCTAAGCCGCTATCGTAAATTGTGTTATTAATTATAGTTGCTGTACCAGCCGCTATACCATCGATTTTAATACCACTGAATTCTGCATCAATATAGCAATTTCGAATAACGAAATATTTCGTTGTACCAGTAACAACAATGCCATAAACAGACGATGTTGGTATAATTTCATATCCTTCAATAATATAGGGATCTCCTTCCGTTCCAGTTCCAGGAAAAACCTCAAATGCACCGTCATGACTGATGTTTATAAAATCATGAGGGATATATGAGGTGTAAGATTTTGGGTCATAAGAATCGGTTGTAGAGTTTACTCTCATGTTGGAAAATGTAATTATTCCAACAATTAAAATTGAAACACATAAAAATTTTCTAATTGATATTTTAGGTTTATTTGAATGCTTTATCATTATTTCACCTATTAATGATGAATCGTAAACTCTATTGTTTTAGGCAATATAACTCTTTCGTAGTTGAAAAAGGACACTCGTACAAAATGTTAGAACTTCAAAGTTGTTTAAGATTTCTTTTTTGAAGAACAAAAAAAAGATACTTAAAACTATTTAGGAGAAAAAAGAGTAATAGTAGTTTTGATTTTCAAATTATCTCCTGCTTTTAGGTCATCCTGTCGGTATTATCTTTGACTTTCTTCTTTTTACTAGGATCACTGTAAGAGCAATTAAACCTATGATTAAGACAATACGTGTCATAAAATACATCCTATAGCAACCTAAGTAAGCTAAATTACATAAAACTGATTTTCCGTTTCTTGAATTATCTTGTGGAAAAACTCTTGTTTAAACTCCAATGTTTCTGTATTTATGTTTGGATGAAAAGAAACAAAATCAGCATCCCACACTTCTCGATCTACAACAAAAATCACTTTATTTTCTGTATCATTAATAAGTCCCAAAGCTGAAACAGCTCCCGTAGATAATCCCAGGTATTTCTTTAATTCTTCTTCTTTAGCAAAGGTAAGTTTAGAGCTACTTAGGAGAACCTCAAGCTTTCTAAACTCCAGTTTTGTATCTGAAGGAAGAGTAATAAGGAAAAATCTTTTGTCTCCAGTTTTTTCTTTCAAAAATAGATTCTTACAATGTAATCCTGGAATAAAACTGCAGTGTTTTTTAGCCTCTTCTACTGTGAATACAGCTGGATGATAATGAAGCTTATATTCGATATTTCTTAATTTCAGCCATTTTTCCAGTTCTGGTTCCATTATATCCAAGAATAAGAGTCTAAATTTAAGATTTACTTAAGATGAACTATTCATCATCCCAGCTTTGAGTAATCTCACCATTTTCCTCATCCATTTCCACATCACATTTTTCACACTTTCTACGATAAGCAAATCAATGGAGATAACCAACTAGAAACGCTCCAGCACAATGTTACCAGAAGTAACGGGAAGAAGTGATTATTTATTCTTCATTTGACAGATAATATCCTTAGAAATATTGAAGTAAAAACAACCCAGTTCTTAAGATTTATAAGTTTTGAAAAGTAAAACCATTAATTAAACAAATTACATAAAAAACGAGGAATTAAGATTATGAAAATTAGAAACAGAATTTTGTATTGTTTTCTTATTTATTCTATCTTATTTTTACTAATGAAACCAGTTTATTCATTTGAAAATCAACCACCAGTTGAAATTGAGAACAACCTACTTCATGGGGAAGTTTCACCAAAATCTATCATCAATAATAAATTGGAATATCTTGAAGATAACACAGATGAGGTAGTTATTCCTACAAAAGCAGAAGAAATATATGGTTTTATAGAAGTTAGATTGTATGATGATTCTTCTCTCAATCCGATAGAAGGAGCTGAGGTATATCTCTATAATGCTAGTTGGGATTTCCATATGGAAGGCATTACTGATGTGAATGGATTCTGCAACTTCACTGGATTAAGTGTAGGAGAGTATGATGCCATTGTTGATACTAGAGGTTTTTACTATCAAAGTCAATATTGTTATATCGACTATTTAGGAGAAAAAGAGACTTTGGATTTTTACCTTTTTAGACTTCCCCTTCAGAATGTTCGAATAATAAGCCCTTCGTATAGTGCAACAATACAAGGTGGTCAAGTCTTAATTGAATATGAACCTCTATATGACACAGACAGAATAAATTTTTTGGAGATTATAGTTAACGATGAATTTGTTTACAGAGATTATATGTATTTTCCAGGAACTAATGAAGTCGTTGTTCCCGTCTTTTCAAATGGTACAAAATTTATCGAATTAATTGTAGAATGGTATGACAATTCATATGGAATGGACTATATTTCTGTCAATTCAATAGATGTAATTCCCATTTCAGATTTAAAAGAAGGTGATTATCTCAACTACAGAATTAATGAGTATTATACTTATGAAAATATTGACTACCATTATATCTATGATTTCAATTTTACATTCAACACCTGGATCTCCCCCTTTGAAATAAGCACATCACTTGTTTATCACCATTATAGTGACAGCATGGAGTTCGAGTTATCTGAATATTGGCTTATTATCAATGTTTTAAACGGTTTTATCTCTGATGGAAATATGTGGTGGTTAAATTATCACTTCTCCTTCCTTTCAGGATTAAGTTGTATGGAAGTCACAGGCTCCCTTCCGACTATAGGTGAAAAGGTTCCTTATTTTAACTGGGATCATATTTACACTGTAAACGCTTTTGATACATGGAATGGTTTAGATGTAGCTATTCTGAATAGAGGGGATGAAATCATATATATTGATGTTAATTATGGAACCTTTGTTTACTATGAGCGTTATTACAATGATGAGAATAATAACATAAGAATCCATTATGTAACAGATACTAATATTGGACCTATTATTGATTCAACAAGTCCAAGCATTGATAGTTCTTCAACTCTTAATTTCGAAATTGGTTCATTAGGAAATAACATTAATTGGACAGCCTATGATAATAATCCTTACAACTATACAATCTATAAAGATGGTGTGTTTCTCGAAAATGGTACATGGGAATCAGGGTTCATGATTACTACGACCTTAGATGGAACCTCAGTAAGTACTCATGTTTATCTTTTAGAAGTAATGGATAGCTTTGGGAATTCAGCAAGCAAAATTATAATAGTTAACATAGAAGATACAATTCCACCAGCTATTGATTCACCAGATGATAAGTTATATGAAGAAGGTATGACAGGGAACCAAATTATATGGCATCCTATAGATTTAACTTCGAATATTTTTATTGTATACAGAGACGGAGTGTTCCTTAGAGATGGTCTTTGGACTGTAGGAGAACCCATTGTAGTTCCTATTGATGGTTTCTCTATAGGTAAACATAACCTTACTATAATTGTATACGATGCTGGAGGAAATTCAGTAACTGATACTGTTTTTGTAACTGTAATTGTATTAGTTTCAGAATATAGAATTTACCATAGTCTTTTAATTCTGCTTGTTATGCCTCTTGCCCAGCTAATAATTCTGATACGAAAAAGAAGGAAATGAAATGAGATTTCATCCTTTTTCTTTTTTCATTCAAAAGATAGAAATTACCTGGTAAGTCTGATAGATCTCTTTTCCTCTTAAAAACAGATTCTTACAACGTAATCCTGGAATAAAACTGCAATGCTCTTTAGCTTCTTCAACTGTAAAAACAGCAGGATGGGTATGGAGTTTATACTTTATTTGGTGAGTATCTAACCATTCTTTCAATGTAGAATCCAAGAAATCACTTCCTCATTTTATTAGAAAATTAAGGTTTATATGATTGAAATTCATTTCCGCGTAATTCTTCTCTTTCTTTTTCTCTAACTCTTGCAAACCATATGAACAATAGTACATTTAGCAACAAAAGTATAATAGCCAATGGAACAATTATCCAAACCTTATTTGGAAAATCTAGCACAAAATATATTGCAATTAGTGCACCAAGAAAAACAATTGAAATTGAACTAGTGAGTATATAGGTTTTACGTGCTTTGGGTTCCATAAGAGAATATTTCTAGAATTATACTTAAATGTTATCTCTAAAAGATTGATTCCGATTCTTCATAATCTCAACTCTGTTCAACTTCTCCTGTTTTTTCATCTTTTTATTTTATATAGCTTTAATGAACAAAAATAAACTACTTAGATTTTTTTCTCTTCTTTGCATTTCTTTTTTCTAGTTTCTTTTTCATCAAATCCACTTTGAAAGGTTTTCCGTGAGAAATGTAAATGTTTTTTGCTCCTTCTTCAATTATTCTTTCCCAGCTCTTCCAAATGCTATCTAAGTCCATTGCTATTGCAGGAATTCCACGACGTAATCTCAGAGGGGGTCCATGAACTGAACATCCGATAATTGCATCGCCTTCTTCTGTTATAACTGCAATAGTACCAGGAGTATGTCCAGGGGTATGAATAACCTTCGCTTTGATACCAAAATCAATTAGTGAATATTCATCTTGAACAACAATATCTGGTTCAACAGGGTCAGTAACTGCCCAAGATTTTGGCATCGTTGGAACTATTAATTTTGTAAACAAAGTATGCGGTTTAACTTCTGCAGAAGTTCCTTTAGCTACATGTTCTTTTTCATTTTCATGAACTAGAACCTGTGCATTTGTGAGATCTTTAATCGATTTCAAAGCTCCAGTGTGATCGAAATGTGCATGATTTACTATTATCAGCTTGATTTCTTCAGGACGAATATTATTTTTCTTTAAGAGTTTCAGATATTTTTTCAGATTGTGTTTATATCCAGCATCAAACTGAATATATCCTGAATCAGTTCTTAGCAAATAAATTTTGGTGAAACCCAAGTTTAGAAGAATAACTTTTTTCATACAAAGGAATTCTGAAGATAGTTCTTATAGTTTTCTTAGGTATGACATTTGAATAGGATATCAATTTGTTTCTGTTTTTTCAAATAATGTAAAGAACAAAAAAACGGAAGAGAAGTGAGTTATCTCTTTTTCTTCATTGATACAAATATACTTGTTAGAGCAAATAATGCAAAAATCGTCCATATTATGGAAGAGAAGGATATTATAGTGGTGTCAGGTAAAGTATCAGATTCGTTAGGTGTAGTGGTGTAAGGTATAGTTAAAGTATCATTTTGGTCAGGTGTCGTAGTTATCACTTCTTCTGCTCTTATTTCACAGATAATTGTATCAACACTTATATTTTCATACTTATCAGAAACAGCTATTGTGAAGTTGTAAAAAGCAGGTGTGTAATCTCCAAATAAAAATGTTATAACTACCTCTATACCTGATGAGTACCATTCATCTTGAATTATCAAAGAATCATTAACAAGAATCCAATAATGCCCTTCACAACTAGAATCAAAGACATACCATTCGATGCCTACAGGTTCTTCTCCACCAGGCAGAAATAATAAGTGTCCGTGTACTGAAGGTGGAAGAATATCATCTGAAGAAAGCGCTAAATTTCTCACTCTGATAGACTGCTCCCAATATGCCACTGTTGCATCGATATAGAAGAAGAAAAGAAACACTTCATTATATCCTTCTGTATCGAATGTATAAACAAAATGATTGAATCCAGTATCATGTGGTGTTGAAATACCTGTATCCTGATAATTATAAGGTCTTTTCACTCCTAAATATTTCATAGTAATAGGATCGATTATGCCAACACCCATGATCACTTGATCATATCTGCTAGAAGATGCGCTAGCTTCAAAATTAATCTCGGTTATATCTCCAGATATTGGAATTAATGCATAAACTCCTGCATAAAGGTGATAGTATGAGGAGGATGTCTCATAAACATGTATTTCTGATTCAGTTATATTACTGGAAAAATCTTCTGTTTTTGGTTCTGCGTAACCAGTTTCATAATGCGGTAAGAATGAACCTTCAGTCCAGTTAAAATCAGAAATAGTTAAAATATTTTCTGAATTATTTTGAAGATCATCTTCCCCGAATTCCGCAGTATATACATATGATATTAGAATGGTAAAACTAGAGAATAATAATAACAAAACTATAAGCAAACCTGTTTTCCTCTTCAAGTTTATCTTTTTATGTTACTCATAAGCTCTTATAAGAATTATGGGGGAATAATACTGCCACAATTCTTATACAATAAAATGAAGAATTGGGGGAGGAACATATAAGCTTTATTAAATGAAAAAAAAGAAAAAAGGATTAGGATTGTGAATGTTCGTTAATTCTGTTTTTAACGGGTAAATCTTCAATCTTCTTGAAAGAATACAAAACAAATAAAAGTCCTGTCAGTACGGCAAATATAATCTCTGTGATGCTTAAAACACTGAAGAATGTGTAAAAAGCTGTAAAAGATTCTATTTCATAGTCTATATAATAGCCTAGGTGATCCATGAAAATTCTGAAAACTGATAATCCAAAACCTACAAAGAAAGCTAATCTTAGACTTTTAATTTGGTAATTGTCTACTGCTCTGTTTAATATCCTTGCACTTTGAATAATCAAAATACAAAAGACAAACCAGAACAAAAAACGGCATATAATTGCTGAGAGCATTATAGGATCATCTAATGGATAATAGAATAAATTATTGTAAAGGACTACATCAGGTATAAAAGCAGCTATCAACAATACCGCTGAGACTATAGATAGAATATAAGCAGGTTGAGCAAGATTTTCTTGAGGATTATTCTCTGCTATGCTTTTAAACGCAATTGCAAGGAATATACATACACAAAGAAAAGTTATTGTCTGAATTACCATTCCTGTTAAAAAAGTGAGTTTGTAATAATCTCCGTAGCTCATAGTAGTTTCATATACTATATACGTATGTACAGAAGCAAGAATTGCTAAATAGGTATTCTTCAGAATATAACCAATTATCAAACTTAAACCTGCACCATAAAAAGCATTTTTTTCTTTAGTCATCATAGTGCTAACTAGTTTAATCTTCATTATTTAAACATTTCTTGTTTTTATAATGTAAAAAAAGAAGATTGAAGAAATTCATAAAAATTTCCAAAAAATTTGCATCTTTACTGCAATTTTTTTCTCGAGTTTATAAATGAAAGTACTTGATAATCTAGTGAATCACTCTTAGTTGGTTTAAGACATGGCAACAAGTATCGATACATTACCGTTATTAAAGAATGGAGAGGAGTATCTATCTCAGAGTAAGAAGACTCTGAAAGGAATCCACGGAGAGAACTTGCTAGACGTAGCTGTCGCTCCCGAAATACATGTAAGAATGGCTTTACCCATAAATAAGGCCAGTTTTCACACTCTCCAAAGTATACCCATTGATGATATTATTGACATCTTTTGCGAAGCTGGAAAAATCTTCACTCAAGATATGCTCATTAATGGTATTTCAACCTCTTTAGACGAATGGAGTGAGCTCATCACCCTTTCTACAGGCATGCCTATCAGGTATGTTGAAAATGCACTAAACATGATCCCACACATTTTTACTAAACAACAATTGAGGAGACTCTTACGAGCTAATTCCCCAACAGGTAAATTGGCAATCTTTGATGATTATGTAGGAGTCAGGGGAAGCACTCGATTTGGTTGGAGTCCCAGAGGAATGAATGTTGGCGTAGGATTACCTGGAAATCATCCAGCTGTAAGCTTACTTGGAACGTTAATTCCACTGTTTAAGGTCCCAGCTATAATCCGAGCTAGTTCTAGTGAACCTTTTACTTCATTTAGAATCTGCAAAGCCCTTTGGGAAGCAGGCTTACCTCATGAATCTCTCTTCCACTTTGTTACTGATCACAGTACCGTTGACACCATTGTGCGTCAATCTGACCTCGGTATTATATTTGGCAACGAATGGATTTTGAAAGCCTATGAGAATAATTCCAAAATCAAGACTTATGGTCCTGGTCGTTCTAAAGTTCTTCTAGAAATCGAAGATATGTCACCTACACACTTTGACTTAGCTGTTGAATTAACCTACCAAAGCATCCATTACGATGGTGGAAGAGGCTGTATCAATTCTAGTGGAGTAGTTTACAACTCACCTCATATGTACGAAGAGTTCAAGGAAAAACTAGCAAACAAACTAGCCTCTCTTGAACCTCTTGACCCTATGAATCCTCGTGCAGAAATTCCTGCTATGGATCCAGATGGAGCTCGAGGGATGTATAAGTTCATCAAGAGTAGAATGACTGGAAAAATCAATAATCTCACTGCTGATATTAGAGGAGAAGAAAACTTCCTGCATATAGAAGACAATCTAGCTTATCTCATGCCTACACTTCTAGAAGTTGATGAAGATCATTCTATGAGAACAGACGAATATCCATTCAGTTTCGGTGTAATTTGCCGACCTGATGATTATTTAGTTGAAGAATTAGTTGAAGACACTTTATCCTTATCCTACCTAACTGATAATCCTTCTAACGCTAGAAGATTACTTAACATCCCCTCAATCAAGAAAGTCTTCGTTAATGACCAATCATTCAAAATGGATATAGCTGCACCCCACGAGGGGCATATGTGCGATTTCCTCTATGGTTCTAAAGCGTCAAATTATGATGGCATAAACAATATCTTGAAACCTAAAGAATATTAAAAAAATTAGAGAAAAAGAAACTATTGTTTCTTCTTTTTTCTTTTTAATTATATATTTAATGAGACAAATATGAAATCTTTTTGGAAAGAAATTTCATTCCATTTTTCTTAAAAGCTTTAGATCCACTTTCAGCTCACTCTTTATTAAACTAGAAATTTCCTTCGTAAATTCCTTTTCTTCCAAGAAATATACAGGTATACCATACAAAACAGCTATTGAGAGGTTGAAGCAATCTGGAAGAGCAACTGGAATTTTACATTTGATTAAAGCAGCCAAATCATCTATTTCTTTGTCTCGAATTACTGCAAAATTACTAACTATATGTTTTACGATTTCTTTAGCTTTCGACCATCCTTTAGTTCTACAAACAATATACAAGAGCTCTGTTTTCGTAAGAAACGAAATATAAATTTGAGAAATTTGTTTATTTCTAAAAAGATTTTTATCAAGAAATTCTTTGTATCTTTTTTGTTTAGTATTTTCTGAATCTATCGTAAGATATTCGATAATTAAACCTGTATCAACGACTGCAACTTTCTTTTGTTCACTTTTCATTTGTCTTGTAATCCTCTCTTAGTTCTCTGTAAGCTTCTTTAGCTTCTTTCCCTAATATTCCCTGCAATTCTTCAAGAGTCTTTTTTGGAATAACTGGAGAGCTTCTTGATAAGAGATGTTCAATTACTTCATCATATGTTAATGAACGTCCAACTTCTTTTTCTAGTCTGTTTTTTTCCAGAAAAAGTGCTTTTTTTGTTTCCTCTTTTATTTGAATTGTTGTAGCCACTATAGTCACTATATCCACTATAGTAACTTACTATTTATAGTTTTTCAACATATTATCTTCAAAGAGCCATTATTGACTCTCTTCCCTCAGAAGGATACTACCTCTATGTGATTGTGGCTAGTGACGGAGTAAGAAACAGCACTCATTCAAATTGTGAGCATGTGGAATACAAAGTTCCTCATCTGCGAGAATTCAGTATTGTTTCAGGATTGATACTTGCAGCTTTTACTTTAGTATTTGTAGTTACTAGAATACGCAAGAAGAATTTTAAACTGAACTAGTTCTAATTAGTTCTTCTTTTTTTGATTTTTTCCTTCTTTCTAAATCATTTTGATTATTATCTATTGTTTGGATAAAAGATTACAACCAGATTTAAGAGAAGAGAATAAAGATTCCACACTTGTGGAAGAGAAATGCAAAACATTTTTATTTAAAACAACTATTAGTAGCAATTCGAAAAATACGTTTAATATGAATTAAATTGATAATTAAAAAAAGGTTGATATTATGAAAAAGAAAAAAATGAAACTATCTATGAGCTTAAGTGTTCTCATTATTGGTTTTTTAATAACTACTTCTATGCTTAATGTAGTTAACACAAAAGCTCTAGTAGAGGAAAAACATGATCAGTACAACACAGATTACTTTGATAGATCTACTTGGAAATGGTCCATCACAGAAGTCATTTCCACAGAAAGTACAGGTGAGTCTCTCAACCCTTCTCTTGCTGTCGATTCTGCAGGGAATGTACATGTAGCTTGGGAAAGTGTTGATGTAGGAGGAACATTGAGTGACCACAAAATTTCCTACAAGCGTTGGGATGCTTTTTCACAGTCTTGGACGACAACAGAATTAGTTTCTACTGAAAGTACATATGGCTCTTTTTTTCCTTCGCTTGCTGTCGATTCTACTTGTACTGTCCACATAGCGTGGGAAGATTGGACTGATTATGCGGGGAGTGGAACAGATTATGATGTCTTCTACAAACGATTGGACGCTTTTACCTCCTCTTGGACCAGCACAGAAGTAGTTTCAACAGAAAGTACTAGTACTTCTTGGTATCCTTCTCTTGCTACTGATTCTGCAGGGAATGTACACATAGCGTGGGAAGATTATTCTGATTATGCTGGGGCTGGAACAGATATCGATGTTTTCTATAAACGCTGGGATGATTCTACCTCCTCATGGAGCACTACAGAAGTCATTTCCACAGAAAGTACAGGAACTTCTAGTGTTCCTTCTCTTGCTGTAGATACTGTAGGGAATGTACACATAGCGTGGCCAGATCTGACTAATTATGCTGGGAGTGGAACAGATAGGGATATCTTCTATAAACGCTGGGATGCTTCTGCTTCCTTATGGATCACTACTGAAGTCGTTTCCACAGAAAGTACAGGAAATTCTGGGAATCCTTCACTTGCTGTGGATGCTAAAGGGAATGTACACATAGCGTGGCGAGATTGGACTGATTATCTTAGTTCTGGAACTGATATCGATGTTTTCTATAAACGCTGGGACTCTTCAACTTCCTCATGGACTACGACAGAAGTCGTTTCCACAGAAAGTACAGGAACTTCTTATATTCCTTCTCTTGCTGTAGATACTGTAGGGTATGTACACATAGCATGGCATGATCTGACTGATTATGCAGGAGCAGGACCAGGCGAGGATATTTTCTACAAACGCTGGGACTTTTCTACCTACTTACGAACCACCACAGAAGTCGTTTCCACAGAAAGTTCAGATGAGTCTCTCAACCCTTCTCTTGCTGTAGATACTGCTGGGAATGTGCATATAGCTTGGTATGATTTTACTGATTATTCTGGGAGTGGATGGGAATATGATATTTTCTATAAACAATTCGCAGGTCCTCCTGCAGCTCCTGAATTAGCTTTTATTGCCCCTAATCCAACTAAACTCACTACTATCTATCTAGACTGGAATAATGTACTTAGGGCAACCTTTTACCATGTTTATCGCTCCACCTCTTACATCTGGTCTGTGGAAGGACTCATCCCCCTTACTGGTGTCTCTTCTAGTGATTATGTTGATAATGTACCAATTGAAGGATTCTATTACTACGTTATTGTAGCAGAGAACTTTGTAGGGAATAGTACTCATTCCAATTGTCAATATGTCGAAGTTGTTTTTCCTGACCTTGAAGCTCCTGAATTAGCTCCTATTCTACCCAATCCTACGGATTCAAGTAGTATTTCTTTAGTATGGGATAGTATTGATGGGGCAATAGAATATTATGTCTTCCGATCTGCTTCATACATTTGGTCAGTTGAAGGATTAATCCCCCTAACTACTGTGGTTACAGCTTCCTATATCGACTCTCTTCCCAATGAAGGATACTACTTCTATGTGATCGTAGCTAATGACGGTGCAAGAAACAGCACTCATTCAAATTGTGAATATATTGAGTATAAAACTGTTCATGTACGGGAATTTACCATAGCTTCACTGATACTAGGTGTGTTTGTTATCTCACTTGTAATCTTGAAAACTCGTAAAAAAAGTAAACTGTACTAGTTCTTACTAGTTCTTCTTTTTTTTTCCTTTAGATCATCCTAAAGATGTTGAAAAAAAGGAACTGTCTAATGTTATTTTATAAAAATCGCATCCAAATGATCAAGTGTTATCAGAGATAAAGTTCAAATAGGATTTTACTAATAGTAAATAGGTGTTATCTGTGAATAGAGCTCAAATTGAGAACACTATAGAAAAAATTGTAGTAGTTGCTCAAAAAGATGATTCAATAACTGGAATCATTTTATATGGTTCCTACAATCAGAATGAATATTTTGAAGACATTGATATAGCTCTAGCTTTCCAAGAAGATACTCCAAAACAAATGATGTTCTCCAAACGAATCGATTTTTCCAGTAAGTTTCCTGATTTTTTTGATTTTCAAGTTTTAAATTTGCTCCCTCTTGCAGTTCAAAAGGAAGTTCTAGAAGGAAGAGTTCTTTATGAAACCAGACCTATTTACGACTTAGCTTATCAAATTATACTTGAATTTGAGGATTTTGAGAAATATAGGACCCAGTATGTGAAAGGTGTAATGTTTGAAAGTTGAGCATATCATAGCCAAATTCGATCAAATTAGAGAAAATATTCAATTAATCGAAGAAAATTTATCTAAAAGTTATGTCGAATTTGAGAAACTAGGTATTGTTAAAGATGGCATTTACAAAAGATATGAATATAGTATTGAACTAGTAATCGATATAATATCTTTGATTAATGCAGAATTAAAATTAGGTATTCCTAATGGAACTAGTGACATAATAAATCAACTTCTCAAAAATGAAATTTTAGATGAGGGATTAGCAGATATTATTAGAGGAATGAAAGGTTTTCGAAATATCCTTGTTCATAGATATGGGAAACTTGATGACAAACTTGCGTATAAGATTATTGTAGAGAATCTATCAGATTTTCAACTATTAGAAAATCAAATAATGACTGTGCTTAAAAGAATGCAGAAATAAAAGAATTTCAGGTTTTTTGTAAAATTTGTATGGTAATTTAAATAAAATACTTTGAAGCTCCTGAATTATCTCCTTTTTTACCCAATCCTATAGAATCAGACTGTATCTCTTTAGTCTGGGACAATATTGATGGAGCAATAGAATATTATGTCTACAGGTCTGCTTCGTATATTTGGTCAGTTGAAGGATTAATCCCCCTAACTACTGTGGTTACAGCTTCCTATATCGACTCTCTTCCCAATGAAGGATACTACTTCTATGTGATCGTAGCTAATGACGGTGCAAGAAACAGTACTCATTCCAATTGCGAATATATTGAGTACAAAACAGCTCATGTCCGGGAATTTACCCTAGTTTCTGGTTTGATACTTGGTGCCTTTGCTTTAGTGTTTGTAGTTACTAGAATACGCAAGAAAAAGTCTAATCCGAACTAGTTTTTACTAGTTCTTGCTTTTTTGTTTTTTTTACCTTCAGATATGTTAACAATATCTTGAAACAATAAGAAGACTAACCGATATTTTTCTAATTTTTCTCCTACAATATTATCTCCTTAGAACTTCACCTGGAAGTCTTTTATTTTGTTTTCCTTTTTCTACCACTATTTCTCCATTTACTATCACAAATTCTATTCCTTCTGAAACTTGATGAAGTTCTTCAAATCTTATTTTATATTTCTGATGAGTCCTTCATTAGTGCTTTTCATCGTTTTCATAATGTTTGACAGTGTTTGAAGTAATTTAGATCTATTTTCCATCGTTATTATTAATTTCAACATTTGATCTTGCGAAAATCCTCCTAGCGTACCATGTATTAATCCTCTTGATAATCGATAAACTGACTTACTTGTGATATTTGGATTTGTTCTATGTAATGAAACAACAAACTCTTTCCAAGTTTTCTCATATTCTCTGGTTGTTTTCGTAATAGCTTCTATGATAAATTTGGAAAATAGATCTTTACTTTTCTTAGTTAAACGTTTTTTATTGATTCTACTTTTCATACGACCACGGAGAAACATTCCAGTTCCAGCTAGAGCAACTGTTAGAGAAACTCCTGCAATTATTATCCACAAATAGTCATCAAGCCAAGTTCTAGGTTCAAGAGCGAAGAAAACTAACCAGTCTGACTCATATCCTTCTATTGTTGTTTGACCTCCTATCTCTCGATGTACATTGAATCTGATTCTCATTTCTAGGTTCACTTTCTCCCAAGCAGGATCATATTCATAAGAAGAAATTGTGTTTAAAGTCTGACCTGTTTGTGTTAGATTTTCACTAATGATCTCAGTATTTGAGAAAAGAGCACCTAATCTATAATCTATTTCTAAATTGAAAATACATACAGCATCAGAGATAAGTTTAACCAGATTTATTTCTATCTCAAACTCATTTGAACCATCTTTTGATTTAACAGAATCAATGTTTACTATAATATCAATAATGGTTTCATTATCAGTGTCGAATGTATGAGTCATAGTTGCTCCAAAAACAGAAGTAGACAATGTTGAGATTGTTAGAAATGTGATTAAAATAGAAAAAAGTAGTTTTTTATCTCTAAATCTCATTACATAACCAAGGTTTCTTTAGTAAAAAAACTTTCGTCCTTAGATTTAACAGCTTGTCAGATTATAACTCTTAAACATGTTTTATTACTCTACCTGGCATATTCGTATTTTGTTTTCCTTTCTCTACTACTATCTCTCCGTTGACTATTACATACTCTATTCCTTCTGAGAACTGGTGTGGTTCTTCGAATGTTGCTTTATCATATATTCTCTCATAATCAAAAATCGTGATATCAGCCCACATTCCTTCTCTAATCAACCCTCTATCAAACAGTCCTAGTTTCTGAGCAGATAAGCTTGTCATCTTCCTTACAGCTTCTTCAAGTGTTAACAAACCTTCTTCCTTGACATATTTTCTGATAATTCTTGGAAAAGTACCATAAAATCTAGGATGAGGTTTACCATAAGCCATGATTCCTTCAGGAGCTACTCCCCAACCATCGGTTCCTATTGAGGTATACTTGTTTTTCATTATTCTTCTGATATCTTCTTCACCCATGCTACTGACAGTTATCCCTACTTCTCCTTCATTTTCTAGCAGCATATCAAAGATAGTATCTCTTGGATCAGCTTTCCCCTTGATTTTAGTTATTTCATCAACATTCTTTCCTTCTACATCCTTCCATTCATCTACTTTCACATCGGAGATAAAGATTTTATCAGGTCCTGTTTCTCTATACCAATCATCAAATCCTTCACTTTCATTAACCATATCTATTTTGATTTTCTCCCTTAGTTCTTCTGAAGAGAGTCTTTTTAGTGTTTCATCTATCCCACCTTCCATAACCCACGGAGGTAGAAGCGCTGACATAGAAGTAGCTCCGCGATTGTAGGGATATTGATCACAGGTTATATCCAAGCCTCTTGTATTTGCTTCTTCTACTAGTTTTAGTGATTCTATACTCTTCCCCCAATTTCCTTTCCCTGAAGCTTTGAAGTGAGCAATTTGTCCACCACGGCAACCTGATTTCTCAACAATTTCTATGAACTCTCTAACTGCATCAAGCAATCCTGAACCTTCATTTCTGATATGAGAAAAATATAATCCTTGGTAATCTGCAACAATCTTTGCTAATTCAATTATCTCTTCAGTTTTTGAGTATACTTGAGGAGAATAAATTAAACCTGTACTCATCCCAAAAGCTCCTGCCTCCATTGCTTCTTTAGTGAGCTCTTGCATCTCATGTATTTCTATATCTGTTGGGATTCTGTCTTCATATCCTGGACCTGCAGCTATTCTAATAGGTCCGAAACCAACCAAAGGAACTATATTAGAAGAGATTTTTCCCTTTTCTACCTCTTCCAAATATTCCTTAAAAGTTCTCCATGTTATTTCGGCTGGTTTCACTCCAGGAGGAGCAACCATATCTAAATCTCGCTTAAAAATATCAAAGCCTTTCTCACTTACAGGAGCCAGAGAATAACCACATTGACCAACAACTGATGTTGTAATTCCTTGCATAATTATTGACTGTAATTTGTTGTCATAAAGTATGCCTGTATCTGAATGGCTGTGCATATCAATGAAACCAGGGCTAATTATTAGTCCGGAAGCATCAATTGTCCTTGTTGCTGAATCTTCTATTCTGTATTGTAATTTAACTATTTTACCATCTTTTACTGCAATATCTGATTTAAAACCTAAATTGCCAGTTCCATCAAATATTTTTCCATTTTTAATAAGAATATCAAAACTCATTTTACTCAGAATTTTTTTAAAGAAGATGTATTTAATGTTATGCTATGGAAGAAGCTATAGATACTCCTTACTTATCTGAAGAAGTGGAATTAGATAAAACAGGACCCATACACATCCTCTTCCAATTGATGAAGATTACAGCATGGAGACGTTTTGCTCACCATCCGACTTGCAGTGTATATGAAAATCATTATTATAAAATTGGACGAGTTACTTTGTGTGTAGGATGCACAAGCCTCTATTCTTCAATCATCTTATCTATGATTTTCTTCTTTTCTTGTATGAACTTCTTCCGTTCGAATCCCTATATCTTAGCTTTCACATTTATTATTGGTATTTTAGGTCCTTTCTTTCACTTTGCAATTAGACCTAAGAATAAATGGATTAAGACTATTTTCAGAGTTTCAGCTGGTATAGCTTTAGGTGCATATATTGGATTAGTCGTTTTAATCAATGTATGGTGGATTAGATTAATCATGCTCTCTTTCATTGTAGGGGGATTTTCGTTATATGGGTTAATGCGAGGAAAACGAGCTAATCTGAGATATTGTGAAAGTTGTCACTTGCATTTTGCAGACCCTCCGTGTAACCCTCATAGAAACACTAATATTAAGATTAAGAAAATAAATGACTTTGTTGCTGAGCAATTGAAAGAGAAAAAAGACAAGCGAAAAGATAGGAAAAATAAAATTAACTGAATAAATCATAGAACCAATCAACTAAGGTTTCCCATAGATATTTGATGTAGGTTTGTATATCTAAACCTGAATCTCCAGGTTGAGCAGATGCATGAATATTACTGCCTCCACATGAGCAGCTATCACAGCTGTTACTACAAGCATTATTACAGCTGTTACTACATGCTTCATCGCATCCACAGTCACATGTACAACCACTACATGCTTGCTGACACATTTGAGAAATGGAATAACCTATTGCGTAGATAATCCCCACAGCAATCAGACCTAGAACAATTAAACTACTAAATACTATTAGAATAATGATGATAATTCTTCTTCTTCTCTTCTTTTTTAGTAATTCAGGATCTACAGGATCTATTGGATAAGGTTGATAATATTGTTCTTCAATTGGGGCTTTTTCGTCCATTATTTTGAGTTAACAAAACTAGGTTAAAAATTTTCTTCTGCTTTTAAGTCATTTTGTGTATTATATTTACAGATAGACAATTAAATGTAAATTTGCAGGTCGATTAGATGAGCCAAACTGATAATACTTATAGTCAGATAATATTGGGAACGTTAGTTAAAGATAATACTCTGCTTGTTTTCCCTCATTATATTGACTTAAACCCCATCCTTTCTCTCGTATTAAGATTTTTTAAAGAAAAAGAACCAGACAAAAAAATAGGGATTGTATTAGATAAATCAGAATCTTTGTCAATTTTCAAAGAATTCATTGATCACTACTCTACCCAAATCAATATTTCTCTCTTATCTTCCACTTTAGCACTTGAGAAAAGAAAACGAATGTATGATGAAGGAGAGATTCTTGTTGTTACTCCCCAATTATTACGAAATGATATACTTCGTCAGATGATATCTCCTGAATCTTTTGCTTTTTTATTTTTTGCTAATGCAGGACAGGTGAAAGGTAAACATGCCTCTGTTCAACTTATGGAGATATTCCAGAAAAATGCTCTATTTGTAAGAATTGCAGCTTTGGTTCAGGAGAGAATCAATTCTGTTGAAGATTTAACAGAAATATGTGAGAAATTACTTATCACTAAAATTGAGTATATTGAGGAAAAAGACCAAAAAGTCTCTTCTCTTTACAAAACCTTCGAAGAGAAAATTACTGTTCCAATTAACAAACCTATCTATGAATTTTGTTTTGAGATTAACAGATATATCCGTGAGTATCAGTCTTTCTTAGAAGACAAAGGAATAAACAAACCCTTAGCTGTAAGAAAGGAATTTCCTGATTTTGTCATAAGTCTTCGAAAAGAGTATGATATAGATCAACAACAGATTCTTATTAGAAAAGCAATTGAACTTATGAATTTTGTAACTATCAAGGAGCTTGTTGAAGCGTCAGGACCCACTGCTGCCTTATCTTATATGGAGAGATTGAAGAAAAGAGAGGAAGATCAAGAAGAAGATAAGTTGAGTAGCTTGACAACTAAATTTGCTCGAACACCTATTTTTGATGAAATATTTTCGGAAATAAGAAAACTCTCTGAATTAACTCAACATCCTAAACTGGAGAGATTAAAACAGCTGATTTTATCTGTTAAAAATAAAACCAATTTTAAGAGGTTCTACATAATTGCTAATCACAAATCTGTTTTCACTGAAATAGCGGATTCTTTAGAGGAAATAGGATTAAAAGCTAAGAACTTACCAAAGAGCCGAACCAAGGAGAGACAAAAAGCTTTAGACATTTTCAAAGAAAAAGAAATTGATGTTCTCATAGCTTCTCATTTCATAAATACAGCGGCAGATGCTGTTATTTTCTATAATGTTCCAACCAAATTTCAAACATATCTAGAAAGCAAAAAATATTCTAAGAAAGTATTTCTCTTTATTACTCATAGATCTCAAGAAGAGAGAATTTATCATAAATTCCGTAATAGAGAAAAATCTATTGGCAAAATCATCAATCATACTAAAATTCAAGAAAGATTGATTCAGAATCAACAAATTATTTTTGAGAAATCTATTGAGAAGAAAATGAATTCTAGAACCAAAGCTTTCGTTAATCTCGCTAAATCTCTATCAAGAACCAGGGAAGGAAGAGCAGAAGAGTCCGAATATACTCAAACTAAGACTAGCGAAACAAGTGCAAAACACATTCAGTTTCTTGCAGATTGTTCTTACGATGAAGCTAAACAAATTTCTTCATTATTGAAGGACAAGAATTTAGGGAATTTAGACAAATTGTCAATAGATGAAATTGCAGAAATATTCCCTCGATCCAGAGCTATTGAAATAATCGAAAACATAGAAGGAAGGAAATATCTTGTATCAGGTTAACGCAGAAGCTGAGGAAAGCTGGGAGATAGCTAAAATCATCTTCCCATATACTAAAATGAAGGCTCCCCAGAAAAAGATTATTCAATCTATCCTTTCCTCTCCCCAACCCTTACTTATTAGTTCTCAAATAGGTGTGGGGAAAACTGCAGCATTACTCACCTCTTTACTATCTCTTAAGAAACCAGATGAAAAAATAGTTATTTTCGTTAGAACAAAAGCTCAGATTAATGTGTTTCTTAGAGAACTTTCTAATATCTTTAGACAGATAGTTAAACACTGGGATGTACTGGAACAGCATTTCGAGAACTTTCCCATTTTTGTTCCATTCTTAGGTAAGAATGAACTATGTTTGAAAGCCAAAAAAGACTATCCTGGAGAGTTGTATACACATATCTGTAATCTAACAAGATGTCCATTGAAGGCTAAAACACAAAGAGCAACTTTGGATGATATTATCGATTCTGTCAAAAAGCTCTATGAGTCATTTTCTGATGTTATTTCTAAAGAGGATATTTTAGAAAGTTTAAACTCAGATAAATATTGTCCATATTTCTTTTCTTATTTTCTTTTGCAAAAAGCTGATGTAATAATTACTTCCTATCCCTTTCTTGAAAACAGTGCATTGTTCACTCGTTTATTCTACAGTATAGGATCATCAGTTTCTAAAACTCTAATCGCTATAGATGAGGCCCACAACCTCTATAAACCGATAAATCAAGAAATAACTAAAGCATTCATTGAAAATGCTGCAAAAGAACTTCCTCATAAAATCTATACAGAGGTTCTAGAACTAATCGATAGGCAAGAAGTTATTCATAATAAGTTTGATGAGTACAAACTGAAATCCTTGGAAGATGAGCTTTTCACTCTTCTCCAATCTCAGTTAATTCATAATAGTCCTCCAGCTTTTTATGCCTACATTGTTTATCATTTTCTGCATTCCTCACAAGATAAAATTCTGCTTTCTGATGGTCAGAAGCTTTCAATTGTTAATATACAACCTTCAGATGTTCTCACTAAATTCATAGATGCTAGAAGATTTGCATTAATTTCAGGAAGTTTCGAACCTATAAGATCATTTCAACAAATTTTCAAACTTCCTAATTCTAAAATACTTCAAGTTTTTCCTCCTAAAGAAGAAATTGAAGCTAAATACTATGTCTTATGTAACCAGAAACTAAATGGCAAATATGAAAATAGAAATCATGAATACTATGTTCTTATAGCGAGTACTATTCAAACTATCTTTGAAGCAATAGACGGACACACCTTAGTTTTTGTCCCTAGTTACAAATATATTGGAGAACTTGAGGACTCTGGAGTACTTGAAGCAGATATAATTGAAAGTAGGGAGTTAGATATCACAACACTCCAAGCAATTATTGCTAGTTCTGAGGAAAAGAAGCTTATCATTTGTGTAACAGGAGGAAAGATAAGCGAAGGAGTCGAATTCTCTGTTCAAGGTAAAAGTCTTATCAAAGGCATTATGTTAACAACATTACCTTTCCCTCCCCCTTCTCAGGAAAACCAAATAATTCATGACGATCTTCTGAAAAAGTTTGGACCTACTATAGCAAAGGAATTTACAGTAACCATACCGATGGTACAAAGATTAGCTCAGAGTTTTGGCAGAGCAATTCGAAATAAAGGAGATAGAGCTGTTCACATACTATTAGATCCCCGAGGAACTAGGCTTACACAAGATTTTCCTTTTGAAAGACATAATTCAATAAAAACCCTAAAATCTAAAATCAGACATTTTTTTCAAATTCCAAGAACTTAAATAGAATACTGGAGAAAATTCTATGACTGAAATGAAAAGAGCATTGGTTCTAATTTTCATTATGATTTTAACTTCTTTTCCGGTTTCAGCTGAAATTGAAACAGAGTATGATGTAGATGAGTTAAAAAGTTCTATTGATCCTTTGTCCGCTTGGTCGAAAAATTACAATGTTACTGCTTTAGCATTAATTTCTGTTTCTACCAAACCATATAATCAAAGTCAATTATATCATATCACTATTCATAACGCAACAAACTTCTATGTTATTAGCAGGTATAATGTAACCGGAGATCTTTTCTTTAATTTCATCTGGGAAGGTCTTTTTAGAGCATATATCTGGAATCCAGGGGGAGAAAGTTTGGAGATATCTATTATACTAAATAGTGATAGTTTGTCTGATGTAGAAGGGTTAGGTTATTCATTTGATTTCGAAGACAATTGGTGTCTTCAAACAACAGTATCTTCAGGAATTAATACAATATTACCAATCTCTAGCTTAACTAGAGGAAATTTTAAGATTAAGCTCTCTTCTTTTGGAGATAACAGTAATCTCAGATTATATTTAACTAATGAAAATCCTTCAGAAGAACCAACTTGGATGGATTCTGCAATAGTTATAAGTTGGATAGAATATACGGAACAATCTGTTGTTCTTGACGAGGGTTATAACTGGATAGTTCTAACTTCTCTTGATGGACTATCCCACACTGTTGTTATAGTTATGATATACGAAAGTGGTTTAGCACTAAAAACTCGAGATATAATAATAGCTGTAGTTTTTATAGGTGCACTGATTTTATTTTTGTTGAATCAAGTAACTAGTCGAAAAAAGAGGAGACATAGAAAAAGCTACTATAGTACAAAACCATCACGAACTGATGTTCAAAAGCAACTCCACCTAATCTCGCAAGTTGATATCAGACATGAGGGAGGAAGATATGTTTACATTCCGCCTGAACTGACAAATCCTGATCTTTTGGATGAAGGGTTGGTTGAAAGAAAAAAAGATAAAGACAAAACCTAATCCAAGTCGAAATTTCTAACTGTTATAATCCCCATTACAGTTATTCCAGTATGACAAGCTATAGTATTTCCAACAAAAAATGGTTCAATGTGTTTAATTTTAGGGATAGTTGTTCTTTCAATCATCTTTCGGAATTTAGCATTCTCTTCTCTTGGTGTAGTTTCACCCATCCAGATGAAAAGCTCATCATCAGGGTTGTAACATTTCCATGCTTCATTGAGTAATTTTCTACATGTCCTCTCAGTACCAATATCTTTCCCAATTGGTTTGAGCTCTCCATCAGCTAATGTGAGGATGGGGTAAGCATGAAGAACATCAGCTAGATAATACTGAATACGGCTGATTCTCCCACTTTGGAAAATATGAGTCAAATCTGTAACCATTAAAAATACTTGAACATCATTATCTCTGAAATATTCAAGTTGCTGTAAGATATTATCAATTTCTTCTCCCTGTTTTACTAATTGAGCTGCTTTGAGAGCTATAGCTCCTAAGAAATAAGAGGTTCCTTTGGAATCAAATATAGTTATTTCCGGACAATTAGCTTTTTTTCTTCTAAACTGATTTACTGTGCTTTTTACCACATTCATTGTTCCTGATAATTGAGGAGAAACAAGTATCATAAGCAGATGATCGTAATCTTGATTCTTCTCTAAAACTTTCCAAACATTATTTGGTGAGGGTTGGCTAGTTTTTGCAGATTTTGAATTCTTAATCAATTCATAGAATTCAGCTGGAGGAGTGCTTCCATCATCCAAGTATTCTTGTTCATCTATAATTGCAAATGCTGGAATAAGATCAATATCATAACGTTTTACCAAATCATCATTGAGATTTGATGTCGAATCTGAAATTATCTTAATTTTCACATTTCAATAATAAACTAGGTTTTAAAAAATGTTGTGCAGATGAATTATTAATTTGAGATTACTCGGATTAGCTGGATTGGTCCTATCATCCTTAAAACCTAAAAAGAAAAGATGATTTTTCTTTTCTTATATCCATAAATCTTTTTTTTTCAGAAAGATTTAGATATCTCTACTTAGAGTTAAAGTGTGAATAAAAAACTGATTCACTGGTTAAAAGCATCTGTCATTATTCTAGGATGGAGTCTGACACCAGTTATTGGTGATTATCTAGTCGATCAAACTAGTCAATTAACCGCTTATCAGTTATCTTTTTTTAGATATTTCATTGCTGCAGTAGCCATTTACATTATCCTAATGATTCAGAAGGATGTCTCGAATAAGGATATAATTCAATCTGTCAAAAAGAAATGGAAACAATATATTATAGTTTCAATACCTTCTGCTTTCATGCCTGTTCTTCTATTCCTGGCGGTTAATTCAACCACTGCATCAACCGCTTCCTTCTTACTAAACTCGAATATTATTCTTATTCCAATTATTGCCTTTTTTATTATTAAAGAAAGGATAACAAAACGTTATTTCATAGGTTTAGTAATCGCTTTACTTGGAGTATTCTTTGTGGTTTTTGATGAGAATCTCTTGGATTTATCTAATCTAACCTTGGGGTCAGTTGGAGGTAATTTGCTCGCTTTAGGTTCCGGTCTTTGTTGGGCATTATACACGGTTTTTCTGAAGAAATTCTTTTCTGATGAGAATCCACTATTAGTTACTTTTTTGAGTCTTCTATTGGGAAGCATTTATCTTGTTTTCTTTGCTTTTCTTATTCCTCCTGTAAATATGTCAGTAAATCTCTTAGGAATCTTTCTTATCATAGTAATTGCAGTATTAGCCACGGCATTTGCTTATAGCTTCTGGTTGGATATACTTTCCTATCTTTCAACTACTGAAACAGGAATCATACAAGCTTTAGTACCAATCTTTTCAGTAATTTGGTCTGTTTCCTTTCTAGGAGAAGGTGATACAGTAACGTACTTTTTTGGAATCGGAGCTGTATTGATAATTGCTAGTATAATCATTGTTGAGAGAAGAAAGGAAAAACCAGAGATTACTGATGAAAAATCCATAAAAGAAAGTTGATAGAGAGAAACCTTTTTTTCTATGAAAGTAATCTTATTGAGTTAGTGAATAAAATGACAAAGTTTCAAGAAGATATTTGTATCCACAAAGGGGATTTCCTAATTGTCAAAACAAAGGACATAGAATTCAACAATCCCACAGTATTTGTTACTTTTCCAACTCCTGGTATTATTGGTCCAATAGTAGCTAGACAAATGATTTCTAGTTTGGGATTAGAAGAAATAGGTTTCTTTAAGTCTGATGCCCTTAGTCCTGTTACAATTTTCATGGATAATGTTCTGAAGCACCCATATTTGCTTTATTCCAACAAAGAAGGTACCATCCTTTTGATAACTATAGAGTATCCGGTTCCTCAAGAAGCGTTTTTAGTTGTAGCTGAGGGATTAATCAATTGGATAGAGAAACATGTTAGAGCAGAAAAAATAGTTTGTTTAGATGGTGTTCCAGTCAAACTTAAGCCAGAAAAACCTGTTGTTATAACAGCAGCAGAAAAAGGGGTAGCAGAAGAACTAAAGCAATATGGCACAGACATATACGAACATGGTGTCGTTTTAGGTCTTTCAGGAGCATTTACTAGTGAAGCTTTACTCCGTGATATTGTTGGTATGGTTCTAATGACACCTGCAACAGCTGAATTTCCTGATCCAGAAGCTGCTGTCAACCTGATCAAAGTGATAAACAGTTATTTCAAATTCGACATTGCAACAGAAGAGTTACTTGCTGAAGCTACCAAGATTAAGCAACAGTTAGCAATGATAGCTGAGAAACAACAGACTATGCAACAACCTATGGTCCCACCGCCAAGAAGAATGAGAGAAGGATATGTATAATCTTATTCTCCCTATTTTTTTATTTTAATGAAAAGTTTTTTTTTGTTTTAAACCTCGAGAAATTGCTGACAAATTATATCGCCAAATTTTTTTTCTAAAAGAAATGAAAAGATAGAACAAAAATCACTTAGATGTTTTTCCACAGTTACTGCAAAATTTCATTCCAGATTCTAATTTCATCCCACAAAATTCACAGAAAGTTGTTTCCAGAACGTCCTTAGAAGAAGTGGATTCCACATCTTTCTCCCTTTTTGTTTTTAAACCTTTGATTTCATGACCCTCTAGAATATCATATGTGCTTCTACGTGTTTTTGAGGTTTCTTGTCCAGTTTTCTTCAGAAAATTGAAGAATGCTATAACACCTAGAATAACGAAAAACATGATTACTCCCATCAAAATATAGAATATAATCTTTTCAGTAACAATTCCTAATACCAATAAAGTTACCAAAACTAAAATTAATCCAGTTATTACACCATTTATAGAACGACGACTTCGAATTCTCATATAGGTACATAGAAAATAATGAACCAATATAAAGACTCCTTTGAGTATTATGTAAATAGCAGTTTCTCTCTGTCGATATATGTTCCCTGAAAAAGTAAAATAAATTATGGATAATAAACTAAATTCTTTGATGAATAACAATCTTTATTTTTAATCTCAGAACATTCTTTTTAATGAAAGTATTTGTAACAAGGAAAATCCCTCAAGCTGGCTTAGAAATTCTTAGGGAGCATTTTGAAATTGATGTATTTGAAGGAGATTCCCCTATATCTAGAGAGGAGTTGGTAACACGAGCTAGTGATTGTGACGGTCTTCTTTCATTATTAACCGATACAATAGATTCAGAAGTCATGGATGAAATAGGAGTTAAAGCTATAGCTAATTATGCAGTAGGTTATGATAATATAGATATTACTGCAGCAACCCAAAGAAAAATTCCTGTTACAAATACACCAGGTGTATTGACAGATGCAACTGCTGATTTGACTTTTGCACTGATCTTATCCATCTCTAGACGAATAGTTGAATCTGATAAATATCTTAGAGAAGGAAGATGGACTGGTTGGGATCCTATCCTCTTACTTGGTGGAGATTTTGTTGGAAAGACTCTCGGTATTATTGGATTAGGTAGGATAGGAACAGCTGTTGCTAAGAGGGCTAAAGGTTTTGGGATGAATATCATCTATACTGATCATCATAAGAAATCTATAGAAAACGAATTGAGTGCAAGATGGGTAACATTTGAAGAGCTAATAGTAAATTCTGATTATATTACAATTCATATACCACATACAACTGATACACATCACCTTATAGGGAAAGAAGAATTGTCCAAAATGAAAAGTACAGCTTATCTCATTAATACTTCTAGAGGTAAAATAATCAATGAAATTGAACTTATTGAAGCTTTGAAGAACAGACAGATTACTGGAGCAGGTTTAGATGTTTTCTATGAAGAACCCGATTTCAATCCTGAACTTGCAAAGTTAGATAATGTGGTTATTGTTCCTCATATTGGTTCAGCAAGCTTTGAAACAAGAAACAAAATGGCAGTAATGGCTGCAGAGAATCTTGTTGAAGCATTAAAAGGAGAGATACCTGAAAATATTGTGAACCCAGAGATATATGATTAACTACTCGTTTTGTTCAAAGAGTTCTTTTCTTAGATGCTCTTTCTCATTGATGACCATTTTTGATAATGGAAAATAATAATGATCTACTCTTGTATCAGGATAAAATCCTACGTGTACCATTCCTAAGAATTTATCTGCAACAGTTGCACAGAATGGATCTTTAGCTTGAGGGTTTGTTCCAACTCCTAATTGGGAAAGTTTCACATCTTCACGTCTAATCAGAGCTTGTATATCCTCTCCCACTTTCCCTCCACCTACACAATCTACTAAAGTATTATCCTTAATTGTTAATGTGAGTAGTTGAGTTAACTCTTCTTGCCATCCTGGAAAGATGTTTAAGGTTCCATTAATTGTACATACAGTTTGTCCATAATGTAACTCTAATGTTATTTCCCCTGCAGGTAAATTTGAGAACATACCTGGAGATGTGCAGAAACCAGATTCCCATAACCAATCTATAGGTGTATTGAATTCAAGTAAAAGATGACTTCCTGCTAAGTCAAAGAGTTCAAGTTTTCTTGCTCCTTGAACTAGACTGAATAATTTTGTTGTTATTTTTTCTATATCATGCAGATTCACATCTAGAGGACCTTCTGGATAGAAAACATCTGCAGGTATAAGTGGTGCTGATACATGTCGTATCTTCTTGTTATCTAGAGGAACTTTCAAAGATGGAACATCTGTCAAAGAAAATTCTGTTATCGTAATTACTAAGTCTGATTCTAGTATTTTCTTCTTCATTTCTTTATCATTTGGATCGATATAGTGTTGGTAAGTTGGTTTGATTAAATATAATTCTACCTTATCTTGCTTCTTTTCCTTTATGATTTCGTATATTCTTTTTGCTAGTAAATTTCGCTCTACTATTGATTCAAGAATAGCTGTTGGTTTATTAACAAAATCCTCAGGACTTGGGTAATCACTAATAATCAAAACTTTCTCATTTTCTCTAACTTCCCAAGCTTCCTCTAATAGCCTTGTTACAATAGGTCGTATAGAATCCTTGAGATAGTCTGCCATAATCCCGATTTGAACATTCGGATTTTTGCTTAAAAACATTAGTCTAAAGGAAATTGAACTTATGGGTGCTTGTAGAAACATCTTAACATTGTTTTTGCGAAATTGTCACTAGAAATACATTTTCGACAATCTATACAAGATGCTCTTTCTTGTCCTTCTTCTAATAAATTCACCAAATCAGGTTCATTGATAAATGGTTTACTCATGGAGATGAAATCAGCAACATTGTTATCTAATAGAGCATCCATTGTAGTTCTACTTCGAATTCCATCTACAATAATCAGAGGTAAATCTTGTATCTGATCACGAATTTTCTTGACATGTGCTCCCCATGTTGCTTCACAATATCCAGTCTCAATAGCAGCTCTTCCTCTAGTTTTTCTGATATGATTCTGTTGTTCAGGACCTCCTCCACTAATTTCTGCAAAAGATAGTCCTTTCTCAGCTAACCATTTTATAACGCTTATAGCATCATCTACTTGCATTCCACCTTCTTCAGCAAAATCATCACCGTTTATTTTCACACCGATAATTGCTTTTTCTCCTAACTTTTCCCTAATTGCATCATAAATCCTCATTAGTAACAAAGCTCTTTTTTCAAGTGTTTCTCCATATTCATCTAATCTTTTGTTGACTCTGTCAGAAAGGAATTGACTATTCAGATACCCATGAGCTGCATGAATTTGTACTCCATCAAATCCAGCTGCTATTGCGTTCTTTGCAGCTTCTGCAAAGTCCTCAATGATTTTTTCAATCTCATCTTGTCTTAATTCTCTAGCTTCCCAGTCATTAGTTTTGTAAGCTGAAGCGGTAACTCTATCTTGACGACAGGTGAAACCTCCATGATTAATCTGACCTATGATTTTTGATCCATAAGAATGAACTATTTCAACTAGTTCTTCCATTCGTGGGACATGTGCCTCTGCAGATAAACCAGACTGTTTAGAATGAGCTTTACCCTTTTCACTGACATATGAATGTCCTTTAATGATTAGACCAATATTTCCCTTTGCTAATTTCTCATAATGTTCTATTATTGGATCTGAAAGTATTCCAGTATCATCTGACCAATATGAAGTGGTTGCCGATCTTACAAATCTATTCTTTACTTCTAACTTTCCTATAGAAAAAGGTGTGAAAAGTTTGGACATAGTTTAACAATTTCATAGTAATAAAAAAACATTCCTCCTCAATGCCATACTGACAAAAGTTAAATATATCTGCAATAAATGAACAGTATAACTCAACTTGGTGGAGATTTATATGGTATGCGGTTTAGATTTCGATTATCCTGAATGGTTATATAAAACAGCAATGTACATAGCAGCTTTTGGAACACTTCTATTTGTAGTGTTCGTATTTGTTTATTCGTCAGCTTCAAGCGCGGAAGTACCTAATAATACTTTAATCACAACATCTTTGTGGTTACTTATATCAGGTGTAATCTTAGTTGTACCTGCAATAATAATATTCTTCACCAGAAGCAGTGATTATTAATATTCATCTACTTTTGAACCACATTTGTGACAAAAAATTTTGTTAGGTTTTAACTTCACTCCACAGTTGGGGCAAAATTGAGCCTGTAAATGATTTATTTCATCAGTTTTTTTAGCTTCAACAAAATCAGATTGAACTACTGTTTGTGAAGTAGGAGATTTGTAAGTTTGAGGATCCACTGTTCTTTGTTGTGGAATAGTATAACCTGTGCTAGTCTCGAAATCATAATCTACTGGAACGTCATTTGCAACCAATTTTATATCATTACTCAAATTGAAAAATCCTATCATTAAGCCTACATATCCTAAAATGATGATGACTCCTGCAATTATCAAAGGTGTTAAGTTGATAGTAGTTTCAGAACTTAGCTGATAAACACTGAATGTTAAGGGAATCATTGATAATAGTGGAACAATTTGAGAGTAGAATAATAGTTTACTTTCTTTTTTAGGGTAGAGCTGATTTTCTTTTAGAGCCTTGAAGGTCAAGCTAATATTATAATAAGCTAGAATCAGAAAAACAAATGCCCCAATATAAGCAATTTCCGTGATATATGAGAGACCTGTCCCAATAAATGTACCCATCAACAGGCTAGCAATTTGAATGAATAAAGCATACCTGATGAAATTTCCCACATTGTTAGCTTGTTTTGCTACTTGTGGTATTATTCTAGCAAGTATTCGAAAACTCTTAGATATTCTGAAAAAAGTAAAAAGATACATAATACCAGATACCAAAAGAAGAATAAAGATAAATGAAAGTGCAGAAAAAATACCAGGATTTTCATCCATAAGAATAGTTAATGAAGCTTGTATTGCCTCAATATCCGCGGTAGCGGCTTCTTGAAGGATAATCAGAAGTTCCTCTAATACATTATAGAGAAGTGCGACTAAAACCACTAATGACCCCATAAAAACTGTTTGGACAATAGCAAGTCTTTTAGCAAATTTGCTAATTTGATTTTTTATCAAATGAATAGGTGGAACAGCATTGTAGTTGGAATACATTAGACATTCACCTTGGTACTCAAATTTAGAGAATAAAGAGTGATATAAAAAACTAGTTTTTTGAACTAATTCATTTCTTTTTCATAAAATTCTTCTTGATGTTCGCATAAGGTTGATTGTTAAATGGACATACCTTTATGCAGACAGTGCAGGCATAATTATTACCAAAGTATGGAAAACACTTGTTATTATCTATATGAGTGACTCTACCAGTTTCATGTTCTATAGGTGTTTCATAAATTGCTCCAGGGGGACATTCCTTAATGCACTTATTGCATTTCTCGCAATAATCTTTGATCCAGCCATGTTCATTACTTTCATTCAAAGGGAGGTTCTCAATATTTGTATAAACAGCAGTTAATCTTAATGTTGGACCATTTATAGGAGTTATTAGAATACCAGATTTGCCAAACCCTCCCAATCCTGCTTTTTCTGCAAGTCTAGGGTAAAGAGCAATCCCTCCTAGTGGATGAGAAGCATGAGAAGCAAATCCTTTTTTCCTTAGGTATCTTGCAACTTTATTTGATGCAACACCTAGCTTATCATAAGTCTTCCAGATATTCTTGAGAGCTTTTTTACTTGGTGCTGTATTAATTTTCTCATTATTCATATTCATTGCTAAAACAATAGCATTTTCAAATGCAACCGCTTTTGACTCGAAGATATAATCACGTGGTACTTTTGTATAACCTATACCGGATATTTTCAACGACTTTGCATAGTCCTCTAGTTCTAGAAGCTCTTCTTCATTGATTTTCAACTTTGGCTCTTCTTCATTGTTCTTCAGATCTGTAATTGCCCGTTTACCATTTTTAATACAAGATAGAATATGACGAATAGTCCTCAATTTCAATGGTACGTCAATTCCTTCTCTTCGTCCGAATTCTACAGGAATATCAAATCTTTCAGGAGATTTGTCTGAGTATTTATGTGAAGTTTCTTGTGAAGTTACTGAATCTTCTAATTCATAAACCTTCAAAACTCTAGGTACTCCAACTTTTCTGAAAATATGTTTTTTAATTTTGCCAACAACAGACATCTCGCTAGTCATCTACATTCAGCAAAAGACGTAATTATAATAATCTTTTGTCTCCTTGTCACTTGAAAAGACCTTTGAATCAAAATCTGATTATTTAAAAATAAATGTAATTTGACTTTTAGAATTATACATTCAAATTCACAAACCGGTATTTTCAAAAAATTTATAATATACTGAATTAAAAAGAAAAAAGGTTAAGGGGTTTTTTCTACTCTCAAAATGTCTTCCCACAACTTGAGCAGAAAGCATCTTCTTTATTCACTTTTGCACCACATTCTGGACAGAATTTTGATTGGTCAGGTTGATTTTGGACAGGTTGTTGTAATGCTGGATCAACCATTGAATCTATTGCTTTGTAAAGAAGGAACATACCAGCTGATAGTAGCCCTAAGTGAACTATAGAAAATATATTATCTACTAAAGTCATAGTTATAAAATCAGTGTTGTTTGAATAAGTTAGGATTATAATAATTATTCTTTCAACTGCAAAAACAAGACCTGAACCAATTAGAATTGGAGTTACACCTTTAGTAATTATTCCTTCTCGTTTCATACTTCTCATAATTCTAAATAAAAGAACAAAACTGGCTATATAGAATAACGAAGCAACTAAAATTATGAAATGTCCAGTTGTAAAATTATCCGCAGAATTGGTGCCTTGAGTACTTTGACCAACCACTTCAATACAGGCTCCTACTAACATGAGAATTCCGGTGATTCGAGCAAGATTGGGATCTCCGGAAGAAATATCCTTAAGTTTGAAAAGACTTCCCCCCAACACAAAATAGGAACCTAATAAAAGTATGTAACCCATAAAAATGAATACTAGAAGTACAAAAAATGCTCCTGCACCGAAAAACACGAAATCATAAGAGTCAGCTTCGTCAACAATCTCTAAGGCTAAAATTAGTATTGTATTAAGAAGATAAAGGAGAGACATTAATATTCCAATCATCGTAAAAATGATAGAAATCATTCCAACTCTTCGCTTTACACTTCTTATTGGATTAGGAGTAAACGCTGCTGCGCACATTACTTGATTAGGAGAATAAAATCTATATAAATTTAGCTCGAAAAAAACATGATTTTAAGATTAATATTGATTTGGCATTAGCAATGTTTAAAACTTCAACTAGTTACATTGGTTCACAATGGTGAAATACTTTCAAGATAGAGCTTGATAGTTAATATAATGAGGATTAAAAAATGAGTGTAACAGATGTAGTACAGGTTCAACCTGTAAAACTAACCCAAAAACTAGGGAGATATACAAAAGGATTGATGACAAGTATTGGTATCATCTTGGTTTCAACAACTTTAGCTATAATTGGAATTCAAATAGATGTTGATATAATTATAACTGTTGGTTTTATAATCGTTGGATTAAGCAGTATTATTTTCTTAGTTTTCCTGGTACTCTTCCTAACTAGCATTAAAAGGCTGGGAAGAACAAATAGCGATTTTTATACTTCCGCAAACAAGATCTTTATTTCTTTCTTATATGGTCTAATATTCGCTGCAGCAGGTGGTGCTAATTCTTATACAGATGCAGAAGAATTGCTGTCACAATACGTTCTCTCAAGGGTATATGGTATGATTGCAATTACTTTCTTTGGTTTTGCATTTATTTCCATCAATAAACTGTTCAAAGAATTCAAAGAACACAAACTATATCCAGCTGAAGAAAAGAGAGATAATATCGGTTTACCTATAATCATGGGATTCATCTTATTGGTAATTCTGGGTGATACAATACTAAGGAATTTTGTCCCGGAGATTATACTGAATTATGTAATCTTAGCAGCAATATTTGTATTAGTAGCAACTCTATGTTATTTCATGTTTATACTTGGAAATGATTGGCTCAAAATAGATGATGATTTAAACAATCAGTATTTCAAGATGGGTGGAAAGACTTTCAATGATAGACTCAAAGCTAATATTCTTTACATTTCAACAATTTTCATTATTACAACCCTTCTATCTTTGATCTATGTAGTATATTATTTCATCATCTACCTCACTGGAGCATATTCCTATGAAATTGTAGAATTGGTCTTTTCAGTAGGAATTTTTGTAGGTGTGATGATCATATTCTTAGTAATCTACATTATACGCATATCATTAAACTTCAACAAAATGGCTCAACTTAACACAAAAACATCTAACTATGGAATATTCACAGCTATTTCTTTGTCTTTCAGTCCATTTTTACTTATTGCAGGACTTTTCTCAAATGTAGAATTCTATATCGGTGATGAACTTTACTTAATCTCAAGGATATTATTACTTCTAGGAGTAGTATTATTTGCTTTAGGTTCATATTTCAGTAATATAATTTTGAAAAATCTTAAATTGAATAAAGAAGGCTTTGAACAGAGAAAGAAAGATCTAATTCTACCTATTTCAAGTTTAATTCTTTTTGTTCTTCTCTTAGTTGATACTATTGTTAGACTTGTTGTATGGAACTTTGTATACAAAGCTAATTCTATTGGTATGGAGGTTTACAATCGTGAGTTTCTTTGGTTTGGATATTTGATGGGGGCACTTTTCTTCTTGGCCATCATTCCAACAATTTATGGAATCATAACAACAAGCAGAGAGTTTCTCAGAGTAATTCCAGCCTATGGAAAAATCCCTTTGAGATTAAGAAAATCTAAGATGCAAGAGCAACTTCAATTATATCAAGTAGAGCCAGAACAAATTGCTGCAAAAGCTGAAATAGCTGCCAAACCTATAGCCGAAAAACCTGAAGCAATCCATTTCTGCAGTAGCTGTGGAAAAGAACTCCAAGATAGGTACAACTTCTGTGCATATTGTGGAGATAAAAAAGACACTATATTGAAAACCTGTAAGAATTGTGGAGAAGTGTTGGAGAAAGGCTTTGGTTTTTGTCCTATCTGTGGTACAAAGAAATAGTTTTTCCACTTATCTTTTTCTTTTTCTTCTTATTTTAATAACAACTATCTGAGAAATAATTAGACTAACAATTACTCCAAAGATAGAATATGATGTTTCAAATGGAGGTGTTAATGTAGAATAGAAATTATACACATAGAAGGTTTTAGTGACAGGTCCCTCAATTTCAGGATACTGTTTGGAGTAGTACTCTCCTACTGTTATTGAATACTCTCCATCAGGAAGAACTTCACGTGTAGGATCATAAACATCAACACCAACAAAGTCAGTCATATGTGTAATTCCTGGTACGAAAGTTGCTTCCATAAGTACCATGATATAGAAGAAAGTTGATTGAACAATAACCAATGATTCATTAATTGGTTCAGATTCAATTGAAGATCTCCACTTATCACCATCCCAAAAAGTGATAGTTATATTTTCCGAGGAAGTATTATTTACTATTATATCAATATTGAAGATAAATTGTACAAAGGAGCTTGTATTATCGTCCTTATACCAATTTACTGAAGCAATTTCCAACTTAAGAGCTCCATCCAATGTAGTTTTCTCTGTGGGTTGAGAAGCTATAGTAGGAGGACAACTACATAATAACAACAAAGAAAGAAGAGCGACTGTATTTCTAAGTTTGTTTTGCATTTATTCCAATGTAAACTATGTGATTTGTTTATAAAAGTGTTTTTTCAATTGTTTTTGCATTAAAATGTAAAAGAAAATTCTTCAAAAACAAGAAGGTGTTCTTATTATATTGAGCCACTAACAAGAAGGTAACCTTAATGCAAGGACAAAGGATATATCAAATCAAACGCAAAAATTTTTTTATAAAAATCTCAATAAAAGGTTAACCCTTTTTAACTGACAATAACATGGAAAGGGTGTATAACCGAGGTATTACTGATTGGCTTCCTTTCGAAGTATCAAAGACATCAATGAAAAGAGCAGTGGATAATGAAAACCTCGAAACGATGTTTGAAGGAATGAGTCTATAGATTATTCACATATTTTTTCATTACATAGGGGGATGTCATAGCTGAGAGTAACGCACCGTAATTGAGGTTGAACTCCACTTCTTTTCCCACAGTTAAATCAATCTCCTTTGCATCAACTATGATATGGTCACTGCTCGTCCCAAGAATGTTAATCGCCGATCTGGGAGTTAGTCCGGAAACTAGAACATCCTGTAATCCAACTCCAAGTATAGCTCTTCTT
This sequence comes from Candidatus Heimdallarchaeota archaeon, assembly GCA_030603365.1. Lineage (GTDB taxonomy): Archaea > Asgardarchaeota > Heimdallarchaeia > Heimdallarchaeales > Heimdallarchaeaceae > UBA460. Next base: position 66,559 of record JAUVXV010000002.1, read on the forward strand.
ATTTGTCCATAATCTTGAAATTTGGGAATATTTCCAAATGCGTCTTGACAAACCTCTCCATAAGGTACAGATGGCTTTATTTTCGATTCAATGGCCTCTGCAACCAGTGTAAATGCATCTGTGAATAACCCTGAGATGGGTTTTCTATAGAGGGTTTCACGCCCCAAATAGATCGATTCACCTAGTCTTAAGTTATTAATCCTTCCAACATCCTCTGTGGACATGAACCAGTTATAATTGGCTGAGTTCCCACCTGAAACAAACTCCAATGTCAGGCTGAACCCCTCTTCAACTTCTCTAGCGAGTGAGGACAAATATCTCATTTTCTCCTCGTCCGGTTTAATTCCTCCAAAGCAGGCTAGATTTGTTCCTATGCCTGAAAGCTCAATCCCTTCCAGCTCTACTACCTCTCTTACGATATCCTCTAAATCCGAAGGCATTAACCCCTCTCTTAGATCACCCAACTCTACCATTAAAATGATTTTATGTGTGTTATTGTTTTTCACAGCAAACCTTGAGAGGCTTTTGACTACTGATAACTCCGAATTAAGACTAATGTCAGCATACTTTACTACTGATTCAGCTTGGCTTGGGATGGGTGTTCTTAATAGGAAAAACTGTGCCTGTATACCTGCCTTACGCATCCTCCTGATATTGGCTATCCTTGAATCGGCAAGAGTATTTATTCCATTTTTTATCAAAACATCAGCAATCTTGGGGTCTCCACAAACCACCTTTGTGACGCCAATTACGGCGATGTTTTTTGAACTGTATAGTTCCTTCAACTTTTTGGCATTATGTGCAATTTTTGCAAGGTCTATCTCTATCCTGGGTGTTATCATACCCATCACTCTATCTTAGATCATACCTCTTTATAGCAGCCAGGACTATTTCATCAAGTAATTCTTTACTATTTTTTCCTTCTGTAACAGTCATAGATCCTATATAGCTATGAGGTTTTTCTACTGGCGTGCACATCAGACCTGCAAAAGTATTTCCTTCAAGCAGTAAGGGTCCGTCCTCTGTTAATATAATATCTATCCTTCCATAATCCATAAAACCTAATACTTTGTAAGCTTTAATTGCTAGCAATTGCATCTCTAATGTTTCTTCTTTTGTTAGTTTTGCAGGGCAGAAAAAACGATCATTATCCATTTCTTTCTGCTCATATGTCAATGTGACTTCTCCTTCACCAAAAACTATCTCCAAAGGTGGGAGTGCCCTTATATCTTCATCATTACCTAAAATACCGAATGTTATTTCCCTTCCTTTCAAGAATCTCTCAATCAAGACTGGCTGTCCTATTGTCTCATATCTTTCTAGGACACCTTTTACTAGCTGATCATAGTTTTCAACAACAGAGTCCTCATTTATTCCAGCACTACCTCTTCCTGCTACAGGTTTTATAAAAAGTGGATAATCAAAAGGTGGATTTCCCTTAAAGATCTGACAATCTGCTTCTGTTCTTGCTACACGGAAAGGTGATGTTGGCAAACCCGCATGCTGCCATATCTTTTTTGTAAGTGATTTGTCTGTTGCAATTGCTATTGTGAAAGTATCAGAGCCAACATAAGGTATCTCAATCTCTTCTAATATTGCAGCTTCCACCATACTGGAAACGTTAAATACAAGGTCAACGTTTGCTTTTCTTAAATCATTAATAAAATCCGGACCCCAATCTATTGTACAAACGTCATATCCCGAATCAATCAAAGCTTGTCGGTGATGTGCGACCTCTTTGAATGTTTCGTCAACAACCTTATTAGAAACTGAAAATTTTTCCTGTAATTCAAAATTACCCCTTTTTTTGTTCAGTAATCCTATGTTAAAACGTCTTATTTTTGTTGAATCCCCGCTCAATATGGGTCATCCTCTCTTTTGGAGATAGTGTTATTCATTATCATAAATATCATCGAAACAGAATATAAACAGCTTAACAAACATTTCTTCAAAAACATTTTATTAAACTAATAGTAAATATAAGTGTCTCAATAAAAAATTATGCATGTCAGATATAAGATTAAACATTATGACGAATCATATATTGAAAAACAAGTAGAAATTGGCAATTATTTTGCTCAAAAAGGATCACTTATTGTCAATCCTCTGTTGAACAAGTAAAACAAGCGTAAAACACGGGTAGAACTTAGCTAACAACAAATTGCCACTAACAAGAAGATAACCTTAATGCAAGGTGTCGAATATTTGACATTGATTCGGGATGTTTAGTACACATTATAGGTTTTTAAAAAAAGCTTGGGTGAAGGGAGAGATCTGAGCTCTTGCCTTCATTCTTTGTTATTCTTACATTAGTTCAGTTATTTCTTTTCTTCTTTGAGATTATCCTTGGGAAGAATAAGATAACTAAGGGAAGAAATAGAGTCAGTAGAATTATATGAGAGTATTCAGCTACAACAGGTTCTCCAAGAGGATAAGGATCAACAGTACCAGCAGAACCATCTATAAGATAAGGTCCTCCTGACCAGTCAGACCATTCATTACCTTCGTTTGTTTCAACATCATACCAAGTGTTATTTTCTCCATTGTCTAGTGCTTGGGAATTACAGTGTGGAAGTTGTCCAGTGTCTGTGATAGTATTATGATGAATGATTGTATGCTTAACTTCTAAATTTTTTAGACTAACGCCATAATTTGAATGACCTACTATAGAGTTATACGTAATATTATTAAATTCAGCAGTATTGTATGCTGTTACAAATTTACAGGTATTATTGGTAACTAAAGAATGGTTAGAACCTGCTAGGTGAACTCCATAATTCACTATATGATTATTTGAAATAACAGCGTTAGTGCTACTTGAAATTGTAATTTGCTCAATACAGGTATTATTTGTAATAAGTGCAGTTCCTGAAGCAACTTTATTAATATAAATAGTTATATCATCAGCTGTATCAATGAAACAATCGCGAATGATAAAAAACTTAGATGTATTATAGATATAAATTCCTTCAGAATCAGTTGCGATTATCTCATAGTTTTCAATTATATATGGATCAGTTTTTATTCCTGTACCTGGAAAACTATAAGTTATGAAGTCATCATCAGAATCAATATCTATTGGTGCATGAGGTGTATAATCAAAAGAATAAAGAATTTCTAGTTTATCCTCAAATAGCATGTTTGTTTTGTTGACATTGCAGGGTACTGTAACAGTCTCAATCTCCAAACACAATGAAAAAAGAATAAGCAAAACTACAACTATTCCCACTAATATTTTATTTGATAAAACTATTCTCTTTTTCATTTTCTTACCTTAATTACTATGAAATACATTTTGTTACCTAGTCACCTAAGACAAGGTTACAACAACTCATCATTGTGTGATTCTGTTTCGAGTTCGTTTTCTGGTTATTTTCCTTGTGATTAACAAAGGAACAACTATCATTAGAAGCGTAAGAGTGAAGTTGAATATACTTTCATCTGTTGTAGGTTCACCATCAAGAGGATAGAGATCTTTTGATTCTGTAATACCATCAAGAGAATAAGAACCTGTCCCTGACCAATCTGACCACCAATTACCTTCATTTGTGTTTGAATCATACCAGATATTTCCTTCTCCATCATCATTTCCTTGGGAAGTTCCTTCTAGATTGTTGTCAACAAAAGTATTGTGATGAATGGTGTTGCTATCAGACGCAGATCCTATGTAGATTCCATGTCGATCATTTTCTTGCAAGAGATTGTAGGTAAGAAGACAAGAAGAAGAACTAGATAAATCGATACCAATATCATTGTTAGAACAAGTATTATTAGTAAGAGTAGAACCAGAAGATTCTTCCAGAAGGATACCTTCATTGTTGTTGTTGGAACAAGTATTATTGGTAAGAGTAGAACCAGAAGAAAACTGCAGAAACATACCATCACTGTAGTTGTTAGAACAAGTATTATTAGTAAGAGTAGAACCAGAAGACCACCATAGTACGATACCAAAAGCAGATTCGGTATCATACTCGTTATTGTTACATGTGTTACTGGTAAGAGTAGAACCTGAAGAATACCACAACCAGATGCCATCATTATTGTTGTTACAAGTGTTATCTGTTAGAGTTGCACCAGAAGATTCATACAGATCGATACCATTTTCTAAGTTATTGTTACAAATGTTATCAGCAAGAGTAGAATTAGGTGAATATTGTAGACCGATACCATAATCATTGTTGGAGCAAGTGTTACTGGTAAGAGTAGCATTGGAAGATTCCTCTAGGAGGATTCCCCAATTATTGCCGAAACTACAATTGTTATCTATTATTGAAACGGTTCCATTAGCAACTTTGTAAATGATAATTCCATTGAAAACTGCAGATATATAGCAGTTGCGAATAACAAAGTATTTTGTTGTATCTGTGATGAAGATTCCTGTACCATCAGTAGTTGTAATGTTGTATCCTTCAATGATAAAAGGATCAGTTTCCGTGCCTGAACCCAGAAAACCATAATCAGTAAAATTATCATCAGAGATTATTTCTATTGCTGCATGAGGTGTTAAGGCTAGAATAGAAGGATTTTTGGTTCGGTAGTCATTGATTGATGATTTAATAATTGTTGTATTCCAACTTAAGGAGAAAAGAATTAGTGTAGAAATGATTATCCCTACAATCGTTCTTTTTGAGATTAAAGCTATTTTTTTCATTTTCTTTACCTCAATTACTGTAATATTTAGTATACCCATTTATTTGTAATAAACTTTGTTTAATATTGAAAGAATAGTTTAGCAATTTCATTATGAATCTAGAACTGAAGAGAATATTGACTAATTAACTGTAGGACCAATATCCGCTATATTCAGATCTTTTGGAAAGATCATCTTTGTAGGTACAGAGAAAATTCTCACACTTATAGTCTCCATGATTTCTTCAAAACTCACTTCCTCGTCTCCATATATCCTCTGTTCTTCATCCATTAAGATGAGTATTTCATCTATTAATGGTCTAACTTTCTCCTCATATACTTTTTTTCTAAATGCAACACCATGCGTTACATTATCAGGTTGTTTGGTTCCTTTATAATTATGTTCGGTAAAAGTTTCATTAATATCCTCCAGATTATTACTATATCTGTATAATACTGATGCAGCACTTTTTCCAGTAAGCTGTGAGATGTTCTTATAGAAAGCAAGTGCTCTTTCAGGATCCTTCTTTCTTAATTTGTTGAAAACATCTAACTGGTTCTGATATACTTTCAGAAATTCTTTTGTAAGTTGATAATATCTTTCTTTCCAAACCACTCGTGTTTCTTCTATAATTCCATTTTTTTGGAGTATTTGCAAATGATGGATAATCGTAGAATTTACTTTGCCTGTTAATCTTATCAAATCCTTTGCTTTCAATTCTTTAAAGAAATAGAAGTGCGCCACAATCTGATTTCTTGTATCTTCTAATATTGCCTCAAACATATCAATTGATTTCTCAAAATCACCATTTTTTTCTGAAGACACTTTTATCATGTCGATGTATCGACATACTTTATATATGTTTATCCATATGAATCATGTCGAACAATCGACACAAGAGGAAACATACCACAAGAGGACGAGAAAATGGCAAGTAAAGCAAATGAAATTAACCTCTACGAAGAGAAGGATACTAGTTGGTTTGATACCAAGGATCTGGAAAAATATAGAGGAAAACCAAAATGGTTGAAAAAATATAAATCCATACTCTATGGTATTCTTTCTTGTGGATTTCTTATTTTAGCTTCATTCAAAATCTGGCAAGGAATGAGTTTCATAATGTTTCTAGGTTTTTTTGTAGCAACAATCCTTACTATTGTGATTGATTCGAGAACTTTTTTTAGATAGGTGTTGCTATAAAAACTCCAGTAATATTTGGGTTCAAAGTGTTCTCTAAAGTGATTCCTTGTTTACTTAATATGACGGGATGACAATTACTTATGATAAAACTATTTCAAAAAGGTTAATCTTACAAAATCTATGACTTGACTCTGATTCTAGAATCAATAAAATTAAGTTAAAAAAATTTAATGTATTTAAAAAAATAATAAAAGAAGTGGTTGATTCTTTTTCTCATTTGAGAAGTTAAAGTCTCTTTACTTCATTTTAAGATTAATATCTTGGCTTTTTTTGTGATTGATAGCATTCTCTGCAGTAAACTGGCCTATCGCCATCTGGTTTGAATGGAACTTGAGTTTCTTGTTTACACTTTGCGCAAACTGCATCGTGCATTTCTCTAGGTCTATCATCGTATCTTCTATAACTCATTTTAATTCACTTTTGTTTTTATATAATAATATTCACTCACTAAGAAGAACTCTTCATCCGTTATACCAGATATTACTGTTTCTCTTTTAGATATTCAATCACTATACGAATGTAAATAAATTTTTTGAGTTTATAAAACAATAGATTGGACACAATTGTTTCTGTTTTCTTTCTGTTTTCAAAACAACAACTAAATTATAATTAAGAGCGCCCCTAAAAATATTTAAGTATTGAGAAAATACAAAAATCCATTCTTTGCTATTTTTCTAAAGTTTCATCACATCATAGAAATTATTCTCAATTAACATTAAATTCATTATTTTTCCAATATATTCTTAAACTGGAAATTGGAATTATTATAAGATAGAGTGGTTTAAATGACCTTAATCAATGAGAACTTTGTTATGGACTTTTATCTTAAGCTAATAGAAGAAGACAAAATCAATTTTCTTGCTGGAAAAGAAGAAACTAAGAAAGAGATAAAGAAAAAAATAATTAAATTACAGAAAAGTGAAGAAATCCATGATAAAATTCAGATCGCAAAAAATCTCTGGAAAATCCTTTTTGAAGTTTCGATGGAATTTATAGATCCTGACAAACAGGGGTATGATGATCTTTTCAAATATTTTGAAGAATTTGTGAAGTTTGAGGAGTTGATTTTTGCTTCAGATTCATTTTATCGAGATCATACTCTTCATTCCCTATGGGTATATTTTCTAGGAGAATACTTACATGAACAACCTGAATTTGGTTTTCTTTTTCAAAATCTTAACAGACATTTGAAGGTTTCAGCTTTCATTAACGAGTACTATAAAGCCTTAAACGTACCAGATATTTTTGGAGAATTGACACTTTTACTTACAAGGGTTGCTGCAATTTTAGATTATGAAGACTCAGTTAGGTGTGTAGTGGCTTTAACTCATGATTTGGGTTACCCCTTGAAAAAGATATCAAAAATTAACAAATCTATTCGAAATATTCTCCCTTACTTTACCATATCAAAATTTGGCGAATTTGATTTTCATTTTGAAAATGTTCAACAATTCTATATAGAAAATCTTCTTGAGATTCTTTCTCTTAATATTAGTTTTAATATTGAATTTGGTGATTTCACTTTTGATGAAAGACAGGTAGTAAAGGATATGATTGATAAACTGAACAGTTCTTCTGCAGCTCTATTCAATCTTCAAGAACCTAGTGAAGAAGAGTTTCTCGATCTTAAAAATTCTCTTAGTCAAGCAAATGAAAGACAAGTTGACATCTTAAGAAGGATATATACCATTAAAGGAGAAATGCAAAAAGACATGTCTGCAATCTTGAGGTATTCAAATGATTTTGAACAATATTCCCATGGTATTATGAGTGCTTATCTCTTAATGAAAACTCTAAAATCTTTCTCGAACTTACCATTAACCTATAGTAATCCAGATAATATAGTGCTAGATAATCTTGATATTGCAGCTGTGAACTCTAAAATGATTATCCTCAAAGCAATGACTGATCATACTAGTCAAGGTTATCAAATTAGAGATTTTACTAATTACTCTGAGATACTTGTTCTCTTTGATGAAATAGAAGAATTTTCTCGAATTTCTAGAGCAAACCAATATCGACAATTCGTTAATGAATTTTGTAAAACTGATCTAGGGGTAAAAGATGGAGTCCTAAACATCGATTTCATTTTTGATGATGAAAATGTAGTTGACTTAGATCCTGAAATTACTTTCAAAGATAAATGTAAAAGGTTTACCACAGTTTTTGATATTCGAAATCTTGCAGATCATATCAAAATAAGGTTCAGAAGCATAGGAAAATTACCTAAAAATAAAAATATTTACGAATTGTTTATAGAAAAAAATAACGTTAGAATTTCAATTAACGGTGAAGAAAAAGATCTAACTAGTTATCTGAAAACAAAAGAGATTTAGAATTTGAAATTAAAGTATTGAAAATTCTTAGGAAGACTAATCTTACTTTTTTTCATAGGGTTTATCTCTCAGCTTTTCTACTGTTCCTATTTTTTCTGCCCAATCAATCCAATTCTTGTTTCCACCTTCAATATAAGATCCTAAGGGCATAACAACAACTTCTAGTTTCAGAAGCTCTTCTTTTGGAATCACTTCCCCATTTGAGATTTTCTCAACTGCGGTTTTAAATGCTGAATCCAGTATTTTAGTTGGTTTTCCATAGATCTGATATCTTACATCATCTTCTGGCAATTGAGCAACTTGTTCTAATAGACCTGGTACTGTATGCATTGCAAAAGTTCCTGCTGCTCCTATAGGGAAACCTCCTGCCCAAGTAAAATCATTTTTCTTAGCAAATTGCTTGTAGATTTTTAAAGCTATATTGTTATGATAATATTCGAGATAACCTGCACAGGAGATGGCTAGAAGAAGTCTTTTGTCATCATTAATTTTCCCTTCTTGTTTTGCAGTAGAAACAGTATCCATTAGTTTTATTGTCATATATGGTGCAGAGTCAATATAAAGTGGTGAAGAGAGTATAATGATACTACTCTCGTTAATTGAAGCAATCATTTCTTCAATCTTTTCAGAGTTTTTCAGAGTCTTATAAGTGTGAAAACTTTTCACAGTTATTCCTCTATCTTCCAATAAACTAGATACATAATTACCCAATGAATAGGATGCACTTTTCTCTCCTCTAGGGCTACACATTAGAAATGTTGCATGCTTAGTCATTTTCCTCACCCATAATCCTTAAACTATTGTCTATCTTCGTTTTGATTGTTTGTTCATCATCACTTGTGTAAATTATTTGTGAAGTGAATTTAGGAGCAAAATTATTGAGACTATTTCTTTTAACTAGATTGGTAAAAATCTCTTCTTGTTCTTTATTTGGTTCATCTAGTGTACCAATCACACTGAAATTTGGATATTTATCGTACCGTGTCTCATGATGTATTTCATCATGGAATATTCTGAAAAATGGCATGAGTAGACCTATTGATCTATCTAAAGCTTTCTTCAGTTCCGAAGAGTAACCTCCATATTTGATGGGAGTGATATAGAATAAATAATCTGATTGAATCATTTTCTCTGCAACTTCTCTTCCAAAATCATCAATAATACAGATTCCAGGAGTTTCTACCCAACACTTAAAACAACCTAAGCACGGTTTGATGTCCTTTTCATGAAGATTAAGTATTTCTCCTTTAATGTCATGTTCCTGGAGTTTTTCAGCAATAAATTTGTTTATCTTGGGAATTATCGAATCATTAGATTGCATTCCGTTTAGAATAAGATAACTCATGAACTATGATATCTACTTCATTATTTATATCTATTCAAATTCAAATCCTATTGTTAATCACCTAACTAGTTCTTGAGATTTTACAAACATTCTGTAGAAAAAGAAACCAATTTTTGCTGTATAATTGTTTAAAACATTCGTTTCTCATTTGTTTTAAAAGAAGATTTTAATAGACCAATGGTTTAAGCTCTCTGATGAACGATTCTACTGACAAAAAACTAGATATTGAAAAAAATGATAGTGTCTTTAGAATCTTGTGTGAAAAATCTAATGATAGCATAACCCTCTTCAAGCTTGATGAGTTCAATAAGATGGCGAATTTTGTCTATTCTAATCCAGCAACTACCAAATGGACCGGTTTTACTAAAGAAGAGATTTTAGCCAGCTCTCCAAAGGATTTTTTTTCACCAGAACATCTGGAACAGGCAAAGAAGAGTATTGACATCATTGTCAAGAAAGGATTCCTTACTTACGAATCTGAACTAAGGTTGAAGGATGGAAGTTCCCTTCCTGTTGAGTTTAGTTCTAGTCTTGTTGAACTAGAAGGTGAGAAATATGTCCTTACAAGTGGAAGAGAAATTGCAGAAAGAGTTGAAACACGTCAAGAAAGAGACGAAAGCATGAAAGAAAAAACTCTTCTCTTAGATATTCTAACTCACGATCTTCGGAATTACATTGCAGTTCTCTGGAGTTGTATATCTGAAACACTTGAAAGTGAAGATGTAACAATAGAAGATGTAAAAAAGGCAATTGTAAGAGCTAAAACTTCTCTAGCAAAAACTGATGCTCTTCTAGATGATATCTCAGTATTGATGAAGAAAGATCTTGAATTCACTTATGAGCTGAAATCTGTTAATGTTCTGAATAATGTGAATAAATGCAAATCAAATCTTAATGATATGTTCCCAAGGAAGAAAATTACTATTAAAGATGAAGGAATCAATTCTGAACATAATGTACTAGCTGACATGCTTTTTGAACAACTGTTATTTAATATCTTAACTAATTCAGTAAGAAATACTCCAAACACTGATGTTGTTATTGATATAATTACTGAAGAAAAACCGGATAACAAGATTTTGATCTCTATCTCAGATTATGGTAAAGGTATTGCGCCTGAAATAAGAAGAAATATCTTTGAAAGATATGGAGAGTTTAGGAAGAAGGGTAAAGGATCAGGTCTTGGATTGTTCATCATTCAAACATTAGTCCAACGGTATAATGGAGATGTTTGGTTAGAGAATAGGATAAAGGGAGATTATACTCAAGGAACTACTGTCAAAGTTGAACTTCGAAAAGCTGCAACAGCAGTATTCGAATTTGTATAAAATAATTCCCGATTGTCCTCAAGTCAATTCAAAGAGGAACTAATACTTTATCACAGTTATATGTATCTAGGATACGTTTTTGATATGTTTTTAAATTTAATTTTTCATATTGTTTTTCTCCATGACGAAAACCTTTAAACCAAGCTAAGAATCGTTAGCTTCAATTGACCTGAATTTATTATAATTGAAAGATTTCCTATAACCAAAATGGGAGCGAACGCCATGGTCGAAAGCGATAGTACTAAACATCGAAAGAAGCAAAAGAAAAGAGTTGGTTTTCCTAGGGCTTTACTTTACTATTATTTCGATGCTATGTGGGAGAGCTTCTTTGAAGCATTAGGAGCTGAAGTTGTCCTGTCATCACCAACTAGTAAAATAACAAAGGACAGGGGTGTCTTAGAAACATTAGATGATGAATGCTATTCAACAAAGCTGTACCATGGGCACGTTTTAGAACTTATTGAAAAAGATCTTGATTATATTTTTGCTCCTCGTTTTGCTAGTAGAAGAAAACGAGAAGTTGGATGTCCGAAGTTCGTTGCTCTTGCAGACATTCTCAAGTATACAAAAGTCAATCTTCCTCCTGTCATTGGTCCTTACTATAGTACGTCTAGAGAAAACCATGGATTTTGGCGTTTAGTGATAATAATTTTTGAGATCGGATTCAAATTTACAAAAAATCCGTTCAGGATAATCTATGCTGCTCTCAAAGCTAGAAGAAATCACAGGATTGCTATAAGAAATAAAAGTATAGATGAGGAGACTCTTAACAAATGGGAAAATTCTGAAATTTTGCTCAATGATGCACCTGTGGTAGAAGATGGAGAAACACCTTTGAAGGTTGCTCTTATTGGACATACTTATTTGATCAATGATAGATTTGCATCATTAGATGTACGTCAGAAACTTCAGAAATTAGGCGTAGATGTTGTAACTTCAGAACAAATGCCTAGAAACTTGCTTGAAAGACAACTTCTGCGTTTATCCATGGAAAACTATGGTTTAGATTTTTCAGAACCAGAAAAACTAACTAAAAAGGAATTGAAAAAACATCTTTTAGGAAGTAACGATTATCTTTATTTTGAATTTGAACATGAGATAGTTGGTACTGCAATGCATTATCTTGAAAATAACACTATTGATGGAATACTGATGCTTGTTAATTTCATCTGCGGTCCTGTTTCAGTTTCTATGGAATATGCAAAACTATTTGCAAAAAAAATTAAAGCTGAAACCCCAATGGCTATATTAACTCTTGATGCACATACAGGGGAAGCTGGATTTCAAACTAGATTAGAAGCTTTTAGTGATATCCTTAGAATGAAGAAGAGTACAGGAACTATACCTGAGAGTGTTAAAAGTGTATCAGGGTCAATATTTGAGATGGGGCTTAGCTAATGGAATCTTATGTTACATATCCTCATTTTGGACCACTTACTTTGCTTTTCAAGGCAATTTTCCAAGAATTAGAAGTCCCTGAAGAGCGAATAATTAACCCTTCTCCACCCAGTAAACGAACCTTAGAAATAGGATCAGAAAACTCTCCAGAATGGATGTGTACTCCATTCAAACTAAGTTTAGGCTCTCTTATTGAATGCATTGAAAGAGGAGCTAATCATGTTTTTCAGATTGGGGGAATAGGAACCTGTAGAGCTAGTTGTTATGGACCAGTTCAAAGAGTAATTACTGAAGATTTGGGATATGATGTAAAGTACACAAATATTGATTATCACTTGCCATTGGAAATGATGAAAGATTTACGATCAGTTAGTAACAATTTCAGTGCTTGGCAGTCAATTAAAGCTCTTAGAAAAATTTGGGTGAAGAATTATTCACTTGATTTAACAGAGCACTTAATAAATTTCTATAGAGGAGTGGAAATTGAAAAAGGGAAAACGGATAAAGTAGCGAAAGAAGTTTATGATAAGTTATTTAGTATCCGTAAAGTTAAGGAAGTGAAAAGATTCCACAAGCAAATTCCGGGAATTTTCAAAAAAGAAGTACAAATAGATGAAGATGCAGATCCTCTAAAAATAGGTATTATTGGTGAGATTTATGTTGTTCTTGAACCTATGCTTCATCTTGATTTATATCGTCGATTAAACAATTTAGGAGTAATCTGTCGCAACACTGTTTCTTTGAAGAAATTTACAGATTTACCTGCTAAACTAAATCCATTTGTAAAAGAATATTATAAAATCTATAGAGAGAAAGCACGTCCATACATTCAGCAGTATTGTGGTGGTGATGGACAAGAAAGTATTGGAGCAACAATATTGCTTCGAGAACTAGGATGGGATGGAATGGTACATGTATGGCCATTTAGTTGTATGCCTGAACTCAGTGCTCAATCGGTAATTCCTAGTGTAACTAATGATTATGGTATGCCTGTTCTACCAATGATTGTTGATGAACAAACTGGAGAAGCAGGCTTTCAAACAAGACTTGAGGCATATGTTGATATGCTTAAAATCAAACGAGAAAACGAACGTCAAGGTAAACCAAAAGAGAAAATTTCATGGGAGACTTTTAATTATGACTGAAAATTGTGATTGTCCAAAAGATGAGGGAATGACTTCAACTGAAACTCATTCAAAAAAAGAAATGTTAGGATCTACACAAGAAAGCCTTGCTGTCGAAGGTTCATCCAATTGTTTCTACCTTGGAGTAGATGTGGGTTCTATCAGCACAAATTTAGCAATTATAGATGGTCAAAAGAATCTTGTTGATTCAGTATACATACGAACTGAAGGAAGACCAATTCAATCAATTCAACATGGAGTTACTCTTCTCAAAGAAAAGGTAGGGGAGAGTTTCCAAATTCATGGTGTTGGAGCAACAGGTAGTGCTAGACAACTAACAGGTTTGATTGTTGGAGCAGATGTTGTAAGGAATGAGATCACTGCACATTCACTTGCTTCTCTTAATGAGAACTCCGAAATTCAAACAATCATGGAGATAGGTGGTCAAGATAGTAAAATCATAATTATCAGAAATGGAGTACCAATTGATTTTGCAATGAATACTGTTTGTGCAGCAGGAACAGGATCCTTCTTAGACCAGCAAGCAAATCGTCTAGAAATACCTATAGAAGATTTCGGAGATTTAGCTCTAAAATCAGATAATGCCGTAGCTATTGCTGGTAGATGTACAGTTTTTGCAGAATCAGATATGATCCACAAACAACAACTAGGTCATTCAGTAGAAGACATTATACGTGGATTGAGCGAAGCACTTGTGAGAAATTACTTGAACAATGTAGGTAAAGGGAAAGATATTACCGGACCTATTATGTTGCAAGGAGGAGTAGCTGCCAATGTTGGTATCAGAGATGCATTCAGACGCTCACTCATCAAGCAAGAAAAAATTAAGCATGAGGACGAGATAATTGTTCCAGAACATTATGACGTTATGGGAGCAATTGGGGTAGCTATACTAGCTATGAATAAGATGGTTAAGAATCCGAAAATGAAAACTAATTTTGTTGGTTGGCAAATCCCAGATATAAATTTCAAAACTAAAGGATTTGAGTGTAAAGATTGCCCCAACATCTGTGAAGTAATAGAAGTTCTTATGGAAGACGAAGTGATTGCTAGGTGGGGAAGTAAATGTGGAAAATGGGATATTTAGAATTATTGTATACCAATCAGCTGATAATTATCATTTTAAATCTTTGTAGGAATCATATTGGCTGCTTTCGTATTAGTAGTCTTCAAGACTAAAGATTGGAAGAAAGACGTAATGTAAAAAAAATTGTGCACAACAAAGCTATGTGCAACTCTTTTCTATTTTTCTAAACGAAGTTCTTCAAAGAATTGATTTGAATTTTCAGTTACATTTTTCTTTATGTTAGTTCCAAGTTCTGTAAGTGTCTCAAATGATTTGTAAGTTTTTCCTTCTAGACTTCTAAGGAACTAATAAATTCTTTAATGAAAATTAGAGTGGTGTAAACATGTTTTAGCTTCTTTGCTATTTTCGTTTTTTGTAGAAGGAGTTGAATTGTGAGGACAATCCTATTAAAGAGATAATGAATATCACAACATCTATAGGACTTTCCTCTGTCATCTCTTCTGTGGTTTCAGGATTTGTTTGATGAACTGGTTCAGTTAAAGGAAAAGGATCTGTTGCTCCTGCATCCCCATCCAGTAAATATTCCTCTCCTCCTTCTTGAAGGTCTGACCAGTAATTTCCTGTACTTGTTTCCTCATTATACCATTTATTTACCACCCCTGAGTCAAATGCTTGAGCATTCCCTTGCTCTGTTCCTTCAAGGTTGTTATTGATGAAATCGTTTTGATAAAAGATATTTCCTACTGAATCATCATCAACATTGATACCATATTTTATGTTCTCCTTTATAATGTTGGAAGAGATTGTATTGTAGTACGATTCTGTTAAGAAAATCCCTCGGGTATTTGCTATACAAGTATTATTAGCAACCAGTCCATAATAAGCAGTATAAAGTCCTATACCCATATTATTCCCCTTACAGAAGTTATTAATAATAGTGATTGGTGGAACAAACTTGAAATCACCGTAAAACGCACGAATTCCATCATATCCATTTTCTGTACAATTATTTTCTGCTATCAACATGTTTTCACAAACTGTGGTGCTAATACCTGACCAAGTATTGTTATAGCAGAAATTCCTTAAGATTCTAGAATCTGCTGTATCGTCCATATATATTCCATTTCCAATATTAGAATAACATTCATTTTCGCTTGCTGTTATGAGATCTGAATCATGACAACTTATCGCTAAAGTATTAAATAAACAGTCATTTTTCGTTATTAGTATTGAGCTACAGTAAACGGTTTTTATTCCCTCTATACATCCCTCAACATTGTTATTAGATATAGTTCCATTATTTGATTGATTGACTTCCATTCCTTTAAAATTTTGAAACAATATATTCTCATTTATTGTGTAGAACTTGGATACTAATAGGGCAATTCCCCAAGTATTGTATGCACAGATATTTTCTGTGATAACTGCATAATCAGAGTATAATAAACCAATTCCGTATTCATTGTAAGTACAAAAATTATCGATAATCACTGTATTATGAGAGTATGTAACCAATATCCCTATGTTATTATTATAACATTCATTACTTTGTGCAGTTACATTATGTGATCTTGTAAAATAAATCCCAGATTCAATATGATTAAAGCATTTATTGTCATTTATTGTTACTGTATTGGGTGCAGCTTTTTCAATTGCTATTCCATACTGATCTGCATCTATGTAGCAGTTTTCAATAGTAAAATGCTTTGTAGTGTTAAACACATATATACCTAGATAATATCCGGTGGTAATGTTATAGTTAGCTATAATATACGGTTCTTCCTCTGTTCCTTCTCCAGGAAAACCATAAAGTTGGAAATCATCATCTGTTAATATCTCAATGGGATCATGTTCAATGTACGAGGTACTAGTAATGTGAGTTGGTTGTTGAATGGAAAGAGTATAAGATTCACTTTTAGGAATTGAAACTTCTTCTAGAACTGTAAAATGAGTATTGTCACATATCAAGGAATTTAGGAACAAAATTGCTATTAATCCTACTTTGTATTTCATCCTGTTTTCAGCTCAAACATTTTCTAGTTTGCTTCTTCTTCTTCTCTATAACATGATATTTGAAGTATATAAGAATTGATACATTAAGTTCTATTACCTGTACTCCCTTCTTATTTAATGCTCCTTTTGATTTCTTCTTTGGTTTTTTTTTATTTAGTTAAAAAAAAGAGGTTTAGATAGATTTTCTATCCAAACCAAGTTGTACCAAGTTGATCTTCATACTCAGCATTCTGTTGTAAATAAAAATCTCCAGGTTCATAGTAGAAGTAAGTATTGCTGTAGTTGTAAGTTGCTTCATAAGAGTAAGAAAACGCTTCATAGTCTGTTTTTCCATCTGCAAGTCCTTCAAAGAAATAATGTGTGAAAGCAGCTCCATATGCACCATTGAAATCTTTATTTATATCAAAATATTCAAAACTATCACCGAACCATTGAGCGGCATGATGCTCATAAGAAGAATTATAGGTATAATTGTATTGAGTAGATGCCATCATAAAAACATCTTCAGCGTTTCTTGGGTCTTTCAGTTGATATTCATAAACAAAATCACCACTAGAACAAGAGTCAACTATTACAATTATATTTTCTGATTCCAAATTCTCTATTTCATCTGCAAAATCACTACTGTACAAAAAATTATATACGATTGGATAACTGATTGCTATTTGAGAGTCTCCACCATAATCCCAATCTGAACCATTGTAAGGACAACCATGACCTAATATATGAATAAAAACAAGAGATTCACTTGTTTCAATATCATCTAAGTCTTCTATACTATCTTTCCAATCATATGGATTTTCATGATACAGAACATCACCAAAATATAGGTTGTTTTTTAAGTAATTCCCATATTCATCTTCGATCATGCTCTGATTTCCAACATCTGAAGCCCACATGAATAGAGCTACACGACCTTCTAGAGTCATATCTTTTGTGTGAGTAGAGCTTGAAGGTGAAACGAAATTTGATTGCCAAAAGCATCCTATCATTTCAAGACCTATCGCATAAAATTTGTATTGAACAGTTGTCCAACTTAATTCATAATTTCCATCAGAATCAGTATAATCATGTGTTTTGACAGCACCATCTTCTCTTAATTGCACCTTTACTCCTTCTGCACCGGTCGTGGTTCCTTTTACTGTAACCGTACCATTAAAGGTTACTAGACCATAGTACGGTGCTCCTGCAACATTGGTGTTTTCTATATTTCCATAAAAAATTGGCATCAAGATTGATAATACCAATATACTCATTATTATTTTATTACTTTTTTTCATTGTTTTTCTACCTTCCATAGTAGGTAACTAGTAGACGATTTTTCACTATATAAAATAAACAAAAATTCGCGACAAACATTTTGGACGAAATTTAAAAAAGATTGTAACCCGTACTTCTTAAATTGTATTTCTTTTATAAACTAGGGAATAGATTTTTTAACAACTGTTATTCTAATATCTTGATGAGTGGGATTAGAATTCTCTACCTTCCATAGTAAGGGTTCTTTTTCCCACCTCATCTTCATATTTGCTAGATTGTGCTTATTGAGTCTTTTGCTTGAGTCTTTTGTAATACATCTGAGACACTAGGATTCATTTGTAGCTCCAAGTTCTCCTACATAAGAGTTAATTTGCCAAACTCAAAATATAATCTGTTTATATCTGTTGGTTATCCTAAGAAGATTCGGAAAAGTCACCCTCGCGGAAGCGGAAACAAATCCTTAAGACGTTGGGTGCATAAGTAGTGCTATCACCTCTTTATCACTAAACTGAAATACAAACTTGCTCGTTATGGATTTGAATCCCATTGAGTGGTAGTAATTGGTGTAAGTTGGACCTCGAAACGATGTTCAAGATTCGGAGTATTGCATAACTGAATATAATCGGTACAAGATAATAATGATTATGGAGTCATATTGCTTACAGGAATAAATTATATTGTAATCCACCATAATAGCTTCATAAATAATAGGATTCCAAGCTCTCAGAGCTCAGATGATGAAAACAATATATGGTATGATATTAATATTCTTGAAGTGAATTTTTGGTTGGGGTGGATCGTTGTTAGCGATTATTCAATAGATGGAACAGCAGGTTCAGTTGATCCGTATCCGCTATCTTCACCAGTGATAGTTAAAGAATATCTACCCTACATCTGGTTATTTGGAATCTTGATACTACTATGTATTGTCTTCCTTCCGAATCTGAAGAGACGAGAATTAAAACAAATTATCTGAATTAAGGAATACTTTGTACGTAAATTCGTAATTTCCTTGAATACAAACGTAGATAATGTATATTTTTTCCTAGAAAGGTAATAAAGAGATAGTTGAAATAGATTTCAATTAAACCATTTTATTGCTCGTTTAAAAATAAATTTAAATGCACAAATCACACATCCACATTAGACCCTTCTAGGAGATATTTAATTTGGCAAAGACATCTGTAAAAGAGACCATTGGAAAAATGAATTTCAATGTAAAATTAGCTTTTGCTTTCTCGTTTATACAGTCTTTAGGGAGAGGAATTTGGATGGGAAATGTCCTTTCAGCTTACATATACTATTTCTCAGATAAATCCAATATAACTCTGGGTCAAACCTCTCTAGCTATGGGGTTAACTATGACAGTTTTTGTTTTTCCAGCTGGTATCTTTGCAGACAGATTCAGAAGAGACATACTTCTCAAAATAGCTTCAGTTTTTGGTATTGCTAGTTTAGCTGTTATTCTTTTTGGTACTAATATGGCTTCGATTTTCGTCGCACTATCTTTATGGGGTCTCTTTCAAGCTCTAACTAGACCTGCTTTAGAGTCCATTTTAGCTGATTCTTTAGAATCTGGTAAACGATCCAGTACATACACATGGCTTCATCTAGTTAGACAATTGGCACAATCAATTGGTCCTTTTGTAAGCGCACTGTTATTCTTCTTCTTTGGTGATGAATGGGAACTTAGTATTTTGAAAAATGTTATTTTGGTTGGAATAATCATCACAGCAAGTTCAATAATAATTATGGAATTCTTTGATGACAAAAAAAGTTTAGGTTCGATTAGTGAATTCATAGAAGAAGATGAAGAGATAGTTTCTCTTGATGATGAAAATAATAATGGTTTGTCTACTCGTTTAACAAACAAAAGAGCAACAAAACTCATACCGATTCTATTAGTCGGTTCCAATGTTATAATCGGTATTGGAGCGGGTATGACAATCAAGTATTTTCCAATATTTTTCATTGAAGAGTACCATCTGAGACCTATGTGGGTTCAAGTAATTATGGGTCTAACTGCCATCTTCACAGGTTTGTCTGCGATAATTGCTCAGAGACTTTCATTAAGAAAAGGTAGGCCTTTAATGATTTTCATTGTTCAATCGCTTGCTACCTTATGTTTATTTGGAATAGTGTTCTATCCAAACATCTGGTTACTTGTAACTTTGTTCATCGTAAGGGGTTCTTTGATGAATGCAGGACAACCACTCAGTAGATCCATATTGATGGATGTTGTTCCTAAGAAAAACAGAGGAAAGTGGAATTCTCTGGAAACTTTTGCTTGGGGATTCTTCTGGAATTTTTCTGCATTGATTGGAGGATACTTAGTTGGTGATGCTGAACCATATAAATTCTGGTTATGTTTTCTAGTTACTGCTTGTGTTTATACAGTAGGTATCATTCCTTTATTGTTCCTCATCCCTCTTGTTAAGAGAGAGAAAATAACTTCAGAAGAAGTCCAAATAAATTAAAATTGATACTTTTTTTCAATGCTTATATCTCAAAAGTTGATTTTTTTAATTACTTTTCTTACTTTCAGTCTGCTCTCGGCTACTTAGGTTTAAATACTAATTTCTCACATAGAAGAATGGAGATGGGTTAGTCACTAACCTCTCTTCCACGGGGGGAAAAATTCCCCCAACCCAACCCTCCTTTAAACTCAAGATTTTGTTATATTATTAACCATTTTTCAGTATTTAAGCTCAACTATAATTAAAGTAGGGCAAATTCTTCATACTTTCAAGCTTAACAAAACTATTTTGATTAAAATACGATTATCTTTATAAATATTTGATTTATTCTAGTTATAGAATTATTAAAAATCATTCTTTAGGATTCGCACATAATGAAGAAAAAGCTGGGATTGCTCACAGGATTAATCATACTTGCACTTCTATCAAGGAATGTTACTAGTACAACCTCGTTTCATGTACCTGGTACTATGATAGAGGACATGATATATGCTGGATATAATGCTATCATTGAAGAGGGATATTATTTTCTGGTTTTTGATAATACTGGGTTCATAACAGATAATTTCAACAGAAATCATTCTTATGTGCTATATTTCTTAGAATTCGAGGTTGAAGGAATAGATCCAATCAGTGGTCAAAGAAATGTTTCAGTAGATGATTATGAGGTTGTAACATTTAATTTTGAACTGCCGGAAATTTATGTTACGCATATTGTTTTTGAGATGTTTGCTTCTGAGAGAATTTCTAGTTTTATTGTAGATTATCAAGGTTTGGCCCAATACTTCGAGTTGATTGGTCAGCTTAATGTAGAAAAACAAAGAACAATCTTAATTATTGTTTCTAGTATAAGTGGAGGTATCATCTTACTTCTAGCAATAAACATTCTGTTGATGAGGA
The DNA here is from genome assembly GCA_030603365.1 of Candidatus Heimdallarchaeota archaeon. Classification (GTDB taxonomy): domain Archaea; phylum Asgardarchaeota; class Heimdallarchaeia; order Heimdallarchaeales; family Heimdallarchaeaceae; genus UBA460. The sequence continues at coordinate 87,618 of JAUVXV010000002.1, forward strand.
ATAGAGTATATTGGAAACTTATACGAAGAATTAAAACTTATAGAAACAAGAAAGCTGGAAGAAGATTCAAGAGTGTAGGATAAGAAAAAAGAGATCTACTTCTTGGAAGCAGATGATTTTGGTTTAGGAGGAGATTTTAGTTTTTCAAATATTATGTCACCATTTTCTAAGAAGACTTTGACGACTTTTTCTCTTCTAAGTAGGGTTTGATTATGATTGAAGAAAATATAAGTATGGCTGCTGAAAAGTGGTTTTCTAATTGAAGCTACTCGGGGTGGCAATAGTAAAACGAAATCTTCACTGGGGAAAGCATCATTAAAACCCATTAATCTTCTGAAATCACTTAGTTTCAATCGTGATCTTTCTGATAATTCAATGAATCTATTAGCTTTCAGTTCATATTCAGACATTTTCTGCTTACTTAGGAAAATTTCATGTTTCTCTTGAATTACAAGAGAGAACCATTTAGCTTTCCTTATTTCTTGAAGTTTTGCACCATATCTGGTAAACTCTAGGGATAGATGTCGTTTCAGCTGGAGTTGTTTTAGTACGAAAATTGTTTCTTCCAATGAAATTCCCAAATCCAAAGCAACAGTAGACAAATTAACCTCTTCTTCAAAATTCAGTGAGTTAACTATTAGTCTTCTCTTAACATTTTTAATAATGATTGGTCTGATGATTGTATGGTAAATTAACCATAAAAATTGTATTCCTAAGACACCCATAATTATAGCTAAATAACCAGACAAGGTATGAAATTTACTCCATTCTAATTCTGACGGAGATCCTGCAATTGCTTTCTTGAAAAGCGAATAGCGGACCTTCTTTTTATTCGTTAACAGATAGATTCTCAGAATAAATTGAGACATTAGTGTATAGATTATAATGACCACAAGCAAAATTAATGTACCTAAGAATTCGTAATTATATGATTCTGCTGACCATAAAGGTAAAGGTAAGGTTGCGAATGAAACTATTGTCAGAAATCGGATGGTGAATATCATTCCTCGACGTTGTGGATCCAGCTTAAATATATAGAAGTATGAGTTGAGTAAAGCTATAGCAGTAGCAGGTAATGCTACTATAAAGACCCAGGGATTCAAAGCATATTTTTCAACAAAATTTACATAACTAATATCAAAAAATATATCAGGTCGAACTAAAATTATGGAAAAACTGATTACTGATGTAAGAAGCAAAATCAGTTCTGATACAAAGTGGTAAGTTGGAAACTTGCTTGGTATTGGAGGACTTTCCTCACCATTATTCACAGCGTTCTTTACTTGAACGACTACTTTCCCATTCTCCATCTCCCTCATTTTTTCACTCGGAAGTGACTCTTCATCCTTCGAGGGCATATAGAAAAATGAACTTCCATACTATTTAAAGACATCCAAATAAAATTCAAGAAGAACCTCTAGAACTGCCGACACTATACTTTTGATTCACTTTTCTCTACTTTAAATATGATTCTCATAATTATGTCTATAGAGCAGACATGGCTAACATTCATATTCGAACATCCATCGTTTTAATGTTAATCAGTATCATTACTCTCGGAAAGGTTAATTATGCTGGTCTAGGCATGGGTCTGCTCACCCACTCGTATAACTCATCACACAACACACAGGAGGGGGTGCTTTCGCAGACACTAGGTGAAGAGCTTATCTTCAACTACACAGACTCTTTTTCTGAAAGCACCTTCCTACTTTCCTGGTCAAGTTTGAATTTATCGATTTATAACGAGTTCACGATTAATTTTATGATTGAAGGAGATACTTCCTCAAAAGCAGGAATAACTATAACTATTATGATCGATTCCACAGAGATAGATTTCCTTATCGAAAAAATCCATCAGCATCCTTATACCTATTCACTCTCAAGAGCTTTCTATTTTGAGAACCCAACAATTGATGATTTCAACCTCTCTATAACATTTGCAGGTCAGGCAACTTATGGAAATAGTGGTTCGCTAATTATTTTAGCTAATAGTTCCATCTCACATCTTAACTCAGTTAACTTAGCTGAATTTGAACAAATTCTAGATGTCTCTCCCAGTAGTTTGCTCTTTGAAGGAAACATGGTAGGATTAAGAGAGATTTCTGCCTATACAGCACTAAATTTTAGTCTTAATAGCTCATATCTAGTAGACTTAGATATCTCTTTTCAAGCAAGTGATTTTCAATCTTTTACCAATGAATTAATTCTACTCTCAAATTCTCAAGAATTAGCTAGAAGCTCTTTTGACGAAGATATGCTTAATGAGATCAATTTTCAATTTGAAGTACAAGAAGGATTTGTTTTTCTTCAACTTCTCTTTCAGATAGAGGTTTCCTCTGATATAATTGGTATCAGTAATATTTCTATAACTGCTCGTGCTTTTGAAAACGCTTTTAGTCAAGATATTTTTTATCAATTTGAATGGATTGATATTGTAGATGAAACAATAAACCTTGATGTTTTAAAGCCATCATCTGAGCAAAATAATCATGTTTTGAATATCTCGCTTTATTGTAGTTTTGAAGGAACTACTATTCTAGATGGGATAGATTATGATCTATACATGGGAATTCAAAAAGTAGTATCAGGAATTATTTCTGTGGCACAACAGTCTGCAGATATTCAACTTATCCAAGAATTAACATATACGGATAGTTATCAAGAAGATTTAACAATTGAATTCTCTGCAGAAAATACAGGGTCTGGCACTATTATACTTTACAATTCTTCGTCAGTTGGCATTCAAAATATCGATCATATTGACAATGAAACCTACACTAAGGTACTTGAAGAAGAAAGCACTTTTAAAACACCTACATATGGTTCCATTTCTAAGAATTACTATGATGTAATCTTTGTAGAAAATGCTTCTTTATCCTTCAAAATGGAATTTCTTATGGAATTAACAGCTTCTGAATCAGCATTCCAAAGTATTGCCCTATCAATTTATGTTGATGATGTTGCTATTACAACTAAATCAATATCTGAAGAGGGAGATGTTCATATTATTTTTGATGTCCAGCTAAATGAAGAGTTTAACGAAATTAAATTTACTTTAAATATTCTAGGTCGAGGATCAACTATTACTTTTAAGAATATGCGATTCACTCTTCTTCAAAATACAGAAGAATCTCCTAATCCACTTTCTCCTGAAGAAGGTATAGATATTCCATTCTTCAAAGTTCCCAAGAACATCTTTCTTGGAATTTTTGTACTCTTTGATTGTTGGTTAGTTATGGGAATAATACTTCGAATCTATAAAGGTCGCAAATTCAGGAAGAAACAACTAACTGAAAACGACGAATTTATTTTAGAAATAGTTCAACTGTCCCAAGATTAGAAAACACAAAAACTTTTCCTTAGTTTTTATATGATTTTGCTTATTATTTTAATGACATGGCAGTTCACTCGTTAAGATCTAATGTATCTGATAAGCTAAAGAAATTTGCAAAAAATCGGAAGGAATCCATAAAAGAGAGTCTCTACACTAAAGGAGAGTTTCCTATACTAATTCAAATACTTAGTGCCCTTCTATTCTGGTTCGTATTATTCTTGATATTAGCTGTTGTCATGTCTCCCACTCTAAGATGGTTGGGAGTATTTCTTGCAGTTCTTGGAGCTTTTCTTATCATACAATCATTAAATTTCCTAGGAAGAAAATTCGTAAAGAAAAATCTAGATGTTGAAGAGGAGATAGGAACAGCCGATATTCTTGAAATTGAACAGAACTCCATAGTTCTTGGTGATTTATACAAAAAAGGAGGTTTAGTTCTAGTAAACAGTAGAAAAGGAAAATTGAAACTTACTCCTATGGTTCTACTTCAAATACATTCTGTATCATCTTCCTCAACATCAGTTTTTGGTTCACTTTCAAGCGTTACCATACAGAAGCTTAGCTTAAAATACCATTGTAGTGTGATTGATACTTCAAAGTATGAATTAATCTTACTCAAAGGAGAATCACGAAAGTGCAAAAGAGAATCTTTGAGTATAATGATTCAGCTGTTAAAAGATAGTTTTTTCCAGGAAGCTTTCGATATTATTTCTGAATTTCAAAGAGAGAAAAGAATTGAAGTGGAAAGCCCAAAAGAAGAGATTCTTACTCACGTTTTTCCATCTTATGAGAACATAATAAATCTCAATTTAAAAAACCCTTCAGAAGAAGTTTTTGAGCCCTTAAATCAAGATTCAGACATGAATGAGCTAGAATCTGAAACTAGAGAATTGTATGAAATATTCTCTGAATCAGAACATGAAGAAATTGAGGAAGAACAAGAGGAAGAACCAGTTTCAGTTGACGCTAATCCAACATCTTTACAGGTTGAGAGAAAACAAGTGAATCCAAATCAACAGCTGATTGTCAAAGATGTTCTTCTTAGGGAGCTTAATTTCTCAATTGAAAGCTTTGTAAACGCTGCTAAAGGCTATTACAAAAAAGGTATTGAAACTAATCTTGAGAAGAAGTATGACATAGATGTTGATAAGTTTCTGAAACTTACTCAACTATTCTGTGATAAAGAAGAAATACCATACTTCTATCCTTCATATTCATACTTACTCAAAATAATAGAATTTCTTGATATTGAATTACCGTCATCTACTGACATAGAAAATTTCTCAACAAAATTAGCTGAAGAATATGTCTCAACAACATTTCCTGAAGATTATAAGAATCAATTGATACAATTTCTAGACGGCAAAGCTGTTAGGTTTAATTCAAAGAAAAGTGAAGAGGTTGTTAAAGATACTAGCAAAATTACCTCTATACCTCCCCCACCCAGTAAAGGGGAAATCCAAGCATTGATTCAGGAGGAGACTGAATGATCGAAGAGATGTTCTTTCTTGATATTATTGAGTTCTATCTCAAATTTTGGTTAATTTCATTGGCTTTGAGATGGGTATTATCATTCCTTCCTTGGAAGATTTTTGAGATTCTAAGATTTATTGGTAATCTTATTCGTTATCCAGTTAAGAGATTCTTTTACTGGATTTATGGAGTTACAGTTGAAGAAACAGATTTTGAGAAATCAGTTTTTCTCACTGAAGAAGTTTCTGATTTTGATTGTCGTTTGACATCCAATGTAATTGGTCCTTTGCTTATTCTAACATATATTGGTAGTTTCATCTTATATTGGGCTGATCAGCTGTATGGCACTAGTTATTTATGGTTAAGCATCGTTTTGTATGTGCTTGGATTCAGTATAATATTGATGTCCGCACCAGATTTTAAAGAATCTGAAGAACTCCTAAGAGTAAATGTTAAATCTATTTTCAAGTGGTTTGGAAAATTAGTCTTACTTGCAGTTCCTGTATATTTATTACTCCATTTTCTCGTTGGAATTGAAACTCTAGCTCAAGGGATGTTTGTACTAGCTCTATTTGTCCCAGTTTATTTCCATAGGAAGAAAGAATCAGGAGAGACTTGGAGAAAATCCAAGAAAGCTAAAGTAGTAGAGGCTGATCCTTTTGGAGAATAAAATTGAAGTTAATGACATGGTAGACAAGATAATTGAAAATCTTGAGATGTCACTAGGGAAGTTAGGAGAAAATCTTAGGATTGATAAAATAGAGGGAAAAAAGGAAAAGCTTGAAGAAAAAATAAAAACAGAAGAAAAGGTGAAAATAGAAAAAAATGATAGAGCACCTTTTGCAAGTGTTAGATATCCAACACCAGATAATGTCTTAGTCGATAAACCTAGTTATAGTCAATCTTCAATTAAAGAGAACGAGTATATTCCTATCCCGATAGTACCTATAACCAATACTTCTCAAGAAACTGCAAATAAACCAAAAGAAGTAATGCCTGATGATTCTTTAGAAGTTGAAGAGATTGAAAGTGATCTTGTTACTGTGGGAAGACTCCAGCAAGAGGGGGTATACCTAGGAGAAATCAGTGAAGATTTCTTCCTTGATATTCCTAAAGAGATTAGATTAATTCATCTTTTTGGACCTCCAGGTTCAGCTAAAACAACAATAGGTTTACAAACAGCGATAGAGATAACCCCAAAAAATGCTTATTACTTTATTACTAGTCATGCAACATCTACATTGAAACGTGTAAAACAAATTATAGAAAATAATAGGTGGAGTGAGTATCAGAGTTTTAAACAATCTTTCTTTCCTATTGAAATTTCTAACTTAGACGTTTTAGAGGTACAGCTAGAAAAAATAGAAGACATGAATCCTGAAGAAGTTGGATTGATCATAATTGATCATTTAACTGATTACTCTAGAGGAGAAATTTACAAAGAAGAAAAGAGAAAACAGCTTAGAAACTTGCTTGAAAGATTGTATATTCTCGCAGACGAGAAAAAATGCAAGATACTCATCATTAATGGTTATTCTTTCAAGGGTTCAGCTCCAGCTGAAGATATCGTTGAATCATTTTGTGATATGACTATTCACACTAAAATTGAGGATTATCAAGTTAAGTTGTTTGTTGAGGATGATGAAATTCCTCTTGAAATAGATGATTCGGGTGTGAAGAATTTACATGTTAACGTTTACTTCTAAATCGAGGGTATTCTTTCACTATTTAAATGAAAGTTCCTATAATAAGGTGGACATGGTATGACAATTGAACAAGACTTAGTCGAAAACTTAGCAAAAAAATGGGAATCAGAGGACAAAGTTGTGGTTAAAGAATTAACCATTCCCATCATTAATCAGATATATTATGATAATTATTTGGAAGGTCGAGAGTATATCAGAATCGATCTTGCTGCATATGACAAGAAAACAGATGAGATTATATTTGTAGAAGCTGAAAATGGCTTATATCTACAACATCCTCAAATCTATTTACCATTCTGTAATTCTCTTTACATCCTATGTCCTGAAGAGAAATCATCCTTTAGAGATGAGCAGATAGAATGGAGTATAAATCAAGGAATTGGAATAATAGAACAGCTTCAAGAGGGAAAATTAATTGAGTCACTAACTCCTCAATCCAGAAGAATATTTCCAGCTGTTCAAGCTTACGTAAAATCTAGACTTTTCAAACGATTAGAGAAGGAGAGGAAGAAAAATGTCATCATTACTAACTAAAAGAAAACCAAGTAAATTTGTAGGTTCAAGTAAGGCAGTTTACACAATAAGAAAAGGAGATGCGATTACACTTTATGCTGCATTTATTGTCAAACCCCACAAGAAGATTGTAGAAGAGGATAAGAAGAAGTGGAGTAATCGCTATTCAGATCCATCTAAAGAAGAAGAATCCCCTACTATTCTTGATATATTGAATCAAATTAAGAAACTAAAAACTTCAGTTCACAGAATATTTCTTCCTGGAAATGTAAAACGAAAAAACCCCAAACAAGAACAATCTAAAAAATCAAAGCATCACAATCCTCTACTTGATGAGCTTTTCGATGAAGAGAATAGAACTATTGATGTAAAACTAACTTTTTATCTACTCAAAGTTTGGAAAACGTTTGAGATCGGTGATACTTTCCTAACTGTTGATGATCTTGTAGAGGAGTTTGTTTCCCTTCTTAGAAATGATTTGAAACAGAAAGTAGAGAGTATAGGAAAAGTTGGGAGATTATTAGGTTCAACACTTGAGGAGCTAATTCTTTATAGTACATTAGAGAAGAACAATTTCCTATCTTCAGGAAAGAAAATGTTCAGTGAACTAACAAAAGATTATTCCACAATTGAAAAAGAAGAAGAGTTTCTGAAAAATTTCATTTCAGGACCAGCTGTAGACCAAAGACCTAAAGGAGCGTTTTCATTCCCAACAGGAATAGAATCGGATAACGATTATAGTATTGGTCAAGCTGAAAACGAGATTGAAATAGGATTACCTTCCCATGCATCTTTTCCAGTTCTGTTGGCCGGAGATAAGAAAACAAGAGAGATAATCACAAATAAATTACTTGATGGTAAGAAATTCATAGTTTTAGATCCTAGGATGAATCTTGAATTTAAAGACAGAATTGAATCACCTTCTGAAAATCTTGTCTTGGGTGAGAGTTTCAATTTTAATGTTCTTACTCCTGTTCTGAATGAGTATATTCCCGAAAATTTAGCTTCTCAATATTTAGGTAATTTCACAGATATAGTTAGGTTAGTAAGTGATGTTAGAGGAGACGGTGCTGTTCTTCTCAGAGATTTGTATGACTTCTATGTAAATGAATATCAGGATGAACAAGAAGATATTCTCTTTCCGAGAAATGATTTACAGGTTTCTTTGAATGATTTATACACAATGTTAACTGTTGAACCTGGTGGGTTAGTTATAACAGATTATCAGCTGTCTACCATACGTTCTTTAATTAATGAAATTCGTGATCCTAGCATAAGTGAAACTACTAAAATCTTTGATAAAAAAGGTTTAGAGGAGCTATTTGCTTCAAGTAAAATTATTGATTTTAGTTCTCAAGGTTATAAAATTCAAAGATTGTTTATCTATTCATTTCTGTTGCAATTATCCATCTATGATCAGATATCAAAAGATGATGAAGAAATAATAATTTACATTGATGATTCAGAGCTGTTTTTCTCAAGAGAGAGAGATACTAACATACTTGTTCACATCTTAAAGAAACTAGAAAACAGCAGATTCAAAATCATTCTTTCTACACCATATCCTTCACATTTATCTCCTGGAATATTTGATATGACCTATAATAGGATAATTGGTAACCTTAAATCAGCTAAATGTGTGAAATTAATTGCTGATACTCATGGTTTTGATAAGAACCAAATTGATTACTTGAGAAGACTTCCAAAGAACAACTTACTGCTTATTCGAGAGGATTTAACAGAGAAACCAATATTACTTAATTTCTTTCCACAAGATGTTGAGAGATATGATACTCAGGTCATAGAGACTAGTAGATCTATCTCAAAGAAAGTTTCTATTTCTGCAGAAGAAAAAGAAAAATTATCTATTAACTACGAAGATTTTGCAAAACTTCACCCTATCATGAGAGTAGTTCTTGAGAAACTTTCTTCAAAAGTTAATCGGGGAATTAACACTGAATCTCTTCCTAATTTATTCACCCAATGGCCTAAAAATGAAGTAAAAGAAGCAACATCAGCTCTGGAAATGTTTGGATACATCTTCTTTGAATCAGTTGATAAAAAAGGCAAAAAGGATGAATTTTGGACCAGGATTACCCCAAGAGGTAAAAAATTCCTTGAGAAAATAAAATATTCAAAATTACTAGAAAAACAGAATAAACAGATTGAGATAGAAGAAACTGTTAAAGAAGATTTAGTTGGATTTGTTGAGAAACCAAATGTAGTTGAACTAAAAGAAAAAGATACAGAGGAACCCTTTATCAAGAAATTACAGATTATAAGAAAGATAATTAGAGAAACAAGAGATTCTGAAGATACACCTCTTGACAAGTTAGATATTCTCAATACATTCTTGGAACAAATTTCACCTTTACTTGGTGTTGATTATACTGAAGAGAGTATAAAACTTGAAAATTTTCTTATCTCTTTGAAAAAACTACTAGAGGAACAAAGTACTGTTGATGATATTCCTAAGAAGATTCTATTACAAATATTCCAGAAAGCTCTATCACAAATAGATGGCATTCAAATCAAAGCTACCTATGGAGAAGAGACCATTTCTAGTCAAGATGAAGAATTCATTAGCAAGATAATTGACAAAGAATTGAGTTCAGAAAAATGGCAAGAATTCGAAAGAGATATTTTCCTAACAGAGATTCCTGAATTGTCAGAGATTTCTAAGGATAAAAAACAGATTGCAGATTTACTAAGTTCGGAATTTCCAGAGGAAGTTCTTCAAGGGTTAGAACTATCTTTAAAACTTCCAAAAGGAGAGTTTATTGAAATTACAAAGGATGCTATAGCTTCATTGTTACAGATAAAAACAACATTCTTCCCAAATATGAAATCAGAAGAATATCTCGATGAGATCAATACTTTCTTTAAATCAACTGGTTATCCTGAACCTTATGAAGAAGCTCAGCAATTATTATGGGAATATTCTATTGTTGACAAGAAAGATTCTTCTAAGTCATCATATACTCAAAAAAACAGGAGAGAGATTGTTGAAAGTATTCAGAAGGAAACTGATGTTTTTGATTTCGATACGAGTGCTAAAAACAAGGATAGTCTTGTAAATCAGCTCAAAAATAACATCAGGAAAAGGATAAATAATGATTAGTTTCACCTTAGATAATCCTGCTTTAACAAGCTTTCAGAAGAAATGTCTTAAAGCTTACAAAGAAACTAAAGATGTCCTAGTGATAGCTCCAAGTTCAGCTGGTAAGACCTACGTTACTGAACAATATCTATTGGAATACTTTCAGTCTATTTACGGTAAATTCTTAGTTTCTCCCAGAAAATTTAAAGTTGGTTTTATTCTTCCTTACAAATCTTTAGCTATTCAGGAATATAACCATCTAGAGACTCTTGTGAGTCATCGTGGTATCAAAACTCTTCTAGCAGTTGGTGGAGTTAACATAGATGAAGATGATGTAGCTGAAGCAAATATAATAATTGGAACTTACGAGAAATTCTTAACTCTTGCTAAAAAGTTTGAAGTTCTCCAGAAATATCTTAGAATCCTAATAATTGATGAATTTCATTTTCTTGGATCAGATAGAGGAAGGGTTCTAGAAGAAATAATTCTTGAACGGAAGAGTAAAGAACAAAAGGCACAGCTGATTCTTCTCTCCTCTTCAATCTCCAATCCTTTAGAGATCGCAGACTGGTTAAATGTTTATCCTATAATTGAGAATGAGAGACCTATACCACTAGATTACAATGTTGAAATATCAGCTGATACTATCAAATTTATTGAAAAAATAAAAGATAACAAACAAATTCTGGTTTTCACACATTCTCGTTCTGATTCTGAGTTTTTAGCAGAAAAAATGGCAATTAAGCTACCTGCAAAAAATGATCTTGAAATTGATGAGATGATCAAGGAAAACCTAGAGATAATTGAAGATTTGAAAACTAAGAAAATTCTTCAGCAAACTTTCTTTCCACCATTACTTAAAAAATTGGTAAAGAAAGGAATCGCCTACCATCATGCAGGTCTATCTGACCTAGTTAGATTATTGATTGAAGATCTGTTCATAAATGGAGAGATAGATATTCTAATTTCTACATCTACTCTTGCAGCTGGAGTAAATCTACCAGCTGATATATCTGTTTTTAATCTGAAGCATAATCGAATTAAAACAGAAAACAACATGGTCTTTCAAACTTTAGGTAGAGCGGGTAGACTAGGATTTAAGAATTATGGGAGAGGAATTGTTCTAGTTAAAAGCGAGAGGATGAGGAAGAAAACTGAAGAGAAATTCTTTGATTACTCACATGATAATACAGCCCGACCTATATATCATCCAATCGAAAGTAAATTTGGTGTCTATGATTATCTTTTGCAGTTTTATTTAGACAGATTCTATCACCACAAACAAACATCTTCAAGTGAACTTGTTCATCTTCATGAGAAGATAGAAGATACATTATGGTATTATCAAAAGAGTTCGAAACTAATGAGGAACATAGTCGATTTTGAACTATTGCAAGCTCTTTTCTCCTCTGTTGATTCCAATCTAGAAACAGCAGAGATTATTGATTTTTATAGAAGGTTAGATAGAACCAATGATGTAAAAGAAAGAAAAATGGAAATAAAATCAATTGAGGGTCTAAATACTGCTGCAATCGTAGCTAATATTCGAGAACAATCAAAACTTTTCCAAATTTACCTTTCTCCTTCGAGAAGAAGCTGCACTTGTCAAAACAAACATTCTAATTTCATTTGCAAACATCAAAGATTTCTGTTGGAATCTTATCCTGAAGGACAAGAGAGATGGTTGAACAATTATGGAATTCTAGATTTTCTTGTAAGAGAGGGATTTATAGTGAGGTCTTCTGGAAGTAATATTAACCTAACTTATATGGGTAAACTTGCTGCAAGTCATTATATCCATCCCTATGATTTTCTAGATTATCTTGAATTCTGTGGCATTAACAAAGAACTAACCATTACTCAATATTTGAAGCAGTTTATTACTAGAGATAAAAGAATAAAACAGGAAATAAAAGCGAATGAATTATCTTCATTACTTGCCATCAGACTTGCACACGATATAGTCCAAGGGAAAGAAATCAAGGATATTTGCAAGAGATATAACATAAGTGATAGTTTTGTAGATGATTGGAGAGAAAACATCTTCAGATTCATGAAAATGTTTGAATCCTTAAACCATTTTATAGGTAAAAAAGAAGAAGCTGATAAAATTGCTTCGTGGATGGATACAAGTGAAGGATTCGCTGACTTAGAATTCTATAAACTGGAAAGAGACAGTAAGAAGAGCGTACGAGTTAAAGAGTATTCTTGATTAGTTTTTCTTGGGTTTTCTTTAGTATATAAATGAATTTCCTTATAATAGGTTGACATGGCTGACAATATTGAAAATAGTGAGGAAAGTATACCCACTTCCACCAAGAAGAAAACCACCAAAAAGGCTGATTCTCTTCAAGAATTCTTGGATGGTATTAAGGGTCTTTCTGACTCTATGAAAAAAAGAGTTCACAAGGTTTTAAACACTGAAGGAATAGTAGATCCCCGAGGTATCAAATCTTTTACTCAGAAACAGCTTCAACAGTTACCTGGAATCACAGATGTAACTGCTTGTTTACTATTAGATCAATTTAAAACTAAAACTGAAGGTAAGATTTTCCTTTCCTTAGAAGAAAGAGAAGAATTGGAAACCGTTCGCTCCAAAATCAAGACTGGTGCCAAAGCTTTGGATGATCTTCTCCAAGGAGGAGTTCCTACTGGTACGTTTGTGGAATTATATGGTGCCCCTCAAAGTGGCAAAACTCAAATATGTTATACTCTAAGCGTCAATTGCTTACTTCCTGAGGAATACGGTGGATTGGGTGCTGGAGTTGTATGGTTAGACACCGAAGGTTCATTTAACAGCCAACGTATGAAACAAGTTCTTTCATATTACCAATATACTCACAACATTCCTGAGAAACAAATCAATACAGACAAATTCATGGTTGCTAGTACTCGTTCTCTAGACCAAATAGAATTAGCTCTTAAAGAAGTTGGAAGATTTATCCCTCAAAACGATGTAAAACTACTGATTGTTGATAGTCTTATGGACCCTTTCAGAGCCGAATATGGAGGGTTAGGACAATTAGCTGATAGACAAAAACATCTCAATAGAGTACTACATTTACTCATGCGAATCGCTTCAGCTTGGGACCTTGCAGTAGTGTATACAAATCAAGTTCAAGCTAATCCAGATCCATTTTCCACGGCTATGGATAAGATTTTACCAATTGGAGGATTTGTTCTCGGACATGCGTCTGATATACGAATATGGTTGAGAAGAGCTACCTCAAAAATTCGAAAAGAACATGATGCGCCAAACGCACGCCGCGCCCTCATTACTGACTGTGGTTGGTTGCCTATGCAAGAGACTCATTTCTCTCTTGGACCATTTGGTATTTGTGACGTTGACGAAGAAGCTAATCATCGCAAATTAGCTCTTGATATTGGCTATACTCTAGATGCTCCAGATAAAGAAGAAAAAGAAGAGGAAATCAAAACGGAATTTGCGTCTTTAGAGTGAGGTGAGAGATTTGCGTCGAGTTATTTTCCTTTTTGTTCTTTTACTATTCGTTCCCCAACCTGTGACTCAATTAGTATTCAATAGTTTAATTGAACCATCTAGCATGGCATCTGATAGTAGCTATATTATTGAATACAATCCTGAAACCGACTATATCTTCGAGGATAAAATCATTCGCATTACCCCTATTTCTATTGAAGAATATGAGGAAAGTACAGCTAGTAATTCACCTTCTCCCCCTCATCTATCTCCTGGTATTTACCCTAGTTTAACTTCAGCAGCTGGTGATGCTTCTACTCTTCGTAGAGGAGATATCCTTGATGCTTCTGCTTTAAGTGAATACGAACTCTTGGGTTATGTTCCAGTTGACAGGGGCTATCATTATTGGTATGATTTACAACAGGTCGCAGGTGATGAAGATTCTTCTTCTTCAAGTATTACTGAGAACAAAATTGCTGTAGAATTCAACTCGATTGTCGATATTGATGTAATGGCTTTTTCCTTCAATTTATCTGACATCTCAATACCTATTGCTAACGTTATTAATTTCTATCTTGCAGATAATTTAAACGATTATCAAAACGATTATCTCATGTTTTCTGAAATTTCTTTTCACACATATAATTCTCAGAAAAACAACCCTAACGCTCCTTTATTATTCACCTTCTGGAATCATCCTTTAACTACCCCCATAGATAATCAGATTACAGCTGATACCCCTTACTATGTTATTCTTGAGTCTTCAGCTGATTTTATGTTACAAACTTCTTCTGATCTTACTGGTTCTGATGATAATAGTGTTTATACCTTCGAAAGTAGTCTATGGAACGAACAAACTGGAATAGATATCGACATGGAGATCTATACTGGCTCTCTTGTTCAATCTTCAAGTTTAGGAGCAGATGGAGCTTCTAATCTCCTATATGATTCTTTATTTACAACTGGCGTTAATCTTAAAATTGTTGCTAATTACTATGACAGCTCTTTGCTATATGATAGTTCTTCAGATTTCTTAGATATAATTATCTTGGATTCTTTTAATCCTGAATTTCTTTATCTTTCTACTCCTCCAACAGCTGAATATAATGATCAAATTCAACTCATAGCTCGAGTTGAAAATAGTCATCACCAGCCTCTTAGAGGAGAGTTGATTGATTTTTACGTTTCTGATGATAACCAAACTTGGTCTCTGCTAACTCAAGCTTCTTCAGAAGAAGATGGATATGCAATATTATCCTATACAATTCTTGAATCATCAGGAACTAAGTACTTCAAAATTATTCTAGACCTTTTAGCAGCTTATAGCTCGACTACGCAAGAAAAGGAAACCATTCTAGTGAGTGCTCCACAGATCAATTGTGTATTTGGCAGTGCTGTAGGTTCGCATAATCTAGCCTTATTCCAACTGGCTGTTCAAGTTCAAGATAATGATGGTACTCCTATCGTTGATCATATAGTCTTATTCTTTATGCAAGGTATGATAGATCCTATTTTTACCTATACAAATGAAACAGGATGGGCAACTACAGCTAACGGATATATTGGGTGGAACTTTGGATTTTATCCTAACTCTTATTGGGTTTCTATGTCTATGGATGCGGGGTTGTATAATTATCCTTCAACCACTTATGGAGACATAAATATTAGTAAGAATGATATCAGTATTCAAGCTCAAGAAACATTACAAGGAATCTGGAATGAACCTCTTGATATTTCACTTATCTTTACAGATGCAGAGAGTGATTTGATTTCGAATCTCAATTATGAAGTTGTTGTATTTAATAATGAAACTGGTTTGAATACCTCATTAGGTTTATACCAAACCAATGTAAATGGAGAAGGACTAATTTCCTTTACTGAAGGCTTTTTTGAACCTGGAGAATATATGGTTTTCATCAAAGTCAATGCGTTAAATTATATTTATTTAGAAAAAGCGATTCCATTATTGATAGAGAGCGACCAAGCTACAATATATGTAAACATTGTAGAGGATGTTTCCTACATTTATGGTTCCTCTGTTCATTTAGAAGTGTATGTTACAGATCATTTTGGAAACCCATTAGAAGATATTCAAGTACTTGTTCATGTTTCCTTACCAAACTACATAGATTTTTGGGATGACATACATGTTCTCAATACTAATTCTTCTGGATATGCAGTATTTGATTTAATTTTGAGTATGAATGTGGGAGATGTCCTAAATATACTCTTCACTACAGCTGGTTACTACAATGGAGATATTCTTTATTATAAGGGTGCAACACCATTTGTAGCTTATTTCACCTGCGTTCCAGCACCCACTAACTTTGTAGATTTAGTAGATATTAGTTGTACCAATCAAGAAACAATTACAATTTCTGGAAGATTGTTCTCTAACGGGAATCCAATCAGCTCTCAAACTGTATGCATTTCTATTTTGGGAGAACAGTTTTTTGTTATTACAGACAGTAATGGTTACTTTACACTTACCTACCAGCTGAATGAAGGAGGTACTATCCAAGTAGATATTTTTTATGATAGTTCTACCAATTACCTTGATACCGATCAAACAATCTATCTTTACTGTGACCCTTGTACAATTACCCTAACAGGTGATGATATTTATCATGATACAGCTGATCCTGTAACTTTTATCGTTCTGATTGAGTCCGCATATGGCACCAATCCTCAAGGTGTTGCTGTTGATTTCTACTGGTATGATGGCGAAAACTGGATTTATCTTGACACGGTCTATTCTGATGTTTTTGGAGTTGTTATATTTACTCCCGGAATATCTTTTCCATTAGGGAATTATTTATGGAAAGCAGAGGTAGCTTTGTCAGAAGACTGGGAACAAGCTGAGGTCATCAAAATTTTGAAAGTTGGTATTGATACTTCCATTGTTCTGTATACTCCATCCACCGTTGAATATCATGAGACTATCACACTAACAGCTTATGTGACAGATGAACCAGGTAACCCAATTCTGGTCGAAGTAGCATTTTACATCAATCAAATCTATATTGGTTCTGCAACGACTGATATTGATGGTTATGCAGTTCTTACTTGGTTTGTTGATCTAGCTCCTGGAGATTATGAGATAGTTGCTCAGATGGCTGCTACAGGTATGTTCCTTTCATCTTCTAATAATGCTTATGTAACCATTGAAAAAACATCAAGTTATATTTCCTGTGATGATGAATTCATATTTTACAGCGAATCAGCTGATTTGGAAATTCATCTCTATACAACTACTTCTAATATTTCAACAGTTTATGTAACAGTCAATATCACAGATATTCTTGAAGAACAACTTCTCACTGATTCTAATGGTTTGGCAATATGGTCAATAGCTCTTCTCGATCCAGGAGTATACACTGTTAGAATTTATTTTATGGGTAATAGCTTCTACTACTCTTCAGAACTTCTGATTACTCTGCAAGTAGATAAGATGCCAACAACAATTAATTTTACTGCCCCAAATCAAGAATATGAGCCTATTTATGAGGTTACTGGATACATTAATGATCAGTTTTACCAACCTATAGAAGGGGTTACTTTAGTTTTGTATGTCAATGGCACAGAAGTAGCTACTACTACATCAGATGTTTTTGGTTATTTTGAATTTGTTCTTAATCTGAATCCAGGTATATATGTAATAGAAATAGAGTATTCAGGAGATGATTATTATCTCTCTGCGAATGGTCAAAAAACAGTTTATATTTGGAAAATAGAGACTTCTGTACAATCCGATGTTGTTTGGGAAGATATGACTGTAACTGTTGAAACATTGTTACTTGATTCTAATAATCAACCTATCAGCAATCAACTTGTATTCTTCTATTTGGACGGCATATATGTTGATCATACCTTGACAAATAGTTCAGGTTATGCCTTCATTATTCTGAATGGAATTACACCAGGAATTTATGAATTGGAAATAGTGTTTTCTGGGACTACAATTTATTCTAGTTCTTCACAAACTATAGTGATTGACCAAGACAAATTGCAAACTGAGATGATTGTAGAAATATTTGGAGGGATATATGGAACAGAAACAACAACAATTGAAGTCTATCTAACCAGTGAAGGAAATCCACTAGTGGGCAAAAACGTTGTATTAATTATCAATGGACAAAACTATGCGGGTGTTACAAACAGCTCTGGTTATCTGTTGATTTCGCTGGATACTTTTACAAATGCAGGGACTTATTCTCTGTCAGTTGATTTTCTAGGAGATGCTGTTTATACAGCTGTAAACATAGGTACTTCATTCTATATTTCAAAAGCAGAATCTCAAATCACTTTACAATTCAATTATTTAGACTATTTACCTATATTAAGTGGAGTTTTGATTACTCCAACTGCACTTGCAGGAGTTGATATATTCATCTATGATGGGGTCAACTATCTAGATACAGTTCAAACTGATGCTTTAGGAAATTTTGAATTTTTCTTACTTCTTTCAGCTGGAACATATCAGATTGAAGTAGAATTTGAAGGAGATGAAAATCATTTAGGTTTCAGAAAAATAATTCAAGTGCAGATTTACAAAACTACTGTTCAAATCGATTCACCAGCATCTCTTAATCAAACTTATGGTGCAGAAACCTCGTTTATCATCTATGTTGAAGATGTTCTTGGCAACTCTCTAGCCATATCTATAATCATCAAATTGGATGGCATTTATTATGCAACAATTATTACTAATGCCAGTGGATATGCAACTGTTATCTTAACAGCTGATATAGAGGCTGGAAACCACATACTAACGCTAGAATTTCAGGGTAATGACGATTATTATCAAACATCCCAAAACATCTCTATATACACAAAATACGAGATTATTCTAGATGATCTTCAAACCCTTCCTAGTATGTATGGAGATGAAGGATTAGTTACTGGAGAATTAAACAACTATGGAGGAAATCTACCTCTTGTTGAAGTAACTTTAATAATCAATGGGGAGGCATATACGACCACAATTGATCCATCTGGAAGTTTCATATTCGTGATTGATTCAGATTTACCAACAGGCACTTATTCAGCAATTTTAATCATCGAAGAAACCACTGCAGTAGTTTATTTTGAACACAGTTTCATGGTTGAAAGAACTAAAGGACAAGCTACTATTAATCTTGATTATGATGAAAGGACATTCAATGACATCTCTGACGTAGTTGGATCAGTTGAATTCGATTCAGTTGGTCTTGAGGGAGTAGTAATTGTAATCTATATTAATGGGAATGAAATGGGGACTTTGGTTACTGACATCAATGGTCAATTTGTAATCCCAGGTTCTTGGTTAGAACACGCTCCCGGTCTTTATACATTAAAGATTACAGCTCTTATTGATAACGCAAATATCGCTGTTACTTCAAATGAATTTGCATTAGAATTGATAAGAGATTCTGCAACTATTGAGATTTCTTATGTAGATACAAAGGTAGAACAAGAGTTACAATTCAATATACAATTAACAGATTCACAACACAATAATCTTCCATATTATTCCATAACAATTACTGTAAATGGAACTGAATATGAATTGATAAGCAATGGAGCGGGTGTTGTTTTATTTACTCTCCTTCTAGATTGCGCTGGAGTACTTTATATTCTTCTTACTGGATTGGAAACAACTTATTACAACAGTTTTGCAGAGGCATATGAGGTCGAAATAGAAAGAACTCAAACAATAATTAACGTTGCTGAAAGACAAATTCCTTACAATGATTCTAAAGGATTAGCAGTTCAATTAAAATCTGAATTTGGAAATGCGATTGCAAATCAGTCTTTGCTTATAATGGTTGATTCAAACGTAAATACACCAGTTACAGATGAAAACGGAACAGTCTATATCAATATTGAAGAATATGCACTTGGAAATCATAGTTTGTTCATTGATTTTGCAGACACAGAGAACTATCTAGGAATTAAACTCTATGCAAATATGGAAATAGTTCCGCAAGAAACACAAATTATAATTGTTTATGATGAAAGCCAAGTCTATTTACAACTTCTAGATAGTGAAGGTAGAATTTTAGTGAATAGAGATGTAACATTCCAATACTTAGCATCTAATGGATCAATTATTGCATCAGAAGATATAGCTACTGATTACAATGGAAAAATCTTAATTGATCTCAATACTAATAGTAATGCTGAAAACGCAGAAGAAGTATATGTGGTCTTCAAGGGTGAAAAATACTATAATTCTTGTGATATTCTACTAATAATCAGTGATTTCATAGTTAAGATGCAACAAGGCTTACTTGATCCATATTTCTTTGTCTACAGTTCTGCAGCAGCACTTTTTATAATCGTACTAACTCTTGGTTCCAGTTATCTCCTGAAAAAGAGAAAAAGATGATTTTTCTTCCTTTTTTTCTTCTCTAAACTCACGACAAAAAATAACATAAACCTTTTAATGATAAAATGAGCTAGTTCTATAGAAACTTTCTATGGGATTATTATGAGTAAAGAGGAAAAGAAACTACCTGCTGATTTGAAAAAGGAACTATTGGAAAAAACTGGTGAATCAAGCTCTGATGTAAGTGAAGTAGCAGAAAAATTGGAAGGAAAAATTCCTACCAAACCTAAAGAAGAAGAAGAAGAATAACATTTTTGGAATTTCAACTTTTTTCTTATCTTTTGTTGTTATAACTAACAAAGTATATTTCTCTTATCCAACTAATGTCGATAGAATAAATTTAAGTACATCTTTCTTACGCTTTTAAATATCGATGATTCCTCAAGAAACCTTCAGTGATATGATTACTGCTAATAAGGCTGTAGCTTTGGCTGTTGTTAGAGCTAAACCCAAAGTCATTTCCGCATATCCCATATCCCCCATGACAACTATTGTTGAGTATTTGGCAGAATTTGTTGCTCTAGGAGATCTGGATGCTGAATATGTTAGAGTAGAGGGAGAGCATAGTGCTATGACAGTTGTTGCAGCAGCTCAAGGAACTGGAGTTCGTACTTTTACTTCTACCGCATCCCAAGGTTTAGCATACATGCACGAGGTAGTCTCAGCAACAGGAGGTATGCGTTTACCCTGTGTGATGTTTGTAGCAAACCGCACTCTTATGAGCCCTGGAGGTATTTGGCCTGAGTTAAGCGATTCCATGCCTGAGAGAGATAGTTCTTGGATTCAGATCTACATCGGTAGTAATCAGGAAGCTTTCGATATGATTATCCAAGCTTATAGAATTGCTGAAGATTCAAGAGTCTTACTTCCTGTCATGATTTGTGGGGATGGTTATATCCTTACACATTCTTCTGAAGCTGTTGAAATCTTGGGAGAAAAAGAGGTTGATGATTTTCTTCCTCCTTACAAAGCTGAACATGCTTACTTGGATATCGACAGACCTACTGCTCATGGAATCATTGTTCCTCCTCAGTATCATATGGAAGCTAAATGGCAATTACATCAAGCTATGAAAAATGCAAAAGAGGTTATTCAAGAAGTAAATGATGAATTTGCTGAAAAGTATGGCAGAAATCATGGAGGGTTAATCCAGCCGTATAGAATGGATGATGCTGAACGTGCTCTTGTTGTAATCGGTTCTACATCTGGAACTGTAAGAGGTGTAGTTGATGAACTAAGAGAAAAAGATCAAAAAGTAGGTATGGTCATCCTCAGAGCTTTTCGACCTTTTCCTTCAGAAAAAATTCTCGAAGCTTTAAGCAAAGTTAATTCGATAGGTGTTTTTGATAGGAGCATGTCTTTTGGTTCAGCTGGTCAATGTTTCTTGGAAGTAAGAAATGCCTTGTATGGCAAGAGTACACCTATTCTCAATTTTGTAGCAGGACTTGGTGGGCTAGATATTCGAGAAGAAGATATAGAATTTATGTTTAACAAATTAGTTGCTGTAGAAAATGGTGAGGTTATAGAAGATCCGATAATCTTCGTTAATACCAGGGGGGTCACATCATGAAACTCAAAGATTTACCAAATGAAGGACCTTATACTTCTGGGGATAGAGCTTGTTCTGGTTGTATGGCTGCAAATATTGCGTTGAATGTAATGCGAATAATTGGTGAGAAAGCAATTGTTAGTGTACCTCCCAGCTGTATGAGTGTTTTTGCTGGTACTTTTCCTGAATTGAATTGGAATGTACCTTACTTCCACATGCAATTTGCAAATTTAGCTTCAACCATAACAGGTATATCAAGAGCTTTGAAAACTCAAGGTAAGGATGATATTGTTGTTATAGGTTTTGCAGGGGATGGTGGTACAGGAGATATGGGTCTACAAGCTCTTTCTGGAGCTGCTCATCGTAATGAAAATATTCTGTATATCTGTTACAATAATGAAGCTTATGAAAATACTGGCATACAGGCTTCTGGTTCATCACCCTATGGATCTTGGTCATCTACAACACCTGTTAAAGGAAAACTTCGAGGAAACGAATACTTCCCCAAGGATATACCCAGAATCATGATCGCTCATGATAGTTCATATGTAGCTACAGCTTCAACTGCGCACATTCAAGATTTCATTCGTAAAATTGAGAAAGCTAAGAATCTCAGAGGTTTTCGATATATTGAAGTTCTCTCTGTTTGTAATCCAGGTTGGAGAGTACCAAGTCATATTGGTCCTCAACTTATGACTGAAGCTGTTGATTGTGGCTACTGGATTTTATTTGAATTTGAACAAGGTAAGCTCACAATAAATAAGAAACCTAAATTCACTGGATTACGAGAATTTCTTTCTAAACAAGACCGTTTCATGCATATCACTGAAGCTCAGATTAAAGAGATGGAAGAGTATATTCAACGAAGATGGAATATCATTCAGAAATTAGAAGATCAGAAACCTTAGTTTGGAAGATTCAGTTTTGTTCTTTTGGAATTCATCACAGCATTTTTCGCTAAAAAGTTTAAATACTATTAATCTAATTTTAATCACTATGGCAAATTTAAAAATTTGGTCATCCATCCAGGGAATAATAGCTATGGTATTCTTTACCGCTAGCGCCATCGGTGGTATTTTTGTTGGTTCAGATTTCTGGTTGTTAATGTACAAGGAAACTCTTAGTACTGAACCAAATGCAGCATTTATACCTTTAATATTCATGATTATAGCTTTTGTTGCAGCATTTTGGTATCTATTGACAATCATATTCTCATTCTTTAAGACTCCCAAAGCTTTATTCATAGTCTTTGCATTCCTATCTATGCTCTTTGTAGCTATACCTACAATATTACTCACTCTAGTCTTCTCTGAATTACTCCAAGGATATTCTTCAGTTGACTATGGAGCTTTCCTCTATGTGAGTGGAGAATGGTTTGCGGTCATGCCTCTTGATTTCGTAGGTTTCTGGTTAGGTATATTAGGTGGATTGGCGGCATTTATTACAGGTTTCTTCATTCCGGTAAAAGAAGATTCTTTGTGAAGATATCCATAATAATTCCTTATAAAAACATAGAAACTAATTCTTTAAAGTCTTGGCTCAGAAATGTTAGTGGTCTCTTAATAACACCTAATTTAAGAAATCAATATGTTGGATTTCTAAATGTCCTAATCAATTATTATATAATAGTTTTTTATCCAACAAAACTTAAATATCTAAAGAATAAACTTCTCTCACTATGGCAAAAATGAAACTGTGGTCATCAGCCCCTGGTATTATTGCTTTGCTTTTCTACGTAGCAGCTATTGTAGGAGCAGTACTTGAGTTTATTGATTTTTATCTACCTGATGTATTGCCTGGATATCAAGCAGATTCAACTCAGATAATGTTGTTAATAGGATTTATTCTTAATATTGCTGTAGCAAGTTTTGCATTGATTGCAATTATATTATCCATTTTTGGAGTTCCAAAAGTACTTTGGATAATATTTGCATTCTTGTCACTTGCTTGTGCATTAGTCTTTCCTATTGTCCTCCTCATAGATTCTGGAGTAGGTTACTTCATGTATGTTGATTCTGCATGGTTCCAAGGTTATATGATGGACTTTATTGGATTCTGGCTTGCTGCTGGTGGATCATTAATAGCAATGATAGTTGGGTTCTTTGTACCAACAGAATACTAACAAAAAAGAATAAAATAGAAAAGGAGCTGGATAAGAATCTCCACTCCAGTTTTTTTACTTTATAATTCATAATTGGAAGAAGATTTTCAACTAATGATACTCTCTTAAAACTTAAATGTCCTATGTTGTTTATTTCACTCACTATGCCAAAAGCACGTATCTGGTCATCAGCTGCAGGTTTTTCTGCACTCATATTCTACCTAATAGGTGTTGCAGGTGCCGTTCTACAATTCATTGGAATGTATTTACCAGCCTTGGATGAATACACAACAGGCGGAGAAATTTTGTATTTGATTGCTTTTATAATCAATACTTCAGTTGCTTTGTTTGCTGTACTTTCAATCATAATATCGATTTTTGGAATTCCTAAATTCCTATGGATATTATTCGCATTCTTATCCTTAGCTTGTATAGTAGCCATTCCTATAATCTCTGTAATTCTAGGAAATTCATTCTTGTATATCGATCTCACACATTTCGACAATTATGCATTAGACTTCATAGGGTTCTGGGTAGGAGTAGGTGGAACATTCTTCGCAACATTCATAGGTCTCTTTGTACCAAAATACTACTAGTTAGAGGAGAAAAGAAAATCAAAAAATTGGAGTTGGAATTTAATTCTAATCTTTTTTATTTATTTTTTTCAGATTTAACTCAAACTATTTCTTAAGGTTTAAATAGTTGGTTTGTCAAAATAACCACATGGCAAAGGCTAGAATTTGGTCTTCTGGTGCCGGAATTATATCATTGCTATTCTACCTAGCAGCAATTGCTGGAACAGTATTACAATTTATCAATTGGTATCTCCCTCAATTCCAAGCTGAATATTTAGGAGGATCTGGAGATATTTATGTTCTAATTGCATTCATTGTTCTTATAGCTGCTGCTTTCTTCGGATTACTAGCAATAATAATATCAATGTTTGGAATTCCAAAAGTTCTATGGATAATATTTGCTCTTGCTACATTAATCTGCATAGCAGTATTTCCAATCATAGACATATTTGGAACAGCAGGTAGCTTCTTCTACATCGACATGACTTGGTATGGAAGTCATGCGTTAGATTTCATAGGGTTCTGGGTAGGAGCTGGTGGAGCTTTCCTCGCAATGGTTATAGGATTCTTTGTACCACAAGAACTATGAAAAAAATAGAACCGAAAATAGATATGAGAATGGAGAATCATCCACCTCTTTTTTTCTACTAATTTAGTGTGATTGATTTAAGTGATAGTTTGATTGGTTATTTTCAAAAAACAGACAAAAATTGATTTCATAGTAATGCAAAATTCAATTTGGTTTATACTTGAGGGGGTGATTCGATAGAGTAGTATTTTTGAGAAATGGTCCTAATAATAATGAAATTTAGTAGTCACATAAGAATTTTTTTCGCTCTAAAACTCTTAAATTATCCAGAAATAGCCAATTTAGCATTTTTAGAAGATTTGAATTGGATCTTTTTCATCTTTTTTTTATCATATTTTTATACTGAAAAATTTTCACAGAATTACGACAATAATATGCTATACTAGCACAGAATGTGTCCTAACACTGAAAGTTTAAATAGTACTAACGACAAATTAGACATTGACAACCAAGAAATTGGGGGTTATTTAACATGGGTAAAGAAGTTAAACAAATGCTGATTGTCAAATCAAAAGTTCGTGAATATGTCAAAACCCTAGGTGAATTCAATGTTGCTGGAGATTTTGTTGATGCTCTTAATCAAGTAGCAGGCAAGATTCTATATAAGGCAGCTGAAAGAACCAAAGCCAATGGTAGAAAAACAGTTTCTGCAAAAGACATTTAGACGAAAATTGATAGACAAATAAGAGACCGAAAGAGCCAGAGACCTATATTTAATTTTCTGATTCTTCCGGTATGAGTTTATAATCTACAACTCTTTTATTTTTTTTCTTATATCCTTATTTGATGTTTCATACATATGATTCATTAAATAAATATCTAAGTATTCTAGACAGCAGTATGAACCTTTAAATTTGCAGTCTGTGAATTTCAGACAAGAAGGGATTTCATCTAAAAAAATCAAAAGTTTGAAAAGTTGAGTAAGGCAATGAAACTAGAAGGAAAATTTGAGCTAGCAATTTTTTTGAGAAGACCCAATCGCTTTCTAGCTCACGTTTTCCTAGAAAATTCTAGAAAAGAGGTAGTTGTTCATGTTCCCGATCCAGGAAGATTGATTGAATTACTAAAACCAAAAACTGTCGTACTTGTAAGACAAGATGAAGGAAAAAGTCGTAAAACAAAGTATACTTTGGTAGCTATAAAGAAGGAAAAAATCTGGGTAAACATAGAGTCAATTTTCACCAACAAGATTTTTGAAAAAGAGTTCAAGAAAATTCCTTCCTTCAATGATTATGAAATTATTAGATCAGAGTACACTTTTGGCAATAGTCGATTCGATTTTCTGATGAGAAATGTACAAACTGGAAAAAAAGCTCTGGTTGAAGTGAAAGGAGTAACACTTGTTGAAAATCAGCTAGCTTTGTTTCCTGATGCACCAACTAAAAGGGGAGTTAAACATG
Organism: Candidatus Heimdallarchaeota archaeon; assembly: GCA_030603365.1. GTDB lineage: Archaea > Asgardarchaeota > Heimdallarchaeia > Heimdallarchaeales > Heimdallarchaeaceae > UBA460. Next base: position 113,767 of record JAUVXV010000002.1, read on the forward strand.
TCAGAGAGTTACAAGAAGCAGTTTCTAAGAGATGGGAAGCTTTCATTGTTTTCATTATTAAGAGAGAGGATGCAACAAGATTTTCTCCTAATAAGATTATAGATCCACAGTTTACAGAACAGCTGATTAGTGCTTATAATACTGGAGTGAAAGTTGTTGTAGTTAACTGTGATTATGATCCAATAAGAAAAAGAGAAATAAAAATAAAAAAAGAAGTTCAGTTTATTCCTTGATTCTCTTTATTTTCTTTCTTCTTACATTTCTAAGAAGATAGACAATTGCTATACCCGTAAGAGAATACAATATATCAAGACTTATTGAAGTTAAAGTAGGGCTAGTTTCTGTTGAAGTTTGAGTAGGTGTAGATGTTGGTGTAGTGTAATGGTTACCAGGTCTACCATATCCTGCTGCTTCCATCCACTCCCAAGCTAAATCATAGTCTTTGTTATATATCACTGTAAAACCAGGATAGAACCAGGGAAAATAAATTGGGGAAGGTTCGTGACCTATAAGATATTCACCATCATGAATTATTTGATTCATCTCATAGCGATCAATAATGTGACATATACCCTTCCTTACAGCAAGTGCTTTAGTATAATCAGTTTTTCCAGTTGCATCTAACCAAACACGATTATCGTCTCTACCAATGAAACTTCGATCCAAATTGAAGGCAATAAAAGAAAGATTAATTTCAATAAAGGTTTGCACATCAAATCTTGGATCAGCTTGCATTTGCTTTCTTGTTAAAGGTAAAGGAGTCACATCAATCCAATCAAGCGTTCCTTCTTTAAATTCATCAAGTTGAGATTCTAGTTCTGGAATCACATGAACATAGATTTTTTCAATATCTAAATCCTGATTTGTTCCATCAATTGCACCTATCCCGAACCAAAAAGGACTTCTTGTTAAAACAGTAATAGAGTTACTTTCTCTGTAATCTAACATGTATTTACCACAACTAAAAGGAGAATCGCTATAACTTCTCCACTGATCAGTATGTGTAATTTCAGGATACAAACCTACATATTCATCTCCTCCATTAGTGTAGTTGATCATTGTTTCTGTTGAGTTAAGATAAAATTCTGGAAGTATAAATGAGCGCATTTGCTCCCAGAAACTATAATAGTATTCTTTTTCTGTAGTATGAGGATTTCCATCTATGAGCACATGAAAAGCTAGAGGATTGGTTTCATCTACATAACAATTCGACATCCATGAGTATTTTACTGCTTTTTCTGAAATATCAGGATTTGATAATGCTAAAAAAGTAAAAACTGCATCATTTGCTGTAACTTGTTGATTGAATCCATTACTAAAATTACCCTTTATGCCTATCATTAATTCTTCTTCAGAAATTGAGAAGAGATCTTCTGAATCAAAATCTCTTGAACTACAATTATATGAAGGATTCCAATAGAGATTATTTCTTAAATAGAATTTGAAATGAAAGTCATTAATTTTATCCCAATTTTCAATTAACCCTGTTTTTAAGGGAGCTTTATCAGGACTAAATTGTAGAACTGGTTCAAAAACAAACTTAGCGATATCATTTTCACTCTCGGATAGTTTAGATATTGGGTTCAGATTATACCAATCGTATGTAGTTGCCATATTGAATTCATCATATGAAACTTGACCTTGGTGATAGCCATCGTAATACATATAGGGTGTTGAATCTGCTACTCCCCATCTTCCTTCATAACCCATAGTATTAGCCCACACACTAACATATGTTCGGGGTGCATATAAGGGAAGAATTGGTAGAATCTTGTCCATCATAAGAATCTCCCAATTAATAAATGCTTGCTCTATCTCCTCTAAATCATTAGATATTTGATAAGCTAATTGCATGTCTTCGCTTTCATCATTATAAGGGATTTCAGAGCTGAGCCCAAAAATATTTTTACTCCCATTTTCTGTATAAAATTCCCTCAAATCTAGTGTAACAGTTTCATCAAATTGCCATATTGTCAAGTCCCAATCTCTAACTATTACATTGCATTCTAACCATTTATCGAAACAAATACCAGACTGGATTTTAATTTCAGAGTCAATATTTATTTCTCGAAGGTAATTTGCAATAAATAGACCATAATCTCCATAAAATCCACCACCTGGAACCTTAATGACCAGGTTAAAGAAGGGTTCAGTTCCATACTGAAAATCTGAATAAACAGCTTGTGATGTTGATATACTTAGAATTAGAAGTGAAATAAAAATGTAATTGCTTCTAATCATAATTTTTTTTCCTCTTTCTCTTTCTCTGATTAAAAATTATTAGTATAAATCCGAACAAAACAAGAACTTCAGGAAAGTTTATTGTTGTCATAACTGGTATAGTAGATGTTAGAGTTGGAGTGGGAGTTGGTGTAGGAGTATAAGGTTTCTCATAACCTGCAGCTTCCATCCACTCCCAAGCTCTATCCAGATCAAGATTATAGATGACATCAATAGGTGGCCATACCCAACTATATACTAGAGGATTTGGTCGGTTATTAATCAAATATTCTCCATCGTGAAGTTCGTCATTCATCTCGTCTCTATCTATTGCGTAACATATAGCCTTCCGAATGGCTAATGCTTTCGTACAATTTGTTTTTCCCGGTTCATTTAACCACACTTGATTATTTCCACCTCCAATAACATGTCTTCCAAGATTAAAAGCAATAAAATTCATCAAATAGACAACGTGTGTTTGCACATCAAATCTTGGATCTGCTTGCATCAATTTTCTTTGAGTAGGAAGGGTTGTCAAAGATACCCAATCTAAATTCCCATCTAAAAATTCGTCCAATACAACAGAAGTGTCAGGTAAGAGATGAATATTAATTGTTTCAAAATCTAGGTTTTGAGGAGCACCGTCAATAGCGCCAATTTCAAACCAATATGGGCTCTTTTGGAAAACACCAATTGAGTTTGGTGCATAATAATCCAACATATATTTCCCACACCCAAAAGCAGATGTTTGGTAAGTAATCCACTCAATAGATTCCAAAATTTCAGGGTACAACCCTACATATTCATGCCCTCCACTAGTTTTGCATATTTCCAAATTTGTTGAATTCAGGAAAAATTCTGGTAGAAGAGGAACGGGTATTTTTGTCCAAAAATCAACATAGACTTCTTTTTCTGGTGTGGAGAGATCACCATCTATCAGTACATGGAATTTTGAATCGTCTACTAGGTCAACATAACAATTAGATAACCAACTATATTCATCTGCCTTTGCAGTAATATTAGGGTTTGAAAATGCCAATAATGAGAACACAGCATCTTTTGCGGTAACCTTCTGATTGGTGCCATTGCTGAATTCAACTTTGAGACCTATCAATAAATCTTCCTCAGAAATGGAACTGAGTGGTAATGAAGAAACGTTCCTTTGAGAAACATTGTAAGAAGGGTTCCAGTAAATATTATCTCGAAGCTCAAAGAGATAATGGTTATCATCAACCATTGTCCAATCTTGAATGATACCTGTTTTTAAAGGAGCCAAATCAGGACTGAAAGTAAGCAAAGGTTCGAAGATTAAATTAACTAATAGATCTTCAGTTTTTGTATAAAGTGATAGAGGATTAATACCATTCCAGCTTGGTATAGCCATGTTGAATTGCTTTAAGTTTTGTTGCCCTTGATGTAAACCATCATAGTACATATATGGTAAGGAATCTGCTATTCCCCATCTTGCTTCATATCCCATTGTGTTCGTCCATACTGCTTCATATTCACGTGGTGCGAATAAAGGTAAGAGAGGGAGGAGCTTATCCATGAACAAATTCTGCCAATCCAATTGTAGCTGCCATCTTACATCTAAATCTGTTGTAATCACTGCAAGATTTTGTAATTCTTCACTCTCGTTATTATAAGGTATATCTGAATTTAATCTGAAGATGTTTCTGCTGCCATTTTCTGTATAGTACGCTCTCATATCTGGACTTGATATTTCACCAGCAGAAATAATAGCCATATCCCAATCATCAATTAGAGACAGACAATCTAGCCAATTAGGCCATCCAGAATGAACTATTATGTTTGAATCTACGTTTATTTCTCTTAGTTGCTGCATAATAAATAGCCCATAATCTGGATTAGATTGACCTCCCAATGCTAGAATCCGTAAATTGAAGAAATAATCACCACCCTCAACAGTTTTCACTGAACTAACACTAGAGATTACTAAGAGTGTGGATATCATGAGTGTGAGTATTCTTTCTTTTTTCATAATATCACTCAAGCAAACCAATTGTTTAATTAAACGCTAAAACACTTATAATTCTTATTCACTTTCTCCTTTTTCTTGCATTTCTTAACAAATAGATCATCACTATTCCTAGAAGAGAACACAATATTTCAAGATTAATCGTTGTCATAATAGGTATGGTTGATGTTGATGTTGATGTTGGTGTAGGAGTTGGAGTTGGTGTGGGTAAAGTGATGTTATATCCTGCTGCTATTAACCATTCAGCAGATTTCATTAGATCATAATCATACTTTGTAGTTATTTCTTCGAGATACCAATCAGTTAGTGAGGGGGGGATAGGACAATCGGAAAGAGAATAGTCAGTAAAAAATATTTTACCCATCTCTTTACTGTTAATCGCATAACATATAGCTTTTCTAATTGCTATTGCTTTAGTATAATTTTCATATCCTTCAGTTTCTAACCATTGTTCATTCAAATCTCCCCCTATTCCTTCATGATTAAGATTGAATGCTAGTACATCTATGTAATCGGGCTCTATTGTATAAACTAAATATTTAGAATCTTCTTCCATCATAATCCTTTGTTCATAGAAATTAGACAATGAAGCAAATTCCAATTTTCCAGCCTTAAACTCTGCTAAAGTAGCTGAAGCATCTGGGATAATTCGAATAGTAATTGTATCTACGAAAGGAGTCATATCTTCTTGACCATCAATTGCCCCTTTACCAAACCAATAATGACTTTTTCTAAGTCCAGTTACGGAATTTCTAATGAAGTAATCTAACATAAACTTCCCACATCCAAAAGCAGAATAGCTGTATGTAAGCCATTCAGGTGTATCTTCAATCCCTGGATATAATCCTCTGCATTCTATACCACTAGTAGTATTGGAAACAAAGGGATTACTGGAATTCAAGAAAAATTCAGGTAAACATATTTGTTCTAGATTCTGAAATATTAAAGAATAATAATCTAACTCAGGAGTTGCAGGGTTGCCATCTATTATGATGTGAAAAGCATAGGGGTCTGTCTCATCAACATAAACATCTGATAACCAATAGTACCTTTCTGGATATCTACCAACTAATGGATTTGCTAAACTCAATAGTGTAAAAACAGCATCTTTAGCAGTTAAAGGTTGGTTAGTTCCGTTACTATATTCTCCTTTCAAACCCATCATCAATTGAGTAATATCTGATGAATTGAGAGTAGGAGAACTTGCTGTTCTCCCTGTGATATTGAAGGATGGATTCCAGTAGATATCTCTGTTTAGAAGAAATTCGTAGTGGGAATCATTTCTTTGGATCCAGTTTTCTATAAGTCCATTATGAGTGGGATAACCATAAGGATCATTTTTTAGCAAGGGTTCTGTTAAATACTCTAGAAGCCTTTTACTTGCTTGTGGGTATTGAGTGTAAGATAATCCAGGAACATAGTCCTCAATTAATAGTGAGTTTAACTCGTTCCAATTATAGTCAGCTAACCACAATTCTTCTAGTGATTCTTGTCCTGGATGTAAACCTAAGAAAGACATGTATGGGAGAGATTCTACTAAACCCCACATCTCATCGTAACCCAAAGTATTATTCCATAAACAAACTGAGTTTTTGGGTGTCACTAGTGGTTTATACATTAGAATTTTATCCATTAATAATTCTTGTAAAACCTTATAGTACTCTATCCTCTCTTCTCTCGATTTAATTGTGGGACCTATTCTTATCATTTCTTCAAGTTCTTCTTTATATGGAAAAACATAATCGTCAGAGTCATAACCAAACCAGAAAGGAATATCATACAGATAATTAAAATCCGGTTCTAATCGGTTCATATAGATTCTGAAATCCCCAAGATCATAATCATCAAATTCAGGTGGGATATACCAAGCAGACCATTCTTCCACTTTTACCACAACCTCTATTCCTAATTCCCTCATGTACATAGCAATGTATAAACATACATCAGGACGGACTCCACCTCCTCCAGGTAAATAATTCAAAGTAAAGATAGTCTCATCAACTAATCTACTTTGCATTGGTGTACTAAAAAGAGTACTTGAACATAGTGTCAATAATAAACATGCTATAAGCTTACCCTTCATCTTTTTCTCCTACTCTTGAAGCTATAATAAATTAGTGTGAACAGAAGTCCTATAACACCTATTATCACTGGATAATCAATTGTTATAAATGTTGGATCAGTTTCATTTGGAGTAGGTGTTGATGTGGGTGTAGATATTGGACCAGGTGTTGGTACAATTATATCAAATCCCGCAGCCTTCATCCATTTGAAAGCTTTGATTAAATCGTATTCATACTTTGTTTGAATATCCTCATAATACCAGTCTGTCAATTGTGAGGGTAGCATACAATCAGTTAAGGAATATTCATCAAAGAGAACTTGACCCATTTCCGTTCTATCAATTGCGTGGCATATCGCTTTTCGAACAGCTAAAGATACTGTACAATTTCCATACCCAGGTACATCAACCCAGATATTGTTTAGATGATCCCAACTATCTCCCATAACATTGAATACTAGTACATGCATGAAATAAAGTCCAGTAGAATATACATCAAAAAGTGGATCAATTTCTAATTGTTCTCTTTCATGCGGAAAACTAGAAACATCAGTTATATCGAGTTTCCCTGCTTTAAATTCAGCCAATTCAGCAGAAGTGTCAGGAATCACTCTTACTTTGACTGTTTCCATAAAGGGTTGAAGTCCAATAGCTCCATCTTTTGCACCTACACCAAACCAATAAGGACTTCGTTGTAAAACCGTCACAGAATTTCGTATATAGTAATCTAACATAAATTTACCACATCCAAAACCAGAGGTACTAAAGTAAATCCAAGCTGTTGAAACATCAATATCTGGATAAAGCCCCTTACATTCAATACCAGTTGTAGTATTGGTAATTGTATCAGCTGTAGAATTCAGGTAAAATTCAGGAAGACAAGAAAGTTCTAGTTTATCAAATAATAGAGAGTAATATTCTGTTTCATTAGTATCAGGGTTCCCATCTACATGAATATGGAATGAAAAGGGATTTCCAGGGTCAACATAAACATCTATCATCCATTCAAAATTAAAGGCTTGTTCACTCACTGTTGGATTTGCCCAAGTCAACAGGGTAAATACAGCATCTTTTGCTGTTACAATTTGGTTAGTACCACTACTATACTCTCCCTTTAATCCACTCATTAGAGTTGCGTTTTGAAGAGGTTCAGAACTTGCAGTTCTGCCAGAATTATTGTAAGAAGGATTCCAGTACACATTTGGTCTCATGAAGAATTGGTAATGACTAGAATTAATTTGGATCCAGTTACTAATCAACCCGTTTCTTGTAGGATTACCATTTGGGTCAATTTTAAGCAGAGGTTCAGCTATCAAATCCCAAATAAATGCACTATTAGTATCATCTGTAAATAAAGGATTGAGTTCTCTCCAGTTAGCATCTGCAAAAATGAATTCATCAGTTGAAACTTGACCTTCGTGTAACCCATAAAAAGCCATATACGGGCTTGATTCTATCCATCCCCATTGACTATCATAACCAAAGGTGTTGTTGTGCAAACTTTCAAATGATTTTTGTATGATTAATGGCCAATAGAGCAGGACTTTATCCATAAAAAACTCTTGGAGGTTTTGATAATATTCTATCCGCTCTTGTTCAGATTCTATTGTTGGTCCAATTTTAATCATTTCTTCAAATTCTTCTTGATGTGGAAAGGTATAACTAGTGGGCCGATACATCCAAAAGGGAATTTGCTGAAGAAAATTGAAATCAGGTTCACGATTCTTAAAAGCTAATTTTACTGCACCTAAATCTGTTATATCATGTGGATACGGATAGTAAGGATAATGATGATGCCAATCATCCCATCTGACTTCTAATTCAATCCCTATATCTCGCACATATTGTGCTACAAATAGACCAAAATCAGGTCTTGAACTTCCTTGAAGATTCGTATCAAAGACTATGTTCAGAAGTGCATCTCCCCCTAAACTTGATGGTATAAACTGATTTGTCACAAGACTAACAGTAATCATAATACTAAACAATAATCTTAGATTACTTTTTCTCTTCATTACCAATTAAATCACTTACAAGTTATACATAATAAAAAACCATTATATACACTAGCTCAAGACGATTTTAAGACTTTCTTTTGACATATATAGTGTATTAAACTAAGCTCTAAAATTTAACAATCTAACTCCTCGAATCTAACATAAACGTAGATATAATTATTTCTGAAAAAGAAAAGGAAAAGAAATTTTGGTAGAAGAAAAAGGTGTATTCTTTGCTGAAAAAGAAGTTCAGCTTATTCCTAGATTCTTTCTATTTTCTTCTTTTTGTTTTTCCAAGGAGATAAACAATTACGATTCCTAGTGAAGAGTACAATATTTCAAGATTTATTGTTGTAAAAACTGGTAAGGTTGATGTCTTGGAAGATGTAGGTATTGTTACATTAAATCCTGCAAGTTTCATCCATTTGAAAGCTTCAATCAAATCATATTCATACTTGGTTTGAATATCTTCATAAAACCAATCTGTTAATTGTGGTGGGAGCATACAGTCAGTTTGAAAATAGTCATCAAGGAGAAGATTAGCTATTGCATATTTATCTATTGCATGACATATTGCTTTCCTGATTGCTAAAGAAACTGTATAATTCTCATAACCTTGTTCAGTTATCCAGATATCGTTGAATTGATCCCAATTCTTTCCTAAAACATTGAAAGCAAGTACATGAAAGTAATATGGACCAGTGACATAAACTTCATACAAAGGACTTGTTTCCATCTGTTTTCTCTCTGCGGGAAAATGGGAAACATCAGCTCTATCTAGTTTTCCAGCTTTAAATTCGGCTAATTCTGCTGAAATATCTGGAATAACTCTTACTTTGACGGTTTCTACAAAAGGTTCCTGTCCAGTCACACCATCCATAGCTCCAACTCCGTACCAGAAAGGATTTCTACGTAGGACCGTTTCTAAGTTTCGAATATAATAATCTAACATAAATTTACCACAACTAAAACCAGTGGTACTAAAAGAAACCCAAGCTGGCGAATTTTCAATATCTGAATATAAACCCATACATTCAATTCCTGTTGTTGTATAAGAAATAATTTCTTCAGTGGAATTTAGGAAAAATTCAGGAAGGCATGAAATTTCTAGTTTCTCAAACAATAGAGAATAATATTCGGTTTCAGTAGTATTAGGGTTTCCATCTACAAGAACATGGAATGATAAAGGATTCACAGAATCAACATATACATCTTGCAACCATTCATAATTGTAGTATTGTTCACTTACTGTAGGATTTGCCCAAGTTAGAAGAGTAAAAACTGCATCCTTTGCTGTTACAATTTGATTAGTGCCCGTACTATATTCTCCCTTCAATCCACTCATAAGAGTTGCATTTTGAAGAGGATCTGAGCTCGCAATTCGACCAGTGACATTGTATGAAGGGGTCCAATATATATTTGGTCTCATAAAGAACTGAAAATGACTAGAATTATGCTGTATCCAATTACTAACTAATCCATACATAGTAGGATTACCAGATGGATCGATTTTAATCAGAGGTTCAGCCATAAAATCCCAAATGAATTTGCTACTAGAATCAGCTGTAAATAGTGGATTTAGCTCTCTCCAATTGGCATCCGCAAAAATAAATTCATTAGTTGAAACTTGACCATAGTGTAAACCATTGAAGGTCATATAAGGGCTTGATTCTACCCAACCCCAGTTACTATCATAACCCATTGTATTATTATAGAGAGATTCAAATGAATTTTCTACCATTAGCGGCCAATATAACAAAATCTTATCCATAAAGAATTCTTGTAGCATTTGATAATGATTTATTCTCTCCTCTTTTGATTCTATAGTTGGTCCGATTCTTATCATTTCTTCAAGTTCTTCTTTATAAGGAAACCAGTAACTTGATGGAAAAAGTTTCCAGAAGTCCATTTGCTTAAGAAAACTGAAATCAGGTTCTCGATTTTTGAAAGTCAGTTTAATTGAGAGCATATCAGAATCCGAATATCCAGGAGGTGGATAAACAATGCCCCAATCATCTGTAGTAACTTCTAGTTCAATTCCTATAGCTCGAAGGTATTGACTAATATAAAGACCACAATAACCACTTAACCTATTATCAGTAAGGATACGATATTTTAAATCTAGAAGAGGTTCAACTGCATTACTTGACTGTATACACTGGTTTGTTACCAGACTAATGGTAAATATAACACTGAACAGTAATCTTAGATTGCTCTTTCTCTTCTTTACCAATAGAATCACTTACAAATTATACTTACAATAAAACCATTATATACACTAGCTCAAGACGTTTTTAAGACTTATTTTTGACAATAGTTTGTGTGATAAATTTGTCTCTGAATCCTTTGCAAAAATTTCTTCTAATCCAACATAGTGTTGGATGTAGTTTTTTTAGAAAAAGAAAAGGACAGAGTCTAGATCAACTCTCTAGACACCATAGTGATTACTTCTTTTGCTTCTTCTGAAAGAAGTTTCTTTTTTGGTGTTAATGCAGCAAGCAACAAATCATTGAGTATATTTTCTCTATTTTTGTTTACTACTTCTAGAAGCGTTAAATCATCAACTTGAGTCTTATCTTTGTAAAGTTTAACTATCTCTTCAACCAAGTCATTAGTTGTTGATTGCATTGCTTTAATAATTCTTTTTTCTGAAGCTGTAACTTTCCCATCTCTCACACAATAGGTTTTCACTGCTTCAACCATTTGATCAAGTGCAGATCTTAATTCCGCTTCCTCAGTTTCTGTTAAAATGTCTTCTAATATTTCCACGTCTTCGACCACAAATACCACCCCTAACCAGCAAAGTGATTAATAATATTTAAGCAAGTAATTCTTTGCTTTTCATTACTTTTAAATGTTATCTATCATTTTTCTGAAGTGGAAAGACGGATATCAGAATAGTCTCCAACTTTTAGTGAATGGGCTTTCATTCCCTGAACTTTGCTATTTGTACCTATAACAGAGTCGGAAATAATTGAATCCTTGAGAATTGACTTCTCTAGAATAACAGAATTCTTGATTTCACTATTCTCTACGTGTACTCCTTCTTCTATCATAACATAAGGACCTATAACTGAATCAGTAATTTTAGTTCCCTTTGCAACAAAGACTGGAGGGATAATTTCTGTATTGATAACTTCTCCTAAAACAGCATGGGTTTGATCATTAAGGTAATGTTTATTCACAGCAAGCAGATCCTCAGGAAAACCTATATCTAGACGCCATCCAGAGATCAGACTTGCTTTGACAGAATATCCTTGATCAATTAGAGCTTGTATTGCATCTGTCAATTCATATTCTCCTCTGAAAGATGGTTTTAAATCCGCAAACATATTGAAAATTACTGGTGAGAACACATAGAATCCTGTAATCACATAGTTGCTCTTAGGATTCTGAGGTTTTTCCTCAAGAGATAAAACTTTATCTCCTTCTAGTTCCACTACGCCATACCTCTGAGGATTTTCATTTTCTTCTAGATGTAGAGTTGCAGAAGCTTTAGTTTCTAGATGTAAATCAATTACTTTTTTCAGATCAGTGGAGAACAGATTATCACCTAAAAAGACCACAAAATCTCCAGTGATATAATCTTTAACAAGATTTACAGCTGTTGCTAAACCTTTGATTTGAGTCGAATTTTGAATCACATAGGTTATTTTTACCCCAAGTTCTTCTCCGTTTTTGAAGTAGTTCATGATTGATTCTCTTTCATATCCTACTACCATGATTATATCTGTAATATTCAATACATCTCTTAGATACTCCAAAGAGTGATGCAAAATTGGCTTTCCTGCTACTGGAAGCATATGTTTAGGTCTGAAACTGGTTAAAGGGAGAAGTCTTCTTCCATGTCCAGCTGCTAAGATAACTCCTTTCATAATTACACCTTATGTCTTATCGAACCTATTTTTCGAATTTGAATTCATAACAAATTAAGTTTTTCTAAAGTTATCTGTTATTGTAAACTATAAAAGAATTCTCTTATGAATAAAACTTATTCCTAGATAAAGAGAGGTAGTTTGAATGATCGACTGGATTTTACTATATAAAATCTGATTATCATAAAATAGCAGAGCACTTATAGGTTCCTTAGGTTATCTTCTATATGACATTACAACAAAAATTATAGTCCAAAAATTTAAATTTACATTTAACAATATAATTATATAAATTCCATTTATTAAAAAGTTTATATAAACTGTGTTTTTTTCCTTTGTAATCCATATTTTTAAAATTACAAAATTTTGGAAGTATAAGCTTATATATAGGACAATATAGTGTTTAAACAGGTTAAAATCTAGTTATAACTTGGGATTATGCATTCTTGTCAAAGGTTATTAATGGGGAACTAAAATATTTATCATAATTTTTGAAAAAGATTGAAAGGTTCAGTTATAGCGTTGATTGAGGAAGAGAAAATGAAAGAAAAAGAATCGGAAGGGAAACTTGCAATATTAATTCCAACTTTAAATGAAGAACAAGCAATTGGAAAACTTGTAGCAAAATGTACAGATGTTACTGAAAAAGTATATTTGATTGATGGTCTTTCAACCGATAAAACTATAGAGAATGCAAAGAAAGTTGGAGCAAAGATATTGCTTTGTGAAGAGAAAGGCAAAGGAATCGCATTAATTAAAGGATTTAAGAGCATTTTGGAAGACAATAATGTTGATTTTATTGCTTATATTGACGGCGATAACACATATGATCCATCAGATATTAATCACATCTATCGACGGATGAAAAAAGAATCCCAATATGATTTGATGATTGGGAATAGATTTCCAAAAAGAGAGAAGGGTACAATTACAAGACTTAATATGTTGGGAAATAAGGTTTTTTCAAAGCTAATAAGTATTTTAGTTAAACAAAAAATTGTAGATAGTCAATCAGGATTACGAATAATGTCCAAGGATGTCGCAGATTTTCTAGTAAAAACATTAAAATCTAGAAACTTTGAAATCGAAACAGAAATGATTGTGAAAGCTGCAAAAGTAGGATACAAAATAGGAGAAACCCCTATAAATTACTATAAAAGAGATGGAGATACTAAATTAGATCCATTAATTGACGGATTTCGAATATTGAAAACAATTTTCAAATCTGCAGTTAACAGGAAATCGTGAATGCTATATCTCGATGCTTTAAACTAATTTACTCTTGTTGATTCGATTAAGGGAATTTCAGTTATTTCTTTTTTTGACTGAAAAAAGATCATATAATTAGCATATAATAGACTTAATACAATTTGAATATAACCATAAATACTATTTCTAACAATTGGAATCAATAATACAACAATAATAACTGATGGTAAAACTATGTAAAGAATTACTGAATTGATACGAATAGCTAATAAGATAATTGATAAAGAAAAACTGAATACTGAAAATATTATTAATACAGGAAAAACGAAAGAGAAATAGAAATAAAAAGGATAAAGCAAAAAACCAATAAAAATCTGTTTCTGATTAAAAAGAAGAATTTTGAATCCCCATATAGTTCTTAATAAATTAACTGCCCTTATCTTCTTCTGATCAAATCTTTCCTTTACTTTTGTAGGAAAATGCTCAAAATAATAAACTTGTTTAGAGAAATGCACTTTAAAACCTTTTTTTATTATCCATAGCGATGATTCATTATCATAACAGCCATTAATATTTTTTAAATCTGAAATCAAATTTCTCCGCAAAATAACTAATTCACCTTTTACTATAAATGTTGATCCAATGTTTGTTTCTTTCATTCTTAATAAATCAAAAAAACTTTGGTAAAAAATCTCCATTTTTGAACTTCTTTTCTCTGGATTTAAAATTTTACATGATCCTGAGATTGAGCCCACATCTTGATTTTTTGTAAAAATATCAATAGCTGATTTGATTGCTGTTTCGCCAATAAGAGAATGAGAATCTGTTAGAACCACATATTCAGATTTTGCATTTTCTACTCCTAGCATTATAGCTCTGTTATAACCCATTCTTTCTTTTGAATGAATTAGTTGAATATTATCATATTTTGTTTGAATTTTTGAAATAATATTAGGCGTATTGTCAGTTGAATCATCTATAACAAAAATTTCAATTCTTGATGGATAATCAATATTCAAAATCGACGATAATTTAGTTTCAATTACTTTTTCCTCATTATGTGTTGGGATTACAATTGTTATTGGTACATACTGAGTACCTGCAAATTCAGTTTCTGAAGATAATGATTTTCTTGTATTTGATGATTTCACATACACAAAGAGATTGCCTATTATCAAACTAACAAAATAAAAGAAAATGGGCATGAATGGAACAAATGTTACTATTAGAAATATCAAATCAAGATGTAACATTGGAAACATAAATGTGCCCATGCTTTAAAATTTTTCTCCTATTTCATTTAAGAAGAATTTTCTAATGCCCTTATTGAATCATCTAGAATGAAAAATTCAATCATTTAAATAAACTAAATATAATTCATATGAAAGTAAAGATGTGTTTTACATTGCAAAAGATTATTAATTAAGTATTTAGTTGAAATTGTTGAAGAAAAACTGATAAGACACATCTAAATTGGAAACTCAACTGTAAATTCAACAAAGTTATTTAAAAAATCAAGATGAGAGAAATGTTTAACAAAGAATCTTCCAAAAAAATCATAGCAAGTCTTGTCCCCTTTGTTCTTGGGTTAATTCTTGTATTGCTTTTTGTCCTCAAATCTCTTAATCCTTTAATCTGGGGGTTAATTGGAAGTTTATTTGTTTTTTCATGTATAGTTTCTATATGGGTTAATAATCAAAATTTTTTATCTCTAATAGTAATATTTGTTTATCAAATTGTTCTGAAGATTCCATTACACTTCAAAAATCTATTATATGTTTTTCAACCTGATGAAGCTTATCATTTAGGTTATTCAATGATACTTTCTTTTAATCAACAGTCATTACCAGTTGAAAGGATGATAGGATATACTCCTTTTCCAATTCTAGATTTGATAGTTTCTAAATTGATATTAGCGATTGGTTTCTCAAATACTATAATTGCTGTAAAAATTGTAAATTCAATTTTGGTGGGACTTATCACAGTTTATCTAGCAGATAAAACCTTTCAAATTGTTTTTCGAGAAAAAAAGAGATTAGCTACATTTATTTTCGCATCTTGCTATAAGTTTCTCTTTTTTTCTTCACTCTATGTTTATGAAGCTCTCACTTTCATGTTGTTTGTTTTTGCAACTTATATCATAGTGTCATTGTATTGTTCAAAAGGTTCTATAAAGCATTTTAAACTAAAAAAAACGTTTAAATATCTTGCTTTAATAGCTGTTTTTTCTTTATTAGGATTTTGGCACTATTTTTCCTACTTTCTTGGTTTTTTCTTAATTATATTGTTTTTCATCACGCAAAAAGAAACATTGAAGCTTGGAGATCAAACTAGAAGGAGAAGCTTAAAAAGTAAAATTCTGAATAATCTTTCTGTTATATGTATAACATTAATTTTGATAATCGCATTAAATATATGGGTGATGATAAGCAGTAAAGCAAGAGGGCAAGTAGGAAATTATTTCTATTCTTCGTTATCAAGTTTAAAAATTATTGAAGTATTAGGGGATTTAATATCACCTTATTCAAGAACGTTTTTGATAGTTATCGAAGCAAGTTTATTATTATTCATTTTTGTCGTAGGTGTTATTATAAAAAAATTAATAACAATTATTGCCAGAAATAAAGATAGTCTAACTTCAGTTTTGAATGTCAAAATATATCTGTTATTTTCAACAATCGCCATAGGTATAAGTTCAGCAATTTATATAGGATATTCAAAAAACATAGTTGGAGGATTAAACACAACTCAAAATCTCGGAATACTTAGTTATCTAGCAATTCTTGGGTTATTGTTTTTCGTTTTCAATGTTTTGATATATCCCCTAATTGCAAGAAAAGGAAATATTCTTCTTAATTCGTTTTATATATTATTTACACAATTAACTCTTATTTTTGCGTATTTAATTGTAAAAGATATCTACAATAGAATTTCTCAGATTGAAGGGACAGATACATTTTCTAGCACAATTCGTATAATCAATGAATTAAGTTATAGATTAATACCTTATATTATCTTTTTTGGTTGTATGTTTTTTATGTTTTATGAGAAATATTTTGTTAGATTATCAGAATATATTAGAAAAATCTCTGTACATATTAGTACTTATGTTTTTAGAAAATTAAAAATAAAGAATAATGGAAAACGTAGAGTTTTTAATTTCAAAAAACTTGCATCAACAAGAAATTTGACTGTCATTTTTATATTTTTATTTTCTATTCAATCTATAGCATTCTCACCTTGGCAAATCTATCATTCAGAACTGAATTTACCAGAAGATGACTTATATTTAGTTTCAAAATGGTTACGTTATAATTTAGATCAAACAACTGAATTTATTTTCGTTGAATATATGTATAGATCAATTGCAGCATATTCGTTCTTAAATGTTCCAAATCTGGAAGAAAAAGCAGCAGATATTATACTGGGAATGTACTATCAAAGGGATTTAGAGTTAGTAATAAACATTCTGAGTAATTTCAGTTGCTTCTACTTTATATTTGATTTAGTAGGACTAGATGCTGAATTTATGACAAAAATTGCAAGAGATAAATACTTAATTTCATTTTACAATATTGATCCAGAAGTTTTAGAATGTTATAATGATAGTATTCCAGTGAATGAAGAAATACTCACTGTATTTAGTACTGATACTCTACTAGTTTTAAAAATCATATAGATTGTTATTTACTGACACCTCATTCTCTAATATTCATATTTACCAATGATTCAAACCATTTTAATAATCTCTCAATACCCTCCTCAAATGAGTAGATAACATAATCTATCTTTTTTATTTTAGAATCATACATTTCCAAAATAATATCTGCTAGTTCTCTTTCATTACCTGCATTAAAAAATTTTGCATATCCTGTGAATTGCTCAACAGCAGAACCAACTCTAGATGCAATAATTGGAAGATTATAATGTGCTGCTTCTATCAGAGTGAGTTGACATCCCTCTGAAAAGCTAGCACTTAGGAGAGCAGAGCTTCTATTGTATAGCATGGTTATCGTTTTATTTTCTACATAGCCTAACCATTTAATTTGTTCCTGTATCTTATATTCTCTAATTCTTTTTTTAATCTTATTTGTATAAAATTTTCCAAAGAAAGGCATTTCACTACCTGCTATAAGTAGCTTAATGTTCTTATTGTTTGCAATTTTCAATGCTTCTATAATTGTATGAATACCTTTAGTGTAATAAAGTGATCCAACAAAAAGTAGAAGAAAGTCTCTATCTTTTAATTGATGTGAATTCTGATATATCTTCCATTCTTCTTCATTGCTCAAATATTCTTTGTAATTACTGAATAAACCATAAGGCAAGGTAAAAATTTTTTCAGCTGAAACTCCTAAATGTATTAAACTTTTAGTCATGTTCTCTGATATAGAGAGATAGAAGTATCGTTCTTTAATAACTTTTTTCTTAAAGTATTGAATTGTTTTATACCAGACTCTAAAAAGAAGGGAAATTGAAAAAGGAGATAGATCGTCTTTAATATAAAATCCTGGTTCGTCATGAAATAATATAATGGTCTTGATGTTCTTGGGTGTTGGTAAAGCATAACCAGAATAAACTGAAGATAGTATTAAATCAGGTTTAATTTTTCTACAAACTTTTCTAAGTTTTTTTTTTCCAAAGATTCTATAGAAAACATATTCAAAAAATGGAATTTTAAAACTGTAGGTAGGATTGAAAAAGATTTCACCTATACCATCAAATGTTTTATCATCAGTTATTGAAAAAAGATCTATTTTTGTTTCAAAATGCAACTTTATTAGTTTTGAAATTCTTTCAGCGCCATATTTCGGAGACCCCAATCCTCTAGAAACATACAATACTCTCATAAACATCCCTTTAGATTTTCATTTAATAAAAATGTTGTTATGGATTTATACTAATCTAGCAATCTCATAAATATGTCATCAGAGAGAAAGTAGTTTACAACATTTTCCATTGTAACTGAAATAGGGTATTGAGGTTTGTATCCTAATTCTTTTTTAGCTTTTGAATAATCACAAACTAATATATTTACCTCTGTTGGTCTGTATCGCGATTTGTCGATTTCAAGACGATAGTCAATATCAAATAATGAAGCTGTAAGTTTAGCAAGATTTTCAATTGATATTCCATATCCATGACCTAGATTGTATACTTCACCCTTTGTGCCATTTAATATTGCTAATATGTATCCTTGAATCATATCTCGAATGTCTGTAAAATCTCTTATTGGTTTAGGGTTACCAATTCTAATAATTCTAGTTCCTTTCTTAATTGCTCCTGCCACTTGGCTAGCAATAACAGATGTCACGAATTGTAAACCTCTTTTTGGACCTGTATGGTTAAAACCTCTTGTTATTGTAACTGGTACACCATATGCTCTAAAGTAAGTGAGTGAATACATTTCTGTAGCGACTTTACTAACTGCGTACGGTGATTGAGGTCTTAATGGATTGTTTTCATTAATTGGTATTTCATGTGGATGAACTAGTCCATATTCTTCACTACTACAAGCAACTTGCATGCATTGAAGATCAATGTTTTTTTTTCGTATTACTTCTAGTAAATTGACAGTTCCCTGAATGTTTGTGTGAATTGATTCAATTGGAGCTTTAAAGGATGTTGGGACAAAAGATTGAGCTGCTAAATGAAAAATATAATTTGGTTCTATTTCAGTAATAGCTGATTCAAGAGAAGGGTAATCTATTAAATTTGCTTCTTTTAATATCACCTGATCTGTTATATTTCTTATATTTGGAAAAATTGGGACAGATTGCCTTCTTACAGTACCGTAAACCTCTATATTCTCATCTAGTTCAACCAGTTTTTCAGCTAAATGACTTCCAACAAAACCAGTTATCCCAGTTATTAAGATTCTTGAATCTGCCAATTTATTCCTATCGAAAAGCTCCTTTTTTTCCTTATCAAATTCTTGTAGATATATATCTATACAATCAGGATTTATTAACAAATCTTTATATTTTTCATTAATCTCCTCAAAGAACTTATCTTCATTATTCATGTTTTTCGAATGTTTATCTTGTTATAAATATCTTTTGAAAAATATTGAATTATTACTCTAAAATGAGTATAGGAGATACTTCAAGTTTTTCTTATTATTTTGTTTCAGATTTGTTGTTCAAATACCATTCATATGTTTTGACTATACCTTCTTTCAAGGTTGTTTTTGCCTGCCACCCTAGGTTATTAATTTTGGTTATATCTAAAAGCTTCCTTGGAGTTCCATCAGGTATTGAAGTGTCATATGTTATATCACCTTCATAGCCAATAATACTTTTAATCAGAATTGCTAGTTCTTTTATTGATATGTCTTTTCCTACTCCTATATTTATCAATTCGGATGAAGAATAATTGTCTATTAAAAATATACAAGCTTCTGCTAAATCATTTATGTAAAGGAATTCTCTTTTTGCTGAACCTGTCCCCCACAATTCAACAGATGGAATCTGGTTCTCTTTTGCTTCATGTATTTTCCTTATTAATGCAGGTAATACATGAGAAGTTTTTAGATCAAAATTATCTCTAGGACCATAAAGATTAGTTGGCATTGCTGAGATGAAATTTGTTTCATATTGTTTATTATAAAACTGGCACATTTTAATACCTGCTATTTTCGCAATTGCATAAGCTTCATTTGTAGGCTCCAACGAACCAGTAAGCAGATACTCTTCTTTTATTGGTTGTTCTGCGAATTTTGGATAAATGCAAGAGCTTCCTAAGAAAAGAAGTTTATTTGAAGAAAATTTGTACGCAGAATCAATAATGTTTGATTGAATCATTATGTTATCATAAATAAATTCTGCAGGAAACGTTTTATTAGCAAGTATCCCTCCAACTTTCGCTGCGGCTAAAACAACATAACTAGGTTTTTCACTTCTAAAAAATTCAATTACTTTGTTTTGATTTCTGAGATCTAAATCCTTACTAGTTCTAGTGATTATATTTGTAAAACCTTTTTCTAATAACTTTTTTTGTATTGATGAACCAACCAGTCCATTATGCCCAGCTATGTAAATTGAGTCTTCTTTTTTCATGTATAACACTACGTTTCTGCTTTATAATATTAGATTTAATCTTTATTCAATTTTTCTATCTCTGTATTTCAATCTACCTTTCTTAATGGAAAGAACAATACATATTCCAGAGAGAATTAAAGTAGATATGAACCAAGAGAAATTCACAGAAATTAAGTTAAATATAGGTTTGAAGATAAAAATACTTGCAAAATACAATCCAGTTTGTAGTGCAAACAGTATTTGAAGTAATCCTCTTTCGTTTCTTTGTCGTAATGCTGATATGTATATGAGAAATAGAGAGAGAGGATAAATTGATAACAAAATGAGTAGGAAAGACCAGAAATAGACCATAGAAAATTCTAAACCAAAAAGACCAATAATGAACTTCTGTAAAGCTAACAATGGAATAATTATTATTGTATCGATAATAAATGCAAATTTAAATCTTGAGAGTAGCGTTTTAAGAGTTGTATCTCTTCTCTCTGTTATTAGAACAAAAGACAAAGAATTAGGAAACGAAGCTAACATACCCAGTATCGCCCAAGAGATATATATAAAAGCAGCATCTTCTGTATTGAAGAGTTTTATTACGATAGGGGTAGTTAGAAGCATTGGTAGAGATTGAATTAATGTTCCTGTATAATTATTAAATGAGAAAGAAACAAACTTCCGTAGTGAAATACTTTCTCCTTTCTGGGTTTGCGTTTCTGACTTTTCTCTCTTTTTGAATATAATGAATAATAAAGTAGCTACAACACTGATTAGTTGAGAAGTTCCCCATACTATAAGCATACTTATTTCAGTATTATGAATATTAGAAAATACTATCAGAAAAATTCCAGAGAATAAAGACACAGTAAAAATGGCTTCCTTAATTAGCAGAAAATATGGGCTTTTTATCCCTACAAGTATATCATCAAATATAAGGAAAAGTGACACTATTATAGTAGTTAACAATGTCAAGAAAAACCAATTTGTTTTGCTTATATCTAATAGTTCTCTTAAGTAATTAAAAGTACTAACAAAAACTAAGGCTGCAATGAAATTAAGAGATAAAGGAATTAAGGAAATTGAGAACAATTGCTTTTTTCTAAAAGAATATAATGGAAATTTTAGAAACGCAGTTTGGATTCCAAACATCGCAAAAATAGCCCCTAATCTTAGAACAGAAACAACTGAGGACAATACTCCAACACCATCAGCCTCAAAAAAATACCCAATAACTATCCAAAAGATAAAAGCAATCGCACTACGAAATCCTATTGTAATAAAGCGAAGTATTGTTGCTTTATATACATCTTGTTTCCAATATTTATTGATATTATTAATAACATAATTCTGCATGAAACTCTTCAATTTTAAGCATCTTCCATTCGAAGTTACCATAAGAAATTTAAGTTTCGAATTTTCTTCCAAATTTCTTATAGTTCCAAGTTCTACCTACATGTTCTGTTTTACTTATAATCTTCTTATCTTCTCTAACATAAATCCACTTTTTCTGCGGGATTTGCCAATTATCACCATAATAATATGCTAAATATTCTTCAGAATTTTGAGGAATAAGAAAATCCATATCATAGAATTTAGTATTCTCTAGACTTAGAAAATATTTACTTGGTGTAACTACCAATCCTCTTCTGTTACCTGTTTTACTAGCTAAAGTGTTTAAAAAAGAAGCTGTTTTTAGTTTCAAGAATTCAGGAATTAAATCTGTCATTTTTGATCCTATAAATTTTATAATTTTCATAGATGAATTAAAAGTTTCTTTGTTAAGTTTTCCAGAATGAGAAAATAGCACTATCCAATTTAATGATGCAAGAACAAAGCCAATTTTATTTTCAATATATCTTAAAGGAGCAATTACTTCATCCTCTTTCAACCTCCAGAAGACAAGTTGAACATCAATTTCTCCTTTTCTAATCATCATCACATTATGATAGACTGAAAAATAGGTTTCATACCCATGCTCACAAAATTCTTTATTCAGTTTTTTCATTTTAGGCATATAAGTATCCCAGGTTCCTAAATCTATGTCATAATCCCACTTGATGAAAGCTCCTTCTCTAATAGCACCAAGCAGAGTTCCTGATTCTAACCAAAATTCAACTTCATTTGTTTCTAGAATTTTCTTGATTAATTTCAGAGCTTCCACTGCGTCAAATTCTTCCATTTATTTTCACTTAGTAGCGTATATACAAATTAAACAAATTTCAATTTATTTAATTATTATGGTATGGCGTGTCTATTTTTTTATATCTCTCGTATTTTAAAAAACAACTGCTTGTTTCTTTATATTTGATAGATTTTCTTCTAATCTTATTTTACAATTTTCTTTGACACCATTTCAAGTATAGGTGAGGGTTTTTCATGAGAAAGATGAAAAAACAGAAGTCTGAAGAAAAAGTTAAAAATGAATTTCAAGAATAAAAAGGGATACTTAAATATAAGAAAATGAGTGTTAAAAAAGAGATGTTTGTAATAGGTGTTATTTTAGAGAACTTCTGAACAAGTTTTATACTTAAATTAATATATATATATTTATGAGATATAATTAAGGAGAAATGAATCTATGTATTTTAAATTAATAGACTATCTAAGCTAAAATCATCTAGAATAAATGGTGGAACAATGAATATTGCATATTACATCTCATCTTTTGGATTAGGTCATACTTCTAGAGCAATACCCATTATCCAGAGATTGAAAGCTGAAAATAAGGTTTTTGTTAAATGCACTTCTTTGAGTATGAACTCTATTAGAGGTAATATACAAAATCAAGATAATCTATTTATTTTTAAGAAAATAAACGATTTATGGTTAAAATATAGATATAGTGAACCATTAATTGAAGAAAGTATTGATGAAGCTTACACTTTCTATGAGAATTTGTATGAAAAAATAATTGATCAAGAGAAGAAATTCATTCAAAATAATAAAATAGATCTGATTATATCAGATATTGCTCCTTTCCTAGATAAGGTTAGTAAAGAGAACAATATTCCTATTATTGGTATTAGTAACTTTGATTGGGGAGTGCTTTTCAATCATTTATATGAGAAATATCCATATAGAAAACTAGAAAGAATATCTCAAAGGCTCTCAGATTCTTTTGAATCATATGATCTTCAAATTGCTTTACCTCTTAATAAAAATCTACTAACTAATAAGAACAGAAAGAAGGTAGGATTTTACACAAAATTAGCAACTAGAAATAAACAAGAGATTTTCAAATTACTAAACTTAAAAAATGATTTAATGACGGTTTTCCTTTCTTTAGGAATGTCTATAGATTTGCCATTGGAGACATTTAAAGAAATATTTCTGGAAACTGATTATCAAATAGTTGCATCAAATAGAAACAAAATAAAAAATCAATCAAATTTTAAGTTTGTTCCTAAAGGTGATTTTAAAGTTCAAGACTATATTTCTGCATCTGACATCTTTATAGGAAAACCAGGCTGGGGATCATTAAGCGAATGCTATTGTTTTTCAATTCCAGCGATTTTAATAGAATTTGGCGAGAATTTAGAATGGCAGATTATGATTAATGAATATATCAATTTCAAACCAAATACTTCCAAAATATCTTTCTCTGAATTGAACAGAAAAAACTTAAATAGACTGATTGAAAAAGCACGAAATACAGAAGAAATAAAAATTGAAGAAAAGTATTCAAAGGCATTGAAAATAAGTAACAAGACTCTTAATGAGATATATAACATAATAAGTGAATTTTAGATTCAGAAAATTCTATAATAAGTTTAGGATTTATATACCAAGGTTCTAAAGATACTCTTTTAATATCTGCATCAAATTTTTATATGATTTAAAATGTCAACTGTTTATGTAGCTTTGAGTGCAGATTTTATTCATGCTGGACATATTAATATCCTGAAGACAGCAAGAGAACTAGGTGATGTAATTATAGGTTTGTTAACTGATGAAGCTATTGCAACATACAAACGATTACCAGTTTTAGATTATGATCAAAGGAAAATGTTAGTGGAAAATATAATAGGTGTATCTAAAGTTATACCTCAAGAAACGTTAGATTATACAGAAAACCTAAGAGAAATCAAACCAGATTATGTTGTTCATGGTACTGATTGGAGAACTGGAGTACAAAAAATAACCAGAGAAAGAGTAATAGAAATCTTGAAAGAGTGGGGAGGGAAGCTTATAGAACCAGAATATACTGAGAATTTATCTTCATCAGATTTAATACGAGATAAATTTGGAATTGGGACTACTCCTGATGCTAGAATGAAGAAATTAAGAAGATTAATCAATCTCAAACCTTTAGTGAGAATTATAGAAGTTCACAATGGATTAACTGGAAGAATAGTGGAAGAAGTTAAGATTACAGAAGGCGAAACTATTCGAGAATTTGATGGAATGTGGATAAGTAGTTTAACTGATTCCACTGCAAAAGGAAAACCAGATACCGAGTACGTAGACATTACATCAAGATTACAGACGATAAATGAAATTTTTGATGTAACAACAAAACCCCTTATTCTTGATGGAGATACTGGTGGTTTACCTGAGCATTTCCATTTAACTGTAAGAACTCTTGAACGCTATGGAGTTTCAGCAGTTATCATTGAAGACAAAATTGGTCCAAAAAGAAATTCATTATTTGGTGCAGATGTTCAACAAACACAAGATACAATTGATAATTTTAGCTTTAAGATAAATATAGGTAAAAAAGCTCAAATTACTGAAAGCTTTATGATTATAGCAAGGATAGAGAGCTTCATACTTAAAAAGGGATTAGAAGATGCTTTGAAAAGAGCAAAAGCATATATTGAAGCTGGTGCAGACGGTATAATGATTCATAGTAAAGAGAAGACTCCAAAAGAGATATTAGATTTCTGTGATGAATATTCAAAATTTGAAAAAAAAGTTCCTCTTGTCGCTGTTCCTTCAACTTTCAGTACAATAACTGAGGATGAGTTGATTGATGCTGGAGTAAAGATTGTAATTTATGCAAATCATCTACTACGTAGCGCATACCCTTCTATGATTAAGACAGCTAAAAGTATTTTAATGAATCGTAGATGTCATGAAGCTTCTGAGGTAAATTGTATACCAATAAAAGAAATTATTAGATTAATACCAGGAGCAGAATAATGAAATGCGAAGAGCTCTGGAAGATTTTCAAAGATGAAAATTTGACTTTTTTTACTGGTGTTCCCGATTCTACATATAAATCGTGGATGAGTTTTTTGGATAACAAAACTGGGAAGGGTCTAACAAATATTATAGCAAGTAATGAATGTGAAGCCATTGGGATAGCAGCAGGATATCATTTAGCTACAAATGAGGTAGGGATTGCTTACATGCAAAACGCGGGATTAGGAAAAACAGTGAATCCCATAACATCTTTAGCAGATAAAGAAGTATATTCAATACCAATGTTGCTTTTGATTGGATGGAGAGGAGAACCTGGAAAAAAAGATGAACCCCAGCACAAGAAAATGGGGAGAATTACACTTCCTTTACTTAATGTTTTAGAGATACCTTACTCTATCCTTCCATCTAACGAAGAAGAAGCTAGAATGACAATAAAAACAGTAAAAAATAAAATAAAAAATAATAATTCTCCTTATGCATTGATAGTCAAAAAAGGAACATTAGATCCTTTTATCTCAACAGATATTGAAGAAGAAGAAGAATATGAATTAAGGAGAGAAGAAGTCATTAAAATCATTATTGATAATATCAAAGACAAATATGTCATTGTAGCAACCACTGGAAAAACGTCAAGAGAACTATTTGAAATCAGAATGATGAGAAAAGAACAGCCTAAAGATTTTTACACAATTGGTTCAATGGGATGTGCGTCCTCGATTTCTTTAGGAATTGCTTTGAATTCTTCTAAAAAAACGCTAATTCTAGATGGAGATGGAGCTACTCTTATGCAAATGGGAACATTAGCAACGATTGGATATTATAAGCCAGAAAATCTCCATCATATAATATTTGATAATCATTGTCATGAATCCACAGGAGGGCAGCCTACAGTCTCTAAAATTGTTCAATATGATAAAATAGCGTTATCTTGTGGATATAATTCAACTAAAACAATATTCAATAGAAAAGAATTAATGAATTACATAAATGTAATTGATAAAATTAAATGTCCTAGTTTAGCAATTATTAAAGTAAGAAAAGGTTCAAGATCAGATTTAGGTAGACCTACAATTACACCCTATGAAAACAAAATAAGTTTTATGAAACTATTCCAAGATGAGACATAACCATAATAAGAAGGTGAATGAATGGAGGAGTACTATAATCCAGTAAAAATTGTATTTGGGTCATCATCTCTAAATCAAATAGGAAAAATAGTAGAAAAATATAAACTCAATAATAAAATCCTCATTATATCTGGTAAAACTATGAGAGAGCTTGGAGTAATACAAAGAATTGAAACTATATTAGAGAAAAATGAAAATGTAGTAGAAACTTTCGAAAAAGTATTTGCTAATCCTACTTTTAGATTAATAGATGAAACAACTCTTTTAGCTAGAAGAGGCGAATATGGGTTGATAATTGGTATAGGAGGAGGATCCTCTCTTGATTGTGCGAAATGCACTGCAATCTTATCAAAAAATGAAGGAAATATATCAGATTATTTATTCAATTATAAAAATATCACAAATTCTGGAATCCCTTTCATAGCAATTCCTACAACTGCAGGAACAGGGAGTGAAGTTACTATGTGGGCAACAGTTTGGAGAAATGATGATGAGTTCAAGAAAAAATACTCGATGTCGGATAAGAAAATGTATGCAAAAGTAGCAATAGTAGATCCTGAGTTAACTTTGAGTCTTCCTCCTTACCAAACAGCAATAACTGGTTTAGATGCGCTTTCTCAAGCTATTGAGGCATATTGGTCAAGAAATCACAATCCGACATCAGATAAACATGCTCTTGAAGCAATATCATTAATCTTTAACAATGTTGAAATAGCTTTCAAAGATTCTACTAATCTAGAAGTCAGAGAAAAAATGCTATTTGGTAGTTTGGAATCAGGGTTAGCATTTAGTAATACAAAAACAACAGCTGTACATTCTGTTTCATACCCTATAACCGCTTTGTATAATGTACCTCACGGTTTAGCTTGTGCATTAGTTTTAGGGAGTTTCCTTGTATTTAACTCCAAAGTATGTAATGAAAATCTTCCAGAAGCTTCAGATAGAATAGAAAAAATCGTTGAATGCCTAGATTCTCAAAATGCATTAGAAGCTAAAGAAAAAATCGAAAATCTAATGAAGAAAATGAATCTTCCTACAAAACTTAGTGAACTAGGTATTGATGAAAATGGTATAGATTTAATCATTAAGGAAGGTTTTACTAAAGGAAGGATTGAAAATAATCCAAGAAAAGTTACTAAAAATGATTTATATAAAATACTAATAAATTTACTTTAGGTATCAGTAATATGAAAGCACTAATATTAAATTCAGGTGTTGGAACAAGATTAAAACCAACAACAAATTTATTGCCAAAATGTTTGATTGAGATAAATGATCAGACTATTTTAGAACGCCAACTTAATGCATTAAAACAGATTAACATTCACGATTATATAATAACAACTGGACCTTTCGAAGAGAAATTAATTGGTTTTGTAAATGAAAAATTCAAAGATTTAAATGTAACATATGTTAAAAACACTTATTACGATACAACTAACTATATTTACTCTATTTGGCTCGCTAGGAATAAAATTGACGATGATATTTTACTTCTTCATGGTGATCTAGTGTTTGATCCATCGCTTCTAGAACGTTTAATTAACACAAAAAGTAATAACTATATTTTAGTTAATAATACAATTCCTCTACCCAAAAAAGATTTCAAAGCTTTGGTATTAGATAACAAAATAAAGAAGATAGGAGTAAATTTCTTCGGGGAAAACGTATATTTCTGTGCCCCACTTTATAAAATAAAAAAAGAAACAATGAAGATTTGGATTAAGAAAATGAATGAGTTCATAAAAAATGGAAAAGTAGCAAGTTATGCAGAAGATGCACTAAATGAAATCACTGATCAAATAGATCTTCTACCCTTGTACTACACTAAAGAATTCTGTATGGAAATTGATTCACATGAAGACCTTAAAATAGCAAAAGAATACTTCCATAAGGACAAAAATGTATCTAAAAACAAAAGAAAGCAGTAGAATTGGAGAATACTCAACAAATCAATTATAGATTTTTATTATTTAAAACGAAAAAATCCTACTACATATCTTAATCCTAGAAAAGGAAATCTTGCAGGAATTAAATAAATTTCTCATTCTTGCATGAAATATTTCCAATATAGGATTTCATCTTCACCTAAATCTTGCAGAATT
Organism: Candidatus Heimdallarchaeota archaeon; assembly: GCA_030603365.1. Classification (GTDB taxonomy): domain Archaea; phylum Asgardarchaeota; class Heimdallarchaeia; order Heimdallarchaeales; family Heimdallarchaeaceae; genus UBA460. Next base: position 142,537 of record JAUVXV010000002.1, read on the forward strand.
TTCTTCCCCAGTATTAAGTCATAATAAGTTGGATCAATTCCTTTTCCTGGTCTCTTTGTGGTGATGTCATCAGCTGTAATCACTTGTCCTTTTTTCAATGCTTTAGCTGTAACTATTGATCTTCTCGCATTTTTCCTTGCTGGTAACTCTGCATTAATAATTCTCTTCTCCTCATCTCCTAGAATTTTTGTAACAAGTTCAACATTATCTGAAAGTAGTTTTAGGTCTTGAGGATCCATTGCATGGTAATGATCATTTCCAGGAAGAGTTTTATCTAGAGTAAAATGCTTTTCTAGAACAGATGCACCCATCAGATGAGCAACTATCAGAGTAATCATAGCTTTATCTGGTTTAGTGTGATCTGAATACCCTACAAGATTTTCTGGAAAGATTTTCTTTAGATGCTTTATCATTCGAAGATTGGCATCTTCAAACTTTGTTGGGTAGCTCAGAATGCAGTGCAACGGGACTATAGGCACATTTTCAACCACTTTGATCGTTGTAATCGCATGCTCTATTTCTCCCAAGGTTGCTGCGCCAGTTGATAGGAAAATAGGTTTCTTTTTCTCAGCGATATAACGCAAGAAAGGTATATTGGTAATATCAGCTGAAGCAATCTTATAAAGTGGAACTAGTGGGTCTAGAAAATCTACTGCATTATTATCGAAAGGAGTTGACAGAAAGAATATTTTGTTTCTTTCCGCTTCTTTAGCTAAATCTCTATAATCATCCTCTTCAAAAGTGTCATATTGTTTGAAAAAATCCCTTTGGGTTTTGTTTGTATCCCAATATGCTGGAGAATCTTTAGCAGCGATAGTCTCAGCTTTGTATGATTGGAATTTGATTGCATCTGCACCGTTTTTAGCTGCTTCCCTCACCATTTCTAGAGCTGTTTCCATGCTGTTTTCGTAATTAACACCAGCTTCTGCAATGATGAAAGGTTTTCCACCTTCTTGGATAGTTCTATCTCCAATCTTCAAGCTTTTCATATGATTTCTACTCTGGTGGTATATTTAAGATATTCGAAGGGAATTTTTCATCGTAGTGGTCAAAAATAGTTCTCAAAACGCGTTTGATTCCACTTCTTAAATCATAGCGAAGATGAGATTTGTTCATCTCTAATCGTTTAGAATAATCTTCTAACAATAATTTCAATTCTTGTTCTATTTTTGAATCAATTTGTTCATCTGCTAATCCAAGATAGGTTACACCTGGTGCTTCTTCTGCGAAAGTATGGAGGGTTTCTCGTTCATTTTGGGCTATAGTGATACATGGTACTCCAATCGCAGCAATTTCAAAGACTGTTCTACCATTGGAAGTTATCGCTAAATCAGCCTTGTACATGTGTTGAGACATGAGTTTTACATCTTGAAACACATTTATCTTAAAACCAGATTTATTCATCACAGAAGCGAGTTTTTGGATGTTTTCTAGCGATTTGTAACCTAATCCCAATATAAGAGTTATATCAATGTCTTTCAACTGTAGTTTTTCTATTGTTTTCAGACAAGTTTTAGAGAGATTGTTTTGATCGACTCCCCCAAAGGTAATTAGGATGTTTTTTACTTCTTTCTCTATTGTTTTAAATGGGACAAGATGAAATTCATCTCGCAAACATAGGTACTTGTATCCGTTGAAAATATGATCTTGTTTATCTTCAGTATCTGTAGCATTGACAGCATTAAACACTAAATCTGCTTCTTTTAAACCAGCTGCTAAATCTTCAAAAGTTACTAAGAAGGGGTTATAGGATTTTATTTGTTGAAGATAATTTTCTTCTGTGTCAAGAATATCTATTAGAATAATATCAGGGTCATTATTTTCTATAACTTTGAAGAATTCTTCTTCCTTCTCAATCTCTACTACTTCGAAGTTCTGAGAATATACTTTTGCTAATCCTAACTTTGATGATTTCTTAATTACAAATTTAACATCGTGTTCTAGTAGATTATTTGCTATTGTGATCATTCGATAAATATGCCCCATTCCTATTTCATTATCTCCATCTACTCGTAAGAGAAACTTCTTTCTAGAGAGTATTTTTTCTGCTAATGTCCAGTCAAGATAATTATCGATATCTATCCCTTCTAATTCGGATAGTTCGAAAATCTCCAGCGGTTCGACCATCCTTGTACTTTCTGTTACAATTTCTGATTTAGAGATAACAAATCCACCTGTTTCAAAAAATACTGGTTCAAGTTGCCGCCTATTCAATCTTTTAGGATAATAAGGAGATAATTGCTTATCCTTCTTCTCCCAGAAAAGATGTTGTGTTGGAATAACAGAAATCATTGACGAACTATTTTTTTCTACAAACTTCTCTATTGCTTTATCTAATGAACTTGTTTTTAATAATGGACTAGTTGGTTGTAGAGTGATAATTATATCAAATTCTGTATTCGATTGTTCTTGATAAGCTTTGTAAGCATGATAAATAACGGGATCTAAAGTTGTTTGATCTTGAGCTAAATCTGAAGGACGTTCTATAATCTTATCTGCACCAAAAATGTAGGAGATGTTTCCGATTTCACTATCATCTGTAGTTACAACTGTTTTATCAATGTATTTTGATTTCTTAGCTGTTTTGATGATGTAAGCAATTAGGGGGTTCCTATTTAGAAATCTAATATTTTTTCTAGGAATTATTTTCGAACCTCCTCGAGCAGGTATTATAGCAAGTATTCTCTTATCTTTATACACAACTTTTCAGAGATTATGTGATTATATGAGTTTTTCGTAAAATGAGGAAGAGAGCTGAATACATGAAATTCAATCAATAAGATTTACTCCTCATAATAGCCGTATAACTTAGCTATTTCATATGTTTCTTCTTTAATTGTAGCCAGTTCTTCATCACTAAAAGAGGGTTTGTAGTATGTTGGTTGATGAAGTTTCTGAATATATTTTTCTCTTAGCTCTGCAGATTTTTCCTTATCTAGCTCGAGATGTTCAATTATTTTATCTATGGTTTCTTCTGAGTTATCAGTGAGATCTTCAAACCTTATTACTAATGTTTGTTTTGCCAATTCCTTGTTCTTGCTCAGCAAATCTGTTGTATACTCATAAACTAATTTCCAATAGAATGCATAAGCTCTAACAAACGTTTCCTCTTTTTCAAGAAGCGCCCTAATTTTATCAATATTTTCCTTTGAATTTAGATTTATGAAAACTTTTTCACTTCCAAATTCGATATGTCCCACCTTTGTGATCCAGTCTCTTATCTTATCATTTTCTTTTTCTAAATCCAAGAAGATTCTTTCTTGTTTAATGTAAGATGCAATATGATTTATTGGATGACGTATAACTAAAACAAATTTTACATCAGGGAATAATTTGTGTAGATACTCCATTCTAGTAATGTTGTAATTATTTTTTGTTACATATCGAGTTGATTTTTTACTAATCATCAGTTTCCTAATGCTTTCAGTGTAGAATTTCTCAAATTTAGGGTTAGATGTATTGCTATCTTTTATATTTGATAATTGTTCATTATGCAATTCGTCAAAGAATCTCATCCATAACATTTCTTCAACTGCTTCTGGACTATTTCTATTAATCGCTAATCCATCCTTATGAACTCGTTCTACTTTTTTTCTAAAAATAAAAGGAAGAAGTTTTGCTATATAATGCAGTATTTGTGGAATAAACGGGTCGATCAAGTGCATATGCATATGAAAGGCTACATCTGGATGTTCCCCTATCATTTCTACTGTGATTGTGGTTCCAGCTCTTGCTAACCCTATAACATAGATTGGTTTTTCAATATTGATTTTACGTAATTTTCTCTTCATACATTTTGTTTCAAAATTACCTAGTTTTATTGTTGTTAAACGACTTTTTGTCAGCAGTTTCATTAAGTAGTACATAGGAACAGGAAAAGTAAATTCAGGTAGTTTATTCTTGTCTTTCTTTTGCTTTACCATAAAACCAATCAAAACCAACTAATTGTATGAATAAAAAAAACTTACTGTATCGCTTCTCATTTTTTTCTGATTTTCTAGAATTATTTAAACCAAAAAATTGAAAAGTCTAGTAAAGAGAATTGATATGACACCATGAAAAAGAAAACTAAACGGATACTCACATCCATTGGAATAATACTTCTAGTATTACTTGCAGGGGGAGGCAGTGTTATGCTTTATTTACAATTTAGATATGTAGCTCGACCATATGACCTTTCTAATGCACCCCAATATATTCTTGACATTAAAGAAGATCTTAGTGGGAAATTAACTAATGACACTTTTACTTGGGATGATATGTCAGATTTCGTAATTTTCGCACAGTATGTTGCTGATAATAATCCAGATGTTTTTAATGAAATTGAAGGTTGGGAACAAGGAACGTGGTTCAATATTACTGATGCGGGTCATTTGTGGCTTTTAGTAGGTAATGACACACTTATTTTTGAAATAGTACCTATCCCCCCACCTAATTTTGGAATCTATCTAGAGTTAAATTTCGATACAGTACAAGATATACTTAGAGAGGAGATTACTACTCAACAGGCTTTCCAAACTGGGAGACTGAAGTTTGATGGTAATCTTGATGAGGTATTAAAGGTCAGTTGGCTTGTAGAGACAGCTGCTGCAACTATAATGGGAACATATACTTCACCATATGAGGTTTTAGATAATTTCCACATTAGAGTAGATAATAGTGATTTATACAATAGATTAGGTTTAACAGTATTACCTTATGTTACGATTAAACTCGATCCTACTAGAATAGGGGAAGTACATGGTGGATCACCTGAAACAAGCGATGTTATTATTGTTAATAGCAGAGGTGAGATAGTTTATCGTCTAGATGCTAACACCCTAAATACAGTACAAAAATTCGTCAATTCTACAACAATTATCAGTGGAGGTAAAAATTATGGTCCAATGGAATTATGGAACTATCAGACTGGTGAGAGAGTTATATTAACAATGCCGTCTGGGCATCATTGTTTAGATTATAATCCTTTTACTGAAACTGTTATGGTCTTAGAACATGACAAAACAAATTTAACGGAAACTTGGGATGGCAATGTCATTCTTTACGATAGCCTAAGAGAATATGCTTTGAATGGTACTTTAATTTGGGAATGGGATGGAAGAGTTCATTATCCGTTTAATTCTACAAGACACACCGAATTTGGTCTCAATTTAACCTTTGCCGGTGGAGCAGATTGGATGCATGCAAACTCCTTTGTTTGGGATAAGCAAGATGAAGCTATTTATCTTAATATGAGAAATCTTGACACCATAATAAAAATCGATTACGATTCAAAAGCTATCCTTTGGGAAGTAGGAAGAGACTCTAATTTCACGTTTTATAATAAGAATGATGAGATTGTAGATGCAATTATGCACGCACCTCATGGATTGGAGAAGATTGGTGAAAATAGGTTCATAATTTTCGACAATGATCTTTACAATACAAGCAATCCTCTAACAATGAATTTGGAGGGATCTCTAGGATATTCAAGAATGCTTGAATTTGAGATTGATGAAGTCAATGAAACCATGAAAGAAATTTGGTCATGGGTTCCATCCAACCAGAGTTATTATTTGCCAGAATCAGGAGGAGACACCAATAGATTGCCTGATGGGAACACTATAGCTGTTTTCGGAAATAAAGCTGAAGTACTTAATCTTCGTGATCCTATTTACCTTACAGAAGTAACACCAGATGGAGAAATTGCTTGGGAATTGATGATAGACGGTGATAATAACACCTATTTCTGGATACAGAATTTTGAAAGATTTTATGAAAAACCAGTTATCAACATTCAAGAGAGTTTTCTTGATATTCCAAATGGAATATTGAATCTAAACCTAACTACATGGGACTGTTACAAGAAGGATTACAACACTCAAGGGACAGTGAAGATAATAGCTGATGGAGAAGTCATTTATGAGGACGATTTTATTTTCGAAGCTTACTTCAAATCCAATTTTCTAAATATTTCTTTAACTAATGTTCCTTCAAATGTTAAACTTCTTGAAATTATTGTAGAAAATCAAGATGGTATCAAAGGCATTGAGATACTCTTTGACAAAAGTCTTCCAATCGGTACAATACTTGTAAGCACTCTTGTTCCAATAGGTACTGTGGGAATATTGGTTGGAGCATATTTCATTCTAAAAAAGAAAAATAAACTCCCAGGATTTTTAAAAAGAGAGTAAAATCTCTTTAGTTTTTTTCCTTTAATTAGGAAAGATTTTTTATTGTTTATAATATAAAGTACAACATGATGTTTAGAAAAAAACCAATTATCTTTGTGCTTATTTTGGTTTCTATGATAAGCTTTCCTTCATTTATTCATTCAAATGTAAATAACTTCTCCCCTTACCAGATCTCAATTCCTCCAAGTGATGCTTATGCTGATGAGATAGTGGAAGGAGTATCATACATCTATCTTTTTGGTGAAAATGCTTTAGGTGCACCAGATGGAGAGTATGCACAACTTCTCTTAGAATACACAAATGGAATTCTCACCCTAGATATGGGTAGATATGAAAAAATTTTGAATGGTACTGGAGATGATTTCACAGTCCATTGTCTATCTGGAGGATACATAGTCAAGGCAGGGAATGATGTAAAACAGCCTTTAACCACTTTGGGTGAAGGAGAAAATACAACCAGTTTTGATTTAGCAGATGGAGGTTTAGTAGAAGCTAGATATGTTCAAGTTCAATACTTAAATGGTACTGTTGTTTACTTAGATGCTATTGAAGCTTTAAATGGTGAGATTCCCCTTCCCGAGGCTATGATCCCTGATATTACTCCTGTAGATGATTTTTGGGTTTGGGAAAATAGTTCAAAAGTCGAATTTACTTGGGAAATAAGTGAATATCATCCTTGGAATTATACAATAATAGTTAACGATATCATTTATGAACAAGGTGAATGGTTAGAAACTAATATTGATTTCAGTTACGATATTGATGGTCCAGAAGTTTTACAAATCATGCTTGAGGCTAATGACTATTATGGTTATTCTGCTGGAGATACTGTTACTGTAGAGATTAGAGAGATAGACAAAGCATCTTCATTATCAGTAATCTTAAGCCTACTATCATTATTCGGGGTTGTATATATCTTAAAGAAAAACAAGTAAAAGCGAATAAATAAGAATTGTCTCTCTTTTACTTCCTTTATTTTTCATCAGCTGATTCAGCTTCATCTGAAATTAGTTTATTAAGTAAAAACACTATAAATTCTTCAACTGAATTATAATTGTCATCTAGTTCTACTTTTTCTGTTAATTCAGCATAAAGCTCTTCTGGGATTTCTATTTCTTTGGTTTCTTTATTCATTTTTATCATCTGTGAAGTTACTTCTTCTTTGATCTCTGTCTGTAGAGCTTCTCATCTATCACTTTGTTCATTTTATCTTTATTAAGTTCGTTTCCCAGAAATTCACAGATAGAATCAAGATGCTGTTCTGGATGCTTAACCATTTCATTATATGATAGGTATAAAACACTGAAATTTGATTGTAAACTAATCCATTCCTTGGTTTGTTTGACATGACTCTTATAGTATTCTAGCATCATTTTATCTTCTTTAGGATGAGTTTTTTGTCCTTTTTCCATTACAGTTTGTTTTTGAGATTTCAGAATCTCATCGAAATTCCTTTCCATGAAAATTATTTTGTATTCAAATTTGTCAGGCAAATGCTGAAGGAAAAAAGAAATTACTTTTACTGCTTTTTCCTCAGCTTCATCTAACCAACTAATATTTCCCTCTGGAAGTTTCTTTGCAGGTTCATACTCAAAATACCCTTTTGGATTGTTTTCATCTGGTTTTCTTGTTTTATCTTCAAGAATCTTAATCCCACCAGCTTTTAGCATATTCATCATCATAGCTGTCCCAGAACGAGGTAATCCAGATACTATTATTATCATCACATTCACTTCTTAAGTCATGAATTTCTATTAATCAAATTCAATTTACCAACCTATCATTTACTTTCAGCTCTATTAAACTTTTTTAGTTTAAAAGATACTCAGTAGTTAGATAATTTTTTCTTTTAATTCGCACAAAAACATTATTAAAGCTAGTCTATGCTTTTTTCTTGATGTATATTCTTCTAAGTGGAGCAAAGAAAAATGCAGGAGATTTTCTAATTTTCAATAGAGCTAAAGCTCTACTCGAAGAACATTTGGATGAAGAATTTACAACTTTCTTTAGATGGGAAGAATTGGATGATAAGTTAGATATAGTTAACGATTCTAAAGGTGTCATCATCTGCGGAGGACCTGGATATAATTATAGGTTCTATCCAGCAATTTACCGATTAACAAACCCTCTTGAAAAACTTGAAGTTCCTGTCTATCCTATGGGTTTAGGGTATTCAGGTATTCCAATCAACACAGATGATTTTGTTTTTTCTGAACAATCTCTTGAAGCTATCAATCACATTCATTCACAAATAGAATATTCTAGTGTTAGAGATGTTCTAACTCAAAATCTCCTTAAGAGATTTAACATCAACAATGTAGTTCTTTCTGGATGTCCAGCATGGCATTCATTAGGAGATATTGATAAGGATTTTACACCACCTGAAGAGATTAAAAAGATTGTATTTACTACCCCTGCAAAAATTAAATTCGCTTATCAAACATTCCGAATAATGTCTTTGATTAAACGTAAATTCCCAAAGGCAGAAGTTCTTTGCAGTTTCCATAGAGGAATTAAGAGAGATCAGTACACAAAAAGAAGGATGAGTTATACTTATCATGGTATAGCTGCTTATGCAAAAATGTTAGGTTTTAAGGTTCAAGATTTTTCGTATGATTCTGAAAGGATAGATATCTACAAAGAATTTGATCTTCATTTTGGTTATAGAGTCCACAGTCATATTTATTTTCTGAGCTTAAAAAAACCATCAATTCTACTTCATGAGGATGGAAGAGGAAAAGGGTTGTCACTAACGTTGAATAGTTCCTTAGATGTTTCAGCTTATGAATCAGGAGCAGTTAGAAAATTGAAGAAAAGCATTAATTCAGTCATTGAGAATGATTTTGAGGATTACTATTCAATGACAGATTTCATGAGAGAGACATATTATAAAACAATGGTTCCCTTCATAGAGAATCTTCGCTAATTTGTTTAGATAATTTTTTAAGCAACTTTTCTTCTTCAACATATTACTGGTGCAAAGAGATGTCTTCTAAAACTGAACGTTCCCTATTAGATCAAGGAAAAAGTTCGAAGTTTCTATTTACATTTTTCATCTCTTTCGCAATTGCTAAAGCTTTTGGATTAGCTTTTACCAAAATCTTCACTAATGTTTTATCTCAACAAGAAATGGGTCAGTACTACGTTATTCTTTCAGCAACTTCTCTTATTATGAGTTTTGCAGCTCTTGGCATCCCCATGGCTCTGAGTCGATACGCTATTAGATATAAAACAAAGAACCAAATTCAAAACCTTAGAGATTTCATATTCAGTGGTTTCATCTGTTTTATTATTGTAGAATTACTTATCATAATTGGATTTATAATTTACTATTTTGTTACCCAAGCACCACCACCATTTTTTGATTTAGGAAGCGAATCAATTGCTAAAACTATGTGGGATACACATATTGGCCTACCCTATGGTTTTGTTTCAGTAAGCGACAATTATATTATCTTCCTATTTTTGGTTGCAGCTATTGTAGTTGCTCAATTCTTTAGTACAATATGTTTTACAACTGCCTCTTCACTTCAAAATAGCAGGTATTATGCAATTATAGTAATTATGCGAGTATTGCTTCAAATTCCCTTCGGAATCTTATTTACAGTTTTTCTAGATTTTGGTGTCTTTGGACTAATTGCTGGGTTAGCAATTTCAGAGTTTTCTGTAGCCATGTATAGTGCTTATAGAATAATCAAAGATATAGGTATCGGGAGATTTTCTATTTCTGAATTGAAAAAATTATTTGAATTTGGTCTACCTATTTACGCTTCTGGGATTTTGTGGTATTTCTTTGATTTGGCTATCTTAGTTTATATTAAAATGGTTGAAGGAAATGCTAGTGGTGATGTTACAATAAGCCTTTACAGATATGGAGCTTTAACTGTGGTTAATCTTGTATTATTAGCAGGGAATGTGTTTGGTTTAGTTTATAGACCTGTTATTTACAAATTCTTTGAGAATGATCAATTCAAAGACATGGAGATTTTTACTGTTAGAATAATGAAATTATTTATGATATTATTCTTCCCTTTCATTTCATTACTTTTTGCTTTTTCACCATGGCTAATCCAGTTCTTTACAAATGCAGAATACATCACGAGTATACCAATTATTCCCATTTTACTATTTGCCATACTCTTCCAGTATATCCAAATCATTACAACTTACGGTCATACTCTCTATATGAAAAATTACTGGAGTTTTATTGGAGGGGTTATTAGTTTTATATTGACATGTACTGTAGCATACTTTTTGATTCCAATTAATGGTTTATTGGGGATAGCTGTAGCTTATTTCACAAGAAGAGTAACTTACCTAATTATATTCCATTTTGTATCTCAACATTACTTCAAGATTAAGTTCAAGTGGTTACAAACGCTCTTAATTCTGTTCTATATGGGGGTTGCAGGAGGAATTGGAGCTGTACTCTACTTCTATGCCTTTCCGTTCATTGGATTGTGGAACTATACAGCCTCATTTACAATATCTGCAATTATATTTGCTCTACTTGTTCTAGTTTCAAAATTTATTACAAAGGGCGACGTAAAGTTTCTAACGGGGTTATTCAAGAGCTATATAGAAGGTATTAGGGGTACAAAACAAGATCTTATTCCTGAAGAAGCATCTTGAAATTAGTCGCTTTCTTCCATGAAAACAACTAGTTTTCCATAGCTTTCTAAATCGTAGAGTTCATGATGAAATCTAGATAGGTTTAATTCTGATTCGAATTGTTCTTTGAAGATAACTTCAGCGAACTCTTGAGCTCTCAGTGGATCTAATGGAAACTGTTCCTTATCTATAATGCTACCATATTTTGGTACTAGATCAGTTGCAACACTATACTTCTCTTTACTTTGTTTAAACCAATCAAAGATTGCTAAAAAGACTTCATCATCAAGAGGATCTTGAGCAAAAATGAATAATTTACTAATCCTAATTTTTCTATCTTCATCTACCATATACTGTAGACTCTCATCATCTGCTTCAGTATATTCAGGCGCGTTGATGATTTGTTCAACTCTTGCTTTCTCGTTTTCAGCTTTTTCTCTGAAATCCCAATCTTCAGGAGCGATATCTAAGGCTTTGTTATATGCATCCAAAGCTTCCTCAAATTGAACTTGTTTAACAAGCAGTACTGCATAGTTCAACCATAAATCTGGATTTGTGTCTTCTACACTAAGAAGTTTAATAATAATTGAAATTGCATCTTCATAAGTTTCCATTTTACTATACGCAGCAGCTAGTTTCAATCCAGTGGTTATATCTTCCTTGTTTATTTCCAGAGTTTGTTGATAGTACTCAATAGCCTTAGGATAATCTTGTTTTCTATGTAAATAGATATCTCCAAGTTTTGAGAGAGCATTTGTATTGTTTGGTTCAAATTCTAAGATATTGTTAAATTGTTGAATTGCTTCATCCATTTTACCTATCTTTGCATAAAGTAAACCCAGATTGTAAATAGCAACAAGATTTTCTTGATCTCTACCAACTACTGCAACGTAGAAGACTATAGTTTCTTCAATCATTTCGAATTTTTGAGCCATTGTACCAAAGAAGTTTAGAGACTCAGTCTTGGAAAATTCCACTTTACCTTGTCTAAGAACTTCTGCTATCATAGTAATTAATTCCTGCAAGATTTTCTCTTCTTCTGATTCAAACTTATATTCCATGAATTTCTGCCAGTCCATTTCTTCCTCGATACCTATTTGTTCTACGAGGTGATCTTGTAGAAAATCCATTGATTCATTAAACATAGTTCTTGCATAAAATTGAATTTCTTCATCTTCATCAGCCTCATTCTGAAGGCTTTCAACTAAAACCTTGAGATTTGTGAAGGAGGTTTGGATAGGGGATGTTGTGACATCATCTAACTCTATCTCTGCATCCTTATCAGGTTCTGGAGGAACATCAACATCATCAGCTCCAGGAAGAGCACCTGTCTGTGGAACTGAAGCTGGAGTCTTACTTGCTGGTACAGGTATATTACTCGCATCTGATTCGATTAGTCTTGGTGAAATAGCTGGTACAGGAGGCTGTAAATCAGCAGGTTCTTCTCCAAATTCACTCTCATCAAACTGCTCGTCAGTTGTTGTTTGAAATGAAGCTAATTGAGGTATTGTTGGGGTTGGAGCTGGAGCAGGTATTCCTCCTTCTGAAGATATAGGAGTCTCTATTTTTTCAAATAATTCATCAGAGAGCGGTTCAGCTACTTCCTCTTCAACTGCTTCTCTTTCTTCTGGTGTTAGAATGTCTTCTAATACAGTTTTAATTTTAATCAGTAATCTTTGAGCTTTTCTACTAACACCCACATGTTCAGAAACCGCAGAATCTTGTATAACTTTGAGAGCATCCTCAGATTGACCTGCTAAAAGAGCTAAAACATCCAAACTGTTGAAACGTACCATATCATCCTCATCTTTTTGCACTAGTAATACTAAGATATCAAGGGCAAACATAGCAGCCAAATCATGCTTCTTCAAATCATGGAGAGCGTCTAGTCTGGTAATAACATGTTTAGATTTGAGATCCTTTAGAAATTTTTTCTGTTCAGATTTAGATATCATAATGCTTCATTGAGGATGTTTGATAATAAATCATTGAGAAATAAGGTATTAAAATTTGTGATAGTAAAAATAGAAAAGGAAAAGAAGGTAAATGGAAAAGAAAAAATTATAGGCGCATCTTGAGATGTGTTTGAACGTATCTACAATGCTCCCTCAATGTTGTGCTAGGTGTGCTCAGATATCGAGAGATTTCCTCTTTAGTGATTAGCTGCTCTCCTAGATATCGTTGACCTACCATATTTGTTGCTAGGAATATACAACTGACTGCAAAAACTGAGGGTTTACGCCCATTAACCTTGATTTCACATAACTTAGTAGCAAGTCTTTGAATGGTAGTGCTCATTTTTTCAAAACCAAGTTCGTCTTCAGGATGGATATTCGCAAGTCTTTCCTTAAAATCATCAATAGCTTTTAGTTGTGCAAGATATTTGGGAACAAATTCTTTAGCTGAGCTTGTCCTGTAATTCATGTTTGTATCCATGATGTAGTCCCTCACTGCCTTTGCACTTAGCTTGCAGTGATGTTCTTTGAAAATATTTACGATGTCATTAATAGAGCATGGCAAACCCTTGTTTTTCATGTGCTTAATTGTTAAAGCGGCACAAATAAGGAAAATATTTGTTACTTTGTTCCCCTTGCGTTTTTCAGATAAGTAGATCTTGTTGAGTTCAAACATTAAATCATTTCTAGCATTTTCTGATAGTCCTAATCTGGTTAAGATTGCTAAGATTCTCCCCTTTGACTCCTGGACTGCATCATAAGCTGAGTTTTCAGCATTGTACATTCGTCTATACTTATCTCTTTGTTCAATGTGAGCTTCAAATACACGGAAGCTGGTGCTATGCCCTCTTCTACTTTCAGGACTGCCAAATCTGCTATCTGGACCATCTGAACGATCAAGAAAATGTGAGCATTCTAGAATCCGGTCTGCAACTATTCCACAATATCGACAAACTACATCTCCGCGAGTGACTTCTGAGATGAATTTAGTACCGCCACAATCAGCGCAAGTGAGTTCGTCTTTCAATATAGTTTCTGACATTTGTCTCTAACTATTTTTGTTTTAGACCCTTATAAGTCAAAAGAGACCCTCCATTGAAAGTGAAAGAAGAGCTCCTTGTACAATGATGTTTCAAGGCTTTTTGTCGTTACTTCCAGTTCCGTTTGAAAGTGAAAGTAACAATATATCTCGAGAAAATATCTGGGGCTATATGCAGTTTTTTTATCTTTCTTACATAAAATTGATATAGTTAATTTGTTTCGTCAATAAGATGAAAGAGAAATATGTATTCCTCAAATCTAAATTAGGGATTAGTAGTTTCATTCTGTTTATAGTTGGGTTTATCCTGTTCATGGCTGGAGAAATATATTATGGTGTTAGCGAAGGTGGTTTTGAGATAATAGGTACTATAATTATAGCATTTATTGGAAGTATTATCTTCATAATTATACTTTCGCTCTTTCTTACTTCTGTTAGATCAATTATACCTTATATCTTACTCGCTATACCATACTTAGTTGCTTGTGCTATTAGATTAGATGAGATGTCTCCTTATTTTGATGAAGTATTTGCTATGATAGGACTGATTTCTGGATGCATTCTGTTAACTGCTTTTGTTGTAACATTCATTATATTTTCTAGAAAACAAAAAATAAGTGTAGAAGATGCAACATCAATTACAGAAGATTCAGAAAAGATTGTCATTTCACCAATTGAATCAAAGAAGTTCCCTATAGATACCATCATTCATATTAGTACCTTAATCATAATGCTGAGTACATATCTGATATTTTGGATTGGTTATGCACCTTATTATCTACTATATCTAATTCCAGTAATTTTATTTTTAGGTGGGCATATATTTTCACTACTATACGTTAAAGAAAACTATAATTGGAACTTTAGTCTTATCTCATCAATCCTTTCAGTGATAATCTTTGCATTTACTGCTCACCAACTCATTATTAATTACACCATTGTTTTGAGACCACTTGTTTATGGAATTGGTTTAGGAAGCTTGATTATTGGAAATTCTGTTATCTTGGTTATTGGTTTTAAGAGAACTGTGAAGGCAAAAACAACAGACATTGTTGAGGAAAAAGATACGGAGAAAATCCTAGCGGAGTAGTTGGGAGTTTCTAAAAGTATTTATGTCTTTTTTACATCTTTAGTAAGATGAAAACCAAACATTGGATCTTCCAATCACGAACTGCTTTACTTGCATTAATTTTCTATTTGATTGCCGTTGTTTCATATATTGTAGCTGATTTACTTTATGGACTTAAAGGATTTCAAGAAAATGAAGCAGTGGTTCTTTATGTCTCTATAGCTTTTATTGTCACTGTATTGATTGCATCAGTATTCTTCATTTTTATGCTACTAAAATCTGAGCGTAAAATATTTCTTTACACACTATTTTCACTACCTTTCTTGGCTTTCAATGTATTCCGATTGTTAGATATTTTTGATTCACCAATGGATTATATTATCGAATTAATTTGCTTCATTGCTGGAGGAGTATTTCTTATCATCTCAATTATCACAATATCTAGGTTTTTCCATACAAAGCCTAAGTTCCCAATCGAAGTTGAACCTGCTGAAGATTTAACTGAATCAGGAGAATAACTGCCATAGGTTAGGATTTTTTCATTTATTTTGACTGCAACAGGAGCACTAATCGGAGATTTTCTGTCTTACCACACAAATAATTTTTTACGTGGTAAGATTTTCTTCGCTTGATTTTTTTCCGGATGATTTCCTTCAGCCTAAATGAGGAAGACTTTTATTTTCTTCTTACTTTATTCTCACATTGAGAAACAGAGATCCTTTCCTAAAGCCTTTCAGAAAACTAACTATAACAGATGATTTTTGGACATCCATCCTATCAAATCTAATTCAAAGTTCATATCACTCCAAACAGCTGTTTGACTATGTGATGGACACACCTCTTGATAAGAAAATAAGTTTTGAAGAACCTACTAGAGATTCCATTCCTTCCGATTTATTTTCCTTGAATGAAACACATTCTTTTGAATCACTTACTCCTTTTCATCTTTCTTTTTTCAGTAAGTCTCAAGTTTTCAGTAAGAAGATGGGACAATTTTTCACTCCTTCTTATATTTCTGATTTTATAGCAGAAAATACTCTCTCATACTTCATTGAAATAAACAACATTACATATTTAGAACAAGAATTACCTAACATTACAATTGCTGATATTGCAGCTGGAACTGGAAATTTGCTTATATCTACTCTATATGCTATTTTAAAGAGATTACAACCATTCGTAAATACTGGGAGAAAAGTCTTTCATAATTTCCTTTCTGAAAATATTTATGCTTTCGATCTTGATCCATTTACATTATTTATCCAGAAGCTGAGAGTGCTATTTTTTTCTTCTCTCTTTCTACCTGAATTTGATTTACCCAATCTTGAAAATAATTTTTGTATAGGAAATTCATTACTAGATGATGATTCGTTAGTTGATAAATCAACATCTACTGCATTTAAACCTTTGAGAATCTTAAGTAAAGAAAAATCGATTAAATTTGATCTTATTGTTTCTAATCCTCCCTATATGTCCTATGGTCTTCGGGATGCTCAGAAATATCATCCTGAATTCAAACATTTTCTTAGAACTAGATTCTTATCTTCTGAATACAAATTAAGTCTTTATCCCATATTTATTGAAAGGTCCTTGGAACTTCTAAATGAAAAAGGTGTCTTGGGGATAATCACTCCTGATTCTCATCTATTAGGAAGATATTATTCTAAAATTCGTTCATATATATTGAATAACTCAAACCTTCTAGATATCTCGTTACTAGGATTTGAACCATTCAAAGGGGTAACACTAGGAAGACCAACTATTACCTTCTATAGTAAAAACTCTGGAACCAGACGAGAAAAGATCCCAGATTCTTTTCCAGCTAGATGGTTTCCATCGCTCACATCTTTTTTGGAACAAGAATGGGAAGATTTCCCAAATTCTCAGACAGATTTTCTCAAAAGTGAATACAATCGATTTTATTTGTATTTTAATTTACAAGATAAAGAGTATGTAGAGAAATGGAAAGAAAAAGCGAAGAGAAAATTGAATGATATGGTCACTATACACACTGGGGTTAGATCTAAGGTAGGGCAGAAGAATATCGTGGGTAAAATAAAGAAGGGAGACAGCTGGAAAGAAGGAATTATTTCTGGACGTCAGATTCGTCCCTTCCAAATAGAATATCAGAATGATTGGATTAACGTAACTCCTTCAATCCTTTGGTCTGGAGGTTTTAACAAGGAAATAGTTGAAAAACCTAAAATCGTTCTTAGACAGACTGGATATAATATTATTGCAGCTGTTGATGAGAAAGGATATTATCATCTGAATAATTGTCATTCTGTTTCTCCAAAAGATTCTTCATTGAATCTATATGCACTTGCAACTCAATTAAATTCTCAGGAATTTAACAAAGTTTATGGCATCTTGAGTATTGAAAGAGGAAGATCCCTTGCTCAGATAGATATAGATTTCCTTCTTAATCTTCCAATCATTACAACTACTAAAGGGCAGGAAATAATTTTAGAAGAATTTTATCGAGAGCAGAATAGAAGACAATTACAAAATCAAATTGTTGAAGAGTATGTATTACTTGATTTTCTTGAATAACCCCCAACGTTACATGGAACATTTTAAATAATTTATATATTGGGATGATGTAAGCAGTGGTGACTTTGAAAGTACAATTACAAAAGGAATACGATGTCCTCTGTCAAGCAGTAAAAAAAGCACGTGATGCGTTGCTTGATATTGTACAAAATGGTTTTGAAAAATCTTTTAAAAAAAATGATGATCCTGTCACCACAGGCGATCTTACGGTCAATTCTATTCTCCAAGAAGAACTATCACAAGCTTTTCCTGAGATAGGTTGGCTTTCTGAAGAAACTAAGGATAATCCAGAAAGATTGGAAAAAAATAAGGTATGGATCGTAGATCCAATCGATGGAACAAAAGAATTCATTGAAAGTATACCCGAGTATGCAATATCTGTTGCTCTTGTTGAAAATGGTAAGCCAGTAGTTGGTGTTGTATTAAACCCATTGAAGGATGAACTTTATACTGCTGTCAAAGGGGGAGGAGCATTCCTTAACGGTAAACCCATTCATGTCAATTCAACATTGAATAATAGACCACTAATCGTAGCCAGTAGATCAGAAAACAAACGTGGTGAATGGGAGGAATTCAAAGAAGAAGCTGAAGTTATTCCTACTGGATCCATCGCTTTCAAATTAGCTCTAGTAGCTTCTGGTCAAGCTGATGCAACATTTAGTTTAAGTCCAAAACATGAATGGGATTTTGCAGCAGGGCATCTGATTGTTGAAGAAGCTGGAGGGGTTGTTTCAGACAAATATGGTGAGAGTTTTATATTCAATCAAGCAAACACCCTTGTCAATTCAATTGTAGGTACATCCAAAGTAGCTTCAAGTAAGATATTTGAAATGATTGAGAAATCGAGGAATAAAAATGGTTGAACAAAATGGATTAATCTCTCCTCATGGTGGAGAATTAGTTGACCTATTAATTATAGATGAAAAAGAACGATATGATCTTGTTGAAAGGGCTAAAACTCTAGTTAAATTGGAATTAACAGAAAGAGTCTTAGCAGATCTTGAATGTATTGCGACTGGAGTCTATTCACCTCTCAAAGGGTTCACAGGAGAGGAAGACTATAACAGTATTATCAAAGACATGAAATTGGCAGATGGAACAGTCTGGCCAGTTCCAATCACTTTACAAGTTGAAGAAAACTTTGCAAGTAAAGTGAAAGTCGGAGATGAAATTGCTTTAACATGGGAAGATACACACTTAGCAATACTAAAAATTTCAAGCATTTACACACCTGATAAAAAGAAGGAAGCAGTAAGTGTTTATGGTACTGATGAAAGTGAACATCCAGGAGTTGCAGCAGTTTATCAAGGAGGAAGTGTCTATTTAGGAGGAGAGATAATTGTTTTCGAAGATCTTCCACATAAATTCTTTAATGAATATAGGTTCACACCTAGAATAACTAGACAGATATTCTCTGAAAAAGGGTGGAAAACAGTTGTTGCATTCCAAACCAGAAATCCAATTCATAGAGCACATGAACATCTTCAGAAAATAGCTTTAGAATTAGTTGATGGATTATTTGTTAACCCACTTGTTGGTGCAACCAAAAAGGATGATATTCCTCATCAAGTTAGAATGGAAACCTATAACGTAATTTTGAACAATTATTATCCTCATGACAGAACTTTTCTTGGAGTTTATCCTGCTAATATGCGGTATGCTGGTCCTAAGGAAGCTATCCTACATGCAATCAGCAGACAAAATTACGGTTGCTCACACATGATTATCGGAAGAGACCATGCAGGTGTAGGTAAATATTATGGTACGTACGATGCTCAGACAATTTTTGATCAATTTTCTAAAGAAGAACTAGCTATCACTCCATTAAAATTCGAACATGCGTTTTACTGTAAATTATGCGAGCAGATGGTTACTAAACGAACTTGTCCTCACTCAAACGAAGCTCATGTTTTCTTATCTGGAACCAAAGTTAGAGAGATGCTTACAAACAATGAGATGCTTCCCCGGGAATTCACTCGTCCAGAGGTAGCTATGATACTCATTGATTCTGTTAATAATAAACGAAGAGCAAATGAACAAAAAGGAGTTACTATGCTCTTCACTGGGTTATCTGGTTCAGGAAAGACAACAATCTCTAAAACAGTTGCTGAAGAGCTAAAGAAACGAGGGTATAAGACCGAAAGACTGGATGCAGATATCGTTAGACAAAATCTAAGTAAAGGTCTGGGATTCAGTAAAGAAGATCGTGATGAAAATATCAGAAGAGTAGGTTTTGTTTGCCATTTAATGAGCAGAAATGGAATTTTTGCATTAATGGCTAACATTGCGCCATATATTTCCGTCCGTGAAGAAATCAGGCAAAGAATTGGAGAATTTATTGAAGTCTATGTTAAATGTCCTCTTGAAGACTGTGAGAGACGTGATCTCAAAGGTTTATACGCAAAGGCCCGTGCAGGTGAAATTAAAGGATTTACTGGTGTAGACGATCCTTATGAGGAACCTCAAGCTCCTGAAGTTATCTGTGAAACTGATAAAGAAAGTATTGAAGAAAGTGTACAGAAAGTCTTAGACACGATGGAACAATTAGGATATATTCAACCAATAAAGGTTTATGATCCTAACTGATTTTCCTTTTTTTCCTCTTCTAGAAATATTTTTATCAAATCTCTAGCGATAAATATTGCAGATTCCTTGAATTTGTTCGGATCTCTATAAAATCCCCATTTTATTAGCAATATATTATCTATCCATGTAAAAATTGTTGGATGAAATAATTCATATAAATGAGTAATTTTTTCAACATTAATACCATAATCTTGATTTAAAGCTAAAGCTATTTCTTCAGTTAAGGTTTTAGCTATTTTGTTGATTTTGGCTTCAGATCGATAAAGATCCCACCCTTCTCTAATAACTGACTCAATCCAGTTTATTAGAATTTCATGAATACTTTCCCAGATGTGTATAGTTTCATATTGCAACATTTTTGAATGCCTTCTTTCAATATTCTAGTTCTAGT
The DNA here is from genome assembly GCA_030603365.1 of Candidatus Heimdallarchaeota archaeon. Classification (GTDB taxonomy): domain Archaea; phylum Asgardarchaeota; class Heimdallarchaeia; order Heimdallarchaeales; family Heimdallarchaeaceae; genus UBA460. The sequence goes on from JAUVXV010000002.1 coordinate 162,914, forward strand.
TATTACATATGATATATTGCTAATTTGAGTTTGCCAAATTATTGGAATTAAGTTTTTTGAAATGATTTCTATTCGCTTCAGGCTTCTACTTCTTTTTCTTTACTTTCATTAGTAATATTTTTCCATCTTCAAACAGTATCCACCTTAATTTGTCACCATTTTTCAATCCAAGTTCATCAACTATTTCTTTTGGAACCGTTGTTCTTCTTCTACTTTCTCTAATGGTTAGTGAGGTTTCGGATATGAAAATTACTTCATCTATGTTTATCTCTGTCATCAAGTTTTGCTATTTATAGGACTATTTAAGACTTTGGTATCATACCAATATTTATGGTTATTTAACAAGGATGTAATGTATCTATAGACCTTGTTTAAACATATATACGTGCCAAATGAAATCTTATTGTATTCCAAGGGTATTGGTTTAACACCAAATTTTTATAGAAGACAAAAATTCTATTCTTCGAAGGATCTGAGAAATGTGACAGATGTACAAACTTTTACTATTGGTATATACATTCTCTTTGCTTTCTTAGCACTAATCTGTGAGTATATTGATAGTGCTTTAGGTGGAGGTTATGGCACTCTCTTGGTTCCTCTGATGATGATTCTTTTCAACGTTCCTAAAGCATTACTTATTCCTGCTGTGCTATTTTCAGAAATCATCACAGGATTTAGTTCAGCTTATCTCCATCACCGCATGGGAAATGCGAATTTTGAAATAAAGAGAAATAGTAGTAAAGCAAGTACAAAAACGAAAGCTTTCAAGTTTTCTAACCTTGAAAAACCAAATGATCAAATTATTAAAACACAAAATTATCAAAACGGTATTTCCAAAAAAACAAAAGTTTTTTTTCATAATTTCACACTATCAGAAGATTTTCAAATCGCTTTTATTCTTGGATTTTTAGGAATAATTGGAGGTATTATCGCCGCGTTTGTTGGTTTGAATATTTCTGATACTGCCGTAAGAACCTATATTGGAATTTTAGTTATAATCGTTGGAATAATAGTTTTAATAAGATTAAAATGGAAGTTTTCTTGGTGGAAAATTTCTGGAATAGGACTACTAGCAGCTTTTAATAAAGGTCTTTCAGGAGGTGGTTATGGGCCACTAATTTCTTCAGGGCAAATTATTGTTGACAGAGATCCTCGTCAAGCTGTAGCTTCTACATCACTTTCTGAAGCAATTGTCTGTATTGCTTCTTTAGTGATTTATCTTACTGTAGGAAGTGTTGTATTGAATAGTGATTATTGGTTTTTGTTAATCGCACTGTTAATAGGTTCGCTTCTCTCTGTACCTTTTGCTGTTTTAACAGTAAAATATCTTCCAATTAAGAAATTACAGCCTACAATCGGAGGAATGACAGTATTACTAGGAATTTTCATGTTATTGAAAGCATATCTTCCTGCGTTTTCTTAATGAAATCTTACTCTGTCTAGAAAATGGATTTTACTTTCTATTTACTAGTTATCTTCTACGCTCCCCATTTTAGAATTGTTGAAACTAGAGTAAAGATTGCTATTAGCAATAATGCTATCCCAATAATAAGAAAAATATATCTTGTTTTCACTTTACCTTTCAGAAAATTCCCAATTGAAGCTCCTACTACCATTGAAATTGTTAAGGTTAGTACTAACCACCAATCAATAGGTAAGTTTCCTCTTGCTATGTAAGTTATCCCAGTTGCTAGAACCTTTATTACAATTACAAAGAGAGATGTTCCTGATGCTACCAATGGAGAAAATCCAAAGAGTAATATGAAAATAGGTACTTGAAGCCACCCACCACTTACTCCAAAGAATCCTGTAATTAGACCAATTGATAAACCAATTAGAAAAGCTAAAGAAAGACTAACTTGGTATTCAAATTCTCCGTTTTTAATTTTCAATACTGGAGGTAAAGAGTTTAGCTTTGACCATATCTTCTTTTCTGTACTTTCTAAAACACTAGTATTTTCAGTCTCTTTTTTCTTTTTATTTTCTTGAAAAACCATCAAAAGCATCCTTAACCCAAATATGAATGCAATCACACTTATGAATGAAACAATCACAATTTCATATATTGATTCTAGTCCTATAGCGCCTAGAATTGCCCCAATGGTTGAGGGAACAACAAAAATAAGACCTAATTTCCAATCAACTTCTTTCCTTCTCCAAGCTCCTATTGTTCCTACTAAAACTGGAAGAATAAGTGATAAAATAACAGAAACAATTACAATTTCTTCAGCACCAGGATAGAAAAAGAGTATTAAAAATGGAACTAAAAACACTCCTCCACTAAATCCTGATATATTCCCAACAATACTAATTACAAATGCAATTATTCCAATAATCGCATAAAATTCAGTGGGAAGCATATCATTGAAAGATAGAAAATATCTTTTAAGTTTATGTTTGAGACCTAGTTTTCATCAGAACGCAGTTCTATAATCTCACAAATCGCTTTCTTAATGTTTTGAACTGCTCCGCTTCTAAAGAACTTCTCAGAATCTGCTGGCTTTACATCCTTATTATGCAATAGTGAAATTAATTCTTTTGCTTTTTCAACCTTTATTGCAGTATTATTATCGATTAAATCTTCCATATAGTCAATTCCTGGTAAATCAACTAAGAGAGTTTTTACACCAAAACTCAAGCCTTCAAACAATGCTGTAGAATATACACCTATCTGTATTTCTGATTCAGCAAACAATTTGTAAAGAGGTTTTCCCAGATGGTCTACGATTTGTATATTACTCTCAGCCAACCAAGGATAATCTTCATACCAAAAATCAGCTTCAAACGGATGCAATTTATATAGAATCTTATAATCAAATTTCCTTATTTTGCTTAGTTCAACCGCAAATCTAGAAAGTTGTTCCCCTATAGTCTTTTGGGATATGAAAAGTATTTGTTTCTTCTTTTTGATATTCTTATATCTCTTTTTCTTGTGTTCAAATTCTGGGTAACCTACACTGAAGATGTGATCCTTTTCTATTGGGTAAGACACTGAATCTTTCCAATAATTTCCAAAAGTAAGAAGGTAATCTGGAAAAGTATATTTAACTGCATTCTTTTTCTCATAAGAGTATCCAACATGATATTTAGTAATCACTCCATGCTGTATCTCTGCAACTGGTATTTTCTTGATTTTACATGCTTCAATGAAATCCTCTTTACCATAACTACATACAACTATAACCACTTTTGGTTTTATCCTATCTAGTATTTTAAAGAAATATGGTAGACTCCTCTTTCTTTTAGTAAGAATATGAGTTGTTAAGAAAACAAGATCAATTGATAGCTTAAATCTTGTTTTTATTGTTTGAGAGAGTTTTCGAAGATAAATTATTTCCTCATCTGTCAGTTTAACTCTAGAAAGTTTCAGATATCTTTTCATATCTACTAGAAAGTCAATATAAGTTGTGTATAGTAGATTCTTAGTTTTAACTGGCTTTCTATACTTGAAAAATAAATCTCCTTCCAAAGATATAGCGGAATAATCTAGTTTTTCTATGAAATAGTCTGTATAGATATCCCACCATAGATTGTCTTCTTGAAGCTTTCTTCGAGTACTACTCAAGATGAGGACATCATGTTGTTTGGCCAACAGTGGATTTCTCTTAAATCTGAAGAAAGTAAGGAAATAATTCCTAAACTTGAGCAAATAAGTACTTATACTCCTCTCTTTTGGAGGTTTCTTTATTCTAGGATCTTTGTCTTGATCAATGAGTGTCTTTTGGAATGTTCTTTGAAAAACTGTAAACCTTATACGTTCCCAGAAAAAAACATCATCTATTTTTCTTTCAAATAAACCTAAATCTTGTTCGAATCTAAGGAATTTGTTGTAAAGAGATTTGAGTGATTGTTTAGATTTGCTCATTGGTCAAAATAGACATTCGATGACACAATATTAATTTATCGATTAAATTTCGCAGATATATGACTGATCTTGAAAATTTCTCCTACCCATAGCAACAGAATTTTCTTCTTTAATCATTTGATTAAATAGATTTAAAAACATCTTCCAAGATTTGATTCAGAAATGAAATACTTTGAAATGAGTGCAGTATTAGCAGAACAATCAATAAAAAATCGTTCTTTAACTATTGCTGTTTTTGGTCAAGGAAAAATGGGTCTCCCTATTAGTGTAGTTTTCTTAGAAGCTGGTTACAAAGTCGTAGGTGTTGATATTAATCCAGAACTTGTGGAAAATCTCAACAAAGGTTTAGTTCCTGAAATTAGAGAACCTGGAGTTATAGAAGGGATTAGAAAAGGAATCGAATCGACTAGATACTATGCAACCATGTCTATAGAACAAGCACTCGAAGATGCAGACATTATCGTGATTATTATTCCTATAATTGTTGATGATGATAAAATTCCCAACCTTAATCCACTTACTGAGTTAATGGAAAAGATTGGTAGCAATCTGAAGAAGGGTCATATACTCATTCAAGAAACCACCTTACCCATTGGAACAACTGAAGATGTTATTCTTCCTATTTTGGAAATTCATTCTGGCCTAACTGCTGGAGTTGATTTTGGTTTAGGTTTCTCTCCTGAACGAACATATAGTGGTAGAGTTCTAAAAGATATTACTGAAAATTATCCCAAGATTATTGGAGGTATTAATCTAAAAAGCACTGATAGGATGGCTCTTTTCTACAGTTCTTTCGTACAGAAAGGAGTGATTGAAACGAGTTCAGCAAAGACTGCTGAAACCGTCAAAGTATTCAAGGGTGTATATAGAGACATAAATATCGCTATTGCTAATGAACTTGCAAAGATTGCTGAAAAACTAGATGTTGATTTTTATGAAGTAAGAAAAGCTGTTAATTCAGAGCCTTCTGGTAACCTATTACTTCCTGGAGCTGGAGTAGGAGGACACTGTATTCCTGTTTATCCTCATTTCCTTATTCAAACCGCTAAGAATCTTGGTGTCAAACCCACGATAATTCAAGCTGGAAGAGAAGTAAATATGTCAATGCCCCAACATGTTATAAATAAAATTATTCAGGGTTTGACCTACTTAGATAAGGACATTAAAACATCTAAAATTGCTTTACTTGGATTATCGTATCGTGGCAATGTAAAAGAACATCGTTATTCCCCTAGCATTGACATAATTCGTATCCTAAATGATGATCAACTCAATGTCTATCTACATGACCCTCTTTACAAACCAGAGGAAATAAAAGAAATTGTTTCTGTGAATTTCAGTGAAAATTTAGAAGAAGTACTTACTGAAGCTGATTGTATTATCCTTTTGGCAGATCACAAAGATTATGAAAAATCATTAGTTAGCAAAATGGAATCTTTGGCAAACAAACCTTATATTTTCATAGATACAAGGAACATTTACGAAATAGAAGAAACTGAAGAAAGGAAGGTCTATAGAATCGGTGTTTGAGTTACATTTGCCATCTTACAACTTCGAATGCTTCTGCATATCTAGCTCTTATTTGAGTACCTCTAACTGCAGCTAATCCTCTAGCATATTCTTCACTGAAATATTGTCTATACATTTCCATTTGAGATTTGTAAAATTGTAAAATTTCTATTTTTGAACGCACGTGATCTTCAGTTAATTCAACAAACAACTGTGTGTTAAATTCAATATGATTCCACGGAAGTTCATAGCAGATTATAGAAGAATGAGTCTTGAATGCTCTAATCATCTCATTTGCCACAACTTGGTGATCTTGATGGAAATCATGAATTGAAGGTCCAATTACTAAATCAGGTTGGTAATTCTGCCTTACTTTAACAAGGTGATCCAATATTTCTTGCCGATAATCTGGAAGCTTTCTAACTTCATAGGAAAATATTTCTTTTTTGATTGTCAATATGAATTTGTTTTCTAAATATCCTATCACATCAAGGAACTCATTTCTCAGAGTATTCTTATCCACTCCTTCTGGTAATGACTTCTCAGCTGTTGAAAAAACCATCCAGTATGTATCCCAGCCATTTTCCATGAGTTTGCTAAGTGTGCCACCTGCGCCTAGTTCAACATCATCAGTATGCGGACTTAAAACTAAAACTTTCATTAAGATAATATTTACTAAATGTTTTAAAAACTTTAAGACTAAAAACGAGTCAAAACCTATCATTTTAGCTCTTTTTTCACTATATTTGCATATTTTATAGCTAAGTTGAATCTGCCATATTCTGTTAATTTTGTTTTATTACAACCATATTCAAGTTCGGTGTTTTTCCATTTTTTAAAGAGATTATCTAAAACTTTAGTTATTGAGTCTGCTTTACCTTCAACAAGACTATACTTTTGTTCAATGACATCACACCAATCAGAAATTTCTCCTTTACCGCCTATAATCAATATATGGGAGTTTCCTACTGCATAATCATAGATTTTTGTAGCTAATGCGTATTCTACTGATGATGGAACAAATACAAAATTTAAGTGTGATTTTTGTATTTCTTCAATTAAGGTTTTTCCTTCCAAATGTCCTAAATCCTCGAAATAAGGAAGTAAATCTCCTCTAGCAAGATCTCTATGTATAGCTGTTCGTGATGTGAGTCCTGCGTACCTTATTGCAAGCTGTTCAGGATTGAGATTGTTTTTATCAATCATCTCTTTTAAACCCATAACAAACTCACTAAAGTAAGGTTTGTGTACTTTGTAGTAATTCCCAAAGTATGATATAGTAAATTTATCTTCTATTTTTGGAACTTCTTTATCTGGTACATTTGATTCAAAATATCCATTTGGAATAATATGAAAAGTTTCCTTCTCAACACCTGAGCTATCTCCTAACAGCTGTGCGCACTCATTTCCTACAGCTACGTTTATGCGTGCATGTCTTGTGATTTTGCTTTCAAGTTTTCTATGTCTTTTCCTAACAATAAATCTGGGAAGAGTAAATGTGGGATTTGATGTCCAAGGATCTCTATGGTCAACGATTAGAGGGATGTCGTATTTTTTTGACAGTTTATATCCAACAACTGCAGCTGAATAGGGTGGTAAAGTTACCATTATTGCATCAATTTCAAGTTCTTTCAGAGCTTTTTCTCCTACTTTCAATGCTCTTCGTATCCAAGGAAAGTAAAGATCAGGGAAAAATAGTAGTCTGTCTAGGTTAAATAATTCCAGACCAACTAGAATTTTGGTTTTATATCCGATTTTTCTAATCTGAGATTCTTTAGCTTGATAAATATCTGATAAGTTGTGATAATTTTTCAATTCTTCTAATTCTGAAATTTCTTGATTTGCAGTTAAAAGAGCAATATTGATTCCCTCCTCTACAAATACCTTGGTTATACTTGAAGCTCGATGACCTCCTACTGCTTTATCGGGAGGAAAAAAATAGGATATAAATAAAATTCTCATTCCTTATCACTTCATCCTTTGGTAAGTTGTGATTTATGGTCTTTTAAGGGGTTTTCCTGGATTACCGATTATAACAGAGTTATCAGGAACATCTCTAATAACAACAGTTCCTAAACCAATAAGAGCATCACTTCCAATAGTTATATTCTCTCTTATTGATGCATTAGGAGCAACCCAAACATTATCTCCTAAAGTTACGCTACCACTTACTTCAGCACATGCAATTATCAGACAATTCCTTCCTATTTTAACTCCATGTGCTATATGAACTAAATTATCTATTTTTGTACCTTCACCTATTATAGTATCATTTAGAGCTCCTCTATCAACTACTACACATGAACCAATATCCACATTATCTTCAATTACTACTCCGCTTATCTGAGGGAATGTTACCCATTTGTTCTCTTTTTCATCCTTGACATATCCAAAACCTGGTTTGCCAATTACTGTGTTAGCATGAATAGTGACATTGTTTCCGATCTTCGTATCTCCATAGATTACAACATTTTGGTGCAAGGTGACGTTTTTTCCCAAAACAACATTTTCTCCAATACTAACGGTTGAATGAATAGAAGATTCTTTTTCGGGTAGATTTTTGTTAACAATTTTAGCAAAAGCTAATCTAGGATCATCAGAAATAATAAATTCCTCAGCTATATTTAGCAATTTCTTTATCTTTTCTGTCGTTACAATTGTAATGTTCTTTACTGCTCGTTCTTTATATGTTTGAAGGAATTTCTCTACGTATTTTGGGGATTTTAAGAAAGTAATACACCCATCTTCCAACTGATCCATAGGTTTTGGATTAATCTTCATCTTAATTCCTTCTACAATGTCTATTATATTGTGATACTTAAAGTTTTTATTGATAAGATGAATATTTGATAAGGTTAATAATGGTTTTGGAGATAGAAAGAGAAATAGATGCCAAATACTTCACAATTCCATTTGATGAATTAGTTGAAGAAAACCCGGAATTAGCTATTTTTCTTACTTCCATTAAACCTGCAAAATTTGATTTAGGAAATACTGATGTTCTATCTAAGGTCAATAAATGTCTTTTCAAAAGTGTATTAGGACTAAATATTTCTGTGCCTGAAAAATATCTCATTCCTACTTTAGGTATAAGGTATGCTTATTGCGATACGATCGTATCTTATGTTAATTCTAATCTCCCCTTCATAGAAATTGGTACAGGAGCAAGTGCAGCTATTGCACTTATTCTATCTAAGAAATATCAGAAAGAGGTTATAGCTACTGAATTGAATGAGTTATCTTTTTCTGCTGCTAAAAAAAATGTTGTCGCTAATCAATTAGAATCTTTTGTGAGCTTGTTAAAATCAGAAGGAGAAATTATTGAGAATCTTATTCCTGAAGGTAAATACGCCTCTTTACTTTGCTATCCACCACATTATGAACAGGATTTAACAAGACTTGAGAAAAAAAGAGGTTGGAAGGGAACATATGACGAGTTGATTGGTGGAGGAGAGGATGGTATGAATTTTACTAAGAATTTAATAGGTGAGGTATTTAACTCAAAAAAAGTTCAATTTGAAACTATATCTGTTATGCTAAATAATAGAAATCAAATTGAGAAAGTTCTATCACTTTTACCTGAAAAAGTAGAAAATAAAATCCTTCAATTAAATGCTGGGACTAGGAAGCGTTTCATTCTTCTTCTTTATCCTTAAAATCAGATGATGCCTTGCTTTCTAAGTATTTCAAGATTAGAAGTGATATCATTGATACATATAGAATTACAGTTATTATCCAAGCTGAAATGTAAGTAAAGAGATTTGTTTGGTCATAAGTTAGAATATAATCTGCTGCGATCCCACCTGAAACAGTACTTAGCAGAAATATTCCACTCACTAAACCTATATTTCCTTTCTTGAAAAGAGTGATGAAAATAAAGGGAAAAATTATCACAAAATAGGAAAATTGTATTTTTGGAAAGAATAAGAGAAAAGGCATCAATAATATCATTGTATCTTCGAAAGTCCATTTTTTCTTATCTAGAAGTAGAATTAAACTAAACAAACTTACGAAGAAAATTGTCACACCCAGAAAAACATAATTGCTTATAGATACATCTGCACTCTTGGTAAACAGATCAAAAAATGCTGATATACCCTGATTTCTAGCATTATCAAGAGGGTAATTGAATTGTGCCTTGAAAGCTTCAGAATCAACAAAATAGAATGGGAGGTAAGTTGCTGTTATTCCTAAAAGTGCAAAAAACACCTGAAATAAACCTTTCCGAATATTCTTATTATAAATCAAGAACAAAGGTAGCAGAAGAATGGGAAAATACTTCAGACCTGCTCCTACGACTAAGGATAATGTAGCTAGATAATATTTCTCTTTTTCTAGAAGATATATTGGTAAAATTATCAGAAGCGGAACAATACATTCATCTGATCCCCAGAAAGTTACTAGATAAAGAAAATAAGGATTTATTGAATAACAGAGTGCAATCCAGAATGACCGTTTATTTTTCTTTGCATCTAATATTTTGAATAATAACACTGCAGATAAAATCAGACAGATTGAAAAAAATACTCTGAAAATATATGAAGAAAAGATCATGCTAGAAGAATCTAGATAGGTTGAATACAATAGATATTCAGCTGGAAATTGCCCAGTGAAAATCATGGATATCAAAACTATTGGAGCCCAAAGATATGGACTTAAAGGAGCAGCTTGTGTATAGAAGTCTCGATATGGAATATCACCTTTCAGAATACCAGTTCCTCTATTATAGAACACTAATTGATCGGAAATAAAGAGGTTATAGTCTGAATCAACAAAATATATGATTAGACCGTGAAGAACAATAATACATGAGTAGACAATTATAGAAACAGCTATTAGCTTTGATAGCTCACTCATTTTTAGCTTTCTTAATTGGGTATCTTGTTGTTGTTCTTCCAATAGCTTAACTCCTCTTATTGTATAGGGAAAAATTCAAAAGCTTCTAAATAAATATACTTCTGTAGCATTATGAGGTCTAGTTCAGAATCCTTTAACATCCGTTCTAGTTTTCCAAAATGGGCACCTCTTATAAGTACTTTACTGTTAGCTGGTGTCACTTATGGAGTTCAACGTACATCTCTTGCTTTATATGCTGAGGAATTATCAGGATCAGATATTACTGACATTTTTGTTTTCCTACAAATTGCTTCAACTATAATCGCTTATGGATTGTTTAAAGGTCTCGCTGGTTTTTTCAGTTCTAGACTAAGTTCTAAGTTTAAGCGAAAAAATACTATGAGAATTGGATTATCTTTGCTAGTTCTTGGTTCTATTTCTATAGTATTAGCACAATATATCAAACTTACTGGGTTGATTATAGGTAATATTTTCATTGGTGCAGGTCTCGGTTTGTTTTTCACTGCGTCAATGTCAGCTTTAACTGAGATTGCAGGTTCTGAAGGTAGTGCTTTCTCTGTTGGATCTATGGAATTTTCTGTTTATCTTGGGTCAAGTATAGGGTCATTTTTCGCTGGGTTAATTGAAGACCTCCAATCAAATGCTTTTACAGCGAGTTTCATATTTGCATTAGTGGTTGCAGGAGTTGCAGTTACACTAGGTATAGTTTTGCTTAGAAAAGTTGAAACTGAAGAATTAGTCAAAGGTACTAAAGAAGCGATTTTATTGGATTCTACAAAAGTTGAAACTAAATGGAGAATCAGAAATATTTTCAGAACCCCAACTTTACTCCTATCTTATGTAGCAGGTCATTTTTCAAGAATAATGGATAGTATGATTGTTCTTTTACTTCCTATTTTAGTTAGTATGCCAGGTTATGATTTCACTCCCACACAAATAGGTCTTGTCATATCAGGATTTACTTTGGCATGGGCATTATCAATGCCTATAACGGGAAGAATTAGTGATAGGTTCGGGAGAAAAGAAGCCATTATAATTGGGTTATTTATTGAAGGTGCTGCAATAATTCTCTTAACTTTCTCTAAAGAACCTATCTATGTAATTCTCCTAGCAATTTTAGCAGGTATTGGAACAGCTATTTATTATCCCAGCCTTCCTTCAATCACTAGAGATGTAGTTCCAATTGTAAAAAGAGAACAAAGTTTAGGTCTCTATCGTGCCTCTTTAGATTCAGGTTATTTTACTGGTCCATTAATTGCTATGGGGTTGACTTTTGCTGCAACAAATCTCACCATTTGGAATAATACATCAGAAATAAGGCTAGAAAATCAACTGAAGTTTCCATTTCTGGTCATAGGAATAACTCTAGGAGTGATTGCTTTATCTTTTCTCTTCCTAGCAATGGAAACAAGACCAGGGTGGGTTCAAGCAAGTATTTCATTAAAACATAGTAATAAAGTCAAGGAGTTTTATGCTGAAATAAAGAAAGCATTCAATACTTACATCGAAGGTGAGAACGTTAAAAACTGCTCGAAAGCAATAGAGAAAGCAAAGAATATAGAAAAAGAAGCTGATGATTTAGTAATGAAGGTAACGCAAGCATTGTATGGGAGTGTTCGTCCAGCACCTGATGATTATCATTTCTATAAAATAACCGATACCCTTGATTCTTCCATTGGTTTCACTTTACGATCAATTAGAAAATTAATACTAATTCCAAGAGAAAAACTTCCAAAATCCTTTATTAAATATCTGAGGAAAGAAAAAGTTCTGTTACTCAAGATGATATCGAAAGCTGTTGAGGTTCTAGAAGTAGTTTGTATTCAACCTCTTGCATCTCATCCTATTTTCGAGGAAGTTCACAAACTTGAAAATAGACTTGATATCAACAGCCAGGAAGGTCTAGCTATTGCAACTAAAGAATTAGGAAAACTTAATTCTGTAGAATCTATGTATATCATCCAAATTATTGAATCTCTGGAAATATCTGCTAATCTAATTGAAGATGCCGTTGATGTGATGAAGATTGTTGGTCTGAAATATCAAGTCAGACCACTAAAATTGTAATACCTTCATTTCGTTAAATTAAAAAGGAAGGAAGCATATTATTTATAAGATGAAGAGAAAAATTCTGTTATTTGTCACTATTTTAATTTCTGCTAATTTATTACTAGTCACATCAATTAATCCAGGGACATATGCTAGTCATGTCAAGCAATTGGGTGGATTAGCTGATTATAGTCTGGATACTCCATTAACATTACAGATCGAATTTCTGGGATTTGATGACGGTTTAATAAACGAAACAGAGATTGAAAGTATGTTATCGTTACAGTTTTGGAAGGGTCAAACTGACATAGGAGAATCCTTGATGAGTTTTGATTTGCTTTTCAATTATGCATCTGAAGATGATTATGCTAATCTTAAATCATATATTGAAACTTACGGAACAAATGGGACAGGAGTAGGTTATGAACTAAATACAACACAATTGGATCAAGATTTAGCTTCAGGAGAAAGGAACAATATCCTCATACCGCAGGATGGTCTCCTCATGGATGCCGAGTTGACTGAAGACTACATCTACAACAACCTATACACAGAGAATACAGAAAATCCAGGGTATACATTATTCTTTCTAAACTTCTCAAGTTTCGATTCAGAGGATCATAGCTTAGAACATTGGTATAAAACAACATCAACTGATTTTGATACAAACCTGACGATAGACACATGGTTTTCAGGCTATAGTGACATTCCTTATGTTCCAACTCTAGGTTGGGGTGGTGACAATCGTTTTTGTTTCTTAGACCTTTCAGCTAGAACCTGGTATTATGATTGGATAGAAACAGCATGGGGAGATTTGGGAATGGGTAATTTCATTTATTATGATTATAGAGATTTAGACGAACTTGCTCAACTTGTTGACTTGTATTCTGATACAGGGAATTCAATTTTATCAGAATATATCGGTGACTATATTCAATCATATCTATTCAATGTTTTTTCAGGTTACTATTATCGTAACTCTATTGTAGAATCTTATTCACTGCAAGTGAAGGTTTTCAACAATTTAACAAATATAGGATACACCTATGAAGATATCAATTGGGTAATTTCAGAAACAAGAATAAAAGAACAACTTGTAAATGATTTTCCATGGATAGATTGGGTAATTGACATTGAATACGTAAATATCGCTGATTATCCTATTCTTGACGATTGGATTTCTGATAATATCCAATATGGACCTTCTGGACCATATGTTGAAATTATGAATGAATTCTTTTATCTGCTTGAAGATCAGTTGAATGATCATTTTGATTATACAGCTGCAGATACAGTTCTACCCTGTTACTTCTTCCTGAATGATGAAGTTGGATTTGAATATTGGGGTATTCGATTTGCAGGATTGGGCGGAATGGGGTGGGAGATTCTTGTAGCTGATCAGCATGTTATTTTTGAATCAGGAAATCCTGATTTTCCAAGGCACGGGATGTCTGCTACAATGATTCACGAACTTGGGCACAGCCTAGGCTTTCCACATCCTCACAGTTCATATTATGGTTGGGGATCTTCATTCTTTGAAGAAGTAATGAATTATTTTTCAGCGGGTGAGGCGGGTTTTAGTGTATTTTACAGAGATGGACTAGGACGCGCTCATAGTAATTATTTCTACAGTTACGCAGGATTACAATTGGATTTTGCTTTCGAAGATTTTGTAGATGCAGGTTCCCCAAATGAACTCGTTTCTTACATTAATGATGCAGGAGTTCTGCACCAACAAGCTGCTACTAACTATTCTGATATGGAATATAATGCCTGTGTTCAGAAGTCCAAAGCAACTCTTGATGCTATAGATTTGTTCTACTATTATCTGGATAACCCAGCAGAAACACCCACTCCAACACCAACAGTAACTGAAACAACAAATGCGATGAATATAATAATGATAGCAATTACAATATCTCTTTCATTACTTATCATGAGGAAAATGAGAAAGTAATTTACTTTCTTTAATTTTCATTTTTTATTCTATTGTAAAAGGTGCTTCTTCAAAAATAGCCTCAACTAGATGTGTGAATTCTTCCTGTTTTATTGGATGAGTAGCGATTTTCTGTTTGATAGTGCTCATTGCTTCCTTCAAGAATTTTCGAACTTGTAGTCTACTTTCAAATGTTTCATTATCAGAGACAAGAACAGCCATAACTTCATCTTGTTTTTCAACAATCACAGACCTACCTTCATGAGTGATACTTCTAAGAGTTTCAACTCCTTTCCCTAATACTTCCTGAGAGAAGCTGATTATCGCTGAAATGAGTCCTGATATCAGAAGATCATCTATATTTTCTTTTTTCGAAAAATTGTAGGAATAGAGTGGTAATCCACCTTCATCAATGACAAGTAAGAGATATAATATAATAGGAATTTTCTTATGAGTACCAAAAGAGAATTTTCTGATTCGGTAGAATAATTTTCTAGAACCTCTCAATTCTTGAGCTAATGATTTCTTTTCTTCTATTACTGCTTTTAATTCATCAACCCTTTCTTCAAATTTGTGCTCTTCTGCGTATTGAATACCTTGCTTCAATGTAGTTACTGCTTCATTTTCCATATTTCGGAATCTATAGTAACCAGCTTTTGTGATTATTGCATCCACGTATACCGAATGTTGAATTTCTTCTGTAACAGTAAGAAGACTATCAATATAATATAGAAATTTTAGAGCAAAATCATTGTTCTCTGTTATTCTGTACATTTCAAAATAACTATCTGCTAAAGCAGCATAAGTATAAAGTATTCCTTCAAAAATGACTTGATTCTCAAAGAACTCTAAAGCTCTTTCAAAGAACTTAACAGCTGTTGCTAAATCGACTTCTTTCTGATGGAACATACCTTTGTAGAAGAAATAGTAAGACATCGCATTGAAATCAAACTGATCTTGAGCCAGTTGCATCCCTTTTTCCAGGCTTTCACCTTCATCCTTGCCTTCAAGAAGCTGGATGTATCCGTATACAATTTCTATCATCGGATTCAAAAAACTATACTTCTCATTTATTACATGAGCTTGATTATAGAATTCTATTGTTTTCTCCATTTCTTCATTTAGTAGATATATTTGACCCATTTTTTCTAAAATCTCTAATTGAACAGGTGTGAAAACTCTCGAATTTTTGAGTATGTTTTTGTATATCTCAAGAGCAGATGATAAATCTCCTTTCATTTTTTCGATTACTGCAGAATTCAGTAATAATATAGATGTAAGTCGTTCAGAAGAGATCTGTTTAGCATGATTCAAACCTTGTTCGAGGTTCTTATTTGCATTTTCTATATCATATTCTTTTAGTGATAGAGAAGTAAGGAGATCATACAAGATACTTAGCATACCTTGGTTTTCATAGGTTTTCGCTCTTTGAATAGCGCTATCTAACCAAAGATCTTTCAGAGTATCATCTGCTATGGTATAAGCGAAATTAACCAAATCAGTCATCAAAGCATCTAAGATGAAAGGATATTTTATTGCAACGTCCTCAGGACTAGAAAGATATCTTAAGAGTTCATTTAGAGCTTTGAATCCAAAATCAGGTCGTTTATGAGTAGTTGATGAGAATTCTTTTAGTGCAAGAGTAAGATAGTCCTTAGAATTTTCCATTTGCAGTTTTTCGATTATTTCCTGAATTATCTTGTAGGCTTTCTCATAGTCTTCAAATAGAAACATATCTCTTAAAGAAAGCAAATAACAGATGTGAACAGAAATATTTTCACCACTAAAATTATCATGGAATTTATTGAATAATTCTATAATTGTTTCATATTCTTTACTCCAATAACAGAGTAGGAAACTTGAGAGAAGTAGAATTTTCTCATTTTCATCAAGATGTTTTGATTTCAGTTTTAACAGATAGTTAGATAGTAGTTCTCGAATTTTGGAATGTGAAACTTCTTGTCCAAGTACTTTGGTTAATAAAGACTTAACTGGCTCTTTATTATCGGTGATATAGAGCTCTAATTCCTTCTGTACAAAAATGGGTAAATTCTCTATCATTCTTCTCATCTAACGAATATAAAAGACAATAGAGGTACTATTTAAAAATCTACTTTAATGGCATCGCTATAGATAAGATTAGTTCCAAATAGTGATTTTACTTCCTCATCAATAGAATTACTGATATCAGTTGTTAACTCACCATAGAATTGCCGAGGTATATCGAGTGAAGCTAGTTTGTCAGTTAACTGATGAATCTTTCTTCTTAATGAGAACGAATCTAAGGCACTAACTGCAACAGAGCTGAATCCTTTTGGATGTGCCTCTATAATGATTTTGTGGTTTCCATAGGTTATAACAAGCATTTGGCTTTTTTGTTCTTCAAAAAGCTCTGAAAGCATATCTCTAACTGCTACTATGAACCCACCAAATAATAGCTGATCTTTCACTGCTCGCTTCAAGATAACATAAGATCTTAATGGAATGCCTGATCTATGCAAGATTATTAGTGCCAGAGGTAAAACTTCCAGTTCAACATATGATTTTTGCATATATCTTATACCAATTTCTTCCATACTTGAGATTTCTTTTCTGAATGGTTCAACAATCCATTCAATTCCCTCAGCATGTTTTGTGGGAAAAACCTGATTCAACTGCTTAATCCTGTTTTCAATTAAAGATTGCAATTGTTTGTTTTTATGAATAATTGGAATTTCTCTTGCTTGTTGTAAACTGTTAAATGCTTTGGAATACTCCTCCTTAACTGCAAATATTTTGCCTTGAAGTAAATACATTGCAACTTGCTCTTTGTATAATTTATTTTCATCAAAGAAGGGAAGAATATAATCTAAGGTGTTGAGTGTTAAATCTAGAACTTTTGAATCTTTTTCAAGGTCATATTTTCCTAAGTATAAGAGAATGAGGTTCATGAGAATCTTAGCTGAGAGCTCTCCTCTTCCCTGTTCATCAGCAATTTTTAATGCTTCCGAGAATGATTCTTCTGCTTTACCATAATTAAGTTTTTTTACATTGAACATTCCTTGTAGTGATAACAAATATGAGTGGATTATGGGAGAAGGATTACTTCTTATTTCTTCTTCGATTAATTTAATTATCACTTCAAATTCGTTGAGTTTTCCTGTTTGAAGGTATAGCTCTGCTAGAGTACAATACTGATAAGTTTCTTTGAGATTAAGTTTTTCAAGAATCTTTGTTGCTTCTTCATACAAGTTTATAGCAGTTTCATATTCTCCTTTGCATAAAGCAATTTCTCCAAGAGATCTAATAGTTAACGAAAATAATCTATTACTATCTAACTTTCTAAAAACTTCAAGAATTTCCTTGAAAATTACTTCCGCTTTATCAAACTGCCCTAGTATCACATTAATTGTACCAATATTACCTTTTACTGCTGCCAAAAGCGTTTTATTTCCTGTTTCAATTAGGAGCTCCTGAGCTTTGAATGAAAGGTTAAGAGAGTCCTCTATTTTTCCACTATCTCTCTGAATTAAAGCGAGAAGGTAGTAAAATCTAGCAATCTGGTACCTGTTTTCTAATTCTGTAGCAATATGAAGAGCAACATTTATCTTATTTTCAAGTTTTATTCTTTCCTCAACATAACGATCTACAAAGTAATGGTCTCTGTGTCCATCTAATAGAATTTCATTTACTATAGGTTTTTTCTCTCTGGGTAATTGATGAGTTGTTAGAGCTTCTTCAAAGAGGAAGTTTAGATAAATTCGACACTGCTCATAGTTGCCTAAATTTAGATATCCATAAGCAATTGACCTGAGTAGATGCAATCGATAAATAATTGGCAGCTCTTTGTTTTCTTTAATTTGAGAAGCAGTTTTTATAACATCTTCATTGGAACCTTTTTCAAGATTTACACGAATATCCCAGAGTTCCAAACCAACGGAAGGATATTTCTTACTAAAAATTTTGATACGGTCATAATCAGAAATCATGAAAAGGATTCGACCTAGAACAAACAATAAATTATCTGAAGGTTGAGGGATTGCAGAAATGTAATCTTGAAGCATTATAACTATTTTATCCAAAGAATCATCATCATGGAAATTCCCATTTTCTTTCTCCAAATCTTCCTGTTCTGTTTGAGACAAAATAGGTAGATAGATAGAAAATTCCTTTGGGAACCCCACATTATCCCCTTTATCCTTCATTATCTTCAATAAGATAATATATCTAATGAATAAAAATATTCTCTTTTGCAAATTTAAAACAGAATTATGGACTAATACCTTTGATTCCAAAAAGATTCTTCACAACTGAATCTAATTCATATGTTTCTATTTCGCTGATATCTCCACGGTATTTATCTCCTGAAAGACCTTTAAAGGAGAGATTTTCTACAAGTCTATGCATTTTTCTTCTTAGCATAAAGCTATCGCGAAGAGCAATCACAACAACCGAGAAAATGTTGCTATAGAATTCGATAAGCAATTTGTATTGTCCATGATCTATTGAAAGTACACCCTGTTTTTGATCAACAAACAATTCATTCATCAGATGACGAATAGCTGAAACAAATCCACCAAACAACAAATCATCGCTTACGGTTACATCTTCACTTAAATAGGTTCTAATGGGGATTCCAGAACTGTGTAATATTAGTACGGCAATTGGTTTTTCTTCTTTTGGTGCAGCAAGTTTCTTTGATTCTTTTCTTAATACTGTAGAAATAGGTTTGATATCATCGATGAATTCAATCACGCTGTCATCATGTATTTTATCAACATGGCTTTCTATCGCTGCTTTAACTTGCTCAATTCTTTCATTATAATCATTTATTAATTTTGGAGTGTAGTTTCGAGCAAATTCCTCTCCTTTCTTCAAGAGGAATAAAGCTGTTTCAAAATCCAGTAAAACTATTTTGATTTTCGATCTAATATAGTAGATTATAGATAATGATTCATATTTTGCTTTTTCTTCCAAATATGTTATAATATCGTCCAAGCATTTGTCTGCTTCAATTAATTCTTCTAAACTCATTGTTATTGTGTATTTTTTCAGAAAAACTATTGTAAGAAGTACAAGTGTTTTGGAGCTGAGAATTTCATTTCCAAGCTCGTCTGCCATCAACATTGCTTTTTGTAGAAAATCTTGAGCATTACCATAATTATTTTGCTTGTATTCTATGAAACCCAAAAGAAATAGATAATAAGATTTTTGAGAAGGAGACTGTTGTGATTTGCTTTCCACATCAATTTTCCTCAGTAATTCTTCACTTTGAGAAATCTCATCTAGATAAAGAAGTATTTCAACATATTTCATCATCATTAACACATTTTTGAAATGTCTTTCTTTCAAAATCGTTAATACTTTCTCCATTTCTTGTTTTGCTTTTTCAAATTCTTCTTTAGCAAAATAAACATCTGCAAAGCTTGAATGGATCATGAAAAGAGAGCGATAATCATTTACCCAGCTTTTTATCTCTTTGTAGCTTTTATTATACCAAAACATAGCTTCCTCATGATGTCCCATCTGTAGATAAACATCACCAATACTCGCCGTGACATGCCCTATTAGTCTATCAATTTTAACTTCTTTTGCTATTGCATCTCCTTTAAGAAAGAGCTGGTGAGCTAATTGGAAATTTCCTCTTTCTAATTCAATCATTCCTATTGTATTGTAGGTTTGTGCAAGATTGATTCTGTCATTAAGAGCTTTGTTGATATTTAATGATTCTTTTGTCTTATCCCTTGCTAATGAAAGAATGTTTGTGTTCTGAAGATAGATAGAATCTAATTCTAGCATGTATATTTGGATTAATTTGAATGTATCCCTTGTTGAATCTGAATGAACACTCTCACTCAAAACATAGAAATTATAACAGTTTTCTCTGTTAGTAATATATGCTTCATAATCTTGAATTAAATAAGCTTCTACGGCAAGAACATAGTAAATAAAAGCATAAAAGATAGAATTCTCAAGTTCTTGTTTCAATTTCTGAATCTTGTCAAGGTAGATTTCTTTTTCTCCTGCATATAGATGACTCAAGGCGCACCAAAGTCCTAAACCTGGATCACCCTTTTTAGTATGTAGTTCACAAATCTTATTCAATTTTCCTCGATGATAGAGTATCCTTCCTAAGAGAAAAGTAAAAGCATTAGATGGTTTATCAAGCTTTGAATAAAGTGTCAGTAACAGAGTTTCCAATTCATCAAGCTTTGATTCTGGTTGAAGACTTCCTTTCTCAAGTAGTAAGGTCTTTTCTTCCTCTGATAATAGAAGATAAACCGACATAAACTCAGGAGGAAGTTTGGTCTTCATTAAGTAATAATTTTTGTTATTCTTAAAAAAGATGACGAAAGTTCGCAGAGAAGGTTTTTAAGAAAAAAAATGAAATGGTAATGGAAACTTGGAAAATTTATGACTGAAAGAACTTCACAAAATAATCTAGAATCGAGTGTTGAATTACTTTTATCCTTAAATCTGAAAGAAGAACAGGCTCACTCTATTCTTATTAAACTCTGGTTCCTAATTCGTAAAAGAAAGGAACTTCTGAGGTTTAGCAATAACCAAAAGCTCTCTATCGAAGATATGCTCATTTCATGTTCTGAATCTTGGGGAGGTGTTTTACACAATTTTGAATATTACAAAGTTTCGAAAATAAAAATTAGCTTTAAACTATTCAAGAAACTGGAAGAATTTCTAAAAGGAATAGACATCACTACTTTGATATATCGAATTAAAGATGACCAAACTCAAAAACTGCATGGTCGTTTCTTCTCACCTCATTTTGTTATTAATCCAATCCTCGATCAAATCAAGAACGAATTGCATCATTCTATCAGATTTTCAATTATTGATTTTTCAGCTGGATTAGGTTATTTTCTTACATCATTTCTTGGAATCCCACAAAGCACAGTATATGCTATAGAACTTGATCCACTTACTTTCGAAGTGATGCTACTTAGCTTTCTCTTCAATCCTGCACCAAGTAATCACCAAAAAATGAGACTACTTCTCACTGTCAAGCAAGGAGATTCTTTACTCGGTTATCATGAAGACCTTTTCAATAGAATACTAAATAATTCCAAACAAAAGGAATTACTAATCGAATACATGAATACTAGACTTTCGATTCTTGATAAAGAAACAAATGATATTTCTCACCGTCTTAAAGAATGTTTTAGACTTCGAAACGAGATTTCAAAAAGTGATAATAATTTTAGTGACTTCAATTGGTTTATTGACTTTCCTGAGCTCTTTATTGATGCATATGGAAAGAAACTGGTCAAACCTGGAGTTGATTATGTGATAGGCAATCCACCTTGGATTTCTTATCCACAGATTAATCTTGAAAAGTATAGTAGGATTTTCAAACAATCTGAGTTTGCAGATTTGTTACATGGTAAGTTCAATTTCTATTTACCTTTTGTAATCCTAGCATATAAAATCGCTAAGATAAAAGGTGGAATGATACTGCCACAAGCACTGTTTACTGAAGCTTATTCTCACAAATTTAGAGAATTTATTTTCAAGAATCAATCTCTTTATAATATTAGGCTTTGGGGTGCTAAAGGGTTTAAAAAAGTAGTCAATGAGTTTTGTACAGTAATGTGGGATCAGGAGAAAAAATCGGATACAATAAATTTAGTTTCCTCCAAAAGAGAAATTGATTCTAAAATAAGCTATTCACATATTCAATCACCATTTTACAGACTTCCCCTTATGCCAGCATACATCCTCGAAGATATAAAAGACATAATAAATCAGTCAAACAGATTAGATAAATTCATTGTTACTAGAAGAGGTTTTACCCTAACCAAAAAGTATCAGATGGAATATAACAATAATAAATCAAAGAGTGATGAAAGCCAATTTAAGAAGATAGTTCGAAATAGTATTTTCACTGCAAACGAGAAGAAAGGAATATTCAACTTCCAAGTTTTTTATTCAGCTGATCAATTCGTTTACGATAGAAATCTTCTTGGAGCACCAGGTTCTGAAGAGATATTTGAACGACCAAAAATAATAAGGAGAAATAGAGGAAGACAATGGTTCATTGGACTGGATTTAGATCAGAATTTGTATGTTAATGATATCTTTGACATCATATATGTACAAGATGATAAGATTTCTCTAAAAGCTCTATTTGGTTATCTGTGTTCTTCATTCATACAACTTCTTGCAGAAGGGTACTTACAAAGAGATATTACATCAAATATTGTTAGGTCTCTTCCAATTCCTAATCTGGGAATAAAGGAACTTAGTCTCTTAGAACAAGAAGTGGATGGATGGATTAAATCAAGAAAAACTTTGAAAGATTTCGAGACATTGAGGAAAGGTATTGACTTAATACTATCGGAAAACTGTGGTTTCTTTTATAGTTTGGTTAACTATCTTAAGACTGAAGTTAAAATCAACTGGAAAGAAGTTTGAATTTTTTCTGCCCTTAAATACTAATTTGTTGATGATGTGGTTTTGTCATCTTGTCATATTAGCAAGAAAAGTTAAATATCTTTCTTAGAGTTCATCATGTAGAGCAGTGTAAATGTTCTATACTCACTCTGAGGGGATACATCACATATCCTCCTACCCCGTTCACCTTACACTTGGGTAAAGCTTTCGGATCGCTTTTAACTAAAATATTGTAAGCTGCATTAACATCAGCATTGATAAAATGTCCTTGAGAAGATTTAAACAACCCCCGTTTAACTCTTTTCCCCATATATCTGGTTTGAGTTTGGGGAAACTCGTTATCGAGAAAACTGCACTTAGAAGTGTACTCTTCTGGGATGAGCTCAACCTTTATCCCCCGTTCTGCAGCTTTATACGTGAGCATATTAATGATCCGCATGAAGGGGATGGTGACAAACATTTGGGTGACTTTTTTCCAGAAATGCACCCCTTGTTTCCACTTCTTGTTGTAACCAATAACCACCTCGTGAAGATCTCGTTCAACCCACAATTCAACTAGATAATGGGTGAGTTTGTGGATAGCATCTTTGAGTTTCATCCTCCACTTTTCACGCAATTGGTAGAAGGTTTTTCCATACTTCAATTTATTCTTGATTTTCAGCTGCTGACGTTGTTGCAGGACATATTGTTCTCGTAATTGTGTCTGGTTTTTCAAATAATATTGAGTTATTGATTTTATTCCTCTCCCGTGATCCTTGATAACAATCGGTTGATTCCCGAGGTTATCCACAAAGGTCACAAGATTGGTCATCCCTAAATCGATTGCTCCCTTACGTCTGGGACGTTTCTTTAACTGAGGTAAGGTCTTGAGATAAATCAGTTCTATCGTATAGCCCACTTGTCTTGGTACGATTCGTACTTCTCGTAATTTCGTACTTGCTGTTAGTCTTGTCTTATAGTAATATCCTACCTTCTTGGGTAACACTAGCCACCCGTTCCTTATCATAGCTTGTTGGTTGCTGAAGATAGCCATCACCTCCCCATCTTTAGGTTTGTACCCAGGGGGACGGGGCATAGCGAAGAACAACTTGGGATTCTTCTTCCACTCCTTGATTGCTCGAAAGAACGCTTTCCAATTTCTGGATAGGAGTTTGAGGGTATGCTGGGCTGTATGAACTGGTAAAATCTTATAGCATTCTTCGTTTTTGAGCAAAGAGTTGAGGTCATAATAGTACAGGAGCTTGTTCTGCTTATTAAGAGAGGTTTTGAAAAGGAAATTAGCTCGATTATAGAGATTCTTCACTTGATGACAAAGCTTGCTCAACGCTGGATGATAAGACACTTCTATACATTCAACTCGTAAGACCTGCGTCATCAGTAGTTCAGTTGTATTTCCCTATAAAAGCTCCAGTAATATCTGGTCTAACGCATACATTCAAGGTATTTCGTTGTTCATTTAACATGACTACATGACAAAAACACATCATAAACTAGCACAAAACGACGATAACATCATTTTTGTCGGTTATTTTTAGATTTTCAACAAAAAATTTGGTCTGTATGTAATACTCTAATCTAAGATGTATTACTTGAAGTTGAAAATTTTTTTTGATTAAATGAATAGTTAAGTCTTTCATCACATCTTATGAAGTTGCTCAGACTCCCTTATATTGAGTTTATCTGGGATATTACGCTCATAATCCTCCTTTTCTAAGAATTCTGTAAGCGCATCTCGTACAAGCTCTGACCTCGAATCATAATTCCCCATTGACATCATGTCACTCATCCATTTAATCATGCTATCAGTGACTTTGAAAGTTATTAATCTCTTCTTCATTGGTTGACCAAGCTATAAATTACGCACATCACATATATATTTTTTGTCGGTAACCTAAGAAAAAACGAAAATGTAATACCCAGATGTTACGACGGTATTATTAATTACATAAAGTTGACTCAAAAAACAGCTGATTCACTGTTTTTATATTAGAAAATTTACTAGTATTTTAAAAATTATCAGGAACAATTTACAATTTATAATAGGCTTTTAAAAATAAACTAGACCCTAAAGAAAAAAACTTATTTGTAAATTGAAAAAAATGATGTTATTCAGAGTCTTTATCAAATTCATCCAAGTCGTCCATGTCACTAGCTTCTTTCTTCCAGGTAGAGTATTTCTTCATTATTGATTCAAGATCACCTGAAATTGTACGGGCTTCAGCTACTTGTGATGGTGGTAGTGGTAGTGGTTGCGGTTGCGGTTTTGGTTTTGATCTCTTCAAATCATCGAACGATTTGATTTCCTTAATATCTATAATAGGCTTTCCTTCAATTTTCTCCTTTGATTCCTTCTCTTCTTCTACTTTTTCTAACCAGATTCTGTATCGATCAATGTCTTCTACTTCTTTCTTATGATCTTTTATCATATTGAAAATTTCTGATCTGATTGGTTTAGAAGTGTCCCAACACATTTGCCACACTAAATCTGTCTGATATTTTGAAAACTTTCGCGACATTTTTTTTTCCATGAATTGAGCGAATCTCCAGAATTTTTCTCCTAGTATTTCTGCAATTTTCTTCTCTGCAGTAACTTCATCTGATTCAATGCTTAAAACGGTTTGAATTCCCTCCAGCTGTTCATAAACATACTTCCTGATATAAGGCCATAAATTTGGAAATTCCAATAATTCTTCTCTTTCAGAAAGTTGAACAATTGCTGGTGTTTCATCAACATGTTTTGTTTTCTTCGCCTGAACCGATCTGAGAAGAGCCTCTACATCTTCGTAGCCATTAGTTCTTGCAATCATTTTTAGTGCTGCATCAATTGAATATAACAAAGAGGCTTGATGTTCCAATTTGGATTCTGCCATTAAATCTTCTACGGCCAATTCAGAACCTATAGCACCTAGTGATAAAGCAACTCTACTTTTTATACTAACATTTGGGTCTTTTGTCAATGACACCAATAAAGCAGATATTGCTTGAGGTGAAGCAAATTTACCTAAAGCTCGTGATGCAGCTAATCGTATCTCAACTTCATTATCCATCAGACAGTAGATTAAGGTCTCAATAGATCTATGGTCAGAAATTTCAGCTAGAGCAATAATTGCATATGTTCTGTTCTCCAACGTATCCTGATTCACTACTTTAATTAGAGGTTCAACAGCTCTTTCATCTCTTAAATCGCCTAGAGCAAGTATTGCTTCCTCTCTCTTTTCCTTTTCATCATGACTGAGCTGCTTGATTAACTTGTTAATATTAACCATTACAGTTAAACAAACTACGCCAAATATTTAATTTTATTGCTAGAGAAAAGATATTTCACTCTCAATGATTGTAAAATAAACAAATTTAGAGAAATTTTCTATTGCTATAATCTTCTTTAGCAATTAAAGTAACAGCTGAATCCTCTTTGTAATCGATAATCCTTAGTTCAGAGTCTTCAATTATCTGATCAGAGAAACTCTTTATCTTTTCAAACCTTGGCATAATCTCATATGAAAGCCTTTGTCGAGCATCCCCTACTGACATGAACCCTTTAGGTTCTAAATAATGAGCTTCTGATTTAAGAAAGAGATCTTTATACAGAAGAGGTTCATCCATGTTATATCCTGGAACCAATGTTAAACGCATAACCTTCCTTGTATTGAGTGATGGTAAAAGGTCTACTGTATCCATTATTTTGTTCCAAGCATTTTTATCACTTGGTCTTGCTGTTTTGTCAAATAACTCTTGAGTAGGAGCTATCATTGTCACATACAATTGAGTAGGAAGAGGATCTAGTTTCTCCAAAACTTCAGGAGTTGTTCCATTGGTTACTAGAAAAGTAGTCATGCCTCTAGAATGGAATTCTTCAATAAGTTCACCAATTCTGGGGTAGAATGTTGGTTCACCGCTCAGTGATATTGCAGCATGTTTAGGATTGAAAGCTTCTTCATACATAGATTCAGGTACTTTCGAATGTTTGTTGTAGCCAGCAATCAGCTTTCTCTGGTAGTAAATCATCTCGTCAACAATGTGTTCTGGATCATCAACTTTGCAATCCATCATCTTTTTATTATACCACGAAGCACTTCTCCAACAAAAAATACACTTTAAATTGCACCATATGGTTGCTGGAGTACATTGTAAGCATCTATGGGAATCAATACCATAAAATTTGCTTTTGTAGCAGACACCTTCTCCCTTTAATGAATGCTTTAACCATGTGCACGTTTTGACAGCAGAATGAGAACCAGCAATTCTATACTGTTGTTTCTCAAGCTTTTGTTTTACTTTTTCCGGAATAGTGCAATGTTCCTCTATCATGGTAACCACAAAAAGGATATGATAGATAATATTACATTAAAGATTCTTATCTATCTACAAGACTGTCCAATGTAATTTCATCCAAAAAACCAAATCTACTTTGATCGCTTAACCAAGATTGTGCTTCGAAATCGTTGGTAAAAGATCTAACTTTGTCCTTTAGTTCCTTGTTTTTTATTTTCTTCTTCTTCTTAGCGTAATAAAAGGCCATATTTTGAACTACATTACCTTTAGACCCCAATTTATCCGCTACAATATTAGCTAGATTTTCAGATTCATCCCCCTCATAATTAGATAAATCTAACAAATAAAATAAAGGTTTTTTAGCATTCTCAACTTGTTCTTTAATGCACCTGGCTAACTCTTTTTCCATCTTGTCGTTGTACTTTCCCTCGAAATTCATACGAACAATTACTTTTGATAAGTATCTTACATGAATTGTCATTGTTCACTTTACACCTATTATAACTCAGCTTCGTTGGAATATTTAAAAAAGATTTGTTCTAACCATATTTGCCTTACATGTGACTAATAATGTTAGAGAAAATCCTTAATAAATGGAATGTATCAGCTTTAAATGAACTATCATGGTCCAGAAGGAAAATGAAGAAAAAAAAGACAAAGCAGATGAAGAAGAATCCTTTTTCAACAAATCAAGACGTTTAAGGGTTCTGAAATTTGGAATTGTAAGCTCTGTTGGATTAAGTATTAATTATTTGATAGTTTTCTTGATGCTATTGATTCTAAATATCGCTATTTTTTCACCATATTTCTGGTCATCAAAAATTATAAGTTCACCAGATTTTCTTGCAAGATTTTTCACTGACACTGATATTCTCTTCAGCATTTGGTTCTTAGATATTTCAAGAGTACTCGTTTCTCAAGCTGTAGCAATTCTGATAGTTATGATTTATAACTATTTCATTAATAAGATTTGGACTTTCAAGGAACAGGAAGAAGAAGCAGAATTCAACACTTTATATCAATTCATTAAATTCGCTGCTGTCGGAGCACTTGGAACAGTTATCAATCTAGGTCTAGTGTATCTCTTTTATGATGTCATTGGATGGAATGAATACCTTGCAATTACTATCGGGTTTGTGGTTTCAGTTTTCTCCAATTTTATTCTAAATGATATCTGGACATTTAATCCTAAATTTGGTAAGAAGAAAACAGAACAAGAATCAAACTAAACTTCTTTACCACAGCTTGAACAGAAGGTTGAATCAGTTTCCATTCTAAAACCACAGTTTTCACAAAAACTTACTGTTGGGTCATTATTTTTTAAATGGACTAATTGTTGATCGCTCTTATATCTCTTCTGAACATTACCATAGTAACTGTTCAAGTTATCATACATCACTTTGGTTCTTGAAGAAACGCCTCTTCTTGCTAAAAACCATAACAAACCTGCTATGAAAATGCAGATACCAGATACAACGAAGAATACCGTAATGTCATCATAAAAAAGGAAGTAAACTCCCACTAGTGCAGCTGCTAAAAGGAACCAAGAAAAACTACCAAAACGGTATCGTTTACGTTCCCCAGCCATAGTGAATCAATCTTAAACATAGACGATTATAAGTCATTCCTTTTGGAATTTGGCGAAAGAAATTCAAATTCTAGGATTTTCAATTGTTCTAGATGAAACGGAAATGGTTCAGGTAATAAAGATAGTTTTTTTCTCCAATCTTTCTTATCTGTTATCCATGAGTTAGAATCAAGTGGATTTATTGGTGCATCGAATCTTATAGGTTTGTCAACCTTTCCTTCATCCATTATTTCATCGATTTGCTCTCTGAATTTTTCATAATAATAGATTTCAGATTCATTAAGAATATTGAGCAATTTTGCGTCTGTGAATTCATCATCTGCGCGCATTAGATACATTTCTGCTCTCGTTTTGTTTTTGTTGAATACTTGATATATTGCCATCATTGTATAACTATAGATAGGTACAAAACGATTATTAAAAAGCATAAGATATACTTCTGCTGCTCTATCGAAGTAATTTTTCGAGTTAGCTAAATATTCAGGATCTTCTCCTTCAGCCCATCTGAACAACCAGAACCTGGCTAACAATAAAGACAGTTCTGGATCACCCTTATCAATTCCTTGAGTTTTGATAATTTTTTCCATTTTGGTGGTATCAGTCACTAAATCATATACAAATGCTCCAAAAGCAATCTTTGCATAAATCCCAATTAAATTGAAAGAAATTCCTAATTCTTCTCTTCTTGATCTACTCAGAAGTTCATTAACAAAATCTTCTATTTCTCGGAGAATTTCTTCTACTTCAAACTTGATAACAGACCTTGTTATTTCTGGTTTGTCGTCTTTGATATCTCCAACTAGTTTTGAGTTCTTGTATTGTGTTGCAATTAGATTATTCAAAATCTGGTAAAATCTTGTTTCTAATAATAGCGATTTCTGTTGAATGAAAAAGCTTCTAATTGTATCTCCAAACTCAGGATCATTTATGTAAGGTTGAATTTCCGCCAATGCGCTACTATTTTCAATGTATGCCAGATTAAGCTGTTCAGTGATGTCTTCATTTGTGAATCGTACTCTCAGTTGGTGTAATTGTGCTTTCAAAGAAAACAAAGAAGATTCAGAAGTTTTTATTCTTAAGAGCTCAAACGGTTCTTCCTCAATTTCCTTGAGATAATGATGCCCTAGTCTAGCTTTTTCTATTGCGTCTTCAAATAATCCGCACCAATCCAAAAGATCTTCTTTGGAAATAACAGGGACTGTAACAAGGAAATTGTAAAGAGTAAGTACCAACAATTGAGCATAATTGGTAGCTGATTTTACAATATTCAGCTTGTCAGTTTCAGATAGATTTAGCCGTAGAATGGAATCAAGTTGCATATAATCTATCAAAAAATTTAGATTCTGATTTTCTTTAGAGAGTAATTCACTGATTTTGTCTTTAGGAGGAAGCTTCCCATATTGAATTGTTCCTTCTAAAACAGCATGAAGAGTATAATAGGGATTTAATCCTTTGAGTTTAGAAAAAAGATCAATAAATGCAGATAAAGCAGGATAAAGCATAAACTGTGAGCTGCAGTTTTCTACTGCCTCCCACATTACTTTAATACTATACACAAGAAAATCAAAGTATTCTTTCTTGTAAACCCCAGATAATCGATATAAGCGCGAGATAAATGATTTGAAATGAGCAATTTTTGTGATGAATGAATCTACATCTACGTTTCTTTCTGAGAGAGTCAGAACTATCTCATCTACTTTACTTCGAACGAAATATATCATTTCTCTTGGTTGTAAACTTAAGAACTCATTTTGTTCTTGATCGAATGAATTGCTCATTAATAACTAATGATTATGGAAACTGATAAAGGTGACGAAATTGTCAAAATTGAAAAAAAGAAAATGTTAGGCTAAATCTAACTTTTCTAGTTCTTCCTTGGTAGGATAACCAAGTTCATCCAAACCTCGTTTTTCGTAAAGCTTTGCTCTTGATTTAATAAAATCTTCATTATCGACAAAAGCAGTTTTACCTTCTGCTCGACCAGTAGGTAGAGGTTCTTCCATAAATCGTTTAGGAAGGTTATCAAATTTAATTGGAGCTTTATCCCCAAATTCTCGAATATTGAACATTCTCTTCAGTATCCAAACTCTGCGAGCTACATTGATTAGCTCTTCCTCAGTAACTTCCCTATCCCATACAGCTGACATAATGTCAACACAATCATCAAAACCTAAAGCTGGTTTGATACTATGTGTAAAGTGGCAGATGGAAAGACAATCTTTGATAGTCTTGAGATCTTGTTGTTCAATCAAAGAATCTAGAACTTCAATCGCACTCTTATCAGGAACATCACTAGTAGTTGGCCATCCTCTCAAATGACTCGCACCAACAGCAGCTGTAGCATAACTGAGTCCTAAACCTAGTTTAGCTCGTGGATCCCAAGCTGCGAAAGGTAGTTTCTTAACATGAATAGCTAGATCCTCAATGTTCCAATGTTCAGCTGCTTGAGCTATTCCTTCAGCAAGAACATCACCTATATCCTTACGATAAGCTATCTTATCAATTAGTTCTAGAAATTTATCCATATTTCCAAATTCGACATCATCAAATTCTGGTCCTTCGACTAATCCTTTCTCTTTGGCTTCCATGGTCATGGCTATTGCACTGCCAGTTGAGATAGTATCTAGTCCTAGTTGGTTGCACAAGTAATTTGCATGAATAACAGCTTCAACATCATTTATCCCACAATTACCTCCAAGCATGGCAAGTGTTTCATATTCTGGTTTAGCAATTTCCTTTCTGTCTTTCTCAACCCAGTCAAAAACAGAAGCATCAAGAGTTTCACTGCAACCTATTGGACATTGAAAACATGGACGCCTGAATCGTTTGTATTTCTCATCAAAAATTTCATGGCCAAGATTATCTACATCCTCAAATTCCCCTGATTGCCAATTACGAGTAGGGTAGTGATCAAGATTACTAGCTACTTGAACCAACCAGCTGGTTCCATGTTGATGGAGTAAATGACCATCATCCTTAGCATTTTTTGCTCGTTGAATAATATCTTTTCTAATATCAGCTATTTGATCTTGATTGCCTTCTTTTGGACGAGAAGAACCTTTGACAGCTACAGCTTTAAGATTCTTTGAACCAAAAACTGCACCTAATCCTCCTCTTCCAGCATTTCGAAAACCATCAGAAGTTGTACAAGCGAATTTTACAAGATTTTCCCCTGCAGGACCTATGGTCATTACTCTTACTTTTGGTTCTCTTTCTAACTCTCTAAGCAGTACTTCAGTTTCATAAACGAAGTAACCCCATAAATCGGTAGCATCCTTAATCTCAACTTTTTGATCTTTTATGGAGATATAGACTGGCTTAGAGGATTTACCTTCGATGATAATCAAATCGTAACCAGTAAATCTGATTTCTGGTCCGAAAAATCCTCCAGCATTACTATCCAAATACAAGCCTGTTAAAGGACTCTTAGTCCCTATTGCATACCTGCCAGAAACAGGAATCTTTGAGCCTTGTAAAGGACCAGGAGCAATTATTATTTTATTTGCTGGTGAGAGAGGATCAATATTAGGCTCTAACTCTTTATGCAAATAGTAAGTTATGAAACCTGTTCCTCCGATATAATCATAAATAACAGAATTCGGGATTTCTTCTGTTGAAACCGATTTATCTGTTAGATTTATCCTTAGAAGCTTATTATTCATGCGAGAAGAAAACAAGAAGATTTTTTAAAGGTTGTTTTTCAACAATTGAACATAATTAACTCCTCATGTAAGAAAAAGAAGGGATGAAGGTTTTGTTCATGTTATTACTTCTTTTCTATGTAGTTTCTGACAGCTGTTCCATTATTTCTTTAACTTCTTCGAGATTATCCTTGGGAGAAATAATATAACTATGGGAAGAAGTAGAGTTAGTAAAATGATTTGTGGATATTCAGCTACTACAGGTTCTCCAAGAGGATATAAATCAACAGCATCAGCTGAACCATCAATAGAATAAGCACCTGTTCCTGACCAATCTGACCAATAGTTACCCTCTTGTGTTGCAGTATCATACCAGGTATTATTAATTCCATCATCATACGCTTGGGAAGTACCACCAAGATTATTATCTACAAAGGTATTATGGTGAATAAGATTATTTTCAGAATTGTATCTTAAGTATACTCCATAGTCTTCATTTTCTTGTAGAAGATTGTAAGTAATGTAACAGAACTCTGAATCGCTAATATATATACCATGAGTGTTATTATTACAAGTATTGCTGGTAACAGTAGAACTACCAGAAGAGTAAAGTGCGATGCCCTCATAGTTGTTGTTGCTGCAAGTGTTGTTGGCAACAGTAGAACTCCTAGAATTGCCAATAAAGATGCCAGAACGACCCCTGTTATTGTTGCATGTGTTGTCAGTAACAGTAGAATTACTAGAATAGACAAGTTTGATGCCATCACTGTTGTTGTTGCATGTGTTGTTAGTAAAAGTAGAATTAGCAGAAGATTTTAAGTAAATGCCGCAATAATCGTTATTGCAGGACGTGCTGTTAGTGACAGTTGCTGTTCCATCAGCTGCATTATCGATATAAATTCCACAATCTAAAGCATCAACATAACAGTTGCGAATAATGAAATATTTAGTTGTATGTTCTATAGAAATCCCCTTACTCTCTGTTGTAGAAATATTATATCCTTCAATAATGTAAGGATCAGTTTCTATACCTGTTCCAGGAAAACCATAATCAGTGAAATTATCATCAGAGATTATTTCAATGGCTTCATGGGGTGTTAAGGCTAGAAGAGAAGGATTTCTGATTTGGTCGTCTGTGATTGATAATGTAATATTAATTGAACTTTGGTTAATAGTAAAAACCAGCAGTATAGAAACAATTATTCCTAAGATTGTTCTTCTCAAGAAGACATTACTTTTTTTCATTTTTTTACCTCGATCAATGTAACTATAATGATTGGCTTTTAATTGTAATAAACTTTGTCTAATCTTAGAGAAAAATAACAATTTTGTCGTAAAACTAAACCATTTCTAGAAAGCCTTATTTACTATAAAATGTATACATTATAATTTCAAATAGTTGAACTAAACTATTTGAGGTTTGAAAAGAGTTGATAAAAATGAACAAGAAAAAAAGAATAATAGTTATAAGTTTAAGCCTTCTTCTTATCGGTTTTCTACTAAGTATGGATTCTTTTAGCAGAGTTTATTCCTTGAATTCTCAAACAAATAATAATTTCCAAAACATTCTGAATTCATATGATAAATCTTCATGGGTATGGAGTCAAGTAGATGTTATTTCGACGGATAGTACAAGCAATTCCCAGAATCCATCTTCTTTTGTAGATTCTTATGGGAATGTGCATGTAGCTTGGTGGGATTTTACTGATTATGCTGGGGCTGGACCAGATGCAGATGTTTTTTACAAAAAATGGGATTTTTCTTCTTCTTCCTGGACAGCAACAGAAGTCGTCTCAACAGAAAGTACAAGTGATTCGCCCTATCCATCTCTTGCTGTTGATTCAACAGGAAATGTGCACATCGCTTGGGTAGATTTGACTAATTATGCTGGTTGTGGAACTGATTTTGATATTTTCTATAAACACCGGAATGTAACAACTTCTCTTTGGACACCCACTGAAGTCATTTCTGTTGAAGGATCTAGTGGTGTAGGTCCTACCGCTCTTACTGTAGATCCTAAAGGTAATCCACACATTGTCTGGATTGAATCCTATGATTATCTAGGCTGTGGTACAGATGTTGATGTTTTCTATAGAAGGTGGGATGACATTTCACAAACCTGGACAACTACTGAGGTTGTTTCCACTGAGAGTACTGATAGATCTATGGATCCTTCTATTGCTGCTGATTCCAAAGGGAATATTCATGTTGCTTGGCACGATTATACTGATTATGATGGTGCAGGAACAGATTATGACATTTTCTACAAATTATGGAATGTTACTGCTGCTTCTTGGACAACTACTGAGGTTGTGTCTACTGAAAGTACAAGTAGTTCTAAGTATCAAAAACTTAAAGTTGATTCTATTGATAATGTGCATATAGCGTGGGAAGATAGTACAGATTATGTGGGGAGTGGAACAGATACAGACATTTTCTATAAAAGCAAAGATGCTTCTTCAATGATATGGACAACTACTGAGGTTGTGTCTACTGAAAGTACAGGAAGTTCCAGAACCCCTTCCCTTTCTTGTGATTCAGGAAGTAATGCGTATATAACGTGGTATGATAGTACCAACTATACTAACTGTGGTACAGATTGGGACGTTTTCTACAAATACTGGGATTCTTATTCAATATCATGGACTGCAACAGAGGTCATTTCTTCTGAGAGCACAGGTTCTTCTGCGTACCCCTCTATTGTTGTCGATACAGCTGATAATGTCCACATTCTTTGGCATGATACTACTGATTATAATGGTTCTGGAACAGATTATGATGTTTTTTATCGAGTATTTTCTGGACCTCCTGTAAATCCTATTTTAGCATTTATCGTTCCTAATCCTAGCAAATCTGGTAATATAATCTTAGACTGGAATGATGTTATAGGTGGAACAATATATCATGTTTATCGATCTTCTTCCTATATATGGTCTGTAGATGAATTGACACCTATAGCTTCAATTTCTCAAAGTTATTATACAGATGTAATCAGTTCAGAAGGATTTTATTATTACTCTATAGTAGCAGAAAGTATAACTGGAGAAAAATCTTTTTCTAATTGCGAATATGTTGAAGTAAAATTCTCAGAGCTGAAACCACCAATTTTAGCACCTATAATACCAAATCCTACAGAGAACAATGTTATAGCCCTAGATTGGGATGACGTGGAAGGAGCTATTCAATACTGTGTATTTCGTTCTACTTCCTTTATTTGGACAATAGAGGAGCTAACACCAATAGCATGTATTTCATCAAGTGATTATATAGACACATTACCGGATCAGGGTTTCTACTACTACGTTGTTACTGCAAGCGATAGCATTTCTAATAGTACTTCTAATTGTCATTATGTTGAATACGAAGTCCCTCATATTCAAGAATTTACAATTATTATTGGAGCAGTATTTGGTGTCATTGTAATTCTAGTAGGAATCAATAAACTGAAAAGAAAGAAACAATAAGATGAAGCTAAATTTCTTATCTTTCCTTTCCTTTTTCTTTTTTACATTCTTCAGTGTTTTAGATTTAGAAAAGTTTAGAATTTTAAACTCCTTATCAATGAACAATAGATAGGTGTCTACTAAATATAGAATTTTATCAATTGGGACGTTGATTGTGTTTTTTTCTTTTTTCAGCAAATTATTTCCCAATTGATAGTAATCTTTTTTGTTAAAGAGGAATGTTTTGATGCAAATTGTGCTTATTTGTCAATAAAATTAATCTTTGTGAGAAAAAGGAAATACATGAAAATCTAGCTTAAATTGCTAGATTCCTTTTTTTCATTAGTTTATATCTAATTTATCAATTTCTTGTTCAGTGGGAACTCCGTATTCATCTAGTCCTCGTTTTTCATATAACAATTGAAGTGATTTTTCAAAATCCTCTTCGCTGACAAAAGCTTTACTTCCTTCCGCTCTACCTGAAGGTAAAGGTTCATTCATGAATCTATTGGGAAGAACATCATAATCAATTGGTTTGTAATTATCGAACTGGTTGATATTGAAAAGACGTTTAGTTATCCAGATTCTTTGGGCTATTTCCATCATCTCTTCTTTAGATACATCTCTGTCCCATAAGGCAGATAGTATTTTCTGTCTATCTTCAAATGAGAATCCTCCATCAATTACATAGGAGAAGGTACAAACTACTAGACAATCTATTAGAGATTTGTAATCCTGTTGTTCAATCAGGGAATCAATTACATCTAATGCGCTCTTATCTGGTACTTCAGCTGTCGCTGGCCATCCTCTCAAATGTGAAGCTCCAACAGCAGCTGTAGCATAACTCAGTCCAAGACCAAGTTTTCCTCTGGGATCCCAAGCAGCAAAAGGAAGTCCTTTGACATGTATGGCTAAGTTCTCTATTCCCCATTCTTCTGCAGCTTGAGCTACACCCTTAGCTAATACATTTCCGAATCCTTTTCTATATGCAATCATTTCAATGATTTCTAATAATTTCTCTCCGTTTCCGAATTTCACTCCTTCAAACTCTGGTCCTTTGAGTAAACCTTTCTCAACTGCTTCCATAGTCATTGCTATTGCACTTCCTGTTGATATTGTATCAAGTCCTAGTTGGTTGCAGAGATAGTTAGCATGAGAAATAATATCGTTATCACTAATTCCTACATTTCCTCCAAACATAGCAAGAGTTTCGTATTCAGGTCGAGCTATTTCTATCTTGTCTTCAGGAACCCAGTCAAAGTCTTTTGCATCCAAAGTAGATGAGCATCCTATTGGACAACCGTAACATGGTCTCTTAATTGCTGTATAAGCTTCTGCCATATCAGGACCACCTATTTTTTTGTAATCTTCATATTCTCCTGATTGCCAATTACGTGTTGGATATTGGCTCATCTCATTAGCGAAACTAACAGCACTGCTAGTTCCGTAGGTAAACATTTCTGAACCAGAATCTTTTGCTTTCTTAGCTCTTGCCATTATATCTTTTCGAATCTCATCTATTTTCTCTTGATTTCCATTAGCAGGTTTTTCTGAACCTTTTACTGCTAAAGCTTTGAGATTCTTTGATCCAAAGACAGCTCCTAATCCTCCCCTGCCGGGATTGCGGTGACTATCAGCTGTTGGGCAAGATATAGCAACAAGATTTTCTCCAGCTGGACCAATACAAATAACCCTCATTCTGGGTTCGTTTTCATCTTCTTTTATCTTATCTTCAGTTTCATAAGAGAGTTTACCCCAAAGATGTTTTGCGTCCTTGATTTCAATGGCATCGTCTTTGATTGATACATAAACTGGATTAGATGATTTACCTTCCAGAATAATAAGGTCATATCCTGCAAATCTGATTTCGGGTCCCAAAAATCCTCCTACATGACTATCTAGAAAATGGTTTGTGAGAGGACTCTTAGTACCTACTGCATAACGTCCAGTGATTGGTATGCGTGTACCTGATGCTGGACCTGGTGCGATTATGATCTTATTTTCAGGTGATAAGGGATCAATTTTTTTCTGAAGTTCTTTGTATAGATAATATGAAATAAATCCAGTTCCACCTATATATTTCTTGTAAACGTCTTCTGGAATTTCTTCTTTTTTCATTGTTCTGTTTGAAAGATTTATCCTTAGAAGTTTATTTCTCATAGATTTCTTATCTATTACACGCTTTTAAGTATTATCAAGAAAAAAAAAGAAGGAGAGTTTTCACTCTCTTTCTATTTGTCATTTAAACAAGGTGAAATATTAGTTAGGTATTAGAACGCACGTTATGAAACTTGGTTAAACTTACCAGAAGGCGCCTAACCGTCGTTTAAGTGGGTCCCCTCACGTGCGTTGAGGGGAAGTTATGCAGATTTAGGTCTGCGATAGTTGGTGGAGCATCAGCACCGAGCTAGCTAGGCCCCCTGGTTCAAGGTAGATTTACTGAGGGACAACCACTTGTGTAGTTGCGAACCAGATACATGCTGAAACGCACACCTTCTAACTTGCTATGTGTACTTTCATATATAAACTCGTAGAAAAATCGCTCAGGGTTACTCGCTCCTGCTACTCTTTTTACCCGGGTAGAGAGCGTATGGCAAGATCAGTCAACTTTCCTGCTCTCAGTGGACGACGGTTCCAAGAAAACCATTTGTCGTACCATCAATATTCCATAGAATACCAAACAGTTTCATTCCTTCAAAATCCTCAAAGCCTTGTAATGTAAACATCCCATAAAGCATTCCACCTACTTTCTTAGCCATGATAGTTCCAGTGAAATATCCTGATAGATCTCCCCATGTGATGTAAAACCAAGTTTGTCCATTGACTACAAGAACTCCTGTTGCTAGGTCTATTTTAGCATTGAACAATGATTTTGTCCATCCAGTTATTATATCGTCTCCAATAGTTCCACCTAATAAGTGCATAGACCAGTAATCTTTGATATGAAGTATGTGGAACCTGCAATTACTACACATGGATATTCCATAGTTAACGATATTCCGTTTACTGCTAATGTTTCTGACACTTTAGTAAAATCATGTGGCCCTTTTGTGCTTGATACTTTTAATGTCGCAGAACAGACAATAAAGCTTATTCCCAATCCTTACTGGAATAATATCACCGCATCAAGCGGAGAAGATGCTAAATTAGAAGAATTACAATTACACTATATCCCAGATATAAATGAGGCATTATCAAAACTAGTCAATGATGAAGTTGATATTGTAACAGATGAAGTATGGAGACTTAAACCATTCACTCAGAATTTAAACATAACCTATCTAAATAGTTTAGCTGGGATAAGTGGACTAATTCTTAACACGAATATTCTCAATCAAATTGAAGTAAATATGCTTCACCCAATAATTGGAACAGGTGAACTAACTCCAGAAGGAACAGCTGAGGCAGCACTTAACATAAGAAAAGCTATTAGTCATGCAATTCCCCGACAAACTATCATTGATAATGAATTTGATGGTATAGGAACTCCTAGTATTTCTCCAGTTCCTGATTCATGTGCAGGATTTGATTCAAGTCTAACTCCTTATATTTATGACATAGATTTAGCAAAATCATATCTTGAACTAGCAGAATATACTAGTGAGAAAGCATCATTTAGTGGTTATATCATTAATTGTATTTAGTTTACTAGGATTATCTAGTATAGTATCCCTTATACGAAAAAGGAAGAAATAAACTCTGATTTCCTCTTTTTTTCTCTTCTATTCAAAATTGTATTTAGACGAAAATTAAAAATAGTTCAAGATTTCTTATTACTTAGATGATTTACGAAACCGTTGCCCCTTGTAAGAAGAAGAAGGGATTTGAAGGTATCCCGGAAGAGTTTCATGAAGTTCCTTTAGGGGACCTGAAGAATGAGCTCCTTCATAATCTTAAATCTTACAAATTATTGCGTGAAACTAGAGTTATGCTAATCTTTCTTGATGACGAAAAAGGCAATAAAATTTCCATCTATCCTTCTTGTCGTGTTTTTGTTCATGGAGATATACAAGAAGATGAAGCGAAAGAGATTATCAACAAAATCGGTAAATCAATAGAGAAAATTACTGCTTCTTAGAAACTTTTTTCTTTAAATTGCAAAAATATTAAATATTCAATCTGTTTTAATTACATCTGTGCAAGGCGGAATACACCTCTTATCTGGACTCTTACTAGCTAGTTTAACTAAGAGAAAAGAGTTCAAGTTAGGTGCTGTATTTGGGGCAATTTTACCTGATATAGATATTGTAGTTTCTGCAATTGTATATATAATTACTAGAGATAGAGACTTAGCTATAGCAATCCACAGATCTCTAACCCACAGTTTATTATTCATGATTTTAGTTCCTTTGATTATCTTATCCATTAGTTTTATTCCGTATGTTAAGAGGAAATACAAGTATGATTTTGTAGGTCTTGCTCTTGGATTATTTGCAGGTATAACCATACACATTTTTCTGGATATGCTCTACCTATATGGTGTTTATTTACTATGGCCTTTCAGCAATCAAATGGTTGGCTTTCCGATTGTTCCATTTGAGAGCTTTAATGAGTTCTTACCAAGAGATATGTTTAAACTAAAACTCTTACAAACTACTGACTTTTACACTGATATTTTCTTTTTTTATGTGCCAATGATTTATTTAGCCTACAAAATGGACTTACTTAAAGGAGTTAGACAGCTTTTCATCATTTACACTGTTATCAGTTTTATCACCATAACAGCCTTTTTTGGTTTAATGTATAATTATAATATTTCTTATGAAAACCATGTTATTTATCTCTATATTCCAGGAACATTC
Source organism: Candidatus Heimdallarchaeota archaeon (assembly GCA_030603365.1). GTDB lineage: Archaea > Asgardarchaeota > Heimdallarchaeia > Heimdallarchaeales > Heimdallarchaeaceae > UBA460. Next base: position 203,264 of record JAUVXV010000002.1, read on the forward strand.
TTCTTACTTTTTTCAGTAATATCACCTATTTTATTTCGGAATGTTATTCGGGAATTCAAAATGAATGTCTGGGAGATGTGTATTGTTGTATCCTTGATAGTATTTTCTCAAATACTCTTTTACATTTAACTTTTAAAAGTAGTCTTCAATCTTTAATTCTGTAAGAAGTAAGAAAATATCATCCTTAACTAAGGTCTTACTTACAATTTCCATTAATTTGTTAACAACTTTTTCAGGTACTACTCGTTTATCAGATATCATTAATTCTTTGAAGATGTTAACTAATCCTTCTAAGATTTCTGGATCAGTTGACACATACAAAATTGTTTTGATAAATTGTTTCACATCACTTGGAATAAGATGTCGAGTTGTAATCAGCTCTGAATAAGTCAAAAGTATTTGTTCTATAACACCTATATCTTTGTGAAGTTTCAAACAATCTACAAATGTTTCAGCAAAGTCCAAAGTGAATTTTTCTGGATTGTTTAAGATTATACTCTCTACAATGTTATATGCTCTAAAAGCCAAGAATGGATGATAGGATTTTAGAGTTATATCTCCCAATGTTCTTAAGATTATCAAAATTAGATCAGTATCTAAAGGCATGAAAGTGTATTTCTCAATGTTTTGAAGAGCAGTATAACAGATGTTCTCTTCTTTTGTATTCAGTACAACTTTCATGATAACTTTTATTGAGGTTTCAACAACTTCTGGGTTTGATTGGAGAATAACTTGAGTAAATAGCTCAATTGCTGTTGTTCTAACATTTTTTGTATGATGCGACTTAAGGATTTTAATTATTCTCTGAACATTGAGGTCAGAGAGATTGTTGCGAATAATAATTGCTTCAAGAGCTTTAAGTCCCATTTCTCTTAACATATCTTCATAAGTAGCTCGAACAACACCTATGATAAGATCAACTAGAAAAGGAATTTTCTCTTCTCTTGTCAGAACCAAATCAGGATAAGCACACATAGCAATTTCTCTTATTTTTTGATCATATGAGAATGTTAGTAGTTTCACTATATCATTTGTATATTGATTTAATTTTGCTAATGTTTTCCTTTTAACTATTATTTCCTCGAGGCATTTAAACGCAGTAATCCTCATTTCAAAATCTTCAGACGCTTTGAACAACATAATATATGCTTCAGCGATTCCGAAATAGGGTGTATATTTGTCAATATTTGTTATTATATTATTAAGGCAGCCAATAGCAGTAAGTCTCTCAGTTTCTTCTGTACTTACCCTAAGAATTTCTCCTATTCCGATTGCGACATCTCTCCCCATGTCTGGATTGTCAATAGGGAGTAGAAGTATGGAATTTATCAGAGTCTTTACATTAGGTTGTTTTTTGAGATAACGATCTTTGTCTACTGCCCTAAACAATTGACGTAGTTCGATTGAATCCTTTAGATTATATTTTTCTTTTTTCATTCCTTTACGGATTATTTCAAATTCCTTTGACAGATTGAATAAATCACTACCTAAAGTCGGATCTATATCTTTACCTTCTGATTTCAATTCTTCAACTATTCCTTCATCAAAATCTTCTGAAGTGATTAAGGATGCAAGAGCTTGAGAAGCCGCATCTCTTACTTTGGGATTAGGATCCTGCAATTGAGCATTTAGCAGAGCTTCTAAAGCTTTTGAGTGACGAAAATTAGCAAGAATATAAGCAGCTCTTTCTCTTTGTAAAGGTATAGAGCTATATTTTAGCTGCTTAATTAAAGCAAACATATCAGAAGAATCTGTATCATCACTCATGGTATAAGCTTTACTAGTTACTAGACTATATGAAGGTTTTTTTGTGGTTAGCTGAACCAATTTGTTCTAGCATAAAGTCTTTAAAACTGGAGTTTTCCACAAAAATAATGAATGTACTTTTAATGGGCAACTTATCTGAAGAAGACAAGACAGCTGCTAAGAACATCATTGATAAATCTACGATTCTAACCTTTTTCCAGGATCTGAATGAAGATGAAAAAGAAGAATCATTAACCAAAGCTGAGATAGTTGTTGGAGGTAGTCTTTCTGATGAACAATTGTCAAAAGCTAAGAAACTAAAAATGCAGCAAATCTTTGGAACAGGAGTTAATAGACACAATTTACAGTTTTTCAAGGAGAATGGAATAATACTCTGCAATTCTCATGCACATTCTTTTATCATAGCAGAACATGGTTTTTCAATGCTTGTTGCAGCGTCAAAGAATCTTCTAACAAGTGATCAATTACTACGTCAGGGAATTTGGGATCCTCAAAGAGGAACTTCTGTAACTCTTTTCAATAAAACAATACTCTTCTTAGGATTTGGTGAAATTGCTAAGAATTTCAAAAAATTCTGTAAACCTTTTGATATGCGATACATAGCACTAAAGAGATCAGAAACATGTGATGATCCAGAAGTTACGGTGTTCTTACCTGATAAGAAGAAAGAGGCTATAGAACAAGCTGATTTCATATTCAATAGTCTCCCTTTAACACCTAAATCAACTGATTTTCTAGATGCAGAGGATTTCATGGTGATGAAGCCTGATACAATAATTGTTAATGTTGGAAGAGGTGCAACTATAAACGATAAAGCATTATATGATGCACTAAAGGACAGAAAAATCAGAGGAGCAGCTATTGATGTCTGGTACGATTATCCCGATAGAAGAGGTGGAGGAGAACAAGAACAACAACCAAACCCCTGCTATCCATCATCATATCCTTTTCAAGAATTAGATAATATCATCATGAGTGCTCATCGAGCATGGGTAACTGACCTTTCTTTTATGGACCTAAGAAAAGAACTCTTTCTGAACGTTAACAGGTTCATCAAAAGAGAGCAGGTGAAAAATATTGTAAATCTTGAGGAAGGATACTAAGTTGCAGATTCTTCTTGTACATTATTTTCTACTATATCCTTTTCATTTTTAATTTCTTCAGTTTTGGATTCAGTTAGTTGAACTAAATCTCTTTTCTTCTGAATTCTATTTGATACAATTGTAGCAACTACAAACATCAAAATCAAAACACCAAAAATGATGTAGAATATAAGATTAAAGTTTCCAGCTGCTGTATCCAATTGTTCAGGAGTAAGATTGTGAATATCAATCCAACCTGGAGCAGTGACCATTTGATAACCGATTACAGCATAGAAAATTGCTCTAGGAATAGAACCAATAAAAGTTGCAAGATTATACATCTTCCACTTTATATTAGATATCCCAGCTGCATAAGAGATGGGATCGAACATAATGACTGGTATGGCTCTTCCTGTAATAATCGCCCATATACCCCATTTCTCGATCCAGAGATCCATTGCAAAAACAAATTTATCAGCTATTTTCACATATTCTCCCGTAGCTTCTAGAATAGGTCTTCCACCTTTATTTGCGATATAGTATGTAACGACTCCACTTAAAACTGAACCAACAACACCTACTGCAACTCCTAACACAACACCCCATGCTCCTAACCAGGACCCATATAACATACCTCCTGCAAGCAGAACTAATTCTGAGGGAATAGGTACAATCAAACTTTGTACTATCATTAAAACTAAGAACAAAAGAATCGACCAATATCCTATAGCTTCAAGTGGTAAGAGAAAATAATCGCGTACTAGTTCAAACAAGAAAGTCTTTTTTACAAAAGATACGATCAGAACTGCAATAGAAACGAGTACTAACAGAGAGAAGAGTATTACCATCAAGATTCTCTTTTTCGTCCATTCTATTTTCTTTCTTCCAGCTTCTGTTAAAAGCTTAGTTTCTTCAGTTTTGTCCAAGTTAATAACCTCTGGGTGTGGTGAGTATCAGTCTTCTACCTTTCTTGGTCTTCCAAGTTTCATAACTATTTAAATGTTTCAAATGAAAGCCAATTGGAGTAAGAATGCATTTCTTAAAGATTAAGAATTTCATTCTCATTCGTGTAAAAATATAAATATAGGCAAGTATTGAATTATCCAGTTAGAAGCCTTAACATCTGAAGAATGCTTTCTCACAATAAGCTTTTAAATTTGTTTAAAAAAAGAGTTAAGTAAACAAGTCAGCAATGAACTTATAAATGTTAGAATATTGGGAAGTCTAATGAAGTTTAGGAATAGAATAACGTTATTTGTATTATTATTTTCATTTGTAACTAGTTCTTTGATTATTCAAACAGGTTCATATGCTTTAGAAGATGGAGTAAATGAAGATCTTTTTCTACTTACTGAAAGAACAGATGAGGAAACAGATATAGAGACGAGAATAATTTTTGATAATTTTAGCAACTTTCACTTCTTTGCTAAGATAGTTTACGAAAATGACACTTTCAAAATAATCCATGTGGTTAATGATGAAACGACATTAATAATAGTAGACGAATATCCCTTAGATTTCTTCGAAGTGTTTGCAGTAGAAGATGGGGTCGTTTTATTCTATTCATATCATGCGTTTTATGATATCACTTTCTTCCATATGTACACTTGGACGCCAGAAGAAGGAGGATATGATTTTGAGGTTTACCAATACAATTCAAGAGCTAACTATCCACGCATTAGGGTATTTCCAGATGGACTTAGACATTTTGATTTATTTCTCATATTCATAGCTAATTATCCGCCAACTTCAGAAAATGCGTATACGAAATATCAACATTATAGAGTATTCAGAGATAATGTAACAACAAACCTTTGGTATACTGATGAAGATTTTGTAGAAGTTTGGTCTACTGAAGAAGAATTCGATTATATGATGGATATGCATTATGCTGATGGTATGGTGTATACAGGATATCAATATATATTTCAAGGAAATCCTGACCATTTTTATATAACAACGGTTGCCAATAGCTCAACTGGTATATCAAATATCACCAATGTTATGTTGTTAAATGAAGGAAGGTTTGATCCTAGATTTTTCGTTACGAAGGACGGAATGTTCAATCTTGTTTTAGCTAGAAATTCAAAATTGTATACAATCAGATATGGAGTTAATGATACTACATCCTTTTCAAACTTCACAGAAACAGATATCGGGATTTTCAACTATGATAGTTTCATCGTTGAAGAAAAAGATAACTATACTGAGTATATTTTCAATTCAGAGCCGTATCTTGAGTATGATGAGTTCTTTGTTGGTGAAAAATTAAAGTCAACTATTTCCATTATAAGAGACAATTATACAGGTATTTTTGAGCTGGAACAATTTGACATCTATAATGTTCCAAATAATAAGAATATCCATTCATTTACCTCACTGGAAACAGACGATGGAGATCGTATATACACACATTCTACATCATTAGAGGAAGAAGAGGTAGAAGAAGCTACAATCTCTGAAGAGAAACTTATTGGATTTTATGTTTCGAATACAATTGATTTAGGAGTATTTTTTGAACTGCATGTCTCACAAATAGAGATTGTTGGATCTTTGAATTTGTTCTGGCATTCTGCAGGAATTTATCTAGTTGTTTTTATTGGTTTGATAGGAATTACGATATTGGTCTTTAGAAGGAGAGTCAAGTTAATGTTCATAAACGCGAAAGCATTTTTGACTAGACCATTCTATGAAGGTAAATCCAAATTTCTACTGGTTTTAACTAATTTATGGTATTTATTATTCAATTCGCTTTCAGCGATTTATACACTATTTAAAACGAATAAAAAACGGCATATGATGAACCTTATTGGTATGACAGTTCTTGCCGTTATCATAATAACTAGTACTACCGTTTATAGTTCTAAGCAAGGAGTTTTACTTGATGAGTATTCTTCTAGAATTGACCTACTCAACTCTGGGATTCCTAGTATGACTTTTACCTTGAATTATGACACAGGAGGTTTTGGGGCTCGAAATCCATTATTAAAGAATTTTGAACAACTTGCTTTAGGAGAAGTTTTAACAGAATTTTATGTGAATTATCCAAATTTAGCTAGTATAATATCCGATTACGAATATATGACAACATTTTATGTAACATTAGACAATCCTGAGATTCCTGGTTTAAATTACGTCAATGCAAATTATATAAGTTTGTCAGAGAACTATTCCACAATCATCAGTGAAAATCTAGTCTCCGGAAGAATGCCTACAAGCAAAGGAGAAATACTAATAGGTCAGGACTTATTAGGTAATGCCAACCTAAATATTACTTTAGGAGGAAATTTCACGCTTTGGGGTTCTCAAGTTAACGTCTATAATACTGAAACTGGAGACACTAATGTTTCATTAGAAGTAGTGGGAGTATATGTACCCCCCTCAGGAGCAAATTATAGCAGAATTTGGAATGAATACAATCTTCCACTAGATGCAATATCAAGTCTCGATGGATTTTTTTCAACAATATTAGGATGTGGCGAGCTGGCTTGGCAGAATTTGGAAGATCTTTATCCGTATTATATGTTTGTTTCCACTGTTATACAGTTTATCTACGACTTTAGTGACCTTTCACCTAATCAGCTAACCCTTCTTAGTCAAGAGAATGAGGAGTTAAAAGGTCGTCCAGATACATTCTTCAGTTTTGAACCAACTTATCGCAATTCAAAATGGGATTATTCAGGAGAAATATCAGATATGCTTGACATATTAGAACCAAATCTAAATTCATCTGTTTTCTTGTTCTTTACTCTTGCAATGCCCATAATCTATTTAGCAATGTTTCTGATCTCTGAGACTAATGAATTATATACTCAAAGTCTAGAACAGGAAATCGAGATATTCCAATCTAAGGGAGTAAAATCAACGCGGATTGCAGTTAATTATATATCATTGAAAGTTGTGGAATCTGTAATTGCTACGGCAATAGGATTTGGAATTTCAGTAGCACTAGCACCTGCTCTTCTGAGAATAGATTCGTTTATATCGTTTAATAATCCATCATCATCTTTGCAGTTCGCTGGAGTAGGTGTAGCTGTTGCTTTTACTATTCTTGGTTTAGTGTTTATAGCAACTCCTAAAATATGGCGTATGTCCAAAACTAAAAGGGTTAGATTCCAGAAAACACCACAAAGAATTGCTAGTTTATTCAAGCAGATCAGATTACCTCCAATACTTCTTATTGTGGGAGGAGGATTAATGGCTTGGGGATCTCTTGCACTATTTCAGCTTCTATTCCAAAGTATTGGAGGAACAGCTAGCACATCCATTTTAATGGTGTTCATCTACCTAGCAGGTTTTGGAGTTTTACTAATATTCTTAGGTTTAGGTTTACTGTTAAAAGATTTGTTTTCAATTTTAATGATAGCGATCAGCAAAATTTCGTGGAATATTAGAAAAAGTTTAGGAACATTCAGTTTAGTTGAAATAAGATCAGATATTAAATTATTCAAGAATATTTACTTAGCATTTCTACTTATTGTGGGAATAACACTACCATCTATAATAAGCCCTACTACTTTACAGCTTAATTTTGAAAAAGATGTCTACTTCTATAATGGTGCAGATTTATATATCAATAATTGGATGAATTTCAATGAGTCAGTACTTCTACCCCTAGTACAAAATATAACTGGAGTTGAAAATACAGCTTTTGTTAGAGAAATAGAAGGAGCTGTTGTCAATTATGATGCTGTTCAAGTATATCTAATTCAGAATACGACGGAATATTTAGCAACGTCTTATCGACCACCCAGACGGATGTTCAAAGATTGGGATAATCAGATAACCAAATTGAGCGAAAACACTTCAATGATGGCAACCTACATCTTCAATAAAGAGTTTGCAGAAAATGAGGATACATTTACATTTACTGAGGTTATTCCTCCAATGGATATAACATTCAGTATCACTGGTGAATTTGATTATATACCTATTTTCTATACTGTAGGAAAATATGTTCCTGGAGAGACAAGCCGAATAGCAGCGGTTCTTATGACTGAAGCAAACTATGCATTGATAAAACCGATTATTCATCCCGGTCATTCAGGAGAGAATATAAACGATAGACTACTTATCAAAGTGGCTAAGGGATTTGATCACATAGCTGTCAAACACCAAATAGAAGAGGAATTAGGAATAAGTGTCAAATCTTCAGAAGAAGATATTGAAACAACTAAATTTGAAAGTTTCCCATTCTATAATATAATCTCAGCTGAATTTGTGTTATCAATTTTAATCTGTTTAATAGCGATTGTATTTATTAGTATAAGTAATCCATTAAAGATTCTTCAACAAAGAACAAACAAGAATGACAGACTAAAGAAAATGGGAATATCAACGAAGCGTATAATACAGCTAACGATGACAGAAACGTTTATGGCAGGAGTACTACCAGGAATGATTATAGGAACAGGAGCAGCGTTCGGTCTGATTTCACTCTTCCTGATGGTAATAAAGAATTACTTCTATTCAGGAATTAATTTCTTAATAGATTTCAATTTAGGAGCGATGATTATAGCGTATATCATCGCGCCAGTGCTGTTCATGTCAATATTCTACTTCTCGATGAAAGCGAATTATGCAAAATATATGCCAAGGAACCTGGAGTGATGAGAAATGATTAGATGTTTAGACTTAATAAAAATATATCACGACAAAGTGACAGATTATAAGGTTTCAGCCCTTAGAGGGCTAGATTTGGATGTAGCTGATGGAGAATTAGTGTCCATTATTGGTCCTTCAGGAGCTGGAAAAACCACTCTGATCAATTTGCTATCTGGAACAGATGTTCCAACTGGTGGACTAATCTTAATTGGTGGAGTACAGATTGACAGATTAAATGAGAAAGAAAGGAGAAAATTCAGATACGAAAGAATAGGACTGGTTAATCAATTCACAAGTAGAAACCTATTCTCAAATCTTACTGCGAAAGATAATCTGCTAATGCCTATGAAAATGAAACACACTCCAAGAGAAATCGCAAAGAAAGAGATGGAAGAACTCCTAACTTTATTTAACCTTCAACATGTCAAGATCAACAGAGCAGCAAAACTGAGTGGAGGAGAATCAATGAGATTATCAGTAGCTATTGCTTTAGCTAGGCAACCAGAGTTTGTTTTGGCTGATGAACCCACTGGTCAGCTCGATAGTACAAATACATTTGAAATAATTGATACTTTGAAGGAAGTAAATGAAGAATTAGGGACAACCATGGTAATTGTAACTCATGATGTGAGATACAGGAATGCATTCAGAAAAAGTTTCCTTATTCGTGATGGAAGATTGGTTGGAGTAGGTTATGAATCAGATAAATCTCAAATGGATTTCTTAAAGGATGCTTCTGTTTTAAACACTGTTTATATAGATGCTTCCAATTTCATCCAAATCCCTGAAAAAATCAAATCATCAGCTGCTTTAAGAGATGTTGCTGAATTTGAGGTTCATCCTTCGAAAAAACTTGCCATGATGTGGAATCCTGATCTTGTAACTAAAGAAGAAGTATTCAATATTCTTCAGCAATCTCCTGAGGAATATAAGGAAACTGTGGACGAGATTTCTTTTGATGATATTGATTATCTTTTCGATAGAGAATTCAAACCTAACCCCAAAGCCAAAACTCTAGTTAAAATTAAAGAGGTTCATAGAGGTTACAGGATATTCGGTAAAAATTATCCAGTTATCAAAGGTGTTGACTTAGAAATTAAGAAGGGTGATTTTATCTTCATGTCTGGACCTTCAGGTGTAGGAAAAACTACTTTACTCAATTTAATAGCTGGTTTACTCAAACCTGATGAAGGAGAGTTAACGATTGATGGATTCAAAATCAGTCATGGAGATGATACATCTGTTTCAGATTTCAGATTAGCTAATATTTCCTATATCACTCAATATCATAGTTTATTCGAACCGATAGAGCTGAGAGATAACTTATTGATTCCTTATCTATTCCAAGGTAAAGATTATGATCCTAGATTAGGTGAAGAGGTAGCTAAACAATGCCATATTCAACACAAACTTGATTCTTACCCAGATGAACTGAGTGCAGGAGAAAAACAAAGAGCAACATTAGCGTTAGCTCTTACCAGACAAACTCAGGTTCTACTAGCAGATGAACCTACAGCTAACATGGATTCAGATTTAGCTCGAACTCTGATGGATGTCCTAATAGATGCTGTTGAACAGAACGAGGTTACCTTCATCATGTGCTCTCATGATTTATCTCTACTACGTCCTGGATTTAGACACATAAGATTAACAGATGGTAAAATCACAGAAGATTCAAGAATAACTAAGAATTCTCTAAAGAAAATCTTGAAAGAATATCTGCAGATTCAAGAAGAAAACAATAATAAATAATCTCTTCTTCCTCTTTTTTTATTATCAATCTTCGGAAAAGTTAAAATGAGATAACATTTTTCTTTTAATGATAATAACATGAAACACTACTTAGCTGCATCTTTCACTCTGAGTGGTCCTCTACCAGATGAAAGCGCCGAAGACATAAAAGAATTCTTTACTCAATTTACTGAGAATACACAACAAGCTAGAAAAGATGGAGAATTTGCAATAACCAACATTAATACAGCTGATAATCAACTAAGCTTAGTTATAGCATCCATTAATTCTCTCCCTCCTCATGTAGCTATCCTTAGAATTCGAAAACAATTAGCTGAAGCTATTGGTAAAAAGTATAGAGTCGGATTAAGAGGATTTACTTTTACTAAGTATACTATTGAAACAGAAATTGAACAGGAACCTCTCAAAGAATTTACACTTCCTTTAACCAAGAAAATTGAATTCAGCAAGAAAGAAGACAAATTCTTTGCTAAAATCGAAATTGACCCTGAAATTTCTGAAGATTTTGTAGAAAAAGGAACTATCGAGCGTATAGTTCGTAGAGTCAATGATAAAGCAGTAAAACAGCACTATGGAGCAAAGAAAGAACATCATGAGATAGTTTGGTCAAGTGAGGAAAAAGAACTATTTACAGACGATAATCCAACAACCCTAATGCAAGATGCTAATTGGATCCAAAGAACAAATTATCGAAATCAGTGGATTCTATCACCAACAATAACAAAACTTGCTGAAGCTTTGAAACAAATTATGGTAGATTACATTTACAAACCATTAGAATTTGAACAAATGATGATTCCAAAACTTGTTGACTGGTCTATTTGGCTTAGATCAGAACACGCAGAAGGGCTCTATCAAGGTGGTTTTGAACCTTACTTCGTTGTGCAACCCAAAGATCCAACCCCTGAGTATTTTGAGGAAATAGCTGATTATATTACTATTACAAAAACAATCCCAACTGAAAAAATAGGAGAAAAAGTAACAGCACCTATTGGAGGGTTATCATATGCTCAATGTCCTCCATTTTGGGCTTGGTTACAGGGAAAAACACTTACTAAAAGCAGCCTTCCAATTAAGATCTATGATTGGAGTGGTCCTACATATAGGTATGAAGCAGGATCTGCTTATGGTTTTGAAAGAGTTGATGAGCTCCACCGTATTGAAACCTTATTTATAGGTTCTCCAAAACAAACTAAGAAGATAGGAACTGCTGTTAGAGATAAAATGAGAATAATATTCAATGAAGTACTTGATCTTGAATTAAGAGAAGCACAAGTCACGCCATGGTGGTTACAACAATCAGCAACTGAACAAAAAATGGATAGATCAACAGACCTTGTTGGAACAGTTGATTTCGAAGCTTATATGCCTTATCGTGGGTCAAGAGATGAAAGTGAATGGCTTGAAATTCAAAATGTTTCGATTATTGGTACAAAATATCCTAAAGGTTTCTCCGTAAAAGCTGAAGGAAATATTGAGTTATGGTCAGGCTGTTGTGGTGGATCTTTTGAAAGGTTTCTCACAGCATTCATTTCTCAGAAAGGACTAAACCAGAAGAACTGGCCTGAGACTTTTCTGAAATATGTTGATAAACTACCAAAGCCAATTAAATTTCACTAAAATTATTTAACTTCTGTTTGAAATAGATATTTTGAGCATTAGTTTTCTTTTCATTTATTTTCTGTGCAACAGTAAGGATAGCATTTGATGATTTTTCCAAATTACAAACCTTGAAACCATTAATTATTAGGTATAATCTCAATTCATCCTCAGTAAAAGCTCGAAGAGTGATTTCATCATCAAAAGATGTTTTCTGTTCTTCTTCTATTATTTCATAATGAGATTTCCATTTCCAAGTCCAACCATGTTCTAAATCAAAAGATGTTTCGCTTAATCTGAGATACTTTCTATTATCATATTGAGACTTATGTTGAGATTCTTCTCTGAAATCTGTAAAAATCACAGATGCATCAAAATTATCAAATATTAACCATCCTTCATGATTTAAAACTTCATGAATTGAATTCAAAGCAAACATTACATCATGATTAGTAGTCATGTGAGTAAAAGTTCTTCCTGTAACAACAACTGCATCATAGGTTTCATTTAACTCCAGATGTCGCATATCACCTCTGATAAAATTCCCTTTTGGCACATATTCCTTCGAGAGCTCAATCATCTCTTTCGAAATATCTAGGCCAGTATAGTTGTATTTATTCTCAATGAATAATTTAGCCATATTTCCGCTCCCACTGCCTATTTCAAGAATTTTCTTAGCTTTAATCTTTGAAAGATATTTATCATAAATCTTGAATTCTTCCTCATAATCGAATATTGTTTGATACATCTCATGATATGCACGAGCATATTCAGAGTAAATCTTGAAAATCTTCATGATATACTTGCATAAAAGTACCCATATAAGTTTCTTTCTCGAATTGAGTTAATTTTCAAAAAGGTTCATATGTCTTCTCTGATAAAGTATTATTCTAGGTAACTCGCAATGAAAACTAAAACCTCCTTCATTCTTAGTTCTTCATTTGTCTTTCTTATGATTTTATTATTGAGCAGTTCTACTAGTTATACCTGCTCAACAGAACTTTCTGAAGATTCAGTACATAACTTTGTAATTCCTACAAATGAACCATTGGATGAAACAATACTTGAAATCACAAAAATAGAGACATACCCATCACCAGCAATATTGAATCAGCCACTTTTCGTCAATATCACTGTAAAGAATAGTGGTCAATTCACTATGGCAGAAATTAAAAATGTAAAGGCGGAAGCTGATGTAAATATAAGCCAAGACGTACTTGTGTTAGAGGGTTCAATTACCGGTCTTGAGCCTGGACAGCAACAAATAGCTAGGTTTAATCTTACTTTCCTTGAAATAGGTGTAGCAAATGTTACTTTTACAATTTCAACTGATAATACTCAAGCTGTTTCTAAATCTGTATTAGTAGAAGTAATTGATGATGGAAATACAGCAACTTTATCCTTAAGACAAATTTCAATGATACTTAGTCTATTACCAGTCTTTCTAATTCTCAAATTCAGAAAAAAGAAAAGAATCAGATAACTTTAAATTTGCTTAATTTTCCGAAAATACAATGATAGACTTACGTTCTGATACTTTTACTCTTCCATCCAAAGAGATGATGGAATCTATTATGAATGCGAAATTGGGTGATGATGTCTGGGAAGAGGACCCAACAGTAATTGAACTAGAAGCCCTTATAGCTAAAAAATTAGGTAAAGAAGCAGGATTGTTAGTAACTAGCGGAACGCAAGGAAATTTGGTTTCACATATGACACATCTTGCTAGAGGGGATGGAGTAGTTTTAGAAAAAGAGAGTCATATTAATTTGTATGAAGTTGGAGGGGTTTCTCAAGTATCAGGAGCTTATCCAATGATAGTTAATGGTGAAAATGGATTAATGGATCCAAAGGACATAGAATCTATTTTCACAACTCCTTATAATGTTCACAAAGTTATTCCAAGATTACTTTGTCTTGAAAACACTCACAACAGGGGTGGTGGAAGAATAATTCCAAAGGATAACATTGATACTTTGTCAAAAATAGCTAATGAGAATGGTGGATCAGTTCATCTAGATGGAGCTAGATTATTTAATGCTGCAGTTGCTACTGGCATATCTGCAGCTAAACTTGCTGAGAAGGTAGATAGTGTTCAAATATGTTTGAGTAAAGGTTTAGGTTGTCCTATTGGCTCATTGATTGTAGGAACAGAAGATTTTATTTTTAAATCTAGAAGAAATAGAAAGATTGTCGGGGGCGGAATGAGGCAAGCAGGAATAATTGCAGCACCAGGGATCTATGCGTTGACTAATATGATTGATCGTTTAGCTGAGGACCATAATCATGCTAAAATGCTTGGTAAAGCATTAGAAGAGATTCAAAACTTCAATGTTAAGCCGTATGATACTAATATCGTCATAGTAGATACTACAGAAAGCAAGTTATCAGCTGGAGATGTAGCTGATAAACTAGAGAAAAAAGGTATTCTAGTAACTTTTATGGAAGATCAGCTGTTTAGAATGGTTACATACTTTGGCATAACAAAAGAAGACGTAGAATCTGTGATTAGCTCAATTTTTGAAGTTTTGAAATGATAACTATCAGTTTTTTTTAAAATTTTTAAATTGATAATTTTGAGGAATATCATAGACTTTTTATATTTCTTTTTTGGAGTTTACATGATACATGTGTCAATTGATGATTATCTAGATGGTCTCTTATCTGGTAGTTCTGAAACCTCTAAGAAAGCCATTATGAAGCTTACCAAATTGATTGAAAATTTCGGTGCGATAATGGTTAAATCAACCGAGAGGATGGAGGATTATATGAATGTATTAGATTCAAGAATAAATGCGGTTGAAAGAGCGTTAGGCGTAGCTTCAGCAGCAGCAGCAGCAGCACCAGCAGCAGCAGCAGCAGCACCAGCAGCAGCACCAGCAGCAGCACAATCAGCACCTTCCCTCGAAGGAGCTAATCCTGGTTCAGTAGGCGCACCAAATCTTTCTGCAGCACCAAGTGGAGGAGCTCCAGATTTAAGTGCAATGCCAGCACCTGCAGGAGCTCAGGGTTCAACTGGTGGAGGTATTAGTAGTGATGATTTAATGAAAGCAGCAGCTGGTTTACAGAAAGCTCCTGAACAAACTGCAGCAGCTGGAGCACCAGGAGATCCAGATGGAGCACCAGCTACTTTCAGTCCTTTTGGTGTTAGTGCAAATGATATTCAAGGTATACGAGCAGGGTTAACTAAAGTAGACCCTGATGAACATAGGAAAGAAAGAGCAGCAGCAGCAGGAGAATCTGAGTCAATGCCCGCATCCTTTGCACTTAACATGGAAGTTAAAGATGCTTTAGCTAAACGAGCTTCTCGAATTTCAGAAGCCGATGATGAAGAAAAAGAATTCGGACCATCTGATGCACCATCAACTCCAGCTAGATCAACAAAACAAATGAAAGAAGCCTTACAAGGTGAGTTAAGAGACGCTTTTAGCAGTCTTCTTGAGAGCGATACAAACGAAGATTAACGACACTCTTATTTCTTATTAAATTATTCAAAAAAACAATTCACATTATATAAAACATTTTACATTTCAATAATTTACAAGGTAATTAGTAATGACAAACGACATTAAACAATACTTAGAATACATCATGAAAATTAAGCCAAACATTAAACTTAGCAAAATTTATCAGACAATTTATGATGATTGCAGGGAATTTGTGAAAATAAGTAACGATCCCTATTTTACATGTAAGAATACAAACATTTCGAATATTTTCGATATCTCTTGGGTGGGATTAACTGAAAATTTCTCTGAAGTTTCAGAATATTATTTATTTGATTTATACTGGCTAGATGCCATCAATTTCGAGGTATTTAGAACAGTTATTCAAGAACTAGAGAAGAATATGATTCTGGAAAACGAACTCCTAGTATACGCTTTTTGGCTATACTCAAAGAAGAGAAAAATCATTTTCAACTACTTTAGCTTTCTGGAATTTACCAAAAAGCTAGGAGTAAAACCATTGGGTTTCTCTGATTTCTTTAAATTTACAAAAAAGAATATTTCTAATATCACTTTATCAGAACAGGAAATCTATGTGGGTAATGAGATTGATAGAATTCTAAAAAATCTTCAAACCAGATCTCAATATTTGGAAGAGATTGCTAGTTCAGTTTCTCCAAAATATTATCGATACCTAGATTTCCTAATTGATCAAAATCTGCTGAATGAACTATCCTATCACTATTCAAAACATCAAAGTTCGGAAATTAAGCTTGAAAAGAAAACTTCAATGGCTGAATTCCAGAAGAAGATTGAGAAGAAGTACAAAGAAAACGAATTCCCTACTGTACCTACTGTTGTAGATCCAATATTACAAAAACATCTTTCGAAAATCGATGCAAAAGCAGTTTCTATGGAGAAATTAGCTAAACTTCCAAATGAAATAATAAAAGAATTTGCGACCATCCGTGCTTATTCTAGCCCTTCTGTTGCCCAAAAGATTAGGATAACTTTCCTCGGAGGAGGGAATATAGGTAATATGGGTATCTTAATTCAACATGACAACAACGCAATCGTGATAGATTATGGTATGAGTGTAGCTAATGGCTCAATCCCTCGTTGGCATCCAGCACTAAAATATGTTAAAGCAGTTCTTGTCACTCATGCACATTTAGACCATACTGGAGCACTTCCTTATCTTATTACTCCTGAAAATGGTAAAAGATGGTATGCAACACAGTCAACAAAAATGCTGACTGAGCGATTGTTAAATTCAACAACTTCTATTTTGAGGATGAATGGAATAACAAAGAAAAAAGCATCACCCTTACAGTCTGCATATCTTAATAAATCAAACATAATTAACCTATTCAATGTTTTTAACCCAATTAAACCTAAAAAGACAATTGAAGTAAGTCCTGGCTTTGAAGTTACACCTTATCCTGCATCACATATCTTTGGCAGCTGTGGGTACAAAATAGATGTTTTTGGGAAAAGTATCTTCTTCACAGGTGATTTTTCATTAGATTCTAGTGAATTATTTAAAGGTGCAAACTTCCCTACTGATAGCGATGTAACTATTTTTGATGGAACCTATTATAATCGTCAAACAACTTTTGCTGACCCTAATACTGTGATTCTTCAAGCTTCTGAAAGTTGCGATAAACTCATTATTCCTGCATTCTCAGTAGGTAGAACTCAAGAAATGATTAAACGATTGGAAAGATTAAGAATTTCAACCAAGAAGAATATTATAACTACTGGAATGGCTGGGGAAGTTTCCAAAATTATGGGAATTAAAGCTAAATATGATATTGAGAAAAGTGTCTCTCCAGATAAATTCAAGGAGAATGATATCGTAGTAACTGGTCATGGAATGTTACAAGGAGGAACCGCAAGAAATCTATTAGATGCTACAAAAGACGAGAGAGATACTGGAGTTCTGTTATGTGGTTACCAAGCTCCTAATACTGTAGGATTTGCTCTGCAAAATTCTCTACCTGTTGCTAAACAGAGATATCATCAAAAAATCTTTTCTGCTCATATCAGCGGCCATACAAACTCACAAGGGTTGAATGATTTTATTGCCAATCTCGAAGGCAAGAAAATAATGGTACATACTCCTGATGACTCTGTTGTTAGAAAAGAACACAAAAATGTTCTAATCCCTGGCTATAACAAGGAAGTTGTTATAAGAAATCAAGTTTAGAAGAATAGAATGATAATTTGATTTTCTCATGTTGGCATAGTGGGGGTTTCTGTGTTTATAGAGAGAAAACAAGAAAAACTTCTGATTTCTGCAATTTATATAAGTAAGAAGGAAAAAAAAACTGATAAATGCTTGGTGATAGTAACAGTCAACGAAGCTGGATATGGATATGGTTTCCTAAAAGAGGATAGTGAACGAGGAAGGTGAGAAAAGCTAAGTATGGAATAGAAACAAGATTTTAGGGAGAATTTATGAAATTTAGAGAACAAAAAAAAGAGAACTAAAGGGTATTAAGAAAAGTATCCACTCAAATAATCTAAGTTCTAATTTTATTTATAAACTGGAAAAAAAAAAGATTAGAGGAGAGAAGGTAAGTTTATTCTTTCCTCCGTTTTTGAACGATCAGAACAACAACAAACGAGAATAGAATACTGAACGAAAAGAAAAGCAGAGAGAGAGTCTGGAACTCAGGAACAACGGGAGAGGATACAGTAAAAGAGTAGTATAAACCATTGTTGTCCTCAGTAGCTTCGTTATGTTCAGGACAATTGTCAGTAGCTGTGATGTAATAACTAATAACAGTATCAACGGTAAAAGGACCAATGGGTACTTGGTACGTAGAACCAGTTGAAAGAGTCATAGAAACAACTACCCATCCACCAGCATTTATACGATAATGGAGCATGACAGAATCAATGCCGGAAGAGTCAGTAATTGTTGCAGAGATGGTGATGGCACTGGAGTTTGTGGGGGGAAATGGACTGTGAGTGACGTTTTCGATACGTGGAGGAGTTTGAGGATATTCAGAAGGATAAGGATCAAAGGAAGTACTACTCCCATCAATAGAATAAGTGGTACTTCCGTCCCAATCTGACCAATAGTTGCCACTTGATGATAATTGATCAAACCATTGATTATCAACGCCATCATCATAAGCTTGTGAAGGACCACCAAAATTGTTGTTATCAAAAATATTTCCGTAGATAAGGTTGGTAAATGATAGAATCGAGATACGAACGCTATAAGCACCATTATCATGTAAAAAGTTGTCAGTAATGAAAGTATAACTTGATTGGCTTAGAAAGATACCATAGATGGTATTGTTGCTACAATTATTCGCACTTACAGAATTATCACTAGAAGAAAGAAGACCGATACCAGCCTGGGTGTTGTAGCTACACGTATTCGAAATTAAAGAATTATTAGTACTACCAGAAGAACCAAGCAAAATACCATAGTGGCTGTTGTAGCTACACGTATTCGAAATTAAAGAATTATTAGTAGTACTAGCACCAAGACGGATACCATAGGTGTTGTTTGTACACGTGTTCGCACTTACAGAATTATAACTAGAAGAATAAAGACGGATACCACCATAGGTGTTGTTTGTACACGTGTTCGCACTTACAGAATTATTAGTACTAAAATCAAGACTGATACCATAGTCAATGTTGTTTGTACACGTGTTCGCACTTACAGAATTATTATCACTAGAAGAAAGCTGGATACCTTTGTAGTTGTTTGTACACGTGTTCGCACTTACAGAATTATTATCACTAGAAGAAAGCTGGATACCAAAGTTGTTATTGCTTGTACAAGTATTGTTCAGTATTGTTGCCGTACCATCAGCGATGCTGTCTATATGAATACCAACAAGGTTTGCGTCGACATAACAGTTATGAATAACGAAATATTTCGTTGTGCTAGCAATATAAATACCTTTATCACTCGTTGTTGTAATATTATACCCTTCGATCACATAGGGATCTACAACAGTCCCTGTTCCAGGAAAACTGCTAAAACCGCTATCATCAGTGATGCTTATTGCGCTGTGTGGGGTAAGAGCTGAGACGAATAGTGGAGTAGATTTAGAGTTTTTTTGCGCATAAGTAGTTACTAGAGAAGAAATCAAGAGTACACTTAGCAAAATTATCGTTCTAGAGAACTTTGTTTTCTTGTTTTTTACTATTTTCATAATTAACCATCTAACCAAAGTCATGTAATAAAACGTGAAACAATATATAACCTTTGTGCCTTTTTTGTTCTTATTTTTTTGCTGTTTAACTAATGTAGCAAAGAGTATCTTTTGAAGGATTCTAGCTATGCCCCAAATTCCTGGTGATCCTCAGGGACACCCTCTACACGATGAAAAGCGGGTCGTAAGTATCCGTTCTATAAGCTGTGAGTGGTGAAATAGGGTATGTGGTTTATCTTCTCATAGTAAGCTATTCAGCGATGAAACTCTAGCAAAGATGGTGTTATATGACTAGATGACAGAATCAAATCATGGATTATTTTCCCAAACCTATACCATAATAGATGACTCCTTCTGCTCTCATTTTTGCAGGATCAAAGAAGCGTCTACCATCTATTAGAATAGGTGTTTTCATTGATTCAGCAAAAATTTTAGGGGTTAGAAGTGCAAACTTTTTCCATTCAGTAACAAGGATACATGCATCTGCATCTTCTAAAGCTTCTGCAGGATCTTTCACGAAATGAAGATTTGAGTGATCAAGATATCCTTTTGCATTTTCTATAGCAATAGGATCAGTTGCATAGATTATTGCATCTTTATCTAATAAGTGGTTTATAATAGGGATTGATACCGCATCTCTCATATCATCAGTATCTGGTTTAAAAGCTAATCCAAGGATAACAATTTTCTTTCCTTCAAATGATCTATCTTCTAATGCACTTTTTAATATCTCAACAGCCCTTAGAGGTTGTTTCTTATTTGCCGCAATTGTAGATTCAAGTAGCTTGGAAGGAACACCTACTTCTTTAGACTGATGATAGAGTGCGCTAATATCTTTAGGAAAACATGATCCACCCCAACCGAGACCAGCTCTAAGAAACTTATCTGAAATACGATGATCTAGACCCATTCCTTTCGCAACATCTTGTATGTCACTTCCAATCTTCTCTGTTATGTTTGCTATTTCATTTATGAAAGAAATTTTCATAGCAAGAAACGAATTAGAAGTTATCTTGATCATTTCTGCTGTTGTGGGATCTACTTCTAGAATTGGGGAATCAAAATCCTCAAAGACAGTTCTTATACTCTTGATTGATCTTTCATCTATCCCTCCTATTACTATTCTATCTGGATTCAAGAAATCTTCAACAGCAACTCCTTCTCTAAGAAATTCAGGGTTAAAACCAAGACCAAAATCTTCTCCACTTTCCTTTCCACTAGTTTCTTCTAAAATTGGTTTAATCAGATTTAATGTAGTTCCTGGAGAACATGTACTTTTAATCACAACCACTTTATAATCATCAGATTCTTTCAATGCTAAACCGACATTTTTTGTAGCTTCTTCTAAATATGTATAGTCAAAGATTGCTTCATCTTTAGACGGAGTACCAACACAGATAATGATAAGTTCAGACAGCATAACTGCATCTTTTGCATTCAAGGTAGCTTTTAGCTTTTTCTTTGGAACTAGTTCTTTGAGTAATTCATCAAGTCCTTCTTCATAGATTGGAGCTATTCCTTCATTAATTTTTGAGACTTTTTCTTCAATTACATCAACACAAATAACATCGTGTCCTTTACTAGCGAAACAAGCACCAGTGACAAGTCCTACATATCCTGTACCGATTATAGCTATTTTCATTTTCGTCAATCAAAGATTGCTTATCAGATTATAATAACATTTGTCCAGAAGTTGTCCAGAAGCTTGCTCATCCCAAAAAGTTATGAAGAACAAAAAAGAGTATTCCATCAATGTCAGTTTACAGGTCAATAGCAGATCAGGTTCACAAATATATCGATATTTATGAGAAAAATATAATCGATATTGTTGATACGTCTATTTTTCAGCGTCTTAGACGTATTATTCAGTTGGGTGGTGTGTCCATTTCCTATCCATCAGCTACTCACAGTAGATTCATACACAGTTTAGGAGCTCATCATGTTGCTAATCGAATTGGCAATTTTCTGAATAAAAAACACCCAAACATATTAACTCAGGATGATCTTAGAAAAGTTAGTTTAACTGCACTTATTCATGATATAGGGCATGGTCCATTTTCACATATGTTTGAAGACACTATACGTTTACTCTGTAAAAATTCGAACAATGAGACATGTAGCGATAAATATGAAGCATTCTTAAGACATGAAAACATCTCTGAGCAAATCGTTATGGATGATGAATCAGAGATAGCTCAGATATTAGAAAGAGAAGGTTATAATCGGAAACAACTTGGAAGTATGATCCAAGGAAGAAGTATAGAAGATAAACCATTTAACAATCAGATAATCAATTCTCAATTAGATGCAGATTCATTAGATTATTTGATGAGAGATTCTGTGGCAACAGGTGTTTCATTTGGATTATATAATCTTGAACGTTTATTTGACATGATGGAGTTAACTGATGACGGAACTATAATCATCAGAGAGAAAGGGATTCAATCTGTTGAACAAGTAGTTATAGCTCTTTATATGCAGTTTAGCAGAGTTTACTTCCATAAAACAGTTAGGTGTTATGAGTATATGCTAAAATTATTCATTTCACAAGTTTTACAGATGTTAGAAGAAGGTAAGAAACTTGAAGTTTTACCATTTATAAAGGAGTTCTCAGATAAGCCCTATTGGAAAACGCTGATGACTTTAACTGATGATATAATTTATACACAACTTCACTACTCTGCTCAAAAAGAAGAAAATAGTCCTTTTATCAAGAAATTAGCTAACGAAATATTGAAACGTAATCTATACAAAAGTATTCCATTAACTGAAGAAATGGCTTCACAAGTTTTGGAAAATAAAGATAAAATTAACTTCATTGTTAGAAAGTATGACTATCCTATTGTCAGTTGGGATATTGATCAATTCAGTAGCAGATATTATACTCATTATGATGAAACCAATAGAAATGCTATCATGATAAAGATGAAAGGTGGACAACTGAAACAGCTTTCAGAGGTATCTGATGTAGTTGCTAGTCTAACAAAACCGAAGTACAATAATCTCTTAATCTTTCCAGCTCCTTGTAGAGAAGAAATTACAAAATTGGTTAAAGAGATATAGGAAAAAGAAGAAAAAGAAGAAAAGGTTAGTATTGATAATCGTCTTCGTTTCTAGAATCTGATTGATCTTGAACATCATCATAACTGGTAGTTGGTTTTTCTTCAAACTGCTTTTCTTGTTGAGAATATACAGGTTTAGATATAGTACGAGGAGTTTCAGTTATTGCTAGCTCATTCCTAATGATTCTGGGTTCCTTTTGATTAGACTCTACTACATTTTTGTATTTCCTAGTCATATCTTTTAGACCACAGTTCTTACAATAAGGATACTTGGTTTTGGTTATGTCACCGCAATATGGACATCTACGTAATTTTCTCAAAATGCGGAGTGAAAACTGTTTCCATAGTATAACCCAAACAATACCCAATGAACCTAAAATTTTTACAACATCAGATTGAAAAGCAATTTCTAACCAATAATAGAGCCTTTCCAGTGATTTCAGAGGAACAGTATAGATTTCAAAACTTAGCACATGTAGAGACATTCCGGGTATATCAACCGTTACTTCAACCAAAACAGTTTCTCCAGCTTTCAAGTAATCTTTGTCTATGATTATTGTGGAAGGTAGTTCAAATTTTGTATTTCCTGTTGAATTTTGGAATGTAACATTATCAATAGTTAATGTAGCTGGTACATTGAATAATGGTGCTTCGATTCTCGTATCCACATCTAAGTAGATGGTCAAATCATCACCTTCTTTACCTTCAGGAGCAGGATTCAAATCTAGAACTAACTCATTAAGTTTGATTGTTACATCTTTCTCTATAGTTCTAAGAAGATATCCAGGTTTAGAAGCTTCGATAAAGAATGTAGTGTTAAAACTAGTAGCACTTTCATCTGCAAGATCATAGAATAACATTAATTCTTGAATAGGTATGAATACCGTGGCATAACCGCCAGCATCTGTAAATTCACTAATAGTAAAGCCAGCTAAACGTACTATTACTTCAGCACTAGCAATCCCAGATCCAGTTTCATCCTCACATGTAATAGTCAACACTAAACCTGAATCTACAAGTTGAGTGATTTCTGGATTTGTAGGCTCTGTTGAAATATGAATTATCTTTACAAAGGTAAGTAGCAGGTTATAATCAAACACTAAGAAGTTAGCGAATTTGATTTGAAGTAATAGGAAATGATCACCACCTTCTGTTGAGGTGAAATTCACTTTTACTTTTTGACTTGTTTGTAGTTGAATTCCATCAAGTGATGTTGTATTCATTCTGTAGTTTTGTGGATAAAAGATGGAAGCTATAGTATTGGAGGTAATATCAAATTCAAAGTTGAACGTAAAGGATTTGTTACTTGATCTGAATATAGAGGTTGTTTCAGGAATATCTATAAACCAATCACAAACCATTGCTTGATTAGGTATTAGTATAGTTGGTCTTACTAACATTGTAAATAATGGATAAAATTTCATCATCATTGTAATGGCTTGATAATTTACAATATGTGGATTACTGTGGGGTATATCATAAATCAGATCTAACTGAGCCCCAGATTCAGTTATACCTGCTTGGAAGTATTCTGGTGCAATAAATGTACTATCCAATATACTTTGAAATAGATTATTAATTTCAATGAATGAAGGAGTTAAGCCTGTCATCTCTAGTTTCAATCTTTTGAATTCTATGGAATGAGAAAGATACAAACTGTTTTCATATGTAAGTGCTGTTTCAGCTAAGCTTAAGGAAAGGAGGTTGAACTTTGTGTGTAACAAATTTGTTATGGAACTTCTGAAATATTCTTTCAAAGTTGTTTCTCCCATATCTGTCCAGTTGAAATAGTTATCACTTACACCGAGATTGCCTTGGGTATGTTCATATTTACTTATCTGCATTAATGCAGTATTCATGTAGATATTTCCTTGAAGATCAGCTTCGTCATATTCAGCAGAAGCTATTGCGTCTGATGATCTGTAAAGAAAACCGAAATCACCAGAAGGTAAGGTAAAAGTTTGATTAGCATTTGTTCTATAAGTATCTACAACAAGTTTTGCTTGGTTATAGTATGTTGAAGTCATATTTGAAGCATAATTAGCCATAGAGAATAAACCAGTAGCTCTTGCAGAACTGTGATAAGGTGGACCTACAATAACCTCATATTGAGATTGAGTCAACTCTAAAGTCGAGAATATTGAATTTGATGGTGTATCATAAAATAGTGTTGTCAAGTTAGTAAATAGTTTGTTTGCATAGCTTCTGATAACAGCAGCTGTAAAGACATCTCCATCAACTTCAAGTGCTTGTGCCAATCTGTTGTACATAATTACTAACAAGAAATTTTCATCTGCGTTAAATTCGTAATGTGTTATTCGGTTTTCACCTCTTATGTAGGTTCCATTTACATCAAGTTTCATGGATGATGAAGCAATTATAGCTTTAGTAATTAAATCAGGATCTCCTGTAATAAAGAAAAGATCAATACTTGTTAGTACCAATTGAACAGCAGTAAGATCCCAAATCCTGTTACTTGGAATTTCAAGGAAAGGAAAAATGGTTCCTATTTCAAAGTAAATCCCAGTAGCAAATTCTATACCTACACTGTCAAAATAATTTGCTACATAGCTTTCATTGGAGGGAGGTGGAGGAAGCAATTTAGGAGGGGTGCTATTAGTAGTATTCTTGTCTATATCTGTTTCAGTTTCTGTTATTACATATTCAACACCTATATTTTGGTTTGGTATTAAAGGAACAAACAGAAGAGAAATTATTATACTTAAAAATACTAAATTCTTTTTTGAATTCATAATTTCTAATTTGTTAATTATCTAAAAAAAACCTTCGCTAAAGGCTATGGAATTGTTTCTCTTTTAGAGAGTGTAAGAAGTGATTATACTGTAAAAAAGGGTTATTTCTTTTTACCTTTTCTTCTCTTCTTTTTTTCCTCAATTTGGAGATATTCCATCACAATTTCCTTCAAATCACCTTTTGTTATTCTTCTATCATCCTCCACTTGACCATCTAACAGTTTTATGTGTCTGAAACCAGGTCGAAGTAAAGTTAGATCATGAGAACATGTTATTATTGTTGAATTGTTAATTCTAACTGTATCCATCAGCATATCCATCACGCTTCTTGCTAAATCTGTGTCAAGATTTGCTGTTGGTTCATCAGCTAGAATCACACTTGTTCTCCTATTAAGTGCAGTTGCTAGCGCTGCTCTTTGTTTCTCCCCTTCAGATAATTCACCAGGGTAAGAATCAAGTTTATGATCAATGAAGCATTCTTTAGCAACAGATAGACTGTATTCCTTGTCAAATTTCTGACGCGAGAAAAGATAAGGTATTGTGAAATTATCCTTAATCTGTAATGGTCCAAATAGGTTATTATGTTGAGTTATGTAAGCTATATTTTTTAGTCTGAATAGAGACGTTTCTTTTTCTGAAGATTCATTCACTGCAAAGCCTTCAACTTTAATCTGACCTTTTTCAGGTTTGATCAAACCAGCAATAAGATTGAGTAAGGTAGTCTTACCAACCCCAGAAGGTCCAGAAATAAAGATAAAATCCCCTTTATTGAAATTGATATTCAAATTTGAAATTACTTCGTTATAACCAGCTCTTGATTGATATCCCTTTGTTAGACCCTTAATTCTAATGAATGGTTTAGTTTTTTCAGGGGGGATAAATTCTCTACTTAGTAGTTTTTCTACTTCCTCCATAGAAACTTGTTCAATTTCAGTATCTGATTCTTCTAAAGGATTTGAAATAATATCTAGAATTTTATCACGAGTAATTGCATCTGGATTCCAAAATATACCTAATTTTTTCGAAGGATGGATATCAAATTCAACAACTTCTCCTAAAGCTGTTACTGCCTTAATTTCATCTGGAATACGAACAAAATTAGATGCATCCAAATATGATTTATTCACTTCTGAGGAATGCATCAAGAACTCTAATTCGTCTTTTCCAATATCCGTACCAATTCCAGCTAACCGTCCATCACGAATTACAAAACTTTTCTCAAATACATTCCTGTATCTAATATCATGAGTGACAACGAGAATTGTTTTTCCCATAGCTCGGTTAATCTGTTTGATTGTCTCAATCATATCTTGAGTATTCTTGGAATCTAATTGTCCTGTAGGCTCATCAGCTAGAAGGATATCAGGATTTTTAGCTAACGCGACGCCCATTGAGAGTCTCATTGCTTCTCCTCCAGATAATTTTTCTACCTTATTGTTTTCCACATGCTGCAAATTAAGTATCTTAAGAAGCTCATTTGCTTCCTTATGGGATTGTTCTTTGGGTAAGAAAAACAGTTTTTTAGGAACGAGGAGATTCTGCTTAACAGAAAGATGTGGAAAAAGATTCTGTGTGGTAAATTGGTTGATAATTCCTATGTGATAGAATCTGAATTCCCGTCTCTCGAATTCATCAAGTTCAGTGAAATCATGACCATTGATTAACAATTTGCCACTTGTAGGTAACTCTATTCCAGATAGAATCCTGACAAGAGTAGTTTTTCCAGCTCCAGAAGGTCCTATAATTGAGACAAGTTCTCCTTCTTTAACCTTTAAATCCATGCCCCTTAGGGCTGCTACCTTGTAATCAGTTGATTTATCATGATATACTTTTATTAGATCGGTACATGTTATCATTTTTATCACTCCAAATTTTTAGGTCTGTATTTAGCAAAATTGTATTTCATTGCCAAGAAAAATATCGTGTAGAACACTACTGGTATTGCTAAGAATATTATCAACATTACTTGATAAGGGAAGTGCATTTGGAAGGGTAGTCCTCCTTGAACAGCAGGTGATTCTATGAATAACCAGTTGAATAATGATAGGAGACCATATCCTGCCGCTCCACCCAGAGCTAATCCTAGAACTATACACGAAACAAACAGTTCTAATGCTGATAAGAATATTATTCGATTCGTTGGTATTCCTATTTTCTTAAGAATGTCATGTTTTACAAGCCTTCTCTGAAGAATTTTTAGAGGATTACTAAGACTTGTAAATGCTACTGCAGCTAAGCAAATTAAAATTCCAAAAACAAATTCAGCTACAAGTACTGAATAGAATGGGAAGAAAGTAAATAATGCGAGATCACTATTAGTCTCCATTGTATCAACTTCTACTCCCAAGTCTTGACGGAGTGTATCTGCAAATTTCTCTTGATTAACGCTATTCTTAACGTTGATCAGTAATCTTTGAAGAGTAACCTCATTTAAAGTTAATATACCCGAGATATACTCAAAATTATCTTGTGACATCACTATACCAAAATGAGTATAAGGATAGGGTTCGGGATAATAGACATCATATGAGACTCCATAAGGCTCTGATCCAAACCGTTCTGATCCGTAATCATAAAAAATGGGGAAATAATCAAATCCTCTTTTTATTGAGAATGGAATAACAATAGGATCCACTCCAGTATCATTTATGAAGCTAAATTGATTTTGTCCGCCAGCAACATAATCCTTGAATGTATTCGAAGTTAACATGCTAGTATTTTCTCTTAATTCATAGATAGATTGTTCCCAATTCCTAAATAGATATTCAGGAGGTTGGAAGGCCGTTTTGAGGTAATCTACCGTGTCATTTACTATTAAGAAGTCAATAGGATAATCTCTGTAATTGGCATTCAGTTGTGTTATATTAGTATAACTTACTATCTCGCTATAATTACTAAAACTTGATAGTATTGTATCATTGTAATCGTCCCAATTGGTGATTATCAAGTCACTTCCACCATAGAAATAAGTTTCAGTGTTTATCTTATCTTGAATCAAGAGTGGTGTTATCGTAAAAGGTATGAGTAATCCCACTAAAATGACATATGTCAGGAAAGTGTTATTGAATAACTTGATATCAGATCTAACTTCTACTAGAGAGAAAGTGAATAGATTCTTTCGTAATGACCAGAAAACTTTACTGATAGCAATCATGAAAATCTTATGAACTTCTCTGAGGAGAAGGCCTAATCCTAAAAGACTAATCATTACACCAATGCCAATAATGTAGATATAAATTGTCAATAAAGCGAGACTTGAACTATCTATTATATTTAAGTAACTAGATTCTATCAACCACCAACCTAGACCTATGAAACCTGCTCCAAAACCAGTTATTAAAATATAAGGCAATTTTATGGTTTTCATAAGATGAACAAATTTCTTTGGTGGTTTTTCAACTTCTTTTTTAGTTGTTGATAATTTAATGATTCTAGGTACTGAGATGATGATAAGTAATAAAAGAGTTATACCCATTGCTGCAGGAGCAGTAGCTAGTTGAATAGAAGTGAATACTGACTTAAACGTTATGAATTTGTCAATTTTAAGTAGAGGTGGGAGGATAATTAAATTTACTCCCAATCCTAGAAATGTTGCTGCGAGAGCTTCAAAGAATTTCATTGTAGAGTAGATAAATGTTATCATCCCCGTAGATACTCCTTTTGAGCTCAGAATCCTAATCTCTTGCTCAAAACTAGAACTGAAGATTTCATTGACTTCAAATGTTACAAACAGAGCCAAATACAGTATTGGTATCGATAAAAATACAATTATGAACTGAGTCATTTGCATGAATGAACCTATTCCAGAGAACACATATTGAAGTTCATTCTGAATATACCAATAGCTGTTAGGTGCAAAATTAAAGCTATAAGGGCTTTTTCCAACAATATCTTGTATTTCTTCCAATAATATGTTTAGACGATCAGTATCCATTTGAGAAAAGTCGTATAAAAACTGAATTTGACTATACAGATTAAGATTATAGGAAGTGACATTTTCAAGATTTGTCAAATATGATGATGTGAATGTTAACATTGTTGGAATTCTATAATAAGAAGATGTTAAGTCGGTTAATGGGTCTGAAGGAAGTGAGTATTTATTGCAAATGTTGGTTAGAAGGTTTTCTGATGGATCTTGATAAATTCCTACTACAGTAAAATTAGCTTTACTGAAGTCAGTAGGATAAAATACTTCATAAAAAGAAGTTGCATTGAAACTCAAAGTATCGTTTATCTCAACTGCATATTCGTCTATGAAAGATGAAGCAACAATTACTTCATTATTATCTATTGGGAGTCTACCTTCTGTTAGCAGTTCTTCAATCACTACTGAATAGTTGTCATTTAATCCGTAATAACTTACACCTAGGGGATATGAGTATGCATCTGTGAAATTTAGATTCATTAGAGGAATGTTCATCGTATAATAAACCCCTGTAATGATACTCCTCAAGACTGACGTTTTGGTATTCAGAGAATGAAAGATTTCAGAAAAAGCATATTCAGTTATATTCAAGTTAAATCCTTCATCTCCTAAACTAGATAAATCGCTTAGAATCAAGTTATATGATGCAGATAAATCATCATCATTATAGAGATCAGCTGATTCTACATAGTTTATTATTAGGGAGGTTCGCTTTGAATCAAATAGGGTTGTACTGGTAACTATAATAGTTGAAAGAATGGTTAAACCCAATAAACTAATAATCAATCTTCTTTTGTTTGCTTTCCATAATATCATAATTAATGATGAAGAATTTTTTACAAACAACCAGAGATTGACAGCAACCAATTTGCTTTTCTTTGCATTTGGAATAATTGGTCTTAGGAGGTATCGAATCATTTTCTTGATTCCACGATTAATCCGTTTTCTGAATATCACATACAATATTGATAAAACAATAATAGGTGAAATAACAGTATACCAGTATTTTATCCAGAAATATGCAAACGAAGAGTAACTTTTGATTCCATAGAGAAAGGGAGTGGTAGGTAGATTTAATGTTAAATCAGTATACACTTTCCAAGCAAAAACATATTCGGAAAGGAATTTCATATTGTCAAAACTTTGTGATTCTAGAATCACAGAATAACCAATTGAGTAAGACCCATTTTCAATAATATCATAGTTTACAGAACCAAACTGATACAAATATGGATAATCTTCTAACTCAACAACCCTCTGATACATAGAGATATTGTCATCAACAATAATATTGAGTGTGAGTGTTTTCACTTTTCGATCAGGATTATAATAGTAATAGTAAGGTGCATCTTCTAACCAATAATATCCAAAATCCTGATAGACGAGATAAGTTGTATTAGTATACGAGAATACATCAAAATATCCATAAAAATAATAAGAATTGAAATTAAATTGTTTGAAAGAAGAAGGAGTAATAGATTCGTTTATTGAAAACTTAGTTGTATACAGTATTCCATAGGAAACATAGGAAAAATAGAATTTTCCATCTGAACATACAGATAGTTGAGATGAAAACCAAACATCATCTATCTCATAAACTGTAGAATTGTAAAACCCTTGATCTGTTACACCAACTATAGATAAAGTGGTGCTATCATAATATCTAGAAGTTTCATTATAATTATACTTCTTAAACATCATAAATGCTTGATCATCTAGTACAAAAACATCATATTCATCTCCCCAGAAAGGGACTTCAATAGATTTTTCGACACTTGTTCCGTTAAAGAAAATTCTTACATGATGAAGTACTACATCAGGAGGCTCCTCATAGTAGTCTACATTAAGTGTCATTAAATGTATACTATTTTCACTCATGAAAATCTTGGGATAGAAGTAGTATTCAGATGAATTGTAAATAGTTGATGATGAATGTTCTAAATCATTCCACATATATAGTTTTACAACATTACGATATATTTGACTTTCAAGAGAATATACTAAAACTATATTTTCGTCGATTCTATATGCTTCAAATATCGAACTTGCAGATCGTCCAGTTTCCACTGTTATTAAAATATCTTCTAAAATATGTAGTATTACAAATGATCCATTGAAATAGTTGATTTGAAGGAAGAAATGAACTCTACTTACATTATCTATGATAGATGCAGATCTTATATAAGATATTTCCTCAGTGCCGTATTCCATTATGATGAAGGGATCATCAGTTGTAGATTCAGAAAAAGCTGATCCTCTTTGTACTGTGGTTAATAATAAAGATGTAGTAATTAATATTACAGCTAAAGCAACAATAAATTTCTTTCTTCCTTTATACATAAACTACCACTTGTATATCTATTTGTTACTCAATTATAAAGTAATTCTAAAAAGAATACTTGTGTATTGATTAACACAAATTCGATAATGGCAAATTAGAACATTAATGGCCATGGAGCATTGAATAGAAACCAATAAGCATAGTTACTAAAGAAGAATAATGCGAAAAACAGTCCTGTTAATAGAATTGGGACTAGTATGAAGATTATTGTTTCTTTGAACTTTCTATAGTATTCTGATTCTTTTATTTTTATTTCTTCTGAAGAGAATAGAGTTTTGAACAGCAAAACTAGAACTATTGAACCATAGTAGACCGAGAAGAATAAATGGAGGATATATTTCAAATGGTCTTTCCAAACGAATGAATTTTTGATTTTTCTTATTGTCAAAAAAGCAGTCAAAGCTAAAATTACAGCTATTATTAGATATACTACAACTAAAATAGTAAATGTTTGAGCATGTTCAGTTCCTAAATTATATGAGAACCAGAATTTATCACCGGAAAAAAGATAATACCAAGGGAGAGATGTTAAACTAAAATCATATTTAATGTACTGAAAGAATATTGCTCCTCTTACATCTGTAGTTAAGAGATGTGTTGAATAACGAAGAAGAATCAATACTGTATTTACTACAAAAGCTATGATTGTTGCTATTTGCATGAGGAATGACAGCATATATTCTCTGTCTGATTTTTCCTTTAGTACATATAGCCATGTTACATTAAATATATACGAAATAACTAAAACGAAGAAACCTGCTGATATTAGAAAGAAAAGCGTTTGTAAAGCTGATTGCCAGACTGACTCAAATTCTACAAAGAAACCACCAACTAATGAAAGAGAACCTAGAATTAGACTTAAAACGAAGAGCCATGTTTTTTCATACCATCTTCTATTCATTTCTTTTATTTCTGCTACTAATTCTTCTGTGTTAGTCTCCTCAACTTCTGCAGATTCTGCTTTTTCAGTCATTAATGAAATTAGTTTGGGAAACGATAATAAATCTATCGAACAAACCAGAAAGATTCTATTAGAAAGGAAATTGTTAAAATCTTAAAGATACTTACAAATTCAATGGAAGTTGATTATTCAGTATTTGGAGTGCTTAACTTTGAACAACTAGAGAAGTTCTCCAAAAGGTTCAGTATCAATCCAAAAGATATCAGAGCTAATTTCGATGGATGGAGGAAATTAGTTCTTTATTCAGAGGACAGGGTGTTTATTTTTCCTCGTGACCCTAGAGGAGTAGAATGGTTAGAAACAGAAATTTCTGCTTATGAGTTTCTAAATAAATATAGTGATCTTCCAATTCCAAAATTAAAAGAAAGGATTTCCGATTCTGAAATATCTTATTATGAATTTGCAGAAGTTTCTAGATTGAAGGGAGTACCTTATTCGAAACTTGAAGACAATATTAGTGAACAAAATGTTACAGAATTACAAGTCAATTTAGCTAACTTGTTTTCACTATGGCATAATATTTCTATCCAAGAAATTCCCTCAAAGATAGCAAAAAGACAAATTTTCGATCCAAGTCTGTATGAATTTGAAATCAAGTTACTGGATTCAACTTCTACTGTAGAAGCATTTGACTATGTCTATCAAAAGATAATTGATTATTCTAAACAACACTATATCCAACATTCTATACTACTAGAAGAATCGACTAGAAAGAATTGGGAGAAAATTATTTTAGAAATTGTTTCATTAAATTCCATACTACTCCATGGTGATATTCATGAAGATCAAATTCTGGTTAAATCAGAAGAAAATATGAAGATAACTGGCATACTAGACTGGGAAACAGTATGGATAGGAAATCCGATATGGGAGTTTAATTTCTTTGAATGGGGGTTCGGGATATGGAAATGGTGGGAGAATTTTTCTGATATTCGAAGAGTAATATGGAAAGAATATCTAGAAAAAAGGAACCTTAAACTAGCAACGTTGGAAGGATTAAATCTAATTTATACAATCTTTGAATTTCTGAGAGTTCTAAAATCAAATACAAGTTTACAAAAACTAATTGGCAAAGATAAAGAAGAATCTGCAAGAAAATGTGTTGAGAGATTAGTAAAAATAACAGAAAAAATAAAAGACGAAAACGAAGGATGACCTGGTCCTCCCATTCATCCTCTCTTCTTCTTCATCTGTTTTACTTCATCTTTCTTTCCTGTTTTCTTCTTCTCTTTGAAATGCTGATTCATTTGCTTTTTATCAGGCCTTCCACCAGTTCCTCCTCCCATCACACTTGGTCCGCCTGCTCCTGCATGAGTAGGTACTTTCATTGGTTTCTTTTGAATTTCTTCATCGATTGTTTCAGGATCTAAATCATCTATAGAGAGATCAATATCACCAAGTCCCTGATGAACATAGTAAGTATTGTACAAATCTGCATAGATACCATCAAGTTCCATCAGTTCATCATGAGAACCAAATTCCATAAGCTTGCCCTGTTCAAGCACTACTATTCTATCTGCATCTTTTATTGTAGAGAGTCTATGCGCAATCACAAATGTTGTTCTCCCTTTGAAGAGTTCCCTTTGAGCAGCTTGAACAAGAGATTCAGTATAGGCATCCAATCTACTAGTTGCTTCATCTAGAACGAGTATTCTTGGATCAGCTAGCATAGTTCGAGCTACTGTTATTATTTGTCTTTGTCCAGCTGATAGTTTCTTTCCACCTTCAACTACTATAGTGTCATAACCTTGTGGAAGAGCTTCAATAAACTCATCAGCATTGATTCTTTTACTTATAGTATATACATCTTCTCTAGTAGCAGAAGGTGCCCCATATAGGATGTTTTCCATTACAGTTCCATTGAACAGAAATGGTTCCTGTGTAACTAAACCGATTGCGTTTCTTAACGAAGATTGTTTAACATCACGAATATCCTGTGTTCCTATCTTAATAGAACCTTCATTTACATCATAGAATCTTGTCAGAAGGGATGAAAATAGTGTTGTTTTACCAGCTCCTGTATGACCTACACAAGCAACCATTTCTCCAGCCTTAGCTGTGAATGAAACATCTTTAAGAACATAAGTATCATCAATATAAGCAAAACCTACATTTTCGAAATGAACGTTATCATCTACATCTTGTAGCTCTGCAGCATCAATTTTGTCTGCAATTGCGGGTTTGGCTTCAAAAATATCTATGATCCTGTCCATTGCTCCTAAAGCTGATTCTAATTGAGGAAACATCATGGATAACATAACCATTGGGAAAAGGAAAGATTGAGATAACTGAATAGCTGTATAAATATCTCCTAACGGAATTCCTGTAGTTTGATTAATCCAACCACTAGCATAGATAATAGCTATGAACAAACCATAACTTAGAGCTGTCATTGTGGGATGCATAAACATCATCAAGAACCCAAACTGTCTGGAGTATTTGTAGTGTTGATAGTTAAGTTCTCGTAACTCTGTTGCTAGTTCTTCTTCTCTGTTAAATGATTTAGCTACTGCTATCCCTTCAAGTCCTTCTGCCATCTTTCCTGAAACTACACCAAAAGCTCTTCTTGTTCTTAGAACTATTTTTCGAGCAAAGAAGCTTAGAATTTTTGCCATTAAGAAAGCAAAAGGAACAGCTGCTAAGGTAATCACTCCAATTATCCAATTAGTTACCATCAACCAGACAAAAGAACCTACTATTACCAACACTTGAGAAATAACAGCAGCTGATAGCAGTAAACCTGTCGCTAGTTCTCCAGTATCTGCAGTTACTCTAGCTGTAATGTTTCCTGATTGTTCATTTTTCAGATAAGACATATCTGAATAACTTAGTTTTTCATAGAGATCATACCTAACCTCGTGAAGCATTTTTGCATTCATTTTTGCTTGAATTCTTGTGGATAGAGAGTTTAGAATCCAACCGAAAAGTGTCAATGAGAAAAATGTTATAGTCAGTCCTATCAGCAAACTAGTTGCACTTGGGCTCTCAGTTAGAACATTAATCCCACCACCAATGACTATTGGATTTATGACAGACAAGAGAGAATAGACAATAGAAATAGATACAACAAGAATTATAGGTTTAATGTATCTTCGAATATACTTCCATAAGCTACCAAGTAGAATCTTTGTCGACCTTGCTCGATCATACTTATCCTGTTCAAAAGCTCGACCGGGACCTCTACCGTGACTCATTAATCTCTACCTCCTTCAATAGAAACTGTATCTGAACAAACATTATCCCCCTCCGCTATTGGTAAGTGTTGGCACATAAATTGATAATCAGAGCATCGTTTTATCAGCTCAGAATGGCTACCTATATCTACCACTTCACCTCTTTTCATTAGAATTATCAGATCAGCTGAAACTAGAGTAGTAAGTCTTTGAGTAACAACAATACTAGTTCTACCTTTCATTAGCTCTTCCATTGCATATCTAAGTCGTAATTCTGTTTTGATATCTACTGCACTGGTACTATCATCAAGAAGCAACAAACTTGGGTTAGATAATAACGCTCTCGCAATCGCTATCCTCTGCCTTTGTCCACCAGATAATGTAACACCTCTCTCACCAATAGTGGTTTGATTTCCTTCTCGTAAAGAATCTATGAATGGTGCTATTTGTGCTCTTTCTGTAGCAATTCTAATCTCTTCATCAGTTGCAGTTGGTCTAGCAAAAGCAATGTTTGCTCTGATAGTATCTGAGAATAAGAATATATCTTGTTCAACCATCGTTACATTTGATCTTACGTAACTGGTATGCATGTCTTTTATATTTGTACCATCAATTTTGATATCTCCTTCAGATGCGTCATATAATCGTAATAGCAGTTTGAGTATTGTTGATTTTCCAGAACCTGGACCACCAATGAGAGCTACTCTTGCACCTGATGGAATTGAGAATGATACATCTCTCAGGACTAATTTCTCAGTTCCTGGATATGCAAAATTCACTTTATCAAAAACTACAGCTCTATTCCAATCACCTTCGATAGGATTGTTAGGTTGTTTAAGAGGATCTTTGAAATCCATTAAATTCCAAAGCCTAGTTGAGTTTTGTAAACCAGCTTGAAGCATTATAAGACGTTGTGGAATCATGAAATTCTGTCTATTGAGATTGAGTAATAATGTTAAGATAGATAGCATTATACCAATGCTATTATACCGACCAATTACAATACTGTAAATTCCAAATGCAAAGGCACCAGCTGTTACAACAATGGAGATTACAGCTGGCCAATAAAATGCACTCAAGTATCCTTCCCTTCTCATATCATCCGCATATTCCAAACTAACCTCATTGAATTTCGCTATCTCCTTATCATGATTGTCAAAAGATCGAACAACATCTACCCCTTTGAACATTTCTTGTGATATAGAGGAAAGCTTTCCTAAATCAGTTGCAAGCTTTTGTCGAATTGGTCCAACTTTTGCAGCGTAAAACCACGCAATTATCAGATATAATAAGAAGGAAAATAAAAATACAACTCCAATTATCCAATCATAAGTCCAAAGTAAAGCAGTTGTAATTATAATAGTCATTACTGAACCCAATAAGTTCCTAATCGCAGGATGGTAAGCCATTCTGACTTGGTTAATCTCATTCATTCCCATAGAGAGAATGACACCAGAATCATTTACATCAAAGAAAGCCATTGAATGATCCTGAACTACTTCATAGAATTCTTGTCTCATATCCCTTTGAACCCTGAAAGAGGTATCAGCCCAGATGTAAATGTTTGCACTAAGAGTTATCCAAGCAACTAGTACATAAATAATCATCCAAGTTATCGCTCTAGTAAAATCAGGAGTGAATAAGATTAAGCTACTGCCTTCAGATATGGCAGCAATATCTACAACATTAACAGAAAGGAATTCAGTTAGTTTTAGTGAAAGATTTCTTTGAATTATTCCTAAAACATCTCCTACCATAGCTAATGTTTTGGTTGTGGAGAAAGTGCTGACACCCAGAAGAATCGCTGCTAATAGATATCGTAAAGGAAAGCGAGTGAACCCTGACCAAAACCATTTTCTGGAAGTTTTGTATTTCTTTAAAATCGTACTCCGAATGTCTATTCCATAGTTGTTTGTTTTTTGTCCTTTTTCATGTGTAGTTGTTGCCAATTTAATCAAGCTCCTCTAATATCTTTGTAATAGATTCTTTATGTTCTGTTAATTTTGTTTTAAGAAATTCCTTAGCTAAATTCCTCTCTTCCTTGGATTCAATTCTATCTAGATGCTCCTTAATCAGATTAGGATGTCTGATTAAGAAACGAAAACTTGGTAGAGGTAGACCATATTCCATATACATTCTTGCGAATGGTCTTCCATGATGCTTACCTCGATGAAGCATGATTTCTTTCCTCATTTCAGGAGGAACATCCTCAGCAAGATTTCTGAAAATTCTTCCAAAGGGATTGAAAATCATTGGTTGCTTCTTCCCTTTCTTGACCATGAAATGTTTTTCCTCAACGTGGAAAACAAAACCTGTTAAATCTATAAGAGACATTAATGCTTTGGATAAAGTTACCCTACCTACATCTGTTATTTCATAGATTTTCTTGATTCTATCTCCATCAGAATCTTTTCTAACATACTTAATAAGACCATTTTTCTCTAAAGACTCAATAGTGGGATAAATACCACTTATGTTACTCCAGATGGTTGTAGTTTTCTTTATTTCTTGAGCAGTTAACTCTAATTCTTCAATGATTTCAGTAAGATATTCAATATCTTTGTTGATTCTAGCTTTGTTTTTTCTAGTAAGTAAATTTTGAATGTGAGGATTATATTTGAAAATAGAACAGTTTTCTATGTCATTCTCAATAGAATTCTTTTTGGCCTCATATTCTGTACTTTCTTTATCCACTGTTGTACTTAATTTATCGAGATCATGAAGAACGCTTAGATGATTATGAATAAAATCAACACCTTTTCTACGATTTTCAAACAGAATATCAGAGGCTTTAGAACGTATTTCATATGCATGAGAACCATCAGGGGAACGTGCTAAATGAATTAAAATAGCAATTTCACCTAATTTCCTTGCAAGCTTCTCCTCGTATTTATTAGTTAAATCTTGAGCCATTTTTTCTTTCACCAATGGAAATTTCACACACAGTATTATATACATATTATAATTTTTATAATATTCTGTTTTTAGAATATTAATAAATCTTACTATTTGACAATACGATGAATTAATCATTCTGCACGCATAATGCTTAAAAAAATTAAAAAAAGAGAATAGAAATAATCTTCAAAGGAGTTTATAGCTTCTTCAATAATTTATCAATCATTTTTCTTCGGTCTAACAGCCTTTTCCTTATGAAGGATTTCAGAAAATTCCTATCTTCTTCAGAATCAGTAGCATCTAGGTGATCTTCTAGCAGATCTGGATGATTAACAAGAAAGTTCAGTTTAGGATAGGTTATTCCTTGTTCCATCACAGTAAAAATATAAGGCATTTCTTGGGGCTTATTTCTAAAAGAATCAAGTTTCTTCTTAAATTCGGGGGTTAAATCATCAGTTAGGGTCACAAGAATCTTTCTGAGAGGAAGCAGCCTAGATGGTAAGATTCCTTCAGATTGATGAATAGTTTTGTTTGTTTCAGTTTCAAAGATGAATGAAGATATATCCAAGAGTGAAGACATAACTCTGGAAAGTGATTTTCGCCCAATGTCTGTAATTATATAGATTTTCTTCAGCCTACCACCTTCTGGATCTTCTTTCATCATTTCAATTAAACCATTTTTCTCAAGCGAATCAATTGCGGGATATATCCCTGAAACATTGCTCCAAATAACTGAAGTTTCTATTATATCTATAGTTGAAATCGCTATATCTGCGATCAAATCTCTTGTGTATTCTATGTCCTCTTTACTAAGTGTGTAGTTTTCTGAAAGAATTTGTTGAAATCGTACATTATGTTTTAAAATGAGAAAATTATCAATTTCTTCTTTTATTTCTTTCCTCTTTTCTTTAAAGTCTGAAGAATCAGTATTATATTGCGAAAGGAGTTCATTCAGCTCATTGAGTACTTTTAGATGCTTTTGAATTAAAACTGCCTCTTGATTTTTTTTCTCAAAGAAAATTTCTGATGCTTTTTGACGCATTTCATAAGCATGCGAACCTTCTGGAGATTTAGCTAGATGTAAGAGAATAGCTACTTCACCTAATTTTCTTATGAATTTTTCCTCATACTTTTCAATTACTGCATCTGAATCAGTACTCATTTTCACACCTTGTCTCAATCATTGTTTCTGAATGGATTTAGCCTATCTCTGGTAATCTCACCATCTGTAATCATAACATCTCTAGAAGAGAATTCTGCTAGTTTAGGATCGTGAGAAACAGCTAATATGGTAGTTCCTTTTTCTTTATTTATTTTCCTAAGAAGTTCAAGAACTTCTCCACCTGTTTGAGAGTCTAGATTTCCTGTTGGTTCATCCGCTAGAACTATAGGTGGTTCATTGATCAATGCTCTACAAATAGCAACTCGCTGCTTCTGTCCTCCAGAAAGTTCAGTAGGTTTATGATGCATACGGTCTTCTAAACCAGCGATTTTCATCAGCTCGTTAGCTCTTGCTTTATCTTCCTTACTTATACCATAAGGTAAGAGAGGTAAGAGAACATTATCACGAGCAGAGAGTGTATCGATTAGAAAGATATCCTGAAAAACAAATCCTATCTTGTTCTTTCGGATAGTACTTAGCTTACGTTGATTCATCTGTGTAATTTCTGTTCCATCGATGAAAACTTCTCCACTAGTTGATGATGCCATGCACCCAAGTATTGTGAGGAGAGTACTTTTTCCACTTCCACTTGGACCCATTATTGTGATGAATTCTCCTCTTTCAACTTTGAAATTTACACCTCGTAAAGCTTGAACTTCAGCTGGAGAACCCTCAAAGAATTTTCTCCACAAATCTTTAATTTCAATAATAAGATCAGTAGAATCTTTTATTACTTCGCTTGCAATTTTAAGATGTTTCTGTGTTTCGTCTGTACTTACCATCATAATCACCTAACTTCCTTGTAAAACCTCCATAGGTTTAACAGAACTTGCTCTAATTCCAGGATAAAGTCCGCCCAATATCCCTATTCCTACTGCGATGGCTATAGCTGTGAAGAATATTCCTGGAGTTATTACAGCAGAAAATGGCATTCCACCAGCTGCTGTTGAAGCCATCAATCTTTCAAGACCTTTTATAGACAAGAAGGAGAATATAATTCCAACTAACGATCCGGCTATACCTAGTGTAATGCTTTCAATTAATACTGAGTAGAGAATGTGACCTTCTTTCCAGCCTGTAGCTTTTAAAATAGCAAATTCTTTAGATCTTCCTTCGACTCCAACTAGTTGTGCTATTATTACACCCATACTACCAGAAATTACTACTATTATGGTAACAACGCTTATCACTATATCCTGAGTTGCCATTAAATCATCCATTGTTTCAAGTGCTGAAGCTAAGGATAATGAGGCAAATTTCATTTCTGGATATTGAATTTCCAGGTAAGCTATTAGTTCATCTATAAACTTGTTGACATCTTCTGAATTATCAATTGATGTACGTACTGCAACAACATTGGGATTATCGATTCCAAAATGAGTGGGATCTAAACCAAAGGGAGTATAATGAAACATATAGTTCATTGTATCGTTTCGCAACAGTTCAAATAGAACATTGTTAGTCACATTAATTGGCACATAGATATCATATCCTGTTACCATTATGGACTGTTGGATTCCACCAACATCAGCTGATGTTATACCAACGATTTCTAAATCATAAGTGTAAGTTGTGTTAACCGAAATTGAAAATGTTTTTCCTATGTCAAATACCTCTGAATTATTTTCAAAGAGTGCATAAGGAATGATACATTCATCTTGATTGAATTCGAAATAACTTGACTCTTCAGTCAATTCCTCCAATTCAGAGTAAATCTCAGTGAAATCATCTAAATCTTCTATCCCCCTAATGTTAATCCCCATAGGCGTTCCAAATACTGTCGTACCTAATATATCCGTATAGTTGTTAACCGTAGCTGGTAAAATCTGCTCAGTTGCTACTGCAGAAATTGCTGAGCTATTTTCAAAATTCATTATAGTGTCTGTGATATTAGCTGGTAACTGAGAGGCATACGTAAAGGGTGTATCCTTCTCCTGTAACTGAAAAGTTCCAACTAATTCACTAAAAATATCGTTGAAAGTTTCATCCATTCCAGTTGTAAAAGCATTAATTGTAACTTGCATGGTAATAGCTATAGTAATACCTGTAATTGCAAGAATGGCAACGATCTTTCTTCTAAACGCGTTTTTAAACGCAAACCATGTAACTTTTCCAATCTTCATATAATTAACCTCTTGTTCAGAATCGGCAATATTCAGATTTCTGAATATTGGTAAAAATGAACATATATAAAAGTAACTATTTGCAAAAGAACAAAGAGTGATTAATCTTCAAGCATATACTTGTAAGTGTATTCTTTTGGAGGAGTGAAACTTTCTTTAATAGTTCTTGCTGAAATCCACCTTAACAGATTCAAGTAACTACCAGCTTTGTCATTAGTCCCAGAAGATCTTGCACCACCAAAGGGTTGCTGACCTACAACAGCCCCAGTAGGTTTTGAATTAATGTAGAAATTGCCTGCAGCATTTCTTAAAGCCTTATTTGCCAGATCTATAGCATGTCTATCTTTAGCAAAAATTGATCCAGTTAATGCATAAGGGGATGTATTATCACACAATTCTAGTGTTTCATTGAATGTTTCATCTTGATAGATATAGATAGTCAGAACAGGTCCAAAAATTTCTTCTTCCATTGTTTTAAACTTGGGATTTGAAGTTACAATTGTAGTTGGTTCAATGAAATATCCATTTGAGTTGTCATAATTCCCTCCAGTAATAATTTCTGCTTCCTCTGAGTTCTTAGCAAAGTCTATGAATTTGGTAATGTTATTGAAAGCTGGTTGATCGATTACTGCGTTGATGAAAGTTGAAAAATCTTCAACATCACCTTGCTTAATCTCATCTGTAGCTTTTACTAATTTGGTCTTCACTCTTTCCCACATACTCTCTGGGATATAGGCTCTACTAGCGGCTGAACATTTCTGTCCTTGAAATTCAAAAGCACCCCGAATTAAAGCTGTAGATACTTCATCTACATCTGCAGAATTATGAACAAAGACAAAATCTTTACCTCCTGTTTCTCCAACAATTCTTGGGTAGGTACGGTATTTTGCAATATTTTCACCAACCTTTTTCCACATCCATTGAAAGGTTCCTGTTGCACCAGTAAAATGAACTCCTGCTAAATCAGGATGATCCAATACTTGTTTTCCTATTAATGATCCTTGGCCTGGAACAAAATTAATTACACCACCTGGCAATCCTGCATCCATCAAAATTTGCATAATATAATAAGCAGGATAGACAGCTGATGATGCAGGTTTCCACACTACTGTATTCCCCATAAGAGCTGGAGAAGTAGGGAGGTTACCAGCAATTGAGATGAAATTAAAAGGTGTGACTGCAAAAACAAATCCTTCTAATGGTCTGTACTCCAACCTATTCCACTGACCTTCTGGTGAGCTCGGTTGTTGAGAATATATTTGAGTCATGTAATTAGCATTAAATCTTAAGAAATCTATCATCTCAACTACATCAACTTCAGCTTGGTAAACATTCTTGCTAATACCTAACATAGTAGATGCATTCATTATTTGTCTATAGGGACCAGCCATCAAATTAGCTGCTTTCAAGAAAATCGCTGCTCTGTTAGACCAGTGAAAAGATTCCCATTTTTCCTTAGCATTTAAAGCAGACTCGATAGCTGAATCTACTTCTTCACGACCTGCTTTGTTAAAATCAGCTAGAATATACTGATGATTATGAGGAGGAACACAAGTTCCTTTATTGTCAGTTAAAATTTCCATACCATCAATTATGAGAGGTATTTCGAATCTCTCTCGTATGAAATCTAATGCTTTCTTCAAATCTTTTCTTTCTTTACTTCCAGGAAGATAACCTAGAATCTTCTCATTCTTAGGTTCTGGAACCTGAAAAATACCATCTTTCAAAGTAATATCACCTGATAAAATAATTCTAATTCACACTAGGTGATTTTTTCTTTTTATATCATTGGGAATAACAAAAAAATGAATTACGAAGAATATGTGTTTACTCCTCGTCAGGTAAATACCTTTCTTCTTCTTTAGCAAGTTTCACCATATCTTTGTAGGCTTCTTTCACTTTATCATCTTCACCAATAAATAGAAAATGTAATGACCCTTCTCCTGTTCCAACTCCACTTGAACCGATCTGGAAAACATTAACTTCTGGGTAAAGTAAATCAAATGCTTCAAATTCAGTAAAAACTTCTCCAGGTATAGGCATAATACCTATTGGATATCCCATCGAATATTCTGGGTCTATAGTTTTATTTCCCAAAATCTGCGACAATTCCCAAACACTA
Organism: Candidatus Heimdallarchaeota archaeon; assembly: GCA_030603365.1. Taxonomy (GTDB): domain Archaea; phylum Asgardarchaeota; class Heimdallarchaeia; order Heimdallarchaeales; family Heimdallarchaeaceae; genus UBA460. The sequence continues at coordinate 247,218 of JAUVXV010000002.1, forward strand.
TCATCTATCGATCGGGAAATGCTAATTGGAATAATTATACTTATTCCACGAGCTATTGCTGTAGGCAAGAAAGCTCCGACTGTCCCCCCTACAGGATGAGCCATATAAACTCCTGCTATACCATCAGCTCCAAGAGCGTTACCACCTTTAATAATAACATCTTCTGGTTGAAATTCATCTATAGTTTCTCTGAGGTTGTTAATTTCAACTTTCTTCCCTTTATCTAGAACAACCTCTTTCAACCTTTTTTCTACTTTGAGACCACCAAGTCTAAACAACTTTTCTTTATCCCCGGTAACCTGTCCAGCAACATAATGTGACTTATTAAATTCTTCATCTAATAATTCTTCTAAGATGTAAGCTGTTGTTGATCCTCTAGAGATGAAAATTTTGTTGTTTTCTAATGCTTCTTTTATCTCAGGATGTTCCATAAGACCTTTAGCAATAAGCCTTTTACATTCAGTGTGAGTTAAAACTACTAATGCGCGCATAAGATTCCAGTATAAGACAAAAATAAAAATGTTTTCTAGAAAAATAAGAAGGAGAGAAGAAGATCATTTTTTGTTTAGATATTCTTCTATGTTAGTTTGAGCAAATGGTGCTATTGAAGCCAGATCTTCTGTTAAGATATAGAGCACATTCAGTGTTATTTCTTCTTGAGGTTCCAATTTTATTTTCTTTGTCTGACATCCTAAAGTTGCGTAGGAGTAGTTAGGAGTATATGGTGAAATTTGAGTATAGTACTTATTTGAAAGGATTACTGAACCAATAATATAATCGTGTTTAGCATTTTTATAGGCGACCCATTTAGCATGAGTATCATGGTGACTCCCAACATAAGACTGATGTTCATTTAAGTTAAATTTCATAACTTTTCCACCTGATTCAACATAATATTCATCGTCTGGTCCACCTGTGGTTTTAACAGAAATGTCAATTATTGAATCAAACCGTTTGATAGCAGAGGAATGATTCTTTATGATTTGTTGATGTAACAGAAAGGGAGAATCAGGTAAGGTTAGGTAATGATTGGTCACTTGTAGTCCTTTCAAACTTGGTGCATACTCGATAATATTAGATTGGAATCCTATTCCTTCCCATGCATTCTCTTTAATAATGAATGCTTTAAATTTCAATCTATTATAATCATGGTCTTTCCATTGGTTCAAAACATTAATTCCACCCCCTATTCCACCGTAGAATTCATTAGTCCAAACAAAGGGAACAACCTTTGGGAAGAAAGATTTTAGGTAATTGCTATCATTATCTATGCATAATTCAAAGATTTGTCCTCTATGTTCTGAACTTCCTTTAAATCTGAGAAAACCATTATCCACTTCATAATAGCTTTTTTCATCTTGTTGCTCTTCTTTGATTGTTATATTTTTGGATTCATCAAAAACACCTATAGCAATAGAATTCTCATAAACCGCAGATAAAGTGTTAAAAACCATTTTTCCTGAATATAGTCTTCTTGTTAGAGGTTCAATTTCAAACTTCAACAACAATGAAGATGTCCTTGTTTTATCAATTGTCTTTTCTTCAGGTTTGATTATTAAATTATTAAAATCTAGCTGAATACTCCCCTTCATCTCAGATTCTTTGAATGTGTTGATTTTCACAAACATCTCTTTAGATCCCTTTTTTAGTACGATCCCTTTACTCCTATATTCTGATGTTTCAGTGGGATATAGTCCAACAGTCTTTAATTCATCTAATTCCCTCATTAAAGCAAGTTCAGTATCTGGAGTGTTGAGATACTTCTCTCTCCACTTCTGTTGTACTTGTTGCCAAGAATCTGTAAAACAAAACCAGATTTTAGAGGTCTCAAATGACTGCTTGGTCTTTAAATCAGGTACTTTTTCTTCAATACTGTTGCCATATATTTTATCAGCTTTTGTAAGGTCATATAAGCAACCGATGTAGCCCTCTAAATATTTTTGACAATTCCATCCTTCCTGAAAATCTGAAGGTTTATTTGGATGATCTATTTGTATTTCAGGAAAATTGAATTCCTTTATACCTTCTTTTAAATGAAGGATATATTTCTCGAACCTGCTACCTCTCCACCACCAATACTCAGTTTTTGCTCCTAAATTATCTACTAGATCCTGAGAAGTATTTTCTATATTGAAATAAATTCCAAAAGGAGAATCATCATTTGGAACAAAGAATTTTCTTGTAAATTTAATTCCTGGTTTACTGTCTGAAAATGCGCTAGAATGTAACCATAAACCATCCTCGGCTATATTGATAGTGTGATCTAATTGTTTGGTATAAAATTCGCTTCCCTCGGTGTCGAAAGGATAACCAAGAACCATGTTATAACCATCTCTCTTAAGATTTCTATTTTTATCAATTACAGTTAACCTATTTTCTTTAACATTGTAACCCTTATAGAAACTTAGTCGAATATCTCTATTTTCAAGAAAAACTTCTTCACCAATTTCATAGCTCAAGGCTTTGTTCTTATCAAAAATGATTATAGGTAATTTTCTGGATATAATCACAGTTCCATCTGGTTGTGAAACTGTGATATCGAAGTAGTCAACCATAGAAGGAGTTTTTCCAACCTTCAGTGGAATTTTCAATAAAGAATCGTATTTAGATACTAGGATATTGAAAATTGATTCCTCAAAAGAGAGTAAATCACTACCTACTACTTCCACTAAAATGTCTTCCTTATCAACACCTGTAAAGTTTTGAATTTCAATCGGAAGAATTATCTCAGAGTCTGGTTTAGTGATAAAATTCTTTGGATATGTTAGAACATCGATAGCATTCTTGGGTATTTTTCCGAGCGTAATTGGAAAAGTAGATTCATTTACTATAATTTCGAACTTAATTTCGTGAGTACTAAAAGCCTGTGGGTGAGTTTTAATATCAAGTTCATCTGTACCAGAGATAAAAGAACCAGTATAGTTAATCACTTTTTCTTCATTTGGTTCAAGTGCCAAGTTAGCTTGTTTTTCTCCAGAAAAAATAATATCAGAAGTTGCTGAAACAGATAAAGAAATAGAGAGTTTTTCCAACCCATTATTCTTTAACTTCAATTCAATAGGAAATTCCTCTACGCCGATAAAAGCTTGAGAATCTGGAGTTCTTGCTTGAATATGAAGATTGACGTTATCATTTTTCATATGGAATCCACTTATTCTACCGATAGTTCTGTCGATCCAGACATTAAGAGAATCACCTTGTTCAGTTTCAAAGAAATACTCATAGACCGCCATCTTTTCATCAAAAGTTTCATCCATTTCTTGATCTGTAACTGGTTTAAAAATCTCATACCAACCATTCTGTGTGAAAAATTCCTTAAAGAATGGATGATTGAGTATTTGAGGGATGTAATTAACCATGTAAACATCTGTTCCTGGACGCCATTTGTATCCTTGACGTCTATATAAAGGAAAAGCTTTGAGATTTCCACTCCAAGTATGAAGACCAATAAATCTGCAATTTTTCTCTAACGCAAATTGAGTTCCTTTCAGTAGGAGGGCTTTACCATATTTTTGCCCTTGATATTCAGGATCAACACCAAGAATTCCAACATAATATGAATCTACTATATCCCAGCTTCGACTGCATAGACATACACCTACCATCTTGGACGGATCATCTTCAGCATCAACAACGAATAATGGTTCGAAGATTTGATCTTTGTATCTGTCTTCTGCCCATTCTTCAGTGAAGATAAATGATCCTCCAAAACCACCTGGCCAGGAATCTGAGTCTTTAAACGAATTAAAGCATCTTGCTAAGGCTGCATAATCATGTTTTTCTGGTTTCATAGTCCTTACAAGCTTGGTCTTTTCATCTTGGGGAAAAGGTATCATAAGATAGACCATGCAAAAAAAAGGTTATGAGTTTTATCATCTGCGTTTTTTTCGAATGGTTAAAATATTCGTATAAAATATGCCTGAAAATTATGTAATTTTCAGTGAAGGAATAGAAAAAGATTATATAGAATTTCTTTCAGGAACAATAGCAAAAATTATAGTAGCTGATAAGGAAGTAAATTTAGTAAACAAGGAAGAATAACACTAGTTGATAAATTCACTTCAACTTATTTTGATGTGATTAAAAAGACGTCAAAACCTATATTAATCATGAATGCATAGCATGTTTAATTTAGAAATGAAGTGATATAATTGAATAAAAAACTAGTAATATCATTGGTTTCAATTTTCTCAATTTTCTTTATCATGAATACTGCTATTGCTCATACACCATCATCTATATCTATGGATTACAATTACTCCAGCAATGTCTTAGAGTTTAGAGTGAATCATGCCGTTAGTGATGTCAACACTCACTATATAGAGTTGATTGAAATTTTTGTAAACGATGTTTTCAACCAATCACGACCCTATACTTCACAAACTACAACTTCCTATCATGAAGATACATTTACAGTACCAGCAGACATAGGTGATGTAATTAAACTGGTAGCATACTGCAACGTAGCAGGTTCTTTGACAGATGAAATAGTTATTGAAGACCCAAATGGAAATGGCACTGGAACAGAAAAAACTTCAGCAGAATCAGTACTGATTGTTTCTCTTGCTTTAGCAATAGGATTTATTCTAATGAGAAGAAGAAAATTTTAAACTGTTTTCCTTTTTTTCCATTTTTTGTGACATACTTTTTAATATTCTTATAATTATTATTATTCTGAAAGAAATTAATCGGTGCTGAAGTGACTGTAAACAGATCAATTATCCGAAAGAACTCTAATATTCCTGCAAAACCTCCTTTGCTACGTTTTACAATTGTTGATTTAAGTGGTTTAGCTGTTTTTCATCGTTCTTTTATTACTGAGGTGATGGATGAGTTACTCTTCAGTGGTTTTAGTGCCGCAATGATTGCATTTTCTAGAGAATTAGGTTCAGAGCTATACTGTATTCAAATGGAAGGAGTAAATTACTATTTCAGAACGAAAGAAGATTTTATCCTTGTCGTGGGGATGTATCCTCGTGTAAGACCATCCAGTGCGAAGAGATTTCTAAGATTGATATATGAGATAGTGAATTGGGAAGAACTTGATGGATATCTCAACAAAGCAACCTATTTCCAAACTGATGAATTTATGGAAAAAGTTGAACAAGTAATCTTAGATTTTCAGATAAGGTTTAAACATCTTATAAGGTGAATTACTAATTTATTGAAATGGCTAATTATCCAGGTATGCGGTTTCTAAGGCTTCAATATATTCTTTAGGAATTATTCTAGATTCTATAAAAGTCCAGAAACTAGGATCTCTTCTTTCCATGGAAGGAGGAGAAACATATCGTCTCAATAAGAAGTACAAAACATCTTTAAGAGAAGCAAAAGCTATTCCCCAATCTTCATCAAGAATAGCCTTCTTAGAATCAATAACTTCTGTCCATTCCTTTTCTAGATTTAGATGCTCAAAAATAGTGATAACTATTTTATAAAGTGCCATAACTTTGGACTTCTCAATAGGTTTATGCAATTCAGGATAATCTTTGAGTCGATGTGAAATAGGTAAATTGTTGTCAAAATTATTTTCGAACTGAGAGAGGAGTGTTATATTTTCTTCGTAAGCTTTCTTTGCCCACTCAGCTTCAGGAGGTTTTCCTAACATCTTAATGTATATCCTATCTTCAGTTTTCCAGCTCCATTCTTTGCAAATCTGAGCATTATTTTGAATAAATTGATCTTTTTCATACCACACTTTGCAGCTACTTAGAAATGAAAGAAACAACGATTTTTGATAAATATCACTTAGACTGGAAACTTCTTTCTTCAAAGTCTCCAACATGTATTCCTGAGTATGTGTCCAGATATCCAGATTCTTACCTTCGACATTTAGCTTTTTATTTTGAACAAGGGTAGGTTGGTTGTTCTTTATCAGAATTATATCGATATCACTTTTTTCTTTCGCTCTTTCTTCTGCCCAAGAACCTACTAGAATGGCAGCATCAGTCTTTTCATCTATTAAATTGTCCAATACCCAGTATTTGATTTTTTTGAGAATTTGCGAGTTGGAATTTTTCTCTTCCATCCTATAAAAATCTTCAAACTAGAATATTAGTGTATCTGAAAAATGTCATTTTTTTTGTTTTTTATTTTCCATATAGTATGGAGACTTGCAAATCAAGATCTTTCTGACAATAGGTCGGAAAATAGTGATGATAAATCGAAGAAGCCTTGTATTTTTCTTTATTTCATCTAAATAATCATCAAAAGAGAGAGTTTGGTAATTTAATAATTTCTGTGATTCCTTGGTATCTAACCACCCAGTATAATACCAATCATCCTTACTTCTTGGATTTTTGAATACTTCCTCAGGCAACATTTTCACTCCTAAAACCCCCAACATCTCCCTAATGAACTCCCTATTAGTATATTGAGATTTTTCTCCTCCTCCAAGTAATAGTACTTTGTTAATAGCTTCAATGGATACTGTCTTTGCAATTGCTTCTCCTATGTCTTTAGTATGTGCAAATTCGATTTTTTGATCCATTGGGATATTATACAGCAGAGAAAGATTGTTTTTCAAAACTGAAAGAGATGGAACAGCTGTTATTCTTAGAATTATCCAAGGAAGATCACTTTCTTGAATAGCTTTTTCAGCTTCTGCTTTATTTCTTGAATATTCATCTGAAGGTTTGATTGGATGTTCAGCATTCCTAGGTTCAGAAGAAGGGTGGAGTGGACCATAAATAGAGATTGAACTTGGAAAAATAATCCTAGGGGATTTTTCTATGGACATTGCTGCTTTAACAATATTCTTTGTTCCTTCTACATTTATTTCATAAGCTATCCGTGGGTTTGTATCTGTAAATGGAGGAGTCACTCCCGCAAAATGGATAATACAGTCTTGGTTTTTCACAGCTTCAACAACTATTTCCTCATCTGTAACAGATCCCCAAAGACTATGTAACTTACCAAGCTTAGCAAATTTCTTAGAGATTTTTCTTGTATTGGAAGATAAAATGTCTAGAGTTGTAATTTCGTGTTCATTTGCAACTAGTGCTTCTAAAGTACTATAGCCCAAATTTCCAAAAGCGCCAGTTACTAGAACTTTCATAGGTGTAAGAATTGAAATATATTGATTAATATTTTGTAGTGTTGTCAAGCTCGTAATATATATAAGTGCATGAAGACGCACACCCGTACAGAGAATGTTGTTTTCACACAGATTGGTGTTGACTTTGTCACAGTACTGTACTAAAGTTACCAAGTGATAATGATGGAAGAAAGTAAGAGAGAAAGCATCGAGAAAATAAGAACTGCCATTCATAACTATGTGGAAGGAGTCATCAATTTTGATTTCGTTAAGGCAAAGGAAACATGGCACTCTCATAGTGTAAAACAATACTACAATTCATTTCAAGACAAATTAGAGAAAATAACTATGATTCAATCCAGACCAGATGGAAAGCAAAAAGGAGAGATAAAACAGACAGCAGAAATCAAAGAAGTAGATGCAACAGGAGATGCTGCTATAGTAAAACTAGAATGGGATCAAGAAAGAGATGATACTAGAATCAAATTCATAGATTATATTTCATTATTGAAGATTAAAATCGAATGGAAAATTGTAGCTAAGATATTCAATGTAGAGAAAATCTCCATGTAGAGAGAAAGGTGATAAAAATGTTTATTGGAGAAAATGAAGAGATAGAGGAAATTGAGAAAACAATTCAGTGGTATGATGAAGCGTTTAATGAGTGGAATATAGAAAAGTTGACAAAAGCATTTCATTATGATTCAATGGTTTATTGGTTTATTCCTGAAGATGATAGATTTTACAAAGGTTCTTGTTATCGATGGATTATAGGGTTCTTAGAAAATCAAAAGGACAATCCAGAAATTAACTATTATGTCAATGTTGAGAGTATATATCAGACAGGCTCAGTAGCTTATTCTAGAGTGAGATTTCTAATAGATGATCCTGACGATCCTCGAGACACAACAGATTATCTCACTCTTATGAAATTTGGAGAAGATTGGCAAGTTGTTAACAAATCAGGCCATACAATCCCGCTTTCAGCTGAAGAGTTACTGGAAAGAGTAATGAATGATACAGAAATCCCTTGCAATGATTCAGGAGAAATTAAAGCTATAGAAACTGCTCTAAAGACATATGCAGACGCATTTCATGAATGGGATCTTGAAAAGATAAAAACCACATTTCATCCCGACATGAGATTTAATTCAGTTGATAAAGAAACAGAGGAATTTAAGAATCAATTCAGATCATATCCAGTTTGGAATGAGATACTAACCAATCACAGAGCAGATGGAATAAAGTTTGAAATAGAAGTAAAACACATAGATCAAAGAGGTACAGCAGCTGTAGCGGTTATGTACTGGAAAGCTTTTACTCCTAAAGGAATAAGCCACACAACAGATTTCCTGACGCTTCTCAAAGTAAATGGAAAATGGGTTGTTGTAAATAAGTCATGTGATTTTGATTTTGAAGAGAAAAACTGATTATTTCTGGTTTTCTTCTTTTTCATTATTTCTTTTTACCTCAAGGGCAAGTTTGAAAAACCTTGATTATCTTTATTATTTGCTTAGATAGATTTTAGTTTCTAAAAAGAAGAGAATAGTAGTTCCTCTGCTTCTTAGGTAGGGGTTAGAAATGTCTGGAGAAAAAGTATACCAAGAGATTCTTGAGCTGCTGGACAGCATCAGAACAATTGTAGAAAATACCAACTGGAGAGATTATTCTGAAACAAGAGTAAGAATTCTAGTTTCTCAAAGAGTTGATGAGTTAAAGCACATTCTTGGTGAGATTCCTGACGATTTATTAACAAATTCAGAAAAAGCATCCTTGTTTTTCGAAAATGTTCTAGATAGAATAACAACTATTCTTACTAACTTACCACAAGACAAACTCCCAATTCAGTGGTATGAACTTGAGTTATTTAGACTACGCTATGCTTCAATGTATGCATTACAATATGGGCAAGCAGGAGAACTTCAGGTAGCTGGTTCAGCTCATGCTCTATCAAATATGTTAATAGGCATTAGTACCCTAGATGTTAAGAATCTTCTTGTTGACTGGGAGCATCATCAATTTCATAGGAGAAGAAAGCTGATACTAAATTACTTGAGTTCAGCATATCTCTTCTTCTTCAGTTTATGTGATTCTCTGACACAGATTTACAAGCATGATTTAGAGAATTGGTTGTCTGAGGGATTGAAAGCTAGTATTCAATATATCAAATATATGGACATCTTCTGGAATGTTAAGAAGAATATTGAGTTAGCAAAGAAAATACCTAAGGAACGAAATTACTCTATGTATTATGCATCCTTTGCTGCAATTGACTACATTATAACATTTCTACTTGATCTACAAAGGTATCTGTACAATGATTCACTGAATATTACATCAAATAACGAAGTAATTAATATCACTAATCCTGAAGATTTTCTCAATTCTATGGAGAATCTATTGAAGAAAGGTGATGAATATGTTGCTGATTTAAAAGATCATGTCAATAGAGGATATTTTGATTTAAATGATAATCCTTTAACAGATGAAGATGTTAGCGAAACGATATACGAACTAGAAGTGACAAGAGCATTTATTGTAGGACTTAAAGCTTCTTACAACGTAATAATCAATGACAAAATGTCAGAAATTCATATTTTTGAAAACACTGTTATGCCCAAATTATATGAATACTTAGAAAAGTATAAGCATCTTATGGATGAACCTGATTTCATTAATAGCCAAATAGCAGATGGAATCAATGGAATGTTAGAGGAATTAATCTATTTTGGAGGGATACTAGCCTTAAAGGTGCAAAACTATACTCATATTGATAAAATTGAGAGAGAATACAAATATTTCTTCTCTGATGAGGGTATGAAGAGATATCCAAAGCTTAATGGGTTAATGGCAACTTTCCAGACAACTTTAGCTACTCGAGAGGAGAATTTCACTAAATTAGAAGCATATGCTCACAAACTTATCAGATTATCTGAATATTCAGTATATGCACCTAGAGATGCTTTTTCATTCGCTCTTATTGGTAATCTGATTCTGACCATACATAATGAAATTACTATAGAAAAATTTTCAGAGACTATGAAAGAAGTACATGAGATGTTCTATTTAGCTTTTACTCAAAAACTAAACTCAGAAATTGAAATCTATTTAACAAATGTCTGTCTAGCACTAAATAATGAAGAAGTTTCATATGATATGGGAAGATTACTAACTCCTCAATATTTTGATCCTTATTCAATTTTTATTCCTGAATTTGGTAAATTCGCTCAACAAAATAATTTTGGTGATGTTGTTTATCTTCCCTTCAACCTTCAAAGTGATTATATCGCAGATGTGGATTATGAGCTCGTTGATCAAGCTTTACCAATTGTAGAGGAACCAGAAGCATCCATTGAACAGCATGATACAACTGCTGATTGAGGGTTGTTAGCTGTTCGATTTTACATTTAAACTAGAATTTGAGTTTAAAAAAGTGAAAGAAGAAAAGAAAGCTGCTAAAAAATAAGTTTTAAACAATCTTATTTTTTCTTTTTCTTATTTTTGTTATACTTATAGCTAAAATCAATAAGAGCGACATCGTACCAAGTATAGAAGAATGGGTTGCTCCTTGCGTTGATGGAAATTCATCAACTCGTTCAATACCATAATAATAGTATTCATCTTTTATGGCATCGTTTGTCTGATACACGTTTTGTACTTTGATTAAAACTCCATCTTCGTCATACTGAACTATTGCTGATGCTTCACAATATTGGTCACCATATATTGGGTTAAAATGCTTTATCGTATCATTGTATTCGTATCCTATAATTTTACCAGATTGCATTCCTTCAAATTCACCTTCAAATATGTAATTTTCTGCATTTCGAACATCTACAGAGAAATTTCCACCTACAGGTCCGCCATAGTACACATCATAGATGTTGCTAGTATTTATCCACACATCATAGTAGTAATCGAATAAATCAGGTATCACAAAGAGATACCCAATAGGTGCGATAAATGAAATGTGAATAGCTGTTAGGTTAATATTCCATATATGAAGATATGAGCTGGTTTCGATTACAGAAATATGATTTTCGTCATAGGCTAAAATTTCATATTTCTCTTCATACTCTATGATATTAGATACTTCTTCCTCACCTTGTATCTGCCACCTTCTATCATGAGTAATAATGAATCTATACTCATTTCCAACAATTGAATTTCCTTGACTTTCCAAGATTGGAGAAGTAATAATACAGAAAGTAAGAATTAGTAATGCTAATCTTCTCAAGGTCATTTCTTAAACCTCCTTCTTCTTATAAATTCTCTAGTTATTGGTATAATCAGAAGAGATAATAAGATTGAATAGTAGCTATATGATACAGTTATATTCCCTACATTGGTAAGCTTCTCTTCTAGTAAGTAATGATCTTCAGCAATAGCTCCTTTGAAGCTTGATTCTTCCTTGAAGTAATCTCGTACACCATTTTCATTGTAACTGATTTCAAAGGAATATGAGTATTCTCCTGAATCTTCTAATCCGAAACCATAGTAAGTTGTAGAGTTATAACCATATGTGTAGGAGTAGCTTGCATTATACTCAGCAGTATAGAAGCGTCTATTAGAAGCTGTACACTCAATTACTTCCTCTGACACCCATCTATCAGGCCAGACACTGTATAAGAAATCTAAATCTGAGATATTTACAAAATAACCTGGGTAATTAAGATTAAAGGGATTGTAATTATCCTCACCATAAATGGTCAGTGTATATCCTGATTTCCCATATTGACTCCAATAAAGATATACTAAATCATCAACAATATCTACAACTTCTAGATATTTGTTGAGGTTGTCAGTCCTTTTAATGGTCTCTCCATTATAAGTAAAAGTAGATCTAGCTGTGGTAGTGTAATAGTACCTATCACCTATAGTTATGTTAGTTTGAGCTAAACAGGAGCTTAAAGAGAATGTTACTAATATAATTAGAAAAGCAAATGTTATTTGTTTTTTCAAATATATAAACCTCCTATCAAATCTAAATTTACCATTTTCAGCTATTTAAAGATATCTTGTAGTTTCATTGTTTGAATTCTTAGCAAGAATTGTATCAGTTCAAACATAATAATAAAGAAAGGAAAAAGAGAGAAGGAATATTATTTATTCTTTTAAATACTTTAGATAGTCAATAAAAAAAGGAAGAAATGAAGGTTATTTTCTTTTAGTTTTTCTTATATAATTATTCACAACTGCTAAGGAAATTATCATTACAGAAAGAACCAAGAGTGATGAAAAACTAATCTGGTTGAAACTTTGAACCCTCTTTTTTGAACGGAAGTAATAACCTTCATAGATACTCCCAACCATATTCAGTTCAATTTCAAGATTCTCAAGAACTCCATTTGTATCATATTGGATGAATACTGTAGATTCAAATTCAACAGTATCATTAATGCTTTCAAATTCCTGCAAAGTTTCATTATAGGTGTAACGTACAATTTTATTCGACCATAGTCCTGCAAATTCTCCATTGAAAGTATAGTCTGAATAAGTTCGAATGTCTTTGCTAAAATTACTACCTACATTGCTGGATCCTAGTACAGTATACACATTTTCGTCTGTTTCCCATTTATTAGAATAATAATCGAATTGATCATTGAGTAAGAAAAAACTCCCTATTGGTCTAATCCAAGGATCAGGTTCAAGAGTATATGTAAGATTGATGGAATTGACGGAAAATTCCCTTTGATATATTAAATTAAAATATAATATACCATTTTCATAATCAAGTATCTCGTAAGTATATTGATATTCTTGATATTCTGACATTTTTTCATATCCTTCTATTTTGTCCCAAGTTTCATAGATTGTGATAAATCTATATTCATCTTCATATGAAGGGAGTCCTGAAACAAAGTTTGGAATTAGAATTAGACTCAGAGTAATGAGAAATAGAGCTAAAGTTCTTGTCTTTTTTGTCATGGTTTCTTCCTCCTCCTCTGAAAAGTACAAAGTAATATCGTTATTGAGATTATTGTAATCATAGGAACTACGAATGAAAAACTAGCTCCTTCAGATTCAGCTGTGCTAGTTAATTTAATTTCATATAAATAATACCTTTCAGCTATGTTTCCTGTGAAATGAGTCTCATATTTCCTATATTTGAGTACACCATATTCAGTGTAAGTAAATTCATCATACCTATGATATTCACCTACATCATAGAAATAACCATAGTCTGGTGGAGAAGGATATTGGACGGTCATGTTTCTTCCATAAGGCAGTCTATAACTAGAATTTGTCATTTCAGCTAAAAAGCTTCCATCTTCTGCAGTAATCTCGACAATAAAATAATCTTCATAGTTTTCATATCTATCTGGCCAAATTTCATAGAAGAAATCAAATGAATCAGGATCCATAAAGTAGCCTGGAAAGTTTAAACTGAAGGGATTATAGTTTTCTTCACTCCAGATATTTTGCATAAGATATCCAGGTCCAATATGAAAATAATAGATACTGACTTTATCATCTTCAAGGGCTAATATTTCATAAAACCAAGTTTGTTCTGCCTTCTTCCTATTAATATCACCTTCATACTCAAAGGTTTCTTCAATTAATCCTGAATAATATAAAATATCACCTACTTCTAATGTGGCTTGAGCTTGAGAGATATTAGTAGAAAGAAAAATTCCCATTATTATTAAATAACATACTATTTTTTTATTGATTGAGTTCACCTCCAATCAAATTATAGGTTAACTTAACTAATTATTTAAACATATCCCAGATAGGCTAAATCCATAAAAGAGAAAAATAAAGAATAAAAATTAAAAATCAGGAAAAAGGAAATTACTTTTTCTTTTTAAGAGCAAAATAGATTATTACTGCTAAGATTATCTGGAAACCACCTAGAATACCAACAAGAATTATTATCTCTCCAATATCTAGATTTTGAAAAATTCCAGATTGTAAATCCTCGATGCTACCAAAGAACTTCCTATAAAAAACATCATAATCGGTGCCAGAACCTAAATAGTCCATTGCGTCTTGCCAAATAATATGGATAAATCCATTGATGTCTGTTGCTACTTCTGGATAGTAACTATTATCATCATTATCAGTTGATACTACAAGCTCTTGAGACCAAGTTTGAGTTTCGCTATCCTTTATTCTTAACATTATATCTGCATCGCTATTGGAACCACCATAAGGTGTTGAGTCGTGCCACACAACAACTATATCTCCATAAACATCAACAGTTACATCAGGTCGTGAGCTAGAACTAACGCACTCATCAGAGACGAATTCAAAATTGTACCAAGCATCCAATTCTGGATTAAATTCATAATAGAAGATATCAGCATCTGAGCCAGAATCTATCATTGGGGAATCATCATACCATACTGAATGGACTAAACCATCTTTTCCACAAGCTAATTTTACTCCTGAGCTGTAACCATCAGATAACCAAGAAACAACAGTAGTGTAAGACCAATCCCCTGAAAGATCTCTAGATTTAAAGAAAATATCTCGATCAAGACCACTCAATTCAAAATTGGAATCATCTTGCCATGCAATAAATACTTCTCCTTTCGAATTTACACAAATACTAGGAACTCCTGAAAGGTCATCACTCTCTGTTGAAACAACTTCTGCTATACCCCAAGAGGAGGAGGAAGCATGGTACTTTTTGTAGAAGACATCTGTATCTATGCCTGAGCTAAGATAATCTGTTGAGTCGTACCAGGCAACATGAATGTTTCCAGATTCTCCAATTGCAGCAACCGGGATATAGGAACCTAACGTGCTTTCAGTTGATATTATTTCGACAGCAGACCAACTAGAACCACCAGAGGTTTTTACTGAATGACAGATGTCATGGTCTCCACCAGATGTACCATAATAGTCAGTATCATCCATCCAGAAAACATGAACGTTATCTTCATTGTCAATTAAAAGAAAGGGTCGATCAGCTATTCCTGTACTGTCAGGAGACACTTCTTCCATTGATCCCCATGATTCTGCTTGAATATCATACTTTGAATAATAAATATTATACCCCCCAGTTGATTCCTCCCAGACAACGTGAATGTTGCCTTTTGAATCTACTGCAACATCAGGATAGTGACAAGGCATATCACTCTCAAATGAAGCAACTTGAGTAGAACCCCAAGACCAGGAAGACCTGTCAACACCGGCTTTAACTGTAACTTCTGAAAGATAGATACTTAAAAGCAATAACAATATTGCGTAAAAGAATAGTAACTTTTTATTCCTCAAAATAAAACACCAAATCAAAAGTAGACTATTCTATCCTAAAAATCTTCTCTATTTTTCTAAACAATGTAGAAATTGTTAAAAAAGGTTTATTAAGAAATTGGATTATGTACCAAACTGTGATGATCTAATGGCGGAGTTCGTTCCTTTGGATCTGGAAATTCATAGAGAGGAGTTGATTGATCTTAATATTGAATATATGGGTTGGATTTTCAATGAAATAGAAAAACACTTCAAAATTGATGCAAAATCAGAAATAGGACCAGTTGACGAATATATCCGTGGTAAAATTGATGAAATTTATTATTTTAGTCCTCCTAATGGAATATGCTATCTTATAAAAGTAGATAATCAATACGCAGGGATGGGAGCATTTCGCAAACTCAGAGAGGGAGTTGCGGAGATTAAACGTATGTATGTTAAACCCGAATTTAGAGGGAGAGGATTAGGAAAACAACTAATGCATAAACTTCTACAAAAAATCGAAGAATATCAATTTTCAGTGATTTATTTGGATACAGCTCTTTTTATGGAAGCTGCTCATAGTCTTTATAGGAAAATGGGTTTTACCGATAGAGAAGTATTTCCGGAAACTGAAGTACCTGAAGCTTTCAAACACCTCTGGAATTATATGGAGAAGAAAGTTTGAATTAGTAATTATTTAGATTTATCAATTTAAGTTTCCAATTCAAAAATTTCTTTAGCCCATTTTTCTAGCATTTCTGACTTTTCATCAGGAAGCATTCTTCCTGTTTTTGAAGAGAAGTCGAAATCTTCTCTGAACGAAGAGGTTTTAATTTGCTTTACAAAGTAGTTTAGCTTTTTCCTTGCTGTGTAACTAGAACCTTTAAACGCATAACAAACTATAGAACTATCTAGATTTTGAAAAATTAACAAGTAGTTTTGATGTTCAATTCTACGAATGGAACCTTTAGTTGAAAAAACTTCTTGAATAATGTTGTTTATAGCAGATAGGAATCCCGAAAGCAGAACCTGATCTACTTTAGCACTTGTCCCAAATTGCAATGAAAATAGCGGAACTCCACCTTCGTTTAATAAAATCAGCATAACTGGAGTATCGTTTTCTATCTCTTGAAGATCAAATGTTGCACGGGTAATCATATTTGCAACTAGTTTATCTATTTTGGATTCTTTGATTCTATCAGCTAAACTAGCTTCTTCCGAAATAAGATTCTTCCAATTATTCAACTCAGTTAGAAGGTTATCGTGATCACTTGAGATTTTTCGAGCTAAATTTTCCAAATCCTGACTTTCAGCGATAGATTGAGCAGTTGATAAGAACCCCCTAGCTTTATCAATATCAGCATTGACCAGTGCTAGTCTTCCCTTTAACCAATAAACTTCTGCTAGTAAAGAATGAGAAAACTGCTGTTCAGCAATCGCAAGCAGTTTATCAGTTAGACCTTCTAAATCAACTAGAATATCTGGATTGTTCGAAAATCTTAGCTCATGTAATTGTATCTCACAAAGATTTAGCATTGCATGAATGTTAATTTCCTGATAAACTAGATTCTTACTGATTATATCTTGAAGGATTTCTTGAGACCTACCTAAACTTGTAAATCTATTTTCTTTTCGGAGTAAAACTACTTCAGCTAGAAGTGAATAATAGTGGATCATTGTCCCTTCATGGTCCTCAGCTGTATCTATTGACAACTGCAAATGCTCATTTGCTTCAAACAGCTGATCTTTGGCAATCAATATATTGATTAGATAATATAGTGATTCTACAACTGTGAATTTGAAATTTATCTCAAGTGCTCTCTTTAGACTTTTAGTGAAATACTCAAATGAATTATCAAAATCCCCTTGGCTATAAAAAACAATACCTACATTGTTGTATATGATTGCCATACCATAGATATTACCAATTTCTTGGTGAAGAATTAAGGCAGTATTATAGAATTGGAGAGCTTTACCAAAATCTCCACTAAGTCTGTGAATCTCTCCAATTGCAACTAAAGCATCTGCCATAACAATGTAATTATTAAATTTCCTACCTATGTCTAGACTTTGTTCAAGGACTGCACTAGCTTCAATGAGTTTTCCTTGATATGTCAATATCTTACCTTTACGGAAGAGACTTTGAGCAAATAACATATCATCATCAATTTCATCTGTAAGTTCAAGTGTTTGTTCAATGTAGACCTCTGATTTCTTTAAATCTCTAAAACTGTATATAGAACTTTTATTGAGTAAAATATTTGCATCCACTCTGTTCTTCAGAGAAGTTGTGAGTTCTTTTTTCTCATTTCTAATCTTGTTTTCAACTCTTTCAATCATTAGAAGGCTTTCTTCAAACTGTCCTAATTGCCACAGTGATTCTATAACTAAGAGGAACAGGTCATACTTCTGTTCAAGAGAAAGGATTGTTTCGCCAAAGAGATTGATTGTGTGTTGGGCAAGAGAGATTGCATCTTCAAAGAATCCTAAATGAGTTATCACATACGCTTTTTTGCTCATTAGTTCTGCAAATTGCTTTTCTGAAAGAGTGGGAGTCTCCTCTGTTTGTTTAATCTCAGCCAATGCTTCTTTATATTTGTAGGAAGCAATTAAAGAATCGATAATTGCTGTACTCTCATCTATTGATGTAAATTATAACACTCTCGTTTTGCAGTTAGGTTTTAGTAAAAAAGGTAGGTTAAATATTTTTCATTTTAGGCGAACAAAAATAAGACAACCCGATAACAATTCAAACACAATATAAGAAAGAGGAAAAAAGAAGTTGCATTGTCGAAATGTTCATTTGAATAATCCAAATCTTTTACATCTACAAGAACCCAAGTAGCTTCTGGAACTTTATACTTAGCTTGATCTATTTCACTTTGATGCTTATCTATAGCTGTAATGTATTCCCGTTCAATTTGAGCAATGATACCCTCTCCCTCTCCACCAATATCAATAAGGAATAACCATTATTCTTTTAAATCTTAAATTTTGACCAGATTCAGCATGGTAAAGAGAGTTATCAAAGCAGCACCAGATTATTTAGCCCTAAACTTTTTTGATTTTATTAGACATTTTACTAATCTTTTTACTTCTAAAGAATATAATCTTTGGATAGAATCCGATAAGTACACCACAATTTTTGGTTATTCATGTAGAGGATTATTTGAAGTTTGTATGCAGTATTTTTATAAAGAAGATTTGGTGGTTGCAACAACTCCTATCCAGCACACATCATTTAGGAACATTTTGGAAAAGTATGTTAAACCAGAAAACATTCACATTATTAGATTAAATAAAAACTATAATGGAATTGAAGAAATCCCTAAATTAGATAACTGCGATTTAGCAGTAATAACACACTATTTTGGACAGGATATGGATATATCTGTGCTATCAGAATTTAAAAAGAAACATAACTGTATTATTATAGAAGATAGGGTACAGGGAGGAACACTTGATTTACTTTCAAGTCATGAAATTGTTGATATCCCAATATACTCAATGGGTATGGATAAAAGACCAATTGCTCTTGGGGGAGGATTTATGTATATTAATAATCAACATAAAGAATTAATAGAAGGTACAAAAAAGATAATTGAAGCATTACCCATAGAAAAAACAGGTAAAAGATTTAAAGAAATGGTGAAGAAGTTACCCACTTTTCTATTTTATAATAGTCGAATCTTCTTAGCTTCATTTATTGAGCTACTTCGAGTAGCAACTTTCTTTAATAGGGATATTAGTTTGTTGAAATTTGCTAAAGCTTATAGAGCAAAAAACCCTGGATTTGATCGAGAAACCTTTTTGAGTAAACCTTCTCAAGGTTTGCTAAAATCAATGTATCAGAATTTGGACAACTATAAAAAAATGGAAAGCTTGTTTGCTAAAAAATATGCTTATTTCATCGAATGTTTAGATCCTGAGATTATACCCTATTTCTTCCCTTGGTATAAAGGGAATAGTAGCTTATCTTCCTATAATACGATACAAATTGAAGAACATCTGGTGGATCAGTTTCTAGAGTTCTTAACTGAATATGACATAACCTGTATAGCTAACCCTACTTATAAAGTGTTTAACCATTCCTATGAGAATAAAGAAGTAGATGTCAAATTTAATAATGGTATAGTATACATTCCATCAACTCCTAACATGAAAAGAAAGGAAATTGAACTACTTGCAGACAAGCTTCATGATTTCTATCATACGTTTTGTAAAGAAAAAGGAAAGTAAGAGATGTCTACTCCCTACGTCTCTTTCTTATTGACAATACTACTAAACATGAAATTAACATGCTAATAATACCTATCACCCAATCATACGATACTCTAACAGACCAGTTATCTGATTCTAGTACAATATGCGCAGATGAGTTTCCAAGAGTAGATTCTGTTTTTATCAGGGTTTCCATTTTTGATAGAACACCCCATTCAATGTTGTAAGCAACTTCCATTGATAATTCTTGAGAAAAATCAGTAATATTATTTTCATATTTGATATAATATTTCATATAGAATTTTGTTCTATCTATTGAAACTTCAAAAAGATAGGTATCATTACTGAGATTCCAATTTTCATATCCTTCGTACAAATGTTCCTGTATGATTCGATGAGCTTTATCTGCTGTAAAATGAGTTGGTAAAATATATATGAAAATTATTTCAGGACCAGATTGAGGACTAAATCCTCGTGACACAAATAATTCAGTTGCATCTTCTCCAATTGATTCATCATTGATAAAGAACTCAGCCCAAGTATCAGATGTATCAAAGATTCCGGATAGACCTGTTGAGTTTAATTCGTCAGGATCTTTTGAAAGTACAATTTTGAAAACATCTCCATTACTTAAAAATTCATCATACTTTATTGACCAGCCATATTGATCTATATCTTCCTCTGGTTCAACATCTAGAACATTCAGTGTCCAGCTTAATTCAGTTCCTGCTGTTAATTTGTCTGAATAAAAGACCGATTGATCACTATATACTATCATGCAAGACAAGGAAGTAGTAGAAGAAAGAAGAAAGAACACAAATACAGAAAGAGAAAAGAGTATTTTTCTACGTTTCATTGATTTACCTCTATAAAGTTGTACTTTCTAACTTAAAATAGTACTATCTGTGAACTACTATTTAAGTTATTAGTGATTTAGAAATAATCTTTACGAGAAATTGGTAATACTGATATTAGAAATCAGCTTAAAGAGGGAAAGAAACATGCGTTCCATTTGTAGGGGGGTACTCCATCATCCTCCCTCAACGCTTCCGAAAAAGATCCAGACAAAAAATGTTTAAAGACACAAAGAAACAATATTCTAACATGGAGTATATGCTTGCACCAATGGAAAAAATAACCGATTCCAGTTTTAGGCATATCTGCCATAAATATGGTGCAGATCTTACTTTTACAGAACAAATTAGATTTGAAACTTTGGTCAAGAAAACTAAATCTGCCTTAGAGAGAATTAAACTTCATGATAATACGCCTACAATGATCCAGATAATGGGGAAGGACGAGGAAAAACTAGATTTGTTCATGAAAGATTTTACTCCTGAAGGAGGTTTTCAAGGTTTTAATCTGAATCTTGGTTGCCCTTCTCAAACATATGTTAGACAAGGTATTGGAAGTGCAATGATTAAAAGACCAACTAAAGTCAAGAGAATGGTTGATATGATCAAGAATCATGGTTATGACATCAATATTAAGTTGCGTCTTGGAGTAAATTTAACAGAGAAGAGAGAAAAAGTATATCTTAAATTAATTGAAAAAGTTGATGCAAATTTCTTTGTGGTACATGCTAGATATAGATCCGAGTCCTATGAAATAAAAGCAGATTGGAGTGTCTTCTCTGAATGTGTTAATACAGGAAAAGCCATTGTTGCTAATGGCGATATTCAAACTAAGGAAGATGTAGAGAAAATGAAAGAAATCGGTTGTATCGGAGTTATGATTGGAAGAGCTGCAATGTATAATCCTTTGATATTTGGCCAATTAAAAAACATGAAATTACCTCCTTTAGAAACCGTAAAACAGGAATATATTGAATTGTGTAAGAATCAAGAGTCCAATTATTCTGAAAATGTACTAAAATTACTATATTGATACTGTAAAACAAGATTGAAAAAAACATCAATCTATATTATTTACTAACGACCCTAATCAACTAGTTGTTAGATATTGCAGCAGTCAGATTTGCTTTTTGAAGCAATCACTTCTTCTATAAATTATGTTTGAACCAATCTATTGTCTCTTTGATAGCAACATTATGAGCTGTATGTTCTGTTGTATTAAAGGTTGAAGTGTATTTTGTTCCATCAATTATAAATGGATATTTCCATTCATATGTCAACTCTTTAAGTTCCTTCACAATAGGAATGAACATTGATAGAATCTTAATTGTGTTTTCACTTAATACTTTCATATTGGGTTCTTGATTCAACTCTTGAAAAATCATAGATATGAATTCTCGACCTGTAACTGGTTCAGCTCCTTCAACATGAAATATTTGTCCGTAAGAATTAGGATTTTCTGAAGCTGTTACCATTCCTTTAGCTGCATCTCGTATATATATCATTGAATGTTTCTTATCTAAATCTACTAACCATGAAGATGCTTTGCCCTTAGCTGGATTTTCTAGTAGCGGTTTAGTAAATCCATTAACAACATTAGGCCCATAGAAATCTCCAAAGCGTACGATGACTGCGTTGATTTCACCTTCAGAATGAGCATCTAGTATTTGTTTTGCTAAACGTATGCGAAGCTTTCCCTTCTTACCTTCAGCTTCAAGTGGATGTTCTTCAGATATCTTATCCCCTTGCATTTTTCCATACATGTATAGATTATCTGCATAGACTAGATTAGCTCCAACTTCTTTAACAGCTGATAGAATGTTATCATTAATAATTGGGAAATCTTTTAGCCATTTTGTATAACTAACATTAGCACAATGATAAACTACATCTGACCCTTGAACTGCTTCTATAGTTTCTTTCTGATCCATTAAATCAGCTTGTCTGATTTCAACATTGATGTCTTGAAACAATTTCTTTGCTTTCTGAATGTTTCTTGTTACAGCAATTACTGATCTTTCTCTCTTCGCAAGTTCAAAAACAACTGCTGAACCAAGCCCTCCTGTAGATCCCAATACAACAGCTTTTCCTTCATTTTTCTTTTGGTTTTTATTACTCATTTCTTACACCTTTACCGAACGATGTTCGGTTATTTTTTCTCCACAATATATTTAAATACTTCTAAACGAACTAAGTTCGGTTAAGCAAGATTTATATTGGAGTTTAATAACAATCAATTATGAGTAAGAATAAGAGGACTAGAGCGAGATCAGTAGAGGCAAAGGAAAAGCAATTGCAACGCATAATTAAAGCAGGTCGGGAACTTTTTCTGAAACATGGTCCTGAAGGTGTGAGTATGCGCAAATTAGCACAGAAGCTGAACATGGGTCAAGCAAGTCTCTATACTTACATTTCTAGTAAAAGGGAATTATGGTTTGCTATTCTAAGAAATGATTTTGGTAAATTTGAACTCGGAATGGCAAAAATCATGCAAGACCATAAAGGAAATTACAAAGAACTTCTAGAAAAGATTGCTCAGTTTTATCTTGAATTTGCACGGGAAGATGAGAAACGTTACAAAATGATGTTTCAAACTCAAGCTCCTCAAGCAGAAAGAACAGGATTACTCGAACAACAATATGATTCAAAGTCTATTTATTATTTAAACGAAATCGTCCAAAAAGCGGTAGATGTAGGAGAAATAAAAGAGAAAGATGTAGGTAAATTGTCTTTTTTCATTTGGGGGATTGTTCATGGAACCGTGAGTGTTGTTCAAACTGAATTTTTTGGAGATCAAGAACAAATTCCAGAATATGGCAATATAGAAGATTATCATCAGTTTGCATTGAAATATATTAGAAAAATGCTAATAGAAATGTAATAGAAAAAGAAAAAGAGTTATTTTTTGCCTCTTTTAGTTTTAGCTGCAGATTGAATTTTACTACTAAGTATAGTATATGTTAGTAATGAAAATATCAATTGTAAACCTAGAACCATTCCAGCAAAGATTAATAATTCACCAATTTCAAGTGATGCAAATATCCCAGAAGTGTCTTCTGTTACTTCAACAAACTCAACATTTGAGACAAGGCTTTCTCCGTATTCATTTGTTGCTACTACTGCGTAATAATAGTATCCAGCAACAGTAACAGTGTCAGTATAAGATGTAGTAGTAGAAGTATCAATAGCAGTTAATCCAGAAGTTGAGGAAAATTGAGAAGTTTCTCTATATATTTCATAATTTGTAGCATCTTGTACTAATAACCAGCTCAAGGAAATATCCCCAACAGAGATAGGATTTGGGTTTATTTCAGATAAGAATGGTTGCATAGGAGCTCCTACAAATTTCTTGTAGAAAAGATCTGTGTCTATACCTGAACCTAACAAGTGATCAGTTGTATCTAACCAAATAACATGCAGATGGCCTAAAGAATCTATATCTATTTTTGGTCGAGCACCATAACTATCATGATCATAGGTTAAAACAGTGTACGGTGACCAAGTATTCGTATCTAAATCAAGATACTTGAAGAAAACGTTATTAGAATCACCCACACCACCAATACTCATGCATTCTCTCCAGACGACATATACATACCCTTCATCTACAACTAAATCACTGTTAAAGGAAGTTTCTGGGCTTTCAGGAGATAAAACTTCAGTCATACTCCAAGTATTTGAGCTTATACTACAGCTCTTGTAAAAAATGTCTTGATCAACACCTGCTCCATTATAGTTTGTTATATCGTACCAAACAACATGATATAATCCCCCTACCTCATTTGATATAGTTGGTGTGTAAGAATCAGATGTAGATTCTGAACTTACTACGCTTACCGGATACCAAGTTATAAAGCCATTTTTCAATTTTCTGAAGAAAATATCTTGGTCAATACCTGCCCCAGCATAGTCTGTATCATCTTCCCAAACAAAGAGTATAGACCCTTGGTCACCTAGAGCAATAACTGCTTCTGTAGATTGGGCTGTGCTAGAATCTGATACAACTTGTGAGGTAGACCAAACGTCACTTAAGGATCTATATTTGTAGAAGATGTCACTATCTCCACCACAACTTAGATAATCTGTCAAATCTTCCCATGAAACATGGACTACACCATTAGAATCAACAACTATCCACGGGATATATGAATTAGCACTGCTTTCAGTCGAAACAAGTTCTACTGCTCCCCATCCCGAAGAAGTTCTTTGTTTATAGAAAATGTCAGCATCAGCACCTGATCCAAGGATGTTGGTTGTATCATACCAAACTACATGGGCAGTATTTTCATGATCAACGGCAATACACGGACGCTGAGAATGAGCAGTGCTTTCTGTAGAAACAAGCTCCATCTCCCCCCAGGTTTTAGTAGAGTAATCATACTTCTTATAGAAAACGTCTATATCAGTTCCAGCTAATAGGATATCTTCTGAACTATATGTGATTGTATGGATATTGTTATCTTTATCTATTGCTAGATTTGAAATATAATTATGTGTATCAAATTCAGCAGAAAGTAGTTCTAATGGTTCCCACCACCAAGAAGATAAATTATTTAGACGAATGTCATCATCTATACTAACCTTATCAGATAAGGAATTAACATTCATTGAGGTTGGTAAGAATCCGACTAAGAGAACTAGAAAATTTATTGTAAATAGAATTTTTATTCTTTTCATTATAGTACAACCAATTCTTGCAGTATAAAGAATATTCTAAAAACTTATTGCACAAGTAAAGCAAAGTAATGCTTAATCTATGGGTTTTGAAAACATTTAATTATAAGTAATCACTTATACACTTAATGTCAGCAAGAAGGGATATTATTGAACTTTCAGAGGTTTTTAAAGCATTATCAGATCCAACTAGGTTAAGATTGATAAGATTACTTGCTTCGAATATGGAAGAAAAACTATGTGTAGTAGATTTAGCAGCTAAATTAAGTATATCACAACCAGCTACCTCTCAACACTTGAAAATTCTGAAAAACGTTAATATCCTTTACTCTAAAAAGGAAAGACCAAGAATATACTATTATTTGAATTTAGGAGAATTTCATAGACAGAAGAAACTTGTTGATAGAATGTTTGATTTCGCATTCACAAAGTGTACCCAAGGAGGACAATGTGAAGACTGTCAATCTAGAGAAGACTGTGAAGAATTCTCAGCAAAATAAATAATCAAAAAGGAAATACGAAACTTAAAATTACACACAGATGCAGATTAAGAAATATTTATATAAGTATATGCTTATAGACTTATAACTATAATTTAGAAGGTGAAAAAATGACTAGTATTTTAGAGACAGAAACAAAATCGGATAGAAATTATAAATTAGGTATCATACTATCATGGAGTCTATTAGGATTAGTCTATGTTTTGATAATAATTATGACTTTCATGAAGACTCCAGAAGAAATAACAAATACCTTGACAACCATTAGCAGTCAGTTGAAGTATTATTTCCTAGCGGTACACATCGTTATTTTACTATTACTAGGAACAGGATTTATTTGGAAAAAATTTAGAACTCAATCCTTCTTTACAATATTGATACTTCTTGCAATATCAAGTACAGTCGTTTCGAGCATCTATGTAGTTATACCAAACATCATTTTCTTTGGAACTATTTCAGTCATAATCTTAATATCATATCTTACAAAGAAACTAGAATTTGATTTCAAGAACGTCAATATAATGGATTGGATCATGTCATGTCTTGGATTACTCTTTGGTTTCTGGTATCTACATTGGGTTGAAGATCCAATAGCTTTGAATGCTCTTCTCTATTCGCCATTAGGTGGTGTGAATTGTCCTACATTAGTTATGTTGTCAGCTTTATTGATACTCTCCAAAAAACCAAAACCTATCATGATGACTACTTTTGTTGGAGCTTTAACAATCTACTTTGGTTTCTTCGGAATGATAATGCTTGGTGCTTATGTAGACATTGCCTTGATTCTTTGCGGGATGTATCTAGTTGGTAAAAGTTGGTTTGAAAAAATAAAATAGGAGATAATTTCTCCAAACTTTTTTCTACAGAAGTGTTAAATATTATAGAAAGAGAGCTATTCTTTGATTTATATGATATCAACTAAAAAAACAGTAGAATACTTAACCTTGGCTTTAACTATTTTCTGTTTACTCGGATTTAATTTCCAAACTTCTGCAATAGAGATGATTAATGTTGATCCCGAGGAGTACTATATTTTCAATGATGTCTTTGTAAATGGTTCTATATTCGAATGGACAATAAGAAATGTACAATTTAATAGTGAAATAGACGAAATCACATTTAGTAATAATGACATTCTAACAGTAGAGTTAGCAATCGATATAGACAAAGATTCTTGCGAGTTTTTAACAACTGCTAGTCCTTTGGTATTTTTCCCTCAAACGCTATACTATGCGGATATGTCTATCAATGGAGAGGATGTTGAGGGAGATACGTGGGAACTATTTCTCAGAGGATATGACAGCTTTTGTTGTGGTCTTACTTCTTACCAATTTGTTTTTGATTTATCGAACCCAATTTCTATCAGTTTACCTGAACCTTGGTTCTTTTATCCTCTAGAATTTGTCAATGGTTCAACAACAATTTCTTACTTCGACCTGTTTTACGATTATATGTCTCAGAAAGCAGATCAAATGAGTAAGGCAACAGTTACCAAGAGTGAGGATGAAAAATTCTTAGATATAGAATTCTCACAAAGTACAGAAAATCCAGATTATAAGAGGACATCTAAACAAATACTATCCTTAAACATGGAAATAGGAATCGTGGGTTTCTATAGTGTAGATTATAATTATACTGATAAACTGAACAATACAAAATCTGAAAGCTTTACTTACGAACTCTTTTCTGAGAAATATGGATCAGCTGTATATAAAACCGGTTTAGACCCACTAAGTTTCATTCTCATAACAGCCACAAGCATATTTTGTATAACCTATTTATTGAAAAGAAGGAAGAACAATAATTAGACTTCCTCTTTTTCTTTATTTTTTACTTCTCAAGTAGGTATATCCACTAATTTGAAATAAAGGTTCTACTCAAAAACAAAACCTTGATCTTGAACAAATTAAAGTATGGAAATTATTGTTCAAGATTGCTAGTATTTCTTATCAGTTTGATATCTTGCTACTTTGAAGAGTTTTGATAGAAGCCATTCGAATGAGCCTTTGAAATCAACCAAATTCCATAGAAATGCGATTAAGAACCAGAAAAGTACGAGGAACAAACCATACAATAAACAAGTCCAGATATAATCATTCCATCCGGGAATAGTTGCATTTAGAATCAGAGCAAAGAGTTCTGATATAGGTCTTTCTAGCAAGAAAAATGTTAGTGAGTTAGTACTAAATCTGAGAAATATTGTTGAAAACTTTTTCTTTTTTCTTTGTGATGGATTTTCCTTGTCTCCCCTTTTATTAAAGAAAAGTAAGAGCAGAAGAGTACCTACAACAATAAAGAATCCAATTTCAAACATTACAATGATATAATCAAAGAAAATGTCATCAAGTAATCCTATAGATTCATAAAATGAGTCAGGTATGAGAAAAGCAATTACAGCACCAATGAGTAGTCCAAATCCTATCCACACTCGGTTTCGTATCTTCTTCTTAGTAGGTTGATTAGCTAGGAGTAATCCAAAATATGTGCCTATTAGTCCAAATCCAAGATACGGCAATAATGGAAAATAACTCCCTGCTATAATATCTATAAGAAAAGCTAAGAAATAGTTTCCACCTTCAATTGCATTGGTAAAATCATCATAGAGATAAATTCTTAGAAATGAAATCAAAACTATCACTATTCCAATAACTAACACAGTGATTCTTTTCTTCTTTTGATGGATTTTTTGTTCATTTCTGAAAAATATTGTAAAAAATAATCCTATCAGAATCAGGTTCCATCCAAGCATTGCGAAAACTGAGCCCGATAGTATTTTCTCAGGAGCAACAGAATAGTATTGTCCTGTTCGCATAACTCCTGCCAAGAATGAATGATTTATTTGTCCAGTTTCTATATCAAGTTGAAATGGACTAAGTAGATAGTTGTAAAAGAAATTTAAAATTAAGAAAAAGACACCAAGAAAAGTCCATCTTCTTCCGAATGCTCTCCAAGAAGGTCTTTTTACTTTATCTCTGAAATTACTCTCTAAACGTTTGAAACCCGAATAAGTACTTACTACAGCTGATATTACTGCAAATAAGCCAGCCCAATTTAGGACCACATAAATTATCATGAAGAAGGGGTTAAGATTGTCTAAATCTAGTGATTGGATTAAACCATAATTGTAAACGACACCATGGATGAAAACAATCAGTATAATACCTACTGCCCTAATGTAATCAAAGAAGAACCATCGTTGCGGTTTACTTGATTCAGTGGAAGCAGTTTCGAGATCCAGAGATGTTGAATCATCAACATTAATTGTTACATCTGTCATCTAATCGTAAGCTTCTTTCTCAACTGTTTAAAAACCTTACTTGAAGGTTCTCTTAATTCTTCGCAATTTAGTATCAAAGTCATGGCTAATTTTCGTATATGTAAAATCTAATTTGGGTATTATGCTATCGTGCCCTTTGAAAACTGAAGATATATTCTCTTGTATCGATCTTTCTATCGTCTGCACAATCTCTTCTTTCTCAGGGAGCTCTTCTAATTCAGGATTTAATTGAAGATTTATGGTTAAACCTGTTGGAGAAGTCTGTATAGCATTGTACTCTTCAATGTAAGCTGATGAACTCACAATAGATCGTCGTACAAAATCTGGTAGAATAAATTGAAATTCGTCTTTTGATTCACTTCTACCGTAGATCACATCATCAGCTCTTCCGTGGACTTGCTGAATAACACGGAAATTTGATCCACATGGGCATGGATCAGGAGAAACTGTAATTAAATCATTTAACCGATATCTAATGATAGGAGTTCCATATTTAACGAAATCTGTCACAACAACATATCCAGGTTCACCCGCTTGTACGGGTTGATTGTCTCTATCTAGAACTTCCACAAAAACTGTGTCTTCATTAATATGCAAATTCCCAGATTTACATGGAAGAGCTATAAAACTTTCTGATGATTTGTAAGCTTCAACAACAGAACACTCAAAAATATTTTCAATTTCTTCTTTCACATTAAAGTCAAGTACTTCTCCATAAGACACCAATAGTAAAGGAAATAGTTTTAGTTTACCTCTTTGTTTTTCCTTTGCTAGAACCTGCAATACTGAAGGAGGTCCCGAAATAATGTTAGGATTTAAAGAATGCAAATTTTCTACAATTGCAGGTATTGTATCTAGGGGATTAACGTATGAAACCTTTATTTTCCTTCCATCACGACTGAATCCAGGAGAAAAAACTCGTAAAATAAAAGCTATATGTATTCTTCTAGTTTTGGGGAAAGGAAATCTAAAGAAAACCAACAACTGCATAAGTAAAGCTTCAATTTTAGTAGCAAACTCTATCCCTCTATTTCCACTAGTACCAGTAGACATCCCAACTAAATACCCTTTGTAATATTGACTGAAGTCTCTAGTTTTTTCTTTTTCTAGACAATGTTCTATACATTCTTCTTTGGTCAAACCCATTGTATTTAAATCTGTAAAATTATCCATGAATAATTGTTTATTCATGAAAGGTAACCCTCTGTAATTGGTCAAATCATATCCAGTATAAAATGATGAATAGAATTTAGATTTCCTAACTGAGAATTTAAGCAGTTTCGCTATTTGTTTCTCTTGATGCCTCTGGATGTCTTCAGTGCTCCACTTTAGGAACTTCCTCTTGACTCTCCAAAGAAAACTCAAAGGATTGTACACAGCTAATGATTCATGCTTTGAGTTATATCATTTCCGTTTATGTTATCTTATGTGAACAACCTAATTAGGATTTAGAGAAGAAACTAGCAGAATAATCTCTTAATTTGAGCTTTTATTCAAAAAACTCTTTAATTTGATGAAGTTCAATATTACAATTTTCTTTTACTAAATATCTGAGAAATAAGAAATAGTCACTTACAGATCTGAAGAAATTCTCAGTCTCTTCATTCTCACCTGTTATATTTGTATTGTTAATCATACTGTATAATCTTATGAGATTAAATGTGCTACTCAATATCATAAAATAAGGTAAACCTTCAACTTTATTTTTGGAGATCTCCTCATAAACACCTACAATCTGATTTGCTCTTTTCATTCTGTCTTCTGAAGATTGAGTCTTAGATGTATAACTCTCAGGAGTAGCTGTATAGGCTACATCCATCCTAAAATCACTAATTCCTAACGCATTCCAATCTAGAATCTTGAAATCCTTATCGTCTGTAACAAGAATATTAAAAGAATGGTAGTCTCCATGAACAACTACTAGTTTCTCACAAGGGTAATTAATCTTATTTTTCTCCAACCATTCATGAACTGGAATAAGTTCCTTCAGTTCTTCAGGACAATTTTCAACATATATCTGACATATCTCTAATTTTCTATCAATTGGTGCAAAAGGATTTTCTTGTATATTAGGCAAAAGGATTTTTGGAAACAATTTGGGATCAAGAGTATGTATTTTGTACAATTCCTGCATTAATTTACGAATAAGTTGTTCATATAGTTCTGGATATGCTTCTTTTACATCTACCAATCTAGGACCGTCCACTTTTTCCATAACAAAATAAGATCTATTCCTAGTGTTCGGAGTGAGTTTTATGAAATAAGGTTGAGGTACATTTATATTATTCTCGAATAGAATTTTGTGATTAGAATACTCAAGTTCAGTATCAGAATTATCTACATAATCCGCAAATACTTTCTGTATGAATTTAATAGAAGGATTCTCAAAACATAATTCATAGATATGGTTACTAGTTCCTCCACCTATAATTTGATTATAACTAATCAGTTGAGAATTAGCTGTTATTTCGCTGAAGTTAACTAACTCATCCTTTACTTCCAGTGCATCTTTAGTCATATGGATAGAGTCAGAATTCATGGTCAATGAAGGGTTATAACATTTAATTAACTTTCTCTCAAAACCGAAGCATCTTCCAAGAAGCGTATTAATTCCAAATATTATTGCTCTGTTTCTAAGAAGCAAGATTTAATTAGAATTAGATAAATAATTTAATTAATAGTAAGATGAAGTGATCAAATTGTATATTGATTGTCATGCACACTTATTTTTCAGTCCAATTCCACCAGAAGCTATTGATGAAGATATCATAGGTGAAATACCTACTCCTACTAGAAAATTCATTGATAAAATGATCTTTAACGCAAAAGAAAAAGGTGTAAGCCATATTGTTGGAGTTATAAGCAATCCAAAAGATTTTCACAGTTATCAAAAACAATTGGAGCTTGAAGATATTATACACATAATTGGTATTTCACGAAATAACGCATCTGAAGACAATTCAAATGTGATTTCACTATTACAGAAAGAGATTGAAATAAAAATACCTCACGGAATAGGCGAGATTGGATTAGATTATTCATACAGTTTTAAAAATTTGAATGATTTTGAGAAAAACACTCTCAAGAGAAAACAGCAAGAATTATTTCGAAAACAGATACAAATAGCGAAAGATATTGATGTACCAATTGTTGTTCATGCTGGGTATGGAGATGATAAAGACATTGTAGAAATTATAAAACAAGAAAAAGCTCAAGACATAGGTGGTCAAATCCATGGGTATATGTCTAAAACGGAGGCAGTATCTGAACTACTTGATTTAGGCTTCTACTTTTCATTTGGATATTTACATATAATAGAAGAAGAATTTAAGAAGATTATTGAAATCACACCATTGGAACAAATACTTACTGAAACAGATTCACCCTATCATTTAATGGAATCTCCTAAGAAATTCATTCTTCCTAAAAATGTGGTTTTAGTGACTGATGAGGTTGCTATTATAAAGGAAGTTAAGACAGAAGTTTTTGCTAATCAGGTAATGAGAAACGCTAGAGGACTTTTTAGGTTCTAGATCCAACATTTATGATTAAAAATTACTAGCTTTGAATTTCTTTCTCTCTGTTAACTTTTGAACTCTTTATTGCACCCTTCCAAGAAGGGTATTATTTCCATATTCATGAAATTAACTTCCCTAACGAGAAGAATAATATCCAAATTAGCTAAAAGTCTTTTTAGTTTTTTGGGATTTAGTCATTTTCCTGATAATTTATTTGTTTCATTTTTGTCCCGATTTATTCCCAAATGATTGTTCATATACATAGGAGTGATTATGTTATTGACGACAAATCAAAAGGAAAAGGCTTTTGAATATCAAAGTGAGAAAAATGCTATTGAAATACAATACTCAATATTCAAGTTTAGTTTTAATTGTACTTTCAATTCTATTTTTTAGTAGTTTTACAAATCAAATCAGTAGTTATAATGATCCATGTCAAAAACACAATAACCTCAATTCTATTGATACCTGTATAGTTAAATCACATCTTACACAAATCAATATCATAAGTGTTGAGGAGATTGAAGTTAGAGAAATATTAGAAATGGAAAACTCAGGTATAGCACCTCTTTCTTCCATTCATCTGTGGATAAATCATTCACTTAATTCCTTAGAGATAGAGGATGCTTCTGGAGTACTATCTATTGATATTGTAATGGAAATTGAGAACTACTGTTTCTTGAAAATTTATCTTAGCAAAGAAGTTCAGTATCAAGAATTTGTAAAACTATATATTACATATAATCTGGATGAATTTCCTTTTGCTGAAGAATCGAATTCATATTATTTTGAATTTTATTCAACAATCACATATTTTACAGCGTTTCATTATTTCTCAATTAGACTTCCAGATGAATGTTATATCAGAGAGGAAGGCGATTTAACTTCTATTTTTCCAAGAAATGAATCGAAAAGTTTTATCGGAAAAAGACTCATAGTTTCATGGGTACTAATAGAACTTTCACCAACCTCAAACCCATTTTATTTCATAAGATTCGAAACACCAAGAAATCTTACTTGGTTATATGTAATTGGACCTTTACTTGGTTTGATAGCTGGTATTGTGGGGACATTATGGTTCATGAGAGGAAGAGAAAAAACATCAATAAAAAGTATGGGAACAGTTTTCCTAAATGAATCTCAAAAAATATTGCTAAAGATAACCTTTGAGAATGGTGGGAAAATTGCACAAAAAGACTTGTGTAAAAAATCAGGTTTTACAAGATCAAAGACTTCTAGAAACCTGATCGCATTAGATGAACAGGGTTTTGTTATTAAGGAGAAGTGGGGAAGAAATTCACTTATTAAATTAACAAAGGTAGGAGAAAAGGTGATAGAATGAAAGCTACCGGATTTGTCTCAAAACACTCCCAAAATGAACCCATCCAATATCTCAATAGTATAGAACACATAATAATAGTCAGGTGAAAAAATGAAACTTACATGGAAAATTCTAACAGGCATCTTGGTTGGAGCGATAATATTCACAGCAATTTTTGTACCATTGAATTATCTAGTTTGGGATAAACCTGAGAGTAATGGTTTTATTGATCATGATCCTATACTTATTTGGAGTGATGACGATTTTATAGAGTATTTCTTACCAGGCAATGGTTCAAAGGTAAATCCCTATAGAATAGAGTACTTGAATATAACAACCTCGGGGGTGTATTCAATTTATATCTCAAGTACAACAAAACATTTTACTATTGCAAATTGCTTTCTAGTCAATAGCAATGAAAACGGTGTCAGCATCAGTATAGACAATATTGAAGAAGGAACCGCATTAATATTTAACAATACTATTAGTGCAAGAAATATTGGTCTGAATTTTCATTTTTCGGACAATAATCTAGTAACAAGCAATACATTTTCAAATTGCTTTTTGACCATGAACATATACGGATCAGATGGTAACAGAATTTTTGAGAATATATTCCTTCAACCTATTACAGATGAATTACTCACATGGTCATGTAGAGTTTGGTTTAGTTCTCATACTAACTTCTCAAAGAATACAATTATTCATAGTGATGATCTGTTTTTCTTGAGCTTCTCTGGAGCTCCTGAATCAGTGGTTGATAGCAATGTTCTGAACAATGTTTTTCTTATGCTGGATCATAGTGATAATTCAACAGTATCTAACAATGTAGGATATGAATGTAGACTGGATATTTATTCTTCTTTTAATTGCTTAATTGATGCGAATGAAGTCAGTACTTTATATTTATATGCTAGTTATAATTCAATAATTTCAAATAACTATTTGAACGAACTAGGCATAAGTTTCTTTACAATTGAATCCTATTATGACTATACTTTTGAGAACAATTGGATCAACAATAAACAATTAGCTTTCTTCATTTATGACAATGATTCTTTTTTCAATGAAACTCTTGATAATTATGGACAGATTTACTTCTTAGCGTGTAATAATGTCACCATTAGTGCACCTAGTATTGACAATGAAATTCTACTACTTAATTTCATTCAATGTGAAAACATCACCATTGTTGAAAATAATCTGAAGCTTCATGTAACTCTTACGCATACAGAAAATGTTTTGATGCAACAGAATAGTAATTTAATGATTTTTGCTTACTATTCAGAAAATATCACTATAATTGAAAATATGTCTTTTGATACATACTTTGGTTTCACTGAAGTTGATTATGTAACAATTGAAAATAACTTTCTATCTAATAGTTCTTTGAATGTTAAGTATAGTAGATATTGTGAAATACTCAACAACACAATCACGGGAAAGGATGTATATTGTTATGATAATGATTATTTTCTAATCGAAAATAACAGTATAGCTGATACAGAAAAAGGTATGGAGATTGAAGCTATAAGATACTCAAATATTACTAACAATGATTTAGACAACATCTTTGGTGAAGGAGTATTGTTAGGTCAATTTTATACCTTTTCATTTAGTAATAATACTCTAACTAATTGCCAACAGGGAGTTTTCTTACGAAGTAGTCACTCACTTTCAGCTTATGAAAATCTAGTTTTCGAGAACAATCATGTTAACGGAAAACCTATTGGATATTTCATGAATCTAAATGATACAACTTTTAATTCAAAGATTTACGCACAACTCATTTTTGTTAATTGCACTAATTTAACAATCGAAGATATAATACTCACAAATAGTTCAATATGTTTACAGATTGTGCATGGATATAACATCATTGTTAATAATGTCACATGTAGTAATTCTCTCTATGGAATTTATGCAGTTTATACCGATTATTTACAAATAATAAACTGTGAAAGTAACAATGTAATAATGTATGGTTTATTTGTTCTCCATTGTGACTTTAGCAATATAGTCGATACCATTCTCTATGATAATCAAGGTGGGGGGTTATATCTTCAGCAATCCGATTTCTCCAATGTGGAAAATAATATTCTAACAGAGAATCCTAAAGGTCTAGTTATTTATGCTTCATTTAACTGTACAATTGACCTAAATCAGATTAGTAGTGGTTCTCAAGGAATAGGTCTCATTGCTAGTGACTTTTGTAACGTAAGCTATAATCTTGTAACGGATTGTGAACTTTGGGGGATCTATGTACATAGCAGTTCAGAATACAATAGAATTCATCATAATTCTCTAATAAACAACAACTGGGGAAATATTCTGCCTGAATATACTTCTCAAGGATATGATGACGGAGAGTACAATTTATGGTTTGAAGAAACAACTTTAGAGGGGAATTATTGGAATACCTGGTCAGGCTCTGGGGAATACGAGATTGATGGATTGGCGGATAACTCGGATCCTTATCCTTTAAGTTCAAATCCCCTTTAATCCTTCCTTTTTTTGTAATAAGTTAGTAAGATCTAGTTGTGATATTCTCACCGATTAAAATGGAGGGAGCTTATTAGAAGAGTATTAATTCTACAAATCTGTAATTAACTTCCCTAACAAGAAGGATGTTCATACAAGATGTCCGGAAGTATTAGTAATGTAGGGTGTTCTAATAAGATAGGCTATTCATTTTAACACAAAAGTTTCGTATTTAACCCGCAAAGTTTATTAAGGTCAATAAATATCAATATAATGATATATTGAAATATAGATATGATTACTATGGGAAAACTATTCACTGCTCTGATAATAATATCAGCTCTTGTATTTAGTGGAGCAGTAGGCTTTTGTATATATTTTATTTCTGTTATGATGTATCCTTGTCCTTCTTGTATAACGGTTGATAACGTAATTACAATTACTAAAGACAGGCATTTCAACAATTATGCTCTTCCTGGAAGTGGAACGCAAGAGGACCCTTTTTTAATTGCTAATCGTACTCTTGGAACCCAAATTGGCATGGTAAAGAAGATGTACAAGGCTATAGAGATAAGAGGTACAACTAAGTTCTTTGTAATTAGGAACTGCACGGTTTATGGAGGAGACCCTGGAATCTATATTTCTTCAATAGCTGATAATACTTGCATTATCGAAAATTGTTCAATCATTGCAATCATACAAACATCATGGGATCATCTTGTGCCTAGAGGGGGGATAAAGATTGAAAATTCCAATGGTATAATTTTACGAAACAATACACATATAGAAAATAATGAATATATGGATGTGCCAGAGTTGAGACACAAAGACTATGGTTTTAT
Source organism: Candidatus Heimdallarchaeota archaeon (assembly GCA_030603365.1). Taxonomy (GTDB): domain Archaea; phylum Asgardarchaeota; class Heimdallarchaeia; order Heimdallarchaeales; family Heimdallarchaeaceae; genus UBA460. The sequence goes on from JAUVXV010000002.1 coordinate 284,129, forward strand.
CCTAGAAAACTCAGAAAACTGTCTTTTGGAAAATAACCAAATATTCTGTGAGTTATTATTGATGAATTGTCAGAACACAATATTCCGAAAGAACAATCAAGTTAATGGATCTTTAGATATTTATCTTTCTTTGAACATAAGAATCTATAACAATACAATGACCAGTCTGGAATATGAAGCACCAATAAGAATATTGAATAGTTCCATCATAAGAGTATACGAAAATAATTTGAACAGATCGTACTATTCGAACTATGCGGTTGTAATAAAACATTCGCAAGTAGTCTATATAGATAACAATACAATTTCGGTTTATAGTATAATTCTCTATGCAGAGTTTACGGACACATTATATATAATCAACAATACGATTTTTAGAGGAAGTAATGTTTCCATACAATTTGAACTGATAAAATGTACGAATGTGGTTAATCTGGATAATACAATTAACGAACCTCTAATCTGCGATGTGAAAGAGAGATATTCATGAAATCTAAATCCATAGTTATTCCAATAATCTTAGCACTAATATCAAGTGGAATAATTACTGGAATTGTTTTTTACTTTTATCCAGTTAAACAACTTAATCCTGAAGCTATTGTTATCTTGAACAATCGAGATTTCAAAAAATATTCTTCAAGTGGTGATGGTTCAGCAGAAAATCCCTACATCATAAAGGGCTACAATATCACAAATCCTCACACAAGTGGATGGACTGCTACTGGAGCAATCATCAAAGAAACTACTAAACACTTTATTCTTACTGATTGTACATTTACTGACTATTATAGAGGAATTTTGGTTAGAAGTGCCAAATCAGGTACTGCTACTGTAATGAACAATACAATACTTGAAGGAGCATATTCCCCAAATGCACCTTCATCAGGGATAGAGTTACATGATTCACATGAAGTAGAAGTATACAACAATTCGATAGGATACTTTTATGAAAAGGGTATCAACTTACTTTGGTCTAATAATTGCACAATCAAGAATAACTACGTTGCTAACTGTGGAAGTGGGATATCAGTTAGTAGTTCAAATACTACTACTCTTTTTGAAAATCTTCTAAATAGTAATGGTATAGGCATTATCTGTTCTAGTTACATATACACATCCAGAGGTCATAACATAAATAATAACACCTGTATAAATGGAAATTCAGGTATAAGAGTGGGTGAGGGATTTGATTTTCAAGTTGCACATAACATAGTTTCTATGAATTTGGAAGGTATTGTTTCATATGGGTATAATTATACGATATTTGGCAATTACATTTCTTATAACCTCAATGGTGGAATCGCATTGTCTTCTTCAAGTAGGTTTAACCTGGTTTATCATAATAGTATCATAGAGAATTTTAGTCCCGATTTACTTGAAGAATCGCAAGGATTTGATGATGGCCAATCAAATAATTGGTACAGCAGTATACTTCTTTCTGGAAACTATTGGTCCAATCTAGGGAATGCTACAACTTACTTAATCGATGGAGAAGCTGGATCTATAGATTTGTATCCGCTCTCTTCACCTATCTAGTATTCCAGAAATGCTTAAATAGAATTTCGAGTAGATAGTTGGTAGTATTCAGAAGGGAACATTCTTGCGTTTATCTATTAAAATAATCTTAGGAAGCATTCTTGTACTAGGAATAGCAACGACATCAGTTTTTTTATATATCAAATTTCCAACCGAAAAAGGATACGAGATTAGAGAGAATTCAGATTTCTCCAAATATATGTTTCCAGGTAAAGGAACTTCTGACAAACCCTATATTCTTACTGGAGAGAGATTCACAGGTGAAGAGAGAGTATACATTACTGGAACCTCAAAACATTTTACAATAAAGGATTGTTTCTTTGAGAGTTGTTCTTCATCTGGTATAAGCTTGGTTAGAATACATGCACATGGAACCATCAAAATCATTAACTGTACTTTCCAAAATAGTGAGATTGGGATTTTAATTGATTTTGCAGAAGGAGTTACAATCACTAACTGTTCTTTCGATACCAATACAGTTGCAGTCTACTCATTTGATGGATGGAGATTGAATCTAACTAATAACATCGTAAAAAATAATCAAAGAGGATTTGTATTGAGGGAATGGTGGGGTGCTATTTCGTGTGATTCTAATTTCTTCTATAATTCCTCTCACTACGGTCTTTATATTACTGGTTCAGAATTAGGTTTTCATATTACAAATAACGAGTTTATAGAAGATATGATGTATATTACAGAATATGCTATAGAAAGCACGAATGATCTAGGATTTTCAACTTTTGAAAACAATACATTTGATGGTAAACTATCTCGTTTTTACAAAAATAAAAGCCTTTTGACAATTGCTGATGAATATTCTGTTATTTGGTTATACAAATGTAACAGTGTAGTTATAAAAAATCAAAATATGAGTAAAGTATTACGAGGAATTATCGCAATACAATGTAACTATCTTTCAATAAGTGATTCAAATTTCTCCGAAGTCACTAAAGCAATTACAACGTATGATTGTGCAAACGTTTCTATAGACAATGTAAAAATTGAGGGAGAGTATAGGAATGAAGGTTATATTTCCAGCATGGGAATTAAGATAAGGTTAGGAGATAACTGTTCAATAAATAATTCATATATCTCTTCATTAGATTATGGGGTATATTATAGTACTCTTGGGATTCAGTATAATATAACAAATTCTAATTTCATACACTGCAGTTTCAATCTATTTTTTGAATCTTCTTTTAATGATCAAAACACAAAAATGTTCATTTCGGAATGTTTGTTTCTGGAAGGGAAAATAGGAGTTGAATTCTATTCAATATTTGAAGTAACGATTTCAAATAATATCTTCATTAATCAAACATCTATTGTTTTTGATATCTTTGGATGCACCAATTTATCAATTTGCTTCAACTATATTGACTTAAGAGCTGGTGCATTGGAAACTGATATTCAGGATTGTGACTCAGTTGTTTATGAGAATAACACTGTTATATCCTAAAATAGTTTATTTTACACATTTGTGAAAAAGCAGGGAAAATTCATCTACTTTTTAAGAAAAACAGATAAAATTTATATTAAAATGCGCTTCATCTGTATCATGCTAGATCTAGTAAAACTATGAGATACATGTGTGGATAGGTTTAATCTTCTTGAATCAAGAGATGGTACCAAACTCTTCTTGAGAGAATGGGAATCATCTCAACCTTCTCGTATTGCTTTTCTAATTCATCATGAAACAGATTTAAGTATCAACAACAGATTTATTCTCTAGAGATGTTGTTCTATGAAAGATGCTCGTACTAGATGGGAAACTCTAAATCAGATTCGAAAAGAAAAATTTGATATCATTTTACCAATTGCTATGAGAGAAAATAGTATTGAAATGTGGATTCATGTTATGAGGGAAGGGAATCCAGATCCTCTCAATATAGATCTGGGAGGAGATAATGGTTATTTCATTTTTACTGACCGGAGTAATGATAGAATTGAACGAGCAGTTCTTGGTGGTTATGAGGAAGATCTTCAAGAAATAAAAGTATATGATATATTTGGAGCGAATGAAGACCTCCACCGGTTTGTTAGTGAACGAGACCCAAAACGTATAGCAATTAACATGTCTCATTGGATTGCTGTTGCAGATGGTATATCTCACACCGAATATAAGATACTCACCCAAGCTTTGGGGGAGAAATATTCAGAGAGAATAGTATCAGCTGAACAAGTGATAACTGATTTCAGAACTAGAAGAATTCCAAGAGAGATAGAAGTGTATGCTGAAGTATGTGAGATAGCCAGACAACTTCTTGAAAGAGCTTTATCAAATGAAGTTATAACTCCAGGAATAACAAAATTAGAGGATGTTGGTTGGTGGATGGAAGACCAACTTTTGATACTTGGGATGAAGTCTACTTTTGAAAAAGCAATACCCATGATAATACATTCAGAGAAATCAGACAAGTCTGAATACAACTCAAGTAAGTATGTTATCCAATGTGGTGATCTCATGCAATACGATTATGGTGTCAGTCATATGAACTTTGGAACTGACTTCAAACGGGTTGCATATGTGTTACAAGAAGGAGAAAGTTCAGTACCATCTGGGATTCAGTTTGGATGGGATAGAGCTTTAGAAGCTCGCGAAGTAATTAAGCCTAATATTAGGACAGGTCAGACAGCTGGTGAAACTTTAGAGAAAATTGGTCAAGCTCTTGAAAAAGCAGGATTTGAATATTTTCACCTAACAGTTGATCCAATGCTTGGTGGAGGACCAAGTTTAGAACCTAAAGAAAATCAAGAATATCCTGGAAAAACAGAAGTAATGATAGATTGTCACTGTGTAGGAAACACAGGAAATAGTGAAGTTGCTTCAGGTCCCTCAATTGCTGGTTTTAGACAGGATAGAGCCCATTTGATTATTAAACCAAACAATCTTTTTGCTTTCGAATTTATGGCTTACACCCCTAATCCAGACTGGGATGGTAGAAAAATTCGGTTCAATATAGAAGATAATGCGGTCGTCACTGTGAAAGGTGTTGAATGGTTGTATCCACCTAATGAACAAATTCTATTAATCAAATGAACTTGTTATCCTAGGATGATCACATATTCTTTGTATAATTCAAACTCATGATATCTTCGATAGAAATTTATACTACACTATTTCTCCTTTTTTGAATGCTAACAGAAAAAAGAACAAAACTATTCATAAATTCCAGTTTAATCTTAGCAATTATTTCAATTGTCATTTTTATAACTGGTACATTGATTACCATGTTACTTGTTGAAAATCACGATTTTATCTATGATGTTTTCTCAGCAACAGGACATGATAACGATTATGCGTGGCTTTTCAATTCTTCATTAATTGTATCGGGTATTCTTATGATACCATGTTTTCCAGCAATTTATTTTGTAATGAAAATGAGGATGTTCCAAAACCCAAATTACTTCTAGCACTTACTATAACAGGTGTATTAATAGGTCCGTTCATGTCTTTTGCAGGAGTGTTTAATGAAGGAGCCTTCTTTGTTACCCATCTGGTCTTTGCTGTAGGAGCATATTTCTTCGTGTTAGCAACAGCATTCTGTTGGGGTATCTATGTTAAAGCGCTTGATAGTGATCATGTCTATAAAAGATTCAAAATATGGTATCTGGATTTAGCAGTAATTGTAATTATAATTGGATGTATCATAGCTTATGCAATAGCAATGATATTTTTTGATCATATTATCTGGAATAATCTAGGAATTATGGAGAAAGTTACAATATATTCCTTCTTTGTATTCTTTATAACTATATTAGTAAGAATACTAATCATAGTGAATAAGCAACAAAATTGTAATGAAATACTCTCACCCTAAAAGATATTAATACGTGAACTGTTAATATCTAAAGTCATTGTTTGGTTTGCAGTCATTTCAAGTCTGGGTTATTCAACAATAAAAACCTATGAATTCACATTGAGAAAAAGCAGAGGTTTCTTTTCTTATCAAGATATGAGAGATGCTGAATTGATTGGATTTCTTAGAGGGAGTGCATACTACCTGGCAGTATCCTTAGGTTTTTCAACCAAAGAACAATGGACAAGTTCTCAGAATGCTGGGTTCATTACTGAAGATGATTGGATTTCAGCTCTCCAGAAAGGCTATGCAAATTCTAGTTCAAAAACTGAGATTGAAGAAATTGGTTTCTCTGACATTTTTGTTTTTAGAAATGAGCTCAGTACTAAACTTCGTAAAACTAGGTTTAGACTAAACAACCTTCTTTCTCAAATGATAGAGTTTGATCAACTTGAAGAAACAAATTTGAAAGCAATGAATAGGTTTAGGAATCAAATTCGAAAAACTCACAATGAGTGTAGACTTCTAATTGATCAATTGGTTCCTTTTTCAGGTATTTCCAGTGGTTTACCTGAACTTGATAAAACATTACTATCTGAATTAGAAAGAAGTGAAGCACTTCTGCAGAAAGCAAAGAGAATAATTACTGAGTAATCTTTGATTTAAGCTTTATTTCAGTTATAAAATCGTTATTCCATAATGTTTTATTATTTACTAAAAAATACTTGTGAATAGAATAGGTTATAACTAAAATGTTTTTAAAACTAAACTACTCCAAAAATAATGTAGGTGTTATAAATTCTATCTGGTCAGATTATTATTTCTTTGTGTTTCTTAGCAGTTGTTGTTCTGCTGTTCACAAATAAATTGAATAGGGCAATAGCTGCAATAACAGCTGCTATAATCACTTACTTAGTTTTAGTCTTTATTGAGGGTAAAGGATTCAGTGTAATAGTAGAATTACTTTTCGGAACCCCTGATGATCAGTTTGTAAATCTTCACACCTTAATTTTAATTATAGGTATGATGTTCATTGTTCAAATCTCTGATGAAGCTGGTCTCTTTCAATTTCTAGGAGTCTTAGCAATAAAGATAACAAAAGGAAAGTCATTAGCTCTAATGTCTGTTCTCTGTACACTCTCTGTTATCTTTTCTGCTTTGATAAATAATATTTTGACAGTAATGATCCTTATCCCACTTACCATCACTATTTCTCGTATCCTCAATATAAATCCAACTCCTTATATCATCACAGAAGCTGTAATGGTCAATGTTGGTGGAACCTTCTTCTCGATTTCATCAATACCTAACATTCTCATTGTTACTGAAACAGATATTGGTTTTAATGAATTCTTCCTTAACGTTGGTTTGTTTTCTTTGCTTATCGCTGTAGTTACAATTGGATTCTTTATCTTTCTCTATAAACAAGAATTAAAAGAACCAAGGAAAGGGATGGTTTCAACATTAGAAGAGTTTAATCCCTGGAACTTTGTACAGAATCGCAGAATGTTATATGCTTCAATGAGTTCTTTAATCGTCCTAGTAGTTCTACTAGTAGCGATAGATTCTCCAATCTTCACTTCAGATATTATTGCGTTATCAATAGCTATGATCTTAACAATCTTCAGTTCTTTCAATGGAATAAAACCAAGAGAGATTATGACGAAGTTTGATATTGAGCTTATCCTGTATCTCTTAGGAATATTCGTTGTTGCTGGAGGACTAGAAGAAGTAGGTATAATAGATATTATAGGAAATGCTCTAAAGAATATAGGCAGTAGCAATCCTGTTTTTCAACTTATAATTATTATTTGGATCTCAGCGTCCCTTAGTTCTCTAATCGATAATATCCCAATAACCAAAGTGCTGATTCCAATAGTAGGAATAATGGAGACAGGAAACAATTACTACTATGCTTTAGCTTTCGGAGCTAACTGGGGAGATAATCTCACTCCTCTTGGAGATAATATTTTAGTTCTAAATATCGCAGAACAGAATAAACGTCCTGTGAAAATCAAAACTTTCTGGAAGATAGGATTTACAACTGCAATTCTTCAGCTGATATTGGTAACAATTTACTTTACTTTCTTCTCTACTCAGACTTATCTAATAGGGATAATCCTAAGTATAGCGATAATTGCGATAGTTGGAATAGTTTTTATAATTTCAAAGTATGGTAGTGAACAAGGCAAATCATACGTGAATAAAATAATCAATAATTTCAGATCAAGGATAATAAGTTAAGGTGAAAAAGATGGTATTGAAAACAATAGAAAGGATAAAGAGAGCACTTCCTGAGGTAGAACACATTGTCATGTTCTACAATGATGGGACAGTTTATCAAACAACTTTCGAACAATTTGAGGAGGCAGTAAATATTCCTAAAGTTGGTGAAGATCTCTCCACAATTCTTTCAACAATCCGTGACTTGTATGATTTATCAAATTATAAGTTCAAAGGGTATAATCAACTTCTCTTTGATACTGATGATATAGACATTCTTATTATTAAAATCGGGGAAGATACTAATCTAGCCCTATTTTTCAGAAAGTCTATTGTTAAAGGAGAGCTCCAAATCGATTCTATTCGAAGATATGTCACTCAAATAGGGAGAATGATTGATATTGGTAGAATAGGTCTAATTGAACAAGAAATAAGAGCAGGTGGAAAAGAACTTAAAGCTCTTTATGTTGATTTGGAAGCGATATTAGAGAAACAAAGACAGTTACATATTCAACTTGGCGCATCTTCTGATGATCTAAATGATTTAGAAAAAACCGAGAAAGAGATTGAGCAGATAACTATAGATATAGAAATTGGTGATCTTGAAAGAGACAAAAAGATTGAAGAAATTACCAATCTTGAAGAAAAAATTACTTCTGAAGAAGAACGAAAAGATTTAGTAAAGAAAGAGCTCAGACTTAAGAGGACTATTATTAAAGATTTAGAGAAAAGAATTGTAGATCGTAAAGATAAGAAATCTACACTAGCAGCAGTAACTGAGGATGAAAGGGAAGTCGATCGAATCAACGAACTTGAAATTGAAATAGAGGAATTAGTTAATCAATTGGATTCTGAAAAACTTAGACTCGAAGAGCAGAGTGATCAATTAGAACAATTGAAAGAAAAACACGAAGAAGATAAACAACGATTAGATGAAAGCAATTCAGAGAGAGTAAGAAAAGAAGAACGTATTCAAGATTTATACAAAGAACTTGAAAATAAAATGCATAAAGAGACATCCCTTCAAGACATTGTTGGAGTTAGGAAAGAAACAGATAAACTAACAGTTATTGAAGATGAAATTAAAGGACTAAATAACCAAATTACTGAGACTAAAAAGAAACTAGAAGAGAAGGACCAAGAAATCAAGGATTTGATGGATAAGATCAAAGACATTGAAAAACAAGTAAAAGATTTCGAAAAGAGTATTCAAGATAATAAAGAGGAAATTGCTGAACTTCAAGAACAGATGAACGATGATATTAAAAAAATCGCTGATTTGAGGAAGGAACAAGAAGCTGAGGAAGACGAGAAGAAAATAAAGAAGATTGAAAAAGAAATCGAAAAGCTCGAAAAAGATAGAGATTACTGCATTGAATGTATAAAGATTGATAATGAAAAAATGGAAAAGGACAAAGAAGATCTGAAAGAACTAATCTCTAAAATGAAAGAAGAGAAGAAATATTCTGAAAGAGCTCAAACAGAATTGGACCTTAAAGGTAAGCAATTAGAAGTATTATATAAAGAACTAGAAGCAGAATTAGAAATTCAGAAATCTCTTATAAAAGACATAGATAAAGAAGATGAGATTCGAAAAGCTAGTAAAGTTTCAAAGGAAATTACAGAACTTGAGGTTCAGATTAACAAGGTCAAGCAAGAGATAAATGCAAGAAATACTGAACTTAGCGATCTTAAGGAAAAAATAGAAGAAAATTAGTCAAATAATAGTCTTATTATTGTATTTGACAAATTATTATATCTTAAGATTCGTAGTTAACTTAGGAAAATGAAAACTAAGGGAATAGTAGTAATTTCAATTGTTTTAGTAAGTATTGTTACTACATTGGTAATTACATTACCCTTATTTCAGCAAGAAGATATGAGTGTAAGGTTTATTCATATAACTTCTGATGAAGATTTCTTAAAATATAATCTTCCTGGTTCAGGTACAGTCCAAGACCCCTATGTAATTGAATCTTTTAATCTAGGTTTTAAAAAGAGAAATCTCAAAGATTATTCTCCACTCCTCTATCTCATAAATATCTCTAAAGATGTTATTATAAGAGATAATGTGTTTAATGGCAATCATATAGGAATTTTAATTATTGATGTTAACAGTAGTTCTGTTTTAATTGAAAACAATTATTTTAGTTCTAAAATTCAATGTATAGACGGTATTTGCATAAATAGTTTCTATGGGATAAAAATAGTCGATTCAACTAGGATTATTGTTCAAAACAACGAATTTCAAGAGAGTAATTACAATGGTTATTTTTATGGTATATTTTTTGAAAGAAGTACTAATATTACTGTAATAAATAATAGAATAAGTTCTTTCTATGCCATTTATGCTCTAGAATCATTTTACTTTACTATTGAAGGAAACTACTATTTTGAATCAATTGATATTTATTTTGAGAGATGCTCATATTTTGAAATTAGTAATAATATTCATGACTATATTTTTAGATTTAAGGTGAAATTTTCAAGTTTCATTAATTTTGAAAATAACCAAATTCTTGGATATAATAACAGTTTTGGACTAATTCTAGAAAATACTTTTGATGTTAATATAATTAATAATACATTTTATCAGAATACTGTGGGCATAAGTACTTATGATGCATATCAAGGAAAAATAATCAATAATACCTTTAAATTAAACACTAACTATGCAATAGAAGTTTTAGGAGATTCAACATTTTTTAAGATATATCTAAATAACTTCTTAAACAACAATTTGAATTTTACTATGTTTACACAAGTGTTAGATGACGGATTCGACAATCTGTGGAATAATGAAGAAACTTTAGAAGGAAACTACTGGTCGGATATTGGAACAGGCAGTTATTATTTAATAGATGGAGATGCTGAAGCTAGAGATTATTATCCTTTGAAAGAATTTTAGATAGTTTAAATAAAATGTTATGGAAGGTTTATAGAATTGATGGAAAAGCGGAAGCTAATTATAGCCATTCACTTTTAGATTAATACGAGAATATTTTACAAAAACACAGTTTCTCTTATAACGAGGAGACAAAGGTTATCAAAGTCAACATTATAATACTAAACTATTGGTATGTTGGTGATAGAGTGGGTAAAGAATTAAGTTACACAAACAAACCTCTTCTGATTTTGGGACTAATTGTCATATTATATGTGAATATTTCTAATTGGGCAATTTATCAATATATTGTCAACGTTCCCGTTATTATTATAGATCCAATTTTTCTTTTAATAATTTTTGTAGGTGCATATTTTATTCCTAGATATATAGATCAAAAGAAGAATTATCTATTCTTTGTACGTTTAACATATTATTTTTTGATGTTAATTCTCTTACTTCTTTGTACCCTAATTGTTTTTCTAGTCTTTATAATAGAAAGCAATTTATGGTTTGGAGTAGTAAGGAGTACAACAGTTTTTATTAGTGCTTCTACAATTTTGCTTCTATCCAAAATCAAACCAGATGTACATACAGATGAACCAAGAGATGCAAAGAACCCACTAAAAATAATTTTCTTAAAAACTGTCATAATAATGGTTCAAATTCTCATTTTATCCATACCAATAATCTTATGGTTATTTTTGTATGTATTTAAAGTTGTCAAAGACGAAGGAGTTTCAATTCTTATTCTATTTATAATGTTAGCACTATGTTCTGTCCCTTTTTCCTCTATGATAAGTACTATTCATCTAGTTCAAAGTAAGAAAACCCAAGAGAAAAACTATTATTGGAAAGCAAACTTGAAAAGAGCTATTCCTGTTATTTTCTTTACGATTTCATGCATTTCATTTTCTGTGGGTTCTGTAATGTCAAAGTACCTTCAAGTAGGTTTAGACATTTCACTTGCAGTAAATATCACATTCTATTCGGTTGCAGTAATTGCATCATTCAGTTTTCTCATATTAGTTCTACTAATTCAAAAGCAATTGTTTGTATTAAAGAAAGTGAGTAAGGAAAAAATAGAAGAAAATTAGTCAACTAATTGTCTTATTTCTGTAATTGACAAATTGTAATATCTTAAGTTTCGTAGTTAACTTAGGAAATGAAAACTAAGGGATTATTGATCGAACGTAAGCAAATCATGAATTTATTTCTACGAAAAACTTGTAAAGGTTGTTTCTATACGTTAGTGAATGAACAAAGTATTGAAATGGATCTTTAAGTTTAGTTGGAATCGTGTCGCTATTTTATTTATGCTACTAATCCCTTCTTTCTTATTTCTAGGAATTCCACTAATGATCTATTTCTCAATACCTACAAATCCATTAGTTGAAAATATTATAATTATTGAAGCTGATTCAGATTTCGATAAATACAATCTAAATGGTACTGGATCAAGACAAAATCCCTTTATGATTGAAGATTTACTTCTTGGAGTAAACAGCTCTGGAATAGGAAATAGATACTATGGTTTAGATGTTGCTAATACAACTAAATATTTTGTAGTGAGAAATTGTACTTTTTTTGGAGGAGATGATGCAATCAGAATAAGGAATATTGCACCTGGAACCTGTAAGATATTGAATAACAGCATTTATCACATATCTCAAGCAATAGTTGATTATTTCCATGGTCGTTCTGGAATTGTAATTGAGAATTCAAATGGGATTATTATCTCGGGGAATACTCTAGCAACTGCCTTTGAGAAAGATCCAGAGGAGGGATCTTCAGGAATCATAGTTAAAAATTCAAATAACACAGTAATTGAAGATAATATTCAGATACATAGAATCAATGCAGGATATTATTCTTCTGTTTTTGAAGTAATATCTTCATATAACGTTAATATTTCTAGAAATTTTATTTGGAGTTTTGATCATGGAATTTTGTATGTTTTTTGTAGTAATAGCATAATTTCAAACAATACTATCCTGTCACATGGCTCATCAATTAGACTTCACACCAGTTACAATATATCTATAGTGCACAACAGCTTCCATCTTGCAGAAGAATCAATTGATCCAATCAGTCAAATAGAATGCTATAATATCACTGATTTTGGAAATGAGATTCATTATGATCTCCATGAATATTACAATTACGATGATTAACTACAAACAGCCAATATTTTCTTAGACTATTCAACTATAGTGGAAATAAGAGGTCAAGTTCTTTGGTTCATTTATAAAAGAAAGAGAAATGTTAATTAATCAATGTATCAATATTATGATATAATGAAACATATAGGAGAAATGAGTTCAGATACAAAATACATAAATGCACCTGTTTTAGTCATAGGATTGATTTATCTAACACTATCACTTATATCTACTTGGAGTTTGTATTCACTAGTTGGGGGAGTGCCTACTGTAGTCATTGATATTCCTCTGATCACAGTAATTGGTGCGGCGTTATTTCTTATTCTTAGGTACATCAATCAAAAGAAGGATTATTTTTACTTTGTACGAATAACATATTACTTTTTGATTTTAATTCTCATATTCATATGTATTATCGCGATTCTATTTATCTTTGTTATAACTAATGATGAATGGTTTCTCTTTTTAAAGTATACACCAATTTTATTCGGTATTCCTACAATTTTCTTTATATCTAAAATTGATCCAAATGCAAAACTAGAAGAGTCAAAACTCATCCAATATTCGCGAAAATCAATATTCTTCAAAGTAATTTATTCGTTTATTCTCATTCTTATTTTCCTCTCACCTATAGTTGTTTGGTTAATTCTATATGCAATGCGATATGGTTCAGACGAAGGTGTAACTGCCTTTTTATTGGTCATGTTGGTTAATCAAAATGCTGTTCCCTTTATGTCTATTTGTGGAATAATCCACCTTATAAGAAAAAAGAAGTTTCCAATAGACACCAAATATCTAAAGACCAGATTAAAAACTATCATTCCCTTAGTAATAATAACTGTGAGTAGTGTATCAGTATCGTTAAGTATTATAATCTCAAAATACTTCCAAGAAAGCTACAAAAAACTAATATCGGCTAATATAGTATTTTATTCTGTTTCAGTGGTTTCTGCATTCAGCTTTCTCATATTAATTCTGTTTATTCAGAAGCAATTCATCTACTTAAAAAATGAGAGGAGTCTCCAGAAATGAAGAGAATTATTGTAAAAACTTTGTCACAATAATGTCATGATTCTGTATCAAACTAGAGATTATGAATGTTTGAGTAGAGTATAATTAGAGAAAAGAAATTTGAGAATAAGATGACATCTTCAAGTATGAATGATAGGATTGAAACCAAATGATAAAATTACTATCAATGCTGCTTCAAAAGATTATTTCAAGCATTAGACTAGATAAAATTCTAATTATTGAAATGTTGCCTGAAGACTTCAGACATTTATATGTCTTTCCCCCGCTAAACATTCGTATAATTAAATTAGAGCCCCAAGTTATATAAGTGTTTAAACCAATATTACTAGGATTAAGAAGAGAACAAGAGAACAAGACGCAGCACAAGATTTGGAGGTTAAGTGAAGATAAAATAACAATTATTCTCATTCTTTGAAGTCGCAGATGGGTCTAGAATGAATAAAAACAGAAAGAAAACAATTCTAGTATTTGGTTTGCTAGTAATTCTTCTATATAGTTTCATTGCTATACAAGATACAAGCTCTTACACTCCTACTGAAAACGAAAACTACTCTTTCAATATAGATTTTTCAAACATCATTTTCCAAATCGAATGGTATTATCCTCTCGAATGGTGCTCTCAAACACCTTGTGTTATAGATATTGATCTGGATGGTAATCAGGAAATTCTTCTTTCAGGTTATTGTATAGATGATGATGGAAAGCTCATATGGTATAAATCAAATTTTGCTACAGTAGCTCAATCTACTTGTAGTTATGCAGATCTCGATAACGATAATGAGCTTGAAATTGTTATAGGAATGGCAGGTATTATTCGTTGTATTGACTATCAAGGAGCATTTGAGTGGAATTATGATAGAGTGGGGTACAGTTCATTATTCAAGACTCCGTGTATAGCAGATGTGGATGGAGATTCATATTTCGAAGTTATTAGTAGTACTGATTGGGATGGATTATTCTGTATATCACACGAAGGTAATCTTGAGTGGCAGCTAGAATTTGAAGATACTGGAAAAACTGGAGAACCAGCTGTAGTTGACATTAACGGAGACGGTTTATTTGAGATAATTGTGACTCATGGTAAGAAATTATTTTGCATAGACGGTCAAGGAGATATTATCTGGGAAACTGAATTCAGCAATTATCTGACAAGTTGTTTAGGAGTAGCTAATTTTGACATCATTTCTACTAGTATGGAAATAATTGTTTCAACTGACACACATCTTCACTGCGTAAACAACTTAGGATCTATCATATGGTCAAGTCCAATAGGCTTTGGAAATTATGATAATCCAATAATTGTTGACATAGACAGCAACGGATTCATGGATATAGTTTTGTGCTCTGATGCAGGGGTGGTATACTGCTACAGTAACACAGGAACATTATGGTGGGAAACTAATATTGAGGAAACGCTCCTAGAAACTCCTACAGTGATTGACTTCAATGATGACGGATTTTTAGAAATTATTGTTAGTTCTAGAAGCAACCATATCATCATACTTGACTGCTTAGGGAATATTCTCATATCTTATGATATGTATATCTCAGCTAGAACTCCATTACTAATCACAGATTTAGATGGGAATAATAGATTTGAAATTCTTACTATCTGCGAAGATGATAATTTGTATTGTTGGGAGCTGTTTGGTATATCAATGACAGGTTCTCAAAGAATACTAACTTATAATGGTGGAGTATCAAGAACAAGAACTATTGACAGTGATGGGGATTACTTAGATGACACAACAGAGTTGGCAATTCAAAGTAATTCAGCAGATGCTGATACAGATGATGATCAGTTGATTGATGGATTAGAGTTCTATAATTATGGAACCAGTATAACTTCAAATGATACTGATGATGATGATATTTCGGACAAAAATGAATTATTTATTTACAATACTGACCCATTATCAAACGATACAGATCAAGATAATCTAACTGATTTTGAAGAAATATTCACTTATCATACTAACCCATTGCATTTTGATTCAGATAATGATGCACTACCAGATTACTGGGAAATTACGGTGGATTTAGATCCAAATCTTTTCAACAGGTATAATGATCCAGATGATGATGGGCTTAACAATTATAGTGAGTATATTTTGAATCTTAATCCTTTATCTAATGACACGGATGATGATAAAATGCCTGATAAGTGGGAAGTAGATAATTCCTTGGATCCTTTAACAAATGACTCTTACAATGACCCTGATAGTGACAATCTTTCTAACCTCATTGAGTTCACTTATCTAACGAATCCATTCAGTAATGACACGGATGGGGATTTGTTGTCAGATTATGATGAGATTTATACTTATCCCACGAATCCAAAATTGCCCGATACAGATTTTGATGGATTAACTGATTATGAAGAGATTATGATTTATGGAACTAGTCCAATTTTAGTAGATACGGATGGGGATTTAATATATGATTGGTGGGAGATAATGTATGGACTGAATCCATTTGAAGATGATAGTCAAGAGGATTGGGATAATGACACATTAAGTAATTTTGAAGAGTATGTTTATGGTACATCTCCGAGCAATCCAGATACAGATGGAGATACACTTCCAGATCAATACGAAATTCTTACAGGTTTAAATCCAAACATCAATGATACAGCTCAAGATCCAGATTTTGATGGTTTGACAAATATAGAAGAATACTTCTTCAACACAAACCCTCTCTACCATGATACTGATTACGATAGGTTATCTGACGGTGTCGAAGTAAAAGTACATCATACTAACCCAAACAGCCAAGATACCGATTCTGATGGGATGAGCGATTATTATGAAGTAGATTGTAATCTAAATCCTCTAAAGAATGATGCCAATTTAGATTTGGATCAGGATGGCTTAACTAATATTGAAGAATACGCAAACGGAACAGATCCTTGGGACTGGGATACTGATGGTGATGAAATGGATGATTACTGGGAGATCACTTATCACACAAATCCACTTCAATCAAATAAGGATAAAGACAATGATTGGGATGGTCTAACTAATTATGAAGAATATCTTCTTGGTACAAATCCTACTGAAGATGATACCGATGGAGATAGCTTATTTGATGGTTATGAAGTTGAAAATGATCTTGATCCTCTTACTTCTGATAGTCATACTGATCCTGATGGAGATGAGCTTACCAATCTCTCTGAATACTGGTTTGATACTGACCCCAATGATTTTGACACTGATGATGATGATTTAAATGATTATTTGGAAGTAATGATCTATAATACCAATCCACTAAGAAAAGACACGGATGGGGATAACATGAAGGATGGTTATGAAGCAAAAGCTGGTTTAGATCCCCTTGTTAAAGATGCTTCTGAGGATCCTGATGGAGATCATCTCACAAATATTCAAGAGATGAGGATGGACAAAGACCCACTCAAATGGGATAATTGGTTATTACTTTATGGTCTTTATCTTCTACCTGTTTGGATATCTCTATCTCTTTGTTATGTTCTCATTCTGAAGATGTCCAACAAGTTCATTACTGCCCGTCAAAGAGGTTTTAAAACACACAAAGAACAAAGACATGCTCACAAATTTGGTTTTCAAGGTGGTAAGCAGTTTAACGCAGCTAAAGAGAGTGGTTTCTCCACCCAAGAGCAATGGTATGAAGCGATTGAATCAGGCTTCCCCACGGTTGATGAATGGTTTGAAGCTAAAGTATCTGGTTTCCATTCTCTTGATCAGAAGATGATTGCTGAAAGCATAGGTTTCATAAATTTTTATGAGTTTGTTAACACTCTAACCAAACAGCTGAGGAAGTATAAATTCAGATTGAACAAACTTTTCTCTATTCTAGTTGAGCTTGATACTACAAAGACAATCACTTTAAAGAAGCTTCAAAGATATCACAAGGAAATAGTAGATATTATCAAAGTCAATAGTGAAATACATCCTAACTTGATTCTCTATACCAATGTACCAACAGGCGATTACAAACTAACTAAAGATCTTCGAAACGAAGTCGTACGAGGAGAGGAATTACTTAACCAAGCCCGTTTAGTTGCACAGAAATTACATAAACAAATTCGAGCATCAACTTAGATTCTACAACGATTACACAAAATTATTAAACACTTAATTTTTCTAAACCTTGTATGGTCACTATTAGATGTGGAGAGCAGAAACTCGAAAATGTTGAACTCGTTTGTTTTGATAAAGATGGTACAATTCTTACTCTTGATATGTATATTCCTGTAATGGAAAAACGAGCTAAACTACTTCTTCAAAAATATGGACTTAAGGAAGACAGTTATAACGACATTGTTTCTTTAATGGGTCTTAATCCTGAAACTCATGAGATTATTTTGGGGGGTCCAATCCACATTGAAAGAGTTGAAATCATTCACAGAACAAGAGAATATCTTCGAACACTATCCATTAATTCTACTGTTGAAGACATTGCTGAACTTTTTGATGAAGTAGATCATATGGTTGATTTTCCAGACCATGTAAAGAGCTTGGAAGGTATTCAAGGAGTTCTAGAAAAAATCAGAAATTCTGATGCCAAGTTGGTTGTAGTTACTCACGATAGTACTGAACCTGCTGCGAAACAACTTGCTAGTGCAGGACTTTTCGATTATTTCGATTTAGTATTAGGTTTAGATATAGACTCTCCTTATCACGCAAAACCAGCACCTGATATGTTACAATATGCTTGTAAAATACTAAATGCTGATGTTTCTAAATCTATTGTCATTGGAGATGACGACCGTGATATGCTTATGGGAAAAAATGCTGGAGCCATGTCTTGTATAGGAGTTTTGACCGGAAAGGATAAAGAAGCTGAACTCAAGAATGCAGATGTGATACTAAATTCTGCATCAGAAATGAAACTCTAAATTTCTGATTTTGTTGATAGATTTCGCATTTTCTTTTAATGTATATAGTGATGTAAAAAGAAGAAGATGTTACTCTTCTATTTCAATACCAAGGTAGTCTTCAATAATACCTTTCAATTTGTCAGGTGTCACTCTGAAATCATCTAATATTATTCCATCTTGTAACTTAATTAATCTAAAACCTGGACGAACAAGAGACAAGTCATGAGTGCTCATAATAATCGTTGTACCATATTTCTGAGCTGTTTCCATCAGAAGAGAGATAATGTTTCTGGCTAAGCGAGAGTCAAGGTTAGCTGATGGCTCATCTGCAAAGATGATGGGAGCTTTTCTAGCTAGTGCAACAGCTAAAGCTGCTCTTTGACGTTCTCCTGCTGAAAGTTCTGCTGCATATTGTCTAACCTTATGGTCTATTTCTACACCTTCTGCTATTGATAGTAAATCAGAATCCACAAATTCTTCTCTATCATTGAAGATTCTGGGTATCATCATATTTTCATTCACAGTATACTGGTTGAACAGATTGTTTATTTGATTAATCATTGCAATTTCATAAAATCGGAAATCTGCTATTTCTTTTGCATTACCATTAACAATATCAAAATCCTTGATAAAGATGTTACCTTCATCAGGATTTTCAACTCCTGAAACCACATTCATGAGAGTTGTTTTACCAGCACCACTTTTTCCAGAGATTACCACAAAGTCTCCTTTGTTTATTGTTAATGATACATCTTTGAGAACTTCATTGACTATTCTTCCAGCTGGGAAGGATTTGTAAAGGTTTTCTATTCGAATTATCTCTTCTGATTTCTTCGGATAATCAAACTGCTGTTCAAGAATAGGTTTAATCTCACTGAAAGATACTTGACTTCCTATCTTAGTTGCAGTTAAGCCTTCACCTTCAGTCTCTTCTTCTTCTTCTGGTTGGTAATCTTCCAATCTTTTTAGAATCTCATAAACTTCTTCTGCATTAGTTTCATTTGGATTGAATAGAAAAGAAAATCTCTTTGAAGAATGGATATCAAATTCAACAATATGCTTATAGTTTCCAGCTACAAAGACTTCGTCTGGTAGTCTAATAAATTGGGAACTATCAATCATTGATTGAAGATTTGATTCTTGTGGTCGCAAAATGAAATCAAGTTCTCCTCTATCAAGATCAGTATTTACACCAACTAGACGACCATCTCGTATGATATAGCTTTTCTTGAAAGCATTTCTGAAACGGAGATCATGGGTTACTACTAAGATTGTAGTTCCAAAGTTTTCATTCAAATCTCTAAAAGTTTCAATGATATCATTTGTATTTGCAGTATCTAGCTGACCTGTGGGTTCATCTGCTAGTAACAGTCTAGGTTTCTTCGCAAGTGCAACTCCTATACTTGCTCGCATGGCTTCTCCTCCAGAAACTTTAGTAATTGGATTTTTCCTTATCTTCTCCAGATGTAAAACGTCGATTAAATTATCAAGACTTTTCTGAGCTCTTTCTCTAGTCATATACTTCATTTTCATAGGAAGAAGGATATTTTTCTCTAAAGTTAAGGAAGAAAGAAGGTTTTGTCCAACGAATTGATTCACAATACCCATTCGATGATATCTGAATTTCCTCATTTGTTTTTCAGATAATTCTGCTATGTTGACATTGTCTAGAAGTACAGTCCCACCACTTGGTTTTTCTAACCCAGAGAGTATTTTTATCAAAGTACTTTTTCCTGCACCACTTGGACCGATTATACTCGCTACATCTCCCTCTTTGATGTACATATCCAATCCCCTCAATGCAGAGACTTTAAGTTCTGTAATGGGATCATAGAACACTTTTATGAGATCTTTTGTTATTATCATTTTCCATCATCACTCCATCATCGTTGGTGCATATTTACTAAATTCCTTTTTCAGGAAATAGTTTAGGCTAAAGTAGACTAGTAACGGTATCCCCACAAATAACAATCCTATCACAATATATGGATAATTGATGTAGAATTTGTAAGGTGCTGCACCATAATTCAGCTGTTTTAACGTTATCTTTATTATGCTGAATCCTACAGCTGCTCCTATACCTAATGCGGGTATTATCGCCGCTAACATCGTCTGGACTGAAGACATGGATATTATTTTTGCACTGTTTATACCCATCTTCTTCATGATATCATGCTTTATCACTCTCTTTTCTAGTATCTTTATTGCTGTTGTAAAAACTGAGAATATCAGAACTCCTGTTGCTACAAATAAAGACAGAAGCATCTCAATTATGAAGATGTTGTAAAGCGGGGTTTTTAGTCCATCTTTTACGTCTGACACTGTATCAATTGTCAATCCTTGCTCTATTTCATAGAGCTTATCAACAACTAATTCAGCATCATTTTCATAGTATGTTTTTATGAAAATTTCATCTTTGAATTTCAATCGTCTATAAATAATACTGTCTAATACCTCAAATGCGTCTGTTGATACTATCATCATGTGCTCATCATTATTTAGATCCCATCTTGTGAAGAAAACCGGGAATAGATTGAAATTACCTAGTATTGTCAGAGTATGTGAAATTGCTGGTATATCTGGGTGAAAAATTTCTAATGTTCCTCCAATTGGTTTCTGCCAGTACTCTTTCATTGGATTTGAAATAATAACATTACTGCTATTAAGTAAAGCAAGTAAGTTCCAATCTATAGTCGTTACACCACTTGCTGGTACTGTCATCGTTTTCATGAATGTCGTAGTGTTTATCACCAATAAACGAGCATGATCAAATCCCTCACCAGGTGTTGATGTGTAGAGAGTGTATTCTTTGATATGTGTATAACTCTTTATCTGAGGCATTGAATCTAAATCATCTGTAGTAATGACGCTTGTATCATCCCAATACATCACTCTTACATCAGCCCCATTCATGAAATAAGCTTGTTCGGTTAATGTCGTTTCCTTTGAATACGGTACAACTAATACTGGTACAATTATCAGTACTACAAGTAAGAATATCAGAGTGATATTTTCAAAATGTCTGATATCCTTCCCTATTTCTGCAAGTGAGAAACTGAACCGAGATTTCTTATATCGCCAAATTAAGGCGCTTATTGATCTCAGAATCAACCCTAATATTTTCACTGCAAATGGTAAACCACCTATTAATGTAAATATTGCACCTGCTATTGTAAGAAACAGGTAAATTGTGAAATCTCCTACAGCTTGAGAATCAAATGAAACGAAAGCTCTACTATAGAAATAGTAGAATAATCCTATCCCTAAACCTAAGAAAAATATATCTCTCCAAGATAATAATCTAGATTTGATTATGAAGTTAACAAGCGAAGAGAATGTAGTTTGAGTCTCTTTCTCAGTGTATGCTTCTACTAGACTTGAATCTGTTTTTTGCTCTCCTGCAATGATTGTTTCTTCTTGAGGAATATCATAAGTTGGTTCAGGTTCTTTCTTAATTCTTCTTTGAGCGATCCTTGGAGCTTTTTCAATCTTTCTCTTTCTTCTAACTAGCATAAAGATACGAGGAACGGATATAACAAATAACACACCCGCCACCAATCCTAGGGTTAGAGGAACATTTCCAATCACTAGATGAGTATCAGTATTTGTAAATGATATGAACCCGTCGATTTTAATCAGAGGAACCGCAGTACCTACCGCGATTCCAAAGCTAACTAAACTTGCTATGATTATCTCCACAATCCGTATAACAAGATAATTCCAAAATAATCTCCCCGTAGAAATACCTCTATTTCTAAGTATTTCCATCTCTTTTTCAAAACTTGAAGAGAATAAATCCGAAGATTCAAATACCATAAAAATTGAAAGCAAAATAGCTGGAATTGCAAAAATCAACAATCGTGCCATATTGTTTAGATAATACTCGTTGAATGATTCAAAGAATATTTTTAGTTCTGTTGTTTCCACATCATTTAATTCATCACGTAGTTGTGTGCTTATACTAGAAGAGGGATCAAAACTAAAAGTGAATATTTTTTGTTGCATAATTGATTGTTCGTTTACTAATGATGTTCTATCAGTTACACTAAATTCATCGAAATTCATTACCAACTGATAATATCCCCACATACCAAGATGCATTTTATTACCATTGGATAATATTTCGAAGAATGAGCTTTGTTTTGTAATTATATCAGCGTTTTCAGATGCAATTGTATAGATATCATATGGAACTTCCAAATGTTCTGCTACTCTTTTTGCTTGTCCTACATTTATTTTTTCAAAAATACCTACAACAGTACAATTAATCAGATAATTTTCTTCGTCAGCTGGAGCTCCTAATACTCCTACCCAGAAATCAGCCCAAGCTCTTACTGTCAAAGTGTCACCAACATCCAAGTCAGCTCTTCTAGATAGTTGTTCTGTAATTACAACTTCACTTTCATTTATAGGAGTTCTTCCCTCTTGTATCATGGAGTATAAGAATTCATCACAATCATCTGGTAATCCTATAAATCTATAATCTAGCTCTACATATAACGAGGGTTTGTGCACCTTTAGAATCGTTTTATAACCTGAGATTACATCCTCGATATATTTATCCACTGTCATGCCATGATATAAATCTAAAATTTCATCTTTTGCGTCAGTATTATATGAAGGTGAAATTAATGAATAATTCCCTGTAATAAATGAAGTTTTAAGTCTTGCAGATATTTCTCCATCTGCCATAAGTGGAAAAGATCTATCGAATGCTTTGACCATTGCTGATTCTTCACTTTGGGCTATGATCAATGAAGAACATAGCAAATAACCAGTTATTACAAAACCTGCTAATGTTATAACAGATCGTTTCTTATTCGACAACCAAATTGTAAATATAGTACTAAATGCGTTTCTTATTAATCTACCAATATTCAAAAAGAATTTTGCAAATTTTGAGCGTTCTTCTCCAACTTGAGAATCTGTTAAGAAAGCTTTTATTTCCTGCTTTCTCCTCATCAAAGTTATCCATAAAAGAATCCCTACAAGTATTACTGCTACTGCTATTATTACAACAACCCACCATTTTGTAATAAAGAACTCAATAATGGGATTATAAACTTCCAAAGATTCAATATATAATTCTGTCTCCAGAATTAAATCTGTTAATACAAAGAGAGCTAATCCAATCTTTTCTCTATATGCTAAGGGGGATTCTGGAGCGTACGGGGTTGTATTTATTCTTTTTGAGAATATAACGACAAAGTTAGCTCCTTCTAGATAAATTGCGTATTGATTTTCTACTATCTTTTTTTCTGATTGGATACTTTGAACACCCCAACTTGAACCAGTTAGAGTATAATAAAATAGATTTACAAAATTATCATCTACCAAATCCACCACTAGCACTGCTGTTGCAGTATCATCATAATTATAGTTGAAATCTATTGGATTTTCATAAAATGTCGATTGAGATGCTTCTGAGATAGATATTCCATCAAAATAACCCCAATATAATCTTAAAGGATTAACAAACACAAAAGAAAGTAGGCCTTCAGCTGGATCACACCTTTCTGCAGCAAATTTTGGAACATCATACAAGACGTCACTGAAAGTTCTAGTAGCTATTGGTGTCAGTAAAAAACTAAAATCATCCAACAATCCAATTCCAATACCATAATCATCTTGTCTTAACTCGTAAATATACCACAGGTTATAAAATTCATCAAGTACGATATCCACAACATCTCTAGTTGGAGAACTAGAAATGTAGAAAGATTCATTATATATTGTTCCACCAGGTGGTCCCCAATATCTAGTTATATTCATGTGTTGGTTGTCTCCTCCCCAGTAAATATTATGAAAAGCATTAATCATACCATCTTCATAAATAAATTTGTAATAAGTTACATAATAGGCAACCAATTCACCAGTTAACTTAAATATCAATACATCTCGTTCAAAACTGTCTTGTTTTTCATATACTCTAAACTCTCTAGCACCTAACCCTGTGTCCTTTGAATATGCTACTCCAACTTTTGTTCCATCGGCATATGCACTATAGATGTCAATACCTTGAGCGAAATCATCTAATATTTCAAAGAAGACTTCTCCTTCGATGTAATATAAGTGTATGAACCTGGTACCATTGCTGTTCTTTATGATGAGAAAATTGTGCAGATTTCCATCACCATCCAACAGAGCCAATGATTCTAATACTCCGCCTTCGGACACTGTATCTGTTAGATAGAGTATATCTTCATTTTCTTGAGCTTGAGAGGGAATGACAAAAAATGAACTAATTAGTACAAGTAAACTTAACAAAAACAGCTGTTTCTTTTTATGCAACGTTATCATGCGTAGAGACCTTGGTGCGTTTATAATTTTTTTGTAACGTATATGTTGACAAATGGATCCATAGTATAATCTAATAGACCAATTTTCAACAATCAAAATAATCTAATTGCAAGCATTTAAAAGTCTTACGTGTATAAGAACTAATTCTCATGACGATAAGAAATAAAAAGTAAACCCTAATCAAAAATACAAATCTATGTAGATTCAAATTTTTTAAAATGGGAGAGCATCACATTTATAAATGTACAATGCGTTTTCTCAGCATGTCAAGAAAGTTGTTTCATAATCTTGAGACACAAGTATCTTAATGTGGTTAATTTATGGATTATCAAGATTTCAAAACTTATGAACCGAAACCAATTAAGCACGTTTATATTCCTAGAGACGACAATTCTTTTCGTGATCAGAATTTAATGTTTCTTCGTAATGTTCTAAACAAACAAGGTCCTATGACTGTCAAAGACATAATTTCTGAATTCAAAGAAAATAAAGAAGTTGATGCAAAATCAGATAAAACCATTTACAGATATCTTGGTAAATTGAAGAACTTGGAGATGGTAACCCAAGTCGGTAAGCGAATCTATATAGATGATTTAAAAACAGAGACATTGTTTGGAGTTACTGCTAAATTTTTCTTGATTGGAACTCATAATACTCCGTTTCACGCAAATGCTACAGTCGAACTTCTTGAGAGAAGAAGAGTTCTTGCCGAGTTTATTGGTGAGATTCTTAAAAACCAGTTTGGTGGTAAGAAACCTGTCTTAGATTGTCTCGAGAAAATCATGGTCGATTTGACAGAAACTAGCACTCAGGTACTTATTGATAATTTTGAAAGTGCGTCCCTAGAGTCTATCGAGAAACTTATGGCTAGTACACCTCCTGGTGATGAAGGTACATATCTTATGGATTTTATCAATTGGCTTGGATTAGTTATTTCTCGAAAAGATCTTCATGATGAAATTGGTAAATGTTTTAAATAAACTGTAAGTTTGGTGAACCAAAGAAATATATTGTACCAAACACAATTTATTTTGTGAAAACGAAAACTATAGCTATAATCATATCAGCTGTAATTGTGACAGCATCAATCTGCACTGTTCTTATCATCTATATTCCTAGGCAATTTATTCCAACAACAGGTATAGACTGGCAATTTCCTCAGAATAGTACATTGTATGCGGACTATGTAGAAGTCCCATATGCGGTTAACATGATTGATAATGTACGATTAGCTACTGATGTTTATCTTCCTTCTGAGCTTAACGAAGCTCTACCGGTCATTTTTGTAAGAACACCTTACAATAAAGATTCAATGGGGCTTTTAGCATCCTACACTCAAACTGGATATGCTGTTGTGATACAAGATTTCAGAGGTTTTTACGAATCTGAAGGAGAAAAATCGCTTCCCTTCATAACAGAACAAATAGATGGACAGATGTCACTAATCTGGATAGCAGAGCAACCTTGGTGCAACGGCAAAATTGGTACATGGGGACCTTCAGCTTTAGGGATTGCTCAACATTTGATGGCACCGAATGCACCTGACTCCTTAAAATGTCAACTACCAATAGTAGCAACTCCGAATGTCTATAATGCAGGTTTTCGTGGAGGGGAGTTAAGAAGAGAATTATTCATTCCATGGATGGAAGGAAATGATTTTCCACAAGATAGTTTTGATATGTTACAGGAAAATGAAAAATACAATCCTATTTGGTATGCGTTGAATATCGAAAACAATTATTCTGACATTCATGCAGCATCTCTACATATGGGTGGATGGTATGATATTTTCACTCAAAATTCTATAGATGCATATTATGGTTATCAAAACTATGGAGGAGAAGGAGCACTAGGAAATGCCAAGTTGATTATGGGTCCTTGGGTTCATGGAGGAATGTTTGGAGCTCCAACAGGTGAAATAAGTTTTCCATACGCTCAGGATCTTAGCATAACCTTCTCAGCCAATGATGCTTTGTTTGAGAAGTGGTTAAGAAATGATTCAACTAAATGGGATTCTTTACCAAACATTACTTATTATCTTATGAGCTCAGTGGAGTATAATCCAACTCAATTAGGGAATGAGTGGTACCAAGCTGATGATTGGCCAATAAGTTCTACACCTTTAGAGATGTATTTACATTCCAATTATAGTTTGACTGAGAATCCAAGTCTTGAAATTGAAGATTCAATCAGTTACATTTATGATCCCAATAACCCAGTGGGAACGCTTGGAGGAGGAAATTTAGCTCTTCCTGCAGGCATTTATGATCAGTCAACACTTGAGTTAAGGGATGATGTTTTAAGTTTTACAACACCTTCTCTGACTGAACCTCTGACTGTATTGGGACAAATGGAAATGACCTTCTTTGTAAGTTCAAATTGTACAGACACAGATTTCACTGTCAAAGTAACTGATGTTTATCCCGATAATAGATCCATGATAGTTACTGATACAATTATCAGAGCTCGAAACAGAAATAGTATCACAAACTGGGAGTTTCTAACTCCAGGAGAGGTTTATGAAATTACTTTGTTGCTAGATAGTACTGCTTATCTGTTTGGTGAAAACCATAGATTTAGAGTAGACATATCAAGTTCCAATTATGAAAGATTTGAAACAAACCCAAATACTGGTGAAGCCTTATGGAGCAATACTACCACATATTTTGCAAACAACACTATTTTTCTAGATTCAACTTATTCATCAAAAATAACTTTACCAACTGTTAACTATCTATCATTAACTCCATTTGATTTTGATGACCTAGAGCCTTCGTTTATTCCATTTTCTCTGAGTAAAAAAGAACCTCCTCGTATAATGTTCTCAAGCGTTTGGTCACCTTTAATTCACGTTATAACAAGAAGAAGATGAAGTTTTTCTAAACTTCTCTTCAGTTTCTTTTTCCCATTAGATTTAGTTTGAACTTTCTCACGGTTTCTGGTTTTATTATGTCTCCTTTTCTATTTTGGAAATAGAGAGCATCAAATGGACATTGGACTATGCAGGCTCCACATTGAACACAAAATTCTCTTCTTGGCATAGTTATTTTCTTCTTCAATTCATCCATCTCATAGCAATTCCTTGGACACACATCAATACATATCCCCATTCCTTTGCATTTTTCCAAATCAATTTTTACATCATACAATTTGTCTGCATGAGAATCACTTTTGTAAGTAGGAGTCGATCCCTTAATCTCTAAATTCATCAAGAAGACCATTAGAAAGGAGACTATACACCATCTGAGTAAGATCCATGAAGTGTCTCTTTTATAGACTAGTACATAGAGAATAATACCTATTGAAGAATAAGCCAGATTGATTAATAGTACTAGTAAATTGCCCAAACTCAGGAAAGTTTTTTTCTTCTCTTTTTCTCTTCTGTAAAGCCTTTCATAAATCGGAAATGAAACAAATGCTAACAGTGATGTTAAAGTAATTTGTGCTAACAGGAACAATGCTTCTATTTTAAACAATGGTCCCCAAATTGGCATTAAAACAATTGCAATAAGAAAAGTCCACATTATAGCCATTTCTACTCTTTGTATAAATCTAAACTCAACTTGTTTCATTTCTGTTGTTTTCTCATAGTTTTGTTCTAAAAAATCGGGGATACTTTTTGCGTCTACTGGTCCCCAAAGAACTTTCCAACCTGTTTTCTTTTGGATTACCTTAGCTTCAACACCTGGTGCTGCTAGTTGAGGAAGAATGATTGTTCTATGATTTACTTTATCTTCAATCCCACTAGTCTTTATCACTGAAATAACTGAATGATTGTTTAGATGCCCACCAGTTGCAGCACACCAGACATTAATCCCTTTACTATTAGCTACTAAGAGATGGTAGTTTAACCCTTTAGTCGCCTTCTTTAAACGTAAAATAGTTAGATGGAAATTACATGTTAGCATCACAGGTGAATCTACATTCGGGTTACCAACATTCTGATACCCGGTTTTAGCAGGAAAAGGGAAGAGTCTGAGTAGAGTTTCTAAAACTGTTATAAATCCGTAATAAACATAATAAGAGATATTCATTCCTTTACCTCCTTTACTATGTGCAATTCTATAAAATTGTCAAGAAAATTGAATCTACGAGATTCTATCATTAAACCAGCTTTGTTGATTCTTTCTTCTATGTTTGTCAATGCCTTTGTTGTTGTTTGTGTTAAAATGTAAGTAATAATTATCAGTGGAATTCTAATGAATATGTTGAGAAATCGCTTGAAAATAGATTTGCTTTTCACTTCATCTATTAGAAGAAAAACCCCTTCTTTTTTTAGAATTCTTTTAATATTTTTCAATGTGAATTTAATTTCATCATCACTTAGTTCAGAGAAACAAAGCCCACTCATCACAACATCATAGGAATGAGCTTCAAAATTATTAAGCTCAGCAACTCCCATCTCAATAAAAGTAGGTTGAATCTTCAATTCCATGTTATGCGCTCTTTTCTCGGCAATATCTAACATTTCAGAATTTATATCAATACCTGTCACATCAGCTCCTTTTAGAACGGCTCTGTAAGACAGCATACCTGTTCCACAACCGATATCTAGAACTGTATCTTCTTTTTTTATTGTCTCAACTATTCTATCGTATGCTTTGTTTATCTTACCTAGTGTAAGAATCTTTATTCCTCTATCATATCTATGAGGAGCAGATTCTAGTACTTTCATTAAAACATAACTCATGCTAGGAATCAAAATAATATGTGTAAGTGGAATAAAAAATCTTTCTAGTTAATTTATTCTTCAATTTTACTAAAAAACATCTACGTGTTCTGCAAAAAGTATTTATTCAACTGAATACTATTTTCTTTCTATGGTTTCAGTTATTTCTAGAGTTATAAATCTCTATTCTAGATGGATTGGGAGGATCTTTCTATTCATCTTTCCTGCAGGTGTAATTGCTGGTTTGATTTATTTTGAGATAGAAGCAGCAAATGCTTACAGCTGGTTAGTTGACTTAGCTTGGTATCTGTTTCTTGGCAATAGTCTCATCTTAGCTTTTAATGGAGTGCTTGTTTCACTTTCATTTGATGGCGAAGTCAGAAGTTTAATCAAGGAGGGGACTCCAATCAATTCAGCAGCAGGGTTTAGAAATCTGGAGAAAAAATACAAGCAGAGTAACCTTTATCTCTTGATTATTCTCTTCCTTGCTGTTTTAGCTTATGGTTTTTATGCTGCCGCAATCCACGCATCAGCTGGCCTCGAAGCATTATTTGCTTTATCAGAAGGGAACGGAAAAACGTTAGCTATCTACATATCTATAAGTTGTATAATTTTTGCAATAGCAGCATCAATCATTATCAGAGTTCCTACTCTAACTGGTTTAGATGTGGGAGGTTTAGTTAAATACTATCGAGCTTCAAGGCACCCTCTTATTTTGGATATGATGATCTATGATGGAATTTACACTCTTCTAGATCCTATTACTCGTGTAAGGTTTTCACAATGGAGTGAGCACATTTCAAAAGAGATTGTCCCAGAATTTGCGACTAATCTTAAACCAGAGAAAAACAGAAAACCTCTAGCTATACAAAATGTACTCGTTCTTTTATACTTATATTATCGATTCCCTAAAATTTTCAATAAAGAATTTCTCAAGAAAGAATTGCTTCGTATTATTCCTGCATCACACACTGAAGATATTCTAAAAGGCAAGGAGTTGAATATGAAAGTTTGGCATGACATTTTTACTCATTTGTCAGACCAAACTCCTGAGTTATTCCTAATTATCGATCGAATTATCTTAACATTAACAGAAACACCCGAGTTAGTAGAAGCAAAGGATTTCTGGGTTATTTCTGCTGTTCCTCCAACTCAAAAGAAAGAAGAAGCACAAGATATTGTTTTCTTTATTCTAAACAGAAAAGATGGAAGTAGTGATCAGAAGGTTATTATGAATTATAAGGGAGCAGATGATCTTTCTCCACATGATATTGATCTAACTTTCACAATTAATGCTTTTGATCAATTTGTTGCAATACCTGAGGACACCTCTGAATTTCTATCTGAAGACAAACGTCAATTAGTTAGATTAGTGACAGCTATACTATTTACTGGAACTGGTATATGGATTTCTGCTCATTCAGAGAACATAGGATCGAACTTAGTTGCTTTAGATTTGAACGTTGATGATGAACCTATAGCTACACAAATTTTCAATCTTAGAGTTGTGAGAGATGCTAGATACTATCTACAAGCTTGGGGACCAAAAATCTTAGCATCCTTAGGGCTTCTAATACCAATAGTACGAGCTTTATTTGGAATACTCTGAATTTAGCTCTTTTTTGTTTTCTTTTTTAAAAATATACAAAAGATATTTATTACCTAGTTATAGTGAAGGATGTGAACACATTGGCAGATAAAGACCCTCGTATAAAAGAATCTTATCTTCAAAAGAAATTGAGTAATGGTTCTGCTAAATGTCTGATTTGTCGTCGAATGTGTACCATCAAGGAAGGAGAGATTGGTTTCTGTAAAACAAGAAAGAATATTGAAGGAAAAATTTACACACTTCAATATGGAGATGTTTCAAGTTACAGTTTAAATCCTATTGAAAAGAAACCTGCTTATCATTATTTCCCTGGATCAACTGCTTTAACATTAGGTTCTTGGGGATGTAATTTTACTTGCGATTGGTGTCTCAACTGGGATATCACCAAACGCCCTCCACCTGAGAAATATGCTGATGCTAGTCTTATGACTGCTGAGAAAGTAGTTGAAAATGCGAACTTTAATCCTTCTATAAATGGTGTTTGTTTTTCTTTCAATGAACCAACACTTTCCTTTGAATTTGCTGTAGATGTTTTTCAACAATTATCTAACGATTTCTATAAAATGTTTGTATCTAATGGCTATATGACTGGAGAAGCATTGGATATCCTCATTTCGAATGGTATGAATGGTTTAACTGTTAGTTTCAAAGGAACAGAAAATGTTGTTGATTGCCTTCTAGATATCAAAGCTAAATATATTTGGGAAAATCTTCAGATAGCCTATCAGAGGGGAGTTCACATTGAACTAGTTTATCTTCTTATACCAACCATAAATGATGATGAAGAATTCATTAGAGATTTTTCTCAAAGAGTAATCAAAAATCTTTCTCCAAACACACCAGTACATTTTACGAGATATTTTCCCTCTCACCTTACAAAAATAGAGAAAACATCTATTTCTTTACTTCAAAAAGCTCATACAATTGCAAAAAATGAGGGGTTAAATTACGCTTATTTAGGTAATGTCCCAGGTCATCCTTTTCAAAGCACATATTGCCCAGAATGCTCAGAGTTGTTGATAAAAAGGGATGTCTTTTCAGTTACTTTCAGCAAACTTACTGAAGAAAATAGATGTCCAAAGTGTAATAAAACCATCCCTATTTTTCCTTACAGACCGGTTTATATATCTAATGCCTAAAGAAGGTAAAAACACTTAAAACTGGTATATATCTTGAAGAAGAGACAAAAATCACTAGTTATAAAAGAGTATTTTTCATGATTAAAACTCAACTCAAAAATACATTATAAAGTTATTTATAATACTGTGACCATTATAAAAATGTATGACTAGTATATTGTCTAATTTTGAGTTCCAATTTATGTGCTTTTTTCTTAAGCTTCGAGATAAAATCATTCCTCCTCAAAAAATTTTAAATGAAATTGGAATCAAACCTAATTTCATTCTACTCGATTATGGATGTGGTCCAGGTAGTTTTAGTCTTGCGGCAGCTGAACTAGTGGGAAAAACTGGTAAAGTTTTTGCACTGGATATTCATCCTCTTGCATTAAAGAAAGTTAAGAAAAAATCCTCTCAACAAGGACATTCTAACATTGAGATAATACATTCAGATTGTGAGACTGGTTTAGGAGACAACTCTATAGATGTTGCTTTATTATTTGATATTATTCATATGTTGAGTGAACCAGAGAAAATATTACAAGAAATACATAGAATTTTGAAACCTAAAGGAAGAATATCATTGACAATTCACCGACCTGACAAAAAAAAGGCACTTAGGATAGTAGAGCATACAGACTTATTCCAGTTCTCGTTTAAAGGAAAACATACTTACAATTTCTATAAAATTTAAAAAAGTTTAAGCACATTTTATTTTTCAAAACTCCATATTAAATTGCTTTTTCGACAAATAAATCACTATGTCTAACAGAGTTTTTACCTAACAAATCTGTCTATATTTCGAAATGATGAAAAATGTTTAAAAATACTGATGTTTTCTATTAAACTTGATGAAGAGAACAAAATTTCTAATTCTGACTAATTTTCTTTGTGTTTTAATACTGCTAAATTCAGCAAGTAATATAACTGGTGTAGTTTTTGTCGAAACTAGTTTAGAATTCTCTGGGAATACTATTGCCTTCGATATCTATCATGGAGGGTATCATACTCCATTCATTAACAATCTAGTAGCAAATCTCACTGCAACTGGAAACATTGTGTTATTAATCGACCAAACATGGGAATTACCAGATACAGTTGATGCACTATTTCTGATATCAGCAGATACGGGTCAAAACTGGACAACAACAGAAATAACTGACATCGTTAACTGGATGAATTTAGGGAATAAACTTCTCTGGGTTTCTGGAGATTCTGATTACGGAGGTTATTTCAACCAGGTTCCGATTAACAATGTGTTAGAAGATTTAGGTGCTATTTTAAGAATTGACGCAACTCACATATGGGATTCAGTTTATAATGATGGTGCATCTTACAGAGTTATCGCTACAGAATTTGGTGTGGGTGATCCACTTTATGATGGAGATATTGTAGGGAATTTAACCAAAGATATGAATTCAGGAGTACAATTTCATGGACCTTGTGCAATTATTGCATATGATGGTTATGAATATAAGGATCTTAGATATGGACATAGTATTTTTCCAGACAGGGTCTGGACACTAATGAGGTATAGTATCAATGCTACATCGGTAGATGAAGATTTAAGTGACAATGAACTTGATTTGTATGCTAAAAGTAACGAAACAGGATTATACCCAGCTATTGCTTATGAGCATTTAGGAGATGTAAATAGTCATATCATCGCATCTGGAGAAGCAATCTACTCAGATTACAAGTACATGTATGACCAACAAACTGAAAATGGGGTCTACAATGACGGAGTTCATTCTGGTCAAGTCTTAGTTAATAATATTCTAAATTACTTCCTTGAAACAAAAGATATCATTACGACTCCTACACCAACTCCAACTCCAACACCAACTCCAACACCCTCAGAACCAAAAACAACTATAGTTGGTATAGGTATACCAGCAGTACTTCTAGCTTTATTTAGTATAGGAATTTCAATTGTATTTTACAGAAATAAGAGGAGATAAGAGATTGTCTCCACCCTAGATTTTTCCAATCCTAGATCTCACGGTACTATTATTGCTAGATACCTGTTCTTCTTTTTGCAGAAAAGCTTAAATTCAGTCAATCTAAGAGCTCTCTTATGAAAAGAAAAGTGACTTTCTTCATGACTAACCTAGTAATAGTTTGTCTTTTATTGAATTCAACAAATTACCAAACAGCTTTAGCATACGAAACAGAGCTTGATTTCTCCGGGAATATTATTGCCTTCGATTTATTCCATGGAGGTTACCATGCTACAGATATTGAAAATCTAGCTGCTAACTTAACTGCGGCTGGAAATTTTGTAGTCTATATCAATCAAACATGGGAAGGATTAACTGATGACGTAAATGTACTTATACTCACTCAATCTGATGATTTATTTACAACAGATCAAAAACAAGACATTAAAGATTGGTTTGAACTTGGTAACAAATTGATTTTCGGTTCAGGAGACAGTGATTACGGTGGATATTATAATAGTGACCCAATAAACAATGTTATGCACTTTCTGGATGCTCAAATAATGATAGATGCTACTTCGATTGAAGATCCAGTTTACAATGATGGTGCAGCATATCGTGTAGCCGCAAATGTATATGGAAATAGTACCACTGCAGTTGCTGTCAGCGAAGGATGTGAAGCAGGGATAATGATGCATGGTCCTTGTGGAATTTTAGGTTATAATGGTACTCATTACGTTAGTTTAAAAAGCGAAATTTTGCCTAATGTTGATGTTCTATTAAGCTATAGCGAGGAAGCTACTGCATATGATGCTGATTCTTCTAATGGAGAAAAAGATCTTTACAAAAATGTAGTGGGTTATATTCCTGCTGTAGTTTATGAGAAAGTTGATCTTGGTGATGGTAATTACAGCCATATTATTCTAGCAGGCGAATCTATCTATTCAGACTACAAACATATGTATGACCAAAGAACAGAATTTGGAGTATACAATAGTGATATACAGTATGGCCAATTGTTTGTTAACAATATTTTCAATTACTTCCTTGAAACAATCGAAATACCTACGCCAACACCAACACCAACACCTACGCCAACACCAACACCTTCAAAATCTGAAACAACTTTAACTAGTTTTGGAATATCTGCTGTTCTTGTATCATTACTGAGTATTGCAGTATCTACAATCTTCATTTTAAGAAAGAAGAAATGAGATTTTTTTCTCTTTTTTCATTTTATTTTTTAAAGAATTAAATTATGCATATGTTTAATTCGATGTTTTATGTGGAAAAAACTTAAATTAAGCAAAAATGTTCAAAGCTTTATGAAAAGAAAAGCACATCTACTTATATTCAATTTAGTTTTGGTTTGCCTTTTAATGAACTCAATAAACTCTCAAGCTGTGACATTTTACGAAACAGAACTTGAATTTTCTGGAAACATAATTGCTTTTGATCTATATCATGGAGGTTATCTTGCTAACGATGTTGATAACTTAGTTGCAAATTTAACAGAAACAGGTAACTTTGTCTACTTAATAAACGAAACTTGGGAATTACCAGATGATGTTAATGCACTTTTTCTGACTCAAAGTGATTCAGGTAGAAGCTGGTTGTCTTCACAAGTTGCCGACATAGTTGATTGGTTAGCTTTGGGTGATAAGCTTCTTTGGGTTTGTGGTGATACAGACTATGGTGGATACTTTAATCCAACACCAATTAACAATGTATTGAATGCTGCAGGAGCAATTGTAAGAATTGGGGGGACACAGATTTTTGACTCTGTTCATAATGATGGTGCAGACTATCGTACTGCTGCAACAGAAATTGGATCAGGAGTTCCTCTATATGATGGTGATCTTGTTGGAAATCTAACTGAAGGTGTGGATGCAGGTGTATTATTCTATTCTTCTTGTGCAATTATTGCATATGATGGTTACAATTATAAAGATCTTAGAATTGGAGAAAGTGTTTTTCCAGACCGAGTTTGGACCATCATGAGATATAGTGAAAACGCTACTTCTTATGACTCTGATGTTAGCGATAATGAATTAGATCTGTATGCTAATAGCGCAGTAACTGGATTATATCCGGCTATTGTTTATGAACATCTGATTAATGTAAATAGTCATATTATTGCATCAGGAGATGCAATCTATTCAGACTACAGATATATGTATGATCAAAAAACGGAAAATGGAGTCTACAATGGTGGAGTTCATTATGGTCAAGTATTAGTAAATAATATCTTAAATTACTTCCTTGAGACTATAGAAATACCTACACCTACACCTACACCAACTCCTACTCCAACTCCAACACCAACTCCAACAGTCTCTGAAACACCTGAACCAACACCTAATACAACAATAGATGGTTTTGGTATTACTACCTTACTAATTTCTTTGTTTAGCATTGGTGTATCTGTGGTATTTACAATGAGAAAGAAGAACTAAATTCTTCTTTTTTCTTGTTTTCAGTTTTGCTTAATAATTGTAAACGTACAAAATAGATGTGCAAAATGCAATAAGATGATGACTATTTCCTTATAGACCTGTCTATATTTCGAAATGATGAAAAATGTTTAAAAATACTGATGTTTGCTATTAAATTTGATGAAGAGAACAAAATTGCTAATTCTGACTAATTTTCTTTGTGTTTTAATACTGCTAAATTCAGCAAGTAATATAACTGGTGTAGTTTTTGTCGAAACTAGTTTAGAATTCTCTGGGAATACTATTGCCTTCGATATCTATCATGGAGGGTATCATGCTAACGATGTTGATAACCTTGTAGCTAATTTGACAGCTGCTGGAAACATTGTAACATTCATTAATGAAACATGGGATTTGCCAGATAATGTAGACGCACTTATTCTCACAAGTGCAGATATAGTTAATTGGACTACTACAGAAATAGCAGATATTGTTAATTGGATGGCACTTGGAAATAGACTTCTTTGGGTTTCCGGTGATTCAGACTATTCTGGGTTTTTTGATCCAACACCAATTAATGACATTTTAAGTGCTATTGGAGCTATTGTAAGATTAGATGGAACATCCATCTCAGACCCAGTGTTCAATGATGGGGCATCATACAGAGTAGCTGCGACAGAATTTGGTGTAGATGATCCTTTCTATGATGGTGATCTAGTAGGAAACTTGACTCAAGGAATGGATGCAGGTGCCATTTTTCATGGACCATGCTCAATCATTGCATTTGATGGCTATTACTATAAAGATTTGAGATATGGGCATAGCGTTTTTCCTAATAGGGTTTGGACAATCATGAGATATAGTGAAAACGCTATTGCTGATGATACTGATACATCGAATGGAGATCTAGATATATATGCTTATGACGTGGATACGGGATTATATCCTGCACTTGTTTATGAAACTCTTACAGATGTAAACAGCCACATCATAGCTTCTGGTGAAGCTATCTATTCCAACTACAAATATATGTATGATCAAAGGACAGAAAATGGAGTATACAATGAAAATCATCATTTTGGAGAAGTTTTGGTTAACAATATTTTCAATTATTTCTTAGAAACAAAAGTTATAACAACTCCAACACCAACACCAACACCAACACCAACTGATACTGAAACAACTATAGTTGGATTTGGTATAACTGCAGCATTAATATCTTTACTAAGCATAGGCATATCAACTGTTTTTATTATTAGAAAGAGATACTAAATCCTCTTTTTTTTCCTTTTTTCTTCAAGAAACTTGCATTAAATTTAAAAAACACATAATGTTTGTATATCTAATGATAATTACTTCTCTTATTTATGCTGCTGTTTCCTTGTGTATTATTATTGCTATGATTGTTTTAGTCTTTAAGAGACAATATGAACTAGCCTCATCTGCTGTTTATTTCATGCTTGGGATTCTCTTTGGTATTGCAGGTTGGATTATCGCTGACATGTTTCAAATCATTTTTAGCAAACCAGGAAATGAAATCGTTATACTTGTTTTATCTGTTATTGCTACAATATGTAGTATGTTAGCAATGGGGTCTACAGTTTTATTTGCGCGAGTCCTAAGTGCTAGAAGAACTCTAAACTCAAAAACAGTTGTCGTTGGAAGCATTCTTTTTGGGGCGACAGTCTTTCTTACACTTACTGCTGGCTATCCAAATGATGCAGATAAATTAATTAGTTATACAGTAAACTCCTCTGATTTTGCTAATTTAGACTTCATTGTCACTGATATGAGCTTCATCTGGATAATTGTCGATGCTGCCATGGTGTTATTTGCAGGTGGTAGTTTGATATGGTATCTTTCGCGTCAATACAGATTTGTTGAACAAAAGCATAGGAAAGTCCTAGCTTTCATGATAGCTGGTACAGTAATTGCTTTTATTGTAAGTGCAATTTTATATTCGATTTATGCTTTTGCGAAAATTAAGGCTACTCTTCATCTTGAATTAGTTTCTGCATCTGTTGGAGCTGCCATGATAGGAATTGGAATGATTGTAGGTGGAAAAAGAGCCCTTTATGGATCTTCAAGAGTTTATTCTGTTCATGTTTTTTCTAATTCAGGATTAAGTGTGTATGCGGGTCTATTCGAAGGTAAATATGATGTCAACGAACACCTAATTTCTGGAGTTGCGACTGCTATTTCAAGCTTTGCAGGTCAATTAATAGGTAAAGATGTGGTACCACGTGAGATTGATCTCGGAGATTATTCATTGATGCTCGAAGAAAAGGAAGATTATATTGGTTTCATTATCTGTGAGTTTCCATCTGTGATGATCAGACAGGGGCTCAAGAATATCATGAAGAATTTTGATCCTAAAATGAGTATTGAAGAGATATCAGAATTTGTAGATGACTATCTACCTTATGGAAAACCAGCTGTTATGGATCTGTTTGAGGATTTTGATATACAATAAATCTTTAGAACAAAACTCAAATATTCTTCTTTTTTCCTCTTCTTATGGATTATGCAATCAAAGGTAGATTAGCAATTTATTATGACACTAATTCAAAACTACAAATTATCGAAAATCCACTTATTATTGTAGAAGAAGAGAAAATTGTAGATATAGGTACTTATGACAAAATGAAACCCAATCTCTCTGGACATGATGTAATCGGTGATTCCAATCAACTTCTCATTCCAGGTTTAGTCAATTGTCACACTCACATCGCCATGACAATATTTAGAGGAATAGCTGATGACATTCCATTGAAAACATGGTTGGAAGACTATATTTGGCCATTAGAAGCTAAATTGGGTGAGGAGGATGTTTATCAAGGAGCACTTCTAGGTAGCATTGAATCTGTTCTAAGTGGAGTAACAGCTGTCAATTCTATGTACTGGTATCCAGGTTTTGAAGCAAAAGCAATCAGCAATATAGGTTTAAGAGGTTACATTGCAGCCCCCATTTTATCTGGAATAACTACATTTGAAGACGCATATGATATTATTGAGAAACATCATCACACTTTACAAGATCTCATTAGAGTCACATTTTCTTTACACTCCCCGTATACAGTTACTATTGAAGACTTTCAGAAAGCTCATCAATATATTCATGATT
The DNA here is from genome assembly GCA_030603365.1 of Candidatus Heimdallarchaeota archaeon. Classification (GTDB taxonomy): domain Archaea; phylum Asgardarchaeota; class Heimdallarchaeia; order Heimdallarchaeales; family Heimdallarchaeaceae; genus UBA460. The sequence goes on from JAUVXV010000002.1 coordinate 323,819, forward strand.
ATAATGAGAAGAATGATAAACCAGAGCTATTCATCCACACTCATTTAGCGGAATCTGAAACAGAAATGGAAGATAGTAGAAGTTTTAATGAGAAGAATAATCAAACTTATCCTGATGTTGATACTCCAGTAGAATTATTGGACTCGATTGGTGTTTTAGATGACAATCTCATAGCTGCACATTGTATTCATATTACTGAAAAAGACATAAAAATCCTCAAAGATAGAGGTACAAGATTATCGCTCAACCCAATATCAAATGCCAAATTAGGCAATCACATGCCACCTATTCCTAGCATAATTGAACAAGTAGATAGAGTAGGATTAGGGACAGATGGGCCTTCAAGTAATAATACTCTTGACATATTTGATACTATCAGATTTCTAGCACTCTATTACAAAGGATTTCATCACAATCCAACAGTGATCAAAGCTCAAGAGATTTTCAAGCTTGCAACACTTGGTGGAGCTAAAGTTTTGAATTGGGAAGGAATTGGCACTTTAGAGAAAGGATCATTAGCTGACATTGTCACTGTTAATCTGAAAAAACCGCATCTAACACCTAGTAAAAATCCCGATTATATTCTCAATCATTTTGCTTATTCCATGAAAGGAAGTGATGTTAGTAACGTGTTAGTTAACGGTTCTCTTATTGTTCAAGATTCATCACTTGTCAACAGAGATATTGAAAATACCATTGAGGAAGTAGAAAAAATCACTCATCGTTTAGTTTCTAAGAATGATTGAGAGTGCTTTAGGCTGAGCATGAGAATACCGACTATTGTCACAACTAGTGAAATCCCAAGAAAAATCTGTTGAACAGGTATTAGAGAGTTCCATTCTAGTAGAATTATTCCACCAAACAGTATTGGGAAAATAATCATTACCCCATTGTATATTGCCATTATGTTTGAAACTTTTCCTTCTTTGAACGCAAATTGTAAACTTCCTGTTGACATCAGAGCAGTTGCCAAAATTCCAAGAATATAAAGAATTACGACAACTAAATCAGTACTAAATTGTTTTTCAGTTGTCCAAACTGTAATTCCTTTAAAGACAATTGCTTGAATTCCTGCCATTAAACCTGCAAAAATTGCAATGTCAAAAGGTCTTATTTTTCTCTTGAATAGAACAGGGATAAAAGTGAATAAGACTGCTATTACTAAACTTCCCAATACAACAATAGCTCCATTAATTGAGTGCGAAAATCCTTTCCATTCAACCCATGATAGTTCTTCGATACCAAAACTCATGATGTATGAGGAAACTATAATACCAATTAGCACTAAAACAAAACCTACAATTTCCAGTTTTTTCAAAGATTCTTTTAAATCAATATGAGCATATGTTACGAGTACGATGAGTCCAAAACCTGATAATGGTGCTATAGCGCTCAAAGGTGCCCAAAGTAAAGCTACATAGTAGAATCCCATACTAGCTATTGTCAAAAAAAGACCAAGTAACCAAAGTTTGTTTGTAAGTATTGATTTGATTAAAGTTACTGTTCCATCTTTTTTTTCTTCTGGCATTTTCTGGATGGCTTTCTTTTCAAGAACGAATCCAATATTGTAACAGGCTGTATAAATTAACCCCGAGATTATAGATATACCGAACAATAAACCATCCATGAAGTAGAGATATTATATCTCCTTTTTAGATTTTACTCTCAGTCAGCTGGACATGTCTAATAAAATTTAATAACAAGCCCCCTCCATACTTGTAACATGGTTGAAACGGATCTTTTTATGATATTAGTTGCTGGTTACACTAATTATCATCGTAAGTATCCGGTTTATGAGGAAAAATTTGGAGATGAGAAATTTGCTCATACTACAAATTTCAAAAGATTCTCTATAGATGAACATCTTGAAGAATTAGAATCATTAATTCCTGAGAATCGAGAGTATCTTCTAGTAGGATATAGTATGGGAGGATCCAACATTTTAGAACTACTAGGTAGAAAACATCTCACTAATTGTAGGGGAGCTGTGCTTGTTGGTGCTGCTCATGTTCAGGATGTGCATTGGTTCCTAAATTTCATGTTTCTCTTACCTGTCCCAATCATGTATCTTTTTACCATAATTCTTGCTCTGCTATTTCCAATGAATCTTATCATTGCTGGATTTAATTTGAAAAAAGCGATTCCAGCTTCTTTTGAAGGAATTTATATGTTCTTTAAACATGGTGCTAGAAACATGAAGAAAGAATATAATCAATGTCTTAGAAAGGTGGGTAGAAATCTATCAGATATAAAAGAAGAAAATAAGGATATACCTCTTTTAATAATTCGTTTAGAGAAGGATATGATGGTAAAAGAGGAACACTATGAGACTGTATTAACCTGGTTCAATAAATCCAAAACTAGAGTATTACCACCAGATATTATACATTTGACTCATAGACTCGATGGACTCTTTATTGATATTATAGAGGAAGAAAGCGAATTTTTTGGTTTTGACTAAACAATAATATCTCTATCAAAAAAAAACAACTTTTTAAATGCAGTTCTAACATAATCTTTGTGTATTCAGAGACATTTGAAACTGAAATAAATAAACTGAAAGCTGATAAAATCAGTGGATCTGAGGAAATAGTCAGGAAAGCTATTCAAATTATTAAAAAAGAAATTGACAATGACCCAACTAGATATGGTAAGATTATAGATTTAGTTGAAATGCTTCGTGCAGTTATAATTATTAAGAAAGAAATGTCAGCTTTGAGAAATGTTCTAATTTATTTTATTGATTTCTTCCAAAAAGGAGTAGCAGTTGAAGATTTGGCTGAAAGGGTCATAGGGAAAATGGATGATCAAAGAAATAATGTCAATGATAAACTGCTTCCAATTATTTCAAAATGTAAAAACATTATGACCTTTTCAAGATCTAGCACCATTATGTATAGTCTAAGAAAGTTGAGTGAACAAGTGGGGAAAGATAAATTACCTGATTTAACTGTATTTGAATCCAGACCTGCGTTAGAAGGTAAAAAGCTAGCTTTAGAAGCCACTGAAATGGGTTATAAGGTAAACTACTTAGTAGATGCAGCTATGTCAATGGCAATAATAACGCTCAAACCTGATTTGGTTTTAATTGGTGCTGACACCATATTTCCTAATGGTAATGTAGTAAATAAAATTGGATGTCAAGCTTTAGCTCTTTTTGCTTATCAAAATAAAATCCCTTTTTATGTAGTCAGTTCTTCCTTGAAACTTCTACTCAAAGCAATTCCTTTCTCAATACAAAGCTACTCATCAAGCGATATCTGGTCAAAAGATAAACCTGAAGGTGTAAAAATCTACAATCCTTACTTCGAGATTATTCCTAAAAAATTAATTAGAGGATATGTAACTGAGTTTGGTTTTAGCGAAAACATCCCAGATGTTCGAATTGAATTGGAAAAAGAGTATATTCACGAAATGTATGACTAGAAAATCTAGATATTAGTTATTCTGAATTTTTTTCACATATGTTTAAATAATGTAAAATAGATAAAGGTAATTTGAACTAAGCATGATTTAGTTTATTAAATAGAGGTAATATATATGAAGAAAAAAGCAGTATTTATTCTATCTTTGTTATGTCTATCTATAGTTTCATTTACAATGAGTACTATACAAGCAGATTTTGAAATTAGTTATCAAGGTTTTACTTACTCAGATAACTTATCTCCAGGTGAATCAGTTGCTTGGGAGATTATGAAACTAGAAAAAGATGACCAATATGAATGGGAAATAAAACCAGGAATAACTATGGAGTTAGGCGACATCCTTAGAGTTAATATCACAACAGATCCAGATGCATTAAACCTTACTACATTTGAAGAAATACACACCACAAATGAAGAATGGGCGAACTTCTATAAAAATGACGATTATCTAGGAAACGATGCATCTGACCTAAACTGGGGTAGCTCTCTTTATCCTGGAGCTTTACTCTGGGGTCCAATATTCTGGATGTACTTTGTTCCTGTAATTCTGCAAAATGCCACAGCAAGTGTTGATTTCTTTGATTTTGTAGTACAGCATTTTGGAGTGTATGTATTTGATGATCCAGGTGGATCATATGATATTGAAAAGAAAGGCAATTTATTAATAATATCTGCGGAGGTACATGCTGATATATCTGGTGGAATTTTTGGAGGAGATTATAAATTTGATTCATTCGTGGAAATTAGCTACAACGTTGAATGGGGTACTTTGGATAAACTAGAAATTGATGAAACCGTAGATAGTAGTGCAGGAAAAGAAACATTCAAATTAATACTTTTGAACACTATCAGTACTCAAAGCATTCCCTTTAATTGGACATATGGTATGATAGCTCTTTTTATTATTGGATTAGCATATATTCTAAGGAAAAAAATACATTAAAAGGAAAAAAAGGTTAATATTTTCTCCCTTTTTTTTATTATTTTTAAAAAATCTATTGTACCATAGTTGATGGTCTTGTAAAAAAATCTCCAAATTAGAAGAGAAACAGAAAAAGAGAATATTCAAGAAACTTGTGGGGAAGAGGAATTAACTTCCTTCCCAATCAGTTTTCAACATTTGATCTTTATCCTCTGGGACAACTGGGTCTACATAATAAGCGATTTTTCCAGCCCATCTGACCTCTCCTGTTCTATAAATTGGATTGGATCTGATATTTCGTAAGGTTGAAACTGGGATATTGTATTTCATACTTAATGTTTTCAATGATGAAAAGGGATTATCAAATTCTCCAAATAACCTACGGATAAGACCTCTTTTGCTTTCTTCGATCATCAAATTTCCATTTTCATCAACAGCATAACCAAAGGGTGGTCGAGACATGACTTTCTTATCATTAATTCTTCGTAACATTCCTTTGTATCGCTTTTCACGATATTTTTCCAGTTCCATTTCCCCGAATAAATCTTTAACTCTTGCAATCGCTTTGTTATCTTCATCATCCAAACAGACAATTGATAGTTCTTTTTTCTTGAGTAGAATTCTAATATAACCTAAAACGTCAACATCCCTGGATAATCTATCTCTGGATTGACTCCATAATTCATCAAATTCATCATTTTCAGTCATCCTCAATATTTCTAGAAAGCCTTCTCTATATTCAGGATCACTGTCTCCAGGGCAATCTTCATCTCGAACAATCTTTACAATTTCTCGATCCCCAGCTTGGTAAATTTTTGCTGAAACATCATCAATTTGTGTTTCCAATCCTGATTCTTGATCAGCAGTTGAAGTTCGAACATATACAACACAACGAATCATAATAACCTTGTTAAGAAGGTTTAGACCTTCACTAAAAGGTATGTACTACTGGACAACATATGAAACTTATCTTTCGTCGAAAACCACTTGTTCAACAAGCCTTTTATCTTGTTTTTTAGTTAGATAGCGATAAATGAAATACTCCACCTTCTCAATTGATTCATCATAATTAAGAGGTAGTTCTCGTCCACTTTCCTTAAGATGGATTAATCTTTGTCTTAATAGACTCAAAGTAAGAGCAACAGTTCGATTTCTTTCATAAAGCTCATTCGCTTTTAATCGAATTAGAGCATACTCTTGAAATAAACTAGAATACTCTCTACTTAATTCTTGGAATATTTTTTCATCTTCAGCTCTTTTATTAGAAAGATCATTCATGTCCCAATCAGTTAGTTCGTCAGGTATAATCTCCAAATAATAAAGATAATAAGCTAAATCACTTGCAAGAATATTTTCATCCTCACATGGAATTTTGTCCTTGAATTTAATATTGAACCTTGTAGTATTTATTTTCATTGAATAGTCTCCCCACCTAAATCTTTGACAATTTGCTCAATTTTTATCACAGTGTTATAATCTTGATTATATTCCTCTAGAGCATCTCTAAGTATCTCAACATGGTCATTAATTTTTTGTAAATCATCTATTCGTTCCTTTAATCTAAATGCAAATTCTCCATATTTCATTACTCCTAGAAAAAAATCCCTGAAACTTTTTTCTTGTGAGTGAGCATAGTTTTTTTTCCAAGCATGGAAAATAATACTCATCACTTTTGGATACTTTGCTAAAATTTGTTTTTCTTGAATTTTGTTCTTCTGAGCATAATTCTTTATTCTTCTGCTCTGAGTAATATTAAAGGTAAGTTGTTTAATGGTTTTCATACCATTCAAGTAAAAGTCTGATGCAAAATAGATAAAGATTTAGTTAGTTTGAGTGGTCTATCATCTGTAAGTCTGCATTGCAAGATAATTAAAAATAATAGTTAATGGTAATTCGTAGCAGTCTGCATGAAAATTAGAGGTTTCATAGAAGAGGAGCTCTCTGTCAACAATAGATGAGTATACTATGCGTTCTGCAACTTCTTTTCCTAGATACACTCCTTTACTCTTCAGGTCAGATTTATTAATAAAGACAATGACTGGAATATTCCTTTGTTTTCTTGCTTCTTCTATATTCACCATTTCAAGATAGTGGACAATTTTCTCTAGTGAGGATATATTGGTACCATCAGCCATAATTACTACAAGATCTGCACCTTTAATGGCTATTTCTTGCATAAAATCAAAGCGTTCTTGACCTGCAGGATCATTAAAAACAACTTGAAATGCTGAATCAATCGATTCAAAATCAAGGGTTTCGATCTGTTCGTATTTTCTTAAAATCACTTTGTTAAAACGGGTTAGTACAATAACAGAGTTTACAACATTCAGAGAAATAGTTGTTGTACTAGAAGTGAAATTATTATATCTTAAAGGAGTAAAATCCAAATTATTACTGACTTCTTTGAATAGTCTTCTAGCTACATCATTTTTTTCTATATTTCCAAACATAGCTTCAAGAAAAGTAGTTTTGCCAGACCCTGTAGTTCCTAGAATAGTAATTTTCTTAAGTGTTAGATGGGTCATCAAATTCATTACAGTTACTCCTACAGCAAAGCAGTTCTTATCTTAATAATCAAGAAAAAAATCCTTTATAAGAAGTCTGATAGTACAATCGGAAGGAAAATAAACCAAATGAAAAACAAGATAGATTTTTATTGAATCTGTCCCCACACTTTATTCTACATAATAGATAGATTGTCTAGCGTCTCGAAGATGAGGTCTCTGATTAATGACACTTTTACCTTTGAGAATAGCAAGAGCATTTCTAACAGTACGATTCGGTAAACCTGTACTTTCAATTAATTCCTTTTGTGTCATCTCACCTTCAGTTAAAAGAAGTTTGAAAATGTATTTTGCAGAAGGGGGAACCCCTTGAAGATTTCTCAAATCAAGTTCTACCAGACGATTACGAAGTTTTGCTAGAATATTCTTTTTAGCTTGAAATCTCATGATTTTAGCAGTAGAGGATGACTTTCGGAGTAGAATTTCATCATCAACCCCTAGTCGTAATTGGCCATCAATAATTGCCTCGATGGGTGATCTTGATTTCACATTGACAAGCTTTATTTCTGAATCTAATGGTAAAACTAAAGGAATATGGTCTTTACTTAAAGGATTAACAGGAACGATGATTATAACATCAGGATTTCCAAAGGCTATAGGCCCTCCTGATGAGAGAGCATATCCTGTACTTCCTAATGCTGTTGATATTATTAAACCATCTGCCCTCCCACGATATAATTGGTTCTTATTTATCATTAGAGTATAATTCATTAATAGTGCTGAATCTTTAGGAAAAATTGCTATTTCATTCAAAGCAGGAACAGGCAGATTACTTTTCATATCTTGAAACACGACTTGATTATAATTATCAACATCATATTTTCTTGAAAGTAATGCTTGTAATGTTTCCCTCACATTTAGAGGGTTTATCTCAGTGAAAAAACTTATGCTTTCAGCTGTTGCTGATACAACAGGAATAGTATTTCTACTTAGGAAAATAGCTCTCAGAAATGTACCAGTTCCACCAATAGCAATCAAACAATTAATCCGTTGAGTTGAGAAATCTTGAATCTCATTCTGCCAGTTGTCCTCAGTTAGCTCTTTATCTTGTAGTTCAATAATATCTAAAGAAGGGTTCAACTCTAATAGAACTTCTTGGATTTCTTGAGCAAATTCTTTCGAAGTCTTTTCTTCTGCAATATAAAGAGCTAAATTCATTTTTATCAACAAATTTCTACTTATTTTAACAACTATGTAAATGATTTATTTATACTTATGCTCTGTTAATCTTATCAAGTCAATTTTATGTATATGCAATACAGAATGAAGTTAAAAGAGGAATTCGAAAATAATTATGAGAAAAAAATAGGCAAACCTTGCTTCTTTATTAGCACTTCAACCTTTAAAACATGAACTAGTTGTAATTTAGTATCAGTGGAAACATTTTTCGTTCATTTTTGTCCTTAAACAAACACTCTTTAAATACAAGATGACAGAATTGTTCCCGACAGAAGATGGTTGTAATAGAAGAGGCTCCTAAAGTAGTTAAAGAAAATATTTTTTCATTAGAGCAAGAAGTAGAACGCTTATATTCAAAATTAGGCAAATTGGGATGGAGTAAGAGTGCATGTGAATCTATAGCACCATTTACTCTGAAGATTAACACAATTAAAAAAGAAAAAGGTATTAAGATATTTGCTCATTCTTATCAAACAGCTGATATCGTTTTTGGTATTGCTGATATTGTGGGAGATTCTCTAGCATTAGCAAAGAAAGCAACAACTGTCAAAGAAGATACTATCCTGTTTTGTGGCGTTGATTTCATGGCTGAATCAGTTAAAATTCTCAGTCCCGAGAAAACTGTAATTGTTCCCGAACGAGGTAGAGACTGCACTTTAGCAGATTCCATAATAGCTGATGATGTAAGAAAGCTGAAGATAGAAAATCCAGGAGTTCCTGTGATATGCTATGTGAATACAAATGCAGATGTTAAAGCAGAATCAGATATTTGCTGTACTTCCGCAAATGCAAAAAGAATTATTGAAAAAGTTAACACAGACACGGTAATTTTCATCCCTGATGAGAATATGGGGAAGAATCTCGCTAAAATTACTGGGAAGACCATTATCACTTGGCCAGGTTATTGTAGAACACACGATGCAGTTACCCTAAAAAGACTAAATGCACTTTTGAAGGATAAAGATGTCAAAACCTTTGCTCATCTTGAATGCAAACCAGAAATAATTGAGAATGTAGATTATTATGGAGGGACTAGTGATATGCACAAATATGCAGAAGAAGGAGCAAATGGTGAGAAAGTTCTCTATGTAACTGAACAAGGGTTCATAGATAGAATGAAAGTTGAATATCCTAATGTTGAGTTCGTTGACAGTAAAATGTTCTGTGTTAGCATGAAAAGAAATGATCTGATATCTACTTTGAATGCTCTTGAGAACCCAACTGAAGATAATATCATTGAACTTGAAGAAGATATCCGTAAAAGAGCTTATAGAGCAGTGAACAACATGCTCAAATACTAATTTACTAGTGTATTGCTATGATTCCTGTTATTCTAATCGATGAAGATATTAAGAAGTGGATAGAAGAAGACATACCTTATTGGGATGTTACAACATCACTTCTCCCAGAAGGTAAAGCTGAAGGAAAGATCTATTCAAAACAAGAAGGTACCGTTGCTGGATTATTTGTTGTAAAAAGAATTTTTGAACTTCTAGGAGCTGAGTTTGTTTCACTTGTAGATGAAGGTAAAGAAGTGGAGAAAAAGACTCCAATTGCAGCTGTTAAAGGTGATATTCATTCTCTTTTACAAGCAGAACGGGTAGCTTTGAATATTCTTGGAAGAATGTCTGGAATTGCAACACAGACCTCGAAAATGCTTAAAATTGCAAAAGAAGGGAATCCTAATCTTCGAATTTGTGGAACTAGAAAAGTTGTACCTGGATTAAGTAAATATGACAAATATGCAATAATTATGGGTGGAGGAGATACACATCGTTTCAATCTATCCGATATGATACTCTTAAAAGAGAATCATTTGATTGCATTCCAATCAATTACTGAAGCCATTACTACAGCCAAACAGAAAACTAGTTTTAGTAAGAAGATAGAGGTTGAGGTTCAAAACGAGGGGCAAGCTATTGAAGCAGCTAAAGCTGGAGCTGATATTATCATGCTCGATAATTTCTCACCAGAGCAAGCAAACCAAACAATATCAAAAATCGCAGATATTAACTCACGAATACTTTTCGAATTAAGTGGTAATATAACTTTAGAGAATCTTAGCAAATACGCTCTTAAGGGTGTAGATCTAATCTCATCTGGATCTCTAACTCATTCTGTGAAAAATTTTGATGTTACTATGCTTATTGAATAAAAAGAAAAGAAATTAGACAGGTATGAAACTGTCTCCTTCTTTAATAGATTTTATAAATTCAACTACAAGAAGTACAATGTTTTTTACATCATCTAAACATACAATTTCAGATGCTGTATGCATATATCTATTTGGTATCGCCAACAATCCTGTAGCTGCACCAGAAAGTTGTATGGCATTAGCATCAGTTCCTGTTCCTCTAGGGGCAGCATTTTTCTGATAAGGAATATCGTTCTCCTCAGCTATTTTGAAAAGTTTTGTAACAACAACTGGGTTGAAATTAGGTCCGATTGAAATGATAGGACCACCACCAAGTTTTGTATCCCCAACTAGCTTCTTTTCTATTTCAGGAGCGTCAGCAGCAAAACCAACATCAAAAGCTAATCCAATATCTGGCTTAATTGCTTCAGCAGCAATATGGGCTCCTCTCAAACCTATTTCTTCTTGAACGGTAGAAACACCATATACTCCAGAATAGAAATCTTTGTCCTTTGCTAATTCTATCATGATTTCAGCTACTATGAAAGAGCCTATAGCATCATCAAAACCAGCTGCAACTGCAAAGTTATTTTTACCTAGTTTTGCATAACCATAATCAAAAACTGCAAAATCACCTACATCTACATATTTCTTAGCTTCTTCTTCATCCTTGCAACCTATATCGATAAATAATTTCTCCATTTCAGGAGCTTTCTTCCTTTCATCTGGTTTCATTAAATGGATTGCTTTTTTGCCAATAACGCCAAGAAGTTCACCCTTCTCTGAAATAACACGAACTCTTTTGCCAGGGAGGGTAGAAGTATCAAATCCACCTAGAGGAAGAATCCAGAGGAAACCTTTCTCATCAATATAAGAGATTTGAAAACCAATTTGATCAATATGACCTGCCAACATTATTTTGAATTTGCTTTCAGGGTTTATGATAGCACAAACATTTCCAACTTTATCAACTTCTATCTTGTCTACTTCATTTTCAAGATAAGTCTTTACTACACGTTGAGCAGGAAATTCATAACCTGTAGCTCTTGGTGTTGTTACTAGTTTTTTTAGAAATTCTTCATTTAGTTCATAACTCAAAGTTAACACCTTCAAGTTTTCTTTTCAAAATTATTTTTAAAGATTTACTTAGCAATAAGAAAATTGGAAATAAGGTTAAGGAAGAATTCAATTCAGCTATTTTCACAAATGAAAAAAGTTAAGAAACCATATTCTTTTCAAAATTTATGTCAGACATAGAGGTTGAAAGAACTCCAGATTTAAGCGAAAGTGTTGATAAGGATCAACAAAGAGAAGAGAAAATCTCAAAACTATTCAAAATTAGTAAAATCACAATTCTTGTTTCCTTATCAATTCTTTGGATTGTAACTGCAGTTCTAGGTCTTATAAGTCTCTGGAAAGGTCAGGGGATTTTGGAGACTCCTTGGGTGATCTTTGGTTTAGTATTAACTGTAGTAATAATAGTTTTGGTGGTAATTCCTCTTTTTAGAAGCCTTAGAGCTGATGTTAAGGAATTTAATAAGGAAAAAGCTGAAAAAGAAAGAAAAGAGAAAGAACTAAGTAAAGTTGAGGAAGAAATAGAGAAGGAATAAAAAAGAACAGGTTTATTCATAATCTCTTATAGTGAAAGTAATTTTTGTACCTTGAGTGTAATCACCCTCAATTCTATCTTCTAGTAAAATTGTTCCTTCATAGGCTTTTATTATTCTATAGATGAACATCATTCCTAAACCTCGTATTCTGATTCCTGATTCAAAACTCTGAAGTATCTGTTTCTTCATATCATCAGAAATTCCTACTCCATCATCTTCGACTATCACTTTCCAATAAGACCCATATTTTTCATATAATTTCGAAATTTGTAGAGAAAATTTTATTTTTCCATCAGATGCAGACTGTAGCGCATTGTCGAAGATGTTAGAAAAAACATCTACCAGGAAAACGTTAGCATAAATTTCAATATCTTGGTCAAAATTTTTCTCTAAAATAATATCCATTTCAGGATATGAACTTTTTATTACGTCAAAAGCTTCATCTATATAATCATCAAACTTTCTTTTAATAAATGGTTCAGAAGACTTCTCTAAACCACTAAGTTTTCGAATCTTATCTTTTACAGAATTTGCTCTGTTTATAATACGTATAGCATGACCTACTAGGGTACTAACTTGTTTAGGTTCATCATTCATCATTCTTGCCATTTCGAGATAACCAAGAATTGCTTGATGATAATTGCTTAAATCATGGGTGAACAGATCAATAGCTAATTCTGCTAAATGAGTAGCTTCTCGTTCCTTTCGAATAGCTTCTTCAAGTTTCAAAGCCATTTCTTCAAAAGCAAAATATATCTCGCCAACCTCATGAATATTTCGTTTTTCTGAAACATCAAAACTAACACTGTAGTCGCCTTCAGACACTGCCCTCATAGCTTTGAGCAATCGGACTGCATATTTAGAGAAGTTAACAGCCAAATATGTAGCTATTGAACCTATACCGATTATAATCGTAACTGATATAAGAACAAGAATTAATTCCAGAAATCGCATATTTCTTTCAAGAGTATTCAAAATAGGTGTGAATTCATCCATTACTAATTCTAAGGGCGAGAAATGTAGCATAAACCAGGGAACGGAGGAAATAGGTTTGTAAAGAACAATGTATTCAGTATTGTTGTAAATTAGAATCTTATACCCAGATTCATAATTTAGAACTGAATCTACGCAAAATTGTAGATCTGTGTTATTGTAATCATCTATATTAGTTGTTGGGAATTCCTCTTTAGGTTTTCTTGTGGTGTTTGCAGCTATCTGAGGTGAAATTACTATTTCCTTCTGAACATTTATAATTAAAGAAAAATCATCTTTTGTTATATCTAATTCTAATGTATTCATTAGATAGTCGAGATTGACATCAAGTACCCAAAAACCAACCAAATCATTATTTTCATCATATATGGCTTGACCTAGTGAGATGAAAATATACTGCAGTGTATAATCAACTCCTAGATTAGAGAAATGGCTTTCCATCCCTTTTCTTTCTGAAGCTGCTTCTGCTTCATGAAGTTCACTATACCAAGGCCTTTGAGTCCAGTCATAATCAGCTGTGTTTCCTAAAGAGATATCAGTGCTATAATCGGGTATCCATGGATAGGTCCAGAAGTAATCAGGTGTAGCAAAATAAACCCATTGAAGTACTGGATTTAGTAGAGGTATCATATAGTTATACATTTCTTTAAGTCTAGTATCTGTATGACCAGATATAGAACCATTCAATTTACCCTTAAGTACACCAGAGTAATTTCCTTCTAAAGTTCCATTTATACAGCCTTCAATTCTAGATTTAACCCCTTCAGATGAAATAATACCAACACCATCTAAGTTATCATCTTGTATGAGGAAGTAAGTCTGAAGATAGTCAAGATCTAGTATTTCTAAAGAGTTATTCATCTCTCCAGGAAAGGAATAGAAACCAATATTCCATAAGTCCAACAATGAGCTATTGAAGGAATTAGAAAAAAGTGTTGTATAGTACTCAGTGATATCGATAGTAATGGTGTTATCATTCTTCACCCCAAAAATAGAGATATTACCACTTGTTGACAATTGACCAGAAAAAGATGCATTGATCTGAAGATAGATAGATCCTGTGATATTTAGTTGGTTAATTACATCACCAAAAATGGATCCACCAGCTGTTTCATAATCATTTTCACCATCCTCGTTATAGTCAAAAAAACTCACATATTCTTCTCTATCTATAGTTAAACTTACGTTTCCATTTGTATAAATCTGCTCATCAGAGTTGTTAAAAGCTATGTAGTTATACTCATATAGAGAACTTGAACCCTCTGCATATAGACTACTTGAAATTGATTGCACAGTATTATTGAGTTCGTCTTTCATTCCCCCAATTAGTTGGTCAAAAGATTGAACAAATTGATTACTTGAAACATCCATGCTTTGAATCTTTGCATCAAGGTATTTATCCGAAGCTTCTGCTGAAATTGTTGCTAGTCGCAATTCCATAAGAAGAATTATAGAACCATTAATTAGTAACATAATAATTGATAACAGGATAATAATATAAAGCGCAAGGCGTCGTGCAAGACGAGTTCTTCTGACCATATATACAACTTAAGAAATAGCGATATTAACTTTTTGCACTACTTTAAATAAATAGTATCAATTTATATAAACTGCAAGAGAAGTTTCTCCAAAACTAACGGTAAAACTTTGGATATTAGTTCCATTGTCAAAATCGTCTAAAAACCATCTCAAGTTATTCAAAATCAGTTCATTGTGCAGAAGTGTGCAATCCTCAAAATCGATAATAAACCATCTATCTCGATCAGTTTCTGCTATATTTGATAAGTTACCAAAAATAGCTTTATGTCCCATTTTCTTAGGATTACCATAGATAACCGGAAAAGATGCACATCTAGAACTCAATCGAAAACTATCATCAACACAACCTGTTTTCTCATCTAGAAAACCACAATTAAAACAACATGCACCACAATCTTTACACTCTGAGAAAATAAGCAATAGATTGGGCATTTTATCGTTCATTCTCTTATTGATGTTTTGCCTTATAAGCTTCGTATTGTTCTCTCATATCTTCTACTTCGTGAGAAAGAATTTCTCCATATTGTTTAAGAACTTCTAGAACCTCTTCAGGGTTGTCTGCATGCCAGTGAACCTTGATCATCCCTCTCATACTTGTGATTGCTAGGCTATCCCCTGTACAATCTTTGACAATGTGATTTTTGATTTTCGCTGACCATTCTTTCAAATTTTCTTTTACTATTTCTTTATTCTTAACTACAGTTACAATATCATATTGAAAGTTAACTGCATCATCGTGTGGTACATTTATCATAATATCACCTAATTAATGAACAAACAAAAAGGAGGTTTTTAACTTTTACCTCTTCTGATGAAATATGAGAAATTATTTCTTTCTTTTTCTGTAAATAACAAATGAAATAGGTACAAGAACTACAATAGCTAGTAGAGCTGATGGAGCAGGTAAAGTTGTTACAAACGTCACATGTACTCTTGCATCATAGTAGCTAAATCCAAGAATACGTGGATATAGAGGATTTTCTGGATTATATGTTAAAATAACTGACATACACTCCAACACAATATAATACCTGAGATCATGATGAACAGTATTTGTGTAAGTTATATTCGTGAAATATGTATCAGTAGTCAGTTGAATCTCATCGAAAGAAAGGGATCCCAGATAACCTGTTGCTTGTCGAGTTTCCCCTTCAGTTAAATTATATGCACCAAAATATATTTCGACAGGTTCCAAATCAGCGTAAAGTAATCCTGTTGCAGTGTGAGTTCCTGTAGGTGGAGTAAGTTCTGCCCAAGGATAAACTTGATGTGCTGCTATATAATCCCAGATTGCTTCTAATTGGTCACGTTGTTCATTATCAATTACAAACAAAGAACAATTATCTAGTTCAACATTCAGAACTTCTATTGTCATATCTACATACGAATTATCTTTTTCTAGGAATGTTAACTCGTAGAACCCAGGTGCATTATCTGCTACAACGTCAAACGATTCATTTATTGCATAAGTACCTGTTGTTGATAAGACAAGTAGAAATAATAAAGTTGCCAAACCTAAGCAATACCGATGTTTCATATTTATTTCTATGTTTTATCTCTTAAATAATTTGTGATAATCTGTTTGCTAGATCATTCGATGTTTCAATGTTACGAAATGTTTAATAGTTTATTTAAAAACCTATTTTAAGTAAGTGGGAATAATGAAGAGAATTATCATAATTGAAGATGAAAAAGACATCAGCAATTTATACAAATTACTTTTCGAAAGAGAAGGTATTCAGATAGAAGAAATTATTTCTAGTGGAAAAATAGCTCTAGAAAAAATAGACGAATTGAAAGATAGTCTAACTGATATTATTTTCATTATTGATCATAGAATTCCTGAAAAAACTGGTTTGGAAGTAGCTAAAAGGCTTATTGAAATCTCTCCTGTCTTAAAAAATCAGATTATTATCGCAACTGCAGATGATACTATTTCTAAAGATCAAGTACATGATTTGGGAATTCCTTATTTCTTGAGAAAACCCTTCAGTTTAGAAGATCTTCTAGCAACTCTTGATAAAATTGAAAAATCAAGTTAAATAGTTGGAATTGTGATTTTTCATTAGACAAAAGAAGCAGTTGTATTATCTTGTTTCTTAATCTGTTCAGGAAGTGATATTTCCCCAAATCTTGATTCAAAAGCTTTCAATTGCTCTGCAATAATTTTTGCTAATATTTTCAGTTGTTGAGGTGAGAAATTCACTTCTGTAATGATTTCCTTGATAATCGATCTTGGCATTAATACATCGGGACCTACACTTGGTTCATTTTTGTATTCTGCTTTATCTTTGAATATAATCATTTTGAATCCAGCTACAGAGTGAACCATTTGTATGCTTTCAGCATAGAAGCTAGGGACATCAGCTTTTCTTTCTACTTTCATAGGAATGTTTCTACTCATTATTATCAGAAAAAAAGTAATATTGGAGAATAAAAATATATTGTTTAACAAAAAATATTAGAAACTATATTAACTGTGTTGAATCAGAATGTCCGAAATATACACAGGAGTCAAATTTAAATATATAAGGTTAGGAGACATACAACCTTCAGAAGAAGTTGAATATCAAGCACAGAATATATCAAAGGTTCTTGGTGAGCTACCTACTGACTGTTCTTCTGGTTCTTCTGGAAATATTAGTGTGAAAACAGAAGGAGGAATTCTGATTTCGTCTAGTGGTTCTCTTCTGAAAAACTTACTTTATCCAGAACATTTCTGTGAGGTTGTTTCAAATAGCGATGAAAAGAGGATTCGGTTCTTTGGTAAAGATTTACCTAGCTCTGAAACAAGGATGCACTTATTGATACATGAAAAACGAGTTGAAATAAAATACTGTCTTCACATTCATACTTCAAATATAACTAAACTTCAAATTCTAAATAGATTTCCTATTACTAGTCAGTTTCTTTCTTATGGAACCATTAATCTAGCTCAAGAAGCATCAAATAATCTTCAAAGTAATGACATCGTGATTTTAAGAGATCATGGTATTGTTATTGTTGGTGAGGATTTAGTTTCTATCTTCAGAGAATCAGTTAGGGTTAGTAGCTTGTAAAGAAGTATTAGTGCTAGGAATTCTCAGACATTCCGCTATTGATGACAAAACTTTTTGAATAATTGCAATCAACTCACCTTAATGCCTACATTTGCTATTGGAGTTATTCTATCCTTAACAGCTGCCCTTGGTTGGGGTTCAGCTTTAGTTTCTTTCAAAGTAGGTGTTAAAAATGTTGATGCTCTTGCTGCAACTTATATTAGAGGAATCATTGCAGTTCCATTATTGCTTATCCTAGGGATTACGATAAATGGTACAGAAACATTTACAAAACTTTTTCTTTATCCTAATTACTTGTGGTTAATCTTCGGAGCAATCTGCATAACTCTAGGAGATTTATTTTCTTTATTTGCTCTACAAAAAATAGATGTTTCTATTTCCCAACCTGTAACGGCAATTTACCCTATTTTTACTACATTTACATTGCTTATCGCAAAAATAGAGAACATCAATTTGTTCATTATAGGAGGCACTCTACTGATTACTTCTGGAGTGATATTGATTTCTTTCTTTAGTCAAAGAAGTGAGAATAAAAGAATCAAAGAAATCGCAAAGAAAAACGAATCAAATGAAGATGGTGAAAAGAAAAAAGTTCTTCCAATAGGTATTGGGTTATCAATTGCTGCTGCGTTATTCTGGGGATTTGCTATTGTTTTCAATCGTCTAATTCTAGAAGATCAAAGTATTGACATTCTTCCCTTAATGGGATTGAGAAATGGTCTAATGGTTGTAGTAGTTGCGGTCATGGTTTTCATCCGTCCATTGGTAAATAAAGAAAAATACAAAACAAAAATCTTTGCACCAAAAAAGGAAGCACTAATATTAATGGGTGGAGGAATTATATCTTGGTGTGTAGGAGGAGTATCTTTCTTCACTGCAGTAAAAATTATAGGAGCAGGTTACAGCACGCCTCTTTCATCTATTTCCCCCTTAATTGTAATGCTTCTTGGTGGAATTTTCTTGAAAGAGAAAATCACTTTCCCACAGATAATAGGAGTAGCAATAATTGTAGCAGGATCTATTGTACTTTCATTACCTGAATTATTGAATGTAAACCAATTAGAAATTATAACGAGTACAAATGAATTAATGACATGGTTTGAAAACCATGTTTATTTTGGAAATTTCTTCTAACCCCTTTCTCTTACTGTAAAAGCTTTAACCACTTGCAGAATTGCTATTAGAGCGATTAGATATGCCCAAAAAGCATACATTGACCACCAACTAGCTGCTACAGCAAAGCCAAAAGCAGCATTCATACCTATTAGGCCATCTGCGTCAAGGATTGATAATGCTAAGAAAAGAGAGATTACACCTTGGATTAATGAAATGATTCTATAACCAGCCATGTTTTAGAATCCTTAAGTCCGATATAAAAATTTTTGTTTTATAAGTCCTAGATAAGTACTCAACTTTACTCACTTGTATCTATGAGTTTGTATTTTTTAGCTAATTTTTGTGCTAGAGCTTCTTCCTCTAATGCATGTTTTTCATCTTTGGTTAAATCTTCAGGAAGCCATTTTGGTGTAAATTTCTTTATCTCGATATAATATGCTCTTAAAGCTCTTCTTAATGCTCCAACAGCTAAGCTTCCACAATGAGTTTTTACCTTGGGAAGTCCTCCTAAAGCTTCTGATACATCAGCCCAAGTTATATTCCAAGCATCTTCTAGAGATTTATTTTCAATCATAATGGTCAATTGACTTGCAGCTGCAATGTTAGAAGCACATCCATAGCTTTCAAAACTAGATTTTGTAATAGTATCTGTGCTTTCATGAATTTTCAAATAAAATGCGATCATGTCCCCACAAGCTGGACTTCCTGCAGATGCAGCTATAGTTGCATCTTCCATCCTACCTAGATTTTGTGGATTTTGAAATAATTCTAGAACTCTTGGAGCATATGGTAATGGTATTCTGCTTGACATTTTTATTAATCCATTTATAGTTCGATTCCGCCTGTAATCGATCGAATTCTTGATATTATTTTAGGCATTCTTTCTAGAACATAGTTTACCTGTTCTTCTGTGTTGAGTCTATTCAGTTTCATTAATAGACTTCCATGAGCTTCTTCTGGTTTTCTTCCTATAGCAGTTAATATATGACTTGGCATCAACACTCTACTAGTACAAGCACTACCACTAGAGACATAGATCCCATTCATGCTGCATTCAACAGTAAGAGCTTCACCTTCACATCCCAGGTAACTAATATTCACATTATCTGGAGCTCTTCTTTTTCCTGAAGGACCATTTACTTCAGCTCGTTCAATGCTTGTTACAAGCCCATATAATAATTTATCTCTTAATCTAGTAATGTTGCTTGTAATCTCATCAAATTGACTAAATTGGAGTTCTACTGCTTTTGCAAAACCTGCCAATAAAGCTGGGTTTTCTACATCAGGTGACAAAATTTCTACACTCAGTTGTCCTTCATACAGTGCTTTAATTTTAACTCCTTCTTTAACATATAATCCCGCGATACCTTTAGGACCAAGAATCTTATTACTACTAATTGTTGCCATATCAACTTCGATTTTACTGTAATCTAAAGGAATTCGTCCAAAAGCTGATGTTGCATCTGTATGAAAGAAGATATCTTCATTTTTATCTTTAACAATTTCAAGAGCTTTCTTTATTGGCTGTATTGTCCCAATTTCATGGTTAATAGTTTGTAAGCTTACAAGAAGAGTATTATCATCGAGTTTTTCTTGTAAGACATCCAGATTAATTGTTCCGTCATTCGAAACAGGGATAATATCAACTTGATACTGTTGATTGAAAAGTGATTTAGCAGCATGTATGACACTTAGATGTTCCGCTTCTGATACGATTATTTTTTTCCTCTTTTTATTAAGCGGAAGAATGCCTTTTATCGCTAGATTGTTTGATTCTGTGTAACTGTGGGTTAATGCTAAAGATTGAGGATTGATACTTAATGGTTTAGCGATTTTAGTCTTTGCTTTAACGTAAAAATCGTATGTTTCCCAGCCCATTTTATGAGTAATCGCAGGATTACCATATGTCTTCTCGAGATAAATTGGAATCATTGCATCTAATACTTCTTTATCCACAACTGATCCATTTTCCCAATCTAAATATACATCTTGAACCGGAGTTCCATGTTGTTCTAATAATCCTTCCACGTTTGACATGTTTTTAACCTAGTAATTCTGTTAAGAAAATTTCAACTTGGTCAACTTCAGATAACATCAATTTTCCTGTTCTATAGAACGATATCTTATGTTTGCCGTATTGATACTTCTCCACCATGTTGCCAATTTTTTGTATCAGATTACATTTTTCTTGTAATTTATGTTGGACTTCATCAATAGTTCCCCATTTGAGCATGATAACATAGCTGTTATCCTTTTTACAACTCTCAACTATTGAGTCCACATATTTCTGGTACAATAATTAACACCTAGTTACAAGCTTAGTGAGATAAAGGACTTATTTAACCTTTGTTTCAATCAAAATTTTCTTTACTTTTTATGATGATTTCTTGACAGTTTTTACAGAGAAATGATGGTTTTTCTTTAGCTTCGTTTAAACTATTGGAATATTGCATCACACAAAAATTTTGACAGTGCTCTAGACCCAAAATATGACCACATTCATGGATACTCTCTTTAATTCTCATTTCTCTAGTTTCTAGACGATGAAAAGAAACTATAGCGCCATAAAACTTTGAGGCTAGACCGAAAATAAAATCCATGACTGGCACATACAAATCTTTTGTTACTATCCAAAAAAAGAAACGTAAATTCTTTTTGTCAATTAACATATTTAGAAGTTTCTGACCATCAAACTGATCTCTTTTTTTATTATAGGTTTTATTATCTAACTTGCATTCTTTTAATTCCTTTATCTCAACATTGTATGTTTCCTCTAGATGTTTAGCTATCCCTTTTACTTCACTAATCTCCAAATTTGGGTCGTAAAGAATGGTTATGGGAGGAAACATAAGTTATTCTACATAATGAGATGTTTAAATTTTTCGTAATCTGTTTAAGTAAGAGTACTAAATATTCATTGTATTAACTTCGAACTAATTTTATTTTCCTTTGCTATTTCAGCAAATATCTTTGCAGAATCTCTCACTTTACGTTCCTGAGTTTCATAATCTACTCCTATCATTCCAAAGCGAGGTTCAAAACCTTCAGCCCACTCCCAATTATCAAGAGTGGACCAATAGAAATATCCTCTCACATCTGCACCTTCTTGAATAGATTTATGAACTTGAAGTAAGTGTTGGAGGATAAATTCTTGTCTTTTACTATCATCAAGAGTCGCTATACCATTCTCTGTAACATAAATTGGACCTTTATATGCTTCTTTTACTCTCATTATATTCTCATACAACCCCTCTGGATATACGCCCCATCCCATTTGAGTTACTTCTGTTACACTAGGAAGTTTGAAATCAAGAGCAACAGGCAAACCAAACTTAAATCGGAAGTAAACTGCATCATAATAGTTTACACCAAAATAATCTATTGTGTCTCTCATCCAATTTTTATAAGTGGAAGGTACAAAAGGTACTTTGCCTTTGATGACAGCATCAATTGCAACTTGATTATATGCATTATCTAAAGTTGAAGTTACTTTTCTTTGCCAAAAATTCCCATGATATTTCTGATAAAAATAAGGAAAACTTTTTACTATACCAACTTGACTATCTGGATTAAATTTTTTCAATGTGTTGTAAGCGATAGAATGAGCCTTCATCATGTTGCGATAAACCTTCAGATAGGCAATTAGAGATTTTCGTCCAGGAGGAAACTCACCATAGAAGTAACTCATTAGTGGGACTACTCCAGGTTCATTAATAGGATTCCAGAATTCTATTTCAGGAAAGTTTTTTGCAATAACCTCGCAATATTCCTGGAAATGTCTTAGATTTTTTGTTTTTAGAAATCCTCCTTTTCTTTCAAACCAGATAGGAATTGTAAAGTGATATAAGGTTACAAAACTTTTTAGTGCATTCTTTTTCAAAGATTCGAATACCTTATGATAATGCTCTATTTCCTCTGTATCAACTTTATTTTCTTGAGGAAAAATCCTGCTCCATTCAATGCCAGTTCTATGTGAATTATGATTCAGTTTTCTGAATAGGATATGATCCTTCTCAAACAGACCATAATGATTTGAGGATTCACCGCATTTATCATCATTTTTTATATTTCCAGGTTTCTGTTCAAATTCGTACCAGTCATTATTGTAATTATTTCCTTCAGTCTGATATGCTGATTGAGCACCACCCCACAGAAAACCATTTGGAAAATTATAATCTTGAGACATTAAGGATTCATGATTTATTTTATTTAAAACTTTAGTGAACGCAAATTTCTTATAGCAAAATACAACTCCTCATTCAATGAGTTCTAAATCTTGGAATATTTTGATGGTAGTCCTAAGCACTGTCGCTCCTGATGTGAGGGTAGAAAAGGAAGCTAGATATCTTGCGAACACAGGACACAATGTAACAATAATTGGTACTAATCCAAGAGGAGATTTACCTAATGAAGAAAAAAGAGATGGATACACAATCAAAAGAGTTCCAAGTAGTAAGAAATTGTTCTTCAAGTATTTTGAGTTCTGGAAAAATGTTCGAAAATTAGTAAATAAGCAGCAATTCGATATTGTACATCTTCATGATTTGAATGTTCTTCCCCTTGCTACAAGACTAAGGAAAAATACTAAGATAATAATTTATGACAGCCATGAAAACTTCCCAGAACAGATGTCAGAAACTTTTGGTTTTCCAGCATTGTGGGGTTATTCTATTGTAGAAAGATATTACTTAAAGAGAGTTCATGGAGTTATAACTGCTGGAATAACTTATTCAGAGAATCTAAAGAAGAAGTATAAAACTGATAGCATCTGGATTGCAAATTACCCTTCAACTGTAGATATCAATCTTGCTCATAAAAAAGAAATTCCAAAAGATTATCAAACTGGGCAGAAATTCAGAGTTGTACATTTTGGAGTGATGTATAGTAACCTTGGATACGATAAAACAGTTGAAGCTGTTAAACTCCTTAGTCAGAATCTAAAACCATCAGAGATACAATTTCTAATTATGGGATCAGGGGCATCATTAGAACCAATGAAAGAACTGATAGAAGAAAATAATTTGAGTGAATATTTCAAAGTCACAGGTTGGATGGATTATCATGAAGCTCTTTCAATAATGCGTTCATGTGATATTGGATTAATATTATTCCAACCAGGGAAGAATAATTTTCTAAGAATACCTAATAGACTCTATGAATTTTGTTCAGCTGGTGTACCGTTCATAGGATCCAATTTTGAAGGTTTAAGAAGGTCAGTAGTAAATCGCGAGGAACTAGGAATTCTTATCAATCCGACATCTCCAAGAGAGATAGCTGATGCCATTCTAACAGTTTATAATGATAAAGAAAAACTCAATAAAATGAAGAAAATTGCTTCAGATGCTTACAAAGAACAATTTAACTGGGAAAGTGAAATACCTAAAATTGAGCAAAAGTATTTAGAATCATTTAGTAAACTTAAGAAGAACTAAAACCTTCTAATTACATTATAAATTTGCTCTTCAACCATTGCAGCTTTTGCTTCAACTTCTGATATATCATTAACTCCAGCAAAAAACTGACCAAGGATATTCTTAATTTTATCAATACTATATATAAGATCTGAATATTCTGCTGGGTAACCTAATGCTACAATACAATAGTCAACTCCTCTGAATCGAGGATCTTTTTGGTCTTTATCTTTTACAACATATAGAAAGCTTGTAGCATTGTAATGTTTCATCTTTGGGATTTTTACAGGTCCAGATGTTGTTCCTGTTTCCAGCATCTCTAATTCACCCATTCCGAAAATTGTGAATAGTAGAACCCCTAAAGCTAGAGTTACTGTTTCTCTAACACTTTCGTATTCACTTGGGATTTTTTCTATATAGATAGGATCTGTCCCTGATTCTCCGAAACGATAAAAAGAAACAAAAATCTTATCCATATCATATTTTGACTCGACTTTTGTTACTTTGTCAATTGCATTTGGAATTTGATTGAAGAATCTCCCTCTTTTTACAATATAGTCAGAAGCACCCATTTTCATAGCATTAACTGCAACTTCTTCAGAACCCTGTCCAGTTATTATTAAAACAGGAATTTGTGCAACTTTTCTTATTTCTTCTAAAATCTCTAATCCTGTAGTATTGACCAGAAGATAGTCAAGAAGAATAACATCGATATCATAATTTAAGTCAGAAAGTAGTTTTAGAGTATCTTCCTTAGTTTTAGTGATGAATACTTCTGCTTCAGGGTATGCTTTTAGTACATTTACTTTAATTAGAAAGGCAATATCAGCATCATCTTCACATAAAAGTATTCTTAGTTTGCTCTGCATCTTAGATACTCCAAGGTTATATTTGTCAATGGTTTATTTTATCTTTATTATAATGTCAACTATTCCAATAAACCATCTTCTTTTAACGACTCTAGTATTTCAGAGATTTCATCTTCCAATTTATCAATAGTTTCGTCCTTTCCTTTCTTGGGTTTCTTGGTTTTACGCCTTTCTTCTATCAAATCTCGTAAACTACTACCATCTGGTAGATCAACTAAAGTTCCACCCACTTTGGAAATTTCATCTCTAATGGTTTTTAATTGAGCTTCAGATTCATCAAAAACTTCTTTATCAGGTAACATAGAAGCTAATTCAGGTACGGAGCTTGCTTCTTCTGCAGGTTGCAGTGAACCTAGATCATTTAAACCAAGTTCTTGAAGTAAAGAAGTTTCATCTAAATCAAGATCCTTAATTGATCCTGAGGTAAATTGATCTATTTTTGTCTGAGATTTAGGTGTTGCATCGAATTGTATTGTAGCCGTCTCTTTCTGCTTACAGTGGTGTTCTTCTGTAATGGGATGGTGAATACCACAATATGGACACACTGTCTCGTGTAAGGTTTGTATATGTACTCCCAAAGCTCTTTGATCATGAGTGACAAAACCACAATGACTACACTTGAGCAAAGGAATGAAATTTTCTGATGCCACAAATTCATCAAAATTTGCGTAAAGATACCATAGTAAAGATATTCTGACAGTCTTTGATGTACTCCAGCCTGTTTTCTTTTTAATACTTGTTAGACTTTCAGTACTTACTTGATCTTTTAGTCTAAAAGAAAGCTTCGTTTCTTTTCTTGCTTTTGATTCATCCTCGTATCTTTTCATTAATAAAATCTCTAGTTTGATATAATCATTTAATTCTTCAACAATATTTATACGACTCTTCATTTTTCTTACTCGAAGAGCTAGATCATCCAAAGAGAGAGTAATCATTTGGCTTGCACCTCCAAAGCTTTTAGATTGCTCTAAAACTGCATTCTTAAAATTCTCAGGAACATTTATTGTATAAACATTGGAAGCTCTTGTACCACCAGTTTGCGGAGTTATTTGTTTCACCTTCACCGTATTATTTGCGTATTATTGTCTCGAGTTAATATTTTATAAGCTTTTGCCAATGAAAGAAATTTAAGAAAAAATCCGAAATTAGGAACTATCAAAATCAATATTAAACACAATCTAGATATAATCTTGAGAGTTTATGATGATCATGCACTACTTTGAACATTAGTAATGCAATAAAAACGGGGATCTGAGGCTCTCACTAAATTAGCTTCTTAATTTAGTTTCTTAATTTAGATTCACTTTAATAGGGATCCCTTCTTTCACGCTTCCTGAAACAATACAATAGTTTTTGAAAATTTCTAGACATCGGATGAAATTTTGGTCTTTATTATTCTCAACAACAGGTTCTAAATCTACTTCAATTTGAGAAATTCTCCAAAATCCTTCTTCATTTCTTTCACGTTTGAATTTTATTGTAGTATTAAGTTCCTTTAATTCAACTTTCTTCTTTGTTAAACAAAATGTTAGTGATGCTGAGAGACAATTTCCTACAGCAGTTGCTAATAACATAGATGCGGTTGGTCCAACCCCTTCTCCTCCAGGAACTGCTTCTTCTTCATCCATAACAAGATTCTTTATTGAATCTGATCCAAAATCAACTTCAAATTTGTAGTTGTCTTTTTTTACCATTTTAATTGTATACTCAAAATTATGACTTTCTGACATCTCAATTCCATCCTTCAATTAATAAAAGAAATTTAGTCACCTGATATTAAAATATCATCCAGAACCTCTTCTAAATCGGGTCTATCTGGTGGTTCTTCTGGTCTTTCGTAATCACCCTCAGTAATTGCATCAGTTAGATCTAAATCAACTTTACCTCTTTTTCTTGATGGAGTTGGAACTATCATTGTTCCACTAAGATTTTCTATCTTGTCATTTATTTCCATAACAAGGTTGACTAGTTTTGTTATCTGATCATTACTGAATCCTGATACTGTCTGTAAATCAGATCTAGCTTGATCTTCAAAACTCGGAACTGATTCTTGTGCTGAAGCGGCTATTGCTTTGGTTTCAGGACTTGCGCCATTATCCATAATTGCAACTGGTTTTTCTTGTTTTGACATTGCTCTTGCGGCTTTAGCAGCTATAGCTTCTGTTGGGAAAAGTTCTGTTAATTCTGCTAGGACTTGTTCTTGATTTGTTTCATTCAAAAGAACTATCTTGTCCTTTAGATCATCTCTTTCATTTATTAAATCTTCAAACTCATTTTCTAGTGCAGAATATTTGTCCTTAACAAGCTTGGTCTCTTGATTTAGTAGTTTGATAAGTTTGATAAGCTTTGGAAGACCTCGAGCTAATTCCGTTGCATTGGTTTGCATTTCTTTGTATCTCGCAACTGATACAATTTTGACTCCTTTCTTATTTTGTTCTTTGAATTCTACTTCTAAGCCTTCAACTCTTTTCTTTAAATCTCGATTTTGTATTAAGAGTCTTTCTACAAGTAGCTTAACCTTTCTAAGTGCTTCTAACAGGATTCTATTTCTTTCTTGAAGCTCTTTAACATCTGAATCTGTGAAGCTCTTTGCGCTCAAAATCTCTTCAAAATCTTCATCTTCTTCATCGTAGGATTGTTGAATCTTCTTGAGAAGTTTTTCTTCGGGATTTAATCCTGTATAATTCATTAGACAATCACAACGATATTAATTCTATTGTGTAATAGCCCTTAAAAAAAATTTGCTTTTAGTAAATTCCCTTTCATCCGATTACAGCAATCCTTGAATTATCCATCAAATGAAAACCCTAAGATTTTTGTCGGAATATCAAATAGCATTCATTAAGGATTTTAGAGAAAAAAAATCTATGATTGAATAAAATTATCTATACAATATGAAAAGAAAAAAAAGTAGAAATCACTTATAGGCTCCTTCTAGTTTTTTATATAGTACTAGTTAACCAGCTAGATACTCGTCATGAACACCCACATATTTTTGGATAAATATTTAACTAATAATAAAGAATACCAAAGAAGCGCTAGAGAATTGCAAACTGATTAGGTATACTTAACCCAGCTAATTCTCCTATTCCTAAGAATGCTAGGAACACAAGTGGTTTCAATGTAAAAGAAAAATTCCCTTAAAGTTGTGAGAAAAGTTAAATACAGCCCTATGTTTATGTCTTCAGATTCTAATGAAAATATTCAATGTAGAGGGTAAGAAAGGAGAAAAAACTTTTGGATATATTGACATGTTTGAATATCCACATGGAACAACAGAAAAACTTCCAATTTGTATAATAGAAGGATTTGAGGAAGGTCCTGCATTTCTTCTGACAGGGAATATCCATGGAGATGAACTTCATGGATTAGTTACACTGCAAGAAATAATACAGGAAATCGATCCATCTAAAGTTAAAGGAACTGTAATTATAATCCCTTCATTAAACCCAGCTGGTTTACTTGTTCTAAAAAGATCTCCATTTTACACTAGAGCTGACCCTAATAGATTATGGCCAGATCCTAAACCAAAAAAAGAGCCTAAATTGAAATATGTGGATCATTATGACGAAAATCTAGATTCTGATAAGCACCCTAATATTCAAGAAATTTTCTACACTAAATTTGCTCAGATACTCCCTGAAGTCGACTATTTTATAGATTTACATTGTCATGCCATTCGTTCTCTTCCATTCTCTTACCTGGATAGAGTTTACTATGATGAAAAGAAGGAAGGAGAAAAAGAAAAGTCAGAAGAATTATATCAGAAGACTAGGGATCTAGTTGAAGCTTATGGATTGACTCTTGTTCTTGAAGGACCTCCAAAGCATTATTTTGACGAGAAATTACAAAGATCTACAACTGGTAGTTTTGTTAATAAATTCAGAAAACCTGGATTTACTGTTGAGTTAGGAGCTACAGGTTTTGTTGATATTGATATAGTAAAAATTGCTAAAAAAGGTGTATGGAATGTTCTTAAACATACAGGAATGATTGAAGGTGAGCCAATAAAAATCGATACAATCCCTGTTCTCAATGACACACTTTGGAGAGAAATAATAATCAGATCATCTTCATCTGGTTATTTTATTCCATTGGTTAAATGTGGGGAGATGATAGATAAAGGGTCACCACTTTTTGAAATTCGAGATATTTTCGGTAATATAAAAGAAACAATCATTGCTGTTGAAAGAGGAACTATTTTGGGTATGTGGGATGATATTCGCTGCTACCCGAATAGTGAACTAGCAGTTTACTTAATTGAAAATACCATTGATGTAGTTCTTCCTTGGGAATACGAGAAAAAAGATGAAGAAGATAAGAAAAATAAGAAAGATTAGATCTAATCTAATCCTCTTCTATTTCCAATGAAACTATCTCGAAATCAGGTAGTTTGTTTTTGAAATCCTCTATAAATGACATATTTCCTATTCCACGACCGATATGCATTGGTATTGTGATTTTAGCACCAATTGCTTTTGTAGCTTCAACAGCTTCATCTACATCCATTACATAAGTACCTGAAATAGGAACAAATGCAATTGTTGGTTTTAAATCATTCATTTCAGGTATTTTATCAGCATCTCCAGCATGATAAATGGTTATTCCATCTATTTCCAATATAGCTCCAATATGACCAGATTCTTTGGGATGGAATGGAGTTTTAGTTTCAGGGTCCCTAAAACGATGAATATTGTAAGCTGGTACCGCAGAGATTTTGATTCCTTCTACTTCTATAGAATCTCCGGGATTTAATTCTTTCATGTCTTTCTTTTTATCTATCTTTTCATCAAAGATACCTTGAACTACTTGAGGTCCAATAAGAATCGTCTTTTCAGATGATATTTGATTAATAGCTTCAGGATTACAGTGATCAAAATGCTCATGACTTGAAATTACTATATCTGCAAAGGGTAAATTCGATTTACCTAATTTGTAAGGATCAAGAAAGATATGTTTTCCTTTTGCTTCAATCCAAAATGCATCATGACCTAACCAATGAATCTTAATTCCTTCATACTCATACATTTTTAATCGTTAAAGAGTAAAACTATCTAATATATAGATTTTACGTGAAAAATTAGATTCAGAAATTTTTTTTCTTTCAAGGATATGGATTGTCATCTGGTTGATATGTCTCTCTTAAAGAAAATCTGAAAGAATGAAAAGAAGGATGAGAAAAAGACTAATAGACTCTTTTACCATCTACAAAAACAAAAATCTGTTCTGATATTATGTGAGCTTTTAGCACATCTCCCACTTTCATTTTTGCATACTCTTCTGTTTGTTCTACAACATCAACAAGTAACATTGTTTCATCCTTAAGTAGTCCTGTCAATTTAACTTCATTACCTAGATATTCGATAGTATTAATTTCTATTTCAATTGGATTGTCTGTTACTTGAGTTAAGCTAACAACTTCAGGTCTTATAACCAAGTCTACATCTGAACCAATTTTAAGGGATTCTTTGGTAGTTACTTTTATTTGTTCTCCACCTGCTAATTCAACGATATCAGACTTTATTGCCTTACCAGAAAGAGTACTAGAACTCCCGATGAATTGACCAACAAACAATGTTTTTGGGTCAGTAAAAACTTCTGTTGGTGTTCCGTATTGTTCAATATCTCCTATATTCATAACAGCAATTCTATCACTAATAGCTAAAGCTTCAGCTTGATCGTGAGTAACATAAATTGCAGTCATACCAATAGTTTTGATAATTGACCGAATCTCTGTTCTTAGTTCTTTTCTTAGCTTAGCATCTAGATTACTTAAAGGTTCATCACAGAGCAGTACGTCAGGTTCTACAACAATACTTCTTGCTAAGGCAATACGCTGTTGTTGACCTCCAGACAACTCTGTTGGATTTTTATCGATCTGATCTTCAAGATGAACTAATGCTAAAACTTCTTGCACTTTTTCTTTTCTGAATCGGAAGTCATAATCTACTTCTGCTTTAGCATCTAGATAGTTTTTCTTTCTGTTAACCCAGTAGTAGGGTTTGGTTAACCAGAAGAAATATAGATATAAAGGTTTAATCAAGATACTTCTTTCAAATTTGGTCTTCCTTGAAGGTAACCACTTAGGTCTCTCCGTTTTCACAAGCTCGTAAAAACTTCGGATGTCTTTCTTCATCAATCCAAATACATATTTAATGATTCTGAAGGGAATTTTCTCCTCACTCTCAAAGATTTCCTTGAGAATTTCAGAACTGGAATTCCAAACTTCTTCTGTAGTTTTGCCTAGAGCATAATCAACTAATTTTTGTGCAATTTCCTCTATCTCTTTAGTAGCAGCATATGGTGTAAAATTAAGTTTTGTAATTACTCCAGAATCGTCTACGTTAATATAGAATACTACTTTTTCTTTCAATCGCAATTTAAGACCATATTCCACATTCTTGAAAATAGTCATATGAGGCCATAATGCATAATTTTGGAATATCATTGCAGTATTTCTTTTCTGTGGAGGTAAAATAGTTACTTCTTTATCCCCAATATAGACTTGACCTTCGTAAGGTTCAACAAATCCTGCTATTGCTCTTAGTAATGTAGTTTTACCACAACCACTTGGTCCAAGAAGTGTAGTGATTTCACCATCATTGATATCTAAACTGAGATTTTCTACAACTATAAAATCATCATAAGCAATACTAACCTGTTTATATTTTATAGAGACCATAATTCTCAACACTTTCTAGCTTGAGAACTGATAACTCCTTAAGTATAAAAATTTTTTCTGAACAATCGAAGAATTGAGTTACAATACTTTTGAGTATTGATTATTTCTGAAGAACGTAAGTTTACAGTCTTTCAAGTGACTAAATCTGCAGAAATATCTTATTTAGATGAGATTTCAAGAATTGATTTCATAGGAGAAAAGATAAAAAGGGAGGGTATTTTAAGAATTTAGACATTAAGAGGTGCCAATATGGCTAAAAGAAATCCAACAAAATTTTTGAAAGAAGAATATCAGAAGATTCAAGCTGAAGGAAGAGAATGGGTACATAGAACACTCGAAACCCCTTCTGAAACACAAGTCAAAGTAGATGGAAAAGAATTACTAATGCTCTGTTCCAACAATTACCTTAACCTTAGCAATCATCCTCATCTGAGAAAAAAAGCGATTGAAGCAGTTGAGAAATATGGTGCAGGTTCAGGTTCAGTACGAGCAATAGCTGGTAATATGGCCATCCATGAAGAATGGGAGAGAAAACATGCAGACTTTAAAGAACAAGAAGCTTCTATGGTCTGGATGTCAGGGTTCATAGCTAATGAAGGTGCAATACCAACATTAGTTAGAAGAGATGATTATATTATTTCAGATCAACTTAATCATGGTTCAATCATTGACGGTGTTCGATTAACAAAAGCAATTAGGACCATTTATGACCACTGTGACCTAGGTAGTCTTGAAGAAAGACTAAAAGAAGCAGATGCTGCTGATCCAAACGGAGAAAAGCGAATTTTGGTTATAACTGATGGTGTATTTTCTATGGATGGAGATACGGCTCCGCTTGATGGAATACAAAAATTATCTGAAGAATATGGCGCACTTATATTTGTTGATGATGCACATGGAGATGGAGTTTTAGGTCGTAATAAGAAAGGAAAGGGAATTGTTGATCACTTTGATCTACAAGGTAAAGTTCAGATTGAAATGAATACTTACTCCAAAGCCATGGGTGTTGTAGGGGGAGCTATTGTCGGCTCTCAAGATTTAGTTAATTATCTTCGAAATACAGGACGCTCTTACTTATTGAGTGGGTCTCAACCCCCAGCTGTTGCTGGTGCTGCTCTTGGTTCATTAGAACTTCTAGATCCCAAATCTGAACATCATATCCCTGTTGTGGAGAAACTTCTAGAAAACTGTAGTTACTTTAAGAGCAAAATAGTGGATATGGGTTACGGACATGAAATAACTGTTGCTTCAGCAAAATGTCCTACAGCAATCGTTCCAATAATTTGTGGAGAAAATGAAGTTGCTAAGAATCTAAGTGATAGACTCATGGATGAAGGTATTTTCGCCCTGCCTATTGTCTTTCCAATGGTACCTAGAGGTACTGCTAGAATTCGAGTAATGATGAATGCAGGTCTAACCAAAGAAGATTTAGATTTTGCTTTAATGAAGTTCGAAGATTTAGGAAGAGAATTGAAAATCTTCTAATTTTTTTATTTTTTATTTATGACTGACAGTTAAGATTCAAGAAATCCAATTGAAATAATAAGAATAACTAAAATTGTTATTTTCCCTTGCTATTTGATTATTTTTCCTATTTTTTTGAACAATTCTTTGATAAGTTTATATTCTCATCTAATTTTGGAGAGAATAAGAATATTTCTCTAGCACTTAAAAAGAAAAAAAAGATAAAAGAGAAACAAATCAGCTTTTTTCATGATTTCTGCGTTTAATATAGTATAAGACAAACACTGCTGTAATGCTTACAATAGTAAAGAAAATGCTCTGACTGAATTCAGGTACTGCTGGTGTCACATTTACAATAACTGTATCTTTTGCTGAGTTACCAGCTTGGTCCAAAACAGTTATTGTGTAATTATAAAAACCAATTTCCAAGCTATCGACATTAATAGTGATTGCTATACCAGATTCCCATATATCTACTTTCTCAATAATTCCATCTTTGTAGATAGTGTAGGTTCCAGGATTAGTATCAGTAGCTACCCAACTAATAGAATTACCTGTTAGATCATAGGGATAATCTATATCTGGAGGATTATCAATTGATGGAAAAGCTGTATCTACAATTACAATTCTATAATCAGAGAATACTCCAATATCTTCATCATTATCAATAGCAGCTACTCGCCAATAATAAATATCATCAAGAAGAGGTGAGGTGATAGCATAGGTTGTAGTGTCAGCTGTAATATTCAATAGTAAAGCATCAAATGCTGAGCTAGTATCAATTTGGAATTGATAAGATGACGCTCCTGAAACACTTATCCATACGAAACTAGGAGTATTATCATTTATTACTAATCCATTGTTCGGAGAAAATAATTCAGGAGATTGTGTTAGTATTGTTTTATATGAAATAGAAAGAGAGTTCACAGTTGGGGAAATAAAGGGATTAAAAGTTGTTAAAACTGCTTTCCATAATAAGTGATTTCCATTATAAAGAAAAGAATGTTCAGTATTATTCATTACTTCCTCCCAATGAATTCCATTATCTGCAGACATAAAGTAAGAGATGGATGTATCATCAGGTGTCAAACTAGAAGCAGTTAGAGTCGCACTTGTCAAAGAAATGTGCTCTTCATGATAAATTTCTTTTGATTGAGCGTTACTATTAGATTCAAATTGATCACACATATTTTTCCTCACTTCTAGTATCTTTAATCCTTCGTTATAATCAGCCACATATGCATAGTTTCCTGAAACAATAACTTTTTTTGAATTTCCACTTGTGCCTGAAATATCTATAACATCTGGGTTAGTTGGATCTGTAATGTTAACAATTGTAATTCCAGCAGTACTTGTAGCTATGTATGCATAATCTCCCGACACATATACGTCTTGTGCGCTATCTACAGTACTACAAGAACCAACAATTTCCGGATTATAGGGATCTGTTATATTAATAACTTTCAATCCATAACTGCTATCTGCAACATAAGCATAATCTCCTGAAACACATATTCCTCGAGCATTTCCTTGAATATCATAAGAAGCTACGGAAGATAGAGACCAAATATCTGTAATATCTTCAATGAATAGTCCACTAGAACCATCTGCTATGTAAGCATAATTTCCAGAAACAAAAACATCATAAGCTTCACCATTCGTTGATACTCGATCTACATAAACAGGAGAAGCAGGACCTAGACTGCTTTCAAGATTTATTATAATCATTCCTTGACTACCCACTGCATAGTAGAGATAATTGCCAGCAATATCTAAACTGTAACCTTCCCCAGGTTCCCTAAACTCATTAAGGAAAACTGGATTTGTGGGATCAGTCATATTATAAGCATATATTCCTGCTTCAAACATACTACCATCATAAAATGCTAGATAACCATAATCACCAAAAACATGGAAATCATAGCACTCAAATGAAGGTTCCAGATAAAACTCAAGACTCCCAACTATGGAAATGTCATTCTGATTGCTTATATTCACTATCTTTGTTGTAATACCACCAGGAACATAAGCATAGTCACCAGAAATATGTACATTGTAAGCAGTAAATCCTGATACAGAGATGGAATCAGCTAAAGCTGGAGTTATTTCCTCATTTATCTTAATTACTTGTAATCCTGCAGAATAACATGCAATATATGCATAAGAACCTTCTATATGTATATCGAGAGCATTATCTGGTAATAAACAATTTCCCAGAAATTTAGGTGATGAAGGCTTGGTAATATCATAAACTAATAATCCATTTTCGCTGTACTTATCTGTAATATAGGCAAAATCACCGTCAATGTGAATATCATTAGCATAAACAGGTAAATCAGAATTAAATATACTATAAGGATTTCTAATATCTGTTATATCTAGAACATGAAAACCATCTTCTCCTGCTGCAATGTATGCAAAATTTCCAGAAACACTTACTTTACATACTTGGCTTGAGCTATATGAGCTTATGTAACCAATGGTAAAAGGTCTTGTAATATTTATAATAGTCATTCCACTTGTATTAGTTGCTACAAAAGCATAATTTGCTTCAATGCATACACCAATAGCTGATCCAGTTGTACTATAACTATCGCTTTGCCAAGGATTTGAAGGATCTAATAGAAACACACCTTTTAATCCATTTGTACCAGCAGCAAGATAAGCATAATCACCGGATATACAAAGATCTACTGCAACCCCTGTATTATATGAACCCACTAACACTGGAGATGAAGGATCAGTAATGTTCACCACTTGAAAACTATTGATAGCATCAGTGACATACGCATAATTTCCATCAACACAAACATCATAAGCATAACCAGTATCATAAGAACTTACATATATTGGAGACTTAGGTTGAGAGATATTAAGAATCTTTAAACCATTATCCCAATCAGCAATAAATACATAATCACCAAAAACATCTAATCCAAGACTATAGCTAGTAGTTGGATAACTTCCCATTATTTCAGGAGTTTTGTGAGCACTTACTAAAGAACCATCTCCCCATCCTGATGTATTTGTATTTGTCACATCCAAATAATTTATTGTAGTAAAATCCTCTACAAAAGTATCAGATGCACCATGAACTACAGAGATATTATCCATAAATGGATTACTAATTGTAAGAAAACTGAAGAATAAACTAAGTATCATTAACCTCCCATTCAATTTATTTTTGCTTTTAATCATTTCAAACAACTCTAATAATTAATCTAATAATAAATAATAGTAGGGTAAAATAAAAAGATTTCGAGAAAAATACTAGCTATATTCAATCATAAGAAATCAAGGCCAACAGATAGTTTTATAAGAGAATCATTTAGTCGAAAGAAAACTTCGGTTTAGTTTTGTTTAAGAGGAGAGAAGGATAAAAAATAGAGTAAAAATGGATGAGATTGGAATATTTTTATAATAGATTTTTGTCGAGGAAAAAATTCGACTAAATTGTTGCATCATTAAAGAAGAAAAAACTATTGAGTAATTAGAGAGCTTAAAACTAGCTTTTGTTAATGTTGTTGTATGTTAGAGATGACACTGAATTGTCTAGTCGTTAATTAGAAACGACTTAGGGGATTATTGATTCGTGCCATGATGAATGCTGATCTAACTAAGGAAGACTTAGATTTTGCTTTAATGGAATTTGAAGATTTAGGAAGAGAATTAAAAATCTTCTAAATCTTCTTCTCTATTTCTTTTTATTCATTTTTTCCTATAGAATTCAAAGTAGTTTATTTGAGATAACTTATGTTTTTCTTACTTTTTCATATTACAACCTAGAATTCTTACTTCACAATTCTTAAAAGCAAGTTTTGTTCAGATGAAATGTAGTGGATTAAGGATCTAAAATGAAAAATCAAAAAGAAGGATACTTCTCTTCACAGAGAGGAAAAAGGTTCATTAAATTTTTTCTTATTGGTATGACTGGTTGGGGATTAAACTTGCTTTTCCTCTTTCTCTTTGGTTTATTGTTGGATGCATTTTTCGTGAACGATATTCTTGTTATAATATGGGTTTTTGTTATAAGAAAGGGAGTTGTTGCATCTTTACTTTCCATGATAATTGTCTTTGTTTTTACTTTCGTAATGAATAAAATTTGGACCTTTAGAGAACAAGGAAGGGAATTTCAGCCAAATACACTCTTTCAATTCTTTCAGTTCACATTAATTGGTTTAACTGGATTTGCTCTATTTACGGGATTTATGTTATGGCTTCATGGCTCATTAAACTGGAACGAATACCTTGCTTCAAGTATAGCATTTTTTGTAGGCTTGGTTAATAATTTTATTTGGAATGATTTGTGGACTTTCAATCCTAAATTAATAGAAAAAAGGAAACTTAAACGTGAAAATAAAGAACTAAGAAAAAACAAGCAAACATTATCTGAAGAAGAATAAAATTAAGTTATATTGTATAATCGTCTTAAAGAGAGATTTGGATATCTTGGAGAGAACTTCAGTAAAGGATATTCTTTTGCAGGAAATCTAGCCCATAGAAATCTAATTTCTTTCTCTTCTAAAGCCCGTCTTACAAATCTTAAGAGAATTTTTTCTTCTTTAATAATCTCTTCTTCATCAATCTTTG
Source organism: Candidatus Heimdallarchaeota archaeon (assembly GCA_030603365.1). Classification (GTDB taxonomy): domain Archaea; phylum Asgardarchaeota; class Heimdallarchaeia; order Heimdallarchaeales; family Heimdallarchaeaceae; genus UBA460. Next base: position 361,376 of record JAUVXV010000002.1, read on the forward strand.
ATGATAGCAATTTTGTATCAGATATATCAAACTCTATTACGTTCATCGGGAAGCTCTGAATTTCCTGGAATTTAATATCAATGTGATTTTCCTCTACATCAATGATAAGAAAACCCTTTGGCTCAATAGTTTCCATAAAGCTAGTTTTAATTATAGATCCCGTATACTGGACTTTCCCTACTTGAATACGTTGAGCTCTGTGAATGTGACCTGAAATAACTACAAGAAGGTTTTCTGGCAGAATAAGAGAATTCAAGGTGTCTGATCGATTGGTAAACATATGATTATGTGGACCAAAACATGCTCCATCAAATAGCTGATGACAGAGTATGATATAATTTCTCTTTGGATTGTCTACCATAATTTCTTTTACTCTGTTGAACACAGATACAGGATTTTTTGCTTCAAAAGGAAACCCGATTATTGATACTTCATCAAAATCAATTACTGAGAGTTTATTCATAAAATGCAATTTGTCAGAAAGATGGTTTAGAAGGGTTTCAGGAAGATGTGATCTGTCATGATTACCAGGTATAGCAGCGAAATTAATGTCCTCATCTGTGAAATTTTCAATTATTTGGTAGGATTTGGAAACTAACTCTTTTTTTGGTCGAGAACGATTAAACATATCTCCACCATGGAGTACTAGATCAACTTGATTTTTTCCTGCAAAATCTAGAGTTTTTGAGAATACTTCAAAGGTTCTTTTTATCTGTTCTTTTTTTGTCTGAGATGTTCTACCATATTCATAACCAAAATGTGTATCAGAAAGTGCTAGAATCCTCATTCTATTTCACTGGAGATGAGATGTTACATATTCTACTAGAAATCAATATAAAAGATAATCACTAATTTCCCACTCTCTTCTTACTATTAAAGAACTTCTGCTTCTTTTAAATTACAGATCCACAGAGGTTTTCTTTCAATAAATAGGTAAAAATTCTCTGCGAATGTATCATCTGTGTCATAAATATTGCGTAGTGTTTCATCAACTAGAAAAATCTTCATTTTCTCTTTTATTGCTATTTTCAGGAAGGAGTCAACATTAAGCACAAAAGTATTTTTCTGTACAAGATTTTCAAGAAACTCAAAAACACTTTGACCTTTTTTCGTGAAATGAATTACCCAACGATCATTATCAATAAATGGTCCAGCTACTACATCAATATGCTTTGTATACTGTTTAAGAAATTTGAGTGACTCTTTTGAAGTGATTTCTGGTCCTTCTTTTCTAATTGATATCTGGGGTTTGATATCCATTAAAGAGATGAATAAACCGTAATATTCTTCAGATACAAAGGTTTTGGACCTTTCTAAAATGTAGTTATTATTGAAAAGTTCAGTTTGAAATGCATTCTTGATTGACAGTGCTTTTTGCCAACAAATTTCAGCTTCTTCGAAATTTCGTTTGATTGCTAGAATTGTTATCTCTCTTCCAGAATTAGCAATTTTGCGAACTAGCTCATCATAAATAGGAATCTCAAATAACAAATCTTCAAAGAAACTTATATCAGGTTTCATCAGATAAGTATTGGATGCTGCAATCAAAGATGTAAATTGATCAACAGACACATCTGCAGCAACATTATCTTTTGGATTAAGTGGATCAGGAACATATAGAGGATAATACTTCAACAACATTTCACTAGTTAGTAAATCGACATCTTCCATTTTCTCTGTATTTCGTTTTAAATCTATAATTGTCCTGGGTCTCCATTTACTGATAGCATCAATGGTTTCTCTAAAAGAACCATAGAAGATTATTAGCAGCTCACATAGATATCCATTGAAACCTATTGCACCTATTTCGTTTCTATAAACACCAATTGTTTTCAAGAACTTTTTAAATAATAGAACTTCATTTCTGTTCTCTTCTTTCATATGTGTTATGATGTATTGAGAATGCATAGGGATTAAATCAAAAATTGATTCTGGTTCCTCACCAGGAGAAACCTCAAAGCCTACAAACAGATTAATTAGTTCTCCTTCAACATTTATCCTTAGGTAAGGAATTTTTCCAGTATGTTTAGTAATTTCAATAGGATTATTCTTTATTCTATCCTTCTTTAATCTCTTTTTTAAAGCATCTAAAATCTGATGTGCTTTTGATTTATCTGATTTTTGAAGTATTAGCAATAAGTCAAATGAATCGTCTTCACTTAGATAGGTTTTCCTGACAAATGAACCCTGATTTTCTACTCTTCCTATAAAACCAAGAGCGTTGAGATCCAAGACTATTTTTTCTTTCAATATTGATAGAAGTTCTCTGATATTTTCATGCTGCTCCCACTGCACTTGAATAATTTCTAATACCTTCTTCTCTATGGTTTCAGAATCTTCTCTTGGATTATCATTACTCACTTTATCACCCTATTGTTGAGCTTTGATTTCGTGGATAGTTGTATATTTGGGTCCTTCTGGGCCGAGTATAGACTTCTTTAGCTTAATAGAGACAATTTCTTGTTCTCCACAGTTGAAATCAGATAGGTTCTTTATAACTTTAATCAGTTCAGACTTATTTTGAGCGGACTTAACTCTCGCTATAGTAAGATGGGGTTTGAATGGTCTTGAATCTACTTCAAAACCCAACTTTCTTAATTTGACTCTTATTTCATTTTGTATTTTTCTTAATTCCTCTATTTCGCCTTCAATTTCACAAAATACTACTCTTATATGATTTTCATTTGGTAGTACACCTGGTTGTTTCACTGATAACCTAATTTTTTTGAAATTTATATCACTCAATAATTGAGATATTTGTTGAACTTGATGTTCAGTAATTTCTCCAAGGAATTCTATAGTTGCGTGTAAAACTTTAGGATTTACTACTCGTAATTTTGCTCCTGAGGTTTGTATTTCACTTTGAATCGAGACGATATTTTTAACTATTTCCTCATTATCAAAATCTATTGAAATAAACGTTCTTACCATTGCTATATGATGTTTTAATTAGATTTTATAAGTTTTTATTAAGAGGGCACCAATAGACATTGACAACATTTTTAACTACAAGTGTTATTGCCTCATTGGAATTAATGACAAAACCTAATACAAAAATACTTGGAGTGACTGGAATGCCTGGTTCAGGTAAAAGTGAGTTTGCTCATTTTGCTGAAGAACTGGGTTATCATACAGTCGTAATGGGTGATGTTGTTAGAGCAAGGGTTGTTGAAGAGGGATTTGAACCTACTCCAGAAATGAGCACAAGGTACATGCTTCAGCTTCGTGAAGAGATGGGTGAAACAGCTGTAGCTCATTTAACCTGTGATGCTATTGACATACTAGTTAGTGAAGGTAAGAATCTTTTAGTAATTGATGGAATTAGAAGTCAAGCAGAAGTAACATATTTCAAAGAACACTTGGATGAAGCTTTTTTTATTGTTGCAATACATGTTGACCCAGATTTGAGGTTCAAACGCTTACAGACTCGTGGTAGAAAAGATGCACCTGTAACCGAAGATGATTTTAATCAAAGAGATGAATCGGAATTGAAACTTGGTTTGGGTGAAACAATTGCCTTTTCGAATTACATAATTCCCAATAACAAATCCTTAGATGATTTTAGAGAAAAATCTCTTAGTTTATTAAACGAGTTAGAAGGTTGAGAATTTTGAACCTTAAAATCAGTATGCGAATTCCCTTTTATTCAACTGAGGATAGAAAGAAAATAGAACAGATTGTGTTGAATCTCTTAGGTGAAGTTCCCGAGTTAACTGAGGTAAAAGAGAAAAACCGTGTATATCTAGTTGCAGATAAGATTCGAACTGAAGCCTTACGCTCCTTCTTCATGTATGTGAGAAAACAAGAAATCCTCGATACTGTTAGAAGTTGTGTTGTGATTTATCCTGAAGAAGGAGAAGTGGTTTTCAATATTCATAAACAAGCCCTGATGGTGGAGAAAATAGCTGTAGTTTCTTCAGACACATATTCTCCTCTAGGAAATTTGAAGTTGATTATCCAATCTGGAAATATAGAAAAATTTCTTGATTGGTTCGTTCCTGAAACTTCTGAGGGTAAAGTCCTTAGAAATAGAAAATTTGATGAAATCTTCAATCTTTGATTTTCAATTTGATTGTAAGTCCATCGTAAGCTATTATGCTATTTGAAAAGATCTTCTTAGCTTCAGATAATGAATGCTCTAAATCTGAATGTAATTGTGAAATGTGGGTTAAAGCAAGTTTTTTTACTTTAGCTTTTTTAGCAACTAGAGCTGCATCTAAGACTGTTGAGTGCTTATATTTTGTTGCTCTTTCTTTCTCTTCAGGAGGATAGGTTGCATCATGAATTAATAAATCAGCATGTTTAGAATTTATTATAACATTCTCATCAAATTCGGTATCACCTGTTATTACTACTTTCAAATTCTTAGAATCAATTTTATCCATAACAGCATCAGGAGTGATCTCTTTTCCTTTAATCTCTATTGGAGTTCCTTCTTGAAGTTGTTTCCATAATTTACCTTGAGGTATGTTCAGAGCTTGAGCTTTGTCTGGATTGAATCGTTCTTTTTTTGGATGAGTTTCAATTTTGTAACCTATACTTTCTATAGAGTGGGTTACTGGAAAAGATTCTATAAAAAAATCTTTGTTGTTTAAAACAACATCTCCTGTAGTTTCCAATACTGTTACTTCAAACTCTGGTTTGAATCTGTAAGCTAAAAATAGTAGTGACAAAAATTGTGAAGTCCAAGTAGGACCAATAATAGTTACAGGAGTTTTAATATTGAAGAAATTTCTTGTAGTCAATAAACCGATTAAACCTAGTGTATGATCCGCATGTAAATGAGTGAGTAAAATAGTCATTTTTCTCAAGCTTATTTTATTTTTGAGCATCTCAATTTGAGTTCCCTCTCCCACATCCACAATTAAGAGATGACCTCTGTATCTGATAGCTATAGAGCTTTGTCTTCTTTCAATCATAGGAGGAGCAGAAGACGTTCCAAGAAATGTAATTTTCATTTCATCAGACATTCGATCACTTCAGTACTAGAATTCTTCTTGTTAGAGATTTATGAATTACACAATCTATTAATGTTACTAATTTATAATCAGTTTTTTCAACTATATCTTCAGATGAAATTGATGCGGGGCTGCTGAAAACCAGATGTTTTCCAGGTTTGAGTACATCTTTAGTAGCAATTAGAAAATCATAAATTAGATTTGGTACTTTTTCTCCATGAGTTGAAGACTGTAAGGAATAAGGAGGATCTGTTGCTATTGCATCTGCTTCTTTAATGGCTAGATATCGAGAATCTCCCCGATAAAGTGAAGAATTATAGTTTTCAAACTGTTTTAAATTCCGATTTGCTCCTCTGACAGCATATGTATCTAAATCAGATCCTATTACATATGCCCCAAGTTCTGATGCTTCTAGAAGAAAACCACCTCCTCCACAAAAAGGATCAAAGAATATTTCTCCTTTATTTATTCTTGATAGATTTACAATTGCTCTTGCAAAATCTGTTTTCATGCCACCTGGTCTGAAAAAATCTCTTTCTGAAGATTCTCTTACAAAATATTTCTTTCTGTCAAGAGACCAAAGCTCTAATCCCAAAAAGAAATTAGTTCCATGAAGAATTGCTAAGAAGGAATAATCTGGGTGTACCAAATCAACTTCAAGATTAGATTTCTCATATTTGAAATAAACTTGATTTCCCAATTTTCTTTCTAAATCAACAGAACTTATGTTAATCTCCTTTCTACCTATTTTACAAACTCGCACACAAAAAGTTTTATTTTTCTCAATTTCTAGATGTTTGACATCTTCTGTAATATTTATTTTATTATTCTCTATTTCACCAGTATCTGAAAGAAGTATCAAAGCATGTATAAACGCGCATCTTGCTGCAGCTGCAGTAGGATCCTTTTCAGATTCAAAAATGATAATTTGCTTATTTTTGTGAACAATTTTGTATTCTATACCTTCAGCTTCTAGAGCAGCATAAAACTCTTCATACCCAATTGGCAAATAATGACCACAAACATATGCAAGATATTTTTTCATAGAAATTTGTCCTCAATAAATTTACTAATTGCAGAACTGACATCTATTTGTTCTGTATCTGTTCTTGATATTGTATTTGTTGATATAATCTTATGAACTCCAATTTCCTTCATTTTTACAAAAACTTCAGGTTTTGCCAAAGCATGAATCACAACGAATGTTAGAGATTTTGGTCTTTTATCTAAAATAATTCTAAACGCATCTAATGCTGTTCTTCCAGATGTAATAATATCATCAAATAAAATTACATCTTTGTTTTCTACATCTATACCTATATCTCTCATTGATATTTCATGAGTAACAGAATCTCTATACTTTTCTAAAGCTGTATATGAAACATCCAGACCATCTGAGAGATATTTCAATTCTTCACTCACACCTTTATCTGGACCAATGATTGTATAATTGTCGTCTGTTTCTGATTCTAGATATTTTTTGATAAGAGGTAAAACACTAATATCATATTTTTCTAGTTCTGGAACACTTGAAGTAAAGGCTTCCTTATTGTGAACATTGAAAGTCATAATTGAATCAACTCCTGATTTGTAAAGTAGTTCCAGTGTTACTTTATGAGAGATTATTTCCATTTCTTTTCTTCTTCTGTCTGCCCTAGCATAACAAAGGTATGGTGTAAAAACATGAACTTTTGAAGCATTATATTCTTTAAGAGTTGCTGATAAAAACATGATCTCAAGAAGTCGTTTTTCTTGATTTGGAAAAGTGTTTTGAATAATAATAATTTCTTCATCGTTTACTTCTCCATCTATTTGAAGGTAAGATTCACCATCTGTAAATTGTTTATATTCTAAATTCAAATAAGGTATATTTAGGTTCTTTGCAATCTTTTTACTCAGCTCAATAGAAGCAGGACCAGGTAATATTTTCATTATTATGAAGATTAATTTTCTATCAAATTAAAGCCTTTTCATGGTGATTATAAGAAATTGTAATCCAAAATAATCTGGAAATTTTGACCAAAAACATAGCTTTATTAACATACGAGAACCTATTTTAATGAAATTACTCCTAGGACATTCTGTGATAATTATGGGGTCTGGAACTCAATCTGGCAGCAAAAGGAAAGCCAAAACAAAAAAAGAACAACTACTTGACATAGATTTTCAAGATACTAGTGAAATCTCTGTACCCCCTCGCTTGGTTGATCAAGTAATAGGTCAAGAAACAGCTACTGAAATTATTAAGAAAGCTGCTCTACAACGAAGACATGTTTTACTCATCGGAGAACCTGGTACAGGTAAAAGTATGCTTGGTCTAGCTATGGCAGAACTTCTCCCAAAAGAAGAATTGGTTGATGTTCTATGTATCGCTAATCCTAAGTATCCTAATCAACCTAGAGTTGCAACTCTTCCTGCAGGACATGGAGCTAGGAAAGTTGAAATGGATGCAGAAGTAGCTAGAAAGAGTGGGAATAAAAGATTCATAATTTCGATTGCTATTCTTTTAGCAATTATAGGATATGCTTTGATTGCTACAGCTGGTCGTCCAGATCAACAGCCAACAACACTCCTAATGGCAATGTTTGTGGGTTTCTTCATATTCTTTATGCTTAATCAGTCCAGATCTAAAACAGAATCCTTAGTACCTAAATTACTTGTTGATAATAATAAGAAGGATACAGCGCCGTTCAATGATGCAACGGGATCACATGCAGGTAACCTATTAGGAGATGTACGACACGACCCTTTCCAATCGGGAGGACTTGGTACTCCACCTCATGAAAGAGTAGAGTCAGGTTTAATTCATAAGTCTCATCTTGGAGTTCTCTATTGCGATGAAATTGGTACGCTCGAGATGCGTACTCAACAAAAACTATTAACAGCAATGCAAGAAGGAAAGCTACAAATTACTGGTCAATCAGAACTGAGTAGTGGAGCTATGGTTAGATCGGAGCCAGTTCCTTGTCGTTTTGTGTTAATAGCTGCTGGTAATATTGAAACCACAAGAAACATGCATCCTGCTTTAAGATCAAGAATTCAAGGTTCTGGTTACGAGGTATATATGAAAGACACTATGCCAGACACACCTGAAAATCGACGAAAACTTGCTCGTTTTTGTGCTCAAGAGATCTACAATGATCGAAAAATCCCTCACTTCTCCAGAGAAGCAGTAGAAGAGATGGTTTATGAAGCTCAAAGAAGAGCGGATAAGAAAGATCATCTCACTTTAAGATTAAGAGAACTTGGAGGATTAATTCGAGCAGCTGGAGATTTAGCTAAGGAACATAACGAAACCTTTGTTACAGCTGAAACAGTACGATCAGCCAAAGTTATTGCAAGAACTCTAGAAAATCAAATAAGTGATTCTTACGCAGATTCAAGAAAATTATACAAGATTTTTCAAACTCAAGACGCAATGGTTGGTAGAGTTAATGGTTTAGCGGTTATTAACCAAAGATCTGGTATTGTTATGCCTATTGAAGCAGAAGTTGTACCTGCTTTCAGTCGTAGAGAAGGAAAAATTATTGCTACTGGTCAATTAAGGGTTATTGCAAGAGAAGCAGTTCAAAATGTTTCAGCTTTAGTTAAGAAATACGTAGGAAAAGACATTTCAGATTTCGACTATCACATTCAATTTGTGGGTGCATATGCTGGAGTTGAAGGAGATTCTGCATCTATTTCTATAGCAGTAGCTATTATATCTGCACTTGAAAAAGCACCTATTCGTCAAGATACTGCAATGACAGGAAGCTTAACTGTTCGAGGAATTGTTATCCCTATCGGTGGAGCTACTGCAAAAATAGAAGCAGCAGCAGAGGCTGGAATCACGAGAGTCATCATTCCTATTCAAAATGAAGATGATGTAAAACTCGAAAAAAGATATAAGGATAAAGTAGAAATCATCCCAGTATCTAATTTCCATGAAGTCTTAAGAAATGCTTTACCAAAGAAGTACCATTCAATTGCCAAGAAATTCGAAGAATTAGCTAAGGAGCAATCTGATCCTTCTGTATATAATGCAAAATAATCTTGATTTGATTTCAATGATATTTCATCAAGGATGCGATAAATAATGACAACGTCTGGTTTTTATCATTATTACTGTGGAATCACAGCACAACCAAATGATGACGAGCAGTATGAGGATTTAGGTGAGTTTGATCTTCATTTAAATCTATTACAAAATGATTTAGCAGAGAAGGAACCAAAAAGACAACCAAGATTCGAAACTGGTTATTTCCAAGCTGAATGGATAGAAATCAGTTTTATGTTCCGAGTTTCGTATAGAGATGGGAATGAAGAAATTTACAGATATATTGATCTTGTAACAGAAACATTAGAAGATCAATTAAACATTACAATTGCAGACTTTCAAGTAGAATCAATAATCTGAATACAATTATTTGAAAACTATCTTTAGCTGAGTTTCGCATTTATTACAGTTTCCAGTTAATGAGATTCTTCTTAATTCTGTTATTGTTGATGTTCTTTGAATAAGTAATTCATCACAAGTGGGGCAATAAGTATTATTTGCCTTATGATCAGGAACATTATCAAGATAAACAAAATGTAATCCTACTTCCTTAGCGATTGTATAAGCTTCTTCTAAAAGTGATTTTGGTGTCGGACTTATCTCTTTCAATCTATGAGCTGGAAGCAATCTAGCTAAATGCAATGGAACTGCAGGAGACAATTCTGTTTTTATCCAATCAGCAAGTTTTCTTGTTTCGTCTAGAGTATTTCCTAAAGATTCATGAATCACTAAATTCAATTCTAGAAGTTTTTCTTTCTCAAATATTAACTTAATAATGGATTTTATGTGTTCGAAATTCCCCCTCTGACAATTTTTCTCATATCCTTCATTTGAGACAGATTTTATATCTAGTGTAACAGCATCTACATGATCTAAAATAGCCTCAATTGGCTCTCTATTGAAAAATCCGTTAGTTCTAATTAGGACTTTTAAACCTCTTTCTTTTGCTAGTTTCGCTGAATCTCTTACCCATTCAAAAGAAATCATTGGCTCAGCTTCTCCGAAACATATTACTCTTGATCCAGAAGCGATTCCAAACATAGCGACTTGTTCAGGTGCAAATCTCTTTCCCATGTATTGTTCAGGATCTTGTCTTGCTTTTTCGGGCATTGTACAATAGTCACAATCAAGATTACAATTATAAGTAGAAAATGTTTGAGCTCTTGAATTTGGCAGAAAATGATATACATGCTGTTTCTCAATCATATCGATTTTCATGTCAGTTGCACCATATGTCAGCGAGTATAGTTTTCCATCAATGTTCTTTCTTGCTAAACATTTTCCTTTCTCTCCCATTAACATTGTACATTCTATAGGACATAGTTTACACTGAAGTACATTGTTATCTTCATCAAGTATTTCGTAATATTCTGCTTCGTGCAAAGGTTGTGACATAGGCTTCATGACAATGTTTAAACTCCATTATTAAATTTTATTAAACCAACAGAACGATAATAGTTTAGACAATACGTAAATATATTAAGCAGTTCAAATTCGGTCTAAAGCTATTTACGATTTTCCAGACTTTTAAGCAAAAAGTATATCAAATTAAAAACAATATGTACATTGATGAGGGCATTTTTAGGAAGAGATATTTTGACAGTTTGGCAACAGGTTGAACTTAAAGACCGCCTAGTTCATTATAGAGAAATATTCCAGAGTAAAAGAATTCCTAGATATAAACTCGCAAGATTATTTTTCGTACCTTTTGATGCATACAAGGATAAAGATGAACTGCTAAAAAAACATGAACATCATCATCTGAAATTTAAGAAATGGGTGGAAGAGAATCAGACTGTTCCTTTGGAAGAATTAGAAAAAAAAGTTTATTCTCAATACAAAGAGGAAGAACTGGAGAAGAATAATTATCTGAAACTCAAATCTGTCTTGTTGAATAATATTCTCTCTGCATGTGAATACTGCGAGAATGAGTGTAAAACAAATCGTTCAGAAGGGAAAGTAGGAAAATGTGGAGTGAATGATGAAGCTCATATAAGTTCAGCATTTATACATATGGGGGAAGAGAGCCCAATAGTGCCTAGTGGAACAATCTTTTTTTATGGATGTACTATGGAGTGCCAATTTTGTCAGAATTGGGATATTAGTCATGAATTTAATTTAGAAAGATTCAAGGGAAGAGGCACATCAGCTGTTCAATTAGCTAACATGTTCTACTCTTTAGTAAAACAAAATGCACGTAATATAAACTTTGTAGGAGGAGAACCTACCCCTAATCTTCATATTATCTTTGAATCTCTTTTAATCGCTCAAGTAAATGTGCCTATGTTATGGAACAGTAATATGTATTTGACTGAAACAAGTATGAAAATCATTTCCGATATATTTGATATATGGTTACCAGATATGAAGTATAGTAACAATGAGTGTGGAAATAAATATTCAAAAGCTCCAAAATATTGGGATGCCTTAAAACGGAATATGAAGATGATCGAAGAGAGAGGAAGTGGAGAATATATAATTAGACATCTTGTTATGCCAAATCATACAAAATGCTGTTCTATACCAATCTTAGACTGGGTTAATGAACATCTGAAAACACCTTTAATCAACATCATGGCTCAATATCATCCTGATTATAAAGTTCTTCAAACCAATAGGTTTCCTGAAATAAGTAGAAGAGTCTCCACTAATGAAATGCATGAAGTGAAAAGCTATGCAGATAAATTGGGAATTTATTGGAAAAGTGTCTCTTAAAGACCTGCACTAATTACTTAATACTCATTTCCCAAAGAAGTCTAGTAGTTGTGGATCTTTCCCATTTATTTAATGCACTTCTCGCTGCTATTGTCTCTGAAAGAAATTTATGCTGGAAATCAGCAATAAAATCTATTAGTTTGTCAATTTCTGTTACTTTCTCAAGTAATGCTTCAGAAACATAGAAAGTTATAGAAAAACCAGGTTCTGCTTCCTTTTGTACAATCCCTGTTGCTTCCGCAAGAGCAAAACTTAATCGCTTTAGCAACATATCATCAAAAGGATCTCTCATTTCAAGTATCAATGAAATTAAACTTGAATTCCTAGTCTTTTCAATGAATCCATTTTTCAAAGGAAATTGTTTCAAATCCATTTCTCTACAATCTTTACAAACTACACAAGGATAGTTAATCTCTTTATGTGGGCAAATATAACGTTCTAATTTTAGTGCCTGTCTTATCTTCTCCTTATCTTCATAAAATTCATTTGAATCAGAACTCATTAATTAACACTAACTTGTTATGTTTTTAATATTTCTTTTGTCCTACTCAAAAATAAAAGCAATTTCAGTAGTTCAAATTTCAAATACATCAGCATCTTCAACATCTATTTCTAAAGATGAATTTCTCGAATTTTTATAGGTAAAAGCAGAAATGATTGATGAAATTGTCTCTTTAAGTTTCCAGAAATATTTGTAACTTTCCACAGGTTTCTTTTCAAAGAGTGCTAAAGCATCTTTAGAGTTCATTACAGTTTCATTTAGAATGCTAGTAGCTTTGGTCTTTATTCCAGTTCCTTGTAAATTTTCTAAGAAAGTTTTTTGCCATCTCTCTGTTTTATCTTCTTTTTCCAGTATCATTTTAAATTTAATTATCAGCATTTCTAAATCTGCTCTAAATTGCCATAGTGTGTCTCCAATTTTATTAGTAGTGGTTTTAGAAATCTCTGAAGTGATTTTGTCCAATGAATTGCAAATTTGTTGGATTTCTTTCTTCAGTTCTTCCTTATTTGGTACTGGAATTACTTGCATCTTGTGAAGTAGAAATGCTATTCTTTAAAAAAATGGTGTTCGGAAACAAAGTTTAAATCAAAGAATTTGTTATCTCTCCTAATGTCTTTTAGGAAAAGCTTTGGCTTAGATTTTCATTTCCCTGAAACTGAAATTTACCTAGATTCCGCTACTTCGGGAAAGATGCCTGTTTCTTCAGTTGAAGTTATGAGTAACTATTATACTGAATTAGGAGGAGGAATTAATAGAGGCACTCATAAAAAAGCTGTAAATGCTAATAGAAAACTAGAACAATCACGTTCTACAGTAGCAAACATTTTCTCAGTAAATTCCAACAATGTTTCTTTTCTTCCCTCTCGAGAAACTGCTTTGATGAACTTTCTTCTATCTGGCATTTTTTCAAAAGATAATGAAATAATAGTTAGTTCTTTAGATGATCATTCCATACTTGCACCAGTTTTAAAACTAAGAACAGTATACGATGTGCGTTTAAACTTTCTAAACCTACAAGACGAATCAAATCTAGTTGAAGTCATAGAAGAGAGAATTACAGCAGAAACTAAAGCGATAGTTCTTTCAGTTATGACCCTGGGAATGGGAATTAAACGAAATTGGAGAAAGATTACAAAAATCGCTCAGGATGCAGAAATACCTTTAGTTCTAGATATAAGCAATGCTATAGGTCATATGGAATTTAATTTCAAGGATATAACTCCAGATATCGTAGTTTCTTCTGGAAATATCGGTGCGTTAGGTCCCCAAGGTACTGCTTTTCAAATTGTAACAGAGGACATGATGAAGAAATTTGATCCCATCTTAGTTGGAGGAGGAACAGTTATGTCTCTAGATAGATCTACCTATAAATTAGCTTCTGGCATTAACAAATATGAACCAGGGACTCTCAACATAAGTGGAATTGCAGGATTAGCTAATAGTTTACAATCTTTATCTGAGATAGGTTTTGAAAGGATTACTAAACACGAAATCGAGCTACGAGCAATGCTTGAAGATGGGTTAAGAAAGACTAACAAATTGAACCTCATCGAACATCAAGGGTTAAATTATGGCCCAATACTCTCGTTTATGAGTGATGAGATAGATTCTCATGACATTGCTATCATTCTCGAAGATTTGGGAGATATCTATGTAAGAAGTGGGGCATTATGTTCACATTTGTTCATGGAAGAACTACAAAAAGAATCTCTTGTTCAGGTTTCTACACATCTTTATAACACTAAAGAGGATATAGAAATTTTCTTAGAAACCTTAAACTCCATAATGTCTGAAATTTAGAATTAGTGGGTATCCATTTATTAGTTACTTTTACTTTCTTTCATTGTTTGAATCACATTCAAGAATATCTTTTGCTAGTTTAAATACCAAACTGCGTATAATAATTCCAGAGAGTAGTTGGTGGAATTTATCTCAACTGAAACTATCACTCGTACATTTCATTTAAATTCAATTGAAACAGAAGAGATATTTTGTTATAGAGTATTTGGAGATTTTAAATCTGCAGTAAATACTCTAATAAAAGGAGGAATAAACCTCAACAACGAAATTTTCAGAGAAGAGAGTTTAGTTTCAGTAAAGCGGTTCTATTCACTATTAAGAAAAAATTCATGTATAAGTGCTAAATTGAGCAAGCTTGAAATTAAAGAACGTTTATTGAGATGTGCTGCTCAGTATGCATATTTTTCTATTCGTAACCTAAAACAAACAAGAAATTTGTGCAGTGAGATTGCACAAGTAATGAGTGAAGATTCTTCTTGGAATAAATTTCGCAGAGATTCTTGGTTCTTATGGGATTTATCTAAAAAATCAAAAAAAAGAAGAGATAATTTGAATGTAAAATTATTAAATCAGATTAAGAACAAACATAATTCTATATATCCTGAACAAAACAGAATGTGCAATGCACACTTGATAAATAATTATTTCAGACACATTCGAAAAATTATTCTTAGTAATCTTCAAAGGAAGGATATCAAAATCAATATTGATTCAGAATATTGTATTAAAACAATTCGAGAACATTACAGTTCTGAATACATAGATACTCTGATTAGTAAGTTTAAAACTCAAATTTCAACTTTATTAACTAGACAATTCAAGAAATACAAAAAGAATGAAATTTCTGAAAAATCAGATGGAAACAAACAATCAAACGTTCCAGTTTTAAAAACTATTTACTCAATATGTAAAACTAAAAAGATTCATAATGTTGAAATTGAAGAATGGAAACTAAAAAAAGAGTTATGGTTGATTAGATATATCGACGAAATTAGAGATTTCTTTAAATCTGAATGTGTTAATCAAGAAATTAACAGAGGGATAAAAAGATTACAGGAAAAACCAACAGTGTATTTCCTAGCAATGTTTTTAGAGAAAAAGATTTTCAAATTGAGAAGAAAAATTCAAGGAGAACCAGTTAGAGATTTCTATTTCTTTCTATCACAAATAATAGATTATCATCTCACTCATCTTATACTCGAAACACAACAGATGGTTATTTTACCTAAAATACGCATGATTCTCCTTGATTTCATTCTAAAGCCACTATCTTATCTCAAAATGCCAATCTTTACAAAATCAGTAATCCCTTTAGGAATCGATGACAATCAAGTTTATACATTGGAAGAGTTACAAAGTGAAGTAAAAATCACTTTGTCCTTTTATCCAAATCAGAAAAAACATTTCAAATTATCATCACCAGAAAGATATTTCGAATTAACTATGAATAATGCAAAACCTGCACGAGGAATTCTTTCAGCTCATGGTGGCAAGCTTCAACTTGCTATTCCGTTTACTAGACGTTTACCAGAGTTATCAAAGATAAAACCTCTTGAAAAACAAAGAATTCTAAATTGTGATCTTGGATTGAAATCTTTTGCTGTTTTGAGTATTACAGAAAATGGTTTTGAAACACATAGAAAATTCTTGGATCAAAAACAACTAACGGGTTCAAAAAATTCATGGTTCCTAGCAAAATCATTTAGAAATAAAAACACAAAAACACGAGAAAAACCAACTATAAATTATAAATTCAATCTTATGAAACTCCGTAAAAAAATAAATAATTTACAATCAGAACTGAAAATGATGAAAGAAGAGACGAAAAGAAGAAGATCTAAGAACAAGAATTATCCTAAGTATAAAAATACCAAACTGTACTGGTATAAAAAAAGAGAATTGAAGTCTTACTGGAACAGAATTAGGAATATTCACAAAGAATTGATACATCAAATTTCTACAAGAATAGTTGAATATGCCAACTATCATCAAGTAGATACTATACGCTTTGAAGATCTTCGTTGGACTCAACATTCAGCTAAACATGAAGTTGGTTATTTTCTCTCTTTCTGGCAAGTACATTGGTTTTTCAGCCAGATAATAGAATACACATCACAAATTGCTAGAAGATATATGATTAGGTCTGTTCTAACTAATCCATATAAAAGCTCACAAATTTGCTCTACTTGTGAAAAGGAAGGAAAAAGACAAAGAAAGATATTCATGTGCTCAAATGAACTGTGTGGACTAATACTTGACAGTGATTTAAATGCTGCTCGAAACTTAGGTAAAAAATCACGCAAATGTTATCCTATTCGACTATAAGTTAAATAGGAGGGGTTTCCGTTTAATCCCAAATTAAGTTGCTCAGAAGAGCAACTTTGAAAATTCGGTCACTTAAGCTTCTTTCTGGCATAGCTTCAAGCTTCACCAAATGCCTTTCGATCATTCCGTATATATTGGTTGTACAATTGTATATACAAAAGTTTCTATATCTGAAGAATGCAATAACATTGATATTCTCAGGTTATTTTTTTCCAAAGATTAAGAAAAGATTATTCTTATTGTATATATTCTGTTTCTTCTTTTTCTAGAAGTAGATAAATTCTATCAAAGTTTATTTGTTCTGCAGCTGCACTTCTTTCTGTATTTTTTGTTATCTTCCAATCCTTGATTGTATATCCTTCTGGAAGTTTATCAAATGCATCTTTTATAGCCTTATCAAGTATTTCAATTCCTTCTGAAGTAAATATCGCTGTATTTACATCTAAATATTTCAGTTCATATCTCGATCCCATTCAAATCAATGTAAAACAACATAATTTCTTTAAATACTTTTTGAACAACCATTTCTTCCCAAAAAATTTCTATTGTTTGTATACTTTCTATCATTTATCTTTTTTTATTTCTATGATTTCCTTTCTTAATTCAAGTACTTCTTCATATATTGACAACTTCATTAGCTCCACAACTTACTCTACAAAGAAAACCCTTCGTAGGTGGATATTTAAGAATTGTTGACAAAGAAGTGTAATACGTCCTGTAATACACGTTCTATGCATTACAAAGGTATTTAAGATAAAAAAACTAATTATTATTTGACATGGCTAAAAAATACAGAATTAGTGAAAAAATAAGAAAAAAGATGAGAAAGGACAAATCCTCACTCTTTCCCTTACCTTTGAAAAAGAAGGTCGAAGTAGCTTTGTGTTACAGATGTAATAGAAACAAATCTACTAAATTGTGCCTTAATTGTAGAAAACCTATTTGTAATCCTTGTGAAACAAAAAATCCTAAAGGTTATTGCGTTCCTTGTAGAAATGAAAAATTCGGTTTTGTATCATTTACTTTTGAATAAAGATTTGATGAATTGTTCCGCGTAGAGATAATTCAAATAGTTCTATATTATGTTTATATTTTCTTATTTCTTGATCTACGCTCTATGATGATAAGTAACAGACCTATTGCAAGAAATCCAATTGCTGCAGGTTGAATCCACATTGCCATCGATCCTCCTGAAAAATCTTTTACAAACCAAATTATAGTAAAAACTATACCGATGATTAAAACTATCGGACCAATCAAAATTCTAAAAGTTATTTTTTCTAATAAACTCATCACGATTTACCTCCCTCCATTCTGTGAGAGAGTACAGGATTTTTCTCACATTTTTAAAAAGTAACCGATTATCTGTAGTAAAACTATTTTCTTTTTTTACCATTTTACGACCAAACCGAAATCTAAACAATTCAGATAAAAACTAAGAATTAACTAACAATCAAAGAAGGATGAGATCTTAATGAATAAAAACATAGTATATGGAAGCACATTGATAGTTGTTTTTTTAAGTGCAGGAATACTTACTGGTTATTTTATTCCGCAAAATAATCAGGCACAATATGATACACTACTATCAGAATTTCAAGATTTGAATGAGGTATATAATGCTCTTTTAGAGGATTACAATACTCTACTAGGGAATTATACTGAAATAAAAGAGAAATGCGATATAATAACTGGAGAATACGATTCTTTGAATGAAACCTACTACAACCTGTTAGAAGAGTATACTTTGTTGAATGAAACCTACAATGAATTGTTGGTAGATTATAATACCTTTGTAGAATCTTTCAACACATTGCAGATAGCTTATGATCAACTAAATGATTTATATTCACAACTTCTGATTGATTATGCTGTTTTTGAAAATGAATATAATGCTTTACTCCAGAATTATGATTTGTTGACAGCATGGATCAGAGGAATGACTTTACCTGCTCAGTACATGGTTTTTGCTGAGGCTGTTAGAAGATACTACTTTGAAGATTTTTATGTTAAAGATACTTGGGCTACGGGAAATGAAACAGGATATTTTGCAGAATATGCACTATTCAGTCGTGATATAGTTTTGCACGATTCTGATTTGTCATTGAAAGGAGAATTATTTGCTGAAGTATCAAATGCTCTTTCTGATTGTTTGATATATGGGAATGAAACTGAAGGCTTAGCTTGGATGTGTATGATTGGCGTGTTTTATCCTTGGCTTCCTAATTGGAGTGGATATTATTCGTCTGGAAATGAACTAACTGATATTGATACAATAGTTCAGTGGTGCATTGATGAGATCGACTACGAATATGATACAACTATAACATATGGACAAGAACTTTATTTTTGGGATTATGTCAAGTTTCCAGTCGAAACAGCTTTCAGAACAATGGGGGATTGTGAAGACCAAGCTCTATTCTGTGCAGCTTATCTAGAATCTTGTGGATTTCAAACTGCACTAGCATTATTTCATGATGCTGAAAATCCTATTAGTCCTGATGGTTTTTATCATGCAACTTTGTTAGTACATATAGAAGACCTAGCAAACTTTCAGTTTTGGCATCCATTTTGTCCTTTGTGGAGTCTAAGTGACATAGATCCATATGAAGGATATACTTGGGTATGGTTAGATTCTACTTGGGATGTCTCGTTTCCGTCAAAACCTGGATGGATGCAATACTACCTTGATAATGGAATAAATGATGACGATCTTACAATAGTACTATGTGACTTAAATGGAGCTACTAGCTATGCTCCTTAGCAATTTTTTTTCCTCTTAATTAATTATACTTATACGTAAGCAATCTGCTTACAGAGATTTAAACCTCGAGCAGTAAGAAGTTTGTTTGTGATCTTACATTAGTCGTGGAGAAATGGCTTTAAACTTATGTTTAATGATTCGTATGGCTTTTTTGTTTCTTATATTATGTCTCACCCCTCACTGTTTTTCAACTGTTTAACCCTGCTTTTTCTGGGAAGATTTTCCTGCTGATCCAGACCACAGAAAGTTCTTGTGCAGAGGAAAGGAAAGGAAGGGTTGAGACGAGAGAAGAGAGAAGGGGTGATACACACTAGTATAGATCTTACAGAAATTTCTTTCGTTTCCGAAGATAGATATTTATTAAAGAGTAACCATAAAAAAAATGGAAGTGCCTTCCGATCATTCCCAACTAGTATATTGTGAGTAAATATAGAAACTTTTTGATTTTAGAACAAGTAAAGTTTTAATACAGAATAAATAATAGAAAAACGAAATTATGTCGTCTATAACACGATTTGGAATCGAGTTTAACATAAGATCTAACCAAATATATCTAGATTCTGCAACCATTGGTAAAATGCCTATTTCCTCAATTAAAGCCATTTCTGATTATTATCTAGATGGGGGAAGTGTACCAGTTAGGGGAATGCATAATGAAATTTCTCAAAGTAATAATTTTCTAGAAGAAAAAAGGGGAGAGCTAGCAAATCTATTTCAAGTAGAACCTGTTCAAATTTCGTTTTTTCCTTCAAGAGAATCCAACTTAACAAGTATCCTTTATTCAATAGAAGATATCAAAGATAGGAGGATTATAACTAGCGTTCTTGAAGAACACTCTGTAATTGGTCCTGCTATCAGAGCTAATAATGATCATGGAACAGAAATAGATTATTTGAATGTAAAAAACGAAACAAATCTGTTAGAGAGCATTAATCAGAAGGTAAATTCCGAACAAGATATTCTGCTTTTATCTTCTTTAACTTCAACCAACGGAGTTAAGAGAGATTGGTCTGAGATAGCTAAAGTCTGCAAAGACACTGGTGCAACTTTTCTTCTTGACATAAGTTATTCTTTAGGTCATGAAGAGCTAAATTTCAAAGAAATTTCTCCTGATGTTGTCTTCGCATCAGGTTGCATTGGTGCATTAGGACCCCCTGGAACAGCTTTTCAAATCACTAAAAAAGAGTTTTATGATAAGATGGATCCATTAATTGTGGGCGGAAATTCAATAATTACTTTGGAAGAAGAGTATTATTTACTTACATCTTCAGGTTCTAAATTCGAGACAGGACTCGTTAATTGTGCAAATATTAGTTCGATGGTAAACAGTTTAAGGATATTATCAAACGTTGGCTTTTCTAAAATTCAGGATCATGAAAGTAAATTAAATAATTTCCTAAGAAAAGAGTTAGAAAATTTACCATATATTGAAATCAACAGTGTAGAAAATGTGGAATATGGTCCTATCATCTCCTTTGGCAGTAATAAAATTGAAGCTCATGATCTGGCTATAGTTCTAGAAGACTTGAAGGATATCCAAATAAGAAGTGGAGCTCTCTGTTCTCATCTTTTCATGTATGAATTACCATTCAATGATATTTTGAGGGTATCTACGCACCTTTACAATACAGAAGAAGAGGTGAAAATATTCATTGAGACACTTTCCTCAGTCTTAAGTGAGATGTCTTAGCAGAAGCTCTTTCACAAACACCTTACACAACAATTAAAAGTAATTAATGATTTTTCAAATAAAGCACGCATAGTCTAGTGGTAGGACTGAGGCCTCCCACGCCTCCAACCCGAGTTCGAATCCCGGTGCGTGCACCAACATTTCTTAATTCAACAGCGATTTAAATTTCACTATTTTCTTGACACAAAGCATTAATTTTTAAAACATTAAAGCATATATTTGATGTAGAAGAAGGTGAATTTGGGTGGCAAGGTGTCCTGATTGTGGTGGTGAAGTCAAGTATAAAGCTCCATTCATGGTATGTTTAGATTGTGGATTATCCATGAAAAGATGGGATTTTGATGATACCAGTAGAAAAATCAAAGAAGAATTTAGAAGTGAAATAGGAGAATCCAATGAAGAAACTGAGCGAAAAGAAAGGCAAAAGAAACGTGCATATCATGATTGGATTATGAAAAAGGAGGAATAGAGGTTGACAATCATAGCTCAGCATATGAAATGTGATTTCAGAGACAGATGTGCTTCTTGTAGTAAATATCTATGGTCACCTAAACAGAAAGGCAGGTATTTTTATTGTACAGATTGTAAATCAGATATACTTTGTGATAGAGGTTTAATTCAAAATTTCTCAACTGATAAAGATGGTATCATTCAGAAAAAGAATCTTTGTATGAAGTGTAATAATGAGGTTATAGAAAAAATTTGGCCAGAAGATACTCTGGAATTATAAAAAGAGAAATCCTAGTCGATTATAATATACAATCCTGGATCATCCATTATATATATTAGTTCATCAGGATTTTCTGACATATAGTGAGTTATTTCTTTTCGAAGTGCATCAACTGGTGATTCTTCAGGTGTTTTAATTGGATTAACTCTGTAATATTTTCTTAATTGTTCAGCATCCCAGTCTGAAATTATTTTCAGATTGCCTTCTCCAATTGTTTTTACTATACGCATAGTATCCACTGGTTTTTGGTTACCTATTTTGAAAGTTTCTGTTGTACAGTAATTATCTAAAATATATTCAAGACCTTCTTGGAGTGGCATATCACCTGTTTCTTGCATAACTTGTTCATAATTAGCATTACCAATACCATCTGGAAGAGGTGCAACCGCTATGATTTCCCCTTTACCATCTTGCTTCACAGCATTCCATGCAGCATGGATTCCTTTACCAGCTTGGTACAGATTGATTCCCCAGCTTTGCATACCACTAACAACTATTCCTGCTGCTTTAGGAAGACGTACTGTTCTCATTTCTACAATATGTTTTTTAGCTTCATCATGTAGTTCAACCAGATCACCTGTACAAATATGCACTATACTTCCCTCTGTAACAATTGTATCAATACCAAAGATCGTGACTTTTGACTTCAGAATATTTACCATGTTTTTGATATCTGTAATTACAGGATTTTCTTTAGTTCCACCTAATTTACATCCAGGTACAAAACCTAATTCTCTGTCAAACATCTTAGGATGATTCTGTCTTACAGTTTTTCTGCTAGCAATTCCTGGACATATTTCTTTGATAGTACCTGCAACACCTGCAAAATAATGCAATTCACTATCAGTTATAGGAATCAAGATCGATGCTTCAAAAGCTAATTTATCGAACTCCATAGGTGTTCCAGCATCACTTTCTCCAACATAGACACCTTCTATGTCACAGTCGTGAGATACTATCTGTGATCTATATTCTTCATAAATCCTATCACCAACCACTTTTGGATATTCCTCCTCTTTTGGTACTCTATGAGTTCCTGTTGCAATTAATATTCTAAAATCATCTTTTGAAACACCAAGAGAAAATATTTTTTCTATCATTATCGGTAAAATAACTTTAGTATGAATATTTGGTCTAGTGTAATCATCTATTACAAAAACAACTGGTTTTCCCTTTTCGTATTTTTGTTTCACAAGATCATCAAAAGAGATGTTAAATCCAATTGGATCTGATAGCTTTCTCATTAAAGCTTCTTCAATTGTTCCCTCAAACATAGGACTTTTAGAAAATTCTGGAGGGTGTAAGAATTTTGTTTGATCCTTATACTTTGCTGGAACGAAATGATTAATAATCTCTGAGCCCCAAGATATCGGTGTATCCAAGTATTCTGTCATAAGCTTCCCAGTGACAAAGTCTATATAAAACATATCTTTTGAACAAAAATATATCACCATCAATCAATTTTTAACGGTATTAGTTTTCATTTGTGATATGGCAATTCATGAGGTAGCTCTTCATCCTTCTAGGAAGATAAACATACGTGTTTTAGTGATAGCTAACCTCATTTCTGGTCTTATTGCAGGTTTCTATAATGTAATTTTACAACCTTTTATTGTTGAATTGATTAATTTAAATGGAGGAAGTGTAAATCCTGAAGAAACATTAGGAACAATCATGACAATAGCATCACTGATACAAATTGTTCCATTGATTTTTGCAGCCAAAATCAGCGATAAGATTGGACGAAAAAGAGTAATTCTTGGTAGTTTTCTTTTCTTTCCTGTAGCTATGTTATTATTTGGAATAGCAGGAATACTTCCTTTAAAGCATCCCATTTCCTTCTATACTTTTTCAGATGGATTCTTCGTTGATATTCTTAAGCATCCTCATCTTACCCAAAATGGTCTTCCTTTAACTTATGCTCTTGCTGTAGCTTTCCTTGGTTTAAGCTGTGTATCCTTAGGATTTGGATTTGGAGATCCTGCAGGTGGTGCTTTAATAGCTGAAAGTGCAGAAAAGAAAAAAACAGCATCATCTTTTAGTCTTATTAATATGGCTTTCTACGCAACAGGCTTAATTGGTCCTCTAATAATAAGAATCTTAACTAACAAAATTGAAATCTGGGTGTATTTCTTTATCCTCGCTGCATTAAGGATAATAATGTTCATCTATCAATTGTTTGCGTTAAAAGAGCCACATGTGATAAAGGACTATAGTCCTAGTATATTCAAGCAATTTATTCAATCTTTGAAAGCTATCTATCTAATGTTTATCCAGATGTTCAAATCAATTTTCCTTTACCTTTCCATTCCAGTTGTATTAATCATTAATAGAATTAATAGAACCAAAAGAAACAACTATATAGAAGAAGTTAAAACTAATCTCAATCTCTTAAAAGAAATTTTTCGAAATCCTGGAGTACCTTACGCAATAGGATTTTTCATATTGGACGCTTTAACCTGGGGATTGAGTATAAGTATATTCTGGGGCAGTCTAGTTACTCAATATAATTTTAATGAAGGAAATATAGCAGTTCTTCAGCTGGTTTTCAATTTAAGCACTCTTATATTTTTTATACCTGTAACAAAAGTATCTGATAAATTAAGTAAACCGCAGCTCCTTCTTCTTAGTCAACTTACAGGTGGATTATTCTTTACAGCAAACATAATTGCATATTTTACTCTTCCACAATACAGGTTGTATATCATAATGATTGGATGGATAGGATTAGGAGCAAGCGTAGCATTCTGGATGCCTGGAATAATGTCTATACTAACAAATTTTGACAAAAGAAGAAGAGCTGAAGCATATGGATTAGTGCAAGGATTATCTAGTGTTGGATGGTTACCAACCTCTTTTCTTGCCGGTATCATAATTTCCAGAGTCAACTTCTTAACAGTTTTCATTATTAGTTTAGTACTCTTACCTTTCAATCTACTTATGGCATGGAAGTTCCCAGATAAAGAGGAAGAAGATGAAGAAGATTCAAGCAAACAAATAGAATCAAACTAAAATGGTCTTTTTGTTAGGCTAAAGTCAATTTTTTCAGAAATTTCTATACCTGTTCTTCTTAGGATGTTAAGAATTTCCTCTTCATATCTTTCTTTGAAGAAGAAATATCCTACTAACCAAAAATCACTATCCTCTTTTGCTAATTGTTGACAAAACCATCCTTCAAAAATCTCAGATGTATCAATTCTTAGACTATCAAGTCTCTTTTTCTCTCTTTGTGTTAAAGATGATTTAACAAAAATATCACTGTCAATTGAAAAAGCTAGTAGTAGCTCAGAAAAAAGCGAAATGCTATTCTTCTCTTGAAGTTTTTCTCTATTGATAAAGGTGAAAACTTTACCTTGATCTATATCTCCTATAAATAAATCAGCAACATATAATTTTCCAGCTTCTTCTAGGTTTGTATATCTTTTTAATATAGAATCTATGAAAGCTGGTTCAATGCTTTCTTTAGGGAATATTTGAGTATATTTCACAATTTCCTTGACTTTATGAGAAATATCTGTTGGAGGATCGTAAGTCTCAAAGGATATAAATGGAGAAAGAACTTCAAAGATTGCTTGTCCTTTTAATTCTAGATATGAATTATTATCAAAAAGATCTGTAAAAAACACGAAACGTAGCGGATTATTTTCTCCTCCAGGAGCATAAAGATAGATTTTGATATCTTCAAGTGCTGCATTAACCAATCCTCTCTCACTCTGTGTACATTCACCTACGAAATTGTTCAATGCACTTATCATTGGCCAGATTAATTCTTCACTTATTTGGATAGAATGATCATGGAAGATGGTTCTTCCTAATCCTGTTTCTATATCCATGAATGCAGCTAAATGTATCATCAAATAGCTTTAAACCTTATTCTACATAAGACTATCCCCTAAAAGGAGAATCAATACATAAGCTTATTAATTTAATTCAAAACCTATAATAAAATACGTCGTTGATACTATGGAATTAGAGACCTCTGCAGGAATTGTAATATACAATGCAGGAAGATACCTCCTACTTAATTATGGGCGTAGTCGCGTAACAGAAAATCGTTGGGGATTAACTAAAGGCAGAATTGAGGGGACCGAAACTGTTATGCAAGCGGCGCTAAGAGAAGCTTATGAGGAAACTAGTATCAAAGACATTGCTATTTTAGAAGAGTTTCAACATAAGATTACTTACTATTTCACTCGTGGATCACATAGAATTAAGAAAACGGTAGTTTACTTAATCGGAATTTCACCAGTATCTGAAGTGCAGATTTCAAAAGAGCATATTGGTTTTCATTGGGCAAAATATGAGGAAGCTCTTGACATGCTCACTTTTGAAAATACACGAAAAGTTATAAGAGCCGCAGAAAGGTATTTGCGCGAGAACGAACTAGCAAAAGAACCTTCAGAGGGGAATTGATTGGCACTTACTGAGAAAGATTTACTATCCAAAGTTCCTGTTGTTAAAAAACCAAAAACTCTTAATCCACTAGGAGCAGTAATCTGTGCTTTACTTTTAGGAGGAGGACATACTTTGATTTATTCTAGTCTACTTCGTGTTAGATACTTCCATTACTTTAGTGTTTTTGGATTTCTTCTTGTAATCTTATCTACATTCTTTATCATTGCATCTTTATCTCTTTCAGCCAAATTGATTTTATTTACTCATAAAATTGATAAAGTCAAATCTTTTTCAGCTCAGATAATCTTCCAGATATTAATATTCTACTTGGCATTTCTTCCAGTTTATGGTTTTAGCATTGTATATTTGGAGCAAACCATAAAATTATGGCAGATTCTTATTATAACTGTAATAGTAGTTGTTCTATTTGCAGGCAGTCTATTTTTTAATATACGACTAATGCTAAAGGATGAAGCAAGAATAGGGGATCTAAAGAAAGTCTTCTATCAACCAAACAAACTATTACTGATCTGCATTGGTTTTGTTATTACTTCAATAGTAACAGGAGTTCTTTTCGTATTCTAAAAAAATTTAGTGCATTATACGAAATCCTTGACTGATAATTTCTTCCTTAAGTCTCTGGAAAGTTTTCACAGCTTCATTGAAATCGACTTTGTTAGAAATAGTTTCGACACCTTTTATTGTAGAACCCTTAAATTTCCACATTTCTACACTATAGACATAAGTATCAGGTTCAGGGATGTGCAAACCAGACCTATCATAAACATACCCAGATCTTTGCCCGAAAGAGAGCATAAGTAGGAACCAATAGTGAGGACGAGGATCATCATCATCATCTGTAGGTTTTTCTAGAGTTATGGTCTCTTCAACAGTACCACTTTTGGTATCCGCAGATAGCTTTAGTTTCTGTAAATTCTTATACACATCTGGAGGTAATCTTTTGGATGACATGTATCAACATTATTAAAATACACCAATCAGTTAAAAATTTAACCCCTAAATTTACCAAATTTATATATCAAAAACTATTTTCTCAGATGATAATTATCAAAGAATAGCCATTAGTATTTAAAAAGGGTTTAAATATTATAGTAGAAATAGATTATTACAACGGCTTCATTAAAAATGTGAACGAGAGATGTCCAAACAACCTTCTCCGCTGAAATGTGTCATTATTGATATTGATTTTTTTATTCAAGAGAAGGAAAAAGCAATTGAAGAACCAATTATAAGAATTCGTGGTAAAACACAAGAAAATCAGCTTATTATTACCCATGTTAGTG
Organism: Candidatus Heimdallarchaeota archaeon; assembly: GCA_030603365.1. GTDB lineage: Archaea > Asgardarchaeota > Heimdallarchaeia > Heimdallarchaeales > Heimdallarchaeaceae > UBA460. Next base: position 388,595 of record JAUVXV010000002.1, read on the forward strand.
GTTTCTATCCATATTTCTACATAGATGAATTACCTGAAACTACCAATGCTATTCAGAGCCTGCTTTACAAAGAAAAGGAATTTGGAGATTGGATTAAGGATCATTATCCTTTAACAAAATACAAATATTATCAGCACAAACCCATGTATCTTTACAAGATACTAGGTCGTAATCCATGGAAGATTATGAGATATAGTAAAAAACTAAAGGAAATTGGCATAAGAAGCTATGAAAATGATATTTCATATGTTTCCAGGTTCCTGATTGATAATAATATTAATGGATTGAACTGGATAAAAATCTCTAATTACAAAGAAAAAGATTCTGGGAGCGATAGTAGGATTATAGAGGTAAACTATAGTGATATTGAACCCATTGAAGATGAAGTTGATTTTCCTATTAACATTCTTTCTTTAAGTTTAGTAATAAATTCTTATACAGAAGAAGGTAAGAAAATTAAGAATTTCTCTAGTATCTTACAAGAGAAAGAGAAACGAATAATTTCCGCGAGTATTACTTGGGGAAGTGATAGGCAGTACACTAAAACTAAAAGTTTCATACTAGAAAAAAATGACGATGAAAATGAGCGAAATCTTATCAGGAATTTAATCAATGAAATACATACAATTTCACCAGAAGTCGTTGTAACATTCAATGGAGATCGTGTTACGCTTCCCTATTTGATTTCACGAATGGAAAAATTAGGTATAGATCCAGAGTTGTTGGGTCCTTTTCAAGATGTAAGAATCAAGGAACCTATAGGTTATCTCGGTTACAGGATTCCAGGTTACATTGTTTATGATTTAGTTAAAAGCACAAGATGGTTAAGAACTAGAACTGGTAAAAAAAGTCTATCCGATTTCTCACAAGAACTACTGCAAATTGAGAGAGAAGGAGGATATGCTAAAGTAAATGAAGTTTGGTTTAAGGCTGTTATAAAACAGGAAAAAAACCTGAAAAAGAAGCTGATTGAGTTAAGTAATCTGGATGCAAAAATCGTGCATGAATTATTTTTTGAAATGGGGATGGAAGAATGGCTAGAAGTTATAAAACTTGCTGGAATACGTCCTTCTGAAGGGATTTACTCTACTCCAAGACACATCGGGGAGTTTCAACTTTTCAGAGTTTTACATCATAAGAAAACTCTAATTCCCAGTGAACCTACAAGAGAGGAATTGGCCTTCCGAAAAAGCACTAGATCTATGGCAATTGGAGGATTTGTTCTTGTTCCTAAAGGAACACTTCACGAAGCTGTTCTTATTGCGGATTTCCGGTCTATGTTTCCTTCTATAATGGTGGCTTTCAATGTAGGTGGTGAAGGATACAATGGTTCTGTAGCCCTACCAGAGAAGAAGTTTAAGAATGAACCAGATTCTGGTTTGAGAATCATGATGAAAGAGCTTCTAGAAGAGAGAAGGAAGATCAAAAAACAAATTTATGACTTAGAAACCTACCTTCGAACATTTGAAGATTCTAAGAAGAAAGCAGAATTAGGTATTAAATTACACAAACTTAAAACTAAGTCAAGTGCTCTGAAAGTTACTGCGAATTCACTGTATGGTAGTCACAATTATGTAGGTAGTCGTTTTTATGATACAGAAATTTCAAACGCAATTACAAGCATAGCAAAAGATTACATTAAGAAAATAGACAAATGGACACAAGAGTTCTCTGGTAATAGTTGTCAAGCGATTTATGGGGACACTGACAGTATCTTCATCAAATTATCAGACAAAGAAAAAGTCTTTGAGATTGCAGAAAAAGTAAAACAGAAAGAAGCTTTTTCTTTACAAGAAGTTCCTGAAGCTTTCGAGTTGTTAGCGTTTTTCGAGACAAAACTACCTAAGGAAATGGAATTAGAATTTGTTGACTTAGCTACAAGAATAGTCTTTGCACCAGAAACAAAAAAACGGTATAGTTACATAAGTGCAGTTACAGGCGAGTTAACAATAATTGGTTTTGAGGCGATTAGAAGTGACACTTCACCCTTTGCAAAAGAGGTTCAGATTGAAGCTTTAAAATGTGTTTTAGAGGATGGGGATCTCGAAAAAGCTAGACAAAGAGTAATCGAATTAGGATTAGATTTCAAAAAGATAGCTGACCAAGAATTAATTGATAAAACGACTATTTTAGGTCCGATCAGAAGGAATCCTAAAGATTACAAATCAAAAACTTCAGCAATTGGAGCTTTGGAAGATTTTGCCATTAGAATGGATTTGAATGTAGATGAAATCTGGAAAGAATATGAGCGATTTCCATTTGTAATCATGGAGGGAAGCTCTTCATTATATAAACGAGCAATGCATCCTTCTTTAGCTGATCCTACTAAAATCGATAAAAACCACTACTTGGAAGAAGCAATCAGAGATGTCCAAAGAATAGGAGTTAAAGTAGAACTAAAAGACCTTCAATCTTCTAGTCAAAAAACTCTTGATTTCTCACTAACATCTGCAGATGATCAGAAAGAAAAGGATTAATCTTTCTATACATCGTCCATTTCTTCATATAACAAGGAAAGTAAATCTTCAACTTTTTCTCGGGATTTTGAATCCTCTGATAATTTCTTAACTGAATTTAAAACAGAAAGGTTTGAGAATAAAACAATTAAATTCCAGAGTTTGTCATCTATTTCAAGACCATAATCTTCTTTCAAAGAATTCATAGATTCGTGAGCATGGTCAATCATATCCTTAACTACGGAAGTTAGAATTTCTATCTTAAACTCATTCACTTCCTTAAAGACTTTATCAGCCATTTTGCGAACAATTCTTTGTACTGGTCGTTCAGGTATCGGAACTCTTGATTGTAATTCAGTTAGTTCGACTTCGTCAAGAGGAGCCCATAATATTAGATTGATGGCATCTGGTTGATAGCTCGCACGATAGAATTTTATTGTCTTAGCCATATTTTTGATACTCTCTTCTCTAACTACGAATATTAGTTTTGATTTTTCTAAAATCTGTAGATGATGATACACAGCTTGGGGAGTACTTTCAATCTTTGCAGCAATCTCAGAAAGGTTAAGCTCATTTTCTGAAAGATGCTTCAAAATAGCTAATCTTTTATTTGAACCTAATGCTTTAGTCACATTAACAGTTTCTCCTTTCTTAAGTTTGATAATATTCAAATCTTTAAATTCACCTTTATCAGAACCAGATTTTTTTGTCATTTGTGACTTAACCATTTAAAAACGGCACTTCAGCCTTTTTTATCTTTTTGGTAGAAGTTATCCAACTGTGAGTAGCCAAAAAATGATTTTTCAACATATTGCAAAGAATATTTTCCAGTGGAAGCAACAAGGTTCTTCTTGGATATATCTCCTTCTTAAAAGAGTAAAAACAGGAATTTCTGCCTTACATCTTATTCTTCAATTATCGTCACATTTATAGTAGTATTAGAGAACATAACTTGCACATCGGCTGATGAGGTATCCGTGATACATTTGATGTTGTTTGAAGCAGAACATTATGAAAAGAAAGAGGGAAATTTTGTTCACTGCCTTTTATGTCCACGAAATTGTGTGATTCAATCTGGAAATCTGGGAAATTGTAAGGCTCGGAAGAATATAGATGGAACACTTTATGCATTAGGTTACAATCGGTTCACATCAGTTCATGATGATCCTATAGAGAAGAAACCTGTTTATCACTACAAACCTGGTTCAACCACAATGAGTTTTGGAACAGCTGGATGCAATCTTCATTGTGCTCATTGTCAAAATTGGAGTATAAGTCAAATTTCTGCAGAAAGTAATAATCTTATAACAATAACTCCTCAGAATGCAATTGAAATCACTGGAAAAAACAATTGTGAGACAATTGCTTATACCTATAATGAACCTCTCATCAACTGGGAATGGATAAGAGATACAGGAAAGCTTGCTCATGAACATGGATATGGAAATATTTTAGTCTCGAATGGTTTGATAAATAAGAAGCCTCTAGAGGAAATTATACCTATCATAGATGCAGTCAATATTGATATTAAAGCATTTACTGAAGACTTCTACAAAGAAGTTACAACTTTTCCAGGTTTGAAACACATAAAAAGAAACGTAATCAGAATGTGGGAAGAAGGGATTCATGTAGAACTTACTATGTTACTCATTCCAACTTATAACGACAATCCTTCTGAGATTGAAGCTTTTTCGAAATGGGTATTGGAATCAATGAATTCAAAAGTTCCAGTACATTTCAGTAGATTCTATCCACATTATAAAATGCAACATGTTCCTCCAACTCCCGTTGAAACGATTTTGAATGCTAGAAAAATTGCAGAAGCAGCTGGTTTGAAATATGTTTATACTGGAAATTTACCCTATTCTGAAATAAATACAACTTACTGTCAGAATTGTGAAGCGACTTTAGTTGAGCGTGTTCATTATAATGTTAAAATTCAAGAACTTGGAAAAGATGGTAACTGCAGAAAGTGTGGAGAACATTCTGACTTTCGACTTTAAGTTCATTCTTCAGTAATTCTATTGTTAAACAATTATCCTTATATTCTCATAGAAAAAAAAAGAAAACGTATGTTAGACATATTAGAGAATGTTATCAACTCTGTAACTCTTACTCCTAAAGATTTTCTAGATATCCGTTATGCTTATGCTATGGGGGAATCTTTAACTGTAAGAAATGGTCGATTTGATAGTATAAGTAATCAGACAACTGGAGGCGTAGCCATTAGAGCTTTGATAGACAATGCTTGGGGTTTCACAACAATAGTTAACACTGATAAGGAATCAATCCTAAAGGCAGCTAATAAAGCAATTAAGATGGCTAAAGCTGGATCAAAATACACTAAACAAGAAAGAACCATTGGAGACAAATGGGTGTATGAGGGAAGTGGAGCAACAAAACTAGAGATTGATCCAAGAGATATAGATAAAGAGACAAAATTCGAGAAAATTGTTAAAACAGAACAAACTGCACGAGAATACTCGGATACAATTGCAGAAGCTTCTGCAACTTATCAGGAATCACATAGTAAAGAATTTGTCGTAAATAATCGCGGAACAAAGGTTAGCAATAAAACTCATACAATCAGATTAATGAAAAATGTTGTAGGGAGAGAAGGCACGAAAATGCAAAATGTCTTTGATTCTATTGGTGGTGTAGGTGGTTGGGAACTTATAGAGAATTGGAACCCCGAAGAAGAAGGGTTAAAATCAGCAGTATTAGTAGAAAAATTATTGTTAGCCAGAGAACCACCATCTGGAAAAATGAATGTAATTATGGACCCTTCACTTACCGGTGTGTTTATCCATGAAGCATTTGGACATGCTTGTGAAGCAGATGGGATTATTGCAAAAAACTCTATTTTAGAAGGAAAAATAGACCAACGTGTAGGTGTTGAAGGCATTAATGTCTATGACGACCCCACCATTCCCCAATTACGAGGTACTTTTGAATATGATTCAGAAGGCACAAAAGCTCGAAAGAGAGTTTTAGTGGAAGACGGTATTCTCAAGGAGTACTTCCACACTCTAGAAACAGCAACAACTCTTGGTATGGAACCAAATGGTTCTGGTAGAGCAATGAATTTCAATGTCACTCCTCAAGCACGTATGGGAAACAGCTACGTTGATGATGGTGATATGAAACTTGAAGAAATTGCTGAAATGGCAAAAGATGGTGTATATCTAAAAGATTCATACGGTGGTTATGTTGTTCCAGCTAAAGGACAATTCTACTTTACATGCCAACTAGGATATTATATCGAAAACGGAGAGATTACAGATATGATGGGAAATGTTGGGATGTCGGGTATGACTCTTGAAGTGTTGCAAAATACTTTCGCAATTGGAGAAAAATGGGATGCTGCTTTTCAAGGGACCTGTGGTAAGGGAGGTCAATGGGTTCCAGTAACGGGTGGTGGTCCTAATCTGGGTGTTTCAGATTTAGTTGTAGGAGGTACTAAACAATGACATCAAAAGAAGACTTACATGAATTAGCAGAATACATTGTAAAGCATGGATTATCACTAGGTGCTGATCAAGTTGAAGCATATACATTATACGGCTCCGCAAAGAGTGTTCAAGTAGAACGAGGTTCTATCAGAAAGTTTACAGATGTCAGTAATTCAGGTTTAGGGATTCGAATAATTAAAGACAAGTCAATAGGAATGGCTTCCACAACAATTTTCACAACAGAAAGTATTGAAAATTGTGTCAAAAATGCTTATTCTCTAGCTAAAGTAAGTCCTCCTGACCCTAACTTTGATTCTCTTCCTTTTGATGACAAACCATCTCCAGAAATTCCAGGAAGACATGATCAAGCTATCATTGATTTAGATGTAGAAGAGTTTACAGAACTTATACTACAATCTATTCAAGAGGCTCAAATTCACGAGAATGCTGTAATTGGAGGTAACTTTACAACAGGACATGGAGTACGATATATTGTTAATTCTCTTGGTATAGACCGAACTTCATCACAGACATCTGTTAGTGGTTATCTTGGAGTGAAAATAGCAGAAGGTGAGGATATTGGTAACGCTTATTATTACGATGCTGCAACTGCTCTCTCTAATTTCAAGCATCTAAAAATTGGCAATGTAGCTGGAGAAAGAGCTAAGAAAATGCTAGGGTCTAAGAAAATAGAGACAGCATCTTTACCTGTTCTTCTTGATCCTGATAGTACCTATGGTACTGTTGAACCAATTCTTTCTAATGGAATTAATGCTCTAAGTGTCTTTAATAGAACAGCGTTCTTCGTTGATAAAATCGGAGATTCAATAGCAAGTGAAAAGCTAAACATTACAGATGACCCCTTCTATCCTGGAGGAACTGATTCATCACCATTTGATGATGAAGGTGTCGTTCCTAAGAAATTAAATTTGATAGAAAATGGAATGCTCCAAACTTATATTACTGATTCCTATACTGCACCTTTAGTAGGTTTAGAAAATACTGGACATGCATCAAGGGGATCATTTGCATCAAGACCTCGACCTGCTCCTTATACACTTAGCATTAAACCTGGAACAACCTCAAAAGATAGTCTATTGTCTGATATGAAAGAAGGAGTATTGATGATAGCTTCTCCTTTACATTCAAGTGGTAATAATCCTCAAATCTCAGCACAAATCAATCAAGGTTTCCTTGTGAAGAATGGTGAGATACTGCATCCAATAAAGAATGCTGTTATTGGTTGTACTGTTTTTGATGTTTATCAAAAAATAGATGATTTAAGCAAGGAAACAGAAAATCGAAGTGGTCATGAAGCTCCTTGGATGTTACTAGAGGAACTTCAAGTAAGTGGAGGAAAATAATCCACTTTCCATTCTTTATTTTTCTAAAACACATCAAAAGATTTATTGATATTGTATTATAACCAAATTTCATGCCCAAAATCAGCTTAACTGCTATTGCTAACATACTCTCAATTGGGGTTAATGCATTACTTGTCATTTTAAAGCTGGTTATAGGATTTTTATTTAATTCAATAAGTCTAATCGCAGATGGTTTTGATTCTGTTCTTGATGTTGTCTCTGCAACTTTTGCAGGAGCTGGAGAAAGAATCAGTAGAAAACCACCAGATGAATCACATCCTTTTGGTCATCAGAAATACCAACTTATTTCAAGTTTAGTAATTGCTTTTACTATGTTTGTTTCATCGTATTTTATAGCAGAAGAATCTATAAGCCGTTTAATTGTGGGTGAATCATATAATTTTGAGATTTTGGTACTTATTGCTGCAATTGTATCACTTGTCACAAAACTAGGGATATCTCTAGTTCTTATGAAAATAGGTAAGAAAATTAAATCAACTATTTATATTGCTAATGCGAAAAATTATCGAACAGATGCAATTTCCTCAGTTTTTGTAATTATTGCTTTTATTGGTGTAAGTTTTGATGTATGGTGGTTAGATCCTGTATGTGCATTTGTAATTGTAGCCTTAATTCTCTTTACAGGATATGAAATCACAAAGATGTCTCTTCCAGAATTACTAGACAAAGGACCTACTCCAGAAATTATTGAAAAATTGAAATCAATAGCATTTTCATTTCCTGAGATTAAAGATGTTCATATAATCAGATTAAGATCTATTTTTGGTCAATATACAGGAGACTTTCATATCCTAGTGGATCCAGAATTAACTATTTTTAGTGCTCATGAAGTTTCTGAAAAAGTTAAAGCAAAACTTGAATCTGAAGGTTCATTTAGAGATTTGTTAATACATATTGAACCTTTTACTCCTGAAGAGATTTTAGAAGATGGATAATTATTCTTCAGTTAAGGATCTATTTTTTCTTTTCCAAGCAGTTAAGATTAAACTAAGCTCTCCTCCATGGTGGTTCAAATGCTGAATATATTCAAATAACCAATCTTCAACAGATATACTATATTCCTTGTAAGATCTTGCTTCATTTAATTGAACATCTGTAATTTTGCTTAATTTTTCTTCTGCTTCAGATACTAAATCATCATAACCTTCTATCAAATCATCTAGATTTAGTCCTTCAGGTTTTGCCTTAAGATGATAACCTTCTTCTTTATTGTTTAGAATTACATTTACTATCCACATTTGGTCATGTATTAGATGCTCTATTATCCATCCTGCTGAATATAATGAATCGTGAACTTTCCAAGTCAAAATATCTTCAGGTAGATGTGTTAAGAATTCACGAAATGCTTCATGCGATCGTTCTATCATCTCGAGATAAAATTGTGATTTTTGGTTTGAAGTCATAGTTGTTAACCGAAAAGACATCTTCTATTTAAGATATATTATGTGTAAAAATTTCTTTGTTTTCTGCTGAAAGATTTTTATTTATCATATTCCACATAATGTTGGATGAAAAGTCTGAGCATAAATACTGATATTCTTATTGTAGGTGCTGGCCCTGCAGGAGTTAGTTTAGCTATTAATCTTGGAAAGAGAGATATATCAGCAATTGTTGTTGATCAAAAGATTAAGGAAAATATAGGTTACAAACCTTGTGGGGATGCATTATCACCAAATTCTACAAGAAGACTCTATGAATATTCTGGAATAAAACAACCATATGATAATGAAATTTCTGAAAACTTAGAAACAGCTCATTTTCGTCCTGTCAGCGATTTCGAGTTATCCCTTGAATTCAAGTCACAAACAGTTGATCGCTTGAAATATGGACAACGGCTTTTAGAATCTCTTGAAGATTATTCATCGTTAGAAGTTAAAACTGAACATAAAGTTGTTGGCACAATAATCAACAAAAATCAAGTTGTTGGATGTAAGGTTAGACAAAAAAATGGTAAACTAATCGATATTTATGCAAAAATAGTCGTTGATTGTTCTGGTGTGACAGGAATTGTTCGAAGAGGAATCCCTGATTCAACATGTGATAAATTCCCAAAAGTATTGAAGAAAACAGAAACGATTGTCTCTTACAGAGAGATTATAGAAACACCTAACGCTCATAATTATCAAAAACAAATGAGAATTGAATATCACGATGAGATGCCACCTCCAGGATATTTCTGGATTTTTTCCAAAGGAGAAAAACAGCTGAATGTAGGAGTAGGATGGTTACTCAGCGATAGGAACAAAAATGAAAATGTCAAGAAAATTCATGAAACCATTAGAAAGAAGATTTTCCCAGATGCTAAAGTAGTGGATCGAGCAGGAGACACCCTATCTGGCAGATTACCACTATATTCAATGGTTTGTGATGGTTTTTTAACCTGTGGAGATGCTGCTACACTTGTTAATCCAATTAGTGGTGAAGGCCATGGTCCAGCCTTATTAAGTGCATATTATGCTTCTGAGGTATTAGAAAAAGCAATTAGAAATGAAGATTATAGCGAAAAAGCTCTTTGGGACTACAATGTTAAAATATGGCATGAGTATGGTTACGATGGGGGCTTGGGGATAGCAGTTCATAAGCTTCTAAATGCAGTACCCTTCAGTGATTTTTCATTTTTATTTGAGAAAGGTATTATTTCACAAGATGATGTAGATGCTATAATGGGTTCTTACTCAGTCAAATTACCTATCTTTCAAAAGATATTGAAAGGATTAAGAAAACCTAAATTACTTCTAAAAGTAGCAAAAGGATTGTTACTTGCTGAGAGAATCAAGAAATTATCCATGAAATATCCTCCAAATCCAAAGCGATTTACCAAATGGAAAGAAAAAATCAAAAAGATGGAAAAGAAAAAAATCTAATCTGAAATGACTCTACCATCTCCAATTTTAATTAGTTTGTCACATGTATTAGCCATTTCTAAATCATGTGTAACCAAAATTACTGCAGTTCCTTTTTCTTTTGAGAATCTACTAATTAAATCTATAACAATTTTCCCAGTAAGAGAGTCTAAATCACCTGTTGGTTCATCAGCAAAAAGAACAGCAGGGTTATTAATCATGGCTCTAGCAATGGTGACTCGTTGCATCTGACCACCTGATAACTTAATTGGAAATTGGTTCTGAAATCTTTCAAGATCTACTTCCTTAATTAGTTCCAGAGCTCTTTTTCTTACTTTTCTTCTAGGTTCGCCGACCATTAAGCCAGGAAGCATAACATTTTCTAGAACAGTCAGTTGAGGGACGAGATTATAGTATTGAAAAATGAACCCCATATTCTTTCTTCTAAACATGGAAACAGCAGAATCAGTCATAGTATCAATGTTCCTACCTAGAAGGAAGACAGCTCCTCTACTAGGTGTATCGAGACCAGAAAGTAGATTTAGTAAAGTTGTTTTACCACTTCCACTTGGTCCAACTATAGCTACCATTTCTCCCTTTTTTATATCTATATCAACTCCTCTTAGAGCATAAACGGTAGAACCAACTAAACGATATGTTTTGAATAATGAAACTCCTTTGAGGATTATATCTTCTTTAACATCTATAGTTTCTTGTTTCTCTATATCAAATTCAGTTGGTATTGATTGAAAGTAAGCTAAATCACGGAATTTATCTGCGAAATATTTCATTAATTGAATTTCTGTTAGAATTTGTACAAAAATATGAGATAGCAGATCTATTCTATCTATTTCTTTTTCTGGTAGTTCTTTGAATTTGTTGATAATATTCAATAAGGATTGATAGAGATTCTTAACCTTAATTTGTAAGTTGTTTAAGCGAAGAGTTTGCTCATCACATTTAGTTACTGTGTCAACTAACATTAGATAATCCATCAATGGATTATAATCTAATTTTTTTACATCATATGTAAGTTCAATTTTCACCTCAGATATTCTTTTCAATTGCTTAAGAAGAATTCCGATTGATTGTTGTGTCGATGATAACAAACCGAATATTACGCGAAGTGTTCTCCAAAGCTTATTGCTCATTTGTTCTTCGAGAAGTCTTACTTTCTCTTTATCTAGAAGCAAATTTTCTAATATCTGAATTGCTTCTTCGTTAGAAGATAAAATAGGCTGGAGATTTGCTGAACAAGCTTTCCCAAATTGTGCTATTAATAGATTTTCTGCAATTAACCTTAAAGGCATATTTTGTTTTTTATCACTAATATCTCTTTTCAATATTAGATCTGGAAACATAATAATATCAGGAAAGTCATCAGGAAAATCCCAAATTATAATAAAACTATTGAGAAGTACTCCGCTAACTCTTTCAATAACGCTAGTGGCTATAGAATCTTTACTTTCTTCAATATCCTGAATTATCTCTTTAGCTTTGTCAGTTCCTGAGCTTAAAACTAGTTGATTTAGCATCTTAGCTATATCTTTTATTTCAATGTTTTTCCCTATTTCCTTTGAATAATTGTCACATTCTTTGTTACAGTAATTCTTTATGATCATTTCTAATTGATTAATTACAGATTTTCTTTGTTCATCTGATTCTACCAAATGTAAAGGTACATTACACCTAATGAATAGAAAGGTATTAACTTCTAGTACTTCAAAAGAGTCCATTCTTAAAGAAGATATGATTTTTGACAAAAATCTCTTGATTTTTCTAATTAGAGTATTCAAAGAATCTCTATTTAGTTTATTTATGAGAACTCCAATAGTTAATTCTACGATAGTATCTTGACTGTGTTCTGTTTCTTGTATTATTGCAGTCATTTTTTCACAACTCCACTATCAACAATTTCACCGTCAACAATTCTAATTGTTCTGTGACAGAATGAGGCAATATGTTCAGAGTGAGTAACTACAAGGAACGTTTGTTGATAATTCTCATTGATTGAAACGAAGAGATTCATTATTTCTGTTGAAGTGTCTCGATCCAAATCTCCAGTAGGTTCATCTCCAAGAATAATTGCAGGATTCATTAAAAGAGCTCGAGAAACTGCAACTCTTTGCTGTTCTCCTCCACTAAGTTCGTTAGGTAAGTGGAAAATTTTATCTCCTAAACCCATCTGCCTTAACATCATCTTTGCCTCCTCTTCAGCTTCTAACCTAGTCGTATTAGTCAAGAGTAAGGGTAAGACAGTGTTATCTAGTGCTGATAGAAATTCAAAGAGATTGAAGAGCTGAAAGATATATCCGATATTATGCAGACGAAATTCTGTCATTTCAATATCAGCTAATTCACTAATATCTTGTCCTTGAATGAAAATTTCTCCTTTAGTAGGCTGATCAATTCCTCCTAATAGATTCAGAAGAGTGGTTTTACCACAACCTGATGGTCCCATAATCGCTACCATTTCTCCTTTTTTAATTTCTATATCTAAGCCCTTGAGTGCATGAACTTCCATAGAAGAATCTTCAGCGTAAATCTTATGCAGATTATTTGTTTTCAGTACTATTTCATCACTCATTATATCACCCTACATACCTTATAGCTTCTGCTGGAGTAATCTGGCTAGATCTTATACCTGGTAATATCGACGCTGCTAAAGCTATCCCTACCATTATACCTGTATAAAGTAACAGCTTAGTTATTGGTACAACCAACCTCCAACTATAGATGTTTGAGAATGCCCATCCAAGAACTAGGCTGTTTATGAATCCCATTAGTAATCCTAGAATAGCTAGTATGAATAATTCTAACATAATTGATCCTATAATCTGCCGTTTCTTGAATCCTATAGCTCTCATCATTCCTATTTCTCTTCTTCTTTCAGACACGTTTCTCATGGCAATAATAATCATCCCTAAGGCTCCAACAACTAATCCAAAACCTACAAAGTATTCAAGGAAAGCAAATGTTTTAACTTGAAAGTCGACTAACTGTAACATTTCATCCCAATACGCATCTGCATCTGCAGCAACAAAATCTTCATTTTTGACAAAAGTTGAATTAATTCCATTAAAGAATTCCTCTATTTCTTCTGAAATTTCATAATTTTTATTGTCTCTGAAGTCTTCTGTTGTTTTCACGAGAAATCTAGTATAGTCAGGATACAAAGCAAAATTTTCTCTCAATATTGGCATAAAATCTGGAGTTATCAACAATCCAGGTAATCTTGATTCGAAGGAAAAGGGGTATTGCATAATTGAAGCAATAACCATTACTTGTCTTGGTGAATAGGGTCCCAGTCCATGAAAATTGAATATATCTCCTGGTCGAAGTATAGGCGTTGTAGAAATCACTGTTTCATATCCATTCTCATTGTCAATATAACCATCTATGTTGAATTTGGTTCTATTGTAAAAGAAATCCCATATAGTATGACTATATTCTCGTTGGTAAGCCTCTGATGCAGCAGGTTTGTATTCATTTGTAAATTGATTAACAGATTGTTCAAAAATGAAATCAAATGTGTAATCAGTTCCATTTTTGAAAGTATTATTGTAAATCAAATCAATACCTGCAGGTAGGATTTCCGATGGTATTTCAAAATCATACCCTTCTATCGTTGTTATATAAACAATCGTTGAGTTGATTCCTTTCACATAAGTTATATTTTCATGAACCGATTTAATACCGACTTCAGGATCAACTAAAGACGAATTTGCAACAGGAGTATCTAGTTCAACAAATATTGCAGCTCCGCCACTGAAAAATTCTGCAGATTCTAATGTATTGTATGAATATGTTGCCTGGTAAATACCAGCAAAAATATTCATGGTTAGAACTAATGCAAAAATCCCGAAAGTTAGTGTACTTCTTGTTGATTTTGAGGTCATGTATTTACTTGAGATAAGAGATACACCTTTCTTCAATCGAGTCTTGTATAGTAGGTCTCTAAGAGAGTTAGTGACTGTAGAGAGATTTACACCGACAACAATAATTGAACCTAGCGCTAAAACTACTGCAAGAGTTGCAATTATTCGAGTATTCTCTGTAACTTCCTTCAATGATGGTAGTGAGAAGAGAAGCATAACAACAGCAATCCCCATAAATGTTAAACCGATACCATTCCCCATAATTTTCTTAGAGAAAAGATATCCTAACAGTATACTAACTCCAATGAAGAATGCTCCAGTTGCACCCATAAACATCCATTGTTCTAATGATGTATCCCAACCATCAGGAACAAAAAACGAACCATAAACTAGATATTGAGATACATAGATTCCAATTCCTCCTACAATAAAAGTTAATCCTAAACCTAGTGAAAAAGAACCAGTCCTCTTTGGTTTAACTTTCTTTATTCCTCTGATGACTTCTATAACATCTACTCTTGCAGCTCTTATAGCTGGAAACACACCTGCTCCTACTGACAAAATCAAACCTAGAACTATTGAGTACGTTACCGCCCCAAACGTTACAGTAGGCTGAAGGATAATAAAACCCTCGAAAAATGTTTGACCAATTTGGTACACTAAGAAGACAGACATTCCATAGCCTCCTGCAACTCCTAGAAATGATCCGAAAATACCCAAAACAGTAGATTCTATCAAAAATAATTGAACAATTTCTTTTCTTTTTGAGCCTATAGCTCTCAAAATACCCAATTGCTGAATTCTGTCTTCAACCTGTATAAGTTGTATATTAACTAAAAGGAGAATACCAGCAAAAATTATTAGGGCACCAAATAGATTAAAAGCAATCAGTACATCCCCTAAAATTTCTTCAGATGCTTCAAGTATTAAAGCACGAAAAGCAATAACAATGAGTCCCTTGGCTTCAGCATCTATTAATATCTTGAGTTCTTCTTCCACCTGTTTAGCATATTCATTTTCTATTGGATTTTCTTCATGATTTGCACTCAGAGCAATGTTGATATCAGAACACTCATTTGATGAATAACCAACAATGGATCTTACATTATCAATACTGGTCCATATAGCTCTTCCCCCAAATTGCTTCCCCTTACCTAAATCACCTATAAAATCAATAATCTTCATATCATATGTTTTATATTCATATCTCAAAGTTCCTGTAGTATTCAACTCTGCAATTCTAATTTTAATTATAGACCCTATAGTAACATTTAGATCTTCTTGTAATTCTGACCCTAACAAAACATGAGATTCATTTGTGAAATAATTTGTTAATTGTGATTGAGATATCTCTGTTTCATTTTCATAATAGAACTTCCCAAACACTGGATCTTCATCCAGCTCAACCCCAACAACATTAATACCTTTTTCTAGATCTCCAGTTTCAAGATTATATACTGCTACTTCTTGCATAACTCTCGCATTTATAGCCGCAAACTCTATTTCTGATGAATTGATTTGGTCAATTATTGCGCTATAATTTTCAATAGGAAAACCAAATCCACTGATGATAATGTCATTTTCTCCTATTGCTTCCACAAAGAAATCTAAAGCTTCTTCTGTGAAACTTGTAATCGTAATCTGAACTCCCACCATTAATGAAACCCCAAGTGAGATTGCAATTAAAGTACCTATGTTCTTTCCGAGTCTTCGTTTGAATGTTTTTCGGAAAAGATTTGTAATATAATTCATAATAGTAACCATTAAACTAAGTATTCAATGAATTTCAGTGGTTTTTCAAGTATATAAACTGTTATTTTTGTAGAAAATATTTATCAGTAATATGTTATATATTTTAACTAAACATTCTTAAAACAGTAGTTTGGATATTTAACTGTGTCTGATATTTATAAAACTAAATCACCTTATATTGGCGAAAAAATAAAACTCCGTCCTTTAGAAAAAGATGATTTAGATGATATCATGGAACATTGGAACACTTATGAATCTAGAATTGGTTTAGGTTTATTAATACCTATGTCCTCAATGATGGAAGCTGAATTCATTGAAAGTGTTCATAATAAGGCAAAAAGCGGAAAAGAGTATGTTTTTGCAATTGAAGAAATTTCAACCGAAAATTTCCTTGGAACTTGTGGAATAGGAACAATCAATTCTGTAAGTAGATCTGCAGAATTGGGAATTACCATTCATAATCCTGCAAACCATAGTAAAGGATATGGAACAGATACAATGAGATGTCTTATCAGTTTTGGTTTTAATATTCTAAATCTTCATCGTATTGAGCTTTTGGTAATGGAATATAATGAACGAGCGATCCATGTTTATAATAAAGTTGGATTCAAGGAAGTGGGAAGAAAGAGAGAGGCTCATTTTCTACAAGGTATCTATTATGATGTAGTTGTAATGGATATTCTGGAAGATGAATTTAGGAAGATCTATTCAGAATAGCATCGGACTCATACACAAATCTTATAATTAACTAGATTTTCCACATTCTGTCTCTAATGAACAAAAATAGCAAAGAAGGGGCAGACGACAAGAGTACTATGAAGGTCTGGGTTCTTATTTCAGCAACAGGAATTGGAGCATTTTTAGCTTCTCTCGATGGAACTATAGTTAATATCAGCTTACCACAGATGATGGATAGTTTAGGTGTAGCACAGCATCAGATTCAGTGGGTAGTTTTATGTTATCTTCTAACTATGATTGCCTTTACAACAGTTTCAGGAGATTTGGGTGACAGATTCTCTAATAAAAAAGTCTTTCAGATCGGTATGATTGTTTTTTCATTAGCTTCGCTTCTTTGTTTTTTTGCTAGATCTTTGTTTGTCTTAGTTCTTTTCAGAATCATACAAGGTATAGGAGCTACAGGATTAGTAGCAAATGGTATGGCTATTATAACAAGGTTTACAACAAGGGAAAATAGAGGTTTAGCAATAGGATTGAACTCCTTACTTATTGCAGTTGGAATATCTTTAGGACCTATTCTTGGTGGAGCTTTAACTGAATTTCTTGACGGTGTTTTGAATGGATATTCAGGATGGCCCTTTATATTTCTCATAAACGTACCCATTGGTTTAATTGGCTTCTTCTGGGTTCAACATATTATACCTCCTACTCCTCCTCTCCAAGAAAGTCGACGTAAAGCTGATATTCTAGGTTCAATTTCATTGTCAGGTTTTCTGTTCCTATTGGTGTTCTGTTTTAGTGTTTTTGCTAGTATATTTGATAAATTAATTTTTGGTTCAAACGCAGATATATGGACTGAAACTGGACTAACTACGAATATCAATCTATATAGTACGTTTGGTCAACATGCTTCAGTATGGGCAGGATTGAGTTTTGCTATGAGCATAATTTTTCTTATCTTTTTTATCTTCTGGGAGAAAAAAACACCTCATCCTGTAGTCGATTTGTCAATGTTCAAGAATCGAAGGTTTACAGTTGGTATTTTTTCAGGGGTTTTAGCATATCTTGGTTTATGTGTGATTATCTATCAATTACCTTTCTTTGTTCAACAAATCCTGCATTATGATACTTTCCGAACAGGTGTAGCAATCATGGGGACACCAATTGGATTGGCACTTGCAGCTGTAGCCTCAGGAGCAGTAGCCAATAAAATTGATGTTAAATATCTTTCTACAACGGGAATCGGTATAATGATGTTAGCTCTTGTGTTAGGTGCCTTATTCATTACTGATGTTGTTCCAACAGTAGTAATAGTAATAATATCTTCAATTATTGGAATAGCTTTGGGGATTTTCATAGCACCTAATAATACTTCTGTAATGTCAGCTGCGCCTGAAAAGAAACTTGGTATAGCCAACAGTATGCTGAGTCTTTCAACTAATGTTGGATTCAGTTTGGGAACAGCACTAGCAACTGCTGTTTTTGTTTATACTCAAAACGTATTTCAAAGAGCTAATGGTGGTTCAATAGATGATGTCATTAACTATGTTCCAGCTATGAGAGTGCTATTTGGTGTATTTGCTGGGTTCATGCTATTCTCTACAATATTCTCATATTTCAGAGGACCAAAAATTGAGATAGAAAATAATAAGACTTGAAATCAAATCTTACAGAAATTTGTTACAAGTTTTATTGTATTAATTATGTCGTCTACCAATAGAAGACCAGCGTTAGCATGAATATATCTACAAGGAACAGATACAACTCCTGAGGGCACTCCAGCTCTTGTTCTAGATATCGCTCCAGCATCAGTTCCTCCATATGTTGGTTTCTTGTACTGCCATTTTATGTTGTCCACTTCCGCAGCTTGTTTAATCCTATCTAGTATTTTTTTTGGTACAATCAAAGATCTATCTGCAGCTGTAACAGCAGGTCCATCTCCCAATTTAGTTACTATTTTCTGATTAGGAACACCAGGAACATCACTTGCAATAGTATTTTCAAGTGCTAGAGCTATACTTGGTTCTAATGTATAGCCAGCTACCATTGCACCTCTTCCACCAACTTCCTCTTGAACTGCGAAATTAATCAATAAGGTATGTGGAATTTCTGCATCCTTTAGTTCTTCCAGTACATGTATAATTACATTACAAGCAGTTCTATCGTCGAATGCTTTTCCTAGAAGAGTGTCATCATTAAGCTTTTTACATTCAGTATAAAATGTACCAACGGAACCAATATCCAAACCTAGGGCTAATACAGCTTTTTTATCTTTACACCCTATATCTACAAACATTTCATTAATTGCTGGAACTTGTTCTCTTTCATCGGGTTTTGTAATATGAGGTGGTGCTGCTCCTACAACACCCAGAATCTGTTCTTTTTTCACTGTTTGAAATTGTAGTAAAGCTCCTAGCATGAGTCTTTTATCTATACCACCTAAAGTTTCAATCGTGAGAAAACCCTTATCATCTATGTGTGAGATCATAAATCCTACTTCATCAACATGACCATCTAGCATAATTCTTAATCCATTTGGATCAGTTCCTTCTTTTATTGCTAGAACATTTCCTAACGGGTCAATCCAAGCTTTATCTACACCTAATTTTTCCAACTTAATCAGGATATAATCAGTTACTTCTTCCTCGTGTCCAGGAACTCCAATAAGATTGCTTAATTCAATTTGTGTGTTAATTACGCTCTCTCTGTTTACCATTTTGATTTCAAAAAGAATTTTGAAAGAATTTTATTAAAACTTTCTATATGAATTGGATGATTCTGAACTAAATTTGATAAGTAGTAATCTTTATTTAATCCAATTTTTCACTTAACGTTGAGTACTATGAAAATTATTGTGTTTATAGACCAGATTGTAAGCACACAAGTTAAACTTCAAGGTGTAGATTATTTTGATCCCTCAAAAGTAAATGAGGATGATTTAGTTATCAATCCAACAAGTAAAAACGCCATTGAAGGTGCTCTAAAATTGAAAGATAGTTTAGAAGCAACAGTAACTGCAGTGTGTGTAAGAGGTTTAAAACCAATCAAAGCTTTAAGAGAAGCTATTGCTATGGGATGTACTGACGCAATTGAAATTGCTGATGAAATATTATATACTGAAGATCCTTTACTTCTTGCTAAGATTTACGTAGATGTTTTGGAGAAATTCGGTGATTTTGATTTAGTTTTTCTAGGTGTTGAAGAACAATCTACAAGCTCGTATGCTGTTGGAGCAATGCTTGCAGAAAAATTAGGTTTACCTAGTGTTCTATATGCTGAGGAAATGGAAACTATTGATAGTGGTTTTCAAGTAGGACATGTTCTAGAAGGAGGAAGAAATATTGTCACTATTCCTAAGAAAGCTCTAATAAGTGTTAGTGACAGTCAATATTTTACTCCTAGATATACTTCTATGAGAGGAATTCTAACTGCAAAAAGAGCAGAAATACCATCTTGGACAGCAGCAGACTTAGGATTAAGTACCGGTGTTGCAGGAAAAGAAGCAGCGTCTCTTCAACAAGTCTCTTTAACCAATATTGTGATTGAAAGAGAAAGCTACATAATCAACGAAGGAGAACCTGAAGAAATGGTAGATAAGCTTCTTGCGAAATTAAAAGAAGATGAAGTTAAATTGGGAGCGTGAAATAAATGAAGATACTAGTATACGGACAAATCAGAGATAATTTACTTGAAGAAAATCTTCTTGGTATTCTCAATAAGCTTTCTGAGGTTTTTCAAGGTAGTGAGATTTATGCTGCAATTCTTGGAAGTCAGATTAACAACGAATGGACTGGAGAATTGGGAAAACATGGTGTTAAGAAGGTATATACTGTTGAAGCACCAGAATTAGAGAATTATCTAAGTCGTCCTTATGTTAAATCCATGCTTGAGATTATTGAAAAAGCAGAACCAACTTTAGTTATGGCTGCTGGTACTGTGTTTGGTGAAGACTTGATTCCAAGATTAGCAGTACATCATGGTGTATCATGCGCACAGAGAGTTGTAAATATCACCTTGGAAGGAGAAGATATTCTTTTCCATACACCAGTCAGAGATGATCAAGCTATGAAGATTACTAAAATTGAAGGTGTAATCAAGTTTGCAACATCACGTACTGGAGCTTTCTTTGAAAATGAAAATCCTTCAGGAAGTGCTCCTGAAATAGAAAAAGTTGAAATTTCATTTGATGCTGATGATATGGTTGTTAAGCATGTTGAAGTTAGGAAAGCAGAAAGAACAGTTAATTTGAAAGATGCCAAACTAATCGTAGCTGGAGGAAGAGGAGTAGGCGGAAAAGATAATTTCCAGATTCTTAAAGATTTAGCTGAACTCCTTGGAGGAGAAATTGGTGCAACTCGAGCTTGTACCGATGTTCATTGGATAGAAGAAACTTATGAGATTGGACAAACTGGTCAATCAGTATCTCCTGACATATATATTGCAGCTGGAATTTCAGGTGCTCCTCAACATTTAAGCGGTGTAAAAGCAAAAACTTTTATTGCAATCAATACTGATGAGGGTGCTCCAATACTCAAGTATGCTGACTATGGAATCATTGGAGACTTACTTGTAATTTTACCCTTACTCAAGAAGAAGTTAGAGTAAAACTTCTTTCTTTTTTTCCATTTAAATCCCCAAGATTTATATTATTTCAATTTTGCATATAATTGTGAAAGGAATATTCAGGAATGAAAGAGCTACTGAAATAGCAAATAATCGAACACCAATTAAATTCTTACCCAATGCTAAGATTATTCTTCATTTAATTGCAGGAAAATCATCTACAATTGATAAGAACTATAACATCGAGTTGATTTCGAGAAATCCTAAACTCCTCAAACCCATCAAATATATGGGGATGGAATTAAGTCACACTTTTGATGGTTTTCTAACTCACACTTCAGATCTTTCAGGAGTTGCTAGATCATATGTTCACCTTTATCGTAAAGGTATAATTGAAGCTGTTGAAGGAAGTCTTTTTAAACCTGTAGCATCGAATTTGGAAATCCCTAGTATTGCATTCGAAGAAGAGATTCTGAAAGCTGTCCCTGATTATATTGAAGTTTTCAAACAAATTTCTGTTAATCCTCCTTTCAGTATTTATTTAACTTTAGTCCAGATTCGAGATTATACGATGAAATTGAATAAAGAAATTCTTGGTGTTCATCCTGTTCCTGTTGATAGAGATGAACTAAGACTACCAGAGATTTTTATTGAAGATTATGAACAAACAGTAGATATTCCCAGACTTTTTCAACCTTGGTTTGATGAAATATGGACTGTTTGTGGAATGTTCAAATCTTTCAATTACGATGAACATGGGAATTGGGGTTATGGATTGAACTCTAACAAGTGAAATCGTAATTTGACAAGTAGTATGATTTATAAATCGATATTTTGAACTCAAAGCATAATGTCAGAAGAATATGATTTTGATGTTGCTATAGTTGGTGCAGGACCAGCAGGTATTGCAGCAGCTTTGACACTAGCACGAGCAGGAATAGAAACAGTTGTTCTAGAAAGAGGTCAATATCCTGGTTCTAAAAATGTTAGTGGCGCAGCACTTTATGGTCCAGTACTACACGAACTAGTCCCAAACTACTGGGAAGATGACAAATCATTTGAAAGATACCTAACAACTAAGAAAATTTCTTTACTTTCTGAATCACGTTCTGTAACAATAGATGCAGATCTTAGAAATTTTTCTCAACCACCATATAATGGAGTTACAGTAATCAGACCTAAATTTGACAGATGGTTAGCAGAAAAAGCTGAAGAAGCAGGAGCTATGATTCTTCCAGATACCATGGTAGAGGATTTAGTATGGAAAGAAAAACAAGTTGTTGGTGTTAAATCAGGTGAAGAGGAACTCAAAGCTAAACTAATTATCATAGCTGAAGGAGCTAATAGTCTATTAGTTGAAAAAGCAAATTTGATGAAGAAACCCAAACCTAAGCATTATGCTTTAGGTATGAAAGAAACATATGAACTTTCTAGTAAGAAAATAGAAGAAAGATTTCATCTTAGTGAGAATGAAGGTATAAGTAATGAAATTCTAGGGCATACCAAAGGTATTCCAGGAGGAGGTTTTTACTATACAAATAAAGAGACAGTCTCTTTTGGTTTGATTTTGAACATGGATGTCTTGACTAAAAAGAAACTTGAAGCTCCAGATGTTTTTGAAGAATTCAAGAATCACTCTTACATAAGTAAACTTCTCAAAGATGCAAAGATGGTAGAATATTCCGCTCATATTATTCCAGAAGGTGGTTTTAAGCACATGCCAAAGCTGTATGGTAATGGTGTTTTAGTTGCTGGTGATGCAGCTGGAATGGTATTAAACGCTGGACTCTACATTGAAGGAATCAATTTTGCTTTAGAATCAGGCAGAATAGCTGGTGAATCAGCAATAGAAATTCTCAAATCTAATAAATTCAATAAAAGTGGTACAAAATTGTACAAAAAGAATCTTAAGAAAAGTTTTGCTTACAAAGATTTGAAAACATTCAGAAGAGCTTCGCATTTCTTAGAAAATAAGCATATGTTCACTACAGTGCCAGATTTATTAACAGTATTAATGGAGAAACTTCTAAGAAATGATGGAAAACCCAGAAAAAGAATCGTTATGACTGCCATTGGTCATATACTAAGAAAAACACCTCTTTGGGGGATGTTTAAACTGTTATTAGGAGCGGTGAGATCATTATGAGCAAAGTACAATCTATTGAGGAAAAATTGGATCTAACAAAGTTTATATCAGATCAGAATTATGCACATATTACTATTAATCCAGAGATTTGTAAATCGAAATGTACTACATTCCAATGTGTATATGGGTGTCCTTCAAGTTGTTACAAATTTACCGAAGGTGACGAAGCTGAAGGACCTGTATCTTTTGATTACATTTCTTGTCTGGAATGTGGTACCTGTAAACTTGTATGTCCTCATGAAAGTGTTGAATGGCACTATCCTAAGGGCGGATTTGGTGTTGAATTCAAACATAGTTAATTTTCTTAAAGCCAGATAGAAATATCTGAGCTTTAAGTTATCACATTTTTTCATCCTTAAATATTCAAAAAACCTTTTTTTGTCAAGATATGTCCTTTGTGTGGTGGATATGAGAATTGAGAATATTCAAGCAAAAACACTCATTAGAACGAGTAATAGAAGCCCTCATCATATCCACATGAATCTATACCAAGGATGTTTTCACAACTGTGTATATTGTAATGGAACTGCTGAGACATACCATATGCATGATGATTTTGGTTTGACAATTAAAGCTAAAGTGAATGCACCAGAGTTATTAGAAAGGTATCTTCTGAAAGAAGGGTATGTCCCTTTCAATCGCGATGGAAGAATAACCTTAGATGAGTTTCTTTCAACACAAACTAAAACGAATACGAACTATGAATTGCCGAACTTTGTTCTGAGTTTATTTGGGAATGTATGTGACGTTTACCAACCAGCAGAGGAAGAACTTGAACTAACAAGAACACTCTTGCAAATAGCATATGATTTTGGAGTTCCAGTAAGATTGCTGACAAAAAGCACATTAGTTTTGAGAGATTTAGACCTCCTCAAGAAAATTCATGACACCTCTTTCGCTCGTGTTGCTTTCACCATTACTCTTGCAGATGAGGAGGATCAAAGCAATTTTGAACCAAATGCTAGCTCAACAGCTGAAAGGTTAGAAGCTTTGAGATTGTTAAGAAAAGAAGGAATTCCTTCTGGAGCATATATAACTCCTATTATACCTTTGATCGGAGATACTGAGGAAAATCTAGGGCATCTCTTCAAGAAACTACAACAAATCAATGCAGAATTTGTTATTACAGGAGGGTTAACTCTGAAACCTGGTAGAAATAAGGACTCTTTCATGCAAGTTATAATAGATAAATATCCAGAATACTACTCACAAATATCCAATCTTTATTCAAATAATAGTCCTTATGGTCAACCAAACTCAGATGTAGCAAAAAGGTTAGATTTGCTCAAACCAGTTCAACAAGGATATGAACGAGCCAGAGAGTATGGTATTAATTTCTATGAACCCAGATTTATTCCCAATGTTAAGTATAGGAAAAATCTTGAGGTGGCAACATATCTTGCGAGGATAGGATTTCTCAAAGAGGAAATATTTAGGGAAAATTATGGAGAAGCAAGAGAGTATAGAAATGCAGCCTCAAAGCTCGAATTTCTAGATAAAGACATTCAAGAAAAATCTGATTCTAAAATCAAGGGATTAGACTTTCCGGAATACATAAAAAATCATATAATAGAAATAATTAGCACTGGAAAAAGTAATTATCTTGAAGAGAAAAACGATTTTGGAGAACTTTTTTACATTAAATAGTTGGTTTTCACATACAAATTTGCCCTTTCCTTGCGATAGATTTTTGAATAAAGATTGAGAAAACATTCTTGAGTTTAATGAGTGATATTGATCAACTTAAAGAAATTATCCCAGATGTTATTGCTGGATTTGTAAGATATGCGGATTATTTATCTGTTCCTGATATCTCTCCTATCAAAAACAAAGACACTCTTTTACCTGTTTTAAAGAGAATGAAAGAAGGGGGAGCTAATGGGTGCCTTTTCTACCTTTATGATGGAGAAATGGTTCAGTTTCTTAATACCCTTTATACAGAAATTAAAGATTTTCCAATTATGGTCATCGTTCGTTCAGCTGAAATAGGTAAAATTACAGAGCTACTCCAACAACTTGAATTTAAACCTTTTATGATCTTCCTTGATTACTCTATTGCAGATCAGAGAGACAATGAACTTGTAGTTAAATACACCAATGTTGTTTCAAAATACACTGAACATATTGGACTATTTAGTATAGAACCCATTGGAACCGTATCGTTCTTTATTACAGCCAATCAACAAATTAAAACATACTTAATTCCGTTCAATATGTTAGGGTTTGGTGTTCAGAACCGAAGTTTGCTTGAAATGATAGTTAATTCATCTGAGAATATATATATCACTATGAATCCGCTAGCTCAGGGAAGAATTAAGCCAAGGCAAGCCTTTGATTATATTACAACTCACAAAATCCATGGATCAATTGTTGAAATTGAGAATGTAGATATAAATTTAGAAGCGGTGAAATTTGCAAAATATTTCTTCGAAACACATGATTTTCTACAAATTGCTCTAGAATTTGAAGATCATGCTGAAGTTTGTGAAAACTGCGGTTTGGGAATGTACAGATATTTCCCACCATCAGGGGGAAGTGGTTTTTACTGTCCTCAATGCCAAACAACTAAAGATCTAGCAAAATAACAAACCAGTAGGTGAACCAAATTAAACCATGTCCTTTCTGTGAAAGGTCAATCCCCGATATCTCAGCTTTTTGTTGTTATTGTGGTAAGGATGTTAGAAGAGTAGAACAACCTAAGCTAAAAAAAACCAACCTAGATCTGCAAAAATCAATTGGTAAGCTGAAAAAACAAGCTATATCTTTTATTTCCAATTTAGAGACAAAAGTTGAAAATTCTACTTCGCTTTCATATGTAAATAAACAGAGAGTTCTTAATATTCTGAACCAGTTTCAATATAAAGAAAAGGGAGAACTAGAAGGTGATCCTGAAGAATTGTCTGAATGGGTAAAGAAGGTAGAAGAAGCAATTTCAGGAGAAAAATGCATTATTTGTTTACAAGAATTTGTGATAAAAGAAAAAGAACAACTAAATGTCATTTTATGTCCACATTGCAATTATGCTGGACACCCTAATCATTTTATTACGTGGTTGGATACAAGGAAAAAGTGTCCTATGTGTAGAAGTGATCTCGATAAGGACAGTTTACTTAGAGGTTACTTATCAGAAAAAGATGAAAAACTAGTGTTTACAAGTGAACCTTGATTAAGAAACATTTTCAACTTTTCTTCTTCTCTCTCATCTCTTGTTTATATTTGTTCAGAAGATGTTTATACTCTTCTGCTTCTGCACCAGGATCTTCTGAATAAACTATAGGGCCCCCAACACATATCATTGCGTTATTATCAAAATGATAAATTAGACTTTTGATAATCAAATGTTCATTCCCATAGATGGGTGCAAGGGCAAGTATATTAGGCCCTATTGTTTCTTTTAGTTTTCTTACATCTTTAACATCAATGTGTTCTGCATTACCTATCCAAAAACCATCTACTTGAGTTTTTTTACATCTTTCTGCCACATACAAGAATAATGGTTGTTCATTAACAGCAGCAATTTTGTAAAACATAGATTCTGGATTTGACAACAAGGTTAAAACAATAATCCCTAATTGTTTCTGTCTAGCAAGGAGTGAGGCTTTGTCTATATTAGCACTAAAGGGGGAGAAAGTAAATGCATCAAAGTTTTCTTCTTTGAACCAAAAAATGGCTGAATCATTTGAAGTATCTATGTCTCCAAGTTTATGGTCTATTATTGACAACATATCATTCTGATGAATAAAAATATTAATCTGTCTAATTTCATCAGCAGTTAAACCGATTAAATACTGTCTGTTAAGCTTTACAGCACTACAATAAGGAGCAACTTCACTAATGATTTTTTTCATAAAGTTAATTCGATTATCATCGGGCATAACATGTCTTGATCGCTGTGAAGGTAAAGCTGGATCAAGACTAACACAAAGTAAGCTATCTTTCTTCTTTGAAATCTCCTTATACTTTTGAATAAACTGTGACATTTACTTATTCACAAGGAGAAAACGACCTATATTACTTATAAAGTTATATTGTCATGCAAATCTTTTTCAATTAATTAAATGAGGATACAATAGATATTGGGGCGACAATAATGTCCAATACAAACACTCCAGATAGTTATATTGATGCTCAAGAAAAATTAATGACTCTAAATCTTCTTCAGATAGCTTATAAAAAATTTGAGAAACTTGATAGCTTCAAGTCATATCTTCAAGAAAACGGTGTTGAAGTTTCTGTTGCTAATCTTTCCAGATATGTCAATGGAAAAGCTCTACCAAAATCTAAATTGAAGGATTCACTTCTTAGAATTTTCGTAAACAATAAGAAGTTAGGTTTAACAATCGAAGAGCTAATTACCAAGAATCTAGAGATCAAGAGAGATGAATCTGGTGTTGTATCAGTAAATAACTCATGTCTCCTCAACGATTCTAGAACCTTGAAAGCAATATTATTTTTAGCAATTAAACAAGGAATAATTCCTAGTATTGCTGATAAAGTCATCACTGCAGAAGTTGATGGCATACCTTTAGGGATGACTCTTGCTCATCTCTTAAACATCGACTGTGTCTATGCAAGAAAGAAGAAAACGATAGGAACGTCTTCTTTCCACAGTGAAGATATTGTTGCTGCAAAATCAAGTAGAATTGAAACCCTCTTTCTACCTGAGAATTTTATTAATAAAGATGAGAATATCATAATAATTGATGATATTATACGATCAGGAGCTACTCAAACTGCATTGGTAAACCTAGTATCAAAAAGTGAGGGGATTCCTTTGAAAATAGTGATTCTAACTGGAATAGGAGAGCATTGGGGAAAAACAAACATACTACGATTTACAGATTTCTCAGCTCTCGTGACAATAAGTTGAGTAGAATAAAGGGTATGTTTCACAGAGTAAGTGCATTTAATCTATCTCTACAATTCATTTTGAACAAGAATTTGTTTATTCTTAATTATGTATTTCATAGATCCACGTAACATTTTATTTTGAAAAGGTGACCAACCAGCTTTAGACTTTATCCAATCTGAATCTACATGGAAAGGAGTATGAGGATCCAAGATTACAATTTCTTCTTTAATAGCTTTCTCTTTAATATTAAGTAATGAAGAAGGGAATTTATAGAAAGCTTCGATTGCTCGTTCCCATTCCAAATCCCCTAAATTGATTAAAGTGCAAACTGTTGGTAATAGCTCTTGAACACCAGGCATACCACTTAAACATTCATTTTCTTTTTCTTCGATAGTATGAGGAGAGTGGCTAGAACTAATCATGTCAATTATTCCCATAGCTAGGGATTCAACAAGTATTCTGCTATCTCTTGTGTTTCTCAGTGGTGGTTTCACTTTTTTCAGATGTTCTTCAAGATCTGTTGCTTGATTGAAAAATAGATATCTTGGACATGTGTCTGATGTAAGATTTGGAGTATTCACTAATTCTAATAATTTTGAAGAAAGGGAACTGCTTACATGTGTTATATGTAGTTTCAGTGATGAATAATCTTTTGCCCACTGTAAAATCTTCTGAACAGCTACCGCTTCTGCTTCAGGAGGATGTTTCTTATTGTGATCACTTTCAAAATCATGTTCTTTGAGTATATTGGGATCTTCAGCATGAAAGATTATTGGTTTATTAGTTTCTAGTTCCTCTAGATTGTCCAATGCAGAAATTATTCTTTCTTCATCGATGGTTAAATCTCCTGAAGAATCAGACATGAAGATCTTATATGCATCACAATACTCATCTAATTCAGATATATCTTCAGCATTGTTATTAGTAATTGCCGCTGCAATAAGAATATCAACAATATCCTGTTTTTTGGTCAGCTCACGTTTGTACTTGAGATCGTTAATAGAATCAGTTACAGGATTTGTATTTGGCATATCTAAAACAGTTAGAACTCCTCCAAACAGAGCTGCTTCTGCACCTGTAATCATATCTTCTTTATGAGTAAATCCCGGTTCTCTGAAATGAACGTGTAAGTCAATACCCGGAGGTATGCCTAAATAATCCCTGCAGTCAATCTCATTTCCTAGAATTTTAATTAAGGATGGATTATAGTCTACTTCTAAATCTTGAATTTCAAAATCTCTTTTCTGATGGTTCCAGATTTTAAGATTCGAGAGAATGACCATGGTTATATCCTCACTTTTTCGCCTGATTCAAGTCTTTTGTATAGTCCAAAGTCACTGATTTGTTCCAACTGTTCAGTGTTAAAAACAGGACCATCTACACATATTCTCCAACCAGTTGGATCTACAGCACAATATGAACAAGCACCAAAACCACATCTCATATAACGGTCAGCTAAACTCATTTGCATATCCATAACATTCGAATATTTTTTCCCAATATTGAAAATTGCTTTCATCATTTTTTCTGGACCAGCAACATACATTACAGAAGGAGTTTGATTTTCCTGTAAGAAATTCTCCAAATCTACAGTAGGAAATCCTTGGTAGCCGTAAGATCCATCATCTGTACAAACATGAAATGTAATTAGATCCTTGTCATGAAGATCTTGAAACCAATCAAGATACATCAACCTATCTTTTGTTCTCGCACCCTCAAAAACATGAATGTTTTGTTTACTATCTTTTTCCAATAGAGTTGTAGTTAAGAGTTTGAGAGGAGTCATACCAAAACCTCCTCCAATTAGCAGATGATTCACATCTTGTGGAGGTTTGAACGGTTTCCCATAAAATCCTCTAACACCTACTAAATCCCCAATTTGCTTATTAATCATTGCTTCAGTACCAGGTCCCATTTTAGCAATACCAACTTCTAAAATGTTTTCTTTAAAACCTGCAATTCCTATAGGAAATTCATCTACTCCAGGAACCCAAAGCATTATGAATTGTCCAGGTAAAGCTCGCTGAGCTTTAATTGGAAGTTCTATAAGAAATTTGTAAGTATCTTCACATTCCAATTCTTTTGTAATTATTTTTCCCATAAGGGGTTTGTCATTTGGCAAGGTTTGTTTTGTCATCTGTGAGCTCCTCCAGTAATTTCCTTTATTGAATTAAATTGATGCTCTTTCATGTATTTCTTAATCTTCATTTGGAAGAATCTTATCATATTTTCAGGATAAGCTACACCCAGAGATGTGCCTATTTCGACTGCTGTGGCCCCCGCAAGGAGATATTCAATTATATCCTCTCCTCGATAAATTCCCCCAACACCGATGATAGGTATTTTATCGCCAAAATTTTCATATAAATCATAAACATAACGAATTCCTATTGGTTTGATTGCTGCTCCAGAGAGACCTCCACGTTTAAATCCAAGCACAGGCATTTTTGTTTGAATATCAATTACCATCGCTTTGAGAGTGTTAATAGCAACCAACGCATCACTTCCACCTTTTATAGCTGCATCAGCTATTTCCAAGATGTTACTAACATTTGGTGTTAGTTTAACCCATAGAGGAATTTCTGTTTCTTTTCTTAACATTGATACGATTTCCTTAACTAATTCAGGATCAGTTCCTATCTGAGTTCCTCCTTTTTCAGTGTTAGGGCAACTTAGATTCAATTCAAAAGCAAGAACAGATAAATCCTTTAATCCATTTAGAACCTCTAAGAATTCTTCTTTATTTTCTCCAAAAATTGAAACAATAGTTGGTATTTTGTTTTCATTGAGAATTTGAATGTCTTCTCTGAAAATTGAATATCCAGGATTTGCTAATCCTACAGAATTTATTACACTTCTTATTTCTTGTAATGCAAATACACTAGGATTTGGATTGCCAATTCTGGATCTTGGACCTATACTCTTTGTAATCACAGCACCCAAACCTGCTTCATAAGTTCTCTGAAGAGTAGAGTAAGTCGTTCCCAGAACACCAGAAGCTAAAATTAGCGGATTTCTGAGCTGTATATCACCGACTTCTGTATCAAAACTCATGTAGAATAGTTTTTTTTAAACTTGAAAAGTTTTACTGATTTACGGAATTTAGATCCAAGATTCAAAAAACTAAATTTTCTGAAAAAAAACACATTTCATATGAAAAATTTATTATATATTCAGAAAAAACAAAGATATAGAGGTCTTATAATCTTCAAAGTGATATTCTTTGCCCCGAATCGCAGTCATTTCTGATATCCATTCAAACATCTTCGCTTTAGAGGCAGTTCTAAAGGATATTCAGAGAAAAAAAATTATTGATGAAATCATCTGTTTGGGTGATGTAGTGGGTTATTATCCTTTTCCTAACGAGTGTATAGAACTAATTCGTGAGCAATGCTCTATAACAATGTTAGGTAACCATGATGCTGGCGTCATTGGAGATGAACCTTCTTTCTATTTCAATCCAACAGCTTATGAAATGATTGCATGGACTCAGGAAAATATCAAACAAGAACACTTGAAATGGATAACCTCACTACCTAGAAGAAGAACGATTGAGAGAAATGGTAAAACCATCTACCTTGTGCATGGATCTCCGTTCAAAGTTTTTGATTATATGGATTCTAGCTCAGATAAACAATTGAAGGCAATGTTAAGTGAGGCTTTCGAAAAAACAGAAACTGATATACTTATGGTGGGACATACTCATGTACCTGTTAAAACCAAATTTAAGAATAAACATTTCCTAAATCCAGGTTCTGTTGGACAGCCAAGAAATGGCACTCCAGGAGCGTATTATTCGATAGTAAATACTAATCCATTCAATATTTCTATGATCCACCTAAAGTATGATTTTTCACCTTTGCAAGAAAAAATGAAAGAATTAGAACTTCCTAAGTCTTTGAGTGATAGATTAAATAGAGGTCATTAATTAGAAAAATTACTCGTAGTGAAAATCAAGATCTATTTCTTCATCATCTAAATCTTCCAATTCTGCTTCTAGTTTATCATTGTAAAGATCGTATAGAATTACTAATGCTACACCTTGATGAATTCCAGCTTTAACAGAAAGCCCCTTGTAGCTCATTTCTGGATTATCTGGAAGAATCTTTTCTCTGACATATCCCTTGAGATTATTGTAATTTGGAATAGTTCTTATTCCATCTATCAGTTCTTGTAATTTTCCCTCAAACCCTTTAAAATTAACGTTTAAGCGCTTTTGCTTTCTAAGACTTTCGAGGAATTCGTTATTAGCTTCTTCTTCTCTTACTAGGTCCTCTTCAACGCTTTTGTCTTTATCCCCAATGTAATTGAACAGTGTATTCAACCTATAACCCCTTTCACTAAGTGTTGTTGTTCAGTGAAGGATTTTTACTATAAAATTGTTTTGTAATACGGGTTAATCAAATAAACATTTATTTTATAGAAAAAGTATTATTTAGTTCGAAAAAAAATTTGTTAAAGGGAACATTATTTTTCTTTCCGTGAAAATAGACTTGGTCGCTAAGACAAATGTCTCTATATTTAATTAACACCTTACTAGAATAAGCATACACATCAAAGAATAGAAAATAAAACGAAAAGTTGATTAAATAACAATAGTTTCTAACTAGTGATTCTCTAAAAACCCGACAATAATAGACAAGCATACTGAAGAAGATAGTTTTATAGAGATTCTATCAACTAGAGTGAGAACAGAGTCTAAAATAGAATAATTTAAGCAAATTAATATTTTATCATACATTTGTAAAATATAATAAAAATATGTGTATTAGTATAGCTAAAAATTAGAATAAATATAACAATATAAAATATCTTTGTCTAATTATCTAGTGAAACATTTTATTTAAAGGATAAACTAAGAAAATATAAATGCATTTTATTAAAAAAAACCATTATCAAAGCGATTTATTTCCAATTCTTAGAACTTTCTACAGATTTTTTCCATCTAGAAAGCAAAGACTCTCTAGTTTCTATATCCATTTCAGGTTTATATTCTTCTTCTACAAGAAAATTTGATTGAATATCATCCAAATTTTCCCAATAATCTACTGCTAATCCCGCTAAATAAGCTGCACCTAAAGCAGTAGTTTCACTTATAGTAGGTTTCTGAACAACGACATCCGAAACATCTGCTTGAAATTGTAGTAATGGAGAACATTTAGTTATACCACCATCAACGCGTAAAATGTTTATATCTATACCTGATTCTTCACGCATTATCTCAAATACGTCTTCAGATTGATAACATATGGATTCAAGAGTTGCCCGAATTATGTGATTTCGTGTAGATCCCCTAGTTAAGCCTAGAATTGTACCTCTTGCGTAAGGATCCCAATAAGGAGCACCTAATCCCACAAAAGCTGGAACAAAGAATACTCCTTCTGTACTTTTTGTATTGTTCATGATGCTTGTAAGTTCGTTAATATTATCAAGTATTCTGAGACCTTCTTCTAACCATTGAATTGCTGCTCCTGTGATGAAAACACTTCCTTCCAAGGCATAAGTAATTTTATTATCGATTTTCCATGCGATAGTTGAGAGCAGTCCCTTCTTCGAATCAACAACTGTTTCACCAGTGTTTAGAAGCATAAAATTACCTGTACCATAGGTATTCTTTACAGAACCTTTTTCAAAGCAGGTTTGTCCAAACAAAGCAGCTTGTTGATCACCAATGGCTCCAGTTACTGACAACTGGGAAGAAAAGAGCTTTTCTTTTGTTAGACCATATGCATCTTTGTCACTACTTGGACGAACTTCAGGAAGAATGTCTAAAGGTATTTGCAGTAAATCTAATAACTCAGTATCCCATTCACCGTTATGAATATTGAAAAGTAATGTTCTGGATGCATTAGAATAATCCGTGATATGATTCCCAGTTAAATTCCAAATCAACCAACTATCTATAGTTCCGACCAGGAGATTGTTTCTGTTTTGGGTGTCTTTTGCTTTAGTATTGTTCTCTAATAGCCATTTAATTTTAGTACCAGAGAAATAAGGATCTAGAACAAGCCCAGTTTTTCTATTGAACAGTTCTGAATAGCCGTTATTTCTTAACTCATCACAAATATCTGATGTTCTTCGACATTGCCACACAATTGCGTTATGAAGAGGTAAACCAGTTTCCTTATCCCAAGCAACAATTGTTTCTCTTTGATTGGTTACACCTATTGAACAAATATCTGTTGAAGATAACTTAGCCTTAAGAAGAGAATTTTTTACTGTTTTGATGGTGTTTTCCCAAATTTCCATTGGATTATGTTCAACCCATCCAGCTTGAGGAAATATCTGTTTATGTTCAATATAATCTTTTGATACTTCATTTCCAGCTTTGCTGAAAATAATCGATCTAGTACCAGTAGTTCCTTGATCAATACTTAAAACATACTGCATAGTTTGTAATAAAATACGAGAGTTTTAAATTTGTTTAGGTTTTATTTGAAAGTTTCATGTTTCTTTCCTTGACGAATTTTGCGCCTACGCTTTGGTTTATCAAGTTCTTTTAGTGTTTCAGCCCCCTGGGTTGAATAATATCTTCCTCTCCATGAAACTTTCTTTCCTCTTAAGCCATAAACAATTGCCACAACAATTACTACAAAGTTGACTAATTGTGTTATTGGAAAGAATAAAGCTATCCACCATCTCAAATCACCCTTTTTCCTCCAATAAAAATAGTATGTTGCTGCATATGCTAGATATAAACCAGAATTAACAATAATTCCAAATGTGTAATCAGTCCAGAAGAAATACTGTCCATCATTAAAGAATGATTGAATTAAGAAATAAGGTGCAAACAGGAAGTATAAGAGCCATAATATCATAAAACCTATTCTCCAAGGTGTTAATGTAACAATTCCACCCCATATTGCTCGTCTGAATGCTCTAAAGAATTGATTGAAACCTTCTGGGTACATTCGGGTTTGCACTAAACGGGTTCCATCTATGAAACTTAGCCCTAACTCTTTTTCTTTACACAACTTTGCTAATGCAACATCCTCTACAAGAGAACTACTTATAGCCATATGCCCACCTAGTTCTTCATAGCCATTTCTTGTAAAAAGCATATACTGACCAGAAGCTAGAAAAGAATCTTTGATGTAAGGATTACTTATATCATCTCTTGGTCCGCCACATAGAAAACTCAAGAAATAAAGATAGGATGGGAAGAATTCGTAGAATTTGTAAGCTTCAAGATAGGGTAACAGAGAGAATAATACAACTTCAGAACCTAAAAGGTGTGAAACTGTAATCCTTAGTGATCCGGGAGTATGTTTTGTATCAGCATCAGTAAATAATAAAACATCTCCTTGAGCGGCTTGATAGCCTACGTGGCAGCCATAAGATTTACCAATCCATCCAGTTGGAAGATTCTCGTCAATTAGCACATTCACCCCGAAGGATTCAGCAATTTCGACAGTCTTATCTTTTGAACCTCCATCAACGACTAATATTTCATAGTTAGGATAATCAAGTCTAGTTAAACTGGTTAGACACTTCCGAATATTTACTTCTTCTTCCAACGTTGGAACTATAATTGAAACAAACGGAAAATCCTCATTCTTTAAATCTAAAATATGCCAGCCATTACGACTGTTCTGTACCAGTACAAAAAAGTACACAAAACAGACTACAACTAGTGAAATATATAGTGATTCAAAGAACCAGCCCACTTTATACACCTGATGATTACGTTTGCGATTATATGTACGAACTTCTTTATATACTTTATCAGCTTTTGTTTTCTTCATATATTTTCCTAATTGATTAATAATTCGTTTAAATCAAATTTGTAACCCAAATAGAAGTAAAAATAATAGAAATAGAAAATTAAAAGGAAAAGTAAATAGTAACTTATGTTGTTTGGATTGGACCTTCGGGTGTCATATAAACGGTATGTTCATGTTGACTAATCAAAGCCTCTGAAGTATCAGAAAGAACATGATATTGATACAAAGCACCTACATTGCTTAATTCTCTTATACCCATTTTAGCTTTAGCAGGTCCTAATGCCTTGTAAATCCACCTGGTTGCGACAGGAAGACGATGATATTCTCTTTCCAACAATCTTCGAACTTGTTTTGCTGAATCTGTACGCAATGGAAATCTTCCATCAGCTAAACGAACAATATACAACTTAGTTCTATCTTGATGTGATTCACCAGAACCAGTTGATGCAAAAGTTTCTATTGCATATACCTCATCTTGTAGAATCAGATTACCTTTCCTACCGGCTACATTAGGTATAGATTTAGGTCCGTGGACTCTATAAGGAAGTAGTAAATGACCTGAAAGATCCTTTACGGTGGTAAAACCATATCCTTCAATTATATTCTCAATAAGATCTCCTAGTTTCCCAGTATACCCACCTGCGCGAATAACTTTTACAGCTGTTTCGGTAGCTTCTTTGCTAGCCTTAATCAAATCATTGTGAACGTCATCAAAAGCTACTGTAAGTGCAGTATCAGCGATAAATCCGTCATATTGAACTCCACAATCAATCTTAACTACATCTCCTTTTTTTAGAACCAATTCATCTTCCCAAGGACTTGTATAATGAGCAGCATGATTATTAATTGCAACGTTAAGAGGAAACGCTGGTTTCATTCCTGCGTCTGCGATCATTTTATCAGCAGTTTCACACAAATCTAATGCTTTAATTCCTGGTTTAGCCATCCCTTTGAGATGTTGAAGAATACTCTTAGCAACTTCCCCTGCCTTCTTGTATTTCTCTAAGGGAGTTTCTTCTATTTCTTCTTCTTTAACCTCTTCTGTTTTTTCTTCTTTGACTTCCTCTTTAGTCTTTTTTTCTTCAGCCATTTATTTTCACCAGAATTGAATTCTACTCCATTTTAATATATTTAACTCTGATGTTTTGACACAAAAATTAGAAAAAGAAAAAGAGGGGAAAAGTTTAGGGTGGTATTATGTTAGGAAATCCAGCTATAATGCTCACAATCGCACCGATGAATAGAATAGCAACAAGCACCCATCCTGCAATATCTTTATTAGAACTGAAAGTAGTTTGACCGTCTCGTGTATACATTTTCTTTATCATCACAATTGGTCTTGGTGTTCTTCTATACCATCCAATAATTGTTACTTGAGAACCTATCACTTTTTCAACTCTAAATATTGCAGTTATCCATCTCATGAAACCAAACAAAGGATTATAATCCAAAGTTATTATTCCAGTTGGATCTTGTAAGACCACATCTTCACTGAAGTAGTATCCTGGTGTACCTCTTCCAATTATTGTTCCTTGTAAATGGATTGGTTTACCTCTAAATGGCGAAGCTTCTGCATATCCGTCATCTGAAACATCAGTGACAGAGTGCATAATGGGAACTAATGGAAGATCTTCATGGAGTTTAGGATAACGCACTCTAACTCTCCAAATCCACAAAAATCCAACTAATGCAAGTCCTACCCCAACTCCTATCCAAACCATGTTCATATCTACTGACCAGATACCATAGAGATCAAAGAAGTAGAAGAATGCTCCTGCTCCAGGAACAAGGAATAATAGTAATGGTGTGACATAAGACAAGAATAAGTCAATTAAGAACTCATCCCAAAGAGTTTCTTTTATCTGGTCTGTTCCTAAATCTGGAAATGTTCTTGGCATCTGCATTTCTTCAGATAGATCGTCTAATGCTAGAAGTCTTTTTGCCGCCAATGGATGTGTGGATTGTAATTCTAGAAATCCAGCCCATGGACTTTCCAAATCCCAAGCAGCGGCTTTAACTACCATCTCTGGTTTAACTTCACCAACTTTGGCTTGAGCATAAGCAGACATTATAAGACCTTTAGCTGCTTTAATATCAAAAATGTTCAAGGATCGAGTTGTATTAGTAAAATTAGAACGTGAATAAGCTCTAGTTCTTGTTCTTCTGTCAACTCCTTTATCGCTCATTGTAGTAGCATAAGCTGCCTGAGTTTGAACCATTCCGTAAGCTATTTTGACTAATGCCGTTGATAGTCCTTTAGGATTGTTAGTTTCTTGTCCTGAAAATCTATCAGCATAATATTCCCTAACCCTGCTTAGGAAAAGAACTATGAATTGGCTTATAATATAGAATATATAAGAAACAATCATGGTTACAACAGCTGCAGTAGCAATTGCAGCAGCGGCTTTGTTATCATCACCACCAGAGATAAATCCTACTCTGAGGAATCCTCTAGAGAAAATATAGAAAGTGTAAAGTATCATAGGAACTGCGGCTGCAATAGTCATGAAAAGAAAATCACGATGAGCAATGTGTCCCAACTCATGAGCAACCACACCTTTTTGTTCTTCTGGGGTAAGAAGATTAAGTAATCCATCAGAAATTACTATTCTGGCATTCTTTTTGAATCTTCCATAAGTAAGAGCTGTTGGCATTTGATCATGAATCATACCTATTTTCTTAACTGATATATTTTGCAATTGGCTCTGGTCTGCAATTAATTGAGCAAGATGTGGTGGCAATTGCATAGGATCAATCCATGTCATTTTGTAAAGCCATCTGAAATTTAGGTCTAGAAGCCAAGGAGATATTAGAAATTGTAGAAGAATAATCCCTATGGCAATCAATATTGGAAAGAGTATTATTGTGAAAGAATACGAATCTGCTAATACAAATCCATAATAATTTGCTACAAGCACTGCTCCAATAACAACTGCATAAACTAATCCCCATAGGAAAGCTAACGTCAACATTCCTCTGAAAAGTATTTTAGATTTCATGTTATCAAGATAAACAGTTCACTTACTAGTATAAATAACTTCATTTTTTGAAGAAAAATAAAATGAGAAGAAAATTAATTCTTTCTTCTTCTATTTATTATGAATACCACTGCAACAAAGAGTGAAATTATTGAGAAAAATGCAAAACTTCCTTCATCTGTTGGTGTGGGGGTTTCTGTTGGTGTGGGGGTTTCTGTTACTGGAACATAGAAAGGATAAGTAAAGTTTGATGTTCTTGCTCCTTCAACACTCGATAATGCTGTTCCTCCACAGACAAAACCTGATTCTATTCCTAGAAGGGAGAGCGTAGTTGGTGCAACATCTCTAATACTTGTTCCGCCAATTGTAGAGTTTTGCTTAATACCTGGACCTGCAACCATGAAGATTCCTTGCATTTCAAGATTATCGTTCAGATACCCATGCATACCCACATAAGGTGACCCAAAATGTCTTGACATCCCTTGATCTAACCAAACAGAGATATTTACACCTCGATCGTGATGGTTAAGATTTATTGCATCATTTTCTTCATTTACATAAACAGTTTGAATACCAGGTGCTCCTTTTAAGTAACTTGCAAATTCCTCTACTTTAGAAGTGTTTGTTTCTCCAATGAAGTAAAGTAGCTCAAATGCAGCATCATGTGCAATATAAGGAGTTAGAGAGGTATTTCCCACAGCATCTAAATAGAATTGTTTATCCTCTAAGAAATAGTAACTATCAGTTACTGTTGCCATTCCATGATCAGATGTTAGAATGACTACTGTATCCTTCAACAAATCATTTTTCTCTAGTTGGGAGAAGAAATTGTGCAGTGCATTATTTATAGAATGAATTACAGCTTCAACGGTACTAGAATCAACTCCTGAATAATGTCCTGCAGCATCAACTCCTGGCAACCAAGCATAGACAAGTTCTATTTCAGGATCACTAACAATTACCTGAGCTGTTTTTGCAGTTATTCCGTAATCAGTCCTCATATCGTGATCTCCAAACCAGTCATAATCAAAAAGATATGTTGGACTAATTCCACCATAATATGTACCTTCATCTACATATGGCCATGCAAACACTGCAGTCTTAACAGCATTTTCTTCAGCATGTATTACTGAAGGTTTAGAAGTTAAAAGATGTAATCCTGTATTGGTATCTCGATATGGATCTAAGGGGTCAGAAAAGAGTGAGTATGACTTATTGTCTTCCCAGTCATAGAATGTGTTTCCTATAATGCCATGTTCATCGACATGATTTCCAGTTATCATAGACACATGATTTACAGCAGTTACTGTAGGATTTGATGAAACTTGATAATCAGCTACGACACCTTCATCCATGAACCATTGAAAAACAGGTTCATCATCTGTTTTGGATATATAATCATAGCGGAAAGCATCTATACTGAATACGACGACCCTATTTATGGTATTAACAACATAGTTCAATTCTGTTATTTTTTCATTTTCTTTTGCAGTTATTACTGATGAGGAGATTAACAGAGTTCCTAACAGTAAAACAATCATTAGGGATTTTGAAAATGTTTTTGCTTTCATATTACTCAAGAATTAGTTATTATCATTCATTATATTTCTTTCGTAGAGAAATGTGACATCTAAGTATTATTTGCAATACATTTGAAGAAGGTCTGTCATAGAACCAATAATTGCCTTAGCTTCAATCTTCTTTCTTCGTGTTCCTGGAGCACCTTCTGAACCAAAGTAAATGAAATCAATATCTGCGTTTAATGCAGTCTCTGCATCTACCCATGAATCTCCAATAAAAACTGTAGTTTCTTCATTCTTCTGGAATTTCTCCATTAGTTTATAAATTCCTTCTGGATTTGGTTTACTATTAGTTACATCATCCCTAGTTAAAACATACTCAAAAAGATGATTGAAATTATATTTTTCTAATGCATAATCAGTTAGTTTTCTTGAGTTATTTGTATAAATAACCAAAATATGTCCTGCATTTTTTAGTTCTTCAAGTGAATTTACCACATCTTTTTCGACAAATGCTTTTTCATAGCCTTCAAGTTCATGGTTTTCAACCATTTTCCAAGCTTTTTCATGTAGTCTGTTGGATGGGTCTTTATCTTTAATGAGTTGAACTAATTCAAGAATTGTGTAAATTGTACCCTCAATCTCAAAATATTCCTCTTTCGAAACAATATCTTTCAGTAACTCTCTTAATCCATCTCTCACACCCATATAATCAATATCAGACTGAATCAAAGTTCCATCCATATCAAATATCAGAAGAAGTTGAGCAGAATTCATTTCTTTCACTTTTTGAAGATTTTACATGAATTATTAATAATTTGGGAATATACATTACAGAACTATAGTTAATCTTTTATTTTTAGTTCTTCAATAGTATTTTGGTGTTCCTTTGGCTTCAAAGATTCTTGAATTTAAGTTCATAAAGTATGAACCTGTTTTATCAAACCTTAAAGATACATATAATCAATATTCAAATTGTTACAATGATTTCAAAAAAGCTGGAGAGGAAAATGTTGCTTTTAAGGTTCTCTCATATCATTATGCAGGAATGCTATATGTGATAAAAGGAGACGAACTAGTTTCGAAGAAGAAATTTGAAGAAGCTCTCACTAACTACGAAGAAGGTTTAAAGCTGATTAATCGTTCCAGAGCTTCAAGAGGAAGAGAAGGAGATAAGATCTTCAATGAAATGTTTATGTGGATTAACCATTGCGAAGGAATGCTAAGAATATGTAAAAGTTTCACTGAGACAGACACAACTAAAAGATTAAACCATATCGAAGAAAGTGTCACATATTTCAATAATTTTTATGATACGAGAAAACTTGAGGAAGACATTATTAACACAAAAGCAGCTGAAGCGAGATTAAGCTATGCAGAATATAGGTTTAATTTCATCAAATCAGAATTGTATTCTGATGACACAAAAACTTCTAAGAAGCATCTTTTAAAGGCAAGATCTAGCATTATGAAGGCTAATTACGTGTATAATTCTTTGTTCGATGAACTGGAAGACTTACAAAATAGAGTTGATGAAATTACTAAACTTCACATAGTTGGTAGGGCTGAAGGCTTCTGGGATCAAGGAATACAACACATAACGGAGAGCAATTTTAATGAAGCTCAAAGGCATTTTACCATAGCATCAAAATACTACGCCCGAGCAAGCGTTATTTGTGCTAATTTCATGGAACAGAGATTGTATCTAGCCTTATCTAGAATAACTGAAGCAAGTCAGTACGAATCAGAAGCAAATGAGATGTATAAAAGGCAAGATAAACCAAAAGAAGCTAGTGAGTTGTTCAACGAAGCGGTTAATATTGTTGATATAGCTTTAGGGTTGTTAACAAGTATAAAGAGTGAATCTTTGATTAATAATATGACTGCTCAAAGGTCTTTTTATGAAGCTCTTTCATTCGAAACAGAAGGAATATATCTATTTGATTGTGAACAATTTGAAGAAGCTTTAAAATTATTCGAAGATGCTATGAAGAAGCTTGAAGAAACCCAATTAAGCGCTTCAGAAGGTAACATTGACCAGTTATTAGAGTTTGTTAGAACTGCTAAGAGTGAAGTAGAAGGGTATATTTCCATGACACAAGCAATGATCTAGAAAAAGATAAGGGTTGTTCTAGTTTATTTACTATCACGCTAATCTCGAATTTCACAGACGTATGTATGTTCAAACCGGTTTGTATCCATTGAGGTGGGCTGGGTGGATTTGTATCCAGCATGCTATACCAAGCTTCATCAGTTAAACGATCACCTGAAGGATGTTCAAATTCATAATATGAAAATGTTGCTCCACGAGTTAAATACAAATTTCCTTCATGATCTTGAACTACAACATAGATTGTATAAGGATCTCCTACACCAACTTCTAATACCTTATCATCACAAGTATGGACGTCTGCAATTACAGCTGTTCTATCTTCTTCCTCATTAGAATCGGGATCTTCAGAATCGAAAGTTGTGATCTCAAGTAAACTCCCACCAACTCCATCAATATAATCAAGATCAGAATCTATTGATTTATTCTCTAATTCTTTCACACTTATCTCAGCTAGTTTTTCAAAATGAAAAGCTGCCCAATATAGTTTACTTTCAAAATCATCGAGTAGTAATCCACGTGATTCTAAACCATCATACATCATTCTTGTTAAACTAGCTAGCCTTGAGTAAACGTGTGGATAGGGTTCAACATATCCATGATGAATATCAGGCCATATTACTCCAGGTATTGTATAGGATTGTTTAGCATATAAAATTGTATCATGCCTCAACTCTGCCCAAGAACCCAAAGTTGTCATTAATGCTTTATCAGCCCATCTGGAACTCTGCATAAAGCCAGGATAACCATCAAAAGAATCACTTAACAGAGGAAAGAGAACATATAACCAAGTCCAATAAAGATTTTGAACCCATTCACTCTCATTCAAGCTTCTAAATTCATATCTTAGTTCACTTATTTGGTTATCATAATCTGGATAGTCATCATTTTCGTTTTGCATGTAATAATCAGATCTTGGGCTACCGAAAACTGAAAAAACATCCAAACCGGTTGGAAATTTTCTACCTGAAACCTCTGTATCTACTAATTTTTGAAAGATATAAGAATCGGGGACAAATCTTTGCCCCATGAGTTTAAAACCAGGAAGGTTTCCTTGTGTCCCCATAGAATTAATAAGAGGATTGCGAAGGGTAGAAATAGATTCTATCATAGTGGATATGAGTGACGATGAAGAAAGATCATCTCCAGATGGATAGTAGAAATTTTCCCAAACCTCGTAATATTCTTTTGGGGTTAGATCATCAGAAGCACCTACATAAAATTTTGTTGGCTCATATAATTTATCCCAATAATCCCATACAGTTTCAGAACCTATAGTTGAATTGAATGAAGAGATGAGTAACATAGCCATTCTAGTTTGTTCTATGTCTAATTCAGGATAATCGTCTATAGGGACAGTTGAAAAAACCATTCTTCCAGCATACATCATTGCTTTGAAGTAATTTGCTAGAATTTCAGTACGAGTATAGTGTCCTCGAACAATATATTGAGTATAATCTTCAAAGTAATC
Source organism: Candidatus Heimdallarchaeota archaeon (assembly GCA_030603365.1). Lineage (GTDB taxonomy): Archaea > Asgardarchaeota > Heimdallarchaeia > Heimdallarchaeales > Heimdallarchaeaceae > UBA460. Next base: position 432,403 of record JAUVXV010000002.1, read on the forward strand.
GAAAATCGCTGAAGGGGTTCTTACAGTGGCATTAATTAGATCAAGTTCTGCTTGAGTAAGCGTTACGACTTCAGTAGGAATTGTATTAGTTTCACTGATAAGGTAAAGCATTACAGAAAGATAAGCAATATTTTTGTTTAAAGCATCATGAACACTTGATTCAGTTACTGTGGTATTTAGAGCAATTTGAGCATCTCGAAGTGCATATAGCATAGTCTCAAAATATTCAACAAATCTTTGCATCTCCAATAGTCTTAAACTGGTGTCATAAAGAACATGATAAGTATGTAAACACAAATCAGTAGTTACAAATTTGGGTATCTCATACCCATCGTATTCGTTATCATAAACATCATATATATTCTTATATCCTTCATCTGCAATAGCGAAACCATATTGGCTTAATTGCTCTTTTATATTTGAATATACATATAGATCTTGTGTGTCAACATTTGACAAGTCAGATTTTATTTTCTTTGGACTAATACTTGGGGTATAATTAAGATTTAAAGGAATAAAGGTTGAAAAATCATTTTCAATTTCATATTGTATGTTTAGAGTAGCTGCTGTATCCGCAATGAAACCTTCACCACTCCAGCCACCATCAGATGTTTCAGGTCTTAAAACAACAATGAGACTTGTTGTTATAATTATTATCAATAAGCTTGAAATTCCAATTATCAGCGTCTTCCTTCCTACTTTAAACATACTATCACAAATCGCTAAAAATAGCTCATACACACTAATAAACTTTCTTGCTAAACGCTCTTAGACTTAAGGAATCATAAAATAACTAAACAAAGACGAATTACTACTAATACGTTTTAGTTCTTTACAGAAAACTTTAAACTAGACCTAATCAAGTTCATTTTGGAGAATCATCTGTGAAGAAACAACGGTCTCGGATTCAGTAGAATATGACAGCTGATGGGCGGACTGAGGTGATTCTTCTTTATTTCATTCTAAGACAACTTCAATTATCGAATTATATCTATCAAATGAAAGCCTCTTGTGCCCAGTTGCTGAAACTAAACCTAAGGAGTTTCCTCCAGACAAATCATCTTGTAAAGAGAAGTAAACAAAGCCTTTAATCTTTGGTTCATTAAGGCAGAGTTCCAACATTCTTGCTAAAGTAGCTGCTTGAATTCTTTCACCATACATAACTGCTGAAATACCAAATTCACATATCCATAGTTCTTTTGTTGAAGCTGTAGCATCTTGTAGAAATAGAGTCAAGTCCAATTCTCGAGCATGCACAATAAAATAATCGATTCCCAGAAAATCAAGGGTTGTGTTTTTCCACAAGGATTGGAAAACACTTACTTCATAATACACTCCAAAGTCGTTATATGATAGATTTACACCTATTTCTGTATCATTTGAGTAAGTTCGTAGAACTGTTACTGTATCTTCTATAGCTTCAGCCCATTCATCAGGTGTTGGAAGGTCTATAACATAAGCTGATGAAAAACCATAAGGCTCTGGGTAAATCAAAAGAAATTCAGGGTCACATAATTGAATTATCTCTATTGCTTGATTTTCTATTTCTGCGATATAATCAGTAAAGTTTATTGTTTGGAAATTCCATATTGGGAAACCATATCCATATGTTGACAACATAATTTTGAAACCATTTGCTTTAAGTTCATCTGTTATGCCTTGTAATTCCGTACTATGATTATAAAGTAATTCAGATTTTATATCCATTCGAACAGTGGTTACATTGAGATCCAACAGTATCTCCAATTCATATTGAAATTCTTCATAATAATTGTCTGATAAACTTTGCTGATAAGTAACTGTCTTTAATGATACACCAAATTCAAAATCATTTCTTACAGGATATTCAGGAGCATAATTTTTGGAGGTAAACTCTCCATATGAAGCCATTGTTCCAATATTTAGAAGTGTGAATACAATTAGAAGTATAATCCCCATCGCATATATTCCCTTAGCACCATTATCTAGAAAAACTTTAATTTGAGGTAATATTGGTAGTTTTTCTCTTTCTGAAGGATCAAATCCGTCAGTAAAAACACTTGATTTAGAATTTTCATCAGTTTTTGTTTTCTTCTTTTCTGATTTTTTCTCAACAGATGCCTCTTTCTTTGGTTTATTCTTCTGTTTTTCATCCACACTTTTACCTTTCTTTTTGAATTTAAGTGGAATTGCGAGAGGTATTAAAATAAGTACAGGATAGAAATACCCAACTGCGCCATATAGAAAGGCTTCAAAGGAAGCATATCCTATCGAAGGGATAATCATGAACCACTCAAGAGCCTTAGGTAGAATGAAGGCAGTCTGAGCTTCTATGAAGTTCAGTAAAAGCATACAGGATTGGAGGGCAAGCACTGTGAATAAAACATTGATTATCTTTCCCCATCTTGTAGCTTCGATTGATTTCTTGAAAGCGAGAATAGTTACCACTAGATTATTTACAAAGAGTATAAAACATCCTACAAGACCACCCCAAATAAACTCAATTGATAAAGATAAGCTAAACCATAGAAAAGCTAGAACCGTTCCTATTAACATCACTCCTGCTGAACTCAAGTTCCATGCTTTCTTTGTAAAATCAGGTTTTGCCAAAGATTCATAAATTAATTTTCCTGATACACTAGCATTATATAACAATGCTAAATAAGCAAAAACAATTGAAGCTTCTGGTGGTAAGATAGACATAGTGCTCAACATAAAAAAGATAAGATGTTTAAATGTCTTACCATTTTTGGTTTATTAAGGCATTAATAACCGATGTAAATCTGATATAGTTCCTCTGTAATCTGGTTCAATTTCCTGAGTGATTTTATCTTCATTTTCTAAAGCTGTTTCTACCAGAAAAGTTTGATAGCCATGTTTTTTTGCAACAAGGTCTCTATAACCATCATTTCCGATCATCAAAGAATTATTAGGATTTATGTTCATTTCTTTAGCTATATTCAACCAGTAATTCTTGTTATTTTTGCAATAGAAACTATTTTGAGCATGAGTGATTAGTTCAAAAAACTCTTCTGAAATATTCCCCCATTTCATTCTCTTCTGAACAGCAATAAATGGAAAAACAGGATTTGTTGCTAAAATTACTTTTGTTTGTGGAAGATGTTGTTTAATTTTTGAAAGTAAATTCTTTGCACCATCCATTTGACTTATTAAAGGTTTAATCGCACTATAATCAGTTTGATAGAATTGAAGAAATCTCTCAGTTATTTTATCGCACTCAACCTCAAATTTAGGGCAAAAGTCTAGAAGAAATTCTTCTAGTGTTGTGGTTTCCTTGTTATCACTGTTTTCCATAACATCTGTTGATCTTAGAAGTTCTTGATAGAAGTTTTCTGGATTAGGGATCAAATCAATGAAAAACTTAGCTGCTGTACCTAAGTAGGTTTTTACAAATAGATCAGGGTCAAAATAGATTAAGGTTCCATCTAAATCAAAAAGTAAAGCTTCAAACGTCATATCATCACTTCTTCATCTTAGAAATTTATAATGGGTATCTAAGCATATTCCTATACACCCTGGACCTGTATGTGTAACAATCGTCATTCCGAGTTCATCTATGGACACATTAAAATCTTTAGGTTGGATTACATCTTCTATGTGTTTCTTTAACATGTTAGCAGATTCTTCATTTTTCGCATGCATTATGTATGCATTGAATTTTTCTGGTCTTCCAGTTTTTTCATAGACAGAATTAAAGGATTCTATTACAGCATTTTTGTGCCCTCTAACTGTTTTTACAACTTCCATTTTTCCTGAGATGAAGTTAATAATAGGTTTCATGTCAGCAAGTTTAGCAATCCAATATTTTGACTTACTCAATCTACCTCCTCTATGTAAATAGATTAAGTCAGCAACTGTAAAACCTACTTCAAGTTTATTTCGATATTCATCAAGTTTAACCATTATTTCTTCAGGTGATAGGTCCTCTTGCGCTAATTCAGAAGCCATAATTGCAAGTATTCCTATACCAAATGTAGCTAATTGCGAATCATATATGTAAACTTTAGCAGCATCTTCTACTTTTTTCTCGTACATCCTTTTTGCATTAATAGCAGTATTATAAGATCCAGATATTCCCGAAGAAATTACAATGTTAAGTACTTCATCGGCTTCTTTTCCTAATTGTTCAAAAAGTTCATACTGGTGATGAAGTGTCGGATTAGCAGTTTGAGGATATTCTTTTGATGCATAAAATTTCTCATAGAACTGCTCTAAGGTTATATCAACACCTTCATAGTAGATGTCGTCACCAAATCTAATTACAGTAGGTACAAGAGAAAGGTCGTATTTTTTTACCATTTCAGGTGTAAGATCAGCTGCACTATCAGTCATTATTTTTACTGTCATCTTTGAAACCTAAGGGAAAAGAAAAAAAGAGGAATTTAAACTTTGCTTGTAAAAAAGTTACAATTCCACATTTCGAGTCATAATAATAACTATAGTTCCAGGACCTGTGTGAGAAGTAATGACACCACCTATATCGTATATCTCACCGATGTTTATCTCTGGGTATTTCTCCTTTATCTTCTTTGCATAAGCTTCTGTTTCAGTTCTAAAAGCAGCTTGAGTGAAATGCACTGTAAGATTGCTCAAATCATCTTCAATATCATTTAGTTGCATTTCTAATATAGTATCAATTGCTTTATCTAAACCTGTTACACTTTTTACAACCTCAACTTTTCCGTCTACGAGGCTTAATATAGGTATTTTAGATAGAAGAGATCCTAGATAGTATTTAGCCCTACTTAAACGTCCACCATCAAAGAGCCATCTTAAATCAGAAACAGTGAAATAGAAAGAGTAATCCTTTTCTCTCCATTCATCTAGCTTTTTGACAATTTCCTCTGCTTTCAAACCTTGTTTTACAAAATTAGTGGCTTTGATCACAATTAAACCGAAGGGAGTACTTGTTGATCTACTATCATATACGAAGATTTTAGCTCCATCAGGATTGGATTTTTCATACATTTTCTTTGCCATTCTAGCATTATTTACTGCCCCACTTATATCACTAGAAAGATGCATGGAAATTATCTGATCGTATTTATCTCCATAAGTTTCATATGCCTTTAACAAATCAGCTTGTGTTGATTGAGAGGTAGTAGGATGTTCAGTAGTTTTAGATAATTTCTCATAAAATTCTGAAGTTTTGAGATTTTCTAATTCTTTATACTCTTCTACACCAAACATAATTTGCATGGGAACCCATTGAACGTCGTATTTATCATATAGTGTTACGTCATTAGGAAAATTCAAATCTGCACTTGTATCACAAATAATCTTAATAGTCATGACTTTGTTAAAAGAAATGGTTTTTTTTAAATATTTGCTACTTTTATTGCCAAATAATATTAATGTATATATTTTTTAGAATTTAATGAATTAATAAGTAGCCAAAAGATACAGAAGAGCAAAATATTTAAGTTGGCTGTATAGAGCATGATTAGAAATCGAAGGATTAAGGAATCAATGTTGCAAAGAATCAAGACAAAACTCCTAGTAAATCTTACAATCATTCTGTTTGTAGGATTGACTTTATCTCAATTAGCCAATAATAATACTACATATGCAGACTTTGAAAATGAAGTAAACAGAAAAGAAGCTATCTGCTTCCCTAATTTGAGTCCAATTAATGATTCTTTTCTAGAAAGACCTATCCTGGATGTTTCCAAATCAGTTAATGCTACAGTTATCAATCCAGATTTGAGTGAATGGATATGTGTAAATGTGACAATAACAAACATAAGCAATTATACTGCTTACAACTTAACTACAACAGATCCTGGATTTGAAGATTGGGCTGTTTCCAGCCTTAATGTAACTGAGCAAAAGTGGGTTATCATTGAAAATAACGCATCAGTTTATTATTTTTATTACTTTAAACCATTATCAGAGGGGAATTTCACTTTAGAACCAACTGACATAGTATATGTTGATGTTAATGGAACAGAATATCATGCTCAATCTCAGCGATTTATTATAATTGTAATAAAACCAGAGAGTATCGAAGTTATAGATGCAGAGTTATGGTTAAACATTCTTTATTACACTATTATCATATCAGGTGTTTTAGGAGCTATCGTCTTGTTTGACCTCTTTGTTATTAAGAGACCAAAAGGAACTAAAAAACAGAAACAAAAAGTAGTGGATAAAAAGGGTACTTCAACTCAAAAGAATAAGAAACAAGTTAAACGAAAAACCAAAAAGCGAAGATAGATTTTCTTTCTTTTACAAATCTCATATTTTATATAGGCTTTAGTCAAAGTGTGATTAATGTCCTTAAAAGAAATTCTCGATATGGATTTAAAGTATCTATTAGTAGGCGGGAAAGGTGGAGTCGGAAAGACCAGTGTTGCTTCTTCTTTAGCTATTGCATTAGCTGAACATGGAAAAAAAGTTCTCATAATTTCAACTGATCCCGCGCATAGTATTTCTGATTCTTTTGATATGGATTTTTCTAAAGGAGAAATTACAAGGGTTAAAGGAGTTGTAGGTGATTTATTTGCACTTGAAATTAATCCTTCTGCCGCAGGTGAAGAAATCTCACAAGCAATAGGTCAACCAATGGGAGCAGACCAATTTTCACAATTTGCAGCTATTCCTGGTTTAGGTGAACTGCAACAAGGTCTGGGAGAAGATCTAAAATCAATCCCTCCCCCAGGAATGGATGAAGCTTTATCTTTTGCAAAAATACTTGAATATGCTGAAGATGATGTTTACGATACAATAGTCCTAGATACAGCTCCCACAGGTCACACTCTAAGATTATTGAACATTCCCGAGTTTTTAGATTCGTTTCTTGGTCGTATATTAAAAATGAAAACTTTTCTCTCTAATGCTATGAGCATGATGAAATCTCTTTTTGGAGGTGGCCAAGAGAAGGATAGAACTATAGAGACATTAGAAGCAATGAAAGAGAAAGTATTAGTTGCGAGAGACAAATTAATGGATGAAACTAAAACTCAATTTGTTAAAGTCCTTATACCTACTATGATGAGTGTCTTTGAAACAGAAAGACTTGCTGAAGAACTAGATCAACATCTCATTCCTCACAAATATACTATTATCAATATGGTAAATCCAGAAAATAGTAATTGTCCATATTGTATGCATCGACATCAAGAACATCAAAAAAACATTGAATATATTCAATCTACGTTTCCATTGGATCAACTAACTACAATTGAAGCATTTGATAGAGAAATAAGAGGTCTAGATATGCTTAAAATTCTTAATTCAAAGCTATTAAAAGAGTGATAGTATGGGTATGCATTCTGATGCTGTGAAATTAATAGAAAAAGATTCTAAGAGTTCATATGCTGATGCTCATTGTCATCTTGTACCTGAATGGTATACTAAAGACGATATAAGTGAAATCACTGTTAAAGCTAAGGAGAATGGTGTAAAGATTATTATTAACAGTGCAATTGATCCCGCACATTACAAATTTGGTCTGGAGACTACAAAGCACGATAGTATCTTTTTATCAATAGGTGTGGAACCAACAAAAGTCTCTGATGAACGAATTCATGAATTCAAGGAATTTTTCAACTCAAACAAAGAAAAAATTGTCGCAATAGGAGAAATAGGATTAGATTTTCATTGGGTTAAGGAACCAGAAAAAAGAACCAAGCAAGAAACTCACTTCAACTCATTGATCGATTTTGCTATAATTAATGAGAAACCTATTGTGGTTCATTCAAGAGGTGCAGAAACTAGAGCAATTGAAATATTAAAACAAAAGGGAGTAGAAGATGTTCTAATGCACTGTTTTGAGGGAACAGAAGAACAAGCGAGAGAAATTTCAACACTTTCTTGGTATGTTACTGTTCCTACTAGCACAATCTATAGAAAGAACTTTCAGAAGATTCTAAAGTCAGTTTCAATTGATAGTCTAATGCTTGAAACTGATAGTCCGTTTCATTCTTTAGAAAAAGGTCAACAGAACACCCCATCAAGTATTCCAACTTTATGCAGACATGCAGCTAGAATTTTAGAAATTGATGAACAAGATCTTGCAGAAATAACATTCAATAATACCAAGACTTTCTATAGAATCTAAGATTTATCTAAATAAATGCTACACTAGCATATTCCTTTCCAAGCACATAATAGGAAATGATAGATTGCTTAGTTTCAGTTTTTGGAACTTTTCTGAATCGTCTGATAATATCTTTAGTATTTTTAGTATACTTAGAACTTGATGAGTAAAAAATACTCTCTACTTCCTTTGTTTTACTAACGATGTTAATCCTATGGTTTGCTTCTTTGAATAGATTGTGAGCTTTTCTATCTTGAGAAATATTGGTCCATTGAGTATGAAAATAATGGTATAGATTATGGTTTGTAAAAGAAAATGGAAATGTTTTCTGAGTGTTTACTTTCCCTTTTCCTTCTTTTACTAAATTGTCATTCTCTGTTATTGTATAGGCACTAATGCGCTTATTCAATTCAATTGCTTTCTTCCTAATTTCGTTAATGTTTTTTGCGTCAGGAATGAACTTTACTAACTCTGCTGTGAAGAGTCCAGATGCAGGACCAATGGTTGGTGAATCAACTAAATCAATCGTAATACCAGAAACCATTTTCTTTGCTAAAAGTGCATGTTCATAAACCGAAGGAGTGAAGAGTGAAGAGTGTATACTGATCAAGGAGTCATATTCTTCAGCAAGGAAAGTGTAGAGTTCTACAAATTCTTTTATGTTTGGAGCGAAAATATTTGCTTTTTTATCTTGATTTACAATCGACATTAATCTTCCTGTGTTCAAGCTGTGAGTATGCTCTCTTTCAGAATAAATCTGTCCTTTAGAATCTTCTATTGAATAACCTACTGGGAAAATTTGCTCTTCTTTGTATAGTTCCAATGGTATCTCTCTGGAGCTATCTATTACAATTGCTTGTTTCATAGTAACAGTCTATACTCACTTGGTGTTTTGATAAATCTTTCTTAATCACTGATTTCGTTTTCAGATTCCTCTTGTTGCCTCTGTTTTACAAATTCTCTATAATCATCCAATGACACTTCTATTGCTATAGTTCCAGACCAACCACATTCTTCATTTTTACAAGAATGTTTGGCCATACCAAAAACAGCTGCTAAATAATTCGTTGGATAAAAACAAACTGGACAAACAGATACAACTTCCTTTATAGAACGTTTTTTAATTGAAGGAATAGGGAAGTTTTTATCCGACTTGTTTTTAGGAATTTAGTTCACCTTGTTTTAGAATTGTACTTCAATATTATTTGATGGAAAACCAAAGTCTTCAAGAATTGATTTAATCTTAAATCTATGATCTCCTTGAAGTTCAATTCTACCCTCTTTTTGAGTTCCACCACAAGCAAGCTTAGATTTCAGTTTCTTTGCTAATCCACCGAGATCTACTTCATTAGGATCAATTCCAGTTACAAGAGTATACTTTTTACCGTACCTTCTTTTTTCCATGAAAACTCTAATAATCTGTTCTTCTTTCGCAATTTCCTCGCAGACGCATAGGTCTTGAGGAAGACCACATACCATACATAATTCGTCTTCTAGCACATCAATAAGAAACGTGAAAGGTTATTTATATTTTTTCATCTAAACTTTTAATTAAACTAACAAGGAAATTATTAAAATAGAAGAACAAAATCTTAGGTTTAATGACTATTCTAATCGTAGACGCTCTTGCAGCTAATGAAGGACGTAGAAAGTTCTCTCGAGATGCAATAGGAGTAGGTCCACGATTATTAGCAGGGATTTGTGAAAAAAATAATAAAGATGCAAAAATCGTTAGAGTAGAGGATATTTTAGAGAACAATGACTTCTTCAACCAAACAGATTTTGAGGTTTTTTTAATAAGTGGAATGAGTGTTGACAAAATAGCTGTTAAAAGAGTAATCAAGCATATTTACAGATATTCATCAAAATCTAGGGTAATTTTAGGAGGTCCAATAGTTTCAGACATAGCTATTGTGAAAGAAATGGATGTTTTAGCAGGGGTTGTAGGTGAAGGAGAATCCGTTTTAGAAGATTTAATCAGAAGCGATTTTTCTTTTCAATCTTTTGAAGATAATCATGCCAAGCAATATGAACTAAATAGATTACAAGACATTTGGTTGATTAAACAAAACACACTAAGTACAGCTTCCATTTTTGATAAATATCCTGCTTCTACAGATCGAATTACTGATTATCCAGATTTTTGGTTTTCGAAAGTTTATGTTGAAATCACAAGAGGTTGTTCCAATCATTTTAGAGGAGAAATTGTCAAAACAGAAGGAGGTTGCAGTGATTGTGGAAACTGTGAAGATCCTGATTCAGTAGTTACAGGAGATTGTCCTGAAGACATTCCTCCAGGTTGTGGATTCTGCTCAGTACCTGCTACATTTGGTGCTCCAAGAAGTAAATCAAAGAATCTAATATTAAATGAAGTTGAGGAACTTTTCAAAAAAGGAGTTCGAAGAATAATCCTTTCTTCACCTGGATTTTTTGATTATTATAGAGGAAATAATGAAGTTTCAATCTTTTCTCCTACAATACCAGCTGCCAATTTAACAATTATATCCGAGTTGCTTGAGGAACTCGTAAGATTGAGAGATCAACAGGAAGAAATCTGTAGTATTTCTATTGAAAATGTTAAACCTTCTCTTGTTACAGAGTCTTTAGCTAAGATGTTGGGAAAATATCTTCCAGGTACGGCCATAAGTATAGGATGCGAAACTTTTGATACCAAACACAGCTCAGCAATAGGAAGACCAGCTTCATCAAATCAAGCATTAGAAGCAGCTAAGTTGTTTAAGAATGAAGGTCTAGATACGCAAATATATTTGATTCACTCTTTACCAGGTGAAACAGTAAAGTCATTAGAGATTACTAGAAAAGTGATTAAGGAAGATTTGAAAGATTTTGTTGAAAAAATTACTGTTTACAAGTATCTTCCATTACCTAATTCTCCATTTACAATTACTAACTCTAAACAACCTATAGTGAGACATTTCTTAAAAGAAAAACGAGAAGAATTAAAGAAGAATATTATTGAATTTAATAAGAATAAGAAGAGAGATTTAATTGGTAAAAAACTTGACTTAATAGTTGCTGAAGAAGATTCTCAACGTCAAAACAATTACTTTGCTTATCCAATATTTAGTGGTCCAGCTGTGAGTGTTTATTCAGAAGAGAATATTTTAAAGCAAACAGTTTCTGCTGAGATTACAGAGGTGTTATCTGATAGACTAGTAAAGGGAAAAATAGTTCGAATTTTCAAACAAAGAGGTAATTAAGAATCTACATACCACTCTTATAATCAATTCCTAACGCTAAGTACTTGACTAATTCAGGATCTTTGATTCTTAGAATTCTTCTTACCGTAAACGGGAGAATTAATGCAAATACAATGCATGCTCCCCCAAACCAAGGATATATCCATATATTCCATTCAAGTAGGAAACCAATTAGGAAGATTATAAAACCCAAAATAATCAATAACAAGGAAACCCACCTGAATTGATTGTATATTCTTATTCTCCTTTGAAAGAATTCTTCAACATTAATTTCTTCTGGCAATTTTACACCTAGTATTGAAAATTATACAGCTTTATTAAGTTTAACTTTATCAAATAACAATTTAGATATTTCTCTGAACTAACTTGATGAATATATACCAGTAAAACGATTATAGTTTCCTGTCAGTTTACCATTATTCTGAAGGAATAGAAGCCAATTGTGAATTTCACCAGGAAGAAAAGGAATTATTTCTTCAATTCTCAATTTTCTTTGACCAATTACTAAATTCCCTAAAAGATTGTATAAACCTCTTTCATAAGTAGCTTCAGCAATTGAAACAGTAGTAATCTCTTGTAAGTGAATCTTTCCTGATACGCTCAGAATGCACCAGAGAAAGGATTTCGCAAGGTCTTCAATTATCCTTTTGAATTCATCATTTACATTAGGACTTCGATATCTTTCCATCACAAAAGGGATTAGAAACTCCTTAAGGCTTTGATATTTATTTTCTACCATAGTTATTATTTTCATTAATATCCTATTAATTTTTCTCAAAAAACCTCATTTCATGCATTTGAAGACTAATCATTAAAAAATGGATAGATTAATATTACATTGTTTTGAAAATAGTAGTGATAGAAATGTTCTCCAAAAGAAAGAAAAAAGCTAAAAGTTTAAAGGAGCTATTTATTGACTGTAGTAAATCTACAAAAGAAGCATTCCATTCTATGGAAAGTGCTGTTTTAGCATATGTTGATGAAGATTTCATTTTAGCTCAAGAAGAAGCAAATAAAACCATCGCTCTTGAAAAAAAACAAGATCGAGTTAAAGAAAAAATCTTTGAAAGAATGTTTTCTAGAGAAACAATGGTTTTTTCTCGTTCAGACCGCATTCAGATTATTGAGAACATAGATAAAATCACTGATAAAATAGAAATTGTTGTCAGAAAATTACTTCTTTATCAACATTCAATCAAGAACCCTTTAAAAGAGATTTTAAAAGAGATGGCAACTCTGAACAGTGTAATAGGTGATGATGTTCATAACTTATTAACAAATGTTTTAGATGATTTTGAATCTGCTAAAGATTTCATTACAAAAATTACAGATTTGAGAAGAGAAGTAAGAGAAAAGCAATGGCATTTGCAGAAATTAAATTATGAATATCAGCAAGATGATCATTTATCTTTCAGATATGTTGAATCTCTTGCAAAATATCTCATGGAAACAGCTGATAGAGCTGAAATATTTGCAGATAGAGTATTCGTTCTGATTTACAAATATACACTTTGATTGAAAAACGGAGTAGATTAACCATATGGATCCAATAGTCATAGTTTTATTAATTTTGATGTTAGCTCTTGCTTTTGGAATAGGAGCAAACGATGAAACTATGGCAACACTTGTTGGAAGTCGTTCCATAAAAACAAAATATGCAATCATCTTAGGATCGGTACTAGCATTTGTGGGAGTTATATTCTTATCAGAACAGGTCGGAAAAACGATTGGTGAAAACCTTTTAGGAGAAAATGTGGAATATAACAATTTCATGCTTTTTGCAATTATAGTCAGTACAACAATATGGTTAATTGTAGCTTCACAAACAGGAGCTCCTATCTCAACAACACATTCTGTTGTTGGTTCAGTTTTTGGGGTTGCAATAGTCTGGAGTTTCCAGCAAGGGGGTTCATTTCTGGAATCTCTAAATTGGGGAAAATTAGGAGAAGTAGCTATCGGATGGGTTTTATCTCCTCTTTTAGGTTTGATTGGAGCATTTCTATTAAAAATTCTGGTTAACAAAATTATATCCAAAGTTCAACGGGGATTAGAAAGACTAGAAAAAATAGAAAAGGTTTCTTCTTTTCTTTTAATTGGAATAATTAGTTGGACACAAGTTAGTAGAGGTGGGAATGATTCTGCTAATGCTTTGGGAATTCTATATGGATTGATAGAGAAAGGAGGGGAAGATGCAGAGATACTAAAACAGAATAAGATCTATTTACTAATTGGTACAGGAGTGATGCTATCTCTTGGACTTCTGATAATTGGAAGAAAAGTCATCAAAAATGTTGGAAATAACCTGTTGGATTTGAAACCTTCTGATGGTTTAAGCATTGAGCTTTCAACGAGTATAGTTTTGTTCGTTGCAACAATTTTAGGATTTCCAGTTTCAGGTACCCATGTACTTGTGTTTGCAATTATAGGTGCGGGTTTTGTTAAAGGTGAACGACCAGAAAAGAAATCTTTCAGAAAAATGATTATAAGTTGGCTAATAACTTTTCCAGTTGCTGCAACATTATCAGCAGTACTTTATGGTTCACTATATGCAATATTTATCATATAAAATGAATTTTAGAGAAAGAGATTAAATTATCGAGCTTTTACAGGTTTTGCTATCAATGATCTTTGTTTTATAAGAATTCTATTAGAGCATTTTGGACATTTAACTCCTGGTAATAATCGCAATTCACTAGGTGTTATTTCATTCTTACATCTTTGGCAAACGTATTTTGTCATCGTTTTTCACTTTATCCGTTCATTCTTAATCTTTTCTGTTGATGATTGATAGTAATTGCAGATTTGAGAATAATTTAGCTTTAAATCACTTCTCTCCTGTAGTGAATTCCTCGAAACCAGCTTCTTCATCCATTAGTTCTCCTAAAGCTATTTCCAAGTCCTCGATTGGTAGTTTAATCTGTTTCATAGTATCTCTATCTCTAATTGTAATTGAAAATTCTTTCAAAGAATCATAATCAACAGTAACACAGTAGGGGATACCTATTTCATCTGCTCTTGCGTATCTCTTACCAATTTTTCCGCTTTCATCATAATATGAAAGATAACCTGCATCTTTTAGTTCGTTGTGAATTTCTTGAGCTAATTCTGCTAATCCATCCTTTTTCATCAGAGGGAAAACAGCTACTTCTAAGGGTGCAATAGGTGGTGGAAATTGGAACCAACTCCATCCCCTTTCATCTTCTCTATAACACTTTTCCAAGACGGTATAGAAAATTCTCCCTACTCCGAGAGAAGGTTCACAAACATGAGGTACAATCTTTTTCCCATCAGGAGAAACAATTTCAAATGCAGAATTTGTTGCTTTAGCATGTTTTTGAAGGTCATAGTCTGTTCGTAAAGCATTACCAATTATTTCCATATGACCAATTGATAAATTAGCTTCTAAGTCGAAATTCCCTGCAGAATAGTGTGGTGCTTCATGATCTTGCATGTGTCTAAACCAAAAATCATCTTCAGGAATACCGAATTCTTTTAACAACAGTGTCTCCATTGCAAGATAATAAGCTAGATACTGATTAGGGATTATTCCATCATCAACTGCTTTTTCAGCTGTAATCTTGAGTAACTTTTCCCATCCTTTTTCTTGCATCTCACGAGTAACAATATTGATTTCTATATCAGCTACTTCTTGAAAACGTGGATGTTCATTCTCTTTAGCAGGATCATAGAACATCTCTATTTCCATCTGTTCAAATTCTCTACCTCTTATCAAGAAGTTTCTAGGTGAAATCTCATTACGAAATGCTGAACCCATTTGAGCTATACCAAAGGGAAGTTTATTTCTCATGAAATTTGCTAAGCGTTTGAAATTGATGAAAATATTTTGAGCAGTTTCTGGTCGGAGATAACCTTTAATTCCTCCTGTGGAGCCTATCTCAGTTTTGAACATTAAATTGAAGTCTCTAGCTTTTGATAATGGACCTTTACAGCTAGGACATTCTATTTTATTTTCAGCTATTATCTTATCTAGTTCATCTAAAGAAAGACCTTCAGCGCTAGTACCTGTGATACGTTTGATTGTATCATCAGCTTTGAACATAGATTTACATTTTTCACATTGAATAAGAGGGTCATCAAAAGAATCTAGATGACCAGATGCTTTGAATACAGATTCAGGTAACATTGTTGAGCCTGCAATTTCAAAGATATTATCTTCATCTAAAACAAAACTTTGCCTCCATAAGTCGATAATCTTTTGTCTCATTAGTGTTCCAAGAGGTCCATAATCATAAAATCCTCCAGCACCACCATAAATTTCAGCTGTAGGACTAACAAATCCTCTTCTTAAACAAACTTCAATGATTTTATCCATAAACCTTTCTTCAGACATTTCTATACAAAGGCTTCAAAAGAAAAGTGATTAATAAAAGCTTTGAACAAAGTCAAAAAAAAGAAACTAAAGGAAGATTATCTGGTTATTTCTAGTTCTTGTACAATTTCTGCATACCGATTTCTTATTGTAGATTCAGGAACCGAGGAAGCTTTTGCTATCTGTTTCTGAGTTCTTCTGTCATCTTCCAAGATTCCAGAGATATAGATTAACGCTGCAGCAGAGCCTTCAGCTTTTTTTCCAGATATAAGATATCCTTCTTTCGCTCGTTTTAAGATGTCTAATGCTCTTAAAACAGTGTTTTCTTATAATTCCAGTGATGAAGCATATTCCTTTATCAAATCTTGTATTTTTCTTTCAGTCATAAGCATCAAAAGCTAAAAATCTCATACTGTTTAAAAAGGTACTCAAAAAATTGACGAAAAAATAAGAAGGAAAAAGAAAAATGAAGAGGAAGTTAGATGGTAACTTCTATTTTGAGTTTTCGTACTAATTCTTTGTATCTGTTTCTGACAGTTACTTCAGTAACAGTGGCAGTTTCAGCAATTTCTCGCTGAGTTCGCCTCTCTCCTTCAGTAATACCAGCAATATAGATTGATGCAGCTGCTAGACCAGTTGGATCTTTTCCAGCTGTCAGATTATGTTCTTTTGCTCTGTTGAGTAATTCAACAGCTTTTCGTGCAGTTCTTCCGCTTAAACGGAGTTCTGCTGCGAAACGAACGATATAATCAGTTGGGTTAGCTAAAGGAATTTTAATATCAAGCTCCCTGATTATAAGTCTATAGCATCTTCCGAGTTCTTTCTTGGAAATTCTTGAATGACGAGCTATTTCATCTAGTGTTCGGGGAACACGTCGAATACGTGCTCCAGCATAGGCTGTTGCACCAATCATAGCTTCGATTGAACGTCCTCGGATCAATCTCTTTTCTATTGCTTTACGATAAATATTTGCTGCTGTTTCGTTTACACTTCGAGGAATTCCTAGCTGTGATGATAAACGATCTAATTCGGACATGGCATATGCGAGATTACGATCAATTGAACTGTGTACTCTAGTTCTGATTTGCCATTTTCTGAGACGATAGATTTGCGCTCTTCTCTTAGGAGATAGTTTCTTACCATAGACATCTCGATCTTCCCAACCTATTTGTGTTGAAAGTCCTTTGTCATGGATGGTGATAGTAGTAGGTGAACCAACACGACTCCTTTTAGAGCGTTCTTCAGCGGTGAAGGCTCTCCATTCAGGACCATCGTCTATCAGCTTTTCCTCTACGACTGTACCACAGTTACGGCAAATATGTTCTCCTCTAGTCTCATCCAGAATAACATCTGTGCTTCCACACTCGGGACATTCCATATCCTCTTCCTCTTCTCTATAGGATGAATCTTGTTTTTTGCTCATTCTTTTATCTACCTACAATTTTTCTATTATTTTCTTAGCGAAAATGAAGCTTTGCATTACTTCTAGTTGTGGAATTATTTTTGGGGTATTTACGTTGGATTAGTTGCTAGTATTCGATGAGAATCTCTACTCTATTACATGTTTAGAACTGTAAAATAGAGAGTCACCCACCAATTTACCAGACTTTTTTTTGAGTTCCGACTTTTAAATCTTTCTCTTTTTATACTTTTCGCTACTCTTAAAACCTTAGTATCCCATATATAAACCTTTGTGTTACCAAAGGAACATGATGTAAGATTTTAGGAAAGATTTACCGCTTCACATCAACCATATTTTTTTAGTTTGAAAATACATGATATATTAATTTTACTCTGAGATTTTTCTCTTAATTTCTCGTTCTCCACTAACTAAAGAAGTGATTCCTTTCCTTATATTGTAGTCGTATAAGCTCTTGTCTTTAATATCTTCTTTCTCAAGTATAGACCTCTTTTCTTTTTCATATAGTTCATAAAGAGAGATATCTTGTTCTTCGTAGGTATCTCTTCTATTGAAGTCTTTGTAGATATAGAACGCGAATAGTTTTCCTTTGTGATTAATGTATTTCAGATCGTAATAGCTACTGAAATCACTTAGACTATCAAATACCTCCATTGGTATTTCATCCATTTCTTCCAAATACAGGAATATAGGTTTTGGGTAAGAAATTCTTGTTGGTATTAAGATATCTGCTTTTACTCCCCACTCTTTTACATAACTTTCCAAAACACCCTTGATTCTATTTAGTGTTGCTTGTTGAACATACTGTTGCATGTTTTCAACATATTCTTTCATTTTTTGGTTATTTTCTGACAACTTCCTTGTCCCCTCTAACTTAATGATAAGTTGTACCCCAACGTTGTTCTCAAAATTATAATTGTAAAACAAAGGATATTAATGTTTTCTAATGAAAATGTTCTAGACACATTTTGTTCAAGAATTATTAAACCACATATTACAGACTGACTGATAGCTTATACTTTAGTTTCAGAGTTTGAAACTAGTTCTAGAAAATAATTTTTGTAGAAAATCTTCTTATTCTTTTTTGACACAAAGTTAAAGATATATAACAAAAATAGTTTGCTTGTTAAATTACCTTTTGTAGGTTATTGTATGAATGTCAAAGAATTTGATGTGGTCGTTGTTGGAGCTGGTTTAAGTGGATTACGAGCAGCTCTTGAGCTTTCTGAACATTGGAAAGTTGCTGTAGTCAGCAAAGTTCATCCTGTTCGCAGTCATTCTGGTGCTGCTCAAGGAGGTATCAATGCCTCTTTAAGTAACACTGAGGCTGGTCAAGAGGATTCCCCCGATAAACATGCGTATGATACAGTTTATGGTTCAGATTATCTTGCTGATCAGGATGCTGTTCTCTACATGTGTGAGGAAGCTCCTAAAATTGTTATTGAATTCGAGAGCATGGGTGCACCCTTCTCTCGTTTAGATTCTGGTCTTATCGCACAAAGACCTTTTGGTGGTGCGGGTTTCCCAAGAACCTGTTACGCTGCAGATCGAACAGGACATGTGCTTTTACACACTTTATATGAGCAATGTATTCATAAAAGAGTTCAATTTTTCGATGAACACTTCTTGGTAGATTTGATTAAAGTAAATGAACAAATCACCGGTATTCTTTCTTTAGATTTGATCACTGGAGAATTAGTTACTTTTCGTTCTGGTTATGTTGTTCTTGCAACTGGTGGATTTGGTCGAACTTACAAACGTTCCACAAATGCTATTATTAACACTGGTGATGGAGTGGGAGCTGCTTTTCGTGTAGGGGTTCCTATGCAAGATTGTGAATTTGTACAATTTCACCCAACTACTCTTTATGGAACTAATATTTTGATTACTGAAGGAGCAAGGGGTGAAGGAGGTTTACTATACAATAACCTAGGTGAAAGGTTCATGTTAGAGGTTGCTCCTAAATCTAAGGAACTTGCTCCACGAGATATAGTTGCAAGAGCAATTGAGACAGAGGTTCGAGAAGGACGAGGATTTGAGGATGCTTATGTCCATCTTGATTTAACCCATCTTGGACCTGAAAGGATAAATGAAAGACTGCCTGGAATTCGTGAGATTTCCATCCACTTTGCAGGCGTTGACCCAATAAAGGAACCCATTCCAGTTCAACCAGGACAACATTATTCCATGGGAGGTATAGGGACTAAGTTTGAGGGAAATTTTGGAGAGACAATCCTTACTGGATTATATGCAATCGGCGAAGCATCTTGTATTTCTGTTCATGGAGCAAATCGTTTAGGCGGAAATTCTCTTCTTGAAACATCTGTCTTTGGTCGATATATTGGTAGAACACTCTTGGAAAATGGGTTACCCATTATGCCTGAAGAGGAATTAATTGTCAAATCTGAAGAACAGACATTGAAAGAATTGGTAAAACTCTTCGCTAAGTGGGATAAAAACAAGGGTAAGAAACCTATTGAAATCAAAGACTCTATGGGTGCTATTCTAGATACAAAAGTAGGTGTTTTTCGAACAGAGGTAGAACTTGAAGAGGCATATAATGAGATATGCAAACTGCAAAAAGAGTTCAAGAATGTCCATATTCCTACAGTTGAAAAACAGTTCAACTTTGGGTTGATACGAACCTTAGAACTAAGAAATATGATTGACATTGCTGAAGTTACAGCATATGCAGCTCTATGGAGAAAAGAAAGTAGGGGAGCTCATTCGAGATTTGATTATCCAAACCGTAATGATGAGGAGTTCTTATCACATTCAATGGTAACTAGAGATGAAGATGGAAAGTTGAAACTTGATACGAAACCTATAAAGCTAGGTCATTTTGAGATAAAGGAGCGTGTTTATTGATGGTAGAGACACACAAATTACTGATATTCCGTAAAAAACCAGAAGAAAAAGAGGGAAGATACGATCGTTATGAGATTCCTGTAAGAAAAGGGATGACAATATTAGAAGCTCTCTTTTACATTCAAGATCACATTGATTCATCAATAGCTTTTCGTTATTCTTGCAGAGGAGCAATTTGTGGTTCATGTGGTATGACAGTTGATAAAGTACCAGAACTTGCTTGCAGAACACAGATTTCAGCCGTTAAAACTAAAAAGAAACCAATTAAACTACCAGAATTTTCTTTTGGGAAACAACCTGATTGGGATGAAGAAACTGAGATACTTATCGAACCTTTACCAAATATGGAAATCATCCAGGATCTAATCGTAGATATGGAACCATTCTGGGAATTTTACAAAAGAGTTGAACCTTTCTTCACAAGAGAATGGAATGATATTGCACCAGAATCTCACCAAAGCTCTGATGCTGCAAAATCAATTGAACATCTTGTGAATTGTATTGCTTGTGGTCTCTGCTGGTCTTGTCCTGTTAATTCAAGAAATAAAGACTATTATGGACCAATGGCCTTAGCTAAAGCTGATAGGTTCATAGCTGATAATCGGATATCTGAAGAACAAAGAGATGAAATCTTGAGAACAGTTTGGCAAGATAATGCAGTTCCAGCGTGTGAGAAACTCTTTGTTTGCAACAGAGTTTGCCCTAAAGGAGTTAAACCAGGTACTGCGATAAATGACATTAGGCAAAAGTGGACAAAAAATGAATAGAGATATGAGAAAAGAGAAGGATATTTTAGGGGAGCTAGAAGTTCCCGCTGATGTATACTGGGGAATCAATACTCAAAGAGCATTAAATAATTTTCAAATAAGTGGAAGGCAGTTTCCTTCTTCTTTTATAATTACTCTCGCACAAGTGAAAAAAGCTGCTCTACTAGCAAACTATGAACTGGGTTTGATAGATGATACTAAATATCAAGCAATTCTACAAGCAGTAGATGAAATAGTTCATGAAAAGAAGATGCTTGATCAGTTTCCAGTAGATGTTTTTCAGACTGGGTCTGGTACTCAGATTAATATGAATATGAATGAAGTACTAGCCAACCGAGCAAATGAAATTTTAAAACAACCTCTTGGTATGAAGAAACCGATTCATCCAAATGATCATGTGAATATGGGGCAGTCATCAAATGATGTCATTCCTACAACTATGCATTTAGTCACAATTCTATCAATAAATAGTGAACTTATACCAACATTAGAATCTGCAATAAAGAATCTTGATAAGAAGATTGAAGATTTCAAGGATATCCTTAAGGTTGGTAGAACACACCTTCAGGATGCAGTTCCTATTCCACTCTCATTGGAGTTTTCAGTGTATAAACAGCAATTAAAAGCAAATTGTGAAAAACTATATGAGATATGCAAGGAATTAGAGTTTATACCTTTAGGAGGAACAGCTGTTGGAACAGGTGTAAATACTCATAAGGATTTCAGTGATAGAGCGATAAACCTTCTCTCTGAAATAACCGAAAGGGAGCTCAAATCCAGTATTATTAAAGCTGAGGCAATTTCATCTCACAGAGTATTTGTTAGAGTAAGTAATGAGCTAAAAACATTAGCATTATCTTTACTGAAATTAGCTAATGACATTCGTTGGATGGGGAGTGGTCCAAGGGCAGGATTAGGTGAATTGATTTTACCTCAAAACGAACCAGGATCCTCTATTATGCCTGGGAAAATTAATCCTACACAATCAGAAATGCTAATACAAATTTGCATTCATGTTATCGGTAATGATACAGCTGTTTCCTATGCAGAAAGTATCGGAAGTACCCTAGATCTCAATATTACTAAGCCTTTGATAATTGACTCAATTTTAGATTCCATTTACCTATTATCGAAAGGATTAACGTCATTCAATTTAAATTGCTTAAAAGATTTAAAAGCAAACAGAGATGGTATTAAGAGGCAATTAGAAAACGATCTAATGATTGTCACTAAAATTGCACCAGAAATAGGCTATGATAAAGCTACTGAACTAGCTAAGAAAGCATATGACGAGGATAAGACAATCATCGCAGTTCTGGAAGAGAGTAATTTAGAAGAAAAAGAAAAGTTAATAGAAAAACTAAAAGCACATACTCAAAAATAATGCTTTCTTCTATAAAAAATTAATATCTCAATCTGAACTTGTTCCTTAAATGTGGGGATGTCTGTTACCCAATCAGGTAAAGGTGGAGGATTAGTATCTAGTATCTCATGCCATGCTTCATCAGTCAAACGACTACTTATAGGAACAGTAAACTCGTAATAGGAAAATGTACCTCCTTTTGTTAATCTGAGATTGCCTTCTTCATCTTGAACAATTACATATATCAGAAAAGGATTACCTACCCCAACCTCTAATACAGAATCAGTATAAATACTTGTAACAACATCAGCTATTACAGCTGTTCTATCATCTGTAGGATTAACATATTCGGATCCATCGTATATTTCAAGTAATTCATACAGATTTGTTCCTAAATCACTTAAGAACAAATAATCAGATTCTGTAAGAGCTGTATTTTCTAATTCCCTAATGGATATATCAGTAAGCCTCTCAAAATATCCTATCAGTGAGTCCATTTGAGTATATATGGTGGAATTAAGAAAATTCTTAGCTTGTAATCCATCTTTTAACATTTCTACGAGATTCGCAAGCCTTGAGTAAACATCAGGATAAGGTTCTACATAACCTTTACTCATTTCTGGAATTCCAGGTACAAGTGAATAAGTTGGTTTCGCATAAAGTATAGTATCATGTCTTAGTTCTGCCCATGATCCTAATGTTGTTATTAACGATTTATCCTCCCATGGTATATTTCTCATAAAACCAGGATATCCTTCAAAAGCTGGCTCTAGAAGTGGAAAAAGAGTATACAACCATAACCAATATGTTGATTGTGCCCAATCATATTCTGTTAAGTTTCCAAATTCAGTTCTAAGAGCAAGTATTTGATCATCATATTCGGGATAGATTTCACTCTCATTTTGCATGAAAAAATCTGCTCGAGAACTCCCCAAAATTGATAGAATATCTAAAGCATTCGGAATAAATCTATTCGATACTTTATCATGAACCAATTCCTGAAAGATATAGGAATCAGGTACGAAACGCTGTCCCATAAACCTAAATCCTTTAGGAATTTTCATACCCTCCCAAACGAACATAGAATTTATTCGGGGATCTCTAAGCAACTCCACTTCACTTCTGAATTGGTTGACAAGAGCATCATTCACAAGTGTATCCCCAACCGGTTTACCTAAATTGTCCCAAACGTCAAAACACTCTTCAACTGTAATATCATCACTTGAACTCACTAGAAAAGATGTAGTTTCATAGATGCCTTTCCAATAATCTAGAGCTGTTCTTGGAAAAATTGAGGTTTCGTTAAAGCTTGATATTAGTAAGAGCGTCATTCTAGAATGTTCTATACTAGAAAAATTAAAACTCATTCTACCTGCGTACATCATAGCTCTAAAAAAAGCACTTAATTTCTCTGTTCTTGTATAATGCCCCCTAACTGTGTATTGACTATAATCTTCTATATATCCAAAAATAGATGAAGAAGCTAGTGAGCTACTGTTAATTTTTAGTAACTCTTCATTTACTATTTCTTCAACTTCTACTGGAGCTTTATTTGTTGAGTTTAATAGTTTTAACATTACTGAAAGATATGCTATATTGTTGTTTAAAGCAGAATGAATAATGCCTTCTGTAACTGTAAGATTTTGATTAATTTGATCTTCTCTTAAAATAAAAAGCAGATTTTCAAAATCATCATAGAAGTTATCCATTTCAAGAATTCTTAGACATAAATCGAAAAGCTTGTGAAAAGCATGCAAACATAAGTCAGAGGTAATGAATAATGGTTCTTCTTCATCACCATAGACGCCATATATATCCTTATAGGTTGATGGTGTAATTGCAAAACCATATTCAGCAAGTGATTCTCTTATCTCCTCACTGACTGTTAAACCTTGCATATTTACGTTAGAAAGGTCAGCTTCAATTTTAGCAGGAATTATAGATGGTGTATAATCCAATATTTCTGATGGATAAGTTCCAAAGTCTGTTTTCACGGGATTTTCTAGTAGAGTTAATGCTGCAGAACCTGTTATTATGGGAATCCCTTCATAGTCTATAATCCACTCCTCATATGTAATGTCTGTAGAATCAGGAGGTTTTAGTGTGAAATATAAACTGGTAGAAAGGACTATTATAATAATAGCTGTAGAAGAAAATATTGTGATCAAACTATTTCTTTTCAATTTTAATACAACTCAAACCAACTTATCATTGTACACACGTAAGAGCTCTTATATATTTTAGTACGAGAAAATTATTCTTAACAAAATATACTAATTTGGATAAAAACAACTACGATTTTAGCTTCCTGATCTTTTCTTGAACTCTAATTTGTCCATATACTAAAAATACTAATACTCCTAAAAAAAATGGAAATGAAATTTTCCAAGAGTAGGATTCATCCGGATAATAAATTGGATCTTGCAATGGGTATAAATCATAATTATCAGCATCACCATCAATACTATATGTTTTTTTAGACCCTCTATCTGACCAAAAATTACCAATTTGAACTTCGGGATTATACCAATAGTTATTTTTTCCGTTGTCGAATGCTTGACTTGTTCCGATTGCAGGTTCATTATTTATGAAACTATTACGATATACTAGAAAATTCTCCGTACTTGAACTCAAGTATACTCCATAACCTTCAGTACCAAAAATTAAGTTTGTTGAGATAATACCGCTTTCACTATAGGTGAAATACATACCAAAGTTTTTGTTAAAAGAAACAGAATTTTCGAAGAGAAGAGAATTACTTGTTCCTGAAGAGTATATTCCATAATTTTTATTGTGATTTACCCCATTACCTATTAAAGTAGAATTTCTTGAACTCCAAAGATAGATTCCTATGTAGTTGTATTCAATGAAATTATCCTTAAAAGTTGAATTTAGACCCGAATCTAAAATTCCAGTACTCCAGCTATTATATGAACAATTACTGTTCTGAACTATTGTGTTCCTTGTATTAACATCAATAGATATACCTTCATAAAAACTAGATTCTGTGGAAGTTAACCCATCTATTTTGCATGAATCAGAGTAAATCAGTTTAACACCTAGAACATTTTTGTTGCAAGAAAGGTTTTGATAATCAGTACTATAGGAGTAGTAATCTAGAAAACCAATTTGACATTCATATGATAAACCATTATTGATATGACAGTTTTGACTAAAGAATGTTGAAAGTCCTACAAAAGAATTGTTAAAACGAAAATTTGAAACTGTTATGTTTGTGCTTTTGATAATTAGAACTTGTCCAAAATCCGTCACATCTACAGAAACGTTAAACTCATTCTTCAGCACTAATATCTCTGTTTCGACATACTTACTTTCAATCAGATCCCATCTTCGTATAGTATTATTTGCAAAATGAATAGAATCGATCTTATCTTCAGAAGTATCTAAATAAATACCTCCTTCTTCAAAATGATTGTTGTAGATTGAGCAGTTTGTAGTTTCACTTACCCATAATCCACAATATCTTCTGTCGCTTGCAGGTTCATTTATACCATTTAAAATCGTATTATTTGCAATAGTTATATTTTGAGAATTAGTAACTATAATTCCATTTACGTTACTATCACAAGTATTGTTTGCAAGTATGACGTTTGAACAATCAATAATGCTGAAACACTTTCTAATCATAGCCGGATAAAACAGATTTATACGCATGACATTATTATTTCGAAGAGTAGCTGACCCCGAATTAAGCCCTTCAAGAATTATTCCATCAATATATTCTGTTTCACAGTTTTGAATAATGAAATGTTTAGTGACATTAGTAATGTAAAATTCACTTGATTCATTAAGACTAGGTCTCACTATATATGAATCAATTACATATGGATCATCTATTGTTCCATTTCCTGGAAATTCCATTGTTATGAAATCTTCATCTGAATCAATTACTATTTGTTCAACATTTGTAGAGATTTTGGGTAAGTTTATTGGGATACTTATTTTGAAATTATCTAATTGATATTCTTCAACAGACAAACTATCAAAATCAGTAGAAATAAACAAAGAAAATACAAGTAAGCAGAGAATCAATAAGCATCGTTTATTCAGTTGCTGAATATGCATCTTTTTTATTAAATGTATAAATCTTAATATCTTTTATCCCTAATCTCGCGAGAAATATCTTTCTAGAAATTTAATACATTCTTCTTTAGTATTTGTTATCTCTTCATTCATGATTGCCAATGTAAGAAGATTCTTAGCTTTCCCAATCTCATGTCCTATTATGTTAAAATGAGCGGCTATTTCTTTTCCATTTAGTGCAATCTTAAAGTCTATTAGTTCCCTCTTAAGACCAAGTTTGTGAACCCGTTTCTCTAAGTTCTCAAAATTTATCTTTGAAACTTTGACACTTTGTATTGCTTTCAATAAATGAAAAACCATGTTAATCTTTGAATCTACAGAACGAATAAACAGCCTAATTTCTGCATCAGAAACCTGCTTTTGAGTAAAATTAACTAATAAAATGTAATGTTCTAAATAACTTAATATTGTATTCGTTTCTTTATTTGAAAATTTATATTTTCTAAGAATTTCTTCAACCTCTTTTAACATATCATCAATATTCTCTTTATTCCCCGCTATTTTTGAAGAAACTTCTTTTAGAATTACAGCTATATAGAGATATATATCTGAAATATCATTAGTATAGAGAGATTGAATTTCACTTTCTATTTTTCTATATGTTGTAGATACATTGAAAATTTTTTGATCTACTTTAATATCCTTGATTTGTGGAAACATTGTTTCTAAAATACCTAATTCCACCATTAATTGGAAAGTAAGTAAAGGATTATGCTCTAAGGAAAGTTTCAGTTCATGTATTATTCTTTCTGAAGGAACATCTAAGATATTCTTAACTTGTAATTTGATTCCATCTTTAGTATCATCAGAGATCGTGAAATTAAGTCTGCATGCAAAGCGTATTGCCCTAAACATTCTCAGATAGTCTTCGTGAAAAACAGTTTCTGGATCTCTAGTAGTTTGAATTAACCCGTTTTCTAAATCTTTAGTACCACTAAAAATATCAATATAATGATTATCAAACATTATTAGTGCATTAATTGTAAAATCTCTGCGATAAAGGTCTTCTACAATCGTAGCTTCTTCAACAATCGGTACTCTAGAAGGGTATTCATATCTTTCTTTTCTAGTTGAATTAAATTCAAACACAAGATTATCAGAAAATCGAATTTGAGTGGTTAGAGTTCGATTACTCATTTTACCGATTTTTCCCCCCAGTTGAGCTGCTATTTCTTCGGTTAACTCGTTTATATCTCCTTGAAATACTACAAAGTCTACATCTTCAGTTGGTTTCTCTAGAAGTAAATCTCTAACAAAACCACCTACTATCCCAATAGAACAACCAAGTTTTTTTGAAATCTGTTTTATCTGCTCAATTTTAGCGAAAACTTGGGGATTAATTCTATCCAGTTTGTCTTTTTCGATTGAATGAATTTCAAGTTGGATTCCTGCATTATTTAGAATTTCCAAACAAATATGATAATCAGAATCAACCTTTAAATTATCCATCACTTGAATTATTACATTTAGAATTATAAGATTTTGTCTAGATTTGATTTCTATAGGTTTTTAAGAATGAATGTCCATTTTTTCACAGATAAGGGAATGAAGTAGTGGAAAGAATGGGACCGGAAACCTTTCTTACTGGATTTGAAAATGCACTGTGGTACATATCCTTAGGGTTATTAATTTCAGGCGGAATATTAGTTATTTTATCCTTTATTTTCAATATTGAAAGCTTAGCTCATGCTTTTGGTGGAGGAGATCATGACATCTCAGCTGATCATGATTTTTCTATAGATCACGATGTATCGATAGATCATGACATCTCTGTAGATCACGATATTTCAGTAGATCACGATATTTCAGTAGATCACGATATTTCAGTAGATCACGATATTTCAGTAGATCACGATGTATCGATAGATCATGACTTCTCAAGTGATCATGATATTACTTCAAAAGGGGATATCACCCATGTGGAGCTAGATGGTCTAAAAGATGTAACTCACTCCTCAGCTCCAATCTTCTTGCTTTTGTCAACCTATTTCTTGATGTTTGGTATATTGGGTGTTTCAACACTTCGTATTCTTTCAGATAGTTCAGGTCTAAGAATCTTTCGTATTATAGTTGTTATAGTCTCTCCGTTCATCCTAGCTTTAGGTATAACCAAAATCTGGAAAAGAATTTCAACTACAACAGTGAAACCGATTAGAAGAGGTAAACAACTCATAGGTATGGAAGGAGTTGTATACGTTCCAGTTGACTCAAAAGGTGGAATAATTCATGTTAATCTTGGTGAAGGATTAGGAACTCAAAAACTCCATGCAAAAAGCTTCAATTATCATGATAGATTTGAAAGAGATCATAAAGTTAGAATAGTTGCCATAAAAAATGGCAATTATCTAATTGACGAGTTTTAAAGGAAAAAAAAAGAAACTAAATAGTTTCCTCTGTTTCTACAGGAATTGATTCTTCTTGATCAATAGTTTCAGTTTTTCTAGCATCAAAAACCTTCTTTACAAACATCGCTGAAGTAGCTACAATCAGTATTCCCGAAGACGCAAGAACACCAACTAGAAGACCAACGTTCAACTCAATTACTATAGTTAAATCTACAGAGCCTATTAAACCATCAACATTTTCTACTTGTAGAATAAGATTATGCTCACCTGTACCTAATCCAGTTAATTCAAGAGATATTTCATTTGGTTCCCAAAATGCTAAGAAATCAAATTCATGGTTAAAGAGTTGTTCTTCGCCATCTAGTATTCTTAAAACTGCAGATGTATCATAAGTATATCTCATACAATCCCAAGTTTGCAGATTGAGTTCAATGCGGAAACCCGATTTCAGCAAAAATGTATCGGTTTCTAAATCAATAAATGGAGTTTCATAGAATCTTTCAATGTTATAACTTTGATAAGCAAATTGAGTACTATTACTCATTTCAATTTCCCAGACTATTTCTCCAGCTGAATTAACCTCAGTATAGAAAATAGGATGAGTATTGTTGAGCAATATTGCAGATTCACCTCTATTTCCAAAAATCCCTAGAGTATTGCCATTGGGCAACCTATCACTATCTCCACCGGCAGTAGGAGAATAGTAACTTGAATCTGGTGCGATGAATGCCCATTCTTCTTTTATTTTCTCTGCAGCTACATCTATGCTAAATTCAAGTAATCTAGAGTATCCATCTAATAGTGCTAAAGAGTCTGGATTGGTTATATTTCGTGCATCATTATCAAAGACTATATATCTATTACCACCCAAAGGTTCTAAGTCATAAGGGTGCCACCAGATTGTATCAACTGTAACATCTGAAGAATTAGTTACATTGAAACTTCCTAATCTACCTGCAGACCATAAAATCTCACTACCAGTCTTATTTATATTGTAAATTGTATCGTGATTGCTCACTAGCAAGAGTACTTCATCATCATCAAAATTCCATACCAGTGAATTAGCATGCATCCAATCTGCATATCCATTAAAAGTGGCATTGTATCCAAGAGAAGTATGAGTAGCTGAATTAAATGGAAGATAAGTTGAGGCATCCCATTCCCAAGCCAAACTACCATTTTGGTAGTATTCTAAGATATTCTGATAACTGACTTGTAATCCATCCCAAGTTTCAACTGAAGCAACTGTATCCAGAACCAAGAATGTTTGGGTGTTAGGATTATAGACAATATCCAAGACATTACCAGGTATAGGAAGAATTTCTTCTTTTCCAGTATAGAGATTAAATAAAGTTAGATTGTCAATTGTTGAACCTTTATCAATAATCATGGTAGTTGAATTATAAGGAATACCGAAAAGATTTCTTGAAGTATTAAAGTAATTAACAATATTACCTTCCATATCAAAAACTGTTGTTCCAATACCAACATTGTCAAAAGTTGCTGGGTCGCCAGGTGTTATCTCATTTCTCATCATTGTTACGTAATTCAAACCAGATACAACTTGATCAGTAACATATGTTTTTAATGTTATATCTTGACTTATATTGTTCAGATTATCATCAGCAAGTAACATAGGAGAATAACTAACACTTGTCCTATTATTTACATAACTTTGAACTTTCATCATTTGGGGATTCAAAGCAAGCATTGATAGAATCAGTATTAAAGACCCAACTAAAGCGGTTCTTCTTATTTGCATGAAAAAATGAAGATGTTGAAAGTTAAAAAACTTTCTAAACACAATCTCATTTAAGCTTTAGGTTTTTTTTTGAGTTTTTTCCATCTTATTATAAAGAAAGAAGCTCCTGCTATAACAGCTGTTCCAGGTATGGTAGTACTTAGAATAATAGTTAGTGTTGAAGATGGCAGAACAGTTATTACTACCCATGTATATGCACTATTTCCAAATTCATCAAAAAGTATCAGAGAGACGTAAATTTCTCCAGTTTTAGTCAATGGTATTGTACAGTTTATCACACTTCCATTCCAGTCTCCAAATTTGAATAAAGATTCTTCTACATATATTGAATAGTTGAATGGATTGCTGTCATATGCAACCCAAGTTAATACCACATTCTTTTCACTTTTCTTGATTTCTATATTCATTAGATGATAAATAGAAGGAGGAGTGCTATCCCATTCAGGTTCATTATAGTAAATAGCTTCTATTGCATCAAGATGGATGAAATCATCTTGTGTATATTGAATCCTGATATATCTCACTTCACTAAAGGATGCGGAATCAATGTTAAAACTAGAATTCCCTGTTGCAGTACCTAGATAAATAAACGGAATGTCAAGTTCATTGCTTATCCAAACTTGGTATTCTCCACCAAAAGCAAAGATCTTAAAATCATCTCCATTCAGATTTAGAATTTCTTCTTGTTCGCCCATATCCAGAGTAACATACCCTAAGGTATATCCTTCAAAAATCCAACAAGTCTCATTGTCTGGACTCCCAAGTGCATTTTCTCCATCTTCATATAATTCCGAAAGTGTATAAATCAAGGCATCAGCATATGGATCAGCTTTGTTTAACCAGACAGTAATATAAACTGTTGAGATAGAAAATTCCACATAATCATCAACAACCTCAAGTGTAATATTATGTTGTCCAATTCCCCAAGTTTCCACATCCCAATTATCAGTTTTGAAAGTAAAAAGATTATTAGTTTTTGTTCCTTGGAGGTAAACCACATCATCCACCCACAAATACCACAAACTTCCTCCATGAATTGACCAAGATACAGTTATATTTCCTACACCATATTGGTATTCCTGTTCACTAAAAATATATTGAATTATTGGGGGAGAAGGTGGAGTTATTGTTAGGAAAACTGATGATGTAGATGTGAAATCTGCATAATCAAACAGTATGAGAGTAACATTGTAAACTCCTTCTTCTAAAGAAGGTATCTGCCAATTCAATTCATATGTTTTAATAACCCAATTTTGTATTTCATATAAACTACCATTCACCCATATTTCCCATTTCTTCGGAGTATTGTCAAAAATATTCCATTGGATTACCTCATTATCACCCCAAATTATTGAGACCTCAGATGAACTTGTAGATACTTGAGGAGGTTCAGCGGGATAAACATGAGCAATAAAAGTTTCATTATAAACCAGTACAGTGCTATTGTACAATAAAAATTCAATTTTGTAATCACCTAGACCTAAAGTATTCAAATCTAAACTTACATTACTTGAAAACCAAGATGTTGAATTGTAAATTGAATCATTTACAGTCAGGTTCAATTGAAGAGGTGTTTCAGCTTTCCCTTCCCATTTCAAAGTTGACTCAGTTTGTCCCAATTCTATTTCAGTAAATCCTGAACGAATCACATAAAATGGTTTTACTTCTATACTAGTTGTACTAATTGCTGCATGTCCAGCGTCATCTTCTAGAATTATAGTTAAGTTGTAATTTCCTTTTATCAATTTTCCTAGATTCACATCTAGAAACGATTTCCTCCAATAAGATCTGAAAGTATGAGGTCCTTCGTCAATTAAAGAGTCATTCAGATAAATGCTATAATAACCAATTAGATCATCTCTAGTTCTGTAACCTGACCATGTTTCAAATTGAATTTCTGTATCTTCAATAGAGTTCCTGTAAACAATTTCTTGTTCTTCGATTCCAGGATAAGGGATGAATCTTTCTATTCTATATATCCCATAAATATAGACTTCATTTTCTACGAAATCCATTTTCCAAACAATTTCTCTCTGTTCATTTATTTCTAGAACTTTAGCATTTCGAGAACCCAGATAATGATTCATACTTCCGAAAGTTCCAAGTCTATTTCCATTAGGTAGTTTATCAGCATCACCCCATATACCGCTATAGTATTCTATAGGAGCTTCATAGGTCCAGGTTTCGTTGGCAATTTTATTCTCTTCATCAATTGAAATTTCAACGATTCTTGTATGCTTACTAGTGTAATCAGTTTGGTTGTGAAAATCGTTATCAAAGAGAATAATCTTATTATCATCAAAGTATTCAAAAGCATGTGAGTGATACCATAGAGATTCTTTTTGGTTACCTTTTATGTCATAAAGGTCAAAATCACCATGTTCCCCTAATGACCAGATTAGTTCCTTAGATGTATGATTTATTTTGTAAATTGTATTTAGGTCTCTGCAACTAAGTAAGATTGTATCATCTGTAGGATTGTAGAACAAAGAGTTACTGTGAGTTATCGATCGTGCACTTCCTGACATGTCCTGATATGGACACCATTGTGTATGGGAAGCAAAGGACTGAGTAGAAACTGACCACACAGCCTCTCCGTAAGGTGTATATTCCACAATTCTATCATAAGCATATAGAAAACCTTCAATCAACACTTCTTCACGCATCAAGGTTAGAAAAGTATTGGTTTCACTAATATATTCAATATCGTGGTGTTCTCCAAATCTTAGATCCCTAGTTGTATTCTCAAAAAAATTCCATAAAAATGGTCGCAATATTCCCCCTACAACTATAGTTGTTGAATTGATAAATTTAGCAATTGAAAATACTAATGCTTGTGTTGATCCCAAAAACATTGATGAGATTACCTTGCCTTCCATATCGATTACTATTAGATGTACTTCTTGCAAATGCGTAATCAGGTTATTTTTATCAAGAACGAATAAATTATATCCGTCATAATAATCACCATTAGTTGTGATGTTTAGTTCACTTTCTGAGAACTGACCAATTGGAGGGAGAGCTAGTTTTATATTATTACCAATATAATCTAAAGATAATTCAGTTTCAGGTGTATTAGACACAAGAGAACTTGCTGTATTTATCATAGATGAGGTTAACAACGAACTAATAACCATCAATAACAGTATACTTAAACTTCTAATCTTCAAGAAAGGTTTTTTTTCAAGATTTAAGAAATGCTTAAACAATCTAATCGAAAAAAAAGAAGAAAAAAAAGATATATAACGTTTATGTAAGGTTGTTGATTAGATCTTTTTGCGTTTTTTATTAATGAGAAGACTTATGACAACAACACAAACGAAGATTCCAAATAGAAAAGTCCCAACATAAGCTAATTCAGGAAATGTAGTTGTGGGCATATAAGATTCTTCCATCATCCAGAAGTTACTATGACCTAAGACATGAGTTATTGTTGTTCCATTATCAACAAATTTCTCTTCCCAATTGATGAAAGATTTAGCTTCTTCTAAGAGACCTGTATGTATATTTACTGAAGTTTTAATCGTTGCTTCTAATATTTCTAAATTATAATAGATTGAACTCAAAACAAGATAATAGTATTTAATATATAATTCAATTATGAATGAATCAGAATCCATACTGTAGGTATAATTCAAATTATAAGTATATACATAAGTTGTGCCCGTTATCTCAGTAGTTGTATTGTAATCGTCTTCAAAGGAATTATCCACAAGCTCTTCAAAGAGTTGTTCATAAAGATTATAGGAGCCTGTAGAGTTGACATATCTAGTAGGGGATATTAAAAGATAGGAATCTAATGAGTATATATACCATAGCCAGACATAGCCTAACATCATTGGGTCAGGATTAGGAATTAAGATCCCATTAACATAGACTTCATACCAAGTATCATTAGCTGTATCAGGATCTTCAGTTATGTCCAATCTAATTTTGTTACTTTCATTTATTCTAACATCACCGATATAGAAATCGTCTGGAGTTTCATACCTATCCCCGACTATATCAAGAGTTTTGACAATCCAAGTAAAGGAGTTTCCGGGATATATAACATCTGAGAAAACTAAAGTACCAGTAGGATAATCTGCAGTTGTCGATACAGTACTGGAAATAAGTACAAAGATAGTGAAAAC
>JAUVXV010000006.1 GCA_030603365.1 Candidatus Heimdallarchaeota archaeon
GTTAGTCTATCTTAAAACCATTCCAAACGTAAAGAAGAACCCTAAGCGGAAAGGAGCAATCGATTTAGGGATGACCAATCTTGTGACCTTTGTGGATAACCTCGGGAATCAACCGATTGTTATCAAGGATCACGGGAAAGGGATAAAATCAATAACCCAATATTATCTGAAAAACCAGACACAATTACGAGAACAATATGTCCTGCAGCAACGTCAGCAGCTGAAAATCAAGAATAAATTAAAGTATGGAAAAACCTTCTACCAGTTGCGTGAAAAGTGGAGGAAGAAACTCAAAGATTCTATCCACAAACTCACGCATTATCTGGTAGAACTGTGGGTGGAAAGAGACATTCATGAAGTGGTTATTGGGTACAATCAGAAGTGGAAACAAGGGGTGCATTTCTGGAAAAAGGTCACCCAGATGTTTGTCACCATCCCCTTCATGCGCATTATCAATATGCTCAAGTATAAGGCTGCTGAGAGAGGGATAAAGGTTGAGCTCATCCCTGAAGACTATACCTCTAAATGCAGTTTTCTCGACAACGAGTTTCCCCAAAAACGCACTAAGTATGCAGGGAGAAGAGTGGAACGTGGATTGTTTAAATCTTCTCAAGGACATTTAATCAATGCTGATGTTAATGCAGCTTACAATATTTTAGTTAAAAGCGATCCGAAAGCCTTACCCAAGCGTAAGGTGAACGGGGTAGGAGGATACGTGATGTATCCCCTCAGAGTGAGTATAGAACACCTCTCATGTGCTATATGATAACCTCTAAGAAAGATACTTAACTATTCTTGTTAACATGACAAGATGACAAAACCACATCATTAATAATAGAAGATTATTTTTTACACTTAAGGAGATATTGAGAACTTAATATTTTTAAATGTTAAAAAGATAAAACTGTGAAAATGACTGAAAATTCAAAAGATTACTCAGAGTTCACAATTATCATCCCAACTCTAAATGAAGAAAAATCGATTGTTCACCTTCTAGAGTTATTAGAGCAAATATCTCCAAAAATAAATGTAATCGTAGCAGATGATGGTTCAAAGGATAAAACAAAAGAAATTGTTGAAACGCATACAGGAAGTGTAAAGGCTTTTTTCTTAGACAGAAAAAATGAAGAAATTCATGGGTTAACAATAAGTGTAATAGATGCAATTAGTATTTGCAAAACACCTTATTTTATGGTCATGGATGGTGATTTACAACATCCCCCAGAAGTTGTTCCAGAATTTTATAAGAAGTTGAGTCAGGGTTATGAATTGGTCGCTGGTAATAGAATAGAGGTTGCAGGAAAGTGGGGATTATATAGAAAGTTGATGTCTTATACTGCCATACTTCTAGGGAAAATAGCATTAGCAGTTAGAAGAAGAAATAAAGTCAAAGATATTATGACAGGCCTCTATGGTTCTAAGACAGATCTCTGGAAAGAAGTAATTGATAAAGAAAGAGAAAAATTCACACTTGAAGGGTATAAGGTTTTATTTGATTTCTTAAAGATCTATTCTCCTAAATTGAAAATTGGCTATGTTGATTATGTATTTGGTACTAGAAGTTCTGGTGAATCAAAAATATCTAAAAAGATAATCTGGTTATACTTCAAGTCACTTTTCTAGTTTTTTCTTAAACCCCTTTCAGAAGATCTTTTACTTCATAAACAACCTGTAAAAATTCTTGCATAAGTTCGGGATTCTTAATACCAGAAATTTTCTCTACTCCCGATGAAACATCTATGGCATTTGGATTCAATTCTGAAGATATTTCTACTACATTACTTGAATTTAATCCTCCACCTATAATAAGAGGTTTCTGAATGGATTTCTGAATCTTTTTCACAATATCAATTACCTGTTGCCTTGATTCTTTTTGTTGCCAACTTTGACCGAGAGGGAGGTTGATGTTAACAATTTTAACATATTGTTCTAAAGTCTGAGCAGCTTTGACAGGGTCGGGATCAATTATATTTGATTCTAGTGTATCTTTATCTAAAAAGATAGAACCAATTATTGGTATAGTTGCTATCGACTGGACAGAAATGAGATTATTGATTTCGTCGAAGAATTGTCCATTAATCTGGATCATATTGGGGTGGCATGTATCTTGAGCATCAAAGATGTCATCTATAGACTCAGGTACAAGTTCTGCAATTGTAATGCATTGTTCTACATTAGCAAAGATTCTACGAGCATCAAACTTACTAACTGATCTTACATCTTTAAGATCATCAATAATCGCACCTATTGCAAAATATGATGAAACATCTACTGATATGGCAGCATCAAAGTTTGTGACTCCGGAAATTTTGGCAATCCACAATCTAATCACCTCAAGTGGTTAATTATGGCTCT
Source organism: Candidatus Heimdallarchaeota archaeon (assembly GCA_030603365.1). Lineage (GTDB taxonomy): Archaea > Asgardarchaeota > Heimdallarchaeia > Heimdallarchaeales > Heimdallarchaeaceae > UBA460. The sequence continues at coordinate 2,356 of JAUVXV010000006.1, forward strand.
ATTTTTAATGTTTTCCTCTCTCAAATCTTACAACATAATAATCAGATGATATCTGGAATGTATCTGTGACAAGTCAAGTATAATTTCTGGATATTACAATATTACTTAATAGATAAATTAGTATTTATACTGAGTTATATGAGAACAAAGGATACTTATCTCACTTTTAAACTTGAGAAAGCTATCGCTAGAATAAAGGATAAGAGCGGTTACAATGATTCTCCTGTATTTTTGGAAATTTGTAATTGCCCAAACAAAGGGGGTTCCTTCTTTTATGATACAAAGAAGGAGGCATATTTCGGTAAAGGTTCATGTAACAATAGTTTGCTCTGCTCAAAAATTCAAATGGATAAACATCAAATACTCATTAGAAAGTCTATTCCAAGGATTTTAGAACATATCAATAGTGAGAAAATCTTACAAAGAGAACAAATAATGAATTATTCTCCAGAGTTATTATCTGGAAGCTAAAGACTCATTTCCTCCTTTCCTTATTCAGATAGTAGATTTATAACAAATAATTATATATTTAAAGTGACAAATTTAGTTGACAGTAACATGAGCGATTCTAAGGAAATTATTTACAAAGAAGCTATGGTTAATGCTTACATATATGGATCAGCTGATACAAAGATAGTAATAAAAAAATTAATGTCAGGATATCCAGAACTCAGAAGCAAAGCAAAAGAGATTCAAGCTACCTTAGCTAAAATTGTTGATGAAGTAAATAGTCTTCCTAGAAAGGATATAGAGAAAATTGTTGAAAAAAAGTATCCAGAAAGCATAGTTGAAGAGGTAAAGGAGAGGGATTATCTACCCGAGATAGTTAATGCAGAGCATGGAAAATTGAAAGTGCGATATCCTCCAGAACCTTCAAAACACCCTCATATTGGTCAAATGCTATCTTTTTGCATAAATCATTTAATTGCAGAAAGATATGAAGGAAAAACCGTTTTACGATTTGATGACACAAATCCTGAAAAAGTTCAAGCAGAATTTTATGATAGTTTCAGGGAAGTATTATCTTGGTTAGGTCTTCAAGTTGATGATGAAGTATTAGCGTCAAATTACATGGAACTTTATTATGAAAAAGCAATGGATTTGATTCAAAAGAATGAAGCTTTTATTTGTCAATGCGAAAGAAACACTTTCACAAAACTACGAAACGAACAAAAGGCCTGCAAATGTAATTTAGAAAATAGTATCGAGAAAAATCATGAACTATTTGAAAAACTCTTAGAAGGTAATTTTGCACCTGGGGAAGCAGTAGTAAGATTAAGAGGAGATATGGAATCTCCTAATTCTGTTATGCGAGATCCTGTTCTTCTTCGTATTTCAAATCATGCACACTGTATTCAAGGGGATAAGTATAATCTTTGGCCGATGTATGATTTTGAATCACCTATAATGGAAGATCTTACAGAAGTTACACATATCCTCAGAAGTATGGAATTTGGAAAAATGCGTGAAGAATTACAGAGAACAATTGCACAAAAGCTAAATCTCAATGTTCCAGAATTCATGGAATATCAAAGGTATAATATCATAGGTGCTCCTACTCAAGGAAGGGTGATAAGAGAATTAGTCGAAGAAGGAACAGTAACGGGTTGGGATGATTATCGTCTTGTTACTTATCAAGCACTAAAACGAAGAGGTATTCAACCTCAAGTATTTTCAGAGATAATTAAAAGGGTTGGAACGACGAAATCTGCCACAAACATAGATTTTTCATTGATTTTCTCAATAAACAGAAAAATCATTGAGCCTACAGTAAGACATTATTATTTCGTATCTGAACCAGTGAAAATTAAAATACAGAATCCAATAGATCAAACTATTGAAATTAACTCACATCCATATAATGAAAATCTGGGATCTAGAAAGATTACTGTTAGTGATACACTTTATCTGAGTGGAACTGACAAAGAGTTTCTGGATATCGATTCTATTGTCCGAATGAAAGATCTATATAATATCAAAATTTTAAAGAAAATCTCAGATGAAGAGCTAGTTGCAGAAATTATTGGTAATGAAGTATTACAAAATGTTCCTAGACTTCAATGGGTTTCTGAACCAGTGGAGGTTGAGATTATCAAGCCAGAAATGTTATATTTAAATAACTGTATAAACAAAGATAGCTTGAAGTATATTCATGGTTTTGGTGAAAGTAATCTACTCAAACTTAAAATAGGGGAGATTATCCAACTAGAACGGTTTGGATATACAAAGGTTAATAGAATTAACAAGAAAATTAAGATGAATTACATACATGGATGAAATGCTTATGGACTATGGACTGCTTATCTTTTTGGTTTTTCTTGCAATTTCCTTAATAGTGATAGCCAGAGCAGCTGTTAAAAGTAAGCAAAAAAAGAGTGCTCCAAAGCGCAGGTATAAACCTTATCAGCCGATTGCTCAAACACAACTTTCTAGATCCGGCGTTCCAGTTCATGAAGTTACATCACATGTTGATAGATCAACTTACACTACTAGCCCTAGTTCTGATTCTCGTGCTGCATATGCAAGTGCAGATGAATATTTTAGAGCAGGGATGTTCGATAAAGCTAAGGAAGAATATCTTAAGACAGGTAGAGTGTTTGGAGCCGCAAAATCTGTAGCAGCAAAAGGAAGAGAATTTGTTCCTGATTCTATCCAAATAATAACAAGATATGCTCCTGAAAGAGAAGAAGAAATGGTCAGAAATTTGTCAAGATATTTCTATGATAGTGGTGAAACAGAAATTTCTGCATATATTCTTTTTGAAAAAGGTCTTGAAGACGAAGCAGATGCAGTTTTAGCAACCATAGGTAAATCTGTAGAAGATATCACTCCCATAGGTGTAGTTGAAGTAAGCTCCATAGATCAGTCTCTTGAATTAGAAGGGGAGAAGACGCTAGAAGAACTTGAAGAAATTGCATCAGAAACACTGGAGCAAGAGGAGAAAGTAGAAAAGCAGAAAGATATTAAGCCTGTCATCAAAGAAAAGATGCCTGTAACACAAACTCTGAAAGTTGCTACTTCTGATTTAGATGATAGATGTAGTGTTTGTATGTCTCCAATTAAAGCAGGCGAAAGCTTTGTAAGATGTCCATTTTGTGAAATTCCTTCCCACTATGCACATATTGTGGAATGGATAAAAGTCAAACCACAATGTCCTAATTGTCGAAAAAAACTTGTAGCTAGAATGTTCCAACAAGCTTAGTAAAAAGTTAAAAATAGTTTAGTTATCTTAAAGATATGGTGCTATTACCTCCATTTGCAGATAATATAATTAAAGAATATATAGAAGCTAAAACTCAAACTCAGATTGCTGGTTTTGATTTAACAACTAAAGAAGTTATGGAACTAGAAGATGGGGGAATTATTGATTTCGATAATTCAGAAAGATTCATTCCAAATCATAAGACTATAAACCCAGAAGATAATAAATGGACTCTTGAACCTGGAGGATATTTAGTTCGTTATAATGAAATTGTAGAAGTACCTCTAGACGCAATTGGTCTAGTTCTTCCTAGATCAAGTTTGATGAGAATAGGAGCAACATTATGTTCCGCGGTCTGGGATCCTGGGTATAAGGGCAGAGGAGTAGGCCTTCTAATTGTCAATGCAAGAATTACATTGTATAAGGATTCAAGAATAGCTCAAATCATATTTATTAATACCAAAGAGAAGTTGAATAAAGGTTATTCTGGAACATATCAAAATGAAAAAGGTCATGAGTGAAACACCAAATAATCTTAAGAATCCATTAAGTTTATCAGCATAAAATAGCACTTCTTAAATATACAAAACTAGATATTTAGTCAGCAGTTGGAAAAGTGAAGTCATGTCAAAGAAGGAAGAAACGGTGAAAACTACTAAAGGGAAAGAAACGACAGCCAAAAAAGCTACAACTCCTAAACCAAAAAAAGAACCTGAGGATTGGATAGAAGAAATATTACCTAAACAAACAAAACCAAAACCAAAACCAAAACCAAAACCTCAAAAAACTAAAACTGAGGATTTAAGCGATATTGCAGTGAATCAAATCCCAGGAGTTGGGCCAGCAGTAGCTGAAAAATTAATCTCTTCAGGATATATAACCTTAGCAGCTGTAGCTCATGCATCTCCAATTGAACTTGCAGAACATTGTGAAATAGGCGAGCAAACTGCAAAAAGACTCATTTCAGCATCTAGAAGTCAAATTGGGATTGGATTTCAAAATGCTAAAGAACTGCTAAAAGCCCGAAATAAACTAATAAAAATACCTACAGGTAGCAAATCCCTTGATACACTTCTTGCTGGCGGAATTGAAACAAGTTCTTTGACTGAATTCTCTGGGGAGTTTCGAACAGGAAAAACTCAAATTTGTTTTCAGCTTTGTGTTATGACTGCAATGGAAAAAAAACTTGGAGGTCTTGAATCTGGTGTTATTTATATTGATACAGAAGGAACTTTCAGACCTGAAAGGATTGTACAAATATGCAATAGATTCAATGCTCCCACGGAAGAAGTTTTGAGTAGAATAAATGTGGGGAGAGCTTATAATTCAGATCATCAAATGGTGCTTGTTTTAGAAAGTCCAAAATTTATAAAAGAGGGAAATGTCAAATTGATGATTATTGACTCACTTACAAGTCATTTTCGTGCAGAATTTACTGGAAGAGGTTCGTTATTGGAACGACAACAAAAATTGAATAAATATCTTCATCAACTACTACGATTAGCTGAGGTCTATGATATTGCTGTTGTAGCTACCAATCAAGTTCTATCAAAACCTGATGTTCTTTATGGAGAAACAGTATTCCCAATTGGGGGACACATTGTAGCTCATTCATGTACTACTCGAGTATTCCTAAGAAAGAGCAAAGGCGAGAAGAGAATAGCTAGAGTTATAGATAGTCCCCACATACCTGAAATTGAAACTGTATTCATGATTGGTCAAGATGGAATACTTGATGTGAATGGGAGTTAGTCATACTTTCATAAACTTTAAGTAAGATTGTATCAATTTCGTTCTTTAGAAACATTTAGTCTTTCCATTACCAATTGGTGATTAATTTGACAGAAGAAGATGGAAGTATTTCAGTCAGTGATGCAATAAAAATTACTGAGTTAGAAAATAAAGTTCAGAATCTACAAACTAAGGTTGACGAACTTGAAACTGCTAATAGAGAATTAGATGACAAGAAAAATGCTCTGCAAAGTGAACTTGATGAATTAAAAGTAAGAGCAGAAGGGTTCAGTGAATTAGAAACAACAAAAACCAATCTTGACAACGAAGTAAACTCTCTCAAAGAGGAGAATGCGAATCTCAAAGAAGAAAAAGAAAAACTGAACACAGAAATTCAAGATCTCAAAAATGAAAGTATGAAAAAGGATACTGATTTTGCAAATATGAAAAGAGACCTTGATGAACAAAGTGAAGGTTATGAGGACAAACAACACACTATCGACAAATTGAGAGAAAGTCATGCTGAGATGGAGAGTGCAAAAACAGAAATTGAAGCACAACTTGAACAAGTCAAGGACGAAAAAGCCACCACTGAAAACAAATATAATGAATTATTAACAGATTCTTCAAGATTGGAACAAATCAAAACAGAATTAAGGGATAAAGAGGAAGCATTGAGAAGATTCCAAATTATCGCTGAATCAGATCCTTCTTACACTTGGCTCTCTACATTAGAAAGATTTAGAGTTATAGAGCTCAAAAGGCTCGCTATGTCAACTGGGTCTTCAACACATGCAATCCTAAAATATGTTCAAATGTTAGAAGCAGCGGGTTTAGTAGATATTGAAATGCATGGGAAAGATGATCCCAACCCAACAATAAAGCTGAAATAAAGCTTTATCAACTCCTTTTTTTTTATTTATATGATAATAATGGATACAAGCGTATTATTGAAAATAAATGATGAAAAGATTCCTCTAAATCAATTTATTACTAAGATTTTAACTAAAATTAATTTAGCAATAGTTGAATCTCTAAAAGGGATAGATACAGAGAATATTCAAACAATAGAAATAAAGATTGAGAAAAATGAATGAAAGTAGGAGAAATTTTAAAACCAACTCTTACCCTTTTTCCCCCGTATGACCACTACTCAGTTTTCTAGAAAAGAAATAGTTCTAGCATATGTCAAAATATTAAGATTAGTCAACGGTTTGGTCTCAGGAGTAGCAGCAGCATTTGGAGTAGTTTTGTCTTTTCCAGATGGAATTATACTAACAACAGCTGATTATGTTTCAGTAGCTTTAGTTGTTGTTGCTGGTATGTTTGTATCCTGTCAAGCTATGATTTTTAATGATATTGCAGATAGAGAAGAAGATGCAATAAATGCACCTCACAGACCTATTCCTATGGGAAAAATATCAGTTAAAGCTGCTAAGATTTATGGATATATTTTCGTTGGTTTAGCATTAGGTACAGCACTAGCTATTGATATCTATCGAAATTTGTATGGGCTAAGTGTAGCTACAGTAATAATCTTTGGTGGATCCTTAGTGTTGTATGATTTCAAATTGAAGAAATTAGGATTCTGGGGTAATCTAACTATAGGTATTAATGTACTAGCTTTGTTCCTCTACGGTTCGTTACATACCTTTATTGTTTATCAAAAAGGATTTGCATGGATTCCAATCGTGGTTGGTGTAGCAGCAGGTGCAGGAAATGTTGGAAGAGAGATAATTAAAGGCTTACCAGATATTGAGGGAGATAGAGCTGCGGGAATAAGAACCCTTGCAGTAAAGTTTGGACCACAAAAAACAGCCATTATAGCATCATCATTCTTATGGATACTGATTTCAGGAGGTTTTACTGCGATGATCTTGGGTTTGAATTACTTAGCTAGCGAAATAGTAGGATATATTCTCATATTACCCATTGCAACCTTTATATCTATAAGAATACTGATCAATCAAAAACCTAAATGGGCTTATACAACTAAAGAAATTCTTCTTATCTTGTACTTAGTTTTCTTGTTGTTGTTCATAGTAGATAAAATCATATTTCTTGCAATTAGGGGGTAATTTATTTCTTTATTCTCTTAACTTCGTAACAAGTGGATTCCAAACATGGTTAAAACTCTAACATTAATTAATCTTTTAGAGAGTAATATAACTCTTTATCCTAGTAACTCTCTACCTACTTCCTACTTATTCCATTTTTTTGATTTTTGGGTTAAGAGTAAAAGATAAGTAGATAGACTTTAGGTTAAGTAATTCATACATCTATTAGTCTCATTAAAATTATAAAAAGAAGAAGTGTTGAATGGTTTGTTTTGCTATTACTTCTTTTCTATGCAGTTTCTGATAACTATTCTGTTCTTTTTTTGCTTTCTTTGAGATTGTTTTATAATGAGGAAAGGAACAATAGAAAATACTAGAGTTAGTAAAATGATTTGTGGGTATTCAGCTACTACGGGCACTCCAAGAGGATATAAGTCAACAGCACCAGAAGAACCATCAATAGAATAAGGTCCTGAGACCCAATCAGACCAATCATTGCCTTCTTGCGTTTGAGTATCATACCAATAGTTGTTAGCTCCATCATCATAAGCTTGAGAAGTTCCCCCTAGCATATTGTCTACAAATATATTATGGTGAATAAGATTATCATTCGAATCAGAATCTAAGCCAATTCCATATCCTGTATTATCTTGTAGAAGATTGTCAGTAATGACACAGAAATCAGATCCACCAAGAGATATACCAGCGTAGAAGTTGTTGCCGCATGTGTTGTTTGCAATAGTAATACTATCAGAATGGCCAATACAGATACCTAAATCATTTGAACTACACGTATTGTTAGCTACAATAGAAAAAAGGGAATTCGAAATAATGATACCTTGTGCATTGTTATTGCAAGTATTATTTGCAACAGTAGAATTTCCAGAAATGTAAAGATCGATACCGAGACCACCGTTATTGCTGCAATTGTTATCTGTAACAGTAGAAGAAGCAGAATGATAAAGCTCGATGCCATCATAGTAGCATGTGAAGCAAGTGTTGTTAGTAATAGTTGTACTTTCAGAATCGGTAATCAGGATACAACTATAATAACTCCCACTACAAGTATTATTGGCAACAATAGAATTTCCAGAATTGATAAGAAAGATGCCATGATCAAAGTTATCGATACAGGTGTTATTAGTAATAGTAGAAGAAGCAGCATTGTTAATCCTGATACCTAAATTGTTTTCGCTGCTGAACGTGTTGTTTGTTATAGTTACTGTTCCTTCAGCTACATCATAGATAAAAAGCCCATTAAAAGCTGCATCTACATAGCAGTTGCGGATAACGAAAAACTTAGTAGTATTTGTAATAATTGCACCATCATCATAAGCTGAGAAAATCCAATAATTCTCAATAATGTAAGGATTATTTGAGGTTCCATTTCCAGGAAAACCATAGGTAAGATCAAAATCATCATCTGAATCTATAACAATCTCTACAATGATTGTTAAGTTTATAATAGAAGGATTTCCATGTTCTGGGCTCATTCTTGTTTCTCTTCCATCTATCTGCATGTTAAAAGAAGAAAAGATTAAACAAATAATTGCTATTACTGCAAGCATGTATTTTTTCATTTCTTTTCCCTAAACACAAGAATACTCATCTAAGTTTATAAGGATAGTGAAAAAGAAGTTTTTGCTATTTACAATATTCAAACTTCTACTTTTCTGATTCCAAAGGATAAGAGGAATATATTGCAGTTCCAGTTCTGTTTTTGGTTGCACTAATTCTGAGAATTTAAGCGAAAAGATGTAAAATAGTGAAATCCTAGCGATTGGAGGATAAATTACTCCCTTATTCTTTTAACTTCGTAAACCAGCGGATTGTGTGCATCTGGGCAAGCGTGAGTTGATATATCCCTATCTTCCAACCAAGGAAATTCAGCTCCATAAGCCATTGCATAAACTTTAGGTAAAACTGAATAAAGAGCATGAAGACAGATTTTTCCTTTCATTTCGTTCTTATCAAAACTAATCAGTATTTCATCTCCAACATTATGACCTGCTGCACAAGTTCCTTCCTGTTTAATAACTTTCAATACAATATCGTGAGCCATGGCATAGTTGGATATTCAAGGTTTAAATATCTATTCCCCAATAATATTATATGGAAGAGAAAATAGAAAGTGACATTCTGATTGAAGGAGAAGGAATTACTGCAGTTGCTCTAGCTTATTTTCTATCAGAATACAAGAAGAATGAAACAATAAATCTAGTACTTAGAGAGCAGGAAGAACTAAATCTTTCTCTTTTCAATCCTGGACTCATTTTACCCGTATTTCAACTTCCTAATTCTCTAATAGGTACTGTTTTTCAAAGAAATATTAACCTGTTAGAGGAATTGAACACAGTTACACAAGATTTTGAATTTGCGCAGAACCCATTAGTTCTCCTCTATCGAGATAAAGATTCTATAACGAAGATGAAAGAGCACCAAGAAAAATTAAAGGAAGCAAATTTAAAACATGCAAATTTAACTCTAGAAGAAATAGAAAGTTATTATCCGTTTATAAGAACAGAAAAAGAGGTTCATATAATTGAGGTATATGATACATATACATGCTCAAACCCATATGATCTTTTTACTTCATTTCGAAAACTTGCTGAAGAAAATGACGTATACATAATTAGAGAAAAAGAGAAGATTGAGGTAAAAAATAACAAAAACTTGATGACCCCTTCGACAGAATATTCAGGAAAAAACATGGTTGTTACTACATCATATTATAATCAACACAATTCTGAACTCCGTAGGAGTAACTTGGTAAAGGTCATCACTCCCATTATCGAAAGGTTTCCCAAAATTAGCTTATTTGATTCTTCATCAGCTTCGTTTATGTGGTTAGAAGAAGCAGGATACTTCCACATATTCAGTTCAGTAGATAAGACAAAAGAAAAAGAAAGTCTGGACAGAATCAAAAAGGGTTTTGAGGAGATGTTTTCATTTTCTCAAGAATTAGAAATACTGGATGTCAATTACAGAAGAATTGAGTTTCTTCATTCTATAGAAAAAAGCTTAGGTTATATGGAAAATAATGGAATATTTTATCTTAATATTCCACCACATCTTGAACCTTCTCTAAGTCCAATAATTTCAGAAAGGATTGCTAAACTTAGTGATGAAAAAGCTGATTCCTTCAAGGAACCAAATTCAATTTTCAAACTTTTTAAGAGATAAACAGCTGTTAATTGAATTTTCCAACGTAATTATTGTAATTTAACCCTTGATTTTGGCAATATCTTCTAATTGTTCGAGTATGGTTCTTTACTAGAAAACCAGTCATATCCTTTAATTTTGAATCTATTATTAATTTTTCTAGAACTGGAATTAAAATCTCAGCTTTAATTCCTTTACTTTGTATACTAAACTCAAGTCTTACCTTCTTTGTAAGTTTCTTCAATTCCCTAATTAGAGGTTTGACTGAATCTTCTCCAAAATTATTCAAAACTTGAATACCAAGTTTGTTATCACTAGAGTTGATTTTATTGATTGTGTCACCAATAATTGAATATTCTTTTACAAGAGATAGAAGGATTAAGAGCCTGTTCTTTGTTTTTTCATTCTTGGTGGATTTATAATTCTTTAATAGTATAGTTGCGACACCTGAACCCATTTTCAAAACTACTTTCTGCAAGTTTCCAAACCATTTTTCATCAGCTGATTTTAAGGTGGGTATTGTCAAATTTAGTATTTTAAAGTCCATTTGACTCAATGCTTCAACTGTTGCATTTACAAGATTATTATTGGGAGCGTTTAATTGTGTAAGTAATTTTTTCGCAATTGGTGCACCAATATTGACTGCAGCATAGACAGCTGATTCCCTAACAAGTTTCTTAGTTCTTCTCATATTATGAATTATGACATCAATTACAGCTGGATCTTTCAATTCACCAAGTGCTCTAGTTGAAATTTCTGCGATGGTATCGTCAGGATCTTTTGCAGCTCTTCTGAGTATGATTAGAGCTCTTTTACTCTTGATTTTCCTAAGAGATTCAATGGCTTTTCTACGAACTTGGATATTAGGATCAGTAAGAATATTGGTAAGATGAGGAACTGATTTTGATCCGAAATGAAAAAGCAAAGAACTGCCCTTCTCTCTGATTTCAGGATTGATTTCTTTAAGTGACTTCAAAGTAATTTCAAAAATCTCATCATTTTTAGTACGTAATTTACCTGAAGAAAAAGCAAAAGAACGACCTAGTTTTTGTAAATCCTCATTTGGATAGTACAAATATAGAATTAAGCCAAGTTGAACAACTAATGAGATATCAGTATCTAGAAGACCATCTAATGCTAATTCGATATTACTCTCTCCGAAATAATGGAGAACTTCAATAGCATTTTTTCTCAATCTTAGATCATCTTCAGTCAACTCTTCAATAAGGACTCTAATCGAAGGAGTTCCAAGAGTCAATAAAGCTTGAGTAATAGATTCTATGACAGAAGAATTCTTTCCAGCTAATTGAGTTGTTAAGAGTCTAATTGCTCCTTCGTAGCCATATTTTTCGCTCATGACCAGTGTTAAACATTGAGCTGCATTCTTCCTAATTGTTTTGTTTCCTTTCTGAAGAGCATCCATTAAATAATCGTAACTTATATCTCCAATCCTTTTCATTGTTTCAATTATATAGGGTACTTTAGTATCATCACCAAGAGCAGTCACTAAGACAGGAAGAACAGAATCACCTAACAGTGCCAATGAACGTGCTGCATAATAAGCTAAAGGTTCGTCTTTTTCAAATTGGGTAATCAAAATTTCACTTGCTTTTTTATTACCAAGATTTCCTAAAGCCTCAATTATCGCTAGTTTTGTATCGTTGGAGTCATCAAAATTTTCCAATCTTGTTATTAGAACATCAGCATTTTTTGGATCATCATTTAGCATTAATGCTGATGAGGCATATTTAATATGCGCCTCTATTTTGTCTTTGGTTATGATATTCCGAACATCCTTAACAATTAAATTAGTGAGTTCTGGGAATTTTGTTAGAGTAAAAAGTGTTAATTCTGTATAAACAGGATTTGATTGTTTAATCCTGAAGTTTAGAATCTTCTTAATCTCCTTAGAATTATTAGAAATAAAATTAAAATTTATAAATGTTTCATCCATATTTGAAATTGTTGAGTTACATGTACGTAAAGCAATTTCAGCTAAAGTTGTTAATACAGGTACAATCAGATAAGCTTGTTGTAAGGATTCAAAGACGGTAGTTGCTTTTTGTGAGGATAGTATTTCGTTTATTTTTTCAAAACTAGAATCTTTGGTCAAATATTTTGAAAAAACAGGTATGAAATGATGAAGTTGATCATTGATAACTTGCTTAACAAAAGGATGAGGATTTGAAATATAAAAATCAATTATTTTATCTATAGGAATAAAAACGCTACTGAAAATGAGTTCTGCTGCTTTTTTTCTTATTCTCTCTTCATTATCAACCATAAAAGAAATCAATGTATGAAGTTCCTTGATATTTCCAAGATTGATTCTATCTGTTTTATTAGTTTGAAGATACAATTGGAGATCTTCCTTACTCAAACTCCTTTCCTCCTCATCGCCTTTCTATATTCAATATATTCTATTATCTTAGAACCAAGATTTTCAAATGCATCATTAACATTTTCTTTAGTTTTAGCTGAGGTTTCAAAATAGTCAACTTTGAAACCTTTGTCAGAATATTTTTTGTTTAGAGTTTTGATAAGTGTGTCAACCTGGGTTCTAATCTTCTTTCTAGTACTTTCAGTGATTAAATCCATTTTGTTGCCTATTATAGAGAATGGAACAACTCCTCGTTCTGTACCTTGTTCAAGTTCTGCAACCCACTTATTAAGAGATTTAAGAGTAGAGAGTTTTTTCGCATCAAATACCATCATAGCACCAAGAGCTCCTTTATAGTACAACATTCTAACACTCTCAAAAACATCTTGACCCGCAATATCCCAGATTTGAAATAAAATTGAATAATCCTGTATCTTTTTTGTGAGAGAAGCAAAATCTGCTCCTATTGTTTGAAGATGTTCAGTAACAAACCCTTCTCCTAGATAGGATCTTCGTAAACTTGTCTTTCCTACTCCTGCTTCTCCTGCGAGTATGACTTTAAGGTATAATTTTTGTCCATAGCTCAAATCGATCACTCATTAATTGTATTAGCTTAACTCTTGATTGTATCTACGGAACATATGATTTACCCCTTTAAAGAATTTAGAAAGTACTATCATGAATGCATAGAAGAGCATTAATGCTCCTAGAAAAGTAGTTACTATAAATAAAAACTCACCGTTTATTATTAAACCATAATTTGGAGTAATTAAATATCCAATGATAAAATTATTCGCAGCGTGCAGAAAAATAGAAACGTGGAATCCATACATGATATAAGCATATCCGAAAACAACACCTGCAACTCCTGCTTGAATGATTTTCCATGCACCCCAACCGTTTGCATAATGCACATATCCGAAACAAAAGGATGAAAATACTAATAGGATTAAACCAATAAAGTCAATTCGTTTCCATCCACCAATAAGATAGAGAAGAGGGTTGGTGTTATTGATTTTATCCAGAAAATTGTGTGAATTGTTAAGTTTTTCTTCAGCTTCTGATTTTTGATTTTTATATTTAATCAATCTCAAGATTAGAAAAATAATCACATAAATTATGAATAGTGGAACTCCAAGGATAAGAAAACGAAAGGTTATTTCTTCATTAAATCCTGCCCAATAAAGTTGAGAAAAGTCAATAAATAACCCATCATATAAATCATCAATCTGAAGTGATGCAACTGATATTAACCCCATATTTTGAAAAATAAAAATTATTACTACTGATAAAGCTGTATTAAAACAAAGTAAACCCATTATTGATATGAAATCACTTTTTTTAGTTCTTGATATTATTTTTTTAATACCTCTTTTCGATGTGCTTCGTACTATGTGGGGGGGATCATATTCCTCGAGCTCAACTGATTGAGTAAGAATATTATAAGCTATATTTTCTTGAGATATTTCTTCTTTAGGTTTCTCTTTTACTTCCTTCATTCTTAGATTATTTGGTTTATCTATCTTACTAGGGAGGTAAATCATTAAGGCAATAAAACCAAAAATTAACAAGCACATGATTGATTGAACCAATTTCCAATCAACTAGTACAGATGGAGGAATGTTTGTATAATCGAAGAATTTTTGCCTGAAGCCAGTGCTAGGATCATAAATATATTTTAGATTTGGATAGAAAATGGTTAGAGTTTCACTACTAGTTACTGGAATTGACGGATAAATAATGAAAACTAGAAAATTGGATAAAATTATTACTACTCCCAAGATTAACATCAATATTTTCCAATATTTCTTGACGTGAATACGAACTTGTTTTTGGAATGATCCTAAACCTAGTTTATTTTCATCATCATGTAGAATTTCCTTAAAGAATAACAAACCCAGTCTCTCTTCTATTTGGGGATAAAGCAATATGCCAATGGTAGTACTTATAGCAATTAATTGTAGTACTTCAAAAAAGGCACTACTTATCTGAACGTAGAAGCTAGGTAATGAAAAAGAGAAAATAGATACAAGTGCATAATTTATCGTTATTAAAATGATTATAGGAAGGAAAATCAAGTAAATGTGCTTTAACGAAGTATCATTTTCTTCTAAATCTCGTTTTATAAACCATCTTCTAAGAGTCCATCCATAGATAAAGAAAATAATAATTAAACTGAAGTAAAGGAAAATTGTGTAACTTGTAGAAAAGCCAGATATTATTAAACCAGCATCAACATCATTTTTAGGAAGATATAGCTCAAAAACAACACGAATAGATGCGAAAATGGAGATACATAAGATGATAAATAGAGAATCAAAAACCAATCTTTTTTTGCTCATCACTATCTCCTCTTTTTCACTAAAACCTATCTATGAATTCTCATACATCGGATATTTATAAATATGGTTTCTGCAGTTTTACGTTAAACAAAACGGATGTTTCATTCTAATTTGTCAAGGAAAAACTTTTAAAGATGGATTGATGATTTTTACCACTTGCTCTTAACGTATGATGCAAACGGATAACAGGTGAAAAATATGAGTGAAGAAGAAACACAAGTTGAAGAAACAGAAGTTGAAGAAACAGAAGTTGAAGAAACCGTGGAAAAAGCCCCTGCTAAAAAAGCTCCTGCTAAAGAAGCTCCTGCTAAAGAAGCACCACAAAAGAAGAAACCCGAGACTCAAAGCCAAATTATCTATATTGGTAAGAAAAACACAATTACATATGTTTTAGTTGCTGTTACTATCTTAAACAAAAGTGATAAATGTTTTATTCAAGCTCGTGGAAGACAAATTTCAAAAGCTGTTGATGTTGCTGAGATATCAAGAAGAAAATTCCTAAAAGATAATGTTACAGTTGAAGATGTTATAATCGGTTCCGAGGAGTTAGAATCAGATATTGAAGGAATGCCTACTAAGACAGTTTCTACCGTTGAAATAATTCTGAAAAAGTCACAATAAAATAGTTAGAGTATACTATATCTTTTTCGACTTATTTATTTTATTTCTAGACAATCTTTTCCTAGATGAAATCTCCAGATTCTATCTTCTGAGGTAAATAGAAGTTTGTTATATATTGAGGATCACGAGCATTTAATGCTTGTATTTCAGCCTTGAATCCGCTATCTATTTGAATTTGTAGTTGTTCCTTCCATTTTGGTTTTCGTTGAACAAATTCTTCCTCTAACATGAGTTTAGATCTGTGGATATCTTTAGAAGATAGCTTTAAGAGTGCGCTTCTTGGGATATCAAAACCACTGTCTGCTGATAAATCACTTGGAAGAAGTCCTAACCATTTGATGCTAGGAACAGCTAAATGGCTTGATTCAAAACTAAGAGCTTTACTACCTACACTATAAACCCTCATAATCTCAAAACCATATGGATCAGCATCCATTATTGCAAAAATTGGAAGATTCAAATCATCATGAATTTTCTTCAAAAATTGTCTTGTAGCTACATCAGGCTGACCTTTAGCAGTTATTAAAATACTTGGAACATAGTCATAAAACTGATCCTCAGCCAACCTATTGAATACAGCATCCTTTTCAATTACAAGACACATTTCTGCATCAGTATCTAAGCTTTCAATGTCGTCAATATTTGGTGAGATAGCTTTTCCTGCGCCAATTGCGCGGCAGTTAATCAAGTCACCTTTCTCCCTAAAACTCAATCTTCCTACGACAATACCTTTTGATGAAGCACTTACATTTAGTGACGAACGAGTAACCTGCAACATTGCACTAAGATCCTCAACAAGTGAATCAGAGACTGACTGTTTTTCAAATGAATTGACATCCATATAGAAGATATCTCTTTTAGTACTATGAATATCTCTTGAAAGAAGATCGTGGATTAACTTCATTATAATTGTCATCTGTTCTACTGAACTTACTGAAGAAAGACTTCTGAATTGTCTCTCAATCATTTGCCTACCAATTAAAACAAGTTCCTGTTCTTCGTCAAAACCAACATTTGTTCCTCCTCTAGAAGGAATGTAAAATGAAGCATTGGTAGGATTTTCCATAGCTTGTTGAAGAAAATTCAAAGCATATTCAACAAGAAGATTATTAGTTTCTTGAGAATCTTTTGTTTCTACATGGGTAACACCATAAGGCATGAAAAAATCTTTCTTTTGCATTAATTCTGCTTTTAAACCCTCAATTTTATCCAATAGAACATTTCGTTTAACACTTACTTTCATTGTTTGTTTCTCTAGAGAATAACGGGAGAGTTTTTTAGTAGGTTCTAATTCATACCATTTCTTTCGACTTCTTAAAAAGAGTACATATGTTCCCCTTTTTAAGTCAAAAGTATCTCTCGCCCAATTGTACATCTCTCTTGTGAGTACATCTCGATCAAAACTTGCACTGCGTTCTGTAGCAGGTAAAACTGTTGAATTTACAAATGTGAAATTATATTGTTCTGTCATTTTCCACTACTCCTTGATTTGCTCTTCGATGAGCCATTAGACGAAGTTGTTGACGTTTGTATCCTTTTAGACTCTGAACCCATATCCATGAGTGTAGTTTGTTTAGTGCTCTTTGGTCTAGTAGATTTAGTAGTTGCTTTTGTAGCAGGTTTTTTTGTTGAAGTGCTAGATTTAGGTTTGGATCCAGTCGAAGGAGTCTTCTTAACTGTAGTTTTTGTTGGTGTGGTTTTTTTAGCTTTTGAAGTCTTGGTAGTTTTCAAAGGAAGTCTGTTTTTAAGACTTTTAATCCCCATATAACTCAAATTAACTTGACTATCAAGAACTGTTGAGGGGTAGAATACAAACTCTTTGAAATTACTTATACCCAGTTGTTTTATTTGCTCTAAAATGTCTGCTTTTACATCTAGTTCCTCGATTTCCTTATCTAAGTATTGAACCAGTTTCTCTACTTTAGCTAAGGTTAAAGCTGAAGATTTTCTAGTCTCTTTTTTGGGGAAGAGTAGTTCTTGTATTGAAGTGATACCTGCAGCTCCAAGCTTTTGAATTTCTTGATTTTCAATATATGGTAAAGAAACTTTAAGAGCTGTTTCATCTTTCTGAGCTAATTTTATTGACTGATTTGTAAGAGTAGAAAGAATAGTTTTCAATTGCCTTTCAGGCACACTTATCTGACTTGACAATTGTTTACAATTAGAAACAAATAAATCATTTATAACACTGAAGCCTTTAGAATATAAAATAAACAAACTAGTTGGATTCTCTCTAATCAAGTCAGATAGATAGTAAAATGGTGTGTTCAATATTTTCTTTATTCTCGATAGAAGAAGTGTCTTTAGACCAGAAGTTTTCATCAGAATTTCATCTGAAACATTTAAGTGACTGATAGTTGAATATCCAGCTCTAATTAGCTGTCTCTTAGTAGTATCATCAATAAAACTAACAATATTAATAGGATAGCAATCAGCTGTTATGATATCAGCTATGTTCACAAAACTTAGTTTCATTATCATTGTTTTAGCTGAAATATTTTGTTTATCTGAAAGTTTACTTTTAGTAAGTAGGCTACTAATATCTGCAGGTAGAAGTAAATCAAAAACTTGAGAGTATCCAAGATTATCTAGTTTTGATAGGAAAGATCGGTCATTGGTTAAGATAGAAATTGGAGCTCTGAGTACTGATAATAATTTTTCCAGATCTGGTTCCAAACCTTGAACACCGACCTGTTCAATATAATTGTACAGGGAACCGAATGTTCTAAGGTCTCTTTTCTTTAAGTTAGTATTAATATCAGTTTCTTTTACAAAATTGGAAAGACGTCGTTGCTCGTTGGTGATTAGTTCAGCTAAAGAATCAAACCTAATTAAGGGGAGAATATCTTTACAGATAGCTTCTGAGCCTGATTTATGCTTACAATGAGCTAATAAATCATATATTGTTGCTAGTTTATTTTTAGTAGCATAAGCAAATGCTTCTTTGTCTTCTATTAATGTGGGTAAATCATTTAGTTGTAAAGTCATGATATTCTTTAATCGCTGACACAATTGCCATTCTTTTGTGCCTTTTGACTTGGCTCTCTTGCTAAATAATAATGCTTCTTCAACAGAATAGATAGAGTTTCGTTTTAGTGTATTTAACTCACTTGTAGTAAATAGCTTTGCTGGGAATTTTATGAGATTATTCTTGAGTTCCTTAAGAAGATTAAGAGATATGTTTCTGATGTTTCTCTGTAAAGTCTTGTCAGTCACTACACTAAAGAGTGATTGTTTAGGCTCAAGTAATAGTTCAGCTATTGATTCAAATTCTTGAGTAGCTATTTGATTAATATTCTCTATTGTTGGTTCCGATAGGAGGATAGGAGGTCTTTCTAGATATACGAACAATTCCTTAATTTGGGTATCATATTGCTCTGGTAAACCGCTTAAGATTGATGAATATAATTTCTCATCAAAACTGTGTAGGAGAAGAAGATATTCCAATGATAAATCTGGACACTGGAGTTTCTGATTTGCTTGATCTATATTTAGAACATTGCATAGTTCTGTGCCTTTTGAAAATATGAAATCAGAGGTTCTTTGTAAAATATCCTTTTGTGATTTAGAAAGAGAGAGAGATTGCAAATTGGGAAATAAGAATAAAAGCTCTATGAGAGTTAAAGATTCAGTTATTTTTGGTTCTATCTTCTTAACATCTAATTTAACCAAAGTGTTTATCTTTTCTTTGAGATTTTTAGGGATAGTGTTTTTCGAACTTATCATTTCAAGAAGTTTAATATAATCTCTCAGACCGAGTTTATTAAGTTCAATTATATCAGTTGAAGATAGAATTTTGTTTGCTTTCAGTATTGGTGGTTTAAGGATATTGTCTGGAGTTAGGTTTATTATTAGTTTCTTAACATCATTTGCTGGAATAGACAGAGAAGAAGCCAACTCTTTGTTTGTTAATCTGTACAAATCGCCTATTTCCTTGAGACCTTTGGATATTTTCTTCCACCCTTTCAATGGGATTTTCGGTAATTTAATCAGCAAAATAGATGTAGTTAAAATCTTTTCAACTGAATTTATTACAGATTTCGAAATCCTATAGTTATCATTTGCGATATCTAGTATCAGTTCATCAATTGTCTGATAATAGGAACTTAGCTCTTTCCTAATATTTGGGTTGAAAATCTTTATGCTAGAGATTTTGATTCTTTTATTAATATCGCTTTTTATCTTTCCAAAGGTAAGAGTTGGTATTAGTTCTTGTATCTTGGTTTTAAGTTTGATTGGAGCAAAAGTAGGCCAATAACTACTCGGTTTGATTAAAAGATCAACAAATGTATAGATATTCTTAGAGCTTAAAATTTCTATATCAGTTGAATTGAATTTTGATGAAGCTGAAATAGGGTGTTTCAATATTTGAAGAATTTTCTGATTTTCAGAACTCAATTTGTTATACTTAATATACATTTCAAGGAGAAGTTCGTTAAACAGTGTAAGATTCTTAGCTTTCAAATCTTGATTAATAGAAGAAAATTCAGCTTCATTGAATATCTGTATTATTGTGATGAAATCTTCTTTGATTTTTTCTGTTGAAGCTGAGAATGTACGTAAGAATTCTGTAATATTGTCTATTTCTTTTTGTTCAGATAAAGTCATTAACTCCTGTACTGAATAGATTCCTTTCATCAGATAGTTTTTCTCAATTTCGTAAAATGGAAGTTTTAATAATTCCTTGTAATATAGAATCGGAGTCTGTAGTATTGATCCAATTCTTCCAATAATTTTATCTATTCTGCTATCGGATACAATCCATGGATAAACTGAATATTCTCTCAAATCTGCTAGATTGAAAACTCCTACTGATTTTAGAAAATCTTTATCTCTATCTGTTAAAAAGAACGCATCTCTAAGGTGTGAGTCTTGTTTAGAAATGATTTTGGATTCGACATCATCTATGTTTATCGACATTATTATTTCTCTTATTTTTGTAATGCTAGTTCTTGCTTGGGTTGCAATCGTTTTTTGAGAAACAATAAGTAAATCAGCTATAGTCTTAATATCTGCCCTTTTAAGTGCTGCTTCAACTTTATTTTCTAATTCTAGATACCTAATATTGGCTAGTAAATATGGTGCAACTCTTGAGAACATTCTTTTATCTTCAACAAATCTCTTTGAAGTAAGAAGTGAAGTATAAGAATGAAATTCTTTTCCAATTATGTATTTCTCAGTTGTTGATAGTGGATCTTTGAACTTCAATTCTTCAATATTCTTTATTGTATCAACACCGTCAAGAATGGTTTTAACATGCTCTTTGGAGAGATTATGGAAATTTACTAGTAAGTCTGCTATTGTGTAATGTTCCTTGTTGTAAATGTAAATCAGCAATTCTTTAGAGAATCCAGGTATTAAACTTGGACTTGAGTTCAGTTTTATAATTAACTCCTCAAAATCTTCTTCCTTTAGCTTGCTTCTTGATGTTATATGGTGTGATGGAAGATATAGGAGATGATCTATTGTTGTTATCCCTGCAGAAATCAATGATTCAGTGATGGCTTTTTTTAAGCCTAATTTTTCAATAGAAACACCAAATTTCTTAATATCATGTAGACGTTTAATCAAGTAATTAGGATTGGTTTTTTGTCTCGAAATAAGTCTCTTAATACTTGCTGACCATTTCTGTTGAGGTACTTCTAACAAATCTGTATAGGTTAAGACATTATTTGAGAGTAGTTCATCTACTTCTTTCTTGCTTAATTTCAGAACTTTACCAATTATTGTTATAGGTGAGAGAAGCATAGAAACTAATTGAGTAAGGCTTTTCTTATCTTCCTGCGAAATTGCTAACTGATCTAGTTTTAAATTAGCTGCTTGTGTCAGAGAAACACAACCATGTTCCTTTAACAGATTCTTAACATTGTCTGAAATTTCAGTAAAGAGATCGATATCCAACCCAACTAATTTTGCGCTACTTTCTAAATCACTTAAGTCAATCTGAGTTATTAAGGCAATTATTTTTTCCACAGTCTGACCTGTAATTTTAGATATCATTGGAGGTGGTAAGGATAAGAATTGGAAGACGTTGTGGATACCATTTTGTTTCAATTTTTGTATCTGAACTGGTGATAATCCATCAACTGAAGAAATGTTGAAATTTCTAAGTGAGTAAAGAATGGGTTTAATCTCAGAAGAAATCTTGTTATCTGAAACTATTTGACTATCAGCAGCTATTAATTCCTCCAAGTAAAATATCTTCTTTGTTTTAAGTTTCTTTAAGAATTTACTATCAGTGATAAGTGCCATATCTACTAGTTTAATCGCCCATGATGGAGGTTTGAGATCAATAACTTCATCATTGATTGCTCGATTAAATTTTGATATAATACTATCAGGAAAGGCTACAATTTCTGGTTTTGATTTTGATTCAGTAAATAATAATTGAGCTGTAAGAATATTAGTTGCTTGTTTGTCTCTTAAACGATTGAAATTCTTTACATCTAGATTTATTACATCATATAACCAAGAAACAGGTTGAAAGAAATTGAAGGTTACATTTGAAGAGACTCTCTTTTCCTTGTCTGTAAAACTAAAGAGAGGATGCTGAACAAAATCAAAAAGGAAAAGACCGGTAGTTAATCCATAGCTTCTGAATCTTTCACTCATTTCATTAGGAAGTTTAATCGCTTGATTCAAAAAGGGACTAAATGTTTCAGACATTATTTTAGTCAGATTAAAATTCACTTGAAATTCACGAATGGTTCTATTTACTGCTGGAGATGTATTTTCCATCATCTGAACCTTTGCTGAAATTAACTCTATTACATGATGAACTCCATTATGTCTGAGAGCTATCTTTGTTTCCATATCAAAATATGGAAGAGAAAAAATACTCAAACTGAGAAAACTCACAAGTTGTTCTACAAATGATATATTGGAAATTTTCTCTATCCTCTCAAATTCTGAGAATTGTAAGAGATGTTCAGGTACAAAACCAAACAAATCTTCAACTGTTTTCTTATCGGGATCAAAATACAAATCTCTTAGAAGATTTTTTATTGGTTCGTTCAATAACAAAGGTGTTCCTCTGTCCAAACTAAATTGACCCTTTCTTATCTCAGAAATCTCATTGGGTATAGAACCATCAAAAACCTTCTTCAACTCAGTGTCATTTACACACAAGAAATCAATTATTCTCAAAACACCCATCTGTGATAATTTCAACTTCGTTTCTGTTGAAATTTCTTTAATCCGGAAGATTGAAATGTTACAGTTTCCAAGAAAGTCTTTGACTACTTCATCAGAAACATTGGTAATTGTAAATGCTTGATAATAATGACTATAAACATCTTGAACATATTCTTTATCAGACTTTAGCAGGTAGTTAATTGTGGATTTCCTAAGAACGGGAAACTCTTCAATTTTAACCCCTTTTCTATTGACTTCTTTTGCTAGAGAAATTGGTTCAATCTTATCGAGATACTTTCTAACTTCCTTTTCACTAATGTCTAGAATAATAGCGATAGTAGAAACATCTTCAGTGATGAAGGATAAGATATCTCCAACACCAGAGTATATTAGCTTCTGAACTTGTTGGTTAGTTAATCCAATAAATGCTACTGATGCAAGATACAATTGCACTTCACGGAAAACATCCAGTTTCACAAGATGTGGGTGTGATTCTCTTAATTCTGCCATACGAGAATTGAAATCTTGAATAGAATAGATTCCGAGCTTGTGGATTTTTTCTAAATAATCCTCTTCTATTGAAGGGAGTAAGGTAATAGGAATTGCTGCTTCAACTCTCTTGTCTGATAACTCGTCTAAGGAGAGAATATCAAGAGCATGAAATTCTTTGTAAATTGGATTTTGAGTAATATGAAAGAGTTCTTTTTTATCCAATAAAGCTAAATCAATTACTGAGTTTATTTCATAAAATTCTAAGCGTTTAATCTCATCAAAAGAGAAAAATCCAATAAATCTTATGGAACCAGAGAGAATTTCCTTGACTTTTTGATAATTTTTAATCGGAAGGATATCAGATATTCGTTGAGTTTCAGCAGAATAATACAGAGTTTCAATATCTATTATTCCTACATCCATTAACTTTTGGATTTGTTTTTCTGAAACTAATGAAGATTCAAGAATTTTATGAGTTTGTTCTTTTCTGAATGAAACTATTAGTTGATAATTCAAATTGTTCTGTATCTCGATGATATATCTTTTAGACAAACCAGTTATCTCTGAAATCTGTGAGATAGGTATTGAAAAGAAATCTATCAAAGTATTAACTGATGACTTACTTAATTTGAGAGCCATTTCTCGAGGTAATCCCATTGATGATATTGGTATTGCTAAGTCTTTGAGGAGAAGATTGAAGGAATCTACTTCCATGAGTTTAGCATGGAATGGAGCTAGCCCAGAATGTTCAACTAAATCAATATCAAATACATCACCTATCTTAGTATTAGTATAATCCTCTCTCTGAATTTTCTTGATTTTAGTAAAGAATGGTGTTATTCGTAGAGGTAGCTCTAAAAGTGATCGAATTATTGTAAGATTGTAATTTTCAGCTTGATAGTGTTTATCTTTAGATAAAAGATGGGATATCACATTAGGGTCTGTTATAACATCCGACAAAGTTTTGTTTTCAAAATCCTGGACGATTTCTTTAAAGAACGAGCAATTATAAACTGATGATGGTAATTTTGAGAAGTAATGGAAAGACCTCATTTCCAGCATTTTCGAAGAGTTAGATGAAATTGATCTGTATAATAGTGGATCTGTAATTTCCTCATCAGGAATGAATAGAAGTTGAAATACGCTTTTGATGTTATTTTGTTCCCAAACTTCAATTGAATACTCAGAGATTTCAGTAAATATTCTTAATGGAAGAGCCAATACTTTTTGAACGGCTGATATTTTAGGCCACAATTCAGGATTCAGCTGGTAAAAGGCAGGATCACTTTCATAGAACAGTTCTTGAATCGTTTGAAATCTTTCAAATTGAAAGATTGAGTCTCTGCTTAACTGTCTTTGTTCCATCTTATCAAATAATCTTGTTTCAAAAGCAAAAATCCCTTTATCTTCATAAGCTGCTATTATCCTTTGAGTAGTGAGTGAGGATTTTACTTCATCTATCTGTTTAGGAGGAATCTTCAGAAGTTTGTTTAGTTTCTGGGTCGATGTTAATATAAAATCTGCAATTGTAAGAATCTTATTCGCTCGAAGTAATTCAGTTTGCTCGAATGTTAGGGTTGGTAGGAAGTAACTAGGAAGTGAAAAATAACTGAGAATATCAGCTAAGTCTAAACCACGTTTAATATTCTCAATTCTCTCATCTGGAATACCAGTTCGTTCCATTAGACTTTCAGGAGAAGTAAGCATGAATCCAAGCAAAGTAAAAACACTAACTTCTTTTAAAGTATTAATTAATTCAGCATCGAGCATATCAGATATATGAGCTAGAGGAAGATTGAGAACTTGTTTGAAAGCTTCAACAGTACTCCAAGGTAATATAGAATTATCCCATTTTACTTCAGAAGAAGAGAAATACAAATCTTCTAGAGTTAGAATATTAACCTCTTCAAGAGCTTTAACGATTTCAGGTTTGAATAAATCAAGTTCAGAGATATCAGTACCTGTATCACTAATTCGAATATTCTTTTGGAAGCTTTTTGCTTCTTCAATGTTGAAATTAAGATAGGAAGCTATGTCTTCAGCTTGACTAACTATTAAATCGATAATCCTGGTTATACCATTATTCTGCAAGACATTTAATTGGTCAGTTGAGAGAGTTGTTATTTGGTCTTCTTCAATTGTTTTTGTTCCTTCTTCTCCTTCAATTCGAATGGTTTTCTTGACTTTTTTCTCCCAAGCTACAAGAGTCAAAGGAGATCTTAGTAGTTTTCTAAATTTGTCAACTACATTCCAATGAACAAGAGACGCTGAAAAAATCATTGGATGTGCTAGATAGAATATTTTGTCTATTGTATCATAACCCGCAAGAATTAGAGATTCAATTTCGTGAGTAGAAAATCTTTCAGAATCTTCAAAATCAAAGGAGACTAAAGATCTGAATCTATTTCGATCCATTTTTTCAAAAAAGATTGTTCCTTGTTGTTCAAGTTGAAAATCACTTAAGAGATCAATAATTTCTTGTTCTTCTTTATCTAAAAATGATGCAAGCTCTGCGGAAGTATATTCAAACAGCTGATGAACTGCAATAATTCCTTTTGCTCTTAAGCTTTCATAATCTGCAAGAGTTAATTTTGAAATTCTCGAAACAGGTAAATCTAATGCTCTTTGAAATTCATGAAATTCACTAATTATCAACACTTGTTTCTTAAATTCATCAGTTCCATCTATCTTACGTGTCTTTAATATTTCGTATAACTCAAGTGCTGCATTTCTCTGACTGGTATTACTCAGTTCAGATTCAATAATTGCAGGAATCAAATCTAGGAATTGTTTTATTGTAACAATATTTCTAGCCTTCAATCTTAGAAGAGCTTCTTTTAATTCAGGAAGTCTCTTGTGATTTTTATCAAATAAATGTGATAACTCAATAATCTCCATTTGTGACAATTTGCTTATATTTTCTATCATTAACCAGTATCCTTCGGTAAAATGGAGTTTCTCAGAAGGATAAAGATAATATAAATCCTGTATTGTAGGATTTGTGGTTTTAAAATATTCTATTAAATTCGGAAAAATTCCTTTGAACAAGCTTAAATCTTTGCCCAAATTCTCTTTATTCCTTTGAAATTCTGAAAATGAGATGTTCTTCTTCATTGACTTAATTTTATTTTCAGATGTTTCTAGAATTACAGCTAGTTCATCATCTGGCCAAATAATGAATCTTCCTACACAGTTTAGTCCTACTTCTCTTATTAAATGGGAAATATCTCTTAAATGTGGATAAATAAAGATAATTGGTGAGCGTAAGAAAACAATCAGATCAAGATATTTTTTCTTATCTTCTGCATTCATGGAATATACTTCTGGAGAATTGAAAAGAAGTTCCTCAAACACATTTATACCATACTTCCTGAGAAGCTCTTGGTGTTCCAACCACTCTGGAAAAGGGGTTCCAAGAGCTCTTTTCATTCTCTCAGATTCACGCTTGTTTAATCCCATTTTCTTTAGTTCTGGAGATGAATATGCAAGAAATGCTGAAGAAGTAAATACTTGATTTTTATGGAGCTCTTTTTCTAAACCTGCAGGAATAATCTTTATGTGAGCTGTGCTATGATCGTACTCTTTCTCGCTCAAAGTTTGTTTTAATTTTCTTTTTGATTCTTCTAATAACAGAGGCAGAAGTTGTTTTAACTTTGGTTCATAAATTTGATCTGCTGAAAGATTAATCAATTTAGCTAATGTAGTAATACCTTTAGTAGCTAAATTCTTTATTAAGGCACTTTCTTGTGTTTTCATCTCTTCATTTGAGAAAATCACAAAATCTGCAAGTTTAGAAGAGGGAGAGTCTTTATTGAGAATTTTTAGATATGTCGCATAAAGAATTCTTTCCAGCTCTTTCACTAGTATAAGATCATCAGTTGAAGCTGTTACAAAATCCTCTATTGTTCTTATTTTTCTTCTATGGAAAGCGTTCTTTGTATACCCATCTGTCCAATCAGGTTTCATTTTTGTGATATTGGTACTTCTAAAATTGGGGAATTTAGTTGATAAAGTGTTGAAAATATCTTTAAGATGTTCAACAAGAACAACAGTAATTTCTGCCTGGTAATTTATATCATTTGGATAAATTAGCTGATACAAGAATTCTTCCACTGATACATCTGCTGAAAGAAGTTCTCTAGACTTTTGCTTCAATTCTTTGAAAGTTGGAAAGAGGTGTTGTATTTTTAGTTGAGAAATAGTAGTTAGTTTGTTTAATTCATTTATTGAACCACCAGCTCTTATAGAACCATCTGATTTTCTGTTCTTTAAAAGTAGTTGATTTATTAATTCATCTTTCTTGTTTTCAAACAGCTTTTCAGCAAATCCATATACTGAATGTAATTTATCATATTCGGTTGCAAGAAAATGATAGCTGTTTTGAATCCATCTTCTATTCAACGCATCCCTTAGAGAAAGTGTTGATTTACCATCTTTCTTATCGAATCTTCTTTCGACTGATCTAGTTATGAAAATTCTCGAATCTAAATCAGGACTTAATCCTTCTCTATCAAGCTCGTAAATCGTTCTTAATTTGATGTTATATACTTGAACAGCTGGTAGCTGAAGGATAGTCGCTAATTCAGGTGTAGGAGTAAGGAGAAAATCAGAAATAGATAAAATTCTTTTTGCTTTCAGAGAGTTTTGTATAGGTTTGGGGCACCATATATCTAAACCGAGCAATCTTTTACTTAAAGGCATAAACAACTTTGCTTTTTTCGGAATTCCATGAGCTAAAGCGGAAGCTATTCTATTTTTCTCAAATCTAAAATCTGCAAGAGGGAGGTCTTCATCTTCTAAAATCTGTGTTAAGTTATCTATAATGACTGGAGCTGATTTTACAAACCGAGAGAGACGTGCATGTTCTCTTCTCTTTCTTTTAGCTCTGCCTAAGAAAGTTTTGAGTCGTCTCCCTAATTGTAGTAATGCTAATCTAATCTCTTCTTCAATTTCAGGAACTATAGAGATATATTCTTTGCTTGTTTCAGGAAATGGAATTTTAGTACTTACTAAAGAAACTGCAACAGCTAGAGGGTCCGACTGACGAGTAAGTCCATATTCATTCCAACGTATTGAAGAAACAACATGTGTTATAACATCATTTCCTGCTCCAAAAATAAGAGGAATACGATTAGCGTATCTGTATATTATCTTATTATCTTGAACTGTAGCACTTCGAGCTTGAGATGCTTCATTTACTCCTCCACCATATC
Organism: Candidatus Heimdallarchaeota archaeon; assembly: GCA_030603365.1. Classification (GTDB taxonomy): domain Archaea; phylum Asgardarchaeota; class Heimdallarchaeia; order Heimdallarchaeales; family Heimdallarchaeaceae; genus UBA460. The sequence goes on from JAUVXV010000006.1 coordinate 30,690, forward strand.
CTAATGCAACTTCAATCACAAAAGGATGACCAGAATAAGCTTTTGCTGGTCTTGAAATTGCTTCAACGAATTGAGGAGTAAGTTCCTTTTCTAAACCTTTCCTTAATCTTCCTGCACCTAGTGGAGATAAGGATGATCCCTTGGGACTCTCAAACTGAAAGACTCTATCTCTTTTTCGTTTAACATCCTTAGCTTCTTGATAAGCCTTAACAAAGCCTTCGTGAACAATCCTTCGAATTTCATTTGAGGTTAAATCCTTAGGATTTTTATTTGGATCTATTTCTAAGAGTTGAAAGAAATCCTCTGCGATATCCTCAGTTACACCCATAAAATGTTCAGCAAGAAAAAGTTTGAGCTTTTTGCTTTTGTTAGCTCCTAATTCAGCTTTGAACTGAGTAATATCACATCCCCAAGGATGAATCTTAACATATTGGGGAGGTTCTGGCATATCATCTACAACGCTTTCATAAATAATCTCATCATATTCCCCTTCTTTATCTCCTGGAACTACAATATTGAAGGTAGAATAAGGAGTGATTATCGCAAGTTGTCTGAAATACTCTTTTACGCTATTTTTTGCTAGACTCCAAGCACCGGTAAATGTAATGCTGATTTCAGTACCAGGTTCGTCTAGATAGTTTGGATCACCAGGGAGATATTCTCTCTGTTCCATAATCACAGGTTCATTCTTTTCTAAATTAATCATCAAATGCATTTCATGTGTAATATCATCCATGAAATAACGCGAGCGAATTCTAGCGGGTAAGTCAACTGAAGACATTGAGTATAACAAGCACATTTTGGCTCCCAATCCAAAACGTCCACGTGTCTGAATTACTCCATATTTAGTACCAGTTAGAACTCTTCCAAAAAGATCTGCAATTTGATGTCCAGGTACACCTGTACCATTATCAGTGCAGGTTAGTTGGAGAAAATCAAGATGTTTTTCTAGCTTCTTATATTGCTTAACATCCAATAACTCATTGATTTCTCTACTGGAAAGTTTCCTTAAATCGATTCCTATTATAGGATTTATCCCTCTTTTTTCTGCTGCATCCAAACCATTTTCTACCAATTCTCTAATGCTGGTAAAGACAGCACGCATGGAATTTCCAAACCCAGCAATAGCTCGGTTATCATTGAAAAATGCTGCTGCAGACATCTTTTTTGTAACTGAAGTATCAGACACGATTGTAACCCCTTCGGTTGAAATTTTATTCCTATTATATATATAAGATTATTGTCGGAATAAGTACAATGTGAGTAATATTACACCGTATCTATATATAAAGTTGAATTTTGTTCCCATGTTACGTTTAAAAAGTGGTTCATAATCTTAATAGTTGTAGTAAAGGCTATGATTACGGGTGTTTTTATAGTAAAATCTAGATAAAAGGAAAGATGGTGCAAGCATTACGAGTTGAGTGTATAGAAGTAAATAATCATCCAGCTTTAAGTAGAACTATGTCATAAACTTGAATTTCATCGGCAACTTAATAGAAAAGTCTTAAAATCAATGCAAATAATCAATAATTGAAGCACTGATGTCAAGAATGAAAGCGATTCTAAAACGAGGAAAGAAGAAAGATAGAGATTATCCTAAGCAGGTTAATGGTTTCTTAGAATTTAATTATAGAGGAATCATTTCTGACAATAGAACAGAAGAAAATCCATTAATTGGTTGCGAGAGTTCTGATACACTTTATCTAGAAGGAGAGTATAGAGAAACTCCAGTAAGTTTAATCCTAACTGGAAGTTATGGTGAAGCGATTTCTGAAAATTTAAACAAGAGATTCAGCAACTCCAATCCTTCAGCAATTTATCTTGGTTTTAATACTGATTTTCAAAAATCTTCTGATCTTCCCAGTATTGTATTACCACCAGAAGATAGAGAAATAAACTCTTTTCTTCAAGGAAAGAACTGGTACCAAAAGAACGAAGAGAGAATCAAATCTTATGTAAAAAAAGCTATTAGGAATACTTCAATTGCATTCATTTTTTTAGACAATAATCCGTTCATACTTGGCTTAATGCAAAATGTCATTACTTACATCAAAGATATGAAGACTCAACCTGTTCTATTCTTGCATCTTCCTTCAGAAGTAGACAAAATAAACGAAGAATTCTCAATTCTAGCTTTTATCTATAATATATTGAAAAAAGAGACTTCTTTTAATGCACCAATCGTAATCGTAGATGAAAAATACGCATTGAAATTAAATTCGAACATATCTATAGAAGAAATGCGAAACATGATTATTCAAAGAGAAGCTAATTTAATAGCAGATTTACTTTTAGGAATCTCACAATCATCAAATTTCTATCATACAGATCAAAGCAATTTTGACAGAATTTTTAGAGAATCTAATGGAATTTGTCAGCTATTTAGTTTGGATATTTATGATAATAATCCAGATCTATCATACCTGTTTAAACGTCATAAAAAAGCTTGTAGTTTTTTAAGCACTGAAAAACCTACTCGGGGATACGTAATTATACAATCTGGAAATGAAGGTTTAAAAACTGAAATCTACCAGAATATTAGAGAATTTTATGGAAATTCAGATGTGATACTTTCAATATTAAGTAAGAGGGCTAATGGTGCAATTATTAGAGGTGTTTATAGTTTTATTTCTACTCCTAGAAATCTTTTAGATAGATATTCAAAATTTGACAAAGTGTCAGTTTTGTTATATGACATTGAAGATCAAGTTAAAGCAGTAACAAAAGAAAAATTGTATGAAGAGGTTCTAAATGCTAAAAGATTTGAGCTAAAATTATTAGAAGAAGTGAAAAAATAAGAACCTAGTTCAGTTATGCAATCAATTTTACAAAGTTGAACCATAAAACATATTAATATTCTATCTTGTTCTTCGTTAAAGTTAAATCTAGTTGAAGGATAGTGTTGTCGTTAACTTTAAATATCTATCCTAAAACGAGACATCAAAAGTAAATATGAGGATTCACTATGGATAAAAGACTTCGAGTTTTAATAGGTACTTTAATCTTAGTTGTTACAATTGGCTCAGCTGTAGTGATTGGAATCATCCTTCCTAGAACTTCAATATCTCTGATGAATGAAATCAACTCGAGATTAAATGAATATGGCCGATTAAACGACAATGATTTCATTCCACAAGGTGGAATCGAAACCCCATCAGATTGGATGTATACCAACATCTCTGATGTAGATTCAAGATTTTATGATCAAGCTCATATCGAATTTTTCAATGTAAGTGACCGTGAAGGATATTTAGATTATAATACGCCTATAGCTTATTACTTCGTTCAAGGAGAGCTTGTTTTTGATATTACTATAAACAAAACAGTAAAAGCTTACAATATTGAAGATGATTATGTTGTTTATGCTCAAAGAAAACAATACACGTTTAATGAGACTGCATCGTCTTTAAGTCCTAATGCAACTGTTTTGAATTTTAATTATATGTGGCCTTACTATATAGCTAATTTTGGAAATGGATCAGAGTACGGATTTCAAGCATATATGGCTGCTTATCTGATTGAATCAGAACTTGAATTAATCAAAGATATTAAAGGATGGACAGATTCTGAAGTAGCTTATGCTACACTAAATAGAGGATATGCTGAAGCAAATGGAATTGTTGATTTAGGGATATATCTTCCTCATAATTGGATTAGTGTTCGTCCAGCTTATCAAAATCTAGATTTTGACCAAGCAACAAGTTACAAAATATTCTTCAATGCTACATATAATGGACATGACTATTCTCTGATAACAGGAGAATATGGTTCCCAAAAATATTTCCTTGATATAGTACGAGGATTGTATTATGACTCCGGAGATATTACTATAGACCCAGTTCAACTTTTAGCAGACATTTATGGCATAGATACAGCTGCAGAAAGATTATCTGCAATGTCTTTAGCAGCATATTTGGATTATCTATCAAATCAACCATCATTAGATTGGTTATACGACAATAAAATATCATATGTATGCTCTAGAACTGCAATGGAATGGGTAATGGGTATTGAGGATCCACTCTTAGGTGAAACATTCCCTCTACTTAAGAATGAAACCATTTCAAGCGACAGTATTAATTGGGATACCGATCTTTATTATGCAGAAAAATTGGGTACAAATAATATTAAAGACATAAATCAAATCATCGGAATAGCTAACATTCCTTATTACCATTATGCAGAATCAAGTGATGTCACTGTTAGAGGGAATTATTCATATGTTCAAGAAGGCAATGATATAAAAATTGTTAGAAATGATCATCCTCTATTTATGGCAATAGGTCAATTTGGCGATTATGATGGGGTCATAGAAGCTTTTGATGTTAATGGAGATCTCATATACGTTGCAGAAGGAACAAACGGATTAGAGATAATTGATGCTTTCAATAAAAGGTATATGGAGAAGTATTTTCAATGGAGTAATTTTGGTATTGATGATATCCGAGATTTAGAAATTCTTTACTTTGATGAGAACGGTGCTAATGCAACCATGGTTTTTGCAAATGGTGAGTATGGAACTGTAGTTCTTGTAGAAATTGATGCTGCTACAGGTTTACCAACAGATAATTTCTGGTCAGAAACTGCTGATGGGTCAGTTTATGCAATTGATGTAGTAAATGACACATCTTATGCAGCTTATGCAGCCTTGGGACCTGATGGAATTAATACTTTCACAATCGATGCAACAGGATCAGACATTATTACACTTGTAAATCACTACACCTCTTTAGACTTTCCTGAACTTACTAATGTCTTAGATGTAAAAGCTGAAGGTTTTTACCTATATGTTCTAGATGAAGTAGAAGGATTGTTGATATTCCAACTTAGTGCAGCTGGAGTAATCAATTCTCTTGTAGGACAATACACATTCCTTCCAACTGATTCTCATTATACTAACTTCCACCTAGATATTGATAATGACTTAATTTATCTAACTCAAGGAGAAGATGGTCTAGTAGTAGTTGATATTTCCTCTAAGTCAAGTCCATCAGAAGCATATCGCTTTACAGGTGTTGATCATAAGGGAACAGCTTTAGGTGTATATGTAAATGGAACTGATGTTTATCTAGCAGATTTCGAAGAAGGTTTAGTTCATTTACAAATACAAGAAGGAACAGGAACCATTGAAGTAATTGCAAAAGACGAACTTCATTCATTTATAGAGAGCTGGCAAAGAAACAGTAGAACTCAATTAGGAGGCTGGGATCTTGGTCCAACAGCTGAAATTGAAGGTATAAAATTCAATAGAACATATGCCTCATATTCAACATATCCAAATATTGACAAAGGTTTAAGACTTCAATGGTCAGATCTTTTCTTAAGACCATTCTCTTACACATCTGAAACAGATACAGCACTTTTCTTTGATGAAATAGTCTATTACTATAAAGCAGAATATCAAATTCCATATCGTCAGATGGAAGAATTTGATCTATATTGGATGCATGATGCAAACTTTATCAACTCAAGTTACATCTATGTTGGACGATGGGGTCTAGAAACTGGATTAGATTTAGATCCTGATGACTTTTTCATAACACATTCGTTGCCAGGACAACCAAGAGATCCTTTCCACATGCATGAAATGTTTGTTGAACCAGTAACTGGAAGTGTAGTTGAAAGAAGAGATAGAATTCAATACAATAGTATAGCAAGAAAATATATTGAGTTTTATGATTATCTTGATCCATTCAAATTCGGATTAAATGAAGAATTCTTTGATCCTGAAGCTGATTTAGAACCTTATCAATTCTATAAAACATGGCATACAACATTTCCAGGATTAGAAGGAGGTATGGGAACAATCTTCTGGCAAGAAGATGTCCATCATGCAACTGAAGTATTCTATGATGATATCAAAGAACTGTTCCTTAACAGAATTAAAGGAGCAGATGCTTCCAGAACAGGTGGAGCATTTGGTGCTATGTTTTTAGTTACTGTTGGATTTGTTGTAACTTCAGTAGTTCTACAAAGAACAAAACCAAAAGAAGATTAGAAATAATCTTTTTTCTTATTTTATTATTCTTCATTTTTATTTATCAGAAATAATTTCGTTCACGTCTAACAGTTGGATTGTATGAGTTTTACCAGAGATTCCAACCATTGATCCTGCAACAAGTACCACATTATCAGTTTTTTCTAGATATTTTTGCTCATGCATTTTCCTAATTACATTGTAAACTAACATCTCATAGTCTTGTTCAAATTCATGTAAAAATGGTTTTACACCCCAGAATAAACGGGTAACCCGTTTAGTAAAATGGTCTGGGGTTACTGCAAAAATGGGAAGGTTTTTCCTGTTTCGTGAAACCATACTTGCTGAATAACCAGTCTGAGTTAGTGCAATAATTGCTTTTGCAGACATTCTTTCTGCAAGTTGAACAGCTGAAATACCTATTTCCTTTCCTATATTTGCTTCAGAATCAGCTGTTAAAAGCATAGGCATATCTAGTGATAGATTTCTTTCAGTTTCACAGATTATTTCCTGCATTGTCTTAAGAACATGTAAAGGATGTAATCCAGTTGCAGTTTCAGCTGATAACATGAGAGCATCAGCACCGTCGAAAACTGCATGAGCAACATCACTTGCTTCGGCTCTTGTAGGCAGAGGTTCTTTAGTCATAGATTCGAGCATTTGAGTAGCAACGATAATAGGTTTAGCATATGTCATCCCTAATTTAATTAGCTTCTTCTGAAGTACAGGAACTTTAGCAAGACCTACCTCTATTGCTAGATCACCTCTTGCAACCATTAAACCATCACTATATTCAATGATTTCTTGAATATTATCCAAGGGGTCTTTGTGCTCAATTTTAGCAATAAGATTAATGTTTTTGTTTGTATTTGATTCTACTATTTCTTTGACTTTCTCAAGATCATTTACACTTCTTACAAAAGAGATGAAAAGAAAATCAGTTTCAAGCTCACATGCTTTTTTTAAATCCTTGATATCCTTAGGAGTAGGAACTCTAATCGATAGATTAGCATCCGGAATATTGATCCCTTTTCTTGATGAAATCTCTCCACCATCCATAACAGTACAAATAACTTCATTTCCTTTAATCTCTTTAACATCCAACTTTACAAGACCATCATTAATGAAGATTGAATTACCAGGAGTAACCTCTTTAGAAAAAGAAGGAAGATTAACAGGAATTAAATCATCCTTACCAACAACATTCCGTGATGTTAGAGTAACGGAGGTTTTCCTCTTAAGAAGAATCTTACCTTCTAAATTACCTAATCTAATCTTAGGTCCGCTAATATCTATCCCAATAGCCACATCATTGCAGATATTGCGAATTGATTCAAATATTTGTTCATGACTTTTATGATCACCATGAGAAAAGTTTAATCGAGCTACATCCATACCTGAATCAATCATTTTCTTAAGAACATCAGTAGAGCTAGATGCTGGACCAATAGTACAAACAATCTTAGTTAATCTCAATATTATCAATAGAACTATTATCAATCTTACATTAAAATGTTTACGACCCTATTACGAAACGATTAAAAATAAGCAAACAGTATAATGAATTGTTATGGAATCAACTTCTCCAAAATCAATTTCAGTAAAAGCAAAAATTGTTGAACCTGAAGTTGTCGAATTACCTAAGTATGAATTCGAAGATATGATAAACGAGCATTACAAAAGATTTCCAAGAACTGCTGAAATGGTTGAAAAACCACGGTTTGTGCGTGCATTAAAAGAACCTTTTAGAAGATTTTATCTCCTACCTGTTGCACTATTTGGATTAAAATTAAACACAATTCTATCCTTACGATGGAAAAATTATATGAAACTGTGGATTTATATTTCAATTCTATTTATACCGACTATTATTTTCACTATAATACCACTCGAATCAGCATTTGAGGGTTTTTCTAATCTAAGATGGATAACAGATATCTTGTTTAATGTAGGTACGCCAATACTGATAGCAATATTACTCTCATTATTCTATTTGAAATATACACATGATGGATTTCTAGGATTAGTTCAAGCTAAAAGAGTAGAATTTATAGAAAAACCTGTAAGGGAATATTATGCAAAATACTATGACAAACCTTTACCAAGAAATCCTTTAATCATTCTGGCATCTCTTGCTACTGGTATTGGAGTTCAAATCCCAATTCTTCAAATCTCTATCACAGCAGGGTATCCAGTAGCAACTGCGTTTGGAATTCTTGCATGTATTTTTAATCCATTCCTCTTCTATATCTTCTTTTTAGCTTCTTACTACATGATTTTGAATACAAGAATCTATGCTAAAACCTTGAAACCATTCAAAGAAAGGATGAACGTTTATCTTAAAGAATATGGAACTCTTCTAAGAAAAGACAATTATGATATGATTTGGTCACTTGGTGATAAATGGTCTAAGGGAAGATCTATAAGTCAGCTTGAAAACATACCTACAGCTGGTATCGTATCAACACTGATTATTATCATTGCAATGGGAATGGGAAATGCAAATGAGTTAATTTACGGAATTAATAATGGGATGCCAACCCACGGTATAAATTTCTTGTTCCTTAATTCCGATCAACTAATGACAGTCCTTGTTGTAACCATCTCAGCTTTAGTTGCAGCTTTAATGGTTTTCATAATCTTTATTCCCCTAATAGCTTTTAATGGAAAAGCTAAAAAATTCAAAATTAAAGCTCTGATGGAACTTGATAACTATATCTTTGCTAGTGTAGTAGAATTTGGAGAGAAGTATTCTGAAGTGGCCAAACAAGAGAGCGTTCAGATGTTACAACTTCGTGAATATATAGCTTCAATGAGAACTTTTCCAATATCAACTCAAAAGATATTCAGAACAATTATGGCAATAGCTCTTTGGGTTGTAAATATATTCAAAATTATCAAATCAGTGGGATCTGGAGTGGTTTAGAATGTCCTGGCTAAAGAAAAAACTGTTTAAGAAGAAAATTTCTATTGCTGTTATAGGAGTAGGAAATGCAGGATGCAGAATAGGTGATAAACTTGTTCACCATCTAAGAGAAAGTAGAATAACTGTCAAGTCATTAGCTATTAATCAGAGTGACAACTTTGATCCTAAGGTGAATAACTTCGCTGACCATTATTGGTTTGGTTCAAAAGACTCACCATCTTCAGATTATGAACTAGAAAGAGTTTTAGAACAATTAACTCAAAATGAACAACAATTACAGGATCATATTGAAAAGGTTCTTTTCTATAAAAAACATGATAGAAGAGATGTGGAAGATTTAGCTCTGCATTTAATTGTTGGAAGTGGTGGAGGGGCTGGTAGTGCTGGTGCTATGAAGGTTAGTAAGATTATTGCTGAACAAACTGGAGTTCCCCCTACTGTTATTTTTGTTATCCCAGAGAAAAATGAACCATCACTAGTTCAATATAATTCAGCTAGAGCTCTTCACTATCTAGGATTTGATTATCAAGGTCCTAATTGTCCAATAATTCTTTTTGATAATGATAAATTATTGAACTTATTCAAAGAAGAAACTATTGAAATAGCCTTAGAAAAGAGCAATGAGTTCTTAGTAGATTCTTTAACAACAACAATACTAGCTGCACTCCAAGAAAGTACTCACGAAGAATTCAACGCAGATTTAACTGATTTCTTTCAATCGTTCACAGAAGAAGCAAGGGGTCTAGGAGTAATTATTTCTTTAGACAAGGAATTTGAATCACTAGAAAAAGCACAGAGTATTAGGTTCTCAGATTTATTCTTTAACGAACTTGATGAGAGTTCAAGTCTCACAGCTGACATAACAAGAGCAAAACTTGGATTTCTAGCAATTACTTCCCCAACAACTTATCAAGCTACATTTGAGACAAGAAAGATTGTTAAGAAATTCGAACGAGGAAATATTAAAGTATCTCTCAATTCTATTGATGAACCTATTTTAACTATAAGAGGGGTAATTACAGGAATTCACCCAGATTATGTTGAAAGGTTCTGGGAAGTGCTAGAAAAAGGTAGAGATAGTCGTAAGAAGGTTGTAGAGACAGAAGAGAAACTGAAGCAAGCTTATATGAAACTTGAGTAAGAATTTGAATTCTTACATTCTCATTCTTTTTTAATAGATGCAAATCGATATAAAGATACAAACTTCTCTTATCTTGAATATAATGAGTGTTACCCGAGATTGCCCAAACTGCTTTCGGAAAATAAAAACATCATCAAAATTCTGCAAATTTTGTGGAACCACTCTCAAGATTTGTCTAGAATGTCAAACTATCAACAAAGCTAATGATGCTTTCTGTGCAGAATGTGGGTTCGATATTAAAGATGTAGAAGTAGCTGAGGGTTTTTCAGAGGTAACAGATTCTGTCGAAACTAGTTCAGAAGAGGATTTTACTCTTACAGAGGATGGAGTTGAAGAAGATCAAATAAAGCAAGAACGAAAATTAGTGATGTGGCCACCAATTTCACAATCAAGATATCTTTCGCAAGCTAGACCTCAACCAAAAGTAAAACCATATATGAAATATCTAGAGGAAGGACCTAGTTATGAACCTAAAAAGCTAAGCTATACATATAACAGAGTAAGATTGCTAGGATTTCTCAGTGGACCTTTACCAACCTCTAATGTTTTAAGTTCAGTAGTAGAAGCTTTTGGAATTGCTTTAGCTCTAATAGCTGGTGGGATAGTGATTTTTTCCATAGGGATGGCATTCTTTCAATATATTATCTTTCCAATTATTGCAGGAATAATAGGTGGAGCTTTATTATTATCGGCACCTTTCTTTGGTATCTATTACGTTAGTTCAAATTGGTTGTATAGAGCATTCAAAATTATGAGACCAGTAAAACTGAAAACTATTGTATGGAATTATACTCTAGCTTCTCTAATATTTTCATTGATAGGATTAATGTTTGCACCAATTTTATTAGAAGGAGGAGCTTTAGGAATTACTCTAGCAGTAGTTGGTGGGATAGTATACACAATGGGGTTAATAGTTGTACCTCTAAAAGCATATTTAGCAGATCTAGTATATGTTAAAGCTGCTGTAGACCTCAGGGATTCAGAACCAAAAGAAGAAAAAGTAGTCACTAAAGAAAACAAGAAAAATGGGGAGAAATAAAGATATATCTTGTATAATTTCTCCTAACGGTTTTATTTTGGAGCTAATTTTGCCATAGTTGCTGAATCATCGGTCTCGATGATGCCATGGTTTCTTAAATCATGTAGTGCTTTAATAATTGCTGCAGGTGTAAATCCTGTGGTTTTGACTAACTCATCTCTGGTCCAATCTTCTTTAGCTACTCCTTGAAGTAGTAAGAGAATCTTGGTATGAGGAGTAGCAGCAAAAACCTTTTCGAATAGAATTGTGTAGATAGCGAGTAATTCTTGAATATCTATGGTTTGTTCTTGTTCTTGAGTCATTTCTTCATACATTTTTCGTAGACCTGACATCTGTTCCTCAACACTAGCTAACTGGTTCTTGTATGACTCAGCGTCTTTTAAAGCGTCACTAATCTTAGAATCTTTAGTTTCGTATTCTTGCTTCAGTTGAGTGAATTTCTCTTCAATTTCCTTCAATTTTGATTTTAAATCGGTATTTTCCTTAACAATGTCATCAGAAAAACTGGAGAGTTTGGTTAAAACTGAGGGTAATTCAGCAAATTTGTCCTTGATATGGGCATAAAGCTCAATAAACTCTTCTAAGGGGGTTTGCTCAGATTCGGACATGTGTTTAACTCTTTGGTATTCAATAATATTAATCTTGTGTCGGAGGTATCAACAACATTGGGAAAAACTTATTATTCCCTCACTCGAAACCACAAGGTATGGACGCAATCTTACTCTGTGGTGGACTAGGTACACGTATTAGAACTGTAACCAAAGATAGTTATCCAAAAGCTATGGTACAGATAGTTGGTAAAACAATCTTAGAATGGGAAATGTCATGGTTAAGAAAACATGGAGTAAATCATGCTATTCTTGCAGTTAGACATCTTGCAGAATATATAGAAGAACAGTTTGGCAGCACATATGAGACTGACTATGGGGAAATAAGTGTGAGCTATAGTAAAGAACATGAAAGACTTGGCTCAGGAGGAGCTGTTAAGCTAGCTAAGAGTTATGTTTCAAGTTCTGATTTTATCATCATGAATGGAGATATTGTCACAAATTTCGATTTAAAGGAGATGATATCTAATTTTCAGAAAGATAACAAAAAAGGATCAATTGCTATTACTAAAATGAGAAGTCCTTTTGGTATTGTAGAAATTACAGAAGATGACGATATAGTTGAATTCAAAGAGAAACCAATTCTAAATCACTGGATTCATGCTGGAGTTGATATTTTTAGAGAGGATGTTCTAGATAGGTTCCCTGACAGAGGTCAAATGGAAGAAACGATATTTGTAAAATTAGCAGAAGAAGATCAACTAAAAGCATACAGAATAGACCAAAAGTATTTCTGGAGAAGTATCGATAATCCTAAAGATGTTCAAGAAACTGAAAAAGAGTGGCGTGGATTAGAACTAAAGGTTGACGCTGAGGGTTGAGGGGTCCCAGTCGAATCTTTTTTGAGTAAATGGAATCTCAAATCCTAAATCCAAATATAATTGTTCAGCACCAGAGTTATTTTGAGCTTGTAAACAAAATTGAGTATCAGGAGAATCGGCAATAATATCTGAAATATAATTTGATGTCATTTTTCTAGCGTATCCTTGTCTTCTAAAACGAGTTTTTGTACCTACACCATAAAGACCAATGAAATTTTCATAACGAAAAGAGCAAAAACAACTAACATCTTTTCCAAAAGCTTTCCCTACAAAAAATTCGATACCATTTTTTATCTGTTCATTAACCATAGAGGTTATGTATTTTCTAAGATGACTAGGATAACTAAAAGAATCGAAGAAGGCATCTACCCATCGTTTAACATTCTTCAATGTAAGTAAATCAAGTTCTAGATTTGTATCTGGTGCAAGTTTCTCGCTTTTTTCACTTGACCAAGACATCAATGAAGTATCGATAGGATAGGTTATGAAATTTCGTTGTCGAAGAAGTTTGGAATTTTTTCTAAATGTATCATTGTAAAATACTTTAACTACAAAATATTCTTTCCCATCATTGAAATAAGAGAAGGTAAAATCTAAGAAATCTTCAAAATTTACCTCTCCAAAATGAGTTGGAGAGACATAACTATAAGTTTCAATTGCTTTATGCTTTACAAAATAACCAAAATCATTTTTCACAACATCAGAATTAGGCATATAATGATAGAATCTAAATTCATTTAGTTCTAATATTTCCCTTAATTTTTGTTCTTCAGTCATGCTTGGCATAGATTATGAATAACATTTGTCGTACTGGCATATAAAAGAATTGAGGGAGAAGAAGGTATTATAGGGGTTTAAATAGGGAAGTCTAGGGAAAGAGATGATGAACACTGTTCCTCGAGCAGAAGTCATGGAAACTAACCATCATCAAGCTTTGAGTAGGCTGTGTCATCAAACCAAAAATCTCTACAATCGAGCGAATTATCTGTGCAAGCAACAGAGACAAAAACAAGGGTCGATTTATTCTTATTATGAACTAGATAAACGACTTAAAACTGAAGAATGTTATAAGGTTCTCCCAGCCCATACTGCACAACACACACTGAAATTACTTATAAGAAACTGGAAAGCGTTCTTCCAAGCAATAAAAGAATGGAAAAAGCATCCTGGAAGGTTTTTCGGTCCTCCTCGCCCACCTCACTACAAACCGTCGGATGGGGAGACGATTGCTATCATCTCCAATCAACAAGCAAAAATACGCAACGGATACCTCATCTTACCTAAGAAACTCCCCTTCACGATCAAAACAAGATTAAAAGCAACTGACAAGCTTCGAGAAGTACGGATCATCCCTCGTGGCGTAGGCTATACTGTAGAGATCATTTATAACAAACATTTACCCAAACAAGTGCAGGAAAACAAGAAGAGAAAAGGTGCGCTAGATTTGGGTTTAACCAACCTCATTACCTTTGTGGATAATATCGGCTCACGCCCGATTATTGTCAAGGACGAGGGGAAGGGAATAAAGTCAATAACTCAATATTATCTGAAGAAAACCAGTCTATTACAAGAGCAGTATGCACAACAGCAAAGAGTAAATCTTAAACAGAAAAACAACCTCAGATATGGTCCTGCTTATTATCAAGCTAAGGAACGGTGGAGAAGAAAAGTCAAAGATTGTTTCCATCACCTCAGTCGATTCTTAATAGAGTTGTGGGAACAACGGGGGTTACACACCATCTACATTGGCTACAATCCTCGCTGGAAACAGCAAGTAAGGTTGAGGAAGAAAACCACTCAACTGTTCGTTCTCGTCCCATTTCACAAACTAATCACTCTTCTCAAATACAAAACTGAGGAGAAGGGGATAACGATTGAACTAGTCGATGAGAGTTATACCTCCAAATGTAGTTTCTTAGATGATGAGTCTATTCAGAAACATACCAAGTATGCAGGAAAAAGGATTCAAAGAGGACTGTTTAAATCTAGTCAAGGTCATCTCATTAATGCTGATGTCAATGCAGCGTATAATATACTGATTAAAAGCGATCCGCAAGCACTTCCACCACGAAGTGTGGGCGGGGTAGGAGGATATGTGATTTATCCACTTAGAATGAGCTATCCAGCAATGAAGTTCTAGGAAAGATAATGTTACTATGCTAATATGACATAATCAAATCATTGTCTAATTTCTTATAAGTAAAAATAAAGCTTAGCATTTGTCTTCACTAAATGATACTCGAGCAAAAAAGATTTAAAGAACTGTTTTTTCTGAAGATTGACAGATATGAGTTTCAGAAATAATCAGGAAACAAAAAGAGAGTTTTTCATACAGCTTATTAGAGGAGCTGCTGGTGCAGTCATACTGTTAATATTACTGGGTTTCTGGCTTGGTTGGGACAGCATTTATGTTTGGTTCTATAACCAAGTAGTTCATATTCCTAAAGAGGTAAGAGTTGGAGATCCGCTCTTGCTAGGATGGTTAATATTTCTGTTCCCATTATTAGCAGCAGGGATTGGTTTACTTGTATCTGGAGGTATAAAAGCATACAAATTAGCAATACCACCTAAAGAAAAAGACTAAAGTTTCTCTTCTTTTTCATGTTTATAGCAAAAAGGTAAAATGAGCATATTTTTTCCATTAATCATGAGTAACTATATTGAAAAAAGTTTAGGGATTAATGATTTCTGTTTTGGTTGTGGTGAGAGCAATCCTATAGGAGCAAAATTATCTTTTTTCAAGATTTCTGATAAGTCAGTAGGTTCGAAATTTCTTGTACCGAACACCTGGGGTGGATGGGGTAAAATTGTTCATGGAGGCCTTCAAACCGTTCTAATGGATGAGGTTTCAGGATGGGCTGTTATAACTTTGCTAGAAGAACCTTGTTTAACAATAAATGTTGAAATGCAATTTTTCAGTCCATTATACGTTGAAGAAGAAGTAGAAATAATTGGAGAGATTGTAGAAAAGAATGAAAAAGACATTCTTGTCAAAAGCTATCTAAAGAATAAAGAGGGGCAGGTTTGTACTAAAGGTCTTTTTACATTTAGAAAAGTAAAAAAGGAAAAGATAGAACAAATAGCTGGTATCAAGTTTAGCAGCTAGTGTGTTCAATTGCCTCTACTGGACATGCGCCTACACAAGCACAGCATTCTATACAATCATCAACATTAGGCGCAGTAGATTTGTTATCAACCAACACAAAAACATCTGATGGACAAACATCAACGCAATCTCCAGCTCCAACACATTTGTCATGATCGATTTTTATTACCCAGTCATCAGAAACATATTCCTTAACTACCATTATAATCAAGATGTGTTGTACATTCTTGCTTTTATACTTTATCTTAAGTTTTCAATGCTTGAACATTTACGTGATTTGATAAAGTGGGTGGTAGTAGAATATAGACCAAATGGTTAGAACAATCTGAACAATTGATAGAACTAATATTATTCCTAAGATGATTTTTGAGATAGGTAGAGTGAATTCAGGTTTTCCTTTTCTTATAAAATAGAGATGTATAAAGAATGCAAAGAAACCCCCAACGCAGAGAATAATAGAAAGAATCATCCCTGTCAGCGAGGGGTTAAAAACCTCAATTAGACCATAGAGAATTAGACCTAACATAGGGATATGGATACACAGGAATCCTGTTAAACCTCCCCCTAACTTAAAGAGCTCCCACTCTTTCCAATAAGCAGATTCTATTTCGTGAATTATTAGGAAAATAGCATTAACAAAGTATATCCAAGCTACAACTTCTAACATAGTAGACTCTTTTTTCTAAGACGTATTAATTCTTTGCCCTAAAATGCGAAAAATTAATTATCTCTTACGAGTCTTGTAAACCATGTCATTTGAAGGTAAAACTGTTATTGTTACAGGTGCAAGTTCAGGAATTGGTTTGGCAACTGTTAGATCTTTTCAAAGAAAAGGTGCAGATGTACTAATGGTCGCAAGATCAGCTGGAAGATTAGAGGAAATTGCCAAAGAATTAGGTACTAGGTTCATTGCAACTGATGTAACAGATGAAGGAGCAGCTGAGAGAGTTATTGGTGAGGCAGTAATGGAATCTGGTAAAATTAATGTATTAATCAACTCAGCAGGTATTCTACGTACTGGGAATATCATGAGTACTCCTATCCATGAATTTGATTACATGATGAACATCAATTTGAGGTCAGTTTTTCTTCTAATGCAGACAGCTTTACCTTTTCTAAAAGAGAGCAAGGGGAATATCGTTAATGTTTCTAGTGTAACAGGTTTGAGAGCTTTTCCCAACATCTTATCTTACTGTGTAAGCAAAGCAGGTCTTGATCACTTAACTAGATGTTCGGCACTTGAATTAGCAGAATTTGGAGTACGTGTAAATGCAGTTAACCCTGGAGTAGTCATAACCAGTTTGCATAAAGAGAGTGGGATGAACGATAAGAGGTATGAAGAATTCCTCGAACACAGTAAAACAACACATCCATTAGGAAGAGTTGGAACCCCTGATGAAATAGCAGATTTGATTCTATTCCTTGCTTCAGACAAAGCCTTGTGGATAACTGGTGAAACTGTAAGTATAGATGGAGGAAGATCCCTAACTTGTTTCCGTTAGAGATTATATTTTTCTCCCAGCTTCTTTAAAATTACATCACCATGTAGAGAGCTGAAATCAGCTGGTTTCTCGGTATGAATAGGCATTACACTCTTAGGATTAATTTTCCTAATCATCTCTTTAAGATCATATCCAGAAGCATGTCCAGAGCAGTGAAGTTGTTTGTAAGGGTATAATCCAAAGTATTTTAGCCAGTTGTCAACTTTCCTTTGGTCAAGTTCCATTTCTTCGTCAATAGGTTCTGTTACAGAACGAATGTAAATAGAATCTTTTGGAGGTTGTATATCAAAAAGATACTTCAATTCTGCAAAATCACACCTGAATATGTACTTATCGGGATTCTCATGAATCTCAGCAGCTGTAACACTATTAGGATGTTCAATGAACTCATTTTCCCAGGATTGGTAATCCTGCATTTGAATTTCTATTGGATAGTTAATATTGTTAAGAATCCCCCATCCTTTCTTTGGTATGAAAATCCCTACCTCATCTACTCTTGGGATATTAGTAACTCCATTCTCTTCAAGTAATCTGAGAGTATAAGCCTGTCTTAAACTAATGATTAATGAGCGATCATTATGTTTTGCAGCTTCGATGAAAGATCGCATTCTGTCTAAGTCTCTGACTGGGAAGTTGACAATAACTAAACCAGTAACTGTTTCAATCAAAGGAAAGAGGTCTTGTTGTAAATCTAACTCTCCAAAGGTAGTTGGTTCATCAATATTGGTTCCCTCACTAATTATTAACACAGGATCGAATGATGCAGCTTTCTCAACGAAGGTATCACTGAGATCACCTTTTCGTCCATGAAATCTAATATCACCAGTATAAACTATTGAGCCTTCAGAAGTTTCAATAACAAAGGAATTTGAACCAGGAACGGAATGATCTACTGGGAAGGGATGAATAGTAAATTCATCTAGTTTGAAAGATGGTTTAAAAAGATTAATTTCACGAGGGATAGTAGAAGTTCTATCCTTAACCATCTTTGTAGCATCTCGTTTACTCTCACGAAATTTGAAAGCTTCTTTTATTCTAGTATATTCATGAAATCCCCAAGAGGTCTGTTCGAAGGATTGTAAAATTCCTTTGCATCCTGGAGAACAATAAATAGGTATTTCTGGTCGAAGATAAGAAACAAACCCAGCATGATCTAAATGAGGATGTGATAATATAACTCCATCATATTTAGCTTCTTTACTACTTTCTCTGAATCTTCCTTCGTAATCTTGACGGTAAAGTCCAGTTAAATCTGGTAGTAAGCCCAAATTCATGTAGTCCTTAATGAAACTCCAGCGTCTTGGTTGCAAATAAGGAGAAAAATAATCACCATATTTTCCAAAACTTAAACCAAAATCAAAGAAGAGTTTAGTTGAACCATCCTCTATAAGAATCTTATTCCCACCAATTTCTCCTACTGCCCCATGCAAAGTTATGGATGTCATATCGATTAACTATAGTCTTTTTCCGTTTTAAAATATGTGGACAGAAAATGACACCTTAAAAAAAGAAAAAAGGAGAATTCCAGATTATTTTCTAGATACTATAATCTCCAGTACATCTTTATCAGCAAGAACATGATCTAAACCTACTTTTTGACCCTCAAACTCGACAGATGTTCCCCAAACTCTACCATATCTAAAGTGTTTCAGAAAACTAGTATGAATTCTCTTTGTGACATCTGTGACAGTTGATTCCTCTGGGAGCACGAAGGGTTTCGCTAAATCAGCTTTTCCTCCAGGTTTCTTGGTATATACTCTAATGACATCCAACTGTTCAAAGAGCTTCTCTTTCAGATTTTCTAAAGTATCTTCCGACTTGATAGTTATTGGATAAACATCCAAATCTGTCTTATTGAGAAGTTCTTGATAACGTTCTTTGGAATTAGGTAAGTCTCCTTTAGTAGCGATAATAGCAATTTTATAGGGAGTTTCGTTGTCTATTATCAGTTTAGCATCCTCTAATTGCTTCATTAAGAAATGATATTGTCTATCAATGTCCATTGAGAGATCAATAACCATCATAATAGCATCGCTAGTTCTGGTGACTCTTACAATTTGTTTACTAGTATTCCAATCTTCTTTGAAATCCAAGAATCCAGGTAAATCAACTATTTGGATACGTAAATCCTCGTACTCACAAGTTCCAGCTAAGGCTTCTCGAGTTGTATGAAGATAAGCTCCTGTCTTAACATCTGTATTAGTGATAGCATTCATCAAAGTGCTTTTTCCCACATTGGAAAGACCAAATAGAGCAATTCTACCATCTCCTGAACTGGGAATGTGAAATGGGTCATATTGACGGCCTTTTGCTTTGGGTTTCTCTTTGAGCTCTGCGATCATATTTTCAAGTTCTCTAAGTTGAATCTTGAAAACACCAAGTTTATCGAGCTTTTTCTCTTTGATATCTTCTATAATATCCTCTAATTCAGCGACTAATTCTTCTCCTTCAAGATTTCTTATTCTTCTTGCGATATTAAATCTATACCACTTAAGTTTGGTATAACGATTAGTACTCATTATATCACCTCATATATCTCGTGATTTTTTTTAATTGTTTCGTGAAATCTGCACATTATTAGCTCTGAATTGTGAAGTAGAAGTAAATTCATCGTTGAGATGATTTAATACAGAAAATCAAAACTGGAAAAATCAGACAACAATGTAAACTACCCGCTACTAATTCAGAACAATTTGAACTATTAGCGCGAGTTCCCCTCGCATGAAATTATATACAGAGCACAGGAGTTGACATTGTTATCACATCTATTATTGTAGAAACAAATAAAAAACTTCTGAATTGAAATAATAAAAGAAAATGGGAAAAAAGAACTATTGATCAACACAAATCATGGTCATAGTAGATCTTACTTTTTCAAGAACTCTGAGATTCTCTGTAACTATCTTTTTCAAAGAATCAGTGTCTTCTGCTTCAATCTTAGCAATAAGATCATAAACACCATAAACTATGTGTACCTCAGACACATTAGGCATTTCCTTGAGTTGAGTCATAACACTACTTTCTTCGCCAATCTCGCAATTTATCAGAATGTAAGCTGATGCCATTCTTTTATTCACCGAGCAGAAAATAATAAAAGGTTTATAAAAACATTACGCATTCTATACTTTTAAAGACAAAAATAAGAGTAACAGTTCATTGTTAATGAACAGGGATGGGTAGAGAGATAAAAACGAGGAACAGAGAGAAGCAATTAAACTATCAATCAGAATTATTACAATAAAGGTCATGATAAACATAATACTAGAAAAAAATAGAGAGTGATAATGGTATGAGTTCTTTTCGTGCTTATTATGAATCACCGATAGGTTTCATAGAGATCACAAGCGATGATACATTCGTAACTAGTTGTAATTTTGTTGAGGAGAAAGATTACGAAACTGAAATCCCAACAGTTTTAGCAGAAGCTTTAGCTCAAATTGATGAGTATTTCCAAAAAGAAAGAACGCACGTTATGAAACTTGGTTAAACTTACTAGAAGGAGTCTAACCGTCGTTTAAATGGGTCCCCTCACGTGCGTTGAGGGGAAAAGATCGTTAGGGAGGAGAGTACCAGGAAGGGAAGCGATATTAAAGGCAGCATTATCGTGAGTATTTACCTTCTGTCCACACTTCTTACAAGGAGAAAGATCATACTGCCCAGGACCACGAACTAAGAATCCTCCACAGCCATGGTGAAGAGAACTGGTATACTGAGGGTTAACAACTTCCAACTGCACATCATACCCTAATTCTAAAGATGCTAACCAAACAGCTTTCTTGTAGATAAGCAAACTGTCAGGCATGGTGTAGATAGCTTTGGCTAGAGCACCTTTCGTTCCTGTAGCATCAGCTGTTAACTGCTCAATTTTAAGGGTCTGACACTTTTTCTTCACCAGTACTGCTGCAAGGAAGTGAGGGAGAAGAAGGGTAATCTCGCGAAGGATACGACTACGACGAGTATAAACACGGTTGAGCTCGCCTTGAAGCTTACAACAACTATGACTGTCATACTCTTTTCTTTTGCGTAACAGTCCTCGATTGAGTTCAGGAAGAACTTTATTGGAAAGGTGAGTGTAGCGCGAAGCTAACTTAAGTAAATCTAATGAAAGAGGGATAGAAGTGTTGAAAGCTAGCATATACTTCCCTAATCGATTAATGTCTACTCCCAACACCTTTTTCTTTCTCCCAGATATCTGGGGGAGATAGTGATGAAGAAGTTTGAAGGAGTGGAAACAGTCATGCGTTCCTTCGAGGACGACATCTACGCGAGGTTTGAAACTAGGTGCTGATCCACTACTTATTTGGAAAACTTTAATCACAGCTCCATTATGTAAATATTCTAGCACTTTTGGGGGAAAGAGTACTTGAGCAGTTGACAGTTTCTTACTTTGTTGTGGAAAACCAAGGATAGTGGTTCCTTGCTTCTTGATTTGCTTAGTTAGTTCACTTGCATTCCCTTGTCGGGTGATAACATAATCTTTTTTCATTAACAATTTTATTGGTAATCTTCCTTTCTTTTTTCGTTTAAATGGTGGGGGAACAACTTGCTCCACTGGGAGAGTCTTGACTAACTGAGGGACACTCTGCATATAATGGTCAAAGAGTGTGAAAACAACTATCAGTCTTACAGCTGAAAAGAGTTTTCGGGTAGGCTTCCCTAAAACTTGAGCGAGTTGTTGGGAGAGATTCTTGAGGCTTTTCCACCGAGAAGGTTGAGGACTGTTAATCCAGGAAGTAAGGAAGGGAACAACAATCTTTTCTTCTTGTTTTATCAATTGAAGTTTATTTAGAAATGCTTGCTTGTTCTTTGTAAGTTGTGAGGGATTAGAGAATTCGTGAGTATAGTAAAACAGCGCATCATCAATTGCTTGGAGAATATCTTGTTGAGTACAAGACGGGAGAATGTTGTTCAGCTGAATGGTTGCAGAAGAATAGATGGTGGTTTTCTTCTTCCTCCAGTAGGAATCAGCTTGAGTTCTGGAGTGAGTGAGAAGATTGATGACATACCTTCGTTTCAACTTCCAATAGTTTTCCAGACTTCGTTCAGTGTAGGGAGAACGACCAAAAATCACCCACTCTACAAGTTGTTGAGGATTTTTCAACAGAAAGTTGAGTAATCCTTGCACTTTCTGCTCTTTGTCAATCTTCCCTTTGACGGCTATGTAGAGCCAGTGGAAAGCACTTTCTACTATATTCGGGTTCATCCCTACTACTTTACCTAGTTTGCGAGTGAAGAACCTTTCTTTTGGGTTGGTTCGGTAGAGGTCTACAGCCTTTTTTACAACTTGAGGAGTAAGAAGGGTGGTTTGTCTTTCCTCTAATTTTCTTATTCTTCGATTGATTTCTTCTCGCTGGGATTGGTCATCACATTTTAACACTACTTGATAAGTTCTCATCACCTTCGTTAAACTAGGTGGAGGATGAGCTTGTGTTTGTTGTGCCGTTTGTGTGCCCAAGTCTCTCATCCTCTAATCCTTAAAATGCTATATAAGCCCGGTAAAAATCAGTCAAGTGGTGGTGCTTTTCTTCTCCGTTGTCTATGTAGTCTTCCCGCAAACGAGGTGACTAGAGCGATCATATCTTCCACGAGTTTGGTTTCCTGTGATAGTTTGTGTTGTTGGTGAATGGAAAGGACTTGCGTGTCAAATATTTGGCAGTACTGTTTGATCACTTTCGTTCCAAACCTAGCTTCTCTGTCCTCATAGGTACATATGATTGCATATGGGTGAGTTGTTGCTACTTCTTTTAGTAGTTTATGTACTCCTTTTCTCTGTTCATTCATCCCTGAAGCTAAATCTGTAAACTCTTTTTTGAGTTTCCATCCTCGCTGTTCTACAAATCTCTTTATCTGTTCCTGTTGGTTGGTTAGTTCTTTTCGTTTTTTTGTTGCACTCACTCTTGCGTAACCTAGTACAACCTTGGTTAGTGTTTATCTTTCTCCCTTTCTCTGTTGAATTTAGCTAGTCTATATCTTCTATGTCCTCCCTTCATTCTACACTCTGGTACCACTCTTTCTTCCTTCTCCCACCTTCGCAACGTACTTGGAGATACTCCTTGTATAGCTGCTGCTATCCCAATTCTAACTAACCTACTCCCCCTCCTCTATTTTTCTAAAAAAGGATTCTTCCTCCTAGATCAGCTTTTGGTAAGATTGGATAGTTTTTCTCTCTTCAGTCACTCACGGTGTTTGAACTTATTTTATCACCAGAAGGAACAGAGTTTCAGCAAAAAGTTTGGTTAGAACTTCTAAAGATTCCCTTTGGAGAAACCATTACCTACAAAGAACTTGCATCTAGAATTGGGCAAAAAGATGCAATCCGAGCAGTCGGTAATGCTAATAGCAAGAATCCTATCAGTATAATTATTCCCTGTCATAGAGTAATTGGGAGTGATGGTAAACTGGTAGGTTACGCTGGAGGACTAGAGAGGAAAAAATGGCTAATTGACTTTGAAAAAGAGTAGAGTGGAGTTATTTCTCGACGACCTCTTTCAGGTTCTTAGCAGATTTAATGTTATATTTTAAATCACTCAGATTAGGTATCATTCCTTCCCAACCCGATTCTTCAACATATTTCTTGAAGTGGTCATAAAGTTCCTTTGCTTCAAATCTAGCTATTTTTGTGGGAGTATCAAATCCAGCATTATGATATAAACGGGTTAGTTTAGTTTTTACATAACCAATTCGAGTAATATCAGAAAGTTCTACAATTTCAAGGATAGCTTCTTCAGGGACATCTAATTGTTTTGAGAGTTCTTTTCTTTGTTTTATTGTCTTCCCTTTTTCTAGCATTTGGTCAACGTTTTTAATTCCAATACTTGCTAGTTTCTTAACATGTTCAGAATCAATCCCAAGAAATTCTTTGAGAGGATAAATCCTTCTAGATTTCTTCGTTCTTTCTTCTCTTAACTGAGCTGCACATTTCAATAATTCACTACTTTCAATAAATTTGAAATAATTCATCAGAACATACAGAGGACCTTTAGCTGAAGATTTTGTAGTTCTTTCAATTTTTTCTACATATGATTCAATATCAACTGGACTTGCTACTAATAATTCCTTGTTCTTATCTTCTTTGAGATAATCAGCAAAGCGTTTTACTCCCGAAATATTCCTATCAATAACACCTGCTTTTTTTCCTTTTTTCTTGAGAAAATTCCTAAATTCTTCTTCTTTCAAATGTACCAACTTCCTGTTTAACACATGAATTAGTAGTTTAGTTATCTATTGCTTATAGTCCACATTTACATATTTAAGTCTGAAATATTGGTGTTATTTTGGAATATTTGCAGAAAAGTCATAAATATTCGTAAAATTGGAATAAGATATGAGTGAATTCTCGATTGATTGTATTAATCAATTTATTATTGAGAAACAACATCTTACGAAAGAAACTAAGACAGATAATATTCAAACCATTGTCAAGAATATTGGGGGTCTACATAGCACTAGCCAAACAGCCCCATATCTATCATTATTTAGTCGTATGAATAATTTCACTAGGAGCCAACTAGATCAAGAAGCATATGAGAAAAGAAACTTGGGTAAAATACGTTGTATAAGAAAAACTGTCTTCATTCATCATAAAGAGTTCTTACCTTGGATTATTAATGCAACAAGGAAACAACATGCTAAACGTCATGTAGATTATCTAGCGAATCTTGGAGTATCTGAAGCGAAGTATCAAGAGATTGTAAACGATATACTCTTGGTTTTACAGGGGAGAAACTTGTCTGTTGCTGAATTAAAGAAGGAGCTCAGTAGTAAGGACAATATTTCTGCAATGGTAAATCTTGCTTGTGATAATTTTCAACTCATAAGAAATTGTCCAGTTAAAAGCTGGAGAGATAAAAGACATACTTATTCAGCTTTTAAGGAGTATTTCCCAAATATGAATTTGGATGAAATTACAGAAGAAGAAAGCAGAATGAAATTAGTCAGTTATTACCTAGAGTGTTTTGGACCGGTTACAGAGACTGATATTGTATGGTGGACTGGATTTAACAAGACAGAAACAAGAAGTTCTTTAGAAGAATTAGCAGAAAACATAACTAAAATACCAATTGAATCACTTTCTAAAGATTTTCTATTACTAAATTCAGATGTGCTTAAATTGGAAAAAGTTTCTCAAAATTCAGAAGTAACTGTAAATATTTTACCCGATTTGGATCCTTATATGATGGGGTATAAAGAGAGAGAAAGGTACGTAGAAAAGAGTTTTTACGACCACATATTTGATCGTTCTGGAAATGCAACCACAACAATATTAGTCAATGGAAAAGTTGTAGGAATTTGGGATTTTGTTGGAAGTAAAGAGCCTCTTATCAAATTCTTCCTTCTAGAAAAAACAGAAAAAGAACCTTACACAGCTATTAAAAATGAGTTGAATGAAATAGGTAAATTCATTTTTGCTGAAAAAGTTCCTCTTAAAGAATGTAAAACTATGAACCCACTAAAAACTAGAACACCAGGAGAAGTTCAAACACCACTCAAATATTGTTAAAATATATAAAAAAAAATCAAAATAAAAAGAAAAGAAAGAAAGGAAGTAAATCTAAGTAGATACGTCCAAACTAATTTTACATAATTCTCCAGGTTTAAGATTGATGTTTGGTAAGGAAGGAGATTCACCTTTGACATAAGTGAGGGCACCCGCAATAATTGTTTTTGAGGGATTATATTTACATCAGATATTCATGGTTCATTGTTGGTTACAATTGGATTAATGATATTTACTTTCAGACGTAGAAGGACGAAATGAACTTCTTCAACTATTGCTTTTTTATTTGAATAAGTATAAATAATGAGCTCACAATATTCTAGATGATACACATGAAGAAGGGAAAAAAGTATCAAAGTCTTATTTTATGCGGAGTATTAGTACTCTTGTTGTTTGGAACATTTTTTGCTAATTCCGAGACAACTCAAGAAGAGCAATGTTGGGGACCTTTACGAGAAACCTATACTTACGTACATGATGAAGATTATTATAACTATGAAAATGCAGAACCCTTGACTGAAACCTATGAAGAGATAACGATTTGGGATGTAGAAAGTGATGGGAATGATATTTCATTTAGAACCGACTTATGGATTATCTTCTTAGGCATGGTTCATTGTGAAAGTGAAGAAGACTATGATGAATATCGAGAAGCGTGGGAATTTGATAACGTAACAGATAGTTTCAGAGTCACCTATAGATATGACAGTGAATCTCAATTGCTAGGTTTTGTAAATCCTGTTTATCCAGATACAATGTTATCGGGGGATGAAGAAGTACCAATCAATCCAGTACTTTTGGTTAATCATATGTTCCTATTCTATCGTGGATTAGCAGGTTTATTTTTACCTATCTTGCACACTAATTTTTCGTTTGAAACAGATTTTCATATCTATGAACAAGCCTATTCAGATTTTGAGATCAATTTTAAAGACACCTTTATGTTTCAAGGGAAGAAATTTCAAGGATATTACTACGAAATATCGTATACTGTGGAATATAAGATATACCCGGGACTTTACGCTAGAGATGAAATAGAAAGGAGTTTTTCGTACAACAGTCATGGGGAACTATACAATTTCTACAATCATTTAAGTTATTCCAATAACGAATCAGGACAATTTGAATTGAAGAGAGAAGGTTTCTTTAATTATTATATTGACTCCTATGATGGAAGCCTAGTTGTGACACATTCTTGGGCAATTGGTTTAAGTGGAATACTAATTGTCTCAGTATTTATTCTATATAGGAGAAGGAAAGAATAATCTTCTCTTTCATTTTTCTACCTTTTTAAAAAACTTTAAAGGAAATCTCACGTATTTCAAAATATGCTTAAAGATAATGGAAACAAATTAATGACTAAGAAAATAGTTAGCACTTCACTCATTATCTTGTTCATTCTTTATTTATCATTTAATTCCCCTACACTAGTTTCAGCAATAGATGCACCTATATTATTAACTCCAACTGATGGAGAGATGATAAGTGATGACAGACCAACTTTGGAGTGGAATACTGTACCTGGAGCTGTACTATACCATGTCCAAGTAGATTATTATTCTTCTTTCATTACAACATTCTATTTCGCTAATACATCAGAGACCAGTTATACCATGATGATGACTTTAGATGGTGATGATTATTTTTGGAGAGTAAGAGCGTTAGATGTGAATGATACTTGGAGTCCTTTTAGTGAAGTTTGGAAATTTTCTGTTGATACTGTGAAACCCTATATCAATCGTCCTCCAAATATTGAGTATACCGTAGGAGAAACTGGTAATGAAATAGACTGGATACCCATCGATGATTATCCTGCTGATTATGCAGTTTACTTCAACGAAATAGAGATACAGTCTGGTCAGTGGAATTCAAGTGATTGGATCACAATTAATGTTGATGGATTACCTGAAGGAGTCTATAATTATACAATCTGGATTAGTGATCAAGCGGGAAAAACCAATGTAGATACAGTATGGGTAACAGTGAATCCAGTAGTGATACCAGAAATGAGTTCAGAGATTCTTCTTCTCATTGTAGCTTCAAGTATTAGTGTAATTGTTTTAATTGCAAGAAGGAAAAGAATCTACTAGATTCTTACTTTTTTGCTATAAGAAAAGGAAAAAATAATCTTCTCTTTCATTTTCTCATTTTCATAATCTACACTACCTGTTATTTTAGCTTCCTGAGATATTGTGTATAATTAATCTAGAATAGTTTATATGTCTCCAAAAAAATAGTGGTAGTTGATAAAATGAAAAACAAAGAAGTAGTTTTGACATTATTTGTTGTAGCATGTTTATTATCTTCTATGAACGTTAGTGGTACCTTAGCACCCGATACACTAGAAGTTTACAAAGGAATAACCGTAAGAGGACCTAATTTTCAAGAGGATACAGAAGGTATAACAGAATTCATTGTTGGTGAAACATGGACTGATACAATGTATTCTTTCGAAATTGTAGAATTTACATTGTCCATAGAATATACTGTTGTACCAGAGGGAGTAGATATGTTAGAAAATAGTATAATGTCACTAATATTGAAGGACAACAGAACAAATGCACTACCAACAGCTAGTTATTATGTAAAAACTAGCACTGAAGAATGCACAATTTTTATAGATCTAGATCAATCAGTAAATTTTACTGAGGAGGACTTAAAAGCTACTTATAATGGAGTGACTTATACTGTATCAGAATTGGATATAAATTCACAGATCTTCAGCGACATTAGTTTTTATTTAGGTGCATGGGCATTTGGAACTATATTCTTGATTGAAACTATGCCAATTACCAAATACATCATATCACCACAAGCAACTATAGGCCAAGAGATTAATTATGGATTATATAATGGAGAAGTAATCGGATACGATGTATACTCTCCAGATGGGACAACGGAATACGATGTTATTGAAGTTCATCACGATGAACAAAATATTACTTATTTTGGTACTCAAAATCTCTACATAGGAGAATCAACATACTATTATGAGAAAGAAACAGGAATTGTTGTATTTTGGATGGAAGACAATCCCGCAGGAGATGACTA
Organism: Candidatus Heimdallarchaeota archaeon; assembly: GCA_030603365.1. Lineage (GTDB taxonomy): Archaea > Asgardarchaeota > Heimdallarchaeia > Heimdallarchaeales > Heimdallarchaeaceae > UBA460. Next base: position 59,361 of record JAUVXV010000006.1, read on the forward strand.
TCACTTTAATGCAACAGAGATTACAATCCCAGAACAAACTGAAGAAGGATCTGCTGCAGTCATAGGAGCATTGAGTGCAGTAATCGTCGCAACAGCAGTAATTACATATAGAAGAAAGAAGAAATAACAAATCTTCTCTTTCTTATTTTATCTTAACTTTTTTATTCAAAACTGAGTAGAGTTTAGGAACAGAATCAACAAGAATTTCTTTGGATAGTTTACCTTTTTGTTCGTATTTGTTCAAAAGGTTTGAAAGAATTTTATGATAGGGAACAGGATTAGTATTTTGAGGAATTAGCAAACCCAATGTTGCGAATGTTTCTGTTTTAAAGGAGTTCTTTTCAAAACAGGGAATCAAACGTGTCACACAAACAGCTTGTAAATCACCTATATGAGTAATCATCACATCTCCATCTTGACAAGCCATAGGCATGCTTTTCAAGCACAATTCACGATCTATTTCTTCACTTATTTTGACCTCAGGATGAAAATGTAATAATTCATTACCAAAATCTGTCATCCCGGTAAGAAAAACAGCTCTAGCTTGAAAATCGTTACTAAAGTTTTTGATGCTCTTCAATTTGAATCCCCTTGTTGTAGATTGGAGTATCTTAATAAATTTTTCCGATGTATGTACCAGGGATATCAAGATTCAGAAAAAGAAAGCTATGGGGAAAACTTTCTCCTTTTTTTGGATTTGGAATCATTTCGATAGCATTTCTCTTAGTTCTTAACCTGCTGTTTCAACAAATATCTTGATAAGCCATAGTACAAAACAGTATAAACCAAAAATAATATGTCCGACAGTAGAAATCAGTAAAATCAGCATTAAGAAACCAAGAATAGTTTTTAAGATAACGTTCTGGAATGTTTCAGGATCAAACAAAATTATTACATTTTGCTGAATTTGCTTTACATAACCAATTTGATTAATTGAAGTTCTCATTTGCACAGCTAGAAATTTCTTAGAGAAGATACAGAGTAAGACATATACTAGAAATACTCCTCCAAGTACAGTGAAGACTATTGCGAAATAAAAAAATACTTGTAGATAATCCGGGTCAAAAGTCCAGACCAGATATCCTATACAAGCACTTACACCTGAGCCAATAATAATGCCAACTAGTAATACTCCAATAGGTATACGCTTTGTTAGTCTTCCCAAAAATGAAGATTTTTCTGATTTTGATATATTATCCTCTAAGATGATTGATTGTAATTCTTCTTGATATTCTGAATCATAGTTTTTAATCAAGATGTTTTTCTCCTCTCTTTTTCCTTATTCGCTAATCTAAGATTCATAATATTTTGATATCCATAAAGAATCAAAGCTATAGAGATAGCAAAACAAGTGACATAATAATAATATGACAAAAATCCTTCTTTTATTATAAACCATACTCCAACAGCTAGTGAACATAATGCTAAAACAGGAGAAATGACTTTGATGTGTTTTTGATTGTTTATTTGTTGATTAAGTTCATCATCTAGTAGATACATTAGTTCTTCTCTTTTTTGTTCAATAATACGAGCTTTTTTAGGATCTTCTCCAGTTTTTCTAGTTTTAAGATTCTCCAAGAATATTGGTAAACGTGAGATTATCAAAATAACAGCTCCAACCCCATATAAGACAAGAATGATGTAAAATGCTATTCCAAAATACACAACTAATTTTAGTACTTCATAACTGTCTAAATTGATAAAAATTATGAACCCAATAAAAATTGCAATGAAGCAAATTACAATAATAATAGGTAAAGCAATATTGAAAGACTTTCTAGTTCTAGGGTTATTTAGAAAATTAGTACTTCTTCTAGATTGATAAGGGATACCACTAGATCTTTGAATTGTACTATCAACTGAAGCTTTTGGTTCTGATATTTGATTGGGATTAGGGACTTGTGTTTGTGCATCAGTTTGGGGTAAAGCAGTTTCAGGTATAAAATAGAAACTTGCTGATTCAGATTCTTCTTGTTCTTCTCCTTTACAATAACGTATAACAGATTCTTTGAATTGATAATCGCAGTTTGAGCATTGAATTTCTAAATTGTTATTAAATTTGCCACATTTTGGACAAGACAACTCAAGACTCATAACAGTTAACAATAGCTATTTTATTTAAAAAAGTACTGTAATCCAGAATGTACTAAAGATTTTAGCATAAAATAAAACTCTGATTGAATGTTATTTCCTATACCTTAATTTCATATCACAATTTTTATATATAACACGTTTGTCATATGTCTTGTGAATCCAATTTTTTCTCCATCTAAAGTACTTGATTCTCTGATTCTTATGGGGATAGTGAAGGAAGGACCTCTTCATGGTTATGCATTAGCATCCTTAATTGAAGAGAAATTTGGCTGGAAACCTAGTCAAACTGCAGTATATAATTCTTTGAAATCAATGGAAAATGAAAAAATGGTTACTTCTGAGGAAAGAATCGAAAAAGGTCGAGTTCAGAAGATTTATTCTATCACGGATAAAGGACGGCTCGTTTTCGATGAGACTCATCAACGAATGAGAGAACGGATGAATAAGAATTTTTCACAGTTTTTTTCATTTATGCAAATGGTTGAAGATACAGAATATTCTGAAGTATCTGACGCTTGTCAACAGAGAGTCCAATCTATATTAGATGATATAAAGAGCATCTTTAAGATTACTTTGGTGTTATTACATGAAGCTCCACAGGAGACTCAGGAGATTATTGAAAAAACACTTGCATCTCTCAGAAAAATTGCCAAGAAAAATGACATCAAACTTAGTGAAGAAGAGTTGTGTGAATAATTATGTTGCGGTTAATGAAATATGCAAAACCATACTTATTACTAATTATAGCATCAGTAGGATTATTGTTTGCGCAAGCAAATCTAGAACTAGCTTTACCAGATTATCTTTCCAATATTGTTGACACGGGTATTCAACAAGGAGGAATAGAAAATGCTGTACCAATTGCGATACGTCAGAGTGAGCTTGAAAGGATTTTCATCTTTATGGATCCTGAAAATCAAACAAATGTATTAGAGGATTATACTCTAGCAGATGAAAATTCAACAGACTATGATGAATTAGTTGAAATCTATCCGGCATTAGTAAATGAGTCTATTTATGTACTGAATGATATAAAAAATATGGAAATCGAAGAATTGGAAGACTTATTGATAAAGCCATTAGTAGTCGTGTTCACTTTTGAACAAGCACTAGCTAATCCAGAGAATGCTACAGAAATTCTAGAACCCCTAGGATTTAATGCTAGTTCTCTTCCTCCTCCAGAAGTATTTTTCGCTTTTTTGAGTTCGTTACCTCCTGAGAATTTAACTTTCATAATCGAAGCAATTACCTATAGCTTTGAATCAATAGGAGAAACAATGCTGAATCAACTAGCAGTAGTAGCTGTTGGAATGGAATATGAAATAATAGGACTGAATACTGATAAAATTCAAAACATGTTTATTCTCAATTCTGGAGGTTTAATGCTTCTGATGACACTACTAGCTGTAATATGTACAATCTCAGTAAGCTACTTAGCTTCAAAAACATCAGCAGGAATGGGACGAGATATTCGAAGTAAATTATTCAGAAAAGTTGAGAGTTTCTCCAGTGTTGAATTTGACAGTTTTTCAACAGCCTCTTTGATTACACGTTCAACCAATGATATCACTCAGGTGCAAGGCGCTATTTACATGATAGTAAGAATGGTTGCTTATGCCCCCATACTCGGTATTGGAGGGATAATTCGAGCTCTATCTAAAAGCAGAGACATGTGGTGGTTAATTGGTGTAGCGGTTGTAACATTAATAGTTCTTATTGGAATCGTATTTGCATTTACACTTCCAAAATTCAAAATAATGCAAAAACTAACAGATCGTCTCAATCTTGTTGCTCGAGAGAATCTTATGGGTATGCTAGTTATCCGTGCATTTAATAAGGAAAAACATGAAGAGAAGAGATTTGATAAAGCCAATATAGATCTTACTGCTGTAAGCCTGTTTGTTATAAGAGTGTTTGTGGTTATGATGCCTTTTATGATGTTGATCATGAATGGGCTCTCTGTAGGAATCATTTGGGTAGGAGCTCATAGAGTTGCTGATTTGAGTATGCAAGTTGGGGATATGATGGCTTTCTTACAATATGCTATGCAAATCGTGTTTGCTTTTCTAATGTTGACCATGATGTTTATTATTCTACCTCGTGCAGTTGTAGCAGGAAATCGTATTCAGGAAGTATTAGCAATAGAACCAGTTATCAAAGACCCTTCAGAACCTAAGAAATTTGACAAACCATTTAGGGGAAAAATAGAATTCCGCAATGTAGTTTTCAACTATCCTGGAGCAAAGAAGAGTGTACTTCAAGATATTAGTTTTACAGCTGAACCAGGTCAAACTACAGCTTTCATAGGTGCAACAGGTTCAGGAAAATCAACAATAATCAATTTAGTACCAAGATTTTATGAAGTATCTGAAGGCGCTATTTTGGTCGATGATTTGGATATTCGAGAAGTGACACAACACGATTTAAGAGAAGTGATAGGTTTTGTACCACAAAAGAGCTCCTTGTTCTCAGGCACGATTGAAAGCAACCTGCGATTTGCAGATGAAGATGCAAGCGATGAAGCACTTCAATCATCACTTGAAATAGCTCAAGCTACTGAATTTGTTTCTTCCAAAGAAGAAGGAATTGAAAGTGAGATTGCTCAAGGTGGAATGAATGTTTCAGGAGGGCAAAAACAAAGACTTTCAATCGCTCGAGCTATGGTTAAGAAACCACCAATATATATTTTCGATGATAGCTTTTCGCAATTAGATTTCAAAACTGATGCAGCTTTACGTAGAGCACTTAAGAAACATACTGGAGATACCACACTGCTTATTGTAACTCAAAGAGTTTCCACAATCAAGAATGCTGAACAAATAATTGTAATAGATGATGGAAAGATAGTTTGTAAAGGAACACATGATGAGTTGTTGGAAACATGTGTGATTTATCGGGAGATAGCAACATCTCAACTTGAACTGGAGGAGAAATCATGAGTCACGGACCACCATCAGGACGTGGAAGATCTTCAAGACAAAGAGGACCTATGGGTGCGATGATGAAAGGAGACAAAGCAAGTGATTTCAAAGGAACAATGAAGAAGCTCATTAGATATCTTGGAAGATATAGAATAGTGATTCTCTTTGCGATTCTGATTGCAACAGCTTCCACAGCTGCCAGCATTTTTGGACCTAAAATCCTCGGTCAGGCTACTACAACTCTGTTTGATGGGTTGATGGATGTTATAAGAGGAACAGGAGAAGTAGATTTTGAAGCAATAAAGTTGCTTATCTACTTCACACTTGCACTCTATATTGGTTCAGGGATTCTCAGTTATATTCAGGGATGGATAATGGCTAGAGTATCAACAAACATCGCTTATCGTTTCCGCAGAGATATTGCTGAAAAAATCAATAAAATGAAACTCAAATACTTTGACAAGACCACACAGGGAGAAATCCTTTCTCGCATCACTAATGATGTGGATACTATTAATCAAACCTTGAGTCAAAGTCTCTCTCAAATCATCACTTCAGCTGTAACTGTAGTCGGTGTACTAGTGATGATGTTTACAATAAGTTGGATGATGACTCTGGTAGCAATTGTAATTATCCCACTATCTGGATTAATAGTAGCTTTTATTGTTAAAAAATCACAAAAGCATTTCGACCAACAACAAGAGTACATCGGCCACGTCAATAGTCATGTGGAAGAAATGTATGGTGGGCATGTTGTAATGAAAGCATTCAACGGAGAGGAGAAAAGTCAAGAGAAATTCGAAGGCTACAATAAAACACTCTTCAAATCAGCTTGGAAATCTCAATTCTTTTCAGGATTGATGATGCCTATAATGACATTCGTTGGTAACTTAGGGTATGTTGGAATCGCTATATTAGGTGGATGGTTAGCTATACAAGATGCAATAGGGGTAGGAGACATCCAAGCTTTCATTCAATATGTCCGAAATTTTACACGACCTATTGCACAATTAGCTAATGTTTCTAATGTTCTTCAGCAAACAGCTGCAGCATCAGAAAGGGTGTTTGAATTTATAGAAGAACCAGAAGAAGTAGCCGAAACTACAGATCCACTTAAACTAAAAGAAGTAAAGGGACTCGTGGAGTTTAAGAATGTGAATTTTGGTTACGACCCAGAAAAAACAATCATACACAACTTTTCAGCAGTAGCTCAACCTGGACAAAAAGTTGCCATCGTTGGACCAACTGGTGCTGGGAAAACCACTATGGTCAAGTTACTTATGCGGTTTTATGATATCAATGATGGTGCTATCTTTGTAGACGGAAATAACATTTATGATTTCACCCGAACTGACTTACGAAATATGTTTGGAATGGTTCTTCAAGATACTTGGCTCTTCAATGGAACAATCCTTGAGAATATCCGTTATGGACGAGCTGATGCTACAGATGCAGAAGTTGTTACAGCAGCTGAAGCAGCACATGTTGACCACTTTGTTCACACCTTAGCTGGAGGTTACCATATGGAACTGAATGAAGAAGTCACCAATATCTCTGAAGGTCAAAAACAGCTTCTTACTATTGCTAGAGCTGTATTAGCTGATCCCCCTATACTCATTCTAGACGAAGCAACCAGTTCAGTGGATACCCGTACAGAAATACTTATCCAAAGAGCTATGGATGAACTGATGGAGAATAGAACAAGCTTTGTAATCGCTCATCGTTTGTCAACAATCCGCAATGCTGATCTTATTTTAGTTATGGATGAAGGCGATATTGTAGAACAAGGAAGTCATAAGGAATTGTTAGCACAATGCGGGTTCTATGCAGATCTATACAATAGTCAGTTTGATGTTATTGAAGAAAATACTGAACCTTCAGTACTTGATGCATGTGATTAGAAAAGAAGAGTTTGAATCTCTTCTTCTTTTTCTTTTCATTCTTAAACAAAATGCTAATAAGAAAAATTGAATGAACATGAAAGAATACTTAGATGATATGAAAAAAGAAGAAAGGAGAATGAATTATATGTTTTTCATTCGTTTCTTAGTTAATAGAGAGAGAGGAACTACTGCAACACCAAATAAAGAGAGTATGAATATTATCAGAATACCAGTTGAAAACTCTGAAATTGTGATAGGTCCTTGGGGATAGGGATCATTGTTATTTGCATCACCATCAAGAGGATAGGGTGATATACCAGTCCAATCTGACCACCAATTACCTTCCAGAGTTATAGTATCGAACCAGATATTGTTTGTCCCATCATCGTAACCTTGCGAATCTCCTCCTAAATTGTTATCAGTAAATTTGTTGTGATGCAAAACATTGTCGTAGGAGTCAAAATTTAGATAAATTCCATACAGAAAACTATATTGTATATCATTGTAAGCAAGAAGACAAGAAGCAGAAGATTCAAGATAGATACAAAAATAATTGCTACTGAGACAAGTATTATTTGTAACTATATTTCCTGAGCATGACCAAATATAGATGGCCGACAGTACATTCTCGATGTATGTGTTATTGTAAACTATACAATCATGAGAAATAAATAGTCTCAATCCAGACTCAAAGTTGAAATTGCAAGTATTGTTCACAAAAGTAGATTCATAATCATACATTGTTTTGATTGCATCTTCGTTATTGTTACAAGTATTATTCACAATAATACTATAAGTAGAAGATTCAAGATAGATACCACATTGATTATAGCTACAAGTATTATTCATGATATCAGCATAATCACAGTCATAAAGAAGCATACCTATCGCTGTATCTGACAAGTTTTGGTTGTATATTGTGGGTCTCTTACAGTTAACTAAAATGAGCTGACCATAGTCTGGATCTGTAAGGGTAAGGTCATCAATTCCCTTGTAATATCCTAATATCTTCCCATTTACCCAGTTATTCTCAAAACTAAAGTTAAGATAATTTGTTATACTAATATCATAGAAATAGACACCATCATTATAAAATACATTATTCGTTAATGTAGAGTTGTTGGAATGCCATAACTCAATCCCGTAATCACCATTGTCGGAAAGTGTATTATTTATAATAACAGCACCAGGAGAGTAAAATAACTCAATTCCATCCCAACCATTTTTTGTCATAGTACAATTAATAATTGAGACACTAGAAGAATATTCAAGGTATACGCCAATCAATCCAATTTCATTAAGTGTAGTATTGAGAATTGTAGCTGTTCCAGAGGCAATAGATACAAGATTGATACCAAAACCAGTTGCTTTAATGTAACAGTAACTAATAACGAAATGTTTGGTAGTATCTTTAATAAAAATTCCTTTGATTTCTGTTGTTGTAATGTTATAATCTGTAATGATATAAGGATCTTCAACTGTTCCTGCTCCATTAAACCCATAATCGGTAAAATTGTCATCAGAGATTATTTTGATAGGGGCATGATCTACTAGAGCTTGAATCGAGGGTGAAGATTTTTCATTATCAATAAGAGATGAAGTTGTAATAGTTGAATTATTACTCGCAGAAAGAATGAGTAACGAGGTCGTAATTAATATTAGTACAATTATTTTTGAAGGATTAATTTTTTTTGTCGTCATTTTAACCTCAAAGTTAAGTTAACTCTCTTATTGTATATAAGGATTTTACAGAAATTTGTGTTTCCCGAAGAGAAGAAACAAGAAAAGGAGATCTCTAAGTTTAAAAGAATGAAAATGGATTGATTACCTTTAAGAGTGCCTAAAAATATGTACTTTTTATGCCATTTGTGGACAATAAAGGAATAAGAACTCACTACATCGTTGAAGGATAAGGGTCTCCTGTTGTTATGCTTCATGGAGGTTTTGGAAGTCATAGAGAATGGTATATGGCAGATTATGTTAGCAATATTCGATTAGTCTGCTTGAAAGACTTTACTGACAAGTTTGAGGAAAGATTAAGCATCTTTCAGAGTGATTATTTTTTGATAGTCAGTATTCTCCTTAGAATCCTTTATTTCAAGTACATCTGAAATGAATGATATAATATGATTCAAAATTTGTTCATTGAACTGAGATTTATGCACAGTGTGTGTGGCACCCTCAACTAATAATCCATATTTTTTCGGAGAGGAAATATATTCAAAATACTGTTCAATGGATTTTCTTTCTGTCAGTATTCCAGATGTACCATTTACTAGCATTATAGGACACTTAATATTACCCATTTTTTGTGACAGACCTTCTTTCTTCTGTTTATAGAGAGCTTTCAGGAGCATCTTAACTGGAACCTTAGGGAAACTTTCCATCTTCCAATCATAATACCCCGAAGGTAATAAAATTCTATCATATTCATTTACAAGAGGGTTTTTTATTGTCTTGACATTAAAAATACGTACTAGCCAGGTAAGTAAACCTAAATCCCAAGCTACGAACCCTCCTGTACCTAACATTATAGTTCCATCGAGATCCCCACCCTTATTTGCGAGATAATCAAAAATAGTTCCTGCACCGAGAGAGATACCTAATCCTATTACTTTCTTGTATTTCTTCTTAAGATCACCAATGTAGTCCAATCCCCAATCATAGAAGACATCAGCTGTTTCTACACTACATAACAATTCTGAATCAACTCCATGGCGAGGGAGAAGAGGAACTTTGACATCAACTTTAAGTTCAGCAATTCTAGCAGACCAGTTTTTCAGTTCAAAGGGAGTAGCAGATAAACCATGGAACAAAAACACGCAGATATCTGAGTCATTTGAGATGAATATATCTTTAGAGAATTCATTTGCTTGCATGACAGTAGAGTATAATCAGTAAAATCTATTTAAGCTATATGCTTTGCCTAATTTGTTTGAATAATGAAGTTGTGACAAGTTTATTCCTCGCTAGACTCAACTTATTCTACATCTAAAGAAACTTCAGTTCCATTGATTTCTTTGTTTCTTCGAGATTTACCTGAAATTAGATCAAATAGGGAAAATATGAAGATCGCGGCAAGAACTGGTATCAAAACAAGAAAGACTATCTTATAGTCTTCGTAAAGACGCATTCCAAAGAAATAGATTAGAGGTGCTCCTGCTACAGATAAAATAGCTATAAGTATCCAAATTTTGGTTTTTCTAGAAACTTCCATTGGAATCTCTTTTAGATCTATCTCTAGAAGGATTTTTTGGAGATATAATGTCAAAAATCCCTGCAACAGCTACTACAAAAACCACTGCAGATGCAACAATTAAAGCAATGTAACCAGATTCACCAGAAACTGCCATTTGGAGTATTCCTACTAGAATTCCAACAACTGCTCCTGTAGCAGTAGCGATACAAACTACTATAATTACACCTTTCTTAACAATTTTTGAGGTCATAACAAACGCACGTTTTGTTAAATGTCGTAGATTCTCTCAAAGCTATTTATATATTGTTGAAAATTTCAAATTAATTCTTTTTCATAAATTCCCCATGTTGCTACCTTATCAAAACCAAGCTCCTCTAGCACATTCTCAAATTCTAGAAGTTTGCCAATAACATCAATTAAGAGGTACTTTCCGCCCTTTTCTAAGCAATCATTAATCACTTGTACTAGCAGTTGTCTTAAATAATTTTCACTAGATGCTTCAAGATGAAAAGTAGCTACTATATCTTTATTCAGTGAGTTGGGTAAGGCATAACAATACCCTTCAAGTTTACCTCCTTCTCGAATAACTAAGTGGCTGACTAAATCAGCAGAGTTATCTATTTCCAAGATATCTTTTTTTGCTTCATCATCCGAACTTTTAAAGAAATTAGATACACTTATCGAACAATCATCAATATCTCGATCAGGATCAAATCTCAGTACATTTGTTGTTTTCACATCAACTCTTCCTTTTTTCAATTCATAATGATAGTAGAATTTGTACTCAAATGGAAAATCTGTATGTTCTTTAAAATTCCATCTTTCCACTAATTCAATACTATTAGTATGCATAGTGGAAGCTCTTGTTTGTATGAATGGAACATTCTTTGATTTCAATACTTCAATCATTTTTTCTATGAGTAAATCTTCAGCCTCCTCATTGTTTGGTAATATTCTAGGGAGATTCAAAGTTGCACCAAGTTGTTCTCCTCGTTCAACCCCTGGACCAATTACACCATCTTGAAAACCAATTCTAGCAGAAATAAATCCAACCATTTCATCATCTTTGAAACAGAAAAGAGCGGTTTCAGGATCAAAATCTGGAGATGAATAGAATTGCTTTAAAAATTCAAGGTTATATTGAAATGGCCACACCCAATCTTCTATAACTTTGAAACTCACTTTTACCTGTTCTACTTCAAATCCTGATTCATAAGATTTGATAATGTATTTACACATGCAAAACAGAAAGTAAAGACAGTTAAAAGTATTAACAAAAATCTTTCCCAAGACAGATTAATAAGCGTGTCAGAAATGTACAATTACAATGAGTATGGTTGAAGTGAGAATATGACTGAAATAAAAATCTCAGTATTGAAAACATTAGATCCAAAAGCAGTTTTTGGTGAAGAATTTCCCTTTAAAGAACCTGCATCCAGGTGCACCTATTTCGAAGAGGGTCAGGAGTTTATCTCTAAACATGCAGAAAGACCTGAAGGTTTTGGTTGCACATGGGCATGGCATGATCTTTACAAGCAGGTAGTTTTCCTCTATTTCGGAGGAGTGTATTATAAAGGAGACCCAGATGTAGCTATCACTTGTTGTTCAGATGGTAAGAGACCAGTAATTTTCAAATTGGAAAGGGTCTAGTTTCAATACTATTTTCTCTATCCTCTCTCTCCTCGTTTTAGTTTAGGTATAGGTAGCCATTTTCGAGTTGTAGTCTTATAATTGTTATAATCTTCTCCAAAATGAGCAATTAACAATTTCTCTTCAAATCTAGCTATATATTCGTAGAATGCTACAATTAGCACGAATAAACCTAATGAAGCTAGTGAAAGAGTGATGACGAGTAACCCTAGATATAGAAGTATCGACCCTAAATACATAGGATGTCTTACATACTCAAAAACTCCAGTTCTAATCACCTCTGGTGGGTCTCTTACTTCTTTGAAAACTTGCTGATGAGCTTTAAATGCAAAAAATCCTGCTAGTAGAAATATGACTCCGCCAATTGGAGCTGAAATGTAAATTGGTATGGTTTCAGTTAAGAATGTTGAAAAATGAAATACAAATGAATCTAATACCCAAAGAACAAGGAAGATTATTAAGAAGATTAGTTGACCTAAATCTGAGAATTTGTGTTCACCAATAATGTCCTCTCTTCCTTTATAATGGCCCATCTTATGTCCTTTGATATCTTTCTCTTCTGTGTTCATTAATTTAATATGGTTACACTTCTATTTATTTCTTGGTAAACAAAAATAGATTGTCATCAGAAAATATATGAATAAATCTTGAATTGTAATCTCATGAGTTCTCCAAAAATGAAATACGCAACTCTATTTCTTTTAGTATTGATTAGTTTACAATTTGCTCCTGCAACCAATTCCTCAATTGCAGGAGATGATATTATAATTACTGAAGTACTTTACGATACTCCAGGAACTGATTCGGATGAAGAATGGTTTGAACTATTTAATCCCACAGATTCAACTGTCGATTTGACAGGATGGTCAGTTGATGATAATTACGCAAGTATTGGTTTAACAGGCACTATTCTAGCCAAAGGGTATTTTGTGGTTGCTAGTGATGCTGCAGCATTTAATACTCTATATGGTTATAGTCCTGATTTAAGTTTGGATTGGGGAAGTTTTGCCTTAAGTAATTCAGGTGATATGCTCACTCTTAAAGATGATTTAAGTGCTGAAGTTGATTTTGTTGCATGGGAAAATGAAGTACCTGGTTGGTCCATTATTGCAGTTGATACAACTATCAGAAGAACGAATGTTGTTGACACTAATACAGTTGATGATTGGGAAAATAGTGGAACCATAGGTGACCCCGGAGATGGTCCCTATGATGAAATGCTCCTAGATGTTATAGCTCCAATCGTTAACATAACAGCTCCTGTTAATGGTTCAACAGTATCAAGATTTGTAGATATCAATGTTAATGCAACTGATGCAAACGGAATAGCTAGTTATGCTATATATGTTGATGGAGGATTAATTGCTACTACTAGTTCATATGTATGGGATTCTAGAAATGTGAATAATGGTTCTCATATAATATCTGCAATATGTAAAGATCCAGCAAATAATATTGGAGAACATAATATTACGGTAATAGTTGATAATGAAGACTTAATTTCAGACATAGATGCTATCAAAATCATGACCTACAACGTTGAAGAATCTGGTGCTAATCCAGACTGGAAGGAAGTAGTTAAGGAAGAAAATCCAGACATAGTTGTCTTTGTAGAAACTGGAGATTGGGATGATGGTTCAGATTTCTTACTTAACCAATATGTTGATGCATTTAATGCTTATTTTGTCGATGAAGAACCTTATGAAGGCTACACAGCTCAAGGTATTTCCTACAATACTGGAGGAGAAGCAATCATGAGCAGATTCCCAGTTTTAGAATCTGTCAGAATTCCTGAAGTACCTCTTGATAATGGTACAATGTATGATGTCACTCACGATTTCATGTTCTGGAATGTAAACATCTCTGGGACTGAAGTATATCTTATCGGTGTTCATTTGAAAGCTATGGGCGGCATAGAAAACGAAGTAAGACGTGAGTATGAAACAGAAGGTATCATCAACTATATGGATGCGTTAGGGGAATACCCTATTCTGTACATGGGAGATTTGAACTCATTCTCACCTGAAGACACGGGTGCTTTAGCTCCAACAGGTGATCTAGGTTATGGACCATTGACTATGATGTTAGTTCCAGATGACCCAACCTATGGACAGTATTCATCGGAAGTACATAATTTTACAGATATCTATAGAACATTGAACCCAACTACTCCAGGGTTTACCTATCCATCCTATGCTTCCAGAATCGATTTCATAATTGCCAATGATTACTTCGTAGATTACATGATTAACTCAACTGTTGGAGACACTGCAACAGCTAGTACAGGTTCTGATCATTATTGTGTTGACTTCTTCTTGGATGCTTACTCTTTTGTGAATGAGCTAGACGTCAACCCACACGAAGTACAGGGATTGGATGCTGTTGCAATAAGTACTACAGAGATTGATTTAACTTGGTATGCAAATATTGAGAGCGATTTGGACTATTATAGAGTCTTCAGAGACGGGGTGAACATAGCCAATACATCGAACACTTACTATTCTGATAGTGGATTAACAGTAGGCACATGGTATGATTATGAGATAACAGCAGTTGATACAAGTGGTAAGGAAGGAGTACCTTCAAGCTCAGTATCAATTAGGACACAGGATGTAGTACCAGAATTTCTAGTATTTGGAATAACAATACTATGTCTATTGGGAGTAAGTGCATTAGTTTCACTAATAATATTCAAAAGAAAGTAGAATACCGAAGTCATTCTCTCTCTATTTTTTTCTTTTACATCTAATTTCTAAACAAGTTAAATATCATTCAAGTTTCACTATAAGATTTTTAACTCTGACAAGAGATAGCACTGAATTGATGATACGATTAATAGGTAAGAAAGAAGTGACAATATTCTTTTTGTTTCTCTTTCTGTTTTCGTTCAATGAATCTAATTATTTTGTTGAAGTTCAAAGTCCCCCAATAGTTATGCTTCATGGGTTTCTTGGAAGTCATCAAGAATGACGTACTTACGAGGATTCTTTGAAAGAGAGGTATCAGCCTATTATATTAATTAAAAGCGATCCGAAAGCCGTGCCTAAACGCACAGCGAACGGGGTAGGAGGATACGTGATGTATCCACTCAGAGTGAGTATAGAGCACTTGCATGCTCCTATATGATGAACTCTAAGAAAGATATTAAACTTTCTTGTTACTATGACAAGATGACAAAACCACATCATGGAAAGAATCACTTAAAATATTTGATTCCATAGCTTTTAATAGTTTTAACATAACTATTATTCTAGTTCAAAATGAAAATGTCCAAAACGGAAAAGAAGGTTGTCAACAGCAAAAAACATGGTCAAAGAAACATAGATTTGTATGAACAACTTTCTCAAAAAATAGATTTTACTGGAGTAAAGGATGTACTAGAAATAGGATGTGGTGCAGGCATTTTAGCTAACCACCTAAATGAGAAATATGGATTGGATGTAACTGGAATAGATATAGATCCAGAACAAATAGAACTAGCCAAAGAAAACCAAAAGAAAAAAGACAACCTACAATTTATGGTAGCTGATGCAACAAAGCTTAGTTTTAGTGAAGAAGAATCATATGATCTTACTATATCAACATATGTTTTACATCACATAGGTAATTGGGAAGAAGCTTTAATGGAGATAAAACGAGTCTTAAAATCAAATGGGTTCTATATTTTCTACGATATGACTTACTCTAAGTTTATAGTACAAATATTCAAGCCTATAGCGAAGAAATACGGGGTTTACACAGCTCGAGATATTAAGGGATTTTTTGAAAAAAATAATTTCAAAGTGCTATATGAAGAGAAACAAAAGCACTTTATATTTAAAAATTATATTTTCGTATTTCAAAAAACTGAATAATTAAGATATAAAAATCATAAATAAGTTTTGAAAATAAACTAGTAAATTATTTATAGTAATGATAGTAACTTATTCTTTGATATCATAAATTAAATCTAAATCATGGAATATTTGAAGACTGATTTTTTATTAACTAGCTTTATTAGTGCTCATTGCTCTTAACTTGTTATGCCATTTGTTGAGAACAAAGGTGTAAAGCTTCATTATGTTGTTATTGGTCAAGGTCCGCCTATAGTTTTGATTCATGGCGGATTTGGAAGTTTCCAAGAGTGGTACATTGGTGGTTACGTTGATTCATTGAAAGATAACTATCAGCTTATTTTGGTTGACCTTCGAGGTCATGGACAAAGTGACAGACTTCATGATTCCCTATCCTATTCGACCAGAAATTTCACATCTGATATAATCGCTATACTAGATGATTTAAAAATAGATAAGGCACATTGTTGGGGATATTCTCTTGGAGGGCATCTAGCTTTCTGTTTATCTAGAGATTATCCTGAACGCTTTCTGAGTTTCATCATTGGTGGAATGTATCCTCAAGGACTAATTCAAAGAGATCTAGATAGAGAGAAACGTATAAGAGAACACTGTAAGGAAGGACCAGATGGTTTTATCAGATATTCAAAGGAAACGGGACAAAATGTAACACCAGAGATGGAACGAGGAATAAGAACGATGGACTTCAAGTCAATTAATGCTTGGATAAACAGTGAGGACCTATTCCGTAAGGCAGATGAACATCTTCCAGATCTGGATATACCCTTCCTCTTGTATGCAGGAGAGCTAGACGAATGGGAACCCCATCCTCTTCTTGTTGAAGTAAGCAAGAAAATGAAAAATGCTGAGACAATACTGTTTGAAGGAAAAGGACATAATGTACAATTCGAACAAGGAGTAGTCCTTCCACATGTTTTAGAATTTCTAGAAGGGTTTATTAGCAATCATGAGAATGCATGTATTTGATGCAAATGAAAGATTACAAAAAAATCTTAACATCTTTCTTTATTCTATTCTTATTTTCATCATTGACAGTAAGAAGCGAAATAGCACCAAATCTACTTGATCTGACGGAAGGGACAGTCATAATTGGAGATGTATACATGAATGAAATTTATGGGAAATTCAATTTCAGCGTAGATAGAATTTTCTATGACTCTTTCTTTGATGAAGATTTTGTTGAGCTAACAAGAGAAATGATTCATGAACCTCCATATAATCCAGTTAATGTAGTGAGAGAAATTGTTACATCACTTGTTGTAAATGATAATAGAACAGTTATCTTTCCGGTAGCATCCTACTACGTTGAAACTGTAGATTATAACGTCACTATATTTTTGGATTATACAGATGATTTAAACATGACTGAAGATGATTTAAAAGTCACTTACAATGGAACTACTTATATCTATAATGACTTAGACCCAGAAGAGCCTTTTTATGATAATGTTAGCTATTGGGCGTTTACTTGGGCAGTAGCAAACGTGTTTGAATTGCAAATGATGCCATTTATCAAATATGCTATCTCCCCTCAAGCAACAATAGGGCAAGAAATCCTATATGGTCAATATAATGGAACAGTTGTAGGTTTCACGGAATATTACATTAGTGAAACAGAATATTTTGAAGCTATTGAAGTACATCATGATGAAACAATAGTAATCATAGATATTTTCGGAACGGATGACCCATACACTTTAGGTGAAACCACTCTACTTTATGAAAAGAGTACGGGGATTGTTCTACACTGGATTGAATACAATTCTTTGCTAGACCATTATTATTACTACAATGCTACTGACGTTTTAGGTATTAATCCAATTATCGTTGTTCCAGAATTTGCAGTACCCCTGATAATAGTACTAGGCAGTATTCTAATCGCCATACCAATTCTCACAAGTAGAAGAAAGAAAGAATAATTTTTCTTTACCTTTTTCTTTTTTTTGTTTTCGAAGTAGTATAAAACTTAGCCAAAAATATTTTTTTAAAACTCTTAATAATTGTTCTTGAAAATAAAAGAAAAGTAAGGTAAAATTATAATGTTATGCTGATAGTAACTGCAAAATTACAATCTGCTTTTGTTGCTTCAGATGTTTCATCACTAATTTCAATTCTGTTGTTTTTTTTATTTCTAGAAGGGTTTATTAGCAATCATGAGAATGCATATATTTGATGCAAATGAGAAGTTACATCAAAATAACAGCTTGTTTTTGTATAGTATTCTTACTTTCATCATTAACTGTGAGAAGCGAAACTGCTCCAAATCTACTAGAACTGACTGAAGGGATAGTTATAATAGGAGACACTCACCAAGAAGGACTCTTTGGTACAGCAAATTTTAGTGTAGATAAAATATGGTATGACCCCTTCTTCGATGAAGATATTGTAGAAATCTCTAGAGGTCTAGTACAAGATCCTCCATATGATCCGATTCTCAATGTTTCTTCACAACAGATTAAATCATTGGTTGTAAAAGATAATAGAACAGTCTACATACCAGCAATTAGTTATGACATCAAAAGTGGAGATGATTTCATAAGTATATTTGTTAATTACACTGATGATTTGAATGTTACAGTAAATGATTTGATGGTCACTTACAATGGAATAACGTATGTTTATAATGAAATGGATCCTTATTCAGCAGTTTATGAAAATGTTAGCTTTTGGATGATGAGCTGGGCAGTTGGGAATGTATTTGAATTACAGCTAATGCCTCTACTCAGATACGCAATTTCACCTCAAGCAACGATTGGTCAAGAAATTGAATATGGCAAATTCACGGGAGAAGTAATGGGATTCACGGAATATTATATCAGCGAGACAGAATATTTTGAAGTTATCGAAGTACATCATAACGAAGAAATTGTTATCATTAATTTGTTCGGAACTGACCAGCCATATGTATTTGGAGATACCACTCTACTTTACGAAAAAAATACCGGAATAATCTTACATTGGCTCGAATACAATTCTACATCATATGAATATTATTACTACAACGCAACAGAAGTAATAGGTATCAGTCCAATCAGTATACCAGAATTTTCAGTACCCTTGATAATAGTACTAAGCAGTATTCTAATCGCTATACCAATTCTCATAAGTAGAAGAAAGAAAGAATAATTTTTCTTTACCTTTTTCTTTTTTTTTGTTTTCGAAGTAGTACAAAACTTAGCCAAAAATATTTTTTTAAAAATCTTAATAAGTGTTCATGGTAATTAATGAAAGTAAGGTAAGAGTATGAAGAAGCATGTATGTCTTTGTGTTTTGTTGATAATATTTGCAAATTACAATCTTATAGCTGTTTCCACTTATGCTAATAATCAAGAGGTGACGATAACTAAAGTAGGAGAATTTGCAACCAATGCATTGTACTATCATATTGAAGTAATTGATGACATACTATACTTTACTGAATTTGATACAAAGAAATTTTGTTTGTTAGATGTACAAGATCCATCAAAACCCGTTTCATTAGCAAATTATTCTGTAACAGATGGACATGATTTCGAAATTAGGGGGGATATTGCTTATTTGAGTACATGGGAGTATGGGATAGAAATCACCGATATCTCGAATTCAACCAATCCAATAAAAATCAGTAATTACACAACAGGACCAATATCACATCTGAATGTAATCGACAACTACATCTATGCAAGTCGTCACACTGAGAACAGATCTTATTATGAGATAATCGATGTAAGCAATCTTTTTGAACCTAAGTTAGTCAAAGAATTCTGTGAGGGACAGGGAGCTAAACCATTCATTGATAACAATTTAGCTCTCATATGTGTAAAGAATGTAACTTCGCTAGAGTGTTATTTTCGTTTATACAATATTGAAGACCGTGAAAACCCTGAATTGGTTAGTGAGTATATTTCTAATGAAAATATATACTGCTATGACATCTTTTTAGAAAATGATTATGCCTATTTTGCTTTAGCAGGTAAAGGGGTAATGATTATAGATTACAGTGACATCTATAACCCCATTTATGTGCACAGATTTGAAACTGGACATAATGTCTGGCGATTGCATGTGGTTGAGGATATACTTTTCATAGCAAATGATGTTGCAGGAACAAAAATCATAGATGTTACAAGCAAAACCAATCCTATAGAACTAGCAAAATATTATGATGGAGGATCAGCTTATAACTTGGATATGAAAGACAATCTCATCTTTGTTGCAGATGAGAATGATGCCATAGAAATTCTAGAAATTAAAGGATTAGAGATATTTGAAACATCATTTGTTTTATTGCATAGTTTGTTACTAATCCCTATTCTTATACTGCTTAAAAAAATACCAAAGAGTAAAAGGAAATAACAAACAAGGTAGGCTAATGCAAGAAATTAGAATAAGATTTTAGTGATATTGAAAAAGAAAAAAAGAAAAAGATCATACGTTCTTTAATCGTTTCTTAGTTATCATAGAGAGAGGAACCAATGCTACAACAAACAAAGATAGTATGAATATGATCTGAATACCAGTTGATAACTCTGGAATTATTAAGGGTCCTGTGGGATAGGGGTCATTGTTATTAGCAGCACCATCAAGAGGATATGGAGGTATACCATTCCAATCTGACCACCAATTACCTTCTAACGTGATTGTATTAAACCAGATATTATCTGTCCCATCGTCGTAACCTTGAGAAGTTCCTCCAAGATTGTTATCAGTTAAATAGTTGAGATACACCTCATTGTCAGAGGAGAAACCATTCAAGTAAATTCCATAGTCTGCACAATTTTGAATAGTATTGTTCGTAATGAGACAAGAATCAGAAGATTGCAGATAGATACCCCAATGACTGCTAATGATACAAGTGTTATTCATAATTGTGTTTCCAAAGCAACTCCATATATAGATGCTCAACCACACATTATTGTTGCAAGTATTATTGTTAACTATACAATTATCAGAAATAAACAACCATAATCCATACCCACCATTATTATTACAGATATTGTTAGCAAATGTTGATCCTTGATCGTATACCGTCTCTAGTCCATCGTCAGAATTGTAACTACAAGTATTGTTTACAACAGTACTGTAAGTGCAATCCTCAAGAATGATCCCATCAAAATTATTATTGCATGTATTATTCATGATCTCAGCATTGTCACACCAATAAAGAAACATACCAGTTCTTGTATTTGATAGGTCTTGGTTGTATATAGTGGGTCTGTTACAGTAAATAAGGATGAGTTGACCATAATCAGGAGTTGTAAAGATAAGATCATCTGTATATGTATAATATCCTAAGATCTTCCCATTTACCCAGTTATTCTCAAAACTAAAGTTAAGGTAATTTGTTAGACTAATATCCTCGATATGAACACCACAATTGTAAAAAGCATTATTTGTAAGAGTAGAATTAGTGGAATGCCAAATAGTGATTCCACGACCACCACCATTATCACTAAGTGTGTTATTTATAATAATAGCACCGGGTGAGTAATATAAATTAATGCCATTAAAAGCATTGTTTGTCATTGTGCTATTTATGATTTTAACACTAGGAGAATAATCTAGATATATGCCTTCCCAATTATTTTCATTAAGAGTAGTATTATAGATTGTAGCTGTTCCTGAAGTAACAGATTCAAAACTGATACCATATCCAACAGTTTCAATGTAACAATTACTGATAACAAAGTGTTTGGTTGTACCTTTTACGGATATACCATATGAGGTGGCTGTAATAATGTTGTAGCCAGTAATCATGTAAGGATCACTTCTTGTTCCAGTTCCAGAAAAACCATAGTCAGTAAAATTATTGTCAGATATTATTGTAAACGGAGCATGATCTAATAGAGCTTGAAATGAAGATGAAGATTCGTTGTGAACAACAGGAATTGCTAAGATAGAAGTTGAATTCTGATTAACTGAAAGAAAGAGTAGTGAGATAATAACTAGAAATACGATACTTGTTTTTGAGAAATTATTTTTTTTATTCATTTTTAACCTCAAAGATTAGTTATAAATTCATATTATATAAGGATTTTACCAAGATTTTTAGTTCATTACCTTACAAGAAGGTATGTTAACTAATCCTAGCAGCCTCTAGCTAACAATAACCGCATATACATCTTCTTGGAAGATATCTGATAAAGACAAGAAGGTGGGATGTTGGAAAGACCTACTTATTATATGTCCTGTTTTCAGAAGAGATAAATAAAAAGTTAGCATCGGGATGCTAATGGAAACATTTAAATATTCGTGCAGACAACATATAGTTAGCATCAAAATGCTAAGTGAATATCATGAAACTCAATAAACTTTCAATGATAAAGTCTGGATATTTATTCAAAACATCCTTAAAAGAGGATAAGGAAGGCAATATGAGAGTAATTCTTCCAAAGAATCTCTCCGATGATGGTGTGCTAGATCTTTCGGAACTAATCAAAATAAGACTTGAAGAAAAAGAAACAATTATGGGTTTAGAAGAAAATCAAATAGTCTTCAAAGCAAAAAGTACAAAACCTGCGGCAAGTTTGATTAAGATGAGAATAGAAAATACTCTTGCATCACATCATTTCTTCATCATTTCATTAACATCAGAAGAGGTCATACCAGAATATGTATGCTGGTATCTAAACCAACAACCAGCCCAGAGCTATTTTCGAAAAAATGCAATGGGTTCAAGAGTACCTATAATAAATAAAAGAACTTTGAGTGAGATAGACATACCTATCATCGATATGAATTCTCAGGCAAAAATTGTGAAAATATATAACAATTTTATGAAAGAGAAAGGATTAACTAAAAACTTATTACAGCTAAAAGAGAAAACTATGTCTCAAATGCTACTAAACTTCCTACAAGGTGTAAAGTAATGGTTTCAATGAAACAAGAGGAAATATTTCAATTGATTTTTTCGGTCATGGATAGAATAAGAGGTTTTGTAGATTGCGAGGAGTATAAAGATATTATACTCCCCCTCTTATTTTACAAGCACATTAGTGATGTATGGATTAAAAATAAAGATGAGGAAACAGGAAAAAATGAAATAAAAGAAACAATTAAAATTTCTGACAATAACTCATTTTATGATATATTTGCAAAAATAGAGAAGGACAACAAAGTAAGGATTTTAGAAAAAGCTCTTCTTCTAATAGAGAAAGACAATCCAGATGTTCTAAAGGGTGTATTTGAGTACACAATTTTAGAAGGATTAAGGAGGTCAAGAGATTCGCAAATTGAAACTGAAGCAATAATTGGAGCAATTGAAATAATAAACCAAATAGATTTGAAACATGATTATGTGAATCAAAAAGAACATGTCAGTATTGGTGAAGTATTTGAAAACGCATTAAACATATTTGCATCTATTTCAAGATTTGGTGAGTTTATGACTCCCATTGAGATATCACATTTATTTTCCGAGATTATTAAACCAAAGAAAGGAGATCAAATTTATGACCCAGCAATTGGCACAGGTTCTCTTCTGCTTAGAGTTTTAGATCATAAGAGAACAAGAAATTTTGAGATTTTTGGTCAAGAGGTAAATAAGCGTAATTGGGCATTATGTAAGATGAATATGATTATTCATGGACATCTTGATGCTAATATTGCTTTAGGTAATACTTTATTGAACCCACAGTTTCTTCAGGGAGATAGTATTCAGAAATTTGATATTGTTATATCAAACCCACCATTTTCAGTGAAAAATTGGAATTATGAACATTTGCAAAAGGACCCATATAATCGTTATAAAAGAGGCATACCTCCAGGATCAAATGCAGATTATGCATTTATATCTCACATGATAGAATCATTGAAGGAGAAGCAAGGAAGAATGGGGATTTTGGTTTCACATGGTGTGCTGTTTAAACGAAGAAAAGAAGGTGAAATCAGGAGAAAAATAGTTGAGGAAAATCTGATTGAAGCTGTAATAGGACTACCAGAGAAGATGCTCTATGGAACGAGCATACCAGTAGCAATAGTTATCTTGAAAAAGCAGAAAGAAGACACAGATATTTTGTTTATTGACGCTAGTAAAGGATTTGAGGAGGGTAAAAGCTTGAACACATTAAGAGTGCAAGATATTAAAAGAATTGCATCAACTTACACTGAGAAAAAGGAAATTGAAAACTACTCTCGTATTGTGAAGATTGAAGAGATTATTACGAATGAATATAATCTAAATATTCGACGATATGTTGATAGTTCAGAAATAAAGGAAAAAATTGATATAAAGTGGGCTATAAAGGAAATTGAACAGCTAGAATATGAATTAAATCAGACTAGAAATAGAACAACAGAATTAATAAAAGAGTTATATAAAATAATCAAGGAGCGAGAATAATGGTTCAGAAGGAATTAGATTTTGAAAAAAAGAACAAAATAAAGAGAGAAGAGGAAAAAAAATGTCAAAACTAGATTTAGATAAACTAAAACCATTCTTGTTGAGTGCAGCAAATATCCTAAGAGGAAGTATTGACTCAGCTGAGTATAAGCATTACATCTTTGGTTTATTGTTTCTTAAACGTCTATCTGATCAATTTGATGATGAAAGAAAGGAAGTTAAAGGAAATCCAGAAGATCCTGATAATTACCAATTTTTTGTTCCCCAACGAGCTAGATGGTCATCAATTAGAAAAGTTTCAGAAGGAATAGGAAACGCAATTGACAAAGGATTTGAAGCCCTAGAAGAGGATAATCCAATTCTGGAAGGAGTTCTAACTCCTATACAATATGAAGACCCAAGAAAGTTAAATGATGAAGCATTGAATAAATTGATAGTACATTTCAGTAAAGAAGGATACAATCTTGCTAATTCCAATCTTGCGGAACCAGATATACTTGGAAGAGCCTATGAATACTTAATAGCTGAATTTGCAGACGATGCCGGAAAGAAAGGTGGAGAATTTTATACTCCCAATGGAGTTGTAAGATTATTAGTTAGAATCCTTAAACCTGAAGAAGGTATCCGTATTTGTGATCCTGCTTGTGGTAGTGGAGGGATGTTAATAGAATGTACTCATTACTTGAAAGAGCAGGATAAGAATCATATGAATATTTCACTTTTTGGTCAAGAAAAGAACCTTAACACCTGGGCAATTGCGAAAATGAATCTTCTTTTACATGGAATTCTAGATGCAAGAATTGAAAGAGGAGATACAATGTCTGAACCTAAACTTGTTGAAGATAGTTTTTTAATGCTCTTTGATATAGTAATAGCAAATCCCATGTGGAATCAGAAAGAATGGAGTAGAGAGTTGTTTGAAGCTGGAGATCCATATGGGAGAGCTAAATATGGTGTTCCTTCAAAAAGTTCAGGAGACTGGATGTGGATTCAGCATATGTTAGCAACACTGAAATTTGATGGCAGATTAGGTGTAGTTCTTGATAACGGAGCATTATTCAGAGGAGCTAAAGAGGGGAAAATAAGAAAAGGAATAATTGAAGATGATCTAATTGAAGGAATTATTGCTTTACCTGCTAACTTATTCATGAATACTGGATCGCCAGGTTGTTTAATAATTTTAAACAAACAAAAAGACAAAATATTAAGAAATAAAATCTTCTTTATTCATGCGGAAAATGAGTATGAAGAAGGAAAAGCACAGAATTTTCTAAGAGAACCACATATCAATAAAATTGCAGAAACATATCACAAGAAGAATGTTAAAGAAAAATTCTCAGATTTGATAGATATAGAAGAAATAAAAGAAAATGATTACAATCTAAATGTCTCAAGATATGTTGATATCTTACCAGAAGAAGAACTAATTGATCTAGAACAGGTTTTGAAATCTTTAACAGAGATAAAACAAGAAAGAGAGAAACTAGAAGAGGAATTTCATAAAAATATGGTGGAACTAGGATATGAAAAGTAGTTTCATTAACATAGAAATTCCAAAGGAATGGCAAGTCAAGAGAATCAAAGATGTCTGCATTATTAATTCTGAGAATTTAAACCTCGATAAACTAAATGATTTTGATGAAATTTGCTACATAGATATTTCTAGTATAGATACTCAAAACTACCGAATACAAAAATACCAAAAAATACCAAAATCAACTTTACCGAGTAGAGCTAGGAGAATAACAAAGAAAAATAACATAATTATTTCAACAGTGAGACCATATCTAAAAGCAACTGCTAAGATTGAAGCCAAACACGATTATTTTGTGTGTTCAACTGGATTTGCAGTACTAGAAGCTAAAAATCAAATTGACCATGATTTTCTTTTTCAATGGGTTCTAGGTGAGAAATTTGTTAATTATTTAATATCTAATATGGTTGGTTCGAACTATCCAGCTGTAAATACTAAGGATATTGAAGACGGTCCTGTAATATTACCTCCTTATTCTGAACAGCAAATTATTTCCTCTATTCTCTCCAATGTTGACTCCATCATCCACCAAACTCAACAACTCATCAATAATTTGCAGCTCTTGAAGAAAGGATTGATGCAACAGCTCTTCTCTCAAGGAATAGGGCATAAGGAGTTTCAAGATACGAAACAAGGAAGGATACCTAAAGAGTGGGAAGTTGTGAAACTCGAACAATTAATTGAAGTAAAAAGTGGTAAAAGACTTCCCAAAGGTGAAAAATTTTCTAAAATACAAACTAGTTATCCATATATAAGAGTTCTAGATTTCAAAGATGGAACAATCAATCTTAATAATTTAGAATATTTAACCCCTCAACTAAAGAAGATTTTGAATAAATATACGATTTCATCTGAGGATGTTTATATCTCAATTGCAGGCTCAATTGGGATTGTTGGTCTGGTTCCAAATGAACTAAATAATGCTAATCTTACAGAAAATGCAGCTAATCTATCAATTAAAGAAAAGAAAAAATTGACTAAGGAGTTTCTGTACTATTACCTTGATTCAAGCATTGGACAAAAAGAAATTCGACTCAGGAAAACTATAACAACATTACCAAAATTAGCCTTTAAAAGAATAGAAAAAATTCCAATCGTCTTACCATCCATTCATGAACAAAAACAATTAACCTCTTTTTTGATAAATTTAGATCGAATCATAGAAGAAGAAATAGTTAATCTAAATGAACTTATGAAAATAAAACAGGGGCTTATGCAAAATCTACTCACTGGGAAGAAGAGAGTTCCGATATCATTAACATAATATCTTATTTTGAAGGTTCAGCAATATTATTACTTGAGAATCTTAATAGCAATGCAAAATCTTACAAAACTTAAAATAGAGATATAAGATTTAAGTAAAATGTTAATTGATTAAGAAAATGCTGGTGATTTAGTGGATTTAGTCAAATGGAATGAAAAAAATGAATCAGAAGAGCCTGCACTAAAACTTCTAGAACAACTAGGATATCTAAGAAGGTTAGCTGATGAACTCACTAATTTATCATCAGAAGCTGAAAGAACTTCACTTAGGCAAGTAATTCTTTTAGAAACTCTTAAGCAAAAAATGAAGGATCTGAATCCTTGGATAGATGACACCAATATTAAGAATATAATTAGAGATTTAACTATTGTTTCTACATCCAGTCATACTGAATCCAATGAGCTAATCTGGCAATATTTCTCTAAGAAAGATAAGCTCTTTGTTGATCAAGACTTCAAAGACGGCAAAGGTCGTCGCAAGAGAGGAGTCACGTTAATTGATTGGGATAATCCAGAGAACAATGATTTCACTGTTACTGATCAATTCAAAGTCAATGCTCCTAAAGGCAATCGTATTCCTGATATTGTTGTTTTCATTAATGGTCTACCTTTAATTGTCATCGAGTGTAAGAGTCCTATAATTACTAATCCTCTCACTCAAGCCATTCGTCAAGTACGAGAATATCAAAAAACAATTCCCAAACTCTTTCATTACAATCAAATTATCATTGTTACTTCTGGACAATCTGCTAGATATGGTGTTATTGGTAATTCTTATGAAGAATACAAATCTTGGAAAGAACCTTATCCTATCAATATCTCAGAACTAGAAGAGATTGTTAAGAAGACAGGTAGGAAAAATCCTTCTCCTACTCCTCAAGATATCACTCTTTACGGTTTGTTGGAAAAACGAAATCTCCTAGATCTCATTCGTAATTTCATTATTTACGAAACTAGACATGGAAAGAAAGTAAAGAAAATAGCTCGATATCAGCAATTCCGAGCTGTTAACAAAACTGTGAACAGAATACTTACTGAGAAAGATGTTCATCAAAGAGGTGGGACAATCTGGCACACTCAAGGTTCAGGTAAATCCCTTACTATGCTCTTTACTGCTATAAAGCTTAAAAGAGAAAAATCTCTTATGAATCCTCTTCTTGCCTTCGTTACTGATAGGATAGATCTTGTCAGACAACTCAGAGATACTTTCGATAATTGTGGTTTTTCAAATCCACAAAAAGCTAAGAATGTTGATCATCTGCAGGAATTAGTCAAAACAGGACAGGGGATTACTATTTTTACTACTATCCAGAAATTCCATACTCGAGATGCTGATAGACGAACAGGCATTTCTAGAACTGGGATGGTTTTTCCTGAATTAAACAGTGATGAAAATATTATTGTTCTTGTTGATGAAGCTCATCGTTCTCAATACAAGTACTTTGCAATTAATCTGAGAAAAAGCATGCCTAATGCAGCTTATATTGCTTATACTGGAACACCTTTAGCCAAAAATGAGAAAAACGAAAGAATGACAGTTGGTAAAGGAAAAACTGTTCGAACCTTTGGCTCATTCATAGATATTTATGATATCCGTCAATCTGTTGAAGATGAAGCAACTGTCAAGATTCTATACGAAAGTCGATTGTCTGATCTTCGCTTGGAAGGAGAAACCATTGATGAAATCTTCGAGAGAGTATTTGCAAATTTAACAGTTGCAGAACGCGAGAAGATCAAGAATAAGTACGCAAACGTTGATGCTATACTTGCAGCTGAAGAACGAATTAAGAGAATAACTCTAGATATAGTTGAACATTACACACAGCATATTTTACCTAATGACTTCAAAGCTCAGGTTGTGGTAAATAGTAGAGAACTAGCTGTTAGATACAAGAAATACCTTGAACGATTTAATGCCCCTGAATCTGTTGTGATAATATCTGCTAATCCTCGATATGATGAGGAGTTAAAGAAGAAATATGAAGTTGATTTTGTAACTGATAAGTCTAAACAAGATTTAATGATTGACCGATTTAAAGATCCTGAAGACTCATTGAAAATTCTTGTTGTTTGCGATATGCTAATCACTGGTTTTGATGCCCCAATCGAGCAAGTCATGTACTTGGATAAATCTTTAAGAGAACACACTCTGCTTCAAGCTATCGCAAGGGTTAACAGAACCTATGAAAATAAAACTCATGGTCTAATCGTTGATTACTATGGTGTCTCTAACAATCTTGAAGAGGCTTTAGAAATCTTTGATAAACCAGATATAGAAGGTTTCATGAAAGATATTAAGACCGAATTACCCAAACTTGAGCAATATCATCGCAAAGCTATAAGCCACTTTGAGGGATTTGATTTAACTGATTTGAACAATTGTGTTTTAGTTTTGGAACCTGAGGATACTAGGGCTAGTTTCCATCATGATTGTAAGAAATTTGCACAAACCCTAGATATAGTACTACCTGATCCTGCTGGAGAGAAGTACTTGCCTGATCTTAAGAAACTTGGAGAGATAGTTATAGCTGCTCGTAATCGTTTTAGAGAAGAAAGTCTTGATATTGTAGGTTTTGGTGGTAAAGTACGAGAGATTATAGATGAACACATTCGCGCAACCAAGATAATCCAACTAGTTGAGCCTGTTTCTATTTTATCTGACAAATTCAATGAAGTTCTTGAAGCTCTGAAAGATGAAAAAGCTGTCGCAAGTGAGATGGAACATGCCATAAAACATCAAATCACGATTAAGGTTATAGAAGACCCGGCATTTTATACGAGTTTAAGAAAAAGACTAGAAGAGATAATCAAAGAGTATAAAGAGCATCGAATAAGTCTTGCTGAAAAGATAAACAAACTCAAAGCAATTGCTCAAGATATAAAAGCTAGACCTGATGTAGCAAAATTTCTAGGTTTGAATACAGCTGAGATGGCCTTCTATAATATTTTCAAGAGAGAGTTAGAAGAAATAGAAATAAGTGATAGCAGAGAGATAGTCAGGTTTACTTATGAGACCCTGGAGAGTATAGAACCCCTAGTCTCAATCGTTGATTGGCATCTCAAATCAGATATTCTAAGACAAATTAGAAGAGCCTGTAAGCAAAAGTTCTTTGAACTTCAAGAGGAATTTCCAATTCCATCAGAACTACATCAAGCTCTTTCGCAACAGATTGTTGAATTAGCTAAAGTCCACTTTGTTGCTAGTTAATATATGAAAGTGTCTATATACTATTAAGAGGAACTGCCATGCCTAAGACTTCTCCAAAAATCAGTTTCGGTGAAACGAGTTTTGCTTATTCTATCATTAGAACAAATAGAACTACAATAGCTATCATTGTTGAACCTGATGGTAGTGTTATAGTTCGAGCTCCTTATGATCTATCTGAAGAAACCGTTGAAGAAAAAGTAAGAGAGAAGAGGAGATGGGTAGCAGAAAAACTCACTAAAACTGATGAAATAGTTAAACCTGTACCTAAGAGAAGAGAATTAGTAAGTGGGGAAAAGATCAAACTCAAGGACAAACTAATCAGATTGAAAATTCACCATTTCGATAAAAGAAGAACTGTAGTAGAATTAGACAAAAATACTCTTCATATCTATATTAATAAGGATTTGAATGAATTAGAAAGAAAAGAGGAATTGAAGAAAGTTCTCTTGAAATGGTATAAAGAACAAGCAAAAGATATCATTTCTACTAGAGTTGATAAATTCTCAAAATCATTTGATCTTAAACCAAACGGGATAGTTATTAGAAGTCAACAACTGAGATGGGGGAGCTGTACAAAGAATAACATATTGAACTTCAATTGGCGTATTGTAATGGCGCCTATTTCAGCAATAGATTATATTGTTGTTCATGAATTGTGTCATCTCAAAGAACCTCTTCATTCAATTGAATTTTGGAATTTGCTAGAATCACACTTCCCTGAATACAATAAATGGAAAGAGTGGTTAAGAATAAATGGTTTAACTCTTGATTTAAAATTTGAATAATAGATGAAAACTAAGAAATTATTCTTAATTTCTACTATATTTTTATAAACCTGAAAACAATATTAACTCTGATTAAAGTGTGTTTCAAACAAATTAAAAATATCTTGAAAAAGAAGAATAAACCAAGTATTTATGATTACAATCTTACAGATAAGGAATACTATGGTAAGAGTAAAAAATCGTATGAAAAAGATAAATATCAAGATCACCTAATTGATCAATATCGGATATTAACTGATAAAGCTGATAGAATAAGTGATAAAAGAGCAGTTACAAATGGTTTTTTTCTAACACTAAACACAATTATTGGAACAGCCAGCATAGTTCTAATTGACATAATTAGTAATTCTTTATTCATAATACCTCTAAGTGTAATTGGCATACTGTTCTCATTGCTTTGGTTTGGTATGATAAGGAATTATAAGAAATTAAATACAGCAAAGTTCAATGTAATCAATAAGATTGAAGAGAAATTACCTATAAAAGGCTTTTATGCTGAATGGGAAATTTTAAAGAAAAAGATGAAATATAAAGGATTATCAGAATTTGAAAAATGGATTCCTTGGTTCATTATACTAATGTATTGTGTGTTAATAGGATTCTCTATTTATTCATTTGTATAATTGAATCTCATAAATAGCTAGAAAGTTTTTTATTTACAGTATCTATTAGCTAAATTATGGCAATGATTTATGTTTGCTATGAGAGTGGAGATATAAAATATAGAAATGATTTCGCTAGCATGATGCTTAATCAAAATAATCAAATTACAGATATACCTGTTACAGATAAAGAAAATAAACGTCCAGAAGGTCCTGAAGCTGTTAAGAGATATATTTTAAGCTTAATGAGAGATTGTGCTGCAGTAGCTGTATTAGTTGGTAGAAACACACACAATGCTCCGGTTGTCCGATGGGAACTTGAAGTGGCAAATTCTCAAAACAAGAAAATACTCGCGATTAAAATTCCTACTACTTCAGGAGGACTTCCTCCTTTATTAAAAACGATTGGAATTCAAACAATTGAGTGGGATCCACAACTGATTGAGGAAGAATTATCCAGATTATTCGGTAGAGAATAGAATAAATGTGATTGATATGATGGATAAGAAATGTATGTTTCGAAAACCTGAATCGCCTAAATGTCAAGAAGAAGGGTTCAATTGTTTAGAACTGAAAATGTTTCATCCTCTAACTGAGAGAAATTCAAAACAAATTTGGTTTTTATGTGATGAGCACCTAGATAAATTTCTTAAGACAGATGGGAAGGATTGGATTAAATGGAAGAAGGAGGAGAAAAACAAAATGAGCATTAGCTATGTATTGGATTTCAAAATTAATTATCTACTCTAGAGAATCCAACTGAATAATTAGGTGCAAAGAATGGAAAAAGTAGTAGTTTTGATGTCAGGTGGCATAGATTCTTTTCTAATGTGTAAAATTCTTTCTGAAAATTATGAACTATATCCCCTTTTTGTGGATTATGGGCATTTAGCAGCTAATCAAGAACAAAAAACTGTTTTGAAACAAATAAAATTTCTCAATCTTAATTCAGCAAAATTGGTTAAAATCCCTGACTTAGGACTTAAAAATAGTTTAACTTTAGAAGAAGAATATAAAGATGATTTTTATCCAGGAAGGAATCTTCTCTTGCTTATAATAGCTGCACAATTCGCCATAGGAATGAATATAGAAAGGATTGCTTTGGGTATAATAAGGAGCGAAAGAGTTTTTTCAGATTCCACTTCGTTTTTCATTCAAAGAGCTGAACAATTAATTTCTGATAGCGTTAATAAACAAATGACTATTTTCACTCCAATTTCTGATTTACAAAAGAATGAAGTTGTAGAGTTAGCTAAAGAGCTAGAACTACCTCTTAGTCATTCCTACTCTTGTCAAAAAGGAGATTTGAAAGAATGTGGCAAATGTCTTTCATGTCTGGAATTAGATAAAGCTATTTTAGAAAATAAATGATTTTCATTCTTTTGGACAGAAAGATTTTAATTTTATAATTAGTTATATTATTAAACAAAAAGGATGTGGAGGATTAATGAAAATACTTAAGCAATTCGGATATGGGAGAATAGTTGAATTGAAAATTAATAATCTTCAGAGATACACTCCAATGTTTATTCCTGCTTTATCGAGTGCAAGTAGAAAAAACGATTTCTTAAATGCTAAAAGATGGGTAAAAAGAGTAAAACCTGTGGATTTCTTAATTTCAGCTTATGATTACATAGAAGATTTTAAGGATCTAAAGATTAAGAAAGATTCTTTTGTAACATTAGACAGTGGGGGTTATGAGCTCAGAAACATCATAAAACCAAAACAATGGACTCTTGATTCTTATTTAGAGATAATTGATAAAATCCATCCAGATATGATTATATCCCTTGATCATCCTGAAAACAACTTTACTCAATCAATTAGCTGTTTTGAGCAAATAAAAGAAAGCTATTCTAACAATTCTTATCTACAATTCGTAATTGCTGAAACTAAAAAAGAAAAGATCCCAGATTCAGTAATAAATACTTTACAACTGATTGAACTAGATGTTATTGGGATTCCAGAAGTGAATCTAGGAAAAAATCTAGAAGAAAGATTACAAAGTATTCAGTCTATAGTTAAGATTCTTAGCTCTATGCAGAATCCAACCCTTCTACATATCTTAGGCTGCAGTGATCCTGAGATGATTAAGAAATATGCATTATCTGGAGCAGATATATTTGATGGGCTAGGTTGGTATAGACAAGTTGTTGATATTTCAGATAATGAAAACTTTAAATTCACTAATTTCGCAAATTTGGATAGTGATTGTGAATGTAAAGCATGTAAATTAACACTAACTGAAGACTATGAAGAAAAGGTTTTTGCTCACAACTACTTAGCTTATTATGCTTTGATGGAACAAATAAGAGAGATGATTATCAAAGGAAGTGAAATCTAATGGGTGGAGGAAGCAGTGGAGTATATAATCCACCAAGTAGATCGGCGACATATGGAAAAGATTTAAAGAATCAAGCAAATGAAAGTATAAGAAACACAGAAATGAGATTGCAAAGGAGACTTACTGATTTTTCCTATGAACCCCGTAATGTGTTCATCAGCTTTCATACTGTGGATGAAATGCAAGTAAAGCTCTTAAGATACCAAGCAAAGGATGATAGATTCGATTTTGCTTTTCGGGATTATTCAGTTCAAGAACCTTTCTCAGATAAATGGAAAACGAGAGTAAAAGAGAGAATAAAGAGAAGTGATTATACTATTTGCTTGATTGGTGAAGATACACATTCTAGAGAAGCTGTTAATTGGGAATTGAATCAAAGCTATAAAATGGATAAGAAGGTAGTTGGTGTTAGAATTTATCGTGATGCAAAACACAAAATACCAGAACCAATAAAGAGAAATAAATCAAAAGTAGTTGACTGGAATCTTGGAGATATCATGGAGCAATTATCTGAAGAATAAAATTCAATAAGAAAAAAGATGATTCACAAACTTATCAAAAATGTAAGTTTAAATCATCAAAATTGGCAAGATATAGATTTTCCTTTGTTTGTTTGAGTATGCCCTCCTTAGTAAAAGAATTTAATACATTATAATAGGTTGAATAATTCAGAATATTTATTCCGAAAGGAAAGCTTGCTGCTATAATTTCAGATACTGAAGCTTTTTTAACAGTATATAAATAAAATAAGATAAACTCTTCTACAGTTTGTGTCAAATTACTCTGAATATGATGCCATTGAGGAACATCATCTTCTGAAGGAATTTGAAGAGCTTTGATCTCTTTTCTTACTACCATTGACCAAAAGTTTTTCACTTGTTCATCTGTTGGAAAACCATTGTGAAAATCTTGAAAACAATCTTTCACATGGAGAAACATAAAATAGTAAGCATTTATAGCTCTTTTAATTTCGTAAGCCATACTCGTGTATTCTTCCCAAGATGCAGATGAAACATTAGATTCATGAAATAGTGCTCCTCTAACTTTAAACCATCTATCAATATTTCTAAGATAAAAGATTACTGTTTTCTCAACATCTAAGGGGATTGTTTTATATTTTTCTTTATAGAGCTCTATGAGTTTTTTAAATTGTATAATTACTTTATCCTTGATTGGCATATAGGTATTATCTATCGCATCTAGAACATTGTTGTGCACCTGATTGAGCACTTTCTGTTCTGCTTGTATTTCTCCTTCCTTTATTATTTTCTCTATTGCTTGCTTAGAAAGTTCTTTCATTTTTTCTCGAAAAATACACCAAATACTTGTAGGAGCTTCTATATTTTTTAGCTTAGTATTAATAAAAAGTGATTCTAATGCTATGACAATATTCTCAAAAAATTCTATTGAGTGTTTCTCATTATCTAGTGCAATACGGTATTTTCTTAATGATCTAAGAAATCTTTGTATAGATTCATTATCCTCTTCTTCACTTAATTTATCAATTTTTGTTGTTAGAGTGTGATACAAAGTATGATAATCTTGTGGAAAAACCCTTTGACTTCTATCATAAGAAATACGAAAACCACCTTCATTTTCTTTTCTTACTAGTGGCATAAAAACTTGAAATGAAGAGGAAAAACCTAGAGCAAAGGCATCCATCAAAGGTGAAAAACTTTTCATCACTTTCTTTGTTCTTTCATCACCTGGGATGAAATCTTCTACCATCATTGTTTCTTCATCTTTTTTCAATTTCATCTTAAAACTAATATTGCGTTGAGGTCTTTCTTCAGTTTGGTATACAATAACTTCAATTTTGGAGAAATCATAAAAGCCTTCAGGAGGTAAATTACCAAAAGGATAACTTCTGAACTCACCTATCAAAGGACGTTTCTCATCAGACATAGTAACTAGAGTAAATATAGAAATATAAATCTACTCTCTAGCAATCTTTTTAGAATAATGTTTTACACCCTATTATCTTCCATTTTGGTTATGAATTAAGAATATGATGAACTTTCAGATTCTGATAAACTATAAAAAGAATAGGTCCACTTGTTCAAGATTATCTAAAAACCAGTCTAGAATCGCTAATTGATGAAATTGAGAATATAATCAGTAATTCTTGTTATGGTTATGATGATATTGCTAAAGCTATTGCAGAAAAAATTGATGGAAAAACTATATCTTCTAAACAGTGGTCAACTCTTCTGGACCTATTAATAGTTCAGTAAATGGTGCTGATCCAGATATGGGAGTTTATGAGGAATTGGAAAGTAAGGATTATATTTTTGAAGGTTTGAAAATAGCTTATGTTATTATAATCAGTGGTAATATTACAATCCTCATGTAAGCACCTATTCATGTAGAAGTGAAGATTAATAATGTAGTGATTAAGAAATGAGCGGTAGTACCTTGAAGAGAATTCCAGAACTATTTATATTTATAAAATCAAATGCAAACTAATTTATCAACATGTTATGATTCTTACTTTGGTGCAGAAAAGAGCATTTTTCAACAATGGAGACTTAACAAAATTGGAAAAAACTGCTCACAAGCTATTAAATGTTTGAATTAGAATATTTAGAATGAATTCCAAATTTTTTTTGTACTTTTTCATATCATCTTTAGTTAAATCGACTTCTATTGTATGAGCACTACTATTTCCTGCCTCTCGATATTTGTTAAGTTCTTTAATTAAATCATTGTTCAGGGGAGGAAAAACATCAAAATCCTTTTCTTTAATTTTTGAATCTAAATTCTTTATTATAGTGTTAAGTGGTTTAAACTGTTTTCTATCCGTATTAAAATACAAATTAACATTATCCTTTGTTTTAGAACCATATTTTTTTCTTAAAATTCCAATTACAAGATTTTCAATCAATTTTCTTAGAAGAATTAAAACTGCTGAATATATTTCATATGTATATGCCAAATTTATGTCTTTTTGTAGCTTACGATAGAAATCGCTTGGATAAGTATGAATATTGATGAATTTTTGAAGCTTCTTCTTTTCAGGAACAATTTTTGTAACAGTTTTTACATTTGAAGATCTTTGTGTTTGTGGAATTTGTTGTTCTAATTGTGATTTTTTCATTTCGTAATCACGAATTTCCTTTAGATTTCTTTCAACTTCTGGAAGTTCTTGTTTGGAAACAAATCTTCTAAAATTTACATCGTAGTAATAATTCGCAATAGCAAATGTTGAAATTCTTTTGTCCACAAAACCCAACTCTTTCATTTTTTTGTCAAGAATTCGATGAACATGTCTTGGTGTAATCGGTTGTTCTGTGTTACTCATTTTTTTGCATAGCTGTTCCATTAATTCCTTTTCTATGTACATATTAAATCACTTAGCCTGCAATCACGTTTTTCTATATAGATATACTAGATATAATTAATAAATCAATTAAGGAATCAATAGAAATTGGATATTTTTCCTTTCCTCTTAATATCCCAAATACAATTTTTTCTGCAACCATTGCTTGAATATGTTCTGAGATTGTTGGTTTGCTCTTCTTCAGTATTTTTGAAATATCAGTATTATTATTTGACCCATTACATAAATCCCAAACAGCTTTTTTTGCTTTACTTGAAGTTGTATTAGTAATTCTATCCGCAATATTTTTTCGGTAATCCATTAAAGAACTTAGCAATAATGCATTTGATATTTTCTCTAGATTTTGAGAAAGAATTTCTAAAATTCTAGAAGTATGTTTCTCTGAATCATTCAATTTCTTCTTCTCCTTTTACTTTGCTTTTGTCTGTCCTCATTCTGGATATAGTCATCCCTACTGCTGTTTTGGTAGTGTTTAAAATTACTGCTACATCAGTATTTGAAAATCCCATTGCATGTAGTAGCCATATTTTTTGTTTTTTATCTTCTATATCTTTTATAGTAAAAATCGCAAATGTTTTAGCTAAAATGTTTAAACTCTCTGATAGCTCCTCATTCATTCAAATCTTCTCCTTGTCTTTCATTTTGATAATCTTTCAATTCTAAATTTAGTTTTTCTAAAATATAGTTTAATCCTTCTGTGGTTAATACTATTTTTTCACTTTCAGTTGTTTCTATGTAATCTGTTCTGTCTCTTATTATGCCGCGTAATGAGCTCTGGCTTATATTATAGCTCCAAATTTCACTTCTGGATGTTTCAAAGGAGTGATTGTTAAATAATATTAATAAAACTCTTTCCCATAATGCCCAGGTATTTTCATTATAGTGAATTATCAATTCTTGTGGCAATATAGAATATATTTGCGAAAACTTATCTCTTAACTCAAAAATAGAATTAATTCTATACAGAAAATCAGCCATTCTATAGAAATCTTCCTGTTCTTTACTTAATTCTTCAAAAGAATCAACTCCAATTTTGATTTCAGCTGATTTTGTATTAAAGCTAATACTTATTTTTTTTATTTCATTCTCTTCTCTCACTTAATTCTCATCCCCTAAACTACTAAAATTGATTTTGTAATCAATTCATCCTATAAAGATAATTCTTTATTTTATAAATTCACCTGAATCAATGGTAATTAGATATATCATTGAAATACTATTATGATAAGAGTAAGCAAGATCCTTTAATAAATGGAATCTTAAAGCATAAATACTAGACATCGATTTTAGATAAAGAAGAATCACTTAAAGGTATTTTCAAAATGAATTAAAATGGTAATAAATGTTTGAAATTATACTATTTTCTTTCAACTAAAGAAAATTTAAGAATGCTTTCTGTAGCTTTTGATTAAATTATTAATAATAAAGTATCATTGAAGGTTGAAATTATGGATTTAATGCAATTGTTTAAAGGATTTATAAGAAATTATTCTACTTTAATGTTTCATAGAGAAGACAGAACATTGAAGAAATTCACAGAAAGAGAGCTAGGTTTTTTTGCAAAAGCTGGAGAAATGATGGGATATTACACTTTTCAAGAAGAAAAAGTAGAAATAAAAGGTAAAAAAAGACATGCTGATTTGGTATGGACCACATATAATCATGAGATAGAAGAATACTCTTTTCTGCTTCATTTGGAGCATGAAAATGATTTATCAGTAAAAGAAACTTTGGAACAAAAACTATCAAATAGTCCTAATCTCATAGCAATTAACTGGTCTAAACCTGAAGATTATCCAACAAATATTTTATCAGCAAAAGATAAATTCAAAGAATCAGAAGATATTAAAAGAATACTTCTCATTTTACAAACTAAGCTTAGTGAAGTGTTTCTATTGCATGCCATTGAGTTTACAAGAAAAAAGAGAGACATAGAACTCAGAGAATGTGATGCTCTAATAAAACAAGATGAAGCTGGTTTCTTCTATGGATTATTAAAAACAGAGATAGATACTTCTCAATGGGAAGAATTGATTTCTTTGTAGGTTATGGATAAGATCTCAAGTTTTTATATAGCATCCATAAATCTTTTTCTGGCTCATAGTCACTCATTTTCCCGAATAAAGAATATTTTCTGTTGATAACATTCCTAGATGTATCAGACATCTTTTGAACGTGAAAACTGTTGAATGAGTTATTGTTTCTCTTAAAACTCTCACTTCTTCACAGATACTCTTTTCGTCCACCTTCTGATACATTCTCAATACTTCTTCTTTCTTATTCTTTTGACAGAAGAGATTTATGAACAGATTTGGTTTATCTTTACTATTTCTTCTACTAACTCCTTAAAACTCATCTCTTTCCTTTCCAATAGGATTCCTTTTTTAGGAGGTTGTATTCTTCTAACTTTGAATAAAATGTACCTGAATAAACCATTTTCTTTCCTGAAATCATTAATATCCTAATCCTATC
Source organism: Candidatus Heimdallarchaeota archaeon (assembly GCA_030603365.1). GTDB lineage: Archaea > Asgardarchaeota > Heimdallarchaeia > Heimdallarchaeales > Heimdallarchaeaceae > UBA460. The sequence continues at coordinate 98,830 of JAUVXV010000006.1, forward strand.
TATGAATCTAATGATTTTTTCCTTGGTTCCTATGTGATGCTTAATCCTCTTGGTCGTTTCTTTAAGAACTCTAATGGTTTCATTGAAACAGTCGATCTATTCTAGAAGTAGACCCTTTAGAAGCTCTAGAAGAAGTTGATTGGGGTAGAGAAAAATGCCTAAGTAGAGGAGGGATTTATGATTGGTAAAAGAAATTGAGTTCTTAGTTCTTTTAGATTAATTTCTTGTTCCTAGTTTTCTAACTCAAGAGTATTTTTGTTATTATTTTATAAATAAATTGGATAGTTCGATATGGGAAATTACTATAAGTTTTATTTTCGAAATTATCTCCTGTTACTTCTTTAGAAATTTTTACACCAAAGGTTGTTACTTCCCATAATACTTTGTGTACTTCCATTTCCAATTGCTGGATATCTTGAAAATATTCATTAATCCTCTCCTGTAAAGATGGAGCTTTGAAGGAAACTCCAATGATTATAGGAGTTTGTTGCAGATGAGGTATTCTCTTTTGTAAGAAGCTGTTCCATCTGTACTTAAAGAAATCAAGTCTTTCAAAACACAATTCTGAATTTCTTATTTCTTTCAATTCTCTTCTGAATATCATTATCATATTTATTATCTTTTTTTTATTGTTCATGTGTTCTCAGTAAACTTATAGATAAAAAAGCATATAAGGAAATGAATCTTTTTGAATTTCTTAATTAGACATCAAGAAAAGGTCAAAAATGGCAAACTAGAATATCATAAATGTTGAAATATAACTATGTGTGTAGTTAGAATGGGTGTTAAGATTGCCAAGGATAAAGAAAGAAAAGCAAAAAAGAATTATTAATAGTTTTAGAAGATATCTTAAAGGTTATGTGAATTTGGATTTTACTCATATAAATGAAGAAATTTCTAAAATAAAACTTAAGTTACATATACCTGGATCGAAAATGATTCTTTGCTTAAGATGTGGAGAGATTGGTACTGATAAACAGATGTTATTAAAACTCGCAAATAATCATTTCCATCTTTGTAAAGAAAGAGACACAATAATTAATGTTCCATGTTCTATATATGTAAGAACTTCATTTTTAAGGATTGAAAAAGTTTTAACAAACAAAATTAAGTCAGACGAATATCATTTATTAAAACATGAAAATTTGGATGATGATACTGAAATCTGCGTATCACATGAATAAATAGTTGTGTGAAAAAGAATGAAAATCAAGGAATCATTCAAATAGTTACAAACTAGAAGCGGTGTACAGCTTGATTTTTTTTAGTGAATAAATCCATAACTAAGCTTTTGATTTTTTATCATTAACCTCCTTTGAGAAAATTAACTAAGTTTGTATTATTTCTATAACCATTCTTTCTAACTAATTTTTCGTGTTTGTCATCATTTCTAAAACAACAATTTCTGTTTTGATTACAATGAAGTTTCTAGAAACCATAAATCCTCTTCTAGATCATAGTCACTCATTTTTCCTGAATGTAGAATATTTTTTGTTGATAATATTCCTAGATGTATCAGATGTTTCTTAAATGTAAAAACTGTTGAATGAGTTATTTTTTCTCTTAAAACTCTCTCTTCCTCATAGATACTCTTTTCTTCACCCTTTTGATACATTCTCAATACTTCTTCTTTCTTGTTCTTTTGACAGAAAAGATTTATGAACAGATTTGGTTTATTCTTTACTATTTCTTCTACTAACTCCTTAAAACTCATCTCTTTCCTTTTCTGCTTTTCAAACACTTTCAGTAATTCCATAAACAGCTCATTTTTGTTATACAATAATTTCAACGTTATAGCTATCTCTGGATACTCTGTCATCAGTGATACTCCCTTCTTTCTACTCATTTCTTTCTTTATCGCTTCCAATTCCTCTAAACTATCTAATCCTCTAACTGTAAAGTATTCCTTATAATCTAATATGATATACCCTATAGAATTTGATAGAATCATTGAGTATGTTTAGAAAAATTAATAATGAGTTTTTAATATATATATTGTAGGTTATTAGAAATGTTTACCAAGAAACAGGTTGATATTGTTAGAAGATTGGAGAATTTTTCGCAGATCTATGCTCACTATGCTCTTGAAGGTGAAAAACCAAAAAAAGAGCAATTTGAAGAAGATAATAACTATTTAGCTTTGCTTTTATTTATTAAATATGCTTATGAAAGGAATATTGATCTTACAAATTATAGAACTTGTGCCTTGGATACATTAGAACAATATAGGAAGAAAATTAACTGGACAAAATCTCTCTATCATAAAGCTGTGGAAGATATCTGGAAAACTTACCAAGAGATTGCAAAGAAAAAGTATGAAGGATTGAAAGTTAATGAAAAAAATAATCCAATGAATTCTAAAGAAGGGGTACTAAATCGTCTCTCAGAAGAATCTATCATAAATTTAACAAAATATGCAAGAAAAAAATTAATTGAACAAAATACTCAAGAAATATATGATTTCATCTGTAGTATAAGAGGTGTTAAATATAAAATTGCTTCTTTCTATTTACGGGATCTAGCATTTTTCCTTGAAATAGATGAAAATCAAATCAAAGATCTTTACCTCTTGCAACCTATTGATATATGGTTAGAGAGGGTAGGTAAAATACTTTTTAAGGAATGGAAACCAATTTCATATTCAAAAAAAGTAATTGTTGAAAAACAAAAAAAAATACTTACTCTTTGTAAACAAGCTGAGGTTTCATCTATTTCTTTCAATCAGGGCACTTGGGAATTTGGAGCAAGAATAGCCAAATCTGAAAGGAAATTCGAAAAAGCTCTCAATAATGAAGATTATATGGAAGATCTAGTCAAATATCGAAAGGATGAACTAAGGGACGAAATAACAAGATATGAAGAATGGATGAAAGATAATGAGAATTATTTAAATTTACTTCAAAAACGAAATTGATTACAAATATCTATGAAACAATATGAAGAAAGTGAATGAGCTCTTCAATGTACCGATAAATAATTATCTTACAGTTAATTCTGGATTTTCTTCTGTTTTTCCCTGATTTTTCCAATAGTTTAAGCTCTGGATTGGAATGACATAGTTTATACAGATATATTCAACCAATTTTTATAAACGAGAAAATTCATACCACAATAAACACATTCTAAGCCATACTACCTAAAAACAGGTATGCCATAATCTTTTCTTGAAGAACCTTTGTAGATAATTTCACCTTATAGTCTTTTTCCTTCATATTTATCAAATGGATTCATATCAAAACCATCTTACATCACTCTTTTAATCTTAAATCCTCTTGTTCCAATTCTTTGTCTTTGAGTAAATCAATTACTCTTATTTTTTCCCCTAAATATCTTTTCCATCCTACGGCTTCTTTAACGAGTTTTGAATGTTCTTCTTTTTCTATTACACAAGCAATAACAATCTCAAGCGAAGAAATAACATGTCTACTGTCAGTTGGATTTTTAATAATCTCATTTATTATCTTCTTTTTCTCATAAACATGTTCGTGTCTTAACCTCTGATATAATTCCTTCCCTCTTTTCCCTTCTTCTAAATTCGTTAAATAGCATTCAATTGCTTCAGTTGTCCAATACCTTTGACCTGAATACTTAGTATCTTTTCTAGGACCAGGAGATTCTGTTATTTTCCATATCCACGTGTCAATTATATCATCTATAACCCAATCAATAATAATATCTTGAGGTATATTCTTAGCAAGATAGACTATATTTTTAGTTGCTAAGTCAGTAATAAAACACTTCTTAGCTAAATACTCTTCGTATATTTCTTTTGTTTTATTAAATAATATTTCTTCCTTCTCATTTCTAATTAGATATTGCTTCATTTTAAGACACACTCTTTATTACTTATTTACTTAAGATAAAATCCACGAATCTTCATCAGACTTATATTCGATTAGTTTTCCAGAATATATTGTGTTCTCTGTCGATAATATGCCTAGATGTATCAGATGTTTCTTGAACGTGAAAACGGTCGAATGAGTTATTTTTTCTCTTAAAACTCTCTCTTCTTCATAGATACTCTTCTCTTCGCCCTTCTGATACATTAGCAGCACTTCTTCTTTCTTATTCTTTGGACAGAAGAGGCTTATGAACATATTTGGTTTATTCTTTACTATTTCTTCTACTAACTCCTTAAAGCTCATCTCTCTCCTTTTCTGCTTTTCAAATACTTTCAGTAATTCCATAAACAGCTCATTTTTGTTATATAGCATTTTCAACGTTATCGCTATTTCTGGATACTCTGTCATCAACGATACTCCCTTCTTTCTACTCGTCTCTTTCTTTATCTCTTCTAACTTCTCTAAACTATCTATCTCTTCTAATTGCATGATTTTCTTTAAAACGAACCCTTCATCTGTTATCCTTACCTCTCCCCCTTGTTCCTTTATCAAACCTATTATTATTGCACCTCTAACTAACTCTGAAGTGTTTTGAATATTGTAATCCTGAAGTTTCTCTTCTACTGTTCTTTTTTCAACCCAATTCGAATCTATGAACAGTATAGGAGCTAGATAGTTTACTATGTGATTTCTTGTTAAATCTGTTAATCTTTTCTGGGAAGAGACCATATCTTTGCTTAGAATGAATAACTCTCTTCTTGTATCATCTATAAAATGAGCTCTAAATTGTTCTATTGGATCTATCTTCCTTACTTCTTTTTCTGAAACCAATATTGAACCTATATTCCCTTGTTTTAAAGCTACATCAAATCTAGTCAAAGATTCTTTTTCAGCTGCTAGATAGACGACATTTGAACCCTCTTTGTATGTTAAAGCTTGTCCTATACCTTTCTGAATATCCTTTGTTCCTTTAGCTTCAATAGCGATTATATCTTCAAACTGATTGAAACCTATCAAATCAGGAATAAATCCTTTAATTGTTATATTATGTCTAGGATAGTCTTTAGGATGAAGTTTTGCATAAGCTGGGTGGTTATCTATCCATAACTGATAGTTTGATTCTTCAAATAAGAAATCGAATGTTCGTTTAACTACTTCTACTTCTTCCATCACGAATGATAAAAGCAGGCTAATATAAATAATTCTGAAATTGATTGAGAATGGTAATTTCTTTCATGAAAATTACAATTTTTATTAAAAATTAAATAGTTTAAATAATTGTTATGAATCACACACTCGTGACTCAGGAAAATTTGTTTCAAGAAGTAATTTATAAAATAAAACCTTCAGAAGCTGAAAGAGAAAAAACCAGAGGTCACGCAACTTAAAGATAATGGAGATTATATCATGCAAAATGGACCGAAATGGGATCATTACAATATTAGTATTGATTCTAATACAAAAACGAAGAGAATTTCTAGTAGAAAAGAGAAGATTTTAGGATTAGAATTTTTTAGAAGTGATTTAGAAGAGATTCAAGATTTGAAATTATTACAACATGGTGGAATTTATCTATTAATAAATGTTGATTTTTCAAGTGAAACTAAATACCAGATGTATATAGGTGAATGCAGTAGTCTTATGAAAAGAATAAAACAGCATAACTCAAATAAGGCTTTCTGGAATAGAGGGCTTATTTTTACAAAAGATGATGATACCTTAGACAGAGGTGAAAATAGATATCTTGAAACAAAATTATTTGAATTTCTGAATGAACTTGATAGATTTCAATTTGTGAATAAAATAGATCCTAGTGAAGAACCTAAAGATTCGATCATACGCGAGATTTGTGACAGTTATTTAGAAAGTATTGAGGTAATTCTACATTTGTTCAACTATATTGAACCTGCTGATTTTGAAGACACGGAAAGCAAAACTAATCAAAATGAGAATTACATAGAAATCCAACTAGGTGCTTCCAAAAGTGGAAAAACTCCTAGATGGAAAAGGTATAACTTAATTCCTTTAAATACAGAAATAAGAAAATTCTTTCCGAAATATAAAGAGGATTTCATATTTGAAACAGATATTGGAGAGATTTCCTCTTATGTTACAAGTAGATCAGGTAAATCAGATTATGACCCTGAAGTTGAAGGAAAATACATTGCAAAAGGAATATTCGAATGGTATAGGGAACATGAAGAATTAGAACCAGGAGATTTCTTAATTATCAAGGAATTAATACCAAAAAAACGCTACCACTTGAGTTGTAGAAAGAACAAATAATACATTGAGTTAAGAAAAACATATTATGCAAGATAATTTTCAATTAATGTCATGATCTTGCATATCTGGATTTCCCTTTATATGAGCTGAAGAACAAAAGAGATGATATTATGGATTTCTCAAAGATATTTAATGACCGTAAAGATGTAGAATACCTTTATGATTTAGAAGAATTATATATTCTTGCTCTTAAAATATTCAAGCAGTACGAAAATGAATTTTCGAAACCAGTATGTATTATTATTAAAGCCAAAGAATCTCAGTTATTTAAACTCAGTAGAATGATACATTCACTTTTTCTTATCAAGAAACAAATTAGTTTAGAAACTTTACTTCCTGTCGATTCTATTGGTTCTCTTTCTAATTTTTCTATTGCTGATGAAGAAGGAAAATATGATTATTTGCTCTGTAACATTTCGATTATGTTAGATATTATTTTACTAGTTGAACTTTCTAAAGACATTCTTCAAGTAGTTATAGAAGCTATGTTGAAGAAACTGTATGAGAAGAATTGCTCAATAATAAATTATGTAACAACTGAAAGCGAATTAGAGGATAAATTAAGATTCTTTAGAAAAACTGGTTATCAAGTAGAAATTTTTGATACAAATGAAATCAAGGAATATACCAGGGATAAGTACCAGTCAATTTTACAAGATTTACAGTTTACTCTTACTATACTTACATGGAGAGAAATGATTGAAAACAGTGAAAATCCTAACTACATCAAGGAAATAGCAATGAAAAGTATAAACATCTTAGACTTAGGATTTACTCTGGAGCAGATAAATTTTGACGAACTATTAGAAAGCAATAAAATCTAGGAATATTGTAAGAAACGTAAGAAATTTGCTTTTTTTCGTTTCAAAATCGAATACAAAAACTGTTGAATGAGATATCATCCCCTATCCTCTGATCATAGTAACCATAATGCTTACATCTATCTACTAGTTCATACTGTATCATTCTGTTCCTATTTGGGAAAGCTTGAACAGCTTCAAGGAAAGGTCTGAGTAATAATCCTCTCTCCATCATCTCATCTATGAACTCATTTGCTACATATACTAAAGATTCTGAAGGATTCTGATAGTCTCCTTTGATAAGTATCTTTGATTGCTCCTGGTTCTTCTCTTCTAATAGTCCAAAATGGTCTAGTATTCCTACCATTCCCTTAATATCTGCTTTCTGTCTTTTGTGACCTAGTTTGAGTAATTTTTGAGATATCAACTCTGTTTCAGAACTTTGTTCTTTCAGTATTATTTCTAATACTTTGTGTGAGGAAGTTCGATGAATGAAATTGACCATATAGCTTTACTTTCACTGTGTAACTTATAATTATGTTTTGCAAAAAGATAAATAGTATAGCAATAAATTTCTCTGGTTGGTGTTATAAGTGAAAAGAGAAGATATAGTAAAATACTTTAAACTTGAAAATAATGAAGACCTTTTTGAAATCGCAATTAAGCCCCCTTCATGCGGAGGTGGGAGTGAGTTTGATAATCTTGCCTTAGAAGGAGATAGAGTATTAGACCAAGCTTTTGAATCTATCTTGAATTCTATGGAAATATTAACCAAAGGAGATAAAGCCAGATATAGAGCTAGTTTTCATAATAGCATCACATTGAGTAATATTGGTAGAACCCTAGGATTTGATCGCATGTTATCCCCTTTAGATTCCACTTATGTTATCCAGATAAAAGATTTAAAAGAAATGGTTGAAGCACTGTTAGGGGCAAGTTTTCGAATTAATGGACTTGATTCTTGTATATCTATTGTTAAAAATATATTTGATTTAGCTTTGAAACACAATCTTCTGATAGAAAATTTCAAAGGACTGTTGTTACAATTTAATGATCAACAATCGAATTTCACTGATATTGTGATACATGATCCAGTAAGAGTGGGTGGAGAAGATCATGCACTATTATTCAAAGCAACAATAAGTGGAAAGTTCAAGGGGATTAAATATGAAATTGAGAGTTCAGAAAAACGAACTAAGGGAGGAGCAGAACAAGATGCTGCAAGGAAATATCTAGAATTAGAATTTGGAAGTTTACAAGGATCAATCAGTCTTCCTGAAACAGAGCAACCTGTGAAAGTTCAAAAAAGTGTAGTTCAATCTCTTTCTGTAAGAGAGATTTTATTCTCAAAAACAGATCTACAACTGAAAGATAAAATTGAACTTGATACTGTGAAAGGTGAGTTACTTACGGAGTATTTTTGGCGTAAAGCTAAGAAAAATCCGTATGGAGCTTTAATGTTGTTGAACGCTCATCTTCCTGAGATTAAAGGAGCAGCTTGGTATGCAACTATAGACTGTAGAGAACTTTGTCTCTATAATATTGAAATAGATGGAGAGAGTTATTTTGAGATTGGATTAGGGCTATCAAAATCCAAAGCAAGAAAACAAGCTGCTCAGAAAATTATTAATTCAAGTCAACTAGCTTTCTGGTTACAAAAGAATCATGAAAATACGATAATATGATCTAACAATAGCTTTTCAGGACAAATGTTAGCATTCAATTTAAATATACACTTAAATAATCTTATAAAATCTCTTAGAACAATAAAAAGAAGGTAGAGAGTTTGAACAATAAAGAAACAGAAGAACCAATTCTTCTTAACGAAGAAGAGATGAACAAAATTGAAGTACTTTGTTTAGAGTTGAAATATCAGTTAAAGATCTTAAAAGAGATGATAGTGTCTTCCAATGAGAAGAAGAAGAAAATCTCACTATATGAACCTCAGACTTCTCACCTTACTGAACTTACATCACTTGTTTATCCATTGATTAAAAACGAAGTGGAAATAATAGAAACATTACAGCAAATTAGAGGAAACATTTCAGCTTTGAAACAGCATTTTAACATGTTTATTCCAATCTTTGGGTCTACTTCTATCTTTTTGAATAGAAGAAAGATTATTTCAAACTATAATCAATTTATTGACGAAATAGCAGAAAAAACTATAATTCTAATAAATAAATCACTAGATATTCTGATAAACAGATTTAGCTTAGAGACATAATTAATTGCTGGTTTTTTATTGAATTAAATAGAGAAAATTATCGAGAAAATAGTTAGTAAGAAACCATATAACAAGTATGTATCTATATAGAGTAGAGGAAATATGAAAACTTTAGTTGCAATAATTGGAGACTCAAATATCTCTCAAGAATCAATCAAATATAAATTATCTTATAGATTAGGAAGATTATTGGTGGATAATAAGTATGTAATAATTACAGGAGGTCGAGGGGGAGTTATGAAAGCTGCAAGAAAAGGAGGAAGAAGTTCACATAATTATAAAATTGGATCAATAATCGACATTTTACCTTATTTTGATCCAAACAAGGGTGATTCCAGCAGTGATTTAATCATATCTACAGGTCTGGATATATTTAGAAACACAATAGTGGCAAATAGTTATGCAGTAATAGCAATAGGTGGTGGAGCAGGAACATTATCTGAAATTGCTTACGCATGGCAATTAAAACGAATGATAATTGCATATAAGGTAGAAGGTTGGAGTGGTAAACTTGCTAATACTAAAATCGACGAGAGAAAAAGAATTGACTGGGAAGGAGATAAAGTGTTTGGTGTTGAAACCGCTGAGGAAACACTATCTATTTTACTTAATTACAAAGGATATTATCTGAAATGGCATAAACGTATATCATGATATTTTTAGAAATATTTAGTAATTAAAAATCTGTTGTGTTTAAAATTGAAAAAAAAATAAGTAAAAGGAATAGTAAGCTAGTTCTTGCAATTCTTAATATCTTCTTGGTTTTTGCTGTTGAAAGCACTCTCTACAATAAACTGGTCTTGAACCGTCAGGTTTGAAAGGAACTTCTGTTTCTTGCTTACATTTAGCACAAGTAGCTTTATGGAGTTCTACTGGTCTCCTTTGACCAAATCCTGAACTTCTACCTCTATTTCCACTTCTATTGTTTGACCTACCGCCACTTCTATTTCGATTATCTCTATATGACATTGTTTTTACCTTTGTTTCTTTTTTGCAGCTAACCGATAGCAAAATTAGTTAATCTATGCAAAAAAACTGTCCTACTTTGTTCATTTCAACCAGTTTCTCATAAAATACCTAGTTCTAGCTACTTGAATTCTCTACAATTCATCAAAAAAATCTCTGCTATTTAAACAATTATATCTGACTGGAGTTTCTCCTTACCATTCTTTGGATGAATTTATCACAAACACTAAGGAGTTTCTTTAGGAGGATTGAGGAAGAATTAAATAATCAAGTACATTCAATTGTACGAGAAACATGAAATTAAGAATTCAGAGAAATATGTGGAAAATTTCAGCAAGCGAAAGAGTTACAGATAAACCTGCTTTTTGGGAGGAGTTTCGAGACAATAATATTATTGCATTTGGAACCTACGGTGAAGGTGATATCCAGCATTATGATAATGTTAGTGATCTTGAAAAGAAAATTTCAGAACTTAAAAATACCAAACATAGTAGCCCAACAGCTAATTTCTGTTTCGAATTTAGAGATGAAGTCGAATCAGGAGACATAGTGATTGTTTATGCTAGAAAGACAATTTTTGGAATAGGATATGTAATCAGTGGATATTACTACAAAGAGGATGAACTAGGGAAAGGAAAAGGAGAGAAGGAGGAATTTGGTTACAAAGATGGAATCCCTAATAGAAGAGATGTAAAATGGATTGTAACAAATAGTATAAAGGATGAAAAGTTAGCAATACTAAGTAAACCTCAAATCACTTTCTTTAAGCTCAACAAAGAACAAGAAAAAACCGTAATAAAGGTATTGAAAAAACAGCAAATCTTAGATAGAGATTAATTTAGTAGTGGAAAAAATTAGAAAGAAGTCCTAAAAGTCTTCGTTGAAGAAAATATCTTTGATTTACATAGGATCAGATTAAATCATTATTTATTCCTTTTATCTGCTCAATTATTAGCTTAATTGATTTATCTAGTGAATCCATTTCCAACAATTCCGCTTCTTTTCCACCCAGTATTAGCAGTTCTTCTGGATTTTCTTTGAAATAACTCAACCATACTCTGAGATAATTGCTCAATCTCCTCTGCATCTTTTTCTCTAGTTCAACTATTTTGTCAGATTTCTTACTATTACATGATTTACATGTTGGGAACAGGTTCCAGAATCTATCTACAGGATATTTTGACCAGGGTATAAAATGGTCTAGATCAAATGATTTAATCTCTTTCTCACAATAGATACAGTGCATGGGTTCAAATATCTGTAAAGCGATCTTTCTCAGTTTATTCATCTTCAGTGTTTCCCTCTCAGGTTCTTTCTTATGAAGATTTAATCCATTAAATAGAGCATATATTGCTTTTGAATCATTCTGTAAATAATTCTCAACAGAATATTCTAACCATCTCTTTATTATAGCGTCCTTTATGAAAAATCTTGATTTTGCTAATTCTCTATAAGTATAATGTCCCATTTGGATGAATAGTGTTTCTTCTCTCTCCAACTCAAACCAAGACATCTCTCCTCTTTTTCCCTTCCAAGCAGTAGACTTTGAACGAATACTCTGATAATCCTCTAATTCTCCTGAAAGTAGAGTATTATTATACAATCCAAACAAAGCAAAAGATTCTTCTTTGAACTTAACACCAGAAGTTAGTTCTTCCTGAAGATTTCTGTTACTTGCTATTTTGATATACTGTAAAGGTTGATCAATTATCTGATACCTGATTTTAATTAGAAGAGAGGTGAGTTCTTTATCCAATATCTCATCAGCTTCGATTTTCTCTTTTATTTTCAAAATTGCTTCTGGAGTTAGATATGAAAAGGATTTATCCTGCTGCTTTTCTACAAATTCCCTTATTATTTTGTGTAGTGAGATTTGTGCTGGTCCTTGTTTGATTCCTTTTTCTCCATAAATCATTAAAGGGTAGTAATAGTATAACCATTGCTTAGCTAGATAGACTATGGGTATATTATGAAATCCGTTTTGAGGATATTCATTAGGGTTTTCAATGATATAATCCACCAATGCAGATATCAGTGCAAATTTGTATGTACTGGATTTCTTCTCGCTAAATAGAACTGATTCAATTCCTATCAAAACTTCCATAGATTCAAAGAAGATTCTTTCAATAAAAATCTAGTGTAGTTTTATTATATAGGTAAGAATTTAGCAAAATAATACCATTCACAGACATTTTAACCATTTTTTTATTAAGTTAAAAGCAATTTTATGTGTCTCTAATGTCCGATAATAGCATTTCCAGAAAGGTTGATATAAGTTGGGGATTTGAGCTCACTATAATAGATACCCCGAACACATTATATAGTTCAGTTTATGAATCTGAAAGAACAGAAGAAGCTTTATTAGAGATGCTAAAAAATAAGAGAAATAGATATTTCTATATTGTTAGTACTCCGAAAATGCGAATTGAATCAAGATCTTTTATTCAGAAGTTAATGCAATTAAAGGATAAACTAAGAAATTTTGAATTTGTTTTTGTTAAAGGAAACAAGGATCCTGATGAAGAAATATTAAACTTGGCTTTATCACTAAAATGTCCAGTTATTTCTAATGATAAATTTAAACAGAGACATTACGATCGGTTTAGAAATAAAAAAATTGAGATATGGAGATTCAAAATTAATAAGAAGACAAATTGTTTGAAAATATATGAAAAATGGAGACTATAGTAATCAAATATGGGTGTTTAGATGGTTTATCAAATAAGAAGGATAGAAGCAGAGGACGATATAGCAGGGTTAAGTCTTGGTTTAGCAATTCTCCTACCTGTTTATAGTTATGATTTACTATTTGGTTTTACTATACAAAAATCAGGTTCAGAAACTCTAAGAATCTGTAAATATAGACCTATAGAAGAAAAGATAAAGATGTATAGCAACATTGATTTTGCTAAACATGATATCAAAGAAGAACTATTGATCAAGATAACAGACTCTCTGGATTATGTTCTTGAAGAATATAGTACTTTAGATGAAATATTTGCATATAGGAAAAATCAAATTTTAGATTCAAGTTTGAAAGGAGGAAATTTGAGTAACTTAGTGTATTCTGTTTGTTATTATGAGAATAAACGACACTTCGGATTTTGCTTTATGAGAGATGAGAGAGATGAGCCAATATTACGATTCTTTAGAGTTGATGTTGATTATGGATCAGTATATCCAAGATCTCTTAGAAAAGACTATTATGAAGAACATAGATACTTTGGAATATCTCTAAGAGATTTAAAATACCGAGATTTTATGAAAGCTTTACTTGAAATACTCTTAGAAACACTTGAAATTATCCAAGAAGGAGAACCTAGTTTCAGAGAATTTCATAAGTATGCTGATAAATTCACACTCTTTTAATTTTTTGTTTATAAATTTTCTCTTCTATAATTCACATCATCTTCATGTTGATCATCAAAATCATTTTCTGATAAAAGAACTAGATCAAATTTAGCTCCAGATTGAAAATCAAGATGAACAACATTGTAATTGCTTCCAGGATAAACATTATCAGCTTTAAAATTTGATTTTAAAACTGAAATTAATCTAGGATAAAAAGACTCTTCTGAAGGATTACCTGTAACAGAGAATATTACATCCATATCACTATCTGGTCTGTGTGTCCTAAGAGCTCGTGATCCAGCTTGAGCTATTCTAGAAATTTTCAGATTTGATTTTGTCATTACATTAACTATACTCTTCCATAGTCTATGATAATGAGCTTCACTATTCTTATTATTATTAAATGTCATGACAAAGTAATTGTTATTAAATTATAAAAAGCTTTAGAATTCCATTGCAGTTATACTGAAAACACATACAACAAAACCAAGTTTTTTAGATGCAACAAGATTCTATTTGAAAATAAAGGTTTCATCAATTGGATTAGTCTTTATCTTCTTGTATGCGTTTTTCGATTCACTTAAAAGAAATTCTTTTTTTGGGAAACTGAAATTATATGAAACTAGTGATCTATTCCTAGAATCAAACAATTGCAGATTATCCTTTAGTTCAGAATCTTTAATATATTCAAAAAACAACTTCAGAGAATCTGTAAAAGTTTCAGGTTCATTGCTTTTGAAACAACGTACTAGTATTAATTCAATTGCAAAAGAAGGAATATTTCCAGTATTAGGAGAATTTTCAGGTAAATCTCTCCAATATTTTAGAATTCTAGCAGATCCTTTAAACAGATCACCATAACCTGCTATTTCAGCAACTTCTTTCATTGATCTTTGTGCTCTTCCCAGATCATCAGTTAAACCATATTTAGTTGGTAAAACATCCATATGAACTCCTCTTACAGTTATATTTACTGATCTCTTACGTATTATAGATTGTGTTGTAGAACAGCCTTTGAGAGTTGTTTGAAATCTTTCTAATATTTTTTCCATATCTTGTTTTGGGGAAAGCAGAACTACAGCATCAAGATCACTTTGTCCTTTGATTCCTGTTCCCTTACCTATGGAACCACATTTCCAAATTTCTACCTTAAGGATATTCTTATTACCATCTAGACATTTGGAAACCGAATTTAAAGCTGCATTATAATTTCTTATATCAGATATACTAGGTTTCAATTTCTTTGCTAAACTGACTAATCTATCTTCAAAACTCATTTTCAATTCCTCAACTATACTTCTTTACAATATTCCTTACTAAGGATTCTAGTTCTAATAAATCTTTTTGGACGAATTTTTGTTCACTTTTTTCCTGAGGATGTATAAAAAATGTCAAGACTTTATTAGATGCTAGCATTGAATCCTTATCAATAAAGTTTACAACATGCTTATCAAATAAATGGTGAATAATACTTCCAAATGTTTTAGTTTTAAACAAGTCAACAAGGAAATTTGAGTAATTATCTTTTAAAACACTCTCCATAGAATATCTAAAAAGAAATGCTCCAATTGCTAAACCATAGTCATCGTTCCTATTTATTTCTTCTATTGCTAAATCAATCATACTGTTTCTTCGTTCTTGTACTAATTGATTTTCTATGAATTTTATCTTGTTCTTTGCTTCGTGTATAAGGTATGGTGAGGTAAGAATTGCTTTTATCTTTAGTTCGATTTCTCTCAATTTCTTCTTATACCCATTTTTAACAGAATTACTAATTATATTATCTTGTTCAGATTCTTCATTTAATTCTGTCAAAATATAGAAATCTTCGTATTTTCTATGATATAAAATTGTTTTCCCTTCTTGATTTCTCTTTGAATAACCCCAATCAGTAAAGTACCAAGGTTTCTTAACTAGAATCATATTGAAAAGACTTTTTTTATCTGAAGGACTTGTCAATTCTTGAAAAAGCTGATAGAGATAATCTTCTGAATATTTCTTCAGATATGCTGCTGTAGTTATTTGCCAGTGTATAAACTGTTCAAATAATTTATCACTGAGAAAAATGTCAGAAATTACTGGCTGAATTTTTACATAATCAGAATTAGATGATTCATCTCTTGTTGTCAATGTAAGCTTCTTAATACTCTCAATTAGCAAATCATTTATTTCCTGAAATTCCTTAAGCTGTTCCGCAAATAGTGTTACAATATCCATCCGTTTTAAGCTCCGTCTTATAATAACTGATGTTAAAATTATACTTACTAGTTCATTAATGTATTTTGTTATTTCCTGAAATCATCAATTGCTTTGTTAGCTAATTTATCTGCTTCTTTATTTTCTTCTCTCCGAATATGAGAATACGAAACCTTTTCAAAATAAGTTTCTTTCTTTTTTACTTCTTCAAAGAGCTCTTTTAGTTTTTCATTTCTTATTCTATATACACCTGTAAGATGATTAACAAGTAATTCAGAATCACTTAGAACATGTACTTTTCCTCTACAAACGCCTGCACACATGTCAAGCCCATAAATTAATGCGTTGTATTCAGCTTGATTATTTGTTAAACGGTTTCCAAGATATTTTGAACCTTTTTCTAATATGTTTCCTGACATATCTTTAATTATAAATCCTCCACCAGCTTTACCAGGATTACCTCTAGAACATCCGTCTACAAATAATCTAACCTCAAAACACTTCTTCATCTCGAGTATACGTTTTTTAGGAAACAAATTAAAGGTTTTACTAAAATAAATGATAATTGTAAAAAATATCTATAAAATTACCTTTTATTCTTCAAATTCCTAAATGTTTAATTAATAAAGTTCTAAAACTAAATAGGTAAGAAGAACTTAAAATTATGGACTCGGAGAGATCAGTATACCAAATAAAAATTCTAGCTAACGTTCCAGATCTCTTAATTTCTGAAAAATTTTATCAGTCAGAATTTCTCTTTCTTTGCTATGATGAAATCTTTGATGGCAATTTGGACATACAGCAACAACATTATCGGGAGAATCTGTTCCACCATCACTTAAGGGAACCAAATGATGTATCTCTAAAAAAGGTTCCTCATTTTCAGTTATGAAAGGCGCTGGACTATCGCAGCATTCACACTTACCCTTTGATCGTATCTTAGCATACTTGCGGACATTATGATCCCTTAAGTATTGTATAGTTTCAATTGTACTTTTCCTGATATTTTCTAGTTTGCTTCTTATGATTTCTAACAGATCACCCAAGTTTTTTTCTTCAACTATTTGTTCGATTAATTTCTCATAACTCTGAAGAATATCAGTAGAAACGGCACTAGTGTCATATATCATTGATTTATCTTCATTCTCAGCGATATTAACTAACCAAGGATTAACCAATCTTAACAGATTTGTTTTCATTTCTATAAAAGTTTCTTCGTTCAGAACAGGATGTAGAAGTTTGATCTCTTGTGGAATGCTTAATTTGTAATAATAGTTTCGACCTCTCTTTCCTTTACTTAGAAGGCCTTCTTCAATTCTCTTAGTTATCTTATAAACTCTAAAAATAGCTAGATATCCTTGTTCTTGATTCTCAAAATAATTAAATGGAGCAATTGGATCCCAGACTTGAAAGAATCTGTTGCACAGATTTTCAAACATTTCATAATTAACATTAACCTTTAGATAAGAATCAATGAAGGCAACATATTCCAAAGGGAAAGGTTCATTCAAGATACTGTTTTCATTTAATGAACCTAAAGAAGATAGTTTGAATGTTGCTTTTGTTAATTTAGTATCAAGTAAGAAAGGACCGATATGAGGATTCATTTCCTTTTTACAGAGCAGTATTTGATGGTTTTTATATAAATTCTCAAAACCAAATGTCATAGAAAAGATATTTACAATCTCATCGCGTAATGCATATATTAGTTCCATGACATTCACCTTACTTAGTCTCAAACATTCTTTACTGACCTTCCACCATGTGTTGTTGATCGAGGTCTTATTTTTATTTTCTTCATTCCCATTGTAAAATCTAAGCGGTTTGCTTCTTTAGCCCATATTAGTGCCTCACCTTTCTCAAGATTAGAAAGTTCTTTTATGTCAACATCTTCCATGCTACTTAGTTTCTTCTTAAGAATTTTCAACCAATCTGGAACAACAGTTTTATGAATTATTACAATTTCAGAAAGCTCAATTATTGTATCAGCTATAGATTTAGGATCTTGAGATGATACAACTAGAGAAACTCCTCTATGTCTTACTTCTCTATTTAATGTAACTATTTCTTCTTTCATTGAAGTTGAGAAGTATTTGTGAGCTTCATCAAACACTATTAATTTATTCCCCTCCCCTCGTTCAGATGCTACTCTAGCAAAAATCAAGAATAAGGACATAGCAGTATTCTTATCCATTAGTTTTTCTCTAACATCTACAATAACTGTATCACCCTTGTTGATGTACTTAAATGCATGATTTTCTTTAGAGATATATCTCCTGGCAAGATTAATCCTTCGTTTTGCTAATTTCTTTTGATTTAGACTTAATTCATCATCTTCTTCAACAAGTTTTAGTAAATTGGTAGGTGTAAGTTCACTCTCTCCGTAATATAATTCATTCAGAAATTCATGTATAACTTGAATATATAAGGAATCATTTGAATCAGCAAAAAGCAACAGTCTCCAGCCATCAATTCCTAAGTCTTCAGGATGGAAGAAAAGAGGAAATACATCGATTTTTGATTCATTCTCATATATTTTCTTTTGTTCTTCATAAGATCTAGGAGTAACAAACACCTTGATTTTCTCTAGAGGAACTGCATGTTGGTTATATTTCAATAACAAAGCATTCAATTCGTCTTCATTATCGTTTTTATCAATTAAGCTTAGATATTCAGGGGCATATGAAGTGTCTTGATGAAAATGGAAAATTATGGTCTGGAGTTTAGAATGAATATTATTCAAACCAGGAGGCAAATTTTGAGCAGCTTCTATAATTACTCCTGTTGTATAACTCTTACCACTTCCTTTAGCTCCCAGTATTACTGTAGTCAGAGGTTCATTCATGTTTACTGCTACTTTCTTATTCTGATATTCTCCAATAATGCCCCATTCTTCAGCAACACTATCACCAGTTGTACCAAGCATTATTTCTGGGTCCAAAACTGGTGCAATACTTATTTCCGCTGTAACTTCCTCTAGCTCATCTTTTAATTTTGTTACTGGTTCTTCAACTTCAATTGGTTTTATTTCCATTACATCTTCTAGTGTTTCATCTTCAATAACTTCAAGTGCAGTAAAACTTTCTTGAGATGTTATTATAGGAGTTTCTGTTACTGCTTCTAATGCTTCTTTTTCAATTACTTCAATTTCATCCACAATATCAAGTAGAACAGCTATTTTCTCAAGTCCAAATAAGAAAATTCCATCCAGTTCTAATTCAGGATCTATATCTTCTGCAGAAACATAAGGGTCAAAACCAAACACTTTGCCATACAGCAGTTTATTTTCTGTTTTATAACCAAAAAATGTCTCATAATTCTGTCTTTGAATTTTTTCAATGACATCTATAAGAAATTCATGTACAATTAATGCTTTATCTGTTTCAAAATATCTAAAGAATCTTCTAACATTTTTCTCCAATAATTGAGCTAATTCTAGATCTCTCAAACTAGAATTATAATCTCCAAATCTATGAAATCTATGTTTAAGGATGAGATATGCAGATTCAATTTGTTCCTTAGCACCTGATATTACATCTCTTTTACTTGCACTTTCACCATGCTTAGCTTCAATTGGAATCATAGTTATATTTATTTTCTCAAGATCTTGTCCATCTCTCTCTATTACGATCTCAAGCAAATCATCACTTAGTTTAGAGAATTTCTCAGAATCATCATTTTTCCAAGCTTCGATATAATGATAATTAGAAATCACAATTCGGATTGATTTTATATCTCCATTTTCAATTTTCACTAGAGGTTGATTTTGATTCCCCTTTAGTAGTTCGAATAGTGCTAGTACTTCTCCTAACTTTCCTGTTAAATTTGGATATTCATCCTTTAGTGCAGATAATGCCCAACTCCCTGCTAGATAGTTAAGAGACGATAGCAACATGTTCATTGTTTTTTCTTTGTGTATCTCATGTTGACAAAGAAGTTTTAGCTGGTTTTTCATAATGGCCAATATATAATCAATTTGTTCAGTTGTGACTATAACATTGGAATGATTAATTTGGCTTTCAAATGGTGGAGAAAAATCTATTAAATATTCAACCTGGTCATTTAAAGCACGATCAAATAACTCAACCCCTAGATCTTGATCAATAAAACATGCCCAATCAGTGTTTTGATGTAATGAAGTTATAATATCTTTCATTTTAGGCTCAATCTGTAGCATCAAAGATAATAAATTATTCTCATCATAGGTTTGATGAATTGACGCTGAAAAACAAGTCATTGTGTGAAGTAGTTGGTTATATATTACAGTAAAATCAGAATCAGAATTTGGAATTGCTTGAATATTGTTTGTTGGATATGTAAACATACCTCTATAAAATCGACTATCTGAAGGATCAAATTTGGTATCATAATAGCTAAATATACTCGATTGTGTAGAACTAAAACGATTTGCTTTTGGAGTACTAACACGTATTGAATCATGAAAAATACCAGAAATGAATGTCAAATGGGAATACGGAAGATTCTCTATCACTTTTATAGTCTCACTTAGTTCACTTCTTTTGTCAGGTGAAACATTTGAAATAACGTATGAGATGGAACTCATCATTTGTGCTTCAAAATCATTAGGATTAGGCTTCGAAAAGAATTCTACAAAACTTCTTCCTAATTCATAACTAGGAACATCTTCTCTTGAAAAAAGACTGATATTATATTTGAGTTCCAAATCACGATATCTTTTCTTTCTGTTTAGTTTCAGAAGCGCATCAAGAAGATGTTGTCCACGTGATGGATTAATAAAATTAATACTAATAGTTGTATTTTTTTGAAGTAGATATGGATGAGATACAAGATAATTTTCGATTTTATCATGAATAATCTTGGTTAAATCAAGACCTTGTTCTAGAGACGAGAAGTCTAATATTTCATTTATAATGGATTCTCCTTCAATTCTTTGATTCTGCTCATAACCTTTTCTCTTTTCAGCAAGAGAGATATAAATTCCCCAAGAATCATATTTCGAGGTTAATTTTAAATAAGTAGTATCTAGGAGTGTATCTGCTTCAGTATTCTGTCCCAAATTTAGAAGAAGGGGTATAGAGCTTCTCTTAATTTTGTCAACATCATACCTTGAAATCTTACTGATTTTATTATCAGTTTCAAACCATGAGTAAAACTGTTTTTGTTTAAGCAATAAATTAAGTAACATCAAAGGATGAAGAGGTGTCATCAGACCTATATAGGGATCATTTTCCTTATTCTGAATGAAAATAAAATCAAAGAATAACAGAATAGATCTGTAATCAAATACTTTCTCTTCCTTTTGATAAATATTCTTTTCACTAGAAAGAAGTGAAAGATATGTAAATGCATATTCATAGATTATATTTTCATAGGGAATCAGGTTAATAGTAAAGATTGGTAGATTCAGAGTTTTAATTCTGTCCTCGATTTTTTTAAATAATGTTTTTCTACAATTGATGAAACTTTCAAATTCTGTCATTTCTTTAATTGTGTTTATTCTATCTGCTGCCCAACTATGATTAATCAGATCTAATTCAATTTCAGAATTAGGTATAAAATTAAGTTGTTCTATTCTTTTACATGAAGGAAAGGGGTTCATTTCTTTTTCAGAAAGAATCCATTTTTCAAGTTCAAATAGATCCGAAGAATATTCAATTACATATGTTTCATTTGTTTTCTGATTCTTCAATGTGAGAGATTTATTTACATATGATATATAATCAATTAAAGGCTCTCCGAATTTCATGAAATCTAGACTATCAATATTAACATTAAAAATATCTCCTAGTTGAATTTGACTAGATTCCTTGTTAAATTGTGATTCAAAGAGTATATCGTAAATGGACTCACTTCTTTCTGCATAGTCTTTATCTCTATAAATCTTATAATTCAGATAGACAGATTCATTTTTATATTTTATTTGAAGAGTTCCTTCATCTTCCAATTCATCAGTTGATATTACAATTTGTTTTCTCTCAGTTATAAATTTGAAACTAACTTCTAAATCCTCAGGAGATTCATCTTCATATGCTTCTTTCAATACATTGAAAGAATCTGAGGTTTCTCCTATTATTGCAAGTATTAGGGAATCATTAACATTGTCATCAATATAGAAATTATTTTTTTCAAGGTTTCCATTAATTTCATAAACTTCCCAATTTCTAAGACCACTATTGTAAATGAAATAGTAATTAATGGGTTCACGAACTTTAGATCTTGCTGTAGGCTTATAACTAAAAGTGATATAATTCAATCCATCATGCCAATTCTTTTTCTTGATCGAAAAGGTAAAATCAGTTTCATTTTTTGGAACTGGAAGTGTCTGTTTAGTTGAAGATTCATTAATTGTAAATAGTAATTGTTCTTGACCAGACAAGTATCTGGATATAGTAAACTTTAGACTAAGAGAATCTTCAGTTACATTAAAAATGCTCTGTAATGAGGTTGAAAATATGCACTCACTTGAACTGTGCTTTGTTTTATCCAATTCTATATTCAAAAAAGAGAACTTCTGAGCTACTTCTGAAGGTTTTTCAAGTTTTGATACTATTTTAGAGAGGAGTAATTCTTCAGGCCAATTTCTGAAAATTTCATTAATTTCTGAAGTAGATTGGTGTCTAATCCAAGAATCCACTTCTTGAGCTTTGGAGGGGTCACAATAATCTTCAAGTATGTAAAAAACACTATCTCCCGATTGTATTGCTTCTTTTATATTTCTTGAGATTTTCATATTAATTTCTAAATATTCATGAGTATTCACAGAAAATTTAGTAAATGAAAGCTCATCATCTCTAATCAGACCAATCAAATGAAGTTTCTTAGCGAAATCAACTTCAGAATCTGCAGATAATATTTTTTGAATAAAATTAAATAGATCACTGAAATTCTTATAAACAAAATTATCAGATTTGCTTTCTAGATAATTTTTCAAAAAATCCAAATATGAACTCATAGGTTTATCATGCAATTTGTCTATTTGATTCATCAAAATTTCTCTTCTAGATAGAAAAGATTTGGAAATCATCAAACCAGCTGTAGCTAAAGAGTCTAGATTTAGCATATTTGGAGTAGCAATATAGAGTAGTGTTTTATCTGTTTGTCTTGAAAGATCTCGTATCTTAACTGCAAATCCTTGAGAACAATTATACTTTGAGTCAATCAAATCATCTGTAATCAAACAAACTGCGACATCAGAATCTTTTGCCCAACTATTCAAATGATTATTTTCCGGAAAAGAGAGTTTTTCGCTTTTCCCTGTATTTGTTAATAGATCATACAAAGATTCCAGAATTTTTCCATCAGTATCAGCAAATAGCAATATTGATTTTGAGACAGTTTCTTTATTATCTTCTAAAATTTCCTCAATAGCTTTTGCGATTTCTGTATGTATTTTTTGATATTTCATTGTTTCATCGCCAACCCATAAACAAATTGTGCCTCTTTAGCATCCGAAGCCTCATAAAATAGACCTAACTTACTTAAAGCTGCTTTCAATCCCTTATTCTCTATACTATCTGGATCTTCAACAAACGATATTATAATTCCTCGATTTTTCAAGAAGTCCTTAAAATCATCAAAAACAATAATATTATTGTTATTCAGAGTTGAGATTTGTGCAAAAATCTGAATCAATGTGTCTGATAATGTATAGTAATTACCTACGCCTCTTCTTTTCTGCATGAAACCAGTTCCACCAGAATAAGACATATTTCTGAAGAATGCAAAGAAATGTTTTCTAGAATCATTTGCTGAGGTTTGCTTATTATAATGTGCCATTATTACATCAAAGAGTCTTTTGATGTTAGTACCTTTATTGAATTCATTTTTCTGTAACTCTTGGAAATAATCCTTTTTTCTTTCAACTGTTATATTCTGAAGTTCCAAATATCTAGAAATACATAAACCAAAATAGATTTCAACAAAATTCCTGAAATCTTCTTCCGATTCATATGATTCATGAAAATCACTAAACGAATAGAATTGATTTGTGCTATAGTACTTGTTCATACAGGATCTGATATGATTGAAAATTATTGAATAGGGAGCTAATTTTAGAACTAGATTTGCATCTTCCTTACATTTTTCTAGATAAGCAGTTTTTTTGTGAACTACTGGATCATCATCAATTTTAGGATAAATTCTTGGTGTGCATTCACAATTTTGAATGTCATTTCTAGTAAATTGACATTTTGAACAATCTATTACATCTAATTGTCTTCTTTTTGCTGGAGACATTTTAAAAATCTCACTCATATTCTTTTCAAAAATGTATGATAATCTTAAAATGTATAAAGCTAGATGAGAAGATAAAACAGTATAGAACCAGTGTATTATAGTCTCTTTATTAAAGGATTCTCCCATATTCAAGATGTTCAACAGATCAGAGCGTATTTGATCAGTATGTAGTTCGCAAATTGGAGATTCTAATGAATCCACAACACCAAGAAGTTTTGTGCGTGATTCTTGCAAGTTCGGTAAGTTTAATTTATTGATTCTTTCCTGAATTGAGTTAATTAGAACTTTACCTAAAATTCCTAGAGAATCAATATTTTCCTTAGCAAGAAATGAACGTAGTTTTTCCAAAACCTGTATTTTGTTTATACCCTCCTTCTTTTGGTTAGTCAAAAGCTGTAGTAACAAATTCTTAATTCTGATAGCTTCCTTAACACCCCAAATTATGCTTATTTTAACATTAAATGGAAAGAGAGTTATGAATTTATTATCAATTTTAGCAGGTTTATCTTCTCTATACATTGCCCAATTTTCAAAAATCCATTGGTTAAGTATTGTTTTTGCTCTTTCTTGTTTTATTTGAGAGTCTTTGGATTCATGGAAATCAATTTCTATTATTTCATCTTCATAATCCTTAAAATCTTCGAAATTCATATTTTCTAGCATCAATTCTGAGACAGAAGTAACATCCAAAGGATTCTTCGGATTTCGTTTGAAATGCTGACCAGTATGTGACAATTGAACTAACAAAGTAAAAACCTCACACACATTAACACCAAGAGGTGAGGAAGGTAGAATATCTCTCGAAGTTCTAGCATGAAATTCTCTTTCTGAATATGGAATGCTAATTTCGGTTTTATTCTTCCAGATAAATTCTGTATCATCTTTGAGATGACTTATTTTATCAACATGTTTTTTGTAATACTTTCTAATCATCAACATTGTAACCTCCAAGAGAAAAATGAACCTTTTTCATCCGTATTAATCTTTAAAGTACACATGTCTTGTGCAATTAAATCTAATTTATAATCCTTTGAAGAAGCTAAATAGAGTAGTTTTCTTTTAATTAATTCAATTTCTTCATATTTTCTTTGATCCAGAGTACTTGGACGATAACCGTAAGCCATTTTAAAAAGAAAATAATAGGTTTTGAAATCTAGCTCAAAACTGATAGGTTTATCTCCATTAACTCGCAAAATAATTTGGATTCTTATCGGTAACTGTGCAAAAACGTCTCGAAATTCATATGAAAAAGGTATTCTTATTTCTGATTTTCGCATATCTATAGATAACCTAACTAAAGATGAAACTGAAGGAATACGGTTTAATCTAAGAATTTTTTTCTGTAAAACTATTTCATTTGGTTCTTTGTTGAACTTTTGTAATGTATCAGCGTAAGAGTCACTTAAAGAAAGTGCTCTACAAATTCTTCTGATCAGTCTAAACTTCAGCTTATCAGGGATTTCATTATTAGCTTCATTTTTGTATCTGACAAGATTTCTAAATTCATCTAAACATTGAGATTTAATGTCTTGATCTTTTATTTGAGTTTCAGGTATAGGAAATTGCTGAAAGAAAAATTGACGTTGAATTATATACTGAAAGGATTCGCTCTTTAACGATCTTAATTCATTCATAACTGATTTAATATAGCGTTGATTTTGATTTTCTCTACCAATTAGTTCTTCTTCCATTTCAGCAATATCTTTCTGTAATCTTATGAAAAAGATCTCTTCAAGAGAATCGAAATTTTCCTTCATTCTTCCAATTTCGGAAACTAAACTTGCAAAACTATAAGACATGTAATTTATCCAATTTTTCGTAGATAGAAAAATCGGACGATAATTTTTGAAGAAATCAAGTGTTTTAAGATCAATTAATTTGTATAGTGCCTTTTCGTTTAGCAAGAATATCTTATTGTAGAATAAATGATCAAATTGAGATCTGTCTCCGCTTTCATCAAATTCTCTTTTAAATTCAATAATTTCTTCCTGACATGTTTGAAATTTATACTCACTAAAATGGCCTGCTATTAGATAAGAGATTGTTTCTAAGAATAAACGTAGAGTAATATGTGAGGTTTCTTCGATTTCATATTTCATGAATAAATTTTTTATTTGCTCTTTTACTGTATCATTATTATTTATCATTGAAATATTGGAAATTAAATAGCAGTAATTTCTAACAGAACATTCTTGACATTGAGAGGATAAAACAACTTTTTCATTTAGATTTGTTATTATTGAATCGAATATCGAATCATTACCAGCAAAAATATCTCTAATAGACAAGTCAATAAATGATACATTCCACACAGGTTCTTTTGTTGTTGGTTTTTCTTGTTTAATAGGCAAATTAAGATTCTTTAGTGTAAAATATTCAAGCCATTTATACTTTTGTACTGTATCTTTCATATTCTTGAAAAAGTGCATTAACATACCAGTGTTAATTGCAATCATCTTTAGTACCTTAGGTTTATTTTGGATAGATGAATCACTATACTCTCTAAAGAATATTTTAAGATCATCTAATTGGTTTTTATCTGGTTTATCTGCATGACTTGCATCTAGATTATATTCAATTCTTCTTCCATTTATCGTATTGCCAATTAATTCTTTAAACTTCGAAAGAAAAACTGTTTTTCCATCACCTGCTGTTCCAGAAATAATTATCAAATCAATTTGATTAGATGTATTTTCTTTTTCAGTTATAATTTGAACAAGTTTTTCCTCAAAAGTAGGTACATATAAAAGTTCTTGATCACCTAATAATTCAGTTCCAGCGACAACATTAGATCCACCTTTATTAAAACTACTAATTATCTGTAAATAATTCTTCATTTTCCCCACCAGCATTTATGAGTTTATTTCTAAGGCAAATTCAAGCCTTGTATACTAAAAAGAAATGATTGTTAATTAATAAGTTTAATTGAGAGTAGATAGATATGGTATTTTTTTAAATAATTATAACCATTAAGTTTGCAAATCAAAAACCATTGTTCTTGAATCTTTTGCTGATTTTGCTTTTCCAAGTACATCTAGTATGTAAAAGGCATTTTGAAACGCAAATCCTTTATCTCTGTCTTCAACATCAGGAAAATATCTATTTGCTTCATCCAATCTGGTTGAGACTCTATCAATAACATCATTTTTGTAATCTTTGTAGATGGATTCTACTAATTTTATTGGTATTTTACTTGTTTCTAAGTTTAATCTTGAACCACTGAAAAGATAGTGATATTTATTTGAAGAATAAAGATGAAAGAAGCTTCTAGTTCTGAAACCTTTGGTTGTTCCAACATATTTTATGTCTTCTTTTTTCTTTGAAAAAGAAAGATCCTCTGGCATAAAAAAAGAGGTAACTTCAATGATAAGACCATGTCCTTCTCTAGTTATAACAGCATAATCTGAAGATGCTAAGAAAAGAAACACATTTTGTAATGCATATCCCCCTTTTATTGAATTCAAATTAGGGAAGTAATTTTTTGCTATCTTTTTTCTAATAGTTGCATACTGCATTTTCTTTCCTAGAAAATCCTTAGCTACTTCAAAAATCAAACTCTTATCTATTATTCCAGATTTTATATCCAAGATCTTATTACATAAGCAGTGAATAGTTTCTTTTGTGTGATAGAATTCATATACGCTTCTGAAGCCATAAATATCCGATATTCTATCCAAAGTAAAACTACTAGGCAAAAATTCTAATATATTCTTAACAGATTCTTTTTCTCTATATTCACTTGATGTTCTAGGAATAATATCACTTTTCTTCTTATTTCCACATTTACATCTTTGAGGAAGATAACCACATTCTGGACAGAAAATAAATGGATCTTCGGACATAACAATCAGCTTTGATCATCTATTATCCTAAGAATTTTAAAATGTAGCTTAAAATTATAAGTATTGTAAAAACTGGAAAGAGAAATACCATTTTCTGATACCATTCCAATCCTCTATATCTTACTTAAACAAAAGGAACTCTTTATCTTATTAATTCATAATCCTCTTAATCTTGCATGGATGTAGTCATCTTTTTCATTGACTGAATAAAGAAATTCAGCTCTACCTTTTTCTGTTTGTTTTATATTTACTAAATTTTTCCTATTTAGATCTGCAAGTGGTTTTGGAGGTTTTCTCTTCAGTTCATTTTCAGTAATTAAATTCTGATTTATTCTTTTTTGTATCAGCCATTTTTTAATTTCAATTCGAATTCCGTATGCACTCATAGAACCTAAAGGTTTTGGAGTTTGTAGCTTTAAACCAGATATTCCTTTATTAACAACATCTTCTTTATATTTATCAAGAAGAAAATCAAGAATAACCTTTTCTTTTTGAGTTAAAATTGGTTCAGTAATTTGGTTTCTTTCTAAATCATAGTTCTTTCTTATTTTATTTATAATAGTATTTCCGCGTGACAGAAACATTACCTGTTCTCTTAGTTCCCAAGTTTTAATCTTACTAATGATTATCTCTTGTATCTTATCACTGTATTTTTGATAGGCTAATATTTCTGCTGATTTCTTAAATAATACCCTTTGATAATGCTTTGGTAAAATTTTCAAATTTTCGAGAGATGAATAATAAATGACATCGAACACAGCTAGTGAGTACTCAAAAAATTCGAACTTTTTTTCAATCGGTTTTTCATTAATTTCTTCCTTATTCAAAATGTCTATCGTTCTATCTGCTAAAACACGTAACATGAAAATAAGATTAATAGCATGTTTTATCCTTTCAAGGAATAATTTACTGTAGTTCTTCTCACGAATTAATAGAATTTTATTAAAATCCAGAAAAACTATATTTACATCATTTATTTTGATTTTTTTCTTGTTTCTTAAATCAAAATTAAGTTTCTTTAGATTTTTAGAATTTACTTCAATCATAGTATGAGTATTTGATTCCATAACATGAAACTTACTAAAATCAGTGAAAACAGCTGATAAAATATCCATTTTTTCTGAAGTTTTTTCTCTGTTGCAAATTTTTGCGATTTTATCTAACTTTTCTTGTATCTTTTTTGTTTCAGTATTTACTTCTAGTGATACTTTTTTTGTTATAGTTCCAATAAGAGAAGGAAAAATCTCAACTCGTTTTCTAGGTTTCAATAATTCTAAGTCATTTTCATTAATAATCCATTTAATATAGTTAGAAACAAAAGCAATAAGTGGTCGAATTGGTTCTTTGTCACAAATATAACCTCTTGTATTTCTATAATAATTGTATGATTCAGTTGTTAACCCAATTTTGACTTTCCCCATCTTAGGAACGAAAAAATCGTGATTTTTATCTTTATAATTATCTTCTTTTGTTTTGTTTTTCTTTGCAAAATAAAGTTGTTCAAGTTTTTGGCAGAACTTTTCACTGGTTTTAAGAAACTCTAGAGGTTTTCTAACATTTTCTTCATAAATTATCTCTAATAATGGAACAAAAAAACTGAAAGTCAAATCAATTTTATTTTTCATTCTCTATCACCCAGAATATCATTTGAGTTATATTTCCACTCTTGGAATACTGTTTCATATCTTTCTGTAGGTAACTTCCATCTTCTACTATACATCTGATTGATAACAAACATTTCCTTTACATCTTTTTTGAAAAACATATTAAACAGGCTCATACAATCAAATATCATTTCGGTTGGAATCCTTACAATAAAATGCAATCCTTGATCTGTCTCATTAACATACTTTTGGCTATACAATTCTGGAAAAATTGACAACTGTTTATGAATTGTTAGCTGTTCTGAAGGATCTTTTGATAGAAACAGTACTAGATTTGATAAACCAAAAACATAGTTTGGATTGATTTTTGATCTGAAGTATTGATGTTTTTGTAAATTTTCAACTTGTTTTCGTGCTTCTTTCTCACTTATTCCAAAGTCATTTTTTATGGCATTTATTGACATTTCGTTTTTCATCAGCATATGATTGAGAATTTCTATTCCTGTTTTATGCAGATTCAAGACATGTTCCTGATTTTCCTTAAATTCAGGAACAATAATTGGTAGATTCTTACTATCACTCAATTCTTCCCAGTCTAGAGCTGATGCAATCTTATAGTATGGTAAATCCCATTTTCCGTATCTATAGTCATAATTGGCAAAATTGAACGACTTCAACCTGCTGTTCATTTCAAATTTGAATATATTGGAAGAAACAATTTCATTTCTCTCGTTAATAATATCACATAATTTCTGTAAATCATTCTTAACTTGATTATTATCGGGAGTTATATAATTGATCATCACTGATTGTGAATTAGAGTAACTAGTATAAATAGAATGCAAAAATGAACTATCTGGTAGTTCCTTGAAGAAGTCAATCTTAGAGGATAAGGGAACATTATAGACAATACCATAAATAGCTAAATTCAGTACTGAATAGTTCAGAGATAAACCTGTATAAATGAGCTGTCGTTCCCTTAATTTCCTTTTATATTTTGAGAGGTTTGATGAATCCATTTTTATCTTATCTAACAATTCATTATTGCTCATTGTCTGTTCCTTAAGTATGACCTGAAAAACTTCAAATTCCTTTGTATTAAACTTGGGCATAATTTTGGAGCGATAATCAAAGAATATTTGTAGAAAAGTATTCCAGGATAGTGGGATTTTCTTCTTTTTGAAATAATCTAAAATATTAAAAAAGTGTTTTGATGATTCATCGGAACAACAAAAATTTAGATAAGAGAAAGGAACTATATAACTGAAATTCTCAAATTTAATTGTTTTTCGATTCTTTGACCAAAAACTGTACCATTCATCGAATTTCTGCTTCTTCTTTGTTAATTTAGTTCGAATATAGAAGCAAATTATATCCCATTCAGGTGAATCTAATCTAGCTTCATATTTAATAACTAATCTTTCAAAATCTTTGAAAAGATCCTGCAGAATTTCTTCTGCTAGTTCCATTCTTTTCTTCTGTTCTGGATTCTGAATGAAAGTCATCAATTCTTAAATTTATTAGGTTTATTAATCTCTTTTGTTTGATTGTTAAGATTCATTAAAGTATCGGGTAAAATTACCCAATAGTTATTTTCTAATTTTAAGCGCTGAAACCTAGTAATTTTACACTTTTAACCTCTTTGTCTGCAGAAATATAGCTCATACTATCGGACGCGAATGTTAAACCAAGGAGGTGAAAAGGAAAATGAAAGGACCAATAGAATTTCCACCAGACGACCCAGAACCCTGGCCTCCATAAGGTCAGGTGATAGGGACAAGAGAGGAGCATTAAATCTCCTCTTAGTTCCTAGGAGATATACGAATATTCTGGGAATACTCGCGTGTTCCCTTGAATCGTAAAACACAGGAACTTTCCCAAGATAACTAAATCTAACCCTATTTATTTCTTTTTTCTTTGTAGTGTAAGATGGTGAATTTTCCAATCTTTCCTACCATTTTGAGACTTTTTTTTTAGCTTTAAAAATACTTGAGTATATCTTTGTATTAGTTTGGATCTGATAAAATGGACAAGATATTTCAATTCAAATGTCTCGAATGTGAATTAGATTTCAAACTAAGGATAGGAGCGGGAGGGAGTTCCAATCTTCCTAAAGTATATTTTTACTGCGAAAGATGTAAAATCATAACATTGGAACATAAGTGTGAGAATTGTAAAAGACCCCTGAGAAGAATAATTTATCCTCTCAAGGAAAATATACTTGAATTTTATGAAGAAAATGGAGAAATCAAAGCTCCATGCCCTCATTGTCATTCAATCTACACGATCCTTATTCCTTTAGACAAGTGGATAACGGACTTTCAACTATGGTAATAGTGTGAAAAAGTATAACAAAGGATTAATCTCTAGAACAGATGGTATTTTTCCTCCAAATCTTTACAAATTTGAGACAAAAGAACCCCATTTAAAACAACTCATTAACATAATAATCTTGCTCAATTGTATTACTTGGAAAACGGATTAAGATGTTAATGAAAGGGAATGTTACAGAAACTAGTTACCAATTCGAATGTAATTGTTGTAAGCTGAATCTAATTCTGTACAAAGGAATTGGAGAGAAAAACAACAAATCTTCACTAAATTTTTATTGTTTTAATTGTCATAAAATAAACTACCAAAATCAATGCATAGATTGCGGAGATAAACTCTATTATGCAGTCGAAGTGCCGGAAACAAAGAAATATGAATTATTAGAAAAAGAAAATTTAATTGATATAAAATTACAGTGTATGAGATGCAAATCGAAAGACACCACACTCACTTCAATTGGAGTTTAAAAGATGGAATATAACACAAATTGAATCTACTGGAAAATGGTATTATTCTTTCTATTTTTTACAAGATTGAGACTTTTTGACAATGATTTTTATTCTGGGGGCTAAATTCAATTAGTTTCTTAAATTAGAGAGGAAATTGAAAATGAGAAAGAAAATTATTGTTAGTTTATTAATAGTGCTATTTGCAGTTTCACTGATTCCTTCTAATGCTATTTCAATAGATAGTAATCAAACCCAAGATAAAACTAACTCTATTGAAACACCAACTAAACAAATTATTAACAAAAACATGAAAGAACAGAAGGAATATAATGGTGATTTGAATTTAGATTCTAGTGTCAATCTGCTAGAAACATCCAGTCCTGAGATTTGTTCTCTTGACTATGAACCTGAAAATGAACTTAAGCTTGTCGAAAAACAATCTGTGGTTCCTAATATTGCTTCAAGAATAAAACTTGCTGTTAATGACACTTCAGATGTAATCAATATTTATTATCAACGTTTAACTGAAGAAATTGTTACACATGGATTACCTGATGAAACCTTAGAAATTCATGTAATAGTCAAGGGCTTGATACTAACAGGAGATAGGCTAAATATCCAATTTAGAAGAGATGTAGTTAACTGGCCTGATTCTGATCTTTATAATGGTTACTATGAATTCGGTTTCGATCTGCTAGGTGATGAAACGTTCCATGTTTATGCAACTGTAACCTTAGATCCTAACCTATCAGACTTCGGTTATGGAACAGGAGATATTCGATCATATTTTCTTATTATCTACTTAGATTCAGGACCTACTTTATTTGATGGAAGTAACATGAATGAATTATACAGATTGTGGATGTATGGACATTTAGAGTTGCACAGAGTACAGTACTATAATTATACAACTATCGCTGGAAATGTCGAAACATCCTACGCTGTTCCTGGATGGCAAATATTTGTAAGATTTTATTTTGCTGTCGCTGATGGTCCTGTTTGGGATTTTGATATACAAGGAACAATTAAAGCAGATAAAAAGTGGGCTATTGATGAAACACTTTATTCTGATGATGAAAAATTAATCGACTGGATTTTAGAACCTGGATTGTATTATTATGATTGGAGTGATTCTCTTTGGAATGACATGAATTTTACTGTTCCCGTTAGGTCTTATGGTAATCTTCCAGGAGATACTAGAGCTTTATTTGGAGTCTTGTTTGAAGATGGCTATCAGGTTGATTCAATTAATCCAGATGATACTAGAGATGAACTAAATATTATCCCTAATACAGTTGAACAACCACCTCAGGTGCAAATTGAATTGCCACTTGATGGTTATGTAACCTATAATACCACTTTGTCTCTAAATGTAGAAATTACAGACCCTAATAGCAACTATGATATTGTTTCAGTTGAAGTTTTAGTAGAGGGTTCTTGGTTAGATGGGACAGGTTTATACAATCCAACGATGGGTAGGTTTGATGTTTATGTGACAAACGCATTTACATCATCTGGAATAAAAAATATAACAGTAAAAGCAGAAGATTCAGTTGGAAATGTTGGTTATGATTCTGTAGTCTTACAGTATCTAGAATACGGGTTCTTCTTTCCACCCTCCTACAGTGTTTTCAACAAGAAAGAGAGTTTAATCCTATTTGACGAACTTCAATACTATTCAACAGATTTCATGTGGGGAGATGAAAACAGTAATGTGACAATAACTCCATTTTTCATGCTTTCCGTTGAAGCATCACTGGAGTATGAATTTCTGTTAGCGTATCCTAATGATGTAAAACCAGGAAGTAATTTCAATACTTACCTGAAGGTAGTAAACCCTGAATTGACTTTAACAATCCAATTTCAATTAGGAGTGGATTACACTTTCATTTCAGAGGAGAGCTACTATGAAGGTGGGGTTACAGTCTTTGATGAAAATGAGAAGAAATCACTTCCTATAAGTTTCGGAATCTTCAGAATAGATCTCCGAGATATTTCAGAACAGATAGAAACACTGTGTCATTATGAAATTGAAACAAGTGACATATTTCCATCATTAATTTCATGGTTGGCTAATTTCAAGTTTGAATTAGATTTCATACCTATTGTAAAAATCATGAATTTACTAACTTTTGATATCTCAGGAACCAATTGTGTTTCAGAATTCGCTTCCCTAACAGTAACAACAGATTCTATGTACGTTATTCCTTGTACAGCTTCTTCAACAGCAACAGGATTAGATGATGCAACAATTATATTAGACAATTTTAGAATAGAGTCAGCTGTTGGCTTTGAATTATATTGCCAAATGACTTTTTCAGGGAAAATATTAGGATTTACAATAGGTCCTGTGGATGTAAACAGATGGCTATACGATTACTTTGGAATACTAATTCCCTACGTAGATATTTGGTTGTTGTCCACAACTCTACATATAGCTGGAACTGAGAATATAGCTGTACCTCTGAATCCGTTGGGATTGTCAGCAAAAATAGCAAGCATGTTCTATTCTCTAGATAACATAACATATGTATTTGAAGTAAGAGATTCTAATGGAAATTTAGTTTCGGGAGCTTCAGTACAAGTAGTTGATCATTCACAAACATATTATGGGAGTGAACAAAGTCCAGGCTTATATGAAGTTGTTATGGATTACTATGATTTACCAGAGATAATAGGTGTAACAGTTACAAAGGCAGGATATATAACTTTAGCAACTAGTTTCAGCTTATATGTAGATCCTCCAGCAGTTACTAAAGGACCAATTTGGGAATACACAGCAATTTCGATTGGAGTTATTGCAGTTGTTGCTACTGTCATCACTACACTGATTCTAAAGCTTAGAAGGAGGAATGTATAATCATGAAATCATTGAAATTCGCGTACATAATCTTAATTCTTCTATCTTTTGGTCTATTAGCTCAAACACCTATATTTGAATCCACATATGCTACAACATATACTACAAATAAAATCTCTTCAGGTGGTTCAAGTTATACCTTATATTTAGATATAGACTCAACCACCTGGATTCGAGGTGAAGACAATTACTTCTACGTAGGTTTAATTGTGAATAGTTTTGGGTCTGGGATCTATGATTTTCACGAGATAAACCTATGGGCAATGTTTGACGATGGTGATGGATTCAACATAGTAGATGAATCAGAATGGGGGTCTATTGAGACTGAAGGTGGATATTATGAGAAAGGATGGTTCTATACTCCTAGTGGGTCTACTCCAGATAGCTTTTCTATTTACATTGGGTCTGATTTCTGGGAAGATGTTGGCATAGGAGATCCTTATACAGCTGATGGATGGACTTGGATGGTCGACATAACAGTCATTGACACCGAACCTCCAGAGATTAATCAACCTAGTGACATTACTTTTGAAGAAGGAGAGACAGGACAACAACTTGCTTGGGTACCAACTAGCAATTCCCCAGATGATTACTATATCTTTCAAGATGGTCTTCTAGTCGAGTCAGGTTATTGGTTATCAGGATATCAAATTATATACCCAATTAGCTATCTACTGAAGGGAGATTATACATTTCTTATTCATGTATATGATACATTTGACCAAATGATTTCTGATACGGTATTGGTTCATGTACAAGACACTACACCGCCAGTGATTAGCTCTCCAGTCGATATTGTCTTTGAAGAATCTATAACAGGACGAATTATAGAATGGACAGCTTCTGATGCTTATCCAGAAAGCTATGAATTAGAAAGAAATGGAGAGTTAATAGATTCAGGTTCATGGGAAGTAAATACTCAGCTCCATTTTTCATTAGATGGTCTAGAACCAGGAACTTATTCCTACTGCTTAACTGTATTCGATGATTCTGGTTTATCTTCTTCTGATTGTGTAGAAGTAGAAGTTGTAGGAACTGAAACAAGTGGTTATAATTCCATCATAACTACCATTCTATCAATAGTCACACTACTTTCAATAGCATCGATATTCAAAAGAAAATTCAGTTGAGTAAGTAGATAGAAAAGAAAATCAAACCAGTTTCTTCTTTTCTTATTTTTTTCATTATATCCTGAGGTTAAGAAAAATATTAGTAGATATAAAAATGGTATTTTTCTCTAGATTTTTTATAAAACATAGACTTTTCAATAAGCATTTTTTATAGCATTGGTTTCTTTTCATCTACTGATTTAATAGGTTAGAAGGATATAATGAACCACACAGAAAATAAAGAACATAATGTAGCTCTAGAGAGGAAAAGATTAACCAGACTAATGGAAGAGCGTGCTACCATAGAAGAGATGATGAGAGAGAACGAAGATTATACTGCGCTAAGAGAAGAGTTAGCTGAAACTGATAATAGAAAGATTCTCAAGCCAATTCGTGGAGGAAGCAGTAAAACAAACTATACTGCAGATGGCAGATCTTATTTTGACAATAAGAGACTGAGTTTAGATACAACTTATCTTGGTCCCAGATATGATGTTAGTGAAATGTTAGATTCAGAAAAACTGGTTCTCAAGATGATGAAAGAGCTTGATGAGAGAAAGAAGCTGATGCAGACTCCTCTAGCAGAGGTTTACAAAGAAATTATCAAAGAAGACGCTCCCCCCAACAAGTACTTTGCTATCAGAAAAATGGGAGAGTTTCTAGAAGAGGAAGAATTCACAGCAGAAGAAATTGCTTTGATGAGGACACTGATGAAAAGGATAGTTAAGAAGCATAGGGGGTCAAGAGAAGAGTTACTATTGTCGCTGTATATAGAAGAAAAACTATAGAAGATGATTTTACTCCTATTTCTTTATTTTGTTTCATCTCCTAGATGTATTTATTTTGCTCCCAAAAGTTCATAATATACAGTTATAACTATTTGCGATGAATAGCGAGATTAATACGAGAAGAAAGAATGTAGTAGAGTATCTAGAAGGAGAAGATGTAACCGAAGAATCTGATAGAGAATTAATGTTTAAAATGTACGATTATCAAAAGAATCGTCTAAAAAACAAGCTCACTAATATACAAGGTTTTGCTGCTCTAAGTGTATTATTGAGTTTAATTACATTAATTATAATAATAGTTGTTCTTGTTAAATTGAGTTAGACATTCTTCTTTTACTAATTCAAAGAATTTTCTCATTTAAACCAGCTTTTTATTTGCTCGGGGTTAATTCCAGTGATTTGCATTTCACCTTCAACAAATATTATTTCTGCATTTGGAACCTTAAGCAGATCTTGTTCAAAATATTTCTTAGTAAAGAAGATGTACTCTTGATTTGATGATCCTCTTAGCCCTTCAGGTTTATGAAATTTCTCAATATAGGGACCAACTATTATTAAATCTACTAGCTTCGACAATTTTTCTAATAGCAACATCTCTTCTATTTCAGTTCTAGTATAACCTGTCCACATAACGACAGATAGCTGAGTCTTATCTTTGATACATTTCAGTAATTCTAGTAACTCTTCACTTTGATCTAAAGGTTCTCCCCCACTTATCGATATACCTTCTATTTCCTTCTCACTTTCCAAAATTATAGAGAGAAGTTCAGCTGGTTGCATTTTTTCACCTATACTGGCGTCGTGAGTCTCAGGATTACTACAACCAGGGCAATTCCTAGTGCACCCTTGAACCCATATTGCCAATCGTACTCCTGGGCCATTAGCTCTTGTTCGTTCAATTATCTGATGAATACGCAGATTAATCCCTCTAGTTAGTTTCATCTGCATATTGGTATTTCTAGCAATCGTCTTTCTTGTAATCGTCTATTATTTGTTGCTGCTTCTGGTTTCATCTCTCTATGAATCACTTGTCCTATGTCTTCTTCAAAACTCTTTGTTGCATGCAGACAATTCTTTCCTCTGAAATTCTTTGTTTCTACATTCAGTCCATAAATTCCTTTAATTCTAAGTACTATTTGTTCAGGAATATATTGTCCATCCAGTCTAATATTTCTTTCAAAAATCAAGACCTCTTCTTGGGTATTTCTCTTTTCTTCTTTGAGCTTGAATCCTTTTATACCAAAATCTTCTGTTGCTAGTAGTCTAGTATATGTTGGCAAAATTATTTCAACAACCTTTTCCAGTTCGTTCTTAAGAGACTCTTCCATTTTTAGTTTATCACCTTCTCTTTCAGATAAAATAGCATGAAGCTGATATTTGTCTCCCTCCTTGATTATAGTAATTCCCGATAATAAATTGTGCATTTCTAAAGCTTCTTCTAAGCATTCTTTACTTGCAAATCCTTGTTCATGTGTAATTCTTATTCTTATCATTTGAGACATTTATTCAACTCC
Source organism: Candidatus Heimdallarchaeota archaeon (assembly GCA_030603365.1). GTDB lineage: Archaea > Asgardarchaeota > Heimdallarchaeia > Heimdallarchaeales > Heimdallarchaeaceae > UBA460. Next base: position 137,212 of record JAUVXV010000006.1, read on the forward strand.
TTTTTAGTAATATTATAATTCGAAGATTCTATTTAATCACCTATGAAGATAAGAAAGAAAAAAAGTGACAAACATCATTAAAACAAAAACGAAAAAAAAGTAAGCATTTGAAAAAAGAGAAAGAAGATTAGATCTTCTTTTGTTTCTTCTTCTTCAAAACTATTGGTACCAGTGCTATTGGTATTATGAGAATTGATATTATTCCTATCGTTTCCCCAAATTCTGGTACGTCTGGCGGATTTTCTAGCAGCATCAAGTATACTTCTGGTCTTCCTGCTACATCTCTAGTATAGATATAAACATCAACACCTTCTCCATCTGGTATTGTGAATGTGAAATAGTAATCATCGTTCGAGATATGTGTTACCGATGGATAACTTATGCTTGTATCTTCATAATGCACTTCAGGTGTTATATCCCAAATTGCCAGATTATCTCTAATAGTTGCATCTATCCTGTAGGTTTCTCCACTCACGTGTGATGGCCAAATACCGATCATCGTTGGGTTCACTGCATCCACAATTGAAGTAGTTTTCAGCTCATCTTCCTTTAATATTACTGGGAATAATGGATCATTCAATACTGGGAAGGTTATTGGACTGAACAATCCAGTATCTCCTACCACCTCATAGTTGATATCTATACTTGGATCAGTTACCCAGGTGTCTATTTGTCCTTGCACAGTCAGGTTCATCTGTTTTATTCTGAAATAGAGGTTGTTGAATTGTAAAGTTGTATTAGTATTTGCGTCAATTAATGCTCCATCTGCTGCACCGCTAGAGACTGTATCCCAAAGAATAACCTCTTCTCCACCATCAGCTATAGTATAACTTTCTGGACTTCCATCATCTACATCACCTGAAAACCAGATAGTATTGTTGACCTCAAGGTAAATTCCTACTTCAAATAGCACATCTATACCAGCAGTAATGTCTATACTGAAAAGATCCTCATCTTTAGTAAGATTACCAAGTGGGAAGTTGTAAGTAAATTCATACAAAGTCAGATCGCCAAATGGAGTGATGAAATTGTAGAAGTAGCTAATAGGGTCAAACAGCTGAAGCTTGTATCCATAGACTTCAACCTCTCCTATAACTTCAGTTCCAGCAAATCCTTCTTCAGGAGTGATAGTTACATCTGTATTGATACTATTTCCAGGGATAACATATCGTGGTGTCTTTTGCTCGAAGAGTAAAGGAACATACAATCCTGAGAACAAACCTATAGTGAAATTTACAAAACTTATTCCACCAGTCAAATCCTGATAATAGTATTCCTTTATTCCCAAATTCTTCGTTATCTTGTTACAGATTGGTAAATCAGTTATCGTCTCAAACATATAGAGAGATCCACCGTTATCATCCACGTAGACTTCACCATCTACGTTAAGAGTCTCAATCAAGAAGTAATATGTGGAATTCTCAGTAAGACCTCCAATACTCGCACTGTGACTAGTTCTAAAACCTATCATGTTCAAAGTTTGATCCAAAGATCCTTGAGATGTTCCATAACGAACAGTAATCTGAGCATCTCTAGTAGTATCAAAATGGATTGTTGCTTCATCTCTCAAACCTATGATTCTATAATGACCGGGAACAGCTGGATAAGTAACATCTATCCGCACTGTGAAAGTGACATCAGCGATAGGAATCACCATAGTGTAGCTGTTTGTTCTATTTGCTCTCCACCATTCAGCATTAAAGACTGGATAGTTGTAGACTATTCCACCCAAAGCATCATCTGCATCGATATCTGCTTCTAGACAGTGTATATCAAAATAGAATTCGTCATCTAGTAATACTCCTTTATAGAGTTCTAGATTGGCGTTTATCGTCTCTCCATCAGTTATATCTTTGTATTCATAGGTGCTTCTTCTGGTTTCATAAATCTGATAACTGAAGTAAATCTCTCCATCTCCTTTACCAGTTATCTCATGTTTGTCATGAATAACTGCACTAACCAAAGTAACAGTTATGTAGGCAGTTTCATCAACTTCAGGAGGAAGGATGACATTATCTTCAGCTATCACTTCTAGATAGAAGGTAGCATCAGTACCTGTATGCTCAAACACTTCATAGTTACCGTAGGTGGCAACAAATGTAGCTAAATCAAGTGACAACATTGTGAAGTTAAAGTCTCCTATAAAATCGTCATCATCTAAATCATCGTAGTCCCAGCAGTCAATATAGATGTAAAGATTGCTTGCATCTTCTATTAAACTGTCAAAGAGAACGAAATTGAACGTTACATTATTACCAGTGTCTGTTTCTATCTGTGCGGTTTCAAATTCTGAACCATTAACATCAAAATTGAAATAGAGCTCTCCTGCACCTAGTAATGCTCCGTCGTGGTCGTCAATAATATAGACATCTAAAAGAGTAATCTTAACGTAACCTACAGCATTGGCTGCTTGAGCAGGTAGGAACGGAAAACTACTGACGAACAGAATAGATAATAATATAGTTGATAGTAATTTTTTATTCATTAATTTTCTCACCCTAAATTAACTGCTTAAAAATAGAAATAAGAGGTATTTAAACTTGTGGTGAAAGTTTCTAATTGGTAAAAATCAAGGTTATTTTTACATAAATTTTCGAGAAAAAACTTAAATATTCAAATAAACTTAAACCGCTATGCAATGCAATATGAAATGTCCTAAATGCCAAGAAATACATGAAGTCAACAGTAGATACTGCATAAGTTGCGGTTTCGATCTTGAACCTTACATCATCAGATTCAAAGATAAGCACTTACCAATTCATTTTGATGGGGGTATAATTGATGCTATTGTTGGAGAAGAGGAAGAAGACACTTGTTGTGACTGTTGTGGATGTTGTTGTGGAGGAAGCAGTAAGAAAAAAGACCAAGGGTGCTGCATGAGTCTATTAGATTGTCTATAATCCAATTATCTCTTACAAGAGAAAGATCATAATGGTTTCATATTTTCTCAAGAACTACACTACAACAGAATATGTTAAAACTATTCATTTTGCAAGGATAAATCAATAACAAAATAGTTAGAATGCTAGATTTCATTTCCTAAGATATCAGCTGAATCATATTTCCATTCTTGGAATACTGTTTCATATCTCTCTGTTGGTAATAGCCATCTTCTACTATACATTTGATTGATAACAAACATCTCCTTTACTTCTTTTTGGAAATATTTATTGAACAAGCTCATACTATCAAAAATCATCTCATTGGGAATTCTAATTATAAATTGTAATCCTTCCTCTTCTTCAGAGATGTATTTCTGACTATACAATTCTGGGAATACAGACAACTGTTTGTGCAATTGCATCTGTTCTGCAGGATCTCTTGAAAGAAAGAGTACTAGGTTTGATAATCCAAAAACATAGTTGGGATTAGTACGGGTTTTGAAATAGTTCAACTTACGAAAATTTTCTACTTGCTTTCTCGCTTCTTTTTCACTTATACCAAGATCGTTTTTTATTGCACTTATTGACAACTTATTTTTTAGAAGTATATTATTGAGTATCTCAATCCCAGTCTTATGCAAGTTTAGAATTTTTTCCTTTACCTCATGAAACTCTGATAAGATGAAGGGGATTTTCTTATTATCTCTAGCTTTCGTTGAGGAGATAGCTGAGGATATTTTATAGAAGGGTAAATCCCATTTTCCTAAACGATAATCATAATAAGAGAAATTGAATGATTTTAACCGTGATAGCATGTCAAATTGATAAAAATTTGAAGAAATTAGAGTGTGTTTATCTTCTAAATCTTGTTTAAGTTTTCGCAAATCTTCTTTTACTTGAGGATTATCAGGAGTCACATAATTTACCATTACCTATTGTGAGTTAGAATAACTTGTATAAATAGAATGTAGGAATGCACTCTCTGGCAATTCCTTAAAGAAATCTAGTTTGGAATCCAAAGCAACAGTAAATACCAGACCATAGATGGCTAAATTTAAAGCAGAGTAATTGAGAGAGTCCTTCAAAAATGAGAGTTCGTTCCAGTAACCGTCTCTTATATTTTGAAAGATTGGATGGATCCATCGAGAGTTTTTCTAATAGTGTTTTGTTATCCATTGTCTGCTCTTTGAGGATTGTTTCAAAGACAAGAAATTCATTCTTATTGAATTTGGGCATAATCTTAGATCTATAGTCAAAAAATATCTGTAAGTAAATATCCCAAGAGAGTTTAAGATTAGCATTTGAAAAATATTCTAGAATATCTAGAAGATAGGAAGAAGATTCATCAGAACTATGAAGGTTATAGTAAGTAGAAGGAACTAGATAACTGAAATTCTCGAATATAATGGATTTTCTATTAGTAGACCAAAAAATATTCTAGTCATCAAATTGTTTGTTAGTTCTAGCTAACTTTGTTCTAATATAAAAACAGATAATGTCCCATGCAGGAGTGTCTAACTTAGCTTCAAAGGTTACCACTAATTGCTCAAAATCAGAGTAGAGCTCTTGAAGAATTTTCTTAGCTAACTCCATTCTCTGCTTCTGCTCGGGATTCTTAGTGAAAGGCATCAGATTTAACATAGTTCTAACTTACATAATCTTTACCATATGACTGCAAATGGTTTTTTTAGAAGTCATTATTACCATTTTTAGACTTTTTTTGAACTTTTAAATCTATGGAATAAGAGAGGTGTTAGGAGAAAGAGAAATGGATGAGGTATATCTATTCAAATGCCTTGAATGTGAACTAGAATTTAAGTTGAGGAAGGGAGTGGGAGGGAGCTCTACATCTCCAAGAACAAGATTCTATTGTCAAGAATATGGGAAGATATCAATAGAATCACAATGCAGGCAGTGTAGTCAATATTTGAAGAGGGTTATTTTTCCTTTAGAGGGAAATACAATAAAGCTGGAAGAAGCAGGAGAAGAATTAAAGGTTAAATGTCCTCATTGCTCTTCAAATCAAACTATTCTTACACTTTTAGATAAGTGGGTGATAGATTATCAAATGTGGTAAATTTCAATGCATACACCCCGTTCTAGTCGTTCAGAAAATTTTTTAAACGCAATTGTGCGTTTTCTTGCACAACCGAAACAAATAGGCTATGAGTAATAATGAATTATACCAATAAGGAACATAATGTAGCTCTGGAGAGAGAAAGACTAACCAGACTGATGGAAGAACGTGCTGTCATTGAAGAGATGATGAGGAATGATGAAGACCACACTGCTCTAAGAGAAGAGTTAGCTGAAACTGACAATAGAAAGGTTCTCAAGCCAATTCGTGGAGGAAGTAGTAAAACAAACTATACTGCAGATGGCAGATCTTATTTTGACAATAAGAGACTAAGTTTAGACACAACCTATCTTGGACCTAGATACGATGTCAGTGAAATGCTAGATTCAGAAAAACTAGTTCTTAGGAGAATGAAAGAACTTGATGAGAGAAAGAAATTGATGCAAACTCCAATAGCTGATGTTTACAAAGAGATAATCAAAGAAGACGCTCCCCCCAACAAATACTTTGCAATCAGAAAAATGGGGGAGTTTCTAGAAGAGGAGGAATTCACAGCAGAAGAAATTGCTTTGATGAGGACACTGATGAAAAGGATAGTTAAGAAGCATAGGGGGTCAAGAGAAGAGTTACTATTGTCGCTGTATATAGAAGAAAAACTATGAAACAAGAGTTTACAAAGTTATAGAGTGAAGCTAAATACATTGTATTACCAAAGAAATTTTTTAAACCTTCTAAAAATGACTATGGATAAGAACGAAAGAACAGTCTCTTAAATCACTTAATTCGAATAGTTGCTAATCTAATTTATTTTTCCTTCCTTCTCTGTTTTTCTTTTGCTTTTCGTTTTTCTTATATTTCTTCAGCATTAGTTTATCCAGTTGTTCATCTGTTAAATCGGGGGGAGTTAGTAGTGGTTCAGGATTTTCTATTAATTTCCTCACAAAATCAATCGTTGGTCCAGTGTAACTTCCTGATGCAATACGATCATCAATAGATACCTTCATTTCCATCACCTTACGAATATCAACTTTATCTGTTTCTTGATCAACAACTTGAGCTTTGAGCATTTTTCCAAATGTTATCAGAATCCCTGTTGTTCCATATTCAAAGAGATGGTGATAGACCGCTGGAATGTTTATTGATCCCAAGTGAGCTAAAAACACTGTTGACCACATGGGTACATCTTTAGTAAGAAAGTGCATAGGCATATTGTGTTCGTCTGTCCATCTCATAAGCCAGAAGATAAATCTTATTAGAAATCTTGGCAAGCGTTTCATTAATTCTACATCTTGCTCATTTTTGTTTACACCATGTCGTGCTTCGTAGAGATGTTCGTTAACATTTCCTTGAACAGTTGCTAAAGTGTCATAAGGATCAAACTCAATCATGGCATTGATTTCCTCTCCATCCTCAGTCTTCTCCTTCTTAACAACAAAGGAAATAATAATTCTATTACGTTGCCATAATCTTCGTCCTGAAACGAATCTGTTGATTTTCGGTCGTAATGTTATGGCTCTAACAGCTGCTGTGAGATAGATTTGAAATAAAGTTATCTTATCTTCTTCTGCTTTATCTTGATTGAACTTTTCTAGAAATTCTAAAGTGCGAGTAAGATCTACCTGAGTTTTGTAGTGTATTTCACTCTGTGTTTTCTTTCGCATAATAAGGAATTCTATTTCATGAAACTTGGTTGTCTTTACTAATTCAGCATCAGGTCTTCTTGGCATGTTTGTCACTTCTAATGTTAGATTTTATAGATTCTTCTCATAGTTAGATATGGTTATTCTTAACTTTTTCTGGATATAATTAAGTTCAAATTGTCAGTTTTTTGAAAGAAAGTCTAACTAATATAAATAAGTAGTTGAAATAAGAATTTGAGTAAGGAGATTAATCATAAACTGTTTTGTAATTTTTCCTTCGTTCATGAAAGAATAGTAATAAGAACACTAATCCTAGAAATAAGAATCCACTTCCAGCTCCTATAACTATGTATGGAGCAGCGTAAGTACTATTGAAGAGTATGAAAAGAACTTCCTTTACAAAATTGGTTAACAATTCTAAGAGGATGAAACATAATGACCCCAGTATAGTAAAAATCAAACAAACAACAATGAAAGTTATTAATTTTCTTCTCTTTTTGGATTCAGGCATCGAATACAGAAAGAAAATAAAATCATAAAAAGATATCGTTTTTATTTGTTCAACTTAATGTAGATTATTATGCTATATTCCAATTTCTCCAAGCTTTTTCTCTTACTTATTCCGTTCATCGTGAATACAAAGAAACTCAGATGTCACAATATAATCAATCTACTAACCAAACAAATCTTGAACCTTTATGTAGTTTATTACTACTAGCTCTTCTTTTGATCTCCTTCATCTCATAATTTTTTTTTATCATTGTTGCTTTCATTTTAGTAAACTAAAAATCACACTTTTGCTGGTTCTCTTTGCTATATAGAAATTTCACAAAATGAAGAAAAAATCTAAACTAAATTACCAAATTAGCCCTTTTTTACTCATTTTCTGAACAAAGTTTATCTTTTACTTAAGGTATACTAGTATAATTTTCGAAAATTAAAGTGATAAAAATGAATAAAAAAAAGTTTTTTGTTTTAATTAGTGTAAGTCTTTTCCTCTTAGGTTTTATTTGGAGTAATGGTTTCAAAGATAATGGTGTTATAGCTATAGATTATTCTGATAGTGTATTTAAAGAGAATCTAGATTCTTTAGATATGTCCAATAGAAAGTGGACACCAATACAAGTGGTGTCGACAGAGAGCACAGAGCCTTCTCGTTATCCTTCTGTTGCAGTGGATCAAGCTGGGAACATCCATGTAGCCTGGGAAGATGGAACTGATTATAATGGGGCTGGACCACTTGCAGACATCTTCTATAAATCATGGGATGCTACTTCGCAAACATGGTCGATAACTGAGGTAGTTTCAACAGAAAGTACAGGTGGTTCTACCTATCCTTCTCTTGCTGTGGATGCTGCAGGAAATGTGCACATAGCATGGTTAGATTGGACTGATTATGCTGGGAGTGGACCAGATGATGATATCTTCTATAAATCAAGGGATGCTACTTCGCAGACATGGTCGATAACTGAAGTCGTTTCCACAGAAAGTACAGATACTTCTTCTTATCCTTCTCTTGTAGCAGATGTTGGAGGGAATATCCACGTGGTTTGGCATGATCAGACAGATTATGCGGGGGCTGGAACAGATTCGGATATTTTCTATAAATCAAGGGATACTACTTCGCAAACATGGTCAATAACTGAGATAGTATCGACAGAAAGTCCAGTTGGTTCTGAACATCCTTCTCTTGTTGTTGGTTCTACTGGTAATCTACATATTGCTTGGTACGATGGAACTGATTATGATGGGGCTGGAACAGACTGGGATATTTTCTATAAATCAAGGGATGCTACTTCGCAGACATGGTCAATAATTGAGGTAGTATCCACAGCAAGTACAGATTTTTCATATCATCCTTCTATTGCAGTGGATCAAGCAGAGAATGTACATATAACATGGTTTGATAGGACAGATTATACTGGAGCGGGAACAGATTGGGATATTTTCCATAATTTCAGGGACACCTCATCTCAATCTTGGAGGATAACACAAGTAGTATCATCAGAAAGCACGGGAGATTCTATGTATCCTTCTGTAGCAGTGGATCAAGCAGGGAATGTCCATGTGTTATGGGATGATAATACTGACTTAGGTTGTGGAACAGACTATGATATATTTTATAATACATGGGATGCTTCTTTGCAAATTTGGCTAACAACACAGTTGGTGTCAACAGAAAGCACAGAATATTCTCGTGAACCTTCTGTTGCAGTGGATCAAGCTAGAAATATCCATATGGTGTGGTATGATCAAACCAATTATACTGGGAGTGGAACGGATAATGATATTTTCTATAGACAGCTCATTGCTGCTCCTCCAGCTCCAGATTTAGCATTTATTCTTCCCAACCCTAGCTCTACTGGTGAAATTCATTTAGATTGGAATGATATAGCTAGTGTTTCAGAATACTATGTTTATCGTTCCTCCGCGTACATCTGGACAACAGAAGGTCTTTCACCCATAGATATAACTTCAGAGAATGATTATATCGATAATATAGATACTAATGGTTTCTATTACTATACTATTGTTGCTAGTAATTTTGCTGGAAACAGCTCCCACTCTAATTGCCAATATGTTGAAGTCCAACTAGCTGTTCTTGATACTACTGAAGAGACTACTTTTACTACTGGTCTGATAGTATCTGTAACTCTGTTATTCATTGTCAAGTGGAGATTTCACACAAGGAAGAAATAATCTAAACTAGCTTACCAAGCTAGTACTCTTTTTTCCCCTTTCAATCTGACTATTTAATATCTCTATACCATAGGTTTTGTAACCTTCACGATGGAAAATCGCTAAAGGAGGAATTCCTCCACCTGCTCCACAGTCAAGTATCTTTTTGGGTAAGGGACTCTTATTGCATTCATTCAAGAAATCAAACAATGGTGTATCTCTTCGATGTAGGGTCATATTATTCACTAGTCTGGTATTTACTAGCCAATCGAATCTCAAACCTGTATTTACTTTATGCAGTTAATTGTTGATTTGAAAAAAAGAACTATAAGAAGAACATTATTCTTCGCTCTTCTTCTTTGCTAGATTTTCATCCACTATTGATACTATTCTTTTCTTGAAGAGTTCTTTAGCTTTTATCTGTTCTTCTTCGGTTAGAAACTTCTCCTCTATTCTTTGAGCATATTTCTTCAAGATATTAGCTATTAACTTTTCCCTTACCTTAGCAAAGTCAGCTACCTTTGGTTCTACTGCTTCCTCTACTGGTTGTTCTATAACTTGTTCAACCACTTCTGGGGACTTTACAATCTCTTCAACTGGTTCCTCAACAACCTCTTCTGAAACTTCTTTTGCAGTCTCAAGAATCTCATAAGCACCGACTACTTTAGATTCTACTTCCACTTCTTTAACTACCTCAATCACTTCCTCAACTGGGTCCTCAACGACTTCTACTGGTTCTTCAGTTATCTCTGCAATTTCTTCTGCTGCTTCAACTTCTGCTGCTTCTTTCTCTTCTACAAGAACCTTAGCGATTAAAATACCTATTTGTGCATCAATTCTTCCAACTGCTTCATCAACTAGTTTGGCAATAGCTTTTTTTGCTAATCCCATTGCTTTTTCCTTTACAATTTCTTGATCTGGTAGAACAGATTCAATCTTTGGACCTACAGAATGCATAATGAAATTAATGATAGGTTCTTCAATTTTATCTAGACCTAATTCTTTGATAGTCTCAAGATTTAGATTAACTGGCTCAAGTTCTACTAGTTTCAGCTTGATTTCTGCTTCTAGTTCCTCAATTTCCTTTTGTAACTTTTCTTTTTTCTCGTCCTCAGTTTCTTCATCGTCTATTTTCTTTTGTTTCTTGTCTTGTCTCCATTTGTTCTTGACCATAGTTTTGTTTTTCTTCTTGGTCAGTTCCTTCAGTTTGTCTGAATATCTTTCTACAAAAGGAGGGATATAGTCTTCGATGAGTTTCTTTATCTCGATAACCATCTCGTCATCAACAGGATTCTTAGGAACCTCAACCTTTGGGATATCTTTAGGAATATCTTTGGCTTTATCTTTCATTTTCTTAAACAAACTTATTCACCTCTTAATTTTTCTCATGAAATTAAATTAATTATTAATCAAATATTAAATAAGACCACCTCGATAATAACTGTTTTGGATACAATCAAATCCGAACAAAATAATATACAACTACAAGAAAATTAGATTTGAAGTGAAAAAAGAAAAAGAAAAAAGAAAGAGAAGGTTTAATCCTTTTATTCAATAATTATGGGTTCTTTAATTGTGGTATCCTTTTCAAAAGTTGCTAAGAAGAAATAAGTTGTCAATGTAATTGCACCTTTTGGACACACATCTTCGCACAACGCACAGAAACAACATTTTCCCAGATCCACTTGTGGATAAGTTTTGGGATATTTCTCTTTGAGCTCTGGAGGGACTTCAACCATCATTATTGCTCTATTTGGGCAAATTCTTGCACAAGCTCCACAAGATATACATTCATCTATATCTAGATGGTGCTCCCCTCGATTCCTTTCTGGAATCTCTACTACTTCCTGCGGAAACATTACAGTCATTGGCTTCTTGAAAAGGTTCTTGAAAACTTCTTTAACTGGACCTATTTTCATTTTCATCATCTCACCTATCTACATCAGCTGGGCACTGATACAAACTCCAATAAATAGCAGGAAGATCTGCGTAGTCTACACCTGTTAACAGTCGCTCTAAAATTGGTATCATATGAGAAAATGATGGACCACGTATTTTTACTCTGTAAGGCGTTTTTTCACCAGTTGCTACCATATAGAAGGCCCCTTCACCACGAGACAGTTCATTGCGAACGTAGGTTTCACCTTTTGCTTTTCGAAATTGTACTGTTGGTTTGAGGTTAGGAGTCCTCACTTCTCCTTTTGGTAATCTGTCTACTGCTTGAGTTATAATTTTCATGCTCTCCTCTATTTCTTCTAAACCAATACGGAATCGATGAAAAGCATCACCTTCGTCATACACTGGAATATTAAAGTCTAGCTGATCATATATCTCATAGGGGTCATCTCGTCTGACATCTGCAGCAACTCCACATCCACGTAAAATTGGACCAGTAGCTCCATACTTAATGGCTTCTTCCTTTGTTAAAACCCCGATATCCTTAAATCGTGCCATCCAAGCAAGGTTTTCTGTTGAAGCAAATTTTCTCATATAGTCTACTTTGTCTAGTACAGCTAAAATTTTCTTTTCAGCTTTTTCAGGTAAATCTTTTCTAACTCCTCCTGGACAAATGTAACCAGCTGGATATACTCTTCCACCTGTTATCATGTTGAAAACATCCAAGATATAATCTCTGTACCCCATAGCAACGTTGAAACCGGTCATAAATCCTGTTCCTAATGACATCACCGCATACCAAATAAAATGAGACTGAATTCTTGAGAGTTCAGCTAGAATAACTCGTATGTATTTAGCTCTTTCTGGAACATCATACTCCATCAGATTATCAACTGCTTCAGCATGAACTAAGTTCCATTGTAAAGGTTCTAAAACACACACTCTATCAGATAAAACAGAGTTCTGCATCGGATCACGGTATTCCATCAGTTTTTCAAAACCACGATGAAGGTATCCGGGATCAGCTGTAGCTTTTAGTACTCTCTCACCACGCATTTCAACTTTAACAGAAAAGTTTCCAGACCCTGGATGAGCAGGACCAAAAAACATGGCAAAGTCGCCTACATCGTATTTCTGCTGTTTGTTGGTCATTTTTTCACCTCAAAATAAGCTTTTTCTCTTGGGTTTTCCTCATCATAAAGTTCCTTCAGAGTATATTCCCGCCAATTGAAATCTTTCAGAAATGGTGGTGGTCCTTTCCAATCCTCTAGGAACAAGGGAGTAAGATTAGAATTACCCTTAAAATCTATTCCAAATAGTTCGTGGCATTCCCGTTCACATGTTTCAGCATATGTATCCCAGATGGAGTTAATAGAGGAGATGGAAGGTTTGTTTCTATCAATCTTGGTTTTAATGCTAAGTAAGGAATTATATTTGTAAGACCAAAGATGATATACTAGTTCAAACCTTCCTTCCTCTAACCAATCTACTGCAGAAATAGTAGAAAGGTGTTCAAATCCCATCTGTTGTGCTTTCAGACAAGTGTCAACTACTTTTGATGAGTCAATTGTAACCCATAGTCTACGATCAGTCTTGAGTACAACAGAAGCGTCAAGTTCAGAGCTCAATTTCTCCACAATATCGGTCTTTTTTTCTTGTTCTATCGCTGTCATTTTTCTCACTTATCCGGAAGTTCTTCTACATGCTCAAAAACTTTAAAAACCGCATCATAAATCGCCTCAGGTCTTGGAGGACACCCTGGAATGTACATAAAGACGGGTAAATAGTCCTCTAGCCTTTTAATTGTATTATAAGAATCCCAATACATTCCTCCGGTTATAGTGCATGAACCCAATGCAAAAACAAATTTTGGATTACCCATCTGTTCATAAATTTGTTGAGCTCTTTTGATCGATTTAGGAGTCTGATATCCTGCTATAAACAAGGCATCAGCTTTCCTTGGAGAGTTTACTGCTTTCATTCCAAAACGTTCCATATCCCATCTGGATCCTACAACTGGACATAGTTCAGTAAAACCACAAGAATTGAACCAGTTAAAGACCCAAACGGCCCTAACAAATTTTCTCATTACCTTCTTCTTAGTTATCATGCAATCACTTGCTTTGAATAAAAACCTATTGAGAACTAGCGTTATTTTTCTCAATAAATGTTTAAAAAATCTCTATTCAACATATAATTATATGGGTCAAATCATATACCAAAAACGATAAGTATAAGCCCCCAGTGATAAATATAGAAGAATGATGATAACTATAAATATCAGCTTTTAATTATAGTCGACCGTCTAGTTGTATGAATAATTATTCATAGAATATTTCTAATAGTGGACCCATATATATGTAAAACAGTAAAGTTTTTACTATTTAGATATAGAAATAGAAAGGTGACAAGTTTGAGTTCTAATTACGACAAAGAAAGACCTGTTAGGGGTAATGGACAACAGATAGGAAGGCCTGGTTTAGGACCTAATGGAATGTGCAAATGTTCTTCTTGCAAGCACACAATTCCGCACCAGAGAGGCACTCCATGCACTAAAAATCCATGCCCTAAATGTGGTGCAATAATGTATAGAGAATGATATCGCTTTTGATCTGAGTATCTTCTCTAAACAAATTTAAATCCATGAAATCGAAGTGAAATGTTTTGGAATTGTTATTAATCCTTCTAACCATAGGTTTTAAGCCTTTAGGCAAAAAATAGATATACAACTTCAGATTAATATAATTCATGCACATAGGTTTACACATAGGTAAATTTCACTGGCCTGGAAGTCCAGAGAATATTTCGGATAAGCTTAAAGAAATTGCTAAAGTAGCTGATGAAGCTGGTTTCTATAGTATCTGGGTTATGGATCATGTTTTTCAATTAGGTGCTCAATTTGGTTCAGTCCATGGTCCTGAAGAAGAAGAGATGTTAGAAGCTTATTCAACTATTGCTTACTTAGCTGGTGTTACCAAGAAAATCAAAGTGGGTGTACAAGTAAGTTGTAATTTCTTTAGGAATCCTGCCCTTCTTATCAAGATGATGACAACTATTGATGTTCTATCTAAGGGAAGAACATATTTTGGTATAGGTGCAGGTTGGTTTGAAAGAGAAACAGTAGGATATGGTTATGATTTTCCGTCTTTAAAAGAGCGTTTTGAAAGGCTAGAAGAGATACTAAAAATAGCCAAACACATGTGGTCTGGAAACACAGACCCTTTTGAAGGAAAGTATTTCAGTCTCAAAGAACCTTTAAACAATCCTCCCCCAGTTAGTAAACCTCATCCCCCTATTTTAATTGGAGGATCAGGAGAGAAGAAAACTCTAAGATTTGTTGCTAAGTATGCTGATGCTTGTAATATTGTTCTTGGTACTACCATTAAGAATGCAGGACGTTTAACTGGAGAGGATATAACATGGGAGAGTAATGTGGAACGCTTAAAGCACAAATATGCTGTTCTCAAACAACACTGTGAAGATGTAGGAAGACCATATGATGAGATAGAAAAAACTGTTACTACTTACATTCAAATATCTCCTGATGCAATGACTGCTCAAGATGTTATTGAAATATGCAAGAAATTGAATGATGCTGGATGTGAGCACGTTGTCTTTAATATGCCTAATGTTCATGAGATAAAGCCGCTCAAAATAATGGGCAAAGAAGTCATTCCAAAGGTGCTGAATCTTTAAGATAGATTTTAATCATTTAGAAGAAAACTTCTATTTCTTCTTCTTTGAATGAATCTCTTTTTCTTTCTTTCTCAAGAAAGCTAACGATATCATTGTTCTATGATTACTAATATTGGTCACAACAGACCAAGCGTTGTGAACACCTTTAGCTTTAATTCTATTTGGTAATCCTTCTACAGTGAAATTGGCGTAGATTGCTGGTATCCCCTCCCCTGGATATTCACACATATCTAAATATTCATCTTCTTGAATTAATCGAATTTCTGAGAGAAGGTCTCCTGTTTTGTCAAAATCATCTGCTGCAACAAATTCAGCATAGGGGTAACCATCAATAAAAACGACTATTCTCTTTCTGTTCAAACCATATGTTTCTCTTTCTGTGTGACCAATCTCAACATCATGCTTTCCACTATCATCTAGTGCAATATATTGGATTAAAGTATAGTTCTCTTTATGGTCAAACCATTGATATTCGAAATTCTCCTTAACACCTAAAAAGCTTATAATTTTCATTTTTTCACCATTTAATACTAAACATTAGAATCTAATACTTAAAATTCTTTGGAATAACGGAACTGAAGAAGATTTTTCCTTGAAGGAAAAAAATCTAGAAATGAAACGTACTTCAACTATCAATCTAATTTCTGCCCACACACGTTATGAAACTTGGTTAAACTTGCCAGAAGGCGTATAACCGTCGTTTAAGTGGATCCCCTACACGTGTGTTGAGGGGAAGAGATCGTAAGGAAGGGATGTACCTTGGAGGGAAGCGATGTTTAATGCAGCATTCTTATGAGTATTAACTTGTTGACCGCATTTAGTACAAGGAGCAACATCATGATGGTGTTTATCACGAGCAATTGTTCCTCCACAACCATAATGCTTGGAACTGGTATGATAAGGGGGAACAGCTTCTAATTCCACATCAAAACCTAACTCTAGAGAAGCTAACCAGACAGCTTTCTTGTAAATGTACAAACTGTCTGGCATGGTGTAAATAGCTTTAGCTAACGCTCCTTTAGTACCTGCAGGGTCAGTAGTTAGTTCTTCAATCTTTAGAGTTTGACACTGCTTCTTCACCATTACTGCAGCTAAGAAGTGTGGGAGAAGACGGGTGATCTCACGGAGGAGACGGTGACGACGTCTATACACTCGGTTGAGCTCACCTTTGAGCTTGCAACTACCAAGATTGTCGTAAGTTTTACGTTTGCGAAGGTAACCACGATTGAGCTCGTCTAGAACTTTCTTATCTAGACGTTTGTAACGCTTAGCTAGAAGCAGTAAGTCTGGGAGTAAAGGCACAGGGGTGTTAAACACCACCATAAACTCTCCCAAACGGTTGATATCTACACCTAGCACTTTCTTCCTCCCTCCTGGAATTGTGGGGAGATAACTGTGGAGAAGGGTAGAGGAGCGGAAACAGTTATGGGTGCCTTCTAGCACTACATCTACTCGAGGTTTGAACCTAGGAGCTCCTCCACTACTCACTTGGAAAACCTTAATTTCTGCACCGTTCTGGATATATTCCACCACTTTTGGAGGAAACAGCACTTGAGCGGTGAGTCTCTTCTTTCCCATTTGTGGGAATCCTAAAGTGGTTCTTCCTTGCTTCTTTACTTGTCTGGTCAATTCGCTTGCATTCCCTTGTCGGGTGATAACATACTCTCTTTTCATTAACAATTTTATCGGTAATCTTCCTTGCTTTTTACGTTTAAATGGTAAGGGAACAAGCCTGTCTACAGGTAAACCTTGTAGTAACTGAGGGACACTCTGCATGAATTGGTCAAAGAGTGTGAAAACCACTATCTGCCTGACAGCAGAAAAGAGTTTTCGAGTAGGTTTGCCTATGATTTTGGCTAGTTCCTTGGATAATTTTTTGAGACTTTTCCAACGAGAGGATTGATAACTATTGATCCATGAGGTGAGGAAAGGTACAACGATCTGTTGTTCTTGTTTGAGGAGATGGAGTTTATTTAGAAATGCTTGTTGGTTCTTCGAGAGGGTAGGTAACTGTGCGAACGTGGTGGTTTGGTAAGCTAGAGTATCGTCGATTCCTTGCACAACATCTTGTTGGGTGTAAGTAGGTAAAGCTCCGTTATACACCAAACTGTTGGAGAAATAGTAAGCTCTTTTTTTCTTTCTACTATACGAATCCAGTTGCAGTCTAGAGTTTGCTAACAGATTAACAACGTACCTTCTTTGCAGCTTCCAGTATTTTCCCAAACTGTTTTCAGTATAGGGTGAACGACCAAAAATTATCCACTCCACTAATTGTTGAGGGTTCTTCTGCAGAAAGTTTAACATCCCTTGCACTTTCTTTTCTTTATCTACTTTCCCTTTCACTGCTATCTGGAGCCAGTGGTAAGCACTTTCAGCTATGTTAGGATTCTTGCCTACCGCTTTCCCTACTTGACGCACAAAGAACCGTTCTTTAGGATTAGCGCGATAGAGCTCAACTGCTTGCTTAACCACATCTTGGGTAAGGAGGTGGTGTTGTCTCTCTTCTAACCTTCGTATGCGTTGGTTGATTTCTTCTCGTTGGACGGGTGAGTCACACTTCAACGCCACCTGGTAACTCCTCATCACTGTATCTAGTACAATCGGATGAGAGATCTGGGAGGTGCTAGTTGCTTGTGTGCCCATCTGTTTCATAAATATAATGAGAAGATTGGTATTTAAACCCGGGAAAATCTCACTGGTTTGGTGGTGCTTTTCCTCTCCGTTGTCGGTGTAATCTCCCAGCAAAGGAGGTCACGAGAGCTATCATGTCTTCCACCAGTTTGCTCTTTGCTGCTTGTTCCTTTGGTCTGTATAGCGAGATCACCTTTGTTTCAAATGTTTGACAAAACTGGTTAATCACTTTCGTTCCAAACCTTGCTATCCGGTCTTCATAAGTGCAGATAACCGCGTAAGGGTGTGTGGTTGCTACTGCCTTCAGTAATGAGTGTAACCCTTTTTCCTGGTCATTCATCCCCGAAGCAATGTCAGTAAAGATCTTCCCTACTTTCCACCCTTGTTGTTTTGCAAAAGTTCGTAAGTGTGCTTGTTGGGTCACTAATTCCTTCTTCTGTTTTGCTCCACTCACTCGTGCATAACCCAACACCACTTGCTTGTGCCGAGGGTCATTTTGTTCCTGTTCTTCTCCTAGCATTTGTGCGAGTTTATATCTTCTATGCCCTCCCTTAGTTCTCCCAAAAGGTAATAGTTTCTCTTCTTTTTCCCACCTTCTCAATGTGCTAGCTGACACTCCTTGTATGGTTGCTGTTATACCTATTCTTACTAACATACTTGTGTTTTTGTTGTTTATTCAGATAATGTTTGTGCTTTTCTGGCAAGATTGAGTAGATTTTCACTCAGCAGTTGGTCACAGTAATTGCAAAATATTGCTTTATCACTTATTTTCTTGATGAATTTCTTTGTGGGATGAAATCTCTTTGTTCTATCTCTTGAGTGCTGTCATGATAGGCTCTATAATCTTTGTCTGTTCTAATTTCATGACTCCTAGAAAGTTTATTTATTCGTGATCTTGGAATCAGCATAATACCGGATAAGACTAGAACAACAGCACCTCCCACTATTGCGACCAATACCCAGGGGAAAGATTCATCAAAAAGGCCACTTTGAAAAGCGAAATAGAATCCTAGCCCTAACAGCAAAATTAAACCAGCTGAAACACCTTTGATTATGTTCGTTTGTCTGTTATTGTTCATGCCTAATTACTTAGAGTTTGGACACTTATAATCCTTCATTTGTTTCATTACCAGTTTATAGAATTCTTGACAATTTGCATATTGAGTCTTATACTTTTCTTCTTTTCTTTAAACTAACTAAGGTTATTATACAACTTAGAACTAGTGAGACCCCGATGGTTATCATCACACTCCAAATCTTCTGATTATCATTCAATGGGTAAGGTGTTGAATTAATATACCAAGATTTCAAAACTTCTTCAGCCAACTTCTCTTGAGGTGTGAAGTTCTTCAGATCATGTTCTGTATATATCGCTTCCCAATTCCACCAATAGAACCCTTTTAACCAAGAGATTTCATTAAAAACCTCAAGAGTAGCTTCATAACATAGAGCTTGTTCATTTTCATCTAACCTTCCTTTTTTCTGCCAATTCCAAGGATAAATATTACAGCCGTCTATACTTCTATAACCTAGTTCGGTGAAAATAATATCTTTCCCTAAAGAAGAAGAATAGTCTTCTAATTCAGGCAGATATTTTTGCCAGCCTTTCTTCAATTCATTTAATGTTGGAACTGTAGAATATGTAAGAGTGTAGTAAGCATTCACTCCTATGTAATCTAACTCATCCCAGAACGCTATTTGCTGATAACTATCATAAGTGGCTGAATATGTTAAAGGACCAGAATAAATAGCCTTTACTTCACCAATTATATCTACCCATTCTTCCAGATAGCTCTCTGTACTTCTCAGCTCGCATCCAATGACAAACAATTCAACACTTTTTTGATCTGCAACATCTGCCCAATAAGTGATATAAGTTGTGTATTCGTCAAACCATTCCTCTGAAGGTTCGATAAGTGCTCTCCATTCTCCAGTCCTTATATCTACCATTGGTTTTAGAATCACTTTCAAACCTAGAGAGTGTGCTTCATCAATAAACGTCAAAACGTCAGTTGTATTTACAGAATAGAGATCATAAGCAGGTTGAATTGCTGTAGATGATGGAGTTTCTTGGAACCAGAAGATGCAGAAAACTACCCACTCAGTACCTGTTGATTTTAACCGCTGTAATGATTCTAAGGCTTTTTCATCTCTAAATTCTGACTCTCCCCAACCTATGAAAGAAAAACCTTTCTGGAAATCCAGTTGCTGATAAATTGATTCATGTATATTTCCATTAATCTGGGGAGAACAACCTAAAGGTAATAGCAAAGAAAGCATTAACCAAGATCTATAGTTCACACTTCTACTATTCTTAGGAGTTATTTAAATATTCATCAGTAAGAAAAAGGAAGATCTGTTAATTTTTTGAAATTTATGTTCTAGAGGAAATTTCAGTTATTATCAGAAGCTGGTTTTCCACACATTCTCCACCTCGTTTTTAGATATTCAGTGAGTCTAGCTGGTTCTAGTTTAGACAGAAATTATATCCAAAACCTACATTTTACTATAAAATTGCTATTTTTGTTTCTATATCGATTTTACCTTGCAAAGATGAAGGTAAGAGTATGGGGAAATGCTTTTATTCGTCACTCTTAGTGTTAACAATTCGAAAAATCTTGCTATGTTTCGAAAATATAGCAAAATAGAGGTCGATATTATGAAAATAAAGAATAATCAATTTAAAATTGGTTTAACTATTCTTATTATTAGTTTCTTACTATATTCTTATGAACCGTCTCAAATAACGGCAAATCTGAATAACAATTTCAACTGGGAATGGGGTACAATAGAAGTTGTTTCAACAGAGAGCTCAGATTATTGCGCGGACCCATGCGTTGCAGTTGATGATTTTGGTAACATTCATGTGGTTTGGGAAGAAAATACAAACTATGGTGGAAGTGGAACTGACTATGACATTTTCTATAAACAATGGGATGCAACATCTTCAACTTGGGGTACAACAGAGGTTGTGTCCACAGAAAGCTGGGATAGCTCAAAAGATCCTTCTTTAGCAGTTGATGCTTCTGGAAATGTACATGTAGTTTGGGAAGACAATACTGACATTGGGGGGGCAGGAGACGAGTATGATATTTTTTATAAAATTAGGATAGCCTCTCTCTCTACATGGACAGTAACTGAAGAGATTAGTATATTTAGTTTATATACATCATTGGATCCTTCTATAGCTATTGATTCTATTGTGAATATACATATAGTGTGGAGAGATAGTTCAACTTGGTCAGGATCAGGTTTGGATACGGATATTTATTATAAATTTTGGAATTCTTCCTCTAGTTCTTGGAACATCTCATCACTAGTTTCAACTGAAAGTACAGGTGCTTCATACGACCCTTCTATAACTATTGATTCCTCAGATAATCGGCATTTAGTTTGGTATGATGAGACAGATTATGATAGTAATGGTAACGATTTTGATATCTTCTATAAAGTTTCAAACGAGGCAACTTTTACGTGGTCATCACCTCAAATAGTAACTAGTGAAAGTGGTCTTGATTCCTACGCCCCGTCTAGTGTTGTTGATGTGAATGGAAACATTCATGTAGTTTGGATAGAGAACCAGGGTACTATTTCTTATCCAGAATCTAATATTTTCTACAAAGTTTGGATTTCATCTGTCTCTTCTTGGTCAATTGCGCAGGATCTATCAGCAGAGTTCAATATCCTTTGTAACCGACCTTCTGTCTTGGTCGATTCAGCAGAAAATGTGCATGTTTTTTGGGATGAAGCATTTTACTTTATGGAAGAACCTTATGAAGTTAAGTATAAACGTTGGGAAACTTCTAGTTCCTCCTGGACTACCAAAGAAATTGTTTCTTCAGGTATTGGTGGTGGTGATAGAACCGCAATCAGTGCTTCACCAGCAATTGACTCACTAAATAAAATCCATTTAGTCTGGATGGACAACAATGATTACGATGGTAGTGGATTAGATGCTGACATTCTCTACAGAATGTTACTTGAAGCCCCTATTGTTCCTGAGTTAGAAATCAATGTTTTAAATTTCCTCGAATACTTGATAATCTCAGGCCTAATATCAGGTTTTATTGTTCTACCAATCTTAGTTTCTAGAATTCGCAAGAGAAATTTCAATTGAGCTAGTATATACTAGTTCATACTTTTTCTCAATGTCATACCATTAGTTAAGGAAAGAGAACGTGCTATTCAGTAATAGAAGTAATGGAGAAAAAAAAGAAAAGAATTAGGTAAGATAGAAAAGATTACTTCCGTCTTCATCCCATTCTTGAGGTCTGTCATTTTTCCCTTTGATGGGATAGATAGAGTAAGCCCAATCAAAGTTTCCTTCCATGTCTGTATGATCACTTCCTCCTTGAATTAATCCTACATCTAGGAACCAATAAGTCCATGCTCCGTTTTCATACGATGGTTCATCATAACCATAACCTTTCGCAGTACAAGTTGTAGTAACATACATTATACCTACTGGATTATCTGCTTGTAATTCAGGAATGAATCCTCCTGAACTACAACTATCAAAGAACATGAAAATCTTACCAGCAGCAGTATTGCCAATTATAGAAGAGATTTCATAATCAAAGATGTCATAATCCCAAATAGTAGTGCTTGTATCCCATGAACAAATTGTGTGTTGAACTCTATCATATGCAGCACCATGACCAGAGAATATGAAGGCTATTGTATCTTCAGGGCCTTTACTTGCCACAAGGTTTTGTAATTCAGAGAGTATATTTGCTTTAGTTGCTAAACCATCATACTTAGGATAATCAGAGGTGTGACCATCCCCTAGTACAACTATATTGTCATAGCCTATTCCATACAAGTAATTGTACCAATCACTTGCATCGTCATCGCAATAATCTAAATCGCTTAGATAGCCATAATCACTTATTCCTACAATAAGAGCAAAGTAATTCCCAGAAGGAGGAGGAGAAGGACTTCCATTATCTACATTAACAGTTATAGTATCTGATCCTCTCTTGTTTGCACTGTCATAAGCTTTAGCTGATATTATATGAATTCTATCAGTGTAAGTTGTTGTATCCCAAGTATAGCTATTAGCATGAATCATGAAAATGCCATCAATATAAATATCTGCAATTAAGGGAGTGTCTTCTTTGTCACTCGCTTCGACAGTAATCAAAACTGAACCAGTAACAGTTGCTCCTTTAGAAGGATTAATTATCGAAACATTTGGTGTCTGTTTATTTCCTAGAGGTACAGGTAATTTTACTCTTGTATTTGGATTACTAGTAGCTTCAACACAAATCAAGAATGATGATAGTAAAATGAGAATAATAACAGATGTTTTTACTTTCTTCATTTTTATCACTCAGTAGAAGAATGCTTCTACAAATAAGAAAGATAGTTGTTTTATTAATAAGGTTTACTGGGAGTAAGAAAATAATTCTTTCTTGATTCTTCCTTTACTTCATAAGAGAATTCTACTGTTTAATACCACAATTTGGACAAATTCTAGTTCTTTCCTTAAGCTTGAAACCACAATAATCACAGAATCTTGCTTTATTAATATCAAACATTTAATTTTTGAATTTTTTCTCAGACATCTTAAAAAGATGTATATTTTTTATCCAGAAATGTTTTTTAGTTATTAATCGTATATCAAACAAGTTAGCTAATAAAAACAAAATAGGTGAACGAATGAATCAAAGTAATTTATCCAGTCAAGTTGTCATTAAAGGTGTAAAATCTAATGGACAACCCTTTGAATTTCCTTTTAACACTCAAGATACTTCATTAATATTAAGTAAAATGAATCTAAAAAGCATTGATTTAACACAATTAGCAAATTGTCCTAATCTGAAGATTCTTGACTTAAAAAACAATAAGCTAGAATCCATTGATCTTTCCCCTTTGACAAATTGCACTAAGCTAGTAGACATCTATCTTAGGGTTAACATGCTTTCAAGTATCGATTTGAGTCCTCTACAAAATAAAAAAGAACTAGATTATCTTGGTCTATCTTCAAATAGACTTACTTCCATAGATCTTACTCCCCTACAGTCTTGTGATAAATTTAGATCATTAAGTCTTAGAAAAAATGAACTTACTTCTCTTGATCTGTCTCCTCTCCAATCTCTACAGAATCTAAGAGTATTATACTTGAACAAAAACAGGTTTACATCCTTGGATTTGTCACCGATAGAACATATAGTAGCAGAGTTAGTAATTTTCGAAGTAGACAAAGGAACTGATACAAAAGGTATTGCTAAACCTGGACTTCCTGCTGGTGCCAAGAAAACATTTATTCTAGTCTCAATATGCTTCTTTTCTAGTGTATTTGGTTATTTGTTGGCTTTATATTACCTAATAAGAAATAAGAAGAAGCATGCTCTATGGTATCTACTAACTGGACTTTTCACTACAATAAGTATTGTGTTCTTCTGGCTTTCATCATTTTATGATGGACCAGGAGGACCTGGTGTCATGATTGCAACAGGTATAGTTAATTGGCTTGTAGCTTACTTCTGGTTGTGGGCAAAAATTACTGCTTTAGAGGAGCAGAAATAAAAATATAAAATACCATTCTCTTTTTTCCCCTTTATTTTTCTCACTTGAGATAGTTTTTTTCATTTTTTCACCGACATACTTAGAGTTAAACAACCTATATACCTTCAGAAAAACATATGTTTCACAAAGTACAATAACAATAAGATAAAAGAAGACAGAAAAGAGGAAAAAAGAATCTAATTGACTGTGAGTACTTTCCTTGAATTTTCTGTAATGATTTTCTTGATCAATTCCTCTTCTATTCCTTCTTCAACACAATAAGGAACAAATTCCTGGAAAAATCTTGCATAAGGTCTCATTGGCCATTCTTCTTTTTCTTCTTTAACCCAGAATGAACCTGAATCTTGTCCAAAAAGCAACTGAGGAATTAGATTTTCTTCTTTCAATTTTTCTATTGCAGGAGGATATTTCTTGAAATCTTGTACAGAACCTATTCCATCAAATTGTAACCATATTCCTTTCTTCCCAAATTCAAGAATTTTTTCCATATCCATTTGACCATCAGCATGTACCCAGATGAATCTATGATAAGGTAGGTTTTCTTCTTCAATAATTTTGATAGCACTAGGCACAGATGATGCGTCCCAGATATGACATTGAATACGCATTCCTGTTTTCTTACTTGCTCTTGCTGCAGCTCGAAGGATTTTCTCTTGTAAAGGAAAGATCTCTCCTTCATCACCTAATGCTAGTTTAATATAACCAGGCTTAATTCCAGTGTCATCTATACCTTCTTCAAATTCTCTTGTCCAGACATTAGCTATTTCATCAATGGTCATTTTCTTAATAGAATCAGGAATGCTTAGCCCTTTCACAGTACTTCCATCCCACGCACCTGTACAAGTGACAATGTTGAGACCTGATTGTTTAGAACATTCGACTAGAACATCTAGATCTCTTCCTAGACCGAGAGGTGTAGCTTCCACAATAGTTTGACAGCCTTTGTTTTTTGCTTCAATCAAATAAGGTAAGACATATTCCACAACTTCTTCAATAGTATATGTTCTTTCCCCGCGATCTGCTCCAATTATATCTACTACTATGTGTTCGTGCATTAATGTAACACCTAAATCTTCCTTTGAAATTGGTCCCAAAACGGTATTTATCATTTTATTATAACTCTTTCCAATCGTTTTGGAAAGATGAATTCACACACTTAAAACTCTTATCAGAAATAAAATCGTTGGGATTAAATTGAAATACAGAAAAAGGTTCAAGTGTTTGTTCTATTCTAACTGAAAAAAAAGCTTAAAATTGACTTAGTATTTATTTCTTTGCAAATTTAAAGAATGATGATTCCTTATCCAAGTAAAGTTGATGTGACATTCCTACACTTTTCTTGTAGACTAGCCCTTTTCTTTCCATTTTGGCCACTATTCTAGATAAAGTTGCTTTTGATATTTCCGTGTTTCTAACTATTTGCGCTTGACTTATTCCTGGGTTTTCTATTACTTCTTTGATTACTAACATCTCATTCTCATTTAGAAATCCTTCTAGTTTCTCTATATTCATCCCTCTGATTTGCTCTTGGGTTTTCTTATCCTCAATTACTTGTTCTACGGGTTTCAGCTGTCTATACATATAGAAAGCAAATCCTCCTAAAGCAAGAAAAGCAATACCCAAAACTAGTCCTACAACTGTCCAAGGATTTGATCCTTCTTCTACATAAACTGACACTTCGCAAGTAATTTCTAGTAAGCTCATATTGGTAGAGAAGAAGATAGCACCTGCAAAACTCCCTTCTTGAGAGATATCTAGTTCAGCAATGATTTCTTTCTGTGATGATGGATTCAAAACGATGAAATTAACAATCTCAAGTCTTGAATCATTAGTAACAATATTTACTCTAACATATGAGTTGATTAGATTTTGAATAGTAAATTTCTGTTTCAAAGTTTTTCCACTTCGAGTGATATTCCCTATATTCCAAATAGTTGGACTGACGGATATTACCTCATAGGCTAAAGATGCTTTAAATTCCACAACTAGGTTGAAATCATCTAGCATAATTGTGTCCCAAGTCATCATGATTCTCTGATCAATTACACTTGTAGTTTGTGGGGGAGGAGTTGTTGAAAGTAGAACTAGATACTTCTCAAGATAAACAATAGCTGAGAAAACTGAAACAGTTTGTGTCCAATTTACTGAAAAATCTAACATCCTATTCTGAACTATCGTTTTTGTTGGAATTAAACCGAATATTAAAGCAGAATATTTTTCCCCCAAGTTTAGTGCTCTTTGTAGTTGAAAGGTAATTGAAGTAACATCTAATGTCTCATTATAACCCGAAATTATCAGAAGTTCATTGGACAAAGAATCAACAACTGAAACATCACTCACATTTCCTTTAATCGTTACTGTATCAAGAAATCTAGTTGCATTCTCTTCAATCTGGATATATTCAATGGTCAGATTCATTCTTGCAATCATCAGATAAATGTTGACAACTAAATCAACCTTTGATATTGCAGTTTGAAAAGATTGGTTAAGAACAGGAGCTTCTTTCTCTGGTATTTGTTTTCCCGAAATATGAGAAAGGTTAGTAGATGAAATTATGATAAGGAAAATTACCATAGAAAGAGCTGTTCTCCTGCTCATTTAACCACATTTTTTACTTACTTATACTAGTTAACATAAGGCTAAGGTATATTATATTCATTGTGTCTACTTTAACACAAAAAAAAGGAAAAGATTAGAGAACTACTTCAATTGGTCCAACTGGTTCATCATATTGATAGTTTTCAATTGATAAAACAGTCAAATCGTAGTCATCTATCATAATCCATAATCCATCATAGAAATCTAGGCTGTAGATATCTACATACCAGAAACCATCATAGAAGTATAGCCACATCTCGTATTCAGGATTGTCATTTATGAAATCTATAACCTCAGTGAGAGCCATTACTACAGCTATTACTTCACTCTCTTCATGTTGTGGAGGGACAGGTAAATATTGTTCTATATAGAGTATTTCTCCAGTTAGATCATCAATTTCTAAGAAGCAATATGCATCCCATTGAATCTCTGACCAAATCCAGACATACCAAGTACCAAATCCATCATACCAGACATCTATGAAAGCATCTTCATACTGAGCTAGAAACTCTTGCACTTCTACTGTTGCGTTTGCTATAGAGAATATTTCCTCAGCAGTTCTTGTTGCAGGAATTGTCATCCATTTATCGATTATCTCTCCTGTTACGTCATCTATCCATACTTCCATCCAGTCCATGTAGTCGAGTGAGGAGAATCCTACAATCCAGGTTATGTTATCTGTCCAGTACATAGGCTCATCCATTTCTGGATTTGTATCAAAAGTATCATAGAATTCTGTTAGATAGACATACATTTCATATTCGGGATGATCAATTATGAATTGCTGAACATCAAGATCAGCTAAAGCAATATCTACTACTTCATCAACAGTTAGTACTGTTTCATAGAAATCATCAGAAGAATAGACCTCAATAATCTCACCTGTTATGTCATCAATAATTGCACTGCACCAAGAGTAGTAATAGTTATCATAGAAATCAACGTACCAGTATTGGAAATAATCATAGAAAACATAGACTTCGTAATCTGGATGATCAGTGACAAATTCTTGCACTTTTTCATTAGATAGAGCGATGTTTATTACTTGTTCCTCTGTAAGGTTAGAATCCTCAGAAGCTATAAAGGTTTCAACTAGAATTGCTTCAGCTGTTAAATCGTCAATAACAACAAGAGCATAGCTATAGAAATCATCAATGACGAAAAATAGAGCGTACCATAATTCATATTCTGGATCAAAGAAAAGATACAGTTCTACTTCTTCAAATTGAGCTAGAAACTCAGTTATTTCAGGTATAGTAGTTAGTAGTGCTTCTACTTCTGTTTCGCTTAAATTAGAGTTTGTATATAGTATATCATCAGGATTCTTTTCTCCCATTGGAAATATTCCCAATTCATCAGCCGAGAGAGCTAAACCTATTGCTATAGAACCAAAGAGTAGTGCCAAAATCCCGATGGTTATCATCGTGTGAGTTTTCTTCATTTTATTCACCGATATAGTTAGGGTGAAACAACCTATATAACTTTAGAAAAACGTATGTTCCACAAAGTGAAACAAGACATATTATTTAGAAAAATAACGTTAGATTATATTGGTAGCTTTCTGGAAAACAGTTATTAATGAAAAAAGAAGCTTTTTCTTCATGTCGGAAATAAATCAATCTGACAAAGAACTCGTTTCAGGTAAAAAAGGCATTTTTTCTTTACCAGGTTTTCCTCTTGTTATCGGTTGTATTGGTAAAAATCTTATCACAGTAGCTGCAATTAGCATGGTTTCTTTTGATAATCCTCCTTTAATCATGATGGGAATTGTTCCAAAAAGATATTCCTTTGAATTGATAAAAAAAATAAAGGATTATTCTATTAATATCCCAACAACTGATCTTTTAGAAGCCGTACAATATTGTGGAAAAGTCTCTGGAAGGGATGTAAAAGATAAATTTGAAATTGCTGGGTTAACACCTGTCAAAGCTTCAAAAATCAGTTCATATCTGATAAAAGAATGTCCTGTTAATCTAGAGTGCAAAGTCGTTCATACTCTCGATTTGGGAGGAAGTCATACTTGGTTTGTTGGTGAAGTAGTTGCAGCTCATATAACCAAGGATTATAGCAGATCGAAAGCTATCATGTTTTGGCCTGGAGAATATAGATATGTTGGAGATGTAATTGAAAAATAGTTTTGAAAAAAAGTATTATCTAATTATTTACAATAGATTAATTGAGCTAAAACCAGAATTATTGTTCTGAAGCTGGTTTCCCATTCATTCCCCAATGAGTTTTTGGATATTCTTGAACTAACACCCTAACTGATTCAGGTTTAGAACCCATTTTCACGAAAACATCTGTTATTCCTGCAATTACTTCTTTGATTTGTTCCTCTGTTCTACCTTCCCATAACTGTACTTGAACTACTGGCATATTTATTCACCTTAATTTTATTTTATTCTTGTTTTCAGTTAATAGATTAATTATTAATTTTCTTGTTCGGCACTAGTTTTTCGCTCTCTAAGTTTGTGCAAATTAAAAAATAACCTAAGAGACTTCCAAGAGCTGCAGCGGCAGGTATTTCTGCTAATACAAAAGGGGCATGAGTAAAAATATCTCCACCTACTTCACCCCCTCTAATGAACATCTATTCATCTCTTGTCATAAGTTTAGACCACACATTTGGTTATCAGTGGATTTGTATAATCATCTAATTATTGTAAGAAATGTTTGTTTATTGAAAGAGTGTAATTTAAGTATTTGATTGTTTTATCCTTCTTAAGAAGTGAAATGATGGATAATGATGTCATAGTTAAGACTCAAGATTTAGTTCGCTCTTTCGAATTTGGTGAAACAGAAGTTTTTGCTTTAAATGGGGTTGATTTTGAGGTTTATAGAGGAGAGTTTGCTTGTGTCTTAGGTCCTTCAGGCGCTGGAAAAACAACCTTATTGAATATGATAGGCGGGATCGACTATCCCACAAAAGGCAGAGTTATTGTTGATGGTGAAACCATTAGTGATTACAATAAAGATGATTTGAATGATTATCGACGTGATAGTGTTGGTTGGGTTTTTCAATTCTTCAATATTGTAGCCAGCTTACGAGCTTGGGAAAATGTAGGATTAGCTCTTGAATTTCAAGGTATTAAGGATAAGAATGAGATTAAATCTAGATCTTATGATATACTTAAGAAAGTAGGATTGGAGGGAAAAGAGCTAAGGTTTCCTAGTCAATTATCAGGTGGAGAGCAACAAAGAGTCGCAATTGCTAGAGCACTAGTAAAAAAGCCCAAACTCATCGTGGCTGATGAACCTACAGGCAATCTTGACTTTGTAACAGGTCAGAAGATTGCGGAACTGATTAGAGAATTGAATAAAGAAGAGGGTACGACACTCATAGTTGTATCACACGATATTAGTATTACTCAATATGCAGACAGAGTTTTTCACCTTAGAATGGGTAAAATCGAGAAAATAGAGAATCAAATAAGTAATAGCAATTACAAAAAAGTGAGAGTGTAATTTGATGAAAATTTTAACCAAGAAGACTTTCCGAGAGATTTGGAAAAATAAATTTAGATCACTCTCTATTGTTCTTATTATTGCACAAACAATTGCACTTCTAGCAGGTTTAAGAGCTGGACATCCAATTCTGTTTAACACTTATGATTTAAATCTAACATATTATAACGTCGCTGATGGAACATTCACTTTCTCTGAACCTATAGAATCGAACAATGTTACCGAGATTAGAAATAATCTAGTATTTATGGAAGAGAATAATATTACAAAAATAGAAGGAAGAATTCAATATTTAACAGAAATTGTTTACAAAGGAGAAAAGTTTCAAGCAGTGGTTTATGGTATAAACTATCCCACCGACGTAAACCAATTGGTCATTGAGAAAAAAGCAGAAGATATCACTAATACAAGTCTAATCCTGCAATCAAATTCAAGTTGTCTTTTAGAAACACATTTTGCTGGAGGATTTTTGGGTCAAAGTGTAGAAATAGAAGACCAATTAGAGGTGAAATTCCCTGATAGTGATATCAATTTCACTGTCAAAGGAGTTGCACAAGATTCTTATTATTCATATATGGTTGATGAAAACTCGAAAATGCCTTTACTAGGTAATCTTGCAGTCATCTGGATAAACCTACAGATTGCACAAGAGCTTAGGTATGATGGAAATCCTTTGATTAATCAAGTACTGTTTACTGTAGAAGATAAGCTTAACACAGACCAGATTCTTCCTGCTGCTAATGCACTCTCTTATTATTTTAGTAGTCAAAGTATCCCTGCAAACTCGATGAAATTTACAGTTTATAATGAAACTGATGAATATGTAATGTTTATTGGAGATGCTGGAGCAGTCGATAAAGCTGGTACTATTTTTGGCATTATTGGGCTTATTATATGTGTTGTAATCATTTTCAATACTTTGAATAAAATGATTTATGCTCAAAGGAAAAATATAGGTTTATTCTTGGCTATGGGATCTCCTAAACGCAAAATTCTATTTCATTATATAGGTATTACCCTGTTTCTTACTATTTTGGGAATTATTCTTGGTATCCCATTTGCATATGGAATAGCAATAGGAATGGCATATCTTGTTTCTGGATATATGTATGGTTTTCACCAGATTGATCTTTCTTTACCAACCGAGGAATTCGTTTATGCAGGGGTCATTACTTTAGGCGTATGTGTTGTTTGTTCAATCCTAAGTGCATGGACGATAACAACAGTTACACCTCGTGAAGCAATGACTGCTACTTTCACACGAATCAAAAAAGCTAGAAAAACTTTTGCTGAAAAAATATTCGGTTGGATTCCAGGTTTTAAAACCATCCACATGATAGTTCCTCTTCGGGAAGTGTTTTTGAAGAAGAAAAAGAGTCTAATAACTATTCTAGCTCTGTGTACGTCAATGATTTTCCTAATCAACTCTCTTGCAATGGTTTACAATATCTTCGATCTAATGATTGCTAATTTTGATGAGTATAATACTTACGATGTACAAGTTGTTCTTGAGAATCCATATCATGTTAATTATATTAACAAGTTCTTGAATAATGACAGCATAGAAGTTTTACAATCCATTAACCATCATGAGATTTTCGTTAATGTTTATACGAAAATTATCCATGATGGAGAATTACTAAGTTGGACAGAACTTGCTTGTTATCAAGAGAACTCAACGTTACGGTCATTCAATGTTATCAAGGGTGATTTGGATCATAAATCTGATTTAACCAACGACAGCATTTTCCTTGGTACAGCAATTGCTAGTAAGTATAACTTAGAATTGAATGATATGATAGAGGTTGGTATTCTATCTAATTACTCAGTTGAAATCGTTGGATTAGTAGGAGAGTTCATTGACTATTCTGTTCTCTGGACCTATGAAGCTTTACAAGACAGTGGAGCTAGTTTCTACTTTGGATTATTACCTAACAGAGTCAATGGAATACTATTTACTGTAAACGAAGATACAGATTTAAAATATATTAGAGACGAATTTGAAACACATTTTAATATTACTTCTTGGATTGAATCCGATATAGCTAAAGATACAACCCTAGCTCTCATGCAATCATTTTTAGGAATAACGATTCTCTTCCTCGGAATAGGTATTCTAATAGGAGTGCTATTTAGTTTTCAGTCAATGTATATAGCTTTTATTGATAGACAGCAAGATTTTCTATCATTCAAAGCAATGGGAACGAAAAATAAACATATTCGGAGGATTATCTTTTGGGAAAATGCTATTCTCAATCTCGTTAGTCTTATTCTCACAATTCCAGTTGCATACTTAACCTTTTGGTGGACAATAGATTATATGCTTGGAGGTAATTTCTATATGCCAACTACCATTCCTTGGTTCGCTTGGCCGTTAGTCTTTCTCCTATCACTATTTACCTTATGGTTAGCAACATCTAGATTAGTAAGAAGAATAAAGAAAATGAAACTTGCTGATGAATTAAGACAATCAGGAATAACCTAGAAACAAAAAAAATGAACTGAAGTGAAAAAATGAAGAAATTAATCATTATTGGAGGAGGTTTAGGTGGTTTATCTACTGGTATCTATGCTCAATTGAATGGTTTTGATACTACTATTTTCGAAAAAAATCCCGTACCAGGTGGTCTTGCTGCTTGTTGGAAAAGAGGTGATTATCTAATCGATGGTGGAATTCATTTTCTTTCTGGGTATAAACCTGGACTTTCTCTTTATAATGTTTTCAAAGAAGTTGGTGCTCACAAAGCAGAATGTGTAGACATAGAAACATATGCTAGATATGTAGATGAGAAAAGTGGAATAGTTATTGATATCTCTGCTGATTTAGATAAATTCCAAGCTGATCTTCTTTCTTTATTTCCTGAAGATAAGAAAAAAATTAACCATTTCATTAAAGCAACTAGAGGATTAAGTAAAACTGATATTAGCGAATTTGGGTTCAAAGAACCTTTAGAGCTAATGAGAACTAGAGATTGGATAAAAGAATATTGGCAGAATAGAAAAGCTCTCAAATACTTCATGGGCAAATCTATGAAACCTGTTCGGGAATATGTTAAGGATATACATAATCCATTGTTTAGAGATCTCCTCCTTTACATGTTCTTACCAAGTGTTCCAATAGTTTTTCTTTGGATGGTCTTAAGTTTTGTTTCTCAAAAGCAGATGGGAGTGTTGAAGAGAGGGTCTTTAGATTTTGCTAAAAAATTAGAAGAAAGATATCTGGAACTGGGAGGAAAAATCGAATATAAATCTCAGGTCAAAGATATTCTTGTTGAAGCTGATACAGCTGTAGGGATTAGCATAGAAGATGGAATAGTACATAATGCAGATTTTGTAATCTCTGCAATAGATGGACGTACTGTAATCTATGAAATGCTTAATGGGAATTATACAAATGACAAGATAAATGAAATTTATAGCAAATGGAAGACCGTTGATCCTTTTGTAAGTGTGAGTCTTGGAGTAAATATGGAGTTTAAAGATGAAGTATGGATGACGCTCTTCAAAACCACAGACCCTGTTATAGTCGCTGAGGAAGAAAATGATACTGTCATGATTCGTTTCTTTAACTACAGTCCTTATTTCGCTCCAGAAGGAAAAACAGTCATTCAAGTAGATTTTGAAACTGAATGGGAATATTGGTTTGTTTTAAGTAAAGATAAGAAAAAATACAATCAAGTGAAGAAAGAATTAGCTGAAAGTACTATAGAATGGTTAGAGAAAAGATACCCTGGAATAAAAGATAAGATTGAGGTTACAGATATAGCAACTCCTTATACCTACTGGAGATATACACTCAATGAAAAGGGATCATACATGGGGTTCCTACCCACGGCAGATGCATTTACTTCCAATGTTGAGAAGAGATTACCAGGCTTAAGTAATTTCTATATGTCAGGTCAATGGTCTATGCCAATGGGAGGAGTGCAACCAGTAATCTATTCAGGTAAACATGTTATTCAGCTATTATGTCATGATGAAGGAAAAAAATTCTCAACTAATAAAAAAGGATAAGGCAGTTTTTAAAGACAGTATTGGGAATTTTAACCCAAAATATACCTTAGTAATGGTTCTATTCCAATAGCTATACCTGCTGATCTCCTTCCATCAGTTTCCATCATCTCTAGATATAATTGAAATTCAGAAATATCTTCTCCTGATGTTTTCAAATGATCACTGATTTTATTGACATCAATCACTCTTTCTCCACCACTAGCTGCTTCTCCAAATCCTTCTGGATAGATCAATTCAGCTGTTGCTAGATATCCTGGTTGGTTGAAATCCTCTCTATATAGACCCTTCCTTGAACCAATGGGATAGTTGATAATCCACATGGGTTTCCTAGCCCTCTTGGATATTTCTTCTTTAACATAAGAAGGAATTTCTTCTCCAAAATTAAATGAACTATCAAGAGAAGTAGCTAACTCATGTAATTCTGAATATGTAATTCTTAGAAAAGGTAGAGATGGTATAGTTATCTTTCTTTCACACTCATCAAGAACATTAGAGCAGATTAGGCCCACAATATTCAGTAATCTCTCCAAGAAGAGTTCAGTGGTTTCTATAACTTCGTTAATCGATTTTTCTCTCATCTCCAACTCAAGTTGATAAGATTCGTACAGGTGACGAGAAATGTGAGAATAAGATTGGGATTCTTCTTTAATAGATGGCGAAAGTGTATAGATCTTTTCAACAGAACGAATCAAGGTTTGCTTATAGATAGTCATGTCACTCAATGATTTTTTATAAGAATCATTTGTAAGACTAGATACAGGAGCTAATATTTCTATGAACTCCTCATCATTTAATATTCTTCTAATTTGATGAAGAAGAACATGTTGAACAGTCAGAGCTGTTTTTGTTGTTTTTGATAAGGATTCCTTATGCACTGAATACACATTATTTCCTTTCTCTACGACTACCATTTCACATACACCAATTGGAATCATTGAACTACGAAGGATGTATATAAATTATGTTTCTTGGTGATAGAATATTATGAGTATAAACCTCTAAAATTGCAGTATACTGTAATACTAGGCTTAAATGGATGAATTCCCTTTTAACTCGAAATTAAGTTTTTAAAATAGCTTATTTCTTAATGACTATGCAAGTTTATACTGGTGCTATTGTTACATGTGACCAATCCGATAATGTTTACAAATACCTAGTCGAAGACAAAGGTAAAATCATTCATGTGGGAAATCAACTACCTCAGAAATTCACCAACAAACCTATACTAAATTTAGGAGATAAAGCTCTCCTTCCATCATTTAGTGACACTCATATTCATTTCTCTAATTATGCTTTTTTTGCTCAACAGCTATACTTTGAAAATATTACCTCTTTTCAACAAGCTAAAGACCAGCTCCAGCAATATGTTAAAGAAAGTAAATTAAAGTTTGTTCTTGGCTTTGGTTTATCTGCTCATAGTCTTGAAGAAAAACATCTCCCTTTTCGTCAGGAACTAGATGAATGGTGCTCCGATCTTCCAGTTATGATAATCAGCTATGAAGGTCATTCCTTGGTAGTAAACTCTTTAATGCTTTCAAAACTCCCTTCAGAAATTAAGGAACTTAGAGGGTATAATCCAGAGAAAGGTCTGTTAGAACAGGAAGCATATTTTCTTGGAGCAGACTTTGTAACTACTCTTGTTTCACCCCTGTCTCTACTAAACTATCTTCTGAAGAGTGTTGATCTATTGGCTGAGAAGGGAATAGGAATGATCCATGTAGTTGAAGGTATTGGTTTTCCTAGAGATTTAGATGTCGATCTTGTCAGATATGTAGCCCGTAGTCTAAAAGATGGATTTCAATTTAGAATAAATTTTCAAACCATGGATGTTGACAAAGTTCTAAAAAGAAAACTCCCTCGAATTGGAGGATGTTTTGCAACTGCTCTAGATGGAGCCTTCACTCCCTTTGATGCAGCTCTGAAAGAAGGATATACTAATGACCCAGATAACAAAGGAATTCTCTTCTACTCCGACGATGAATTGATTCATTTCGCAAAAGAAGCACACAATGCTAATCTCCAAATCTCATTTCATGCTGTAGGGGATGCTGCTTTTGAACAAGCAATTAGAGTATTAGAAGCTGTTATTCTCGCTAATCCTAGAGAAGACCATCGTCACACAATTATTCATGCATGTCTTCCTACTAAAGAAGGATTGAAAAAATGTGCAGAATTAGGTATATGTATATCTGCTCAACCTATTTTCCTAATTTTAAAGAAGAACCAATAGAGTTTTTACAAGAAATACTTGGAGAACGTCACAAGAAGATTTCTCCCTTTAGAAAAATGCTTGACATGGGGATTGTAGTAAGTGGTAGTTCAGATGGTCCAGTCAGTTCACCTAACCCTATTAAAGGAATCCATGCTGCTTGCAATCATTATGTACCAGAACAATCTATTACTATTCAAGAAGCTCTGAAGATGTTCACATATCAAGCCGCTTACATGGGTTTTGATGAGCAAGAAAGAGGAAGTCTGGAAATAGGCAAAACAGCTGATATGGTTATTTTGAACAAGAATCCTTTAGAAGTGAAGCCTGAAAATCTTCTTGATTTAAAGGTTGAAGAAATCTATCTTCAAGGAAAGAAATATCAAGGAAAACAGGGACTTCTAAGCTTCCTTATGAGATTTATATTAGGTAAAGGAAAAAGGAAAAAAATATGAAATTATTATTATGAAAGATTTTTGTCATATAGTCATGTTAAATGAACAGAGAATCACCTTGAACGTATGCGTTAGACCAGATATTACTGGAGCTTTTATAGGAAAATACAACTGAACTACTGATGACACAGGTCTTACGAGTGGAATGTATAGAGGTAGACTATCATCTAGCGTTGAGCAAGCTTTGTCATCAAGTGAAGAATCTCTATAATCGAGCTAATTTCCTTTTCAAAACCTCTCTTAATAAGCAGAACAAGATCCTGTACTATTATGACCTCAACTCTTTGCTCAAAAACGAAGAATGCTATAAGATTTTACCAG
>JAUVXV010000008.1 GCA_030603365.1 Candidatus Heimdallarchaeota archaeon
TCAATGCTGATGTGAATGCAGCGTACAATATTTTAGTCAAAAGCGATCCGAAAGCTGTACCTAAACGTACGGTGAACGGGGTAGGAGGATACGTGATGTATCCGCTCAGAGTAAGTATAGAACAGTTGCATACTGCCATATGATGAACTCTGAGAAAGATATTTAACTATTCTTGTCTAAGGTGACAAGGAGACAACAACTCATCATGAGTGAAGAACATATCTGGAAAACATTACTCTCAAATCTTGAACAAAATAAGCAGGCTGTAGTTGTAGTCATTATTCAACGAACAGGTTCTGCACCAAATATACCAGGTGCAAAAATGCTTGTTACAACGGATAAGGTAATGGGGACTGTAGGTGGAGGAATTTCTGAACATAAATTGCTTGAACACGCTCGTACTTTACTTGAAGAGAAGATAGTTGCGGTTGAAACAGTGTTTATGGATCACAGTGAAACAGCAACAGAACACCGTTCAGGAATGATTTGTTCCGGTTCACAGACATTCGCACTAATTTCACTCGGAAAACAAGACATTGTAACTATAAAAAATATAACAGAGGTTTTT
This sequence comes from Candidatus Heimdallarchaeota archaeon, assembly GCA_030603365.1. GTDB lineage: Archaea > Asgardarchaeota > Heimdallarchaeia > Heimdallarchaeales > Heimdallarchaeaceae > UBA460. The sequence continues at coordinate 569 of JAUVXV010000008.1, forward strand.
TCTAAAGGACAATCAGGAATTCTTACTTTAAATCAGGAAGGAATCAATTTTGCTTTTGGTGATTCTTTAACTGACGATAATATTTATACTGAAGAAGATAGTTCCTGGACATATCAAGAAAATATCGGAGTACATGATAAGCTTTTCATAATTGGAGGAGGTCATGTTTCACTTGCATTATCTCGTATTATGGAAACACTAGGGTTTCACATAACAGTTGTTGATGATAGAAAGAATCTTCCGACTATGGATGCTAATAGTTATGCCCATGAAAGAATAGTTATGTCTTACAAAAATATTTTATCTATTATCCCTCAGGGAAACAACATATACGTCACAATTATGACCTTTGGTCATTCATCTGATGAACTAGTACTCGAAAATCTAATTGCTAAAAAAATAAAATATCTTGGAATGATGGCAAGTGACACCAAGAAGCACCAGATATTTACAAATCTTAAAAATATAGGAATTTCCAAAGCTATTTTAGATACAGTACATTCACCTATTGGTTTGAAAATTAACAGCCACACACCTGAGGAAATAGCTATAAGCATTGCAGCAGAGATAATTTTTATAAAAAATTCTTAATCAAAAGAAGAATAGTTGGACTTTTTGAAAGGTGAATCATCTAGCTTTTGTTGATGTTTCAGAGATTATATTTGTTTCATTAGACTGATATAATCTCATAGCCATCTTTTACCCACAATTCCAGAGGAGTATGACCAAACAAATCATCATGTATAGGTAAACCTTGTTTCTCTGCTGATTCCAATGCACCTACAGCTTTTGCACAAACTCTACATACTGAAGCAATTAGCTTTAATTCTTTCATTTTCTCGAACTTATCATTCACGTTTTCTTCGTACATAGGAATTAGTTTACATCCTTCGCTCTCAAAGACTACTCCAACTTCATATCCTTTTTCTTGAAAATCTAAAACATTCATCATAACATGTGTGAATGTTCCTTTATTTGCAGACCATATTACAAGAAGTAGTTTTCTCAAATAATCACCTTTTGAAAATATACTATCATCAATAAAACTTTTTCTCATAAACGAAAAAGAAAGAAAAAAGGATTATTAGAATCTTACTGTAGCTATCTTGTAAGCATCAAATACAGGTGTTAAGATACCTAGTTCTATAAATTCAAAGATTATAGGCAATCCTATCTCAATTCTAATACTATCAATTTCATCAAAAATTTTACTTATTGTTACATGATCATTTTCCATTATATATGTAATTAATTGCTTCTTGAGTCCTGTAAGTTCTGCGATTATATTTGTTTTATATGGAGAAATAATAAAAGGATAGAATATCCATAAATGGATTTCCGTCATTATCTTCTCTGTTATCCCCTGGAGATTGATTCTAAAAATCTCTGTAGAACCATCCCAGTCTTCTGGTATTTGATTAAACATTTTAGCAAACCAATTACTAATGACTGTAAGCCTTTCTTCAATTTCTTCATTCAAATCAGCTTCAGAGAAAGTGTATATGGTAAATTGACCAGATTCAGTTCCAGTTACTAAGAAGTTTTTGTATTGCAACCTTTTAACAGAACCAGCTTTATCACCTCTAAGTTCAACACCCATAGAGGATATAGCTGAAAGAAAACCAGTTATGAGTGAAGGATCTAAAGTTATTTCGGATCCTAAATCCATTTCATAGACAGGTAAACCAGTAACTTTGTGGACTATAATTATTTTTGTAATTGAAAGAACACTTTCATATAAACCATAAATTCTTGTGAATAAGGTTTTTTCTGCACGCTTATCTTTGTTCATCTTCCGTCTAATAAAATAAACCATAGGAGTAATAATAATAGCAGCACCAAAAATACCTATTACAACAAAAAGTATTGGAGGTATTTCTCCTTCGACAGGATTTAGTATAGAAATGGATTTAATAGCAATATCAATTTGAGATACATATCCATCTTTGGATATGTTAATAAAAACATTAACAGTGGTTTCTTGGGGTTCATGAATCCTGAAAACTATATAATAAGTACCATCATTTTCATACTTTGTAATTAGTTCAGCATCTTGAACATCAAATGAAACATCAAATTCAGCTCCAGAGATATTTTGAGAATGAATTGTATCAACATAAATGAACGCAATTGTTGTTTCATTACCATAATATAGCTCATCTTCAGAAGAAATTATCTCTATTAGAGTTGGAGTTTCTTGAATGTTCAATGTTACTTGAGTAGTAGCATTTTCTTGTTCATAATCTACAAAGAAACCTAGTTTTGAGACTGAAATTCTTATAGTATAAGATCCTACGACCAAATCTAATCCAAGACTATTGGAATAAAGTTCTAATTGCATATCATTTGTACCTGAAAATTCTCTAACTCCATATTCTAAAGTTTCAACTAGTAAAACATCATCTAGATAGAAATACATCTCATCAGGAATTATTGGATTGTCTGTTTCATTTGATAAGTCTTCAACTGTAAATGGGATTATTGATTCTGCGTCATTATAATACGAGTTATAATTATAGGAATTGGGAGAAATTTCAAAAGTATGATACACTTTTAAATTGAATGTTATTGAATGTGTTTCCAGTAGAAGCCCAGTTGCTGTAAGGGTTATAGAGTAATCACCTGATAAAACATTTATGGGGATGTCTAGTTCATAATATGGTCCAACATAATTCAATAAACCCGAAGTTCCCCAAGAAGTATTGTAAGCTACAGGTGCAGATATTATGGGAGTTCCTTCTCCTGTGAAAAATGGATCACTAATATTATTATACTGAATTTGAGCTATAATTCCCTGCAGATTTATCCTTTCAATTATGATAGAAGAATTGGATATCATGCTTCCTCCTACTGTTTCTTCCCAACTGAAAGAAGCAGTTGTAGACTTCCTCACTGAGATTCTTTCCGAGTAGAAACCTATTTCAGTTCCATTCTTCCAATAACATACTACAGTCCAGAAACCTTCTGAATCACTGCCATCAATAGAGGGATCGAAAACTGTATTTATTGAATATTGACCAGGAAATTCTTGGCTTAATTGAAGAATTGTATATTCTGTAACATCATTAAAGATAATATTCGATGGAACATCTGTTTTTAGAGGAACGATGTCACCATTTGGATCATAGAGTGTGAAATTTAATTCACCAGAAAGAACATCAGAAGAAAGTAAATCTTTGATAAATACATCAGCTATTACTAAAGATCCATTCGTTCCAGTCGCATAAGTTCCATCTGTTGTCCAAGACCCTAAATTGAAAATGTGTGTGTTCAGATTTAAATCATAAAGATAATTAGAACTTGTAGATGTGAAAGTAAGGTTTCCAGAAGCATATTCTATTCCAGATAAAATTGTGTTTAAGTTGAAATTGTAACCTAGAGTACTTTTAACCCCAGAGATGGAAATTGAGTCATTAACTAGTAAATTGAAAGTCTGATTATTCCAATCACTAGGCGTTAAAAGCTCTTGAGTTCTTGCTGGATTAGTGTAATTTAAAAGATTCAGTATGCTGATATCCCATACTAAGGTCCAATAAACTGTTTCTGCAAGATGAGTTGAGTTAGAAACCACATAATTGGATTTTGCTAATACAGCTTTATCAAAAATATATGTGTTATTCATAGTAATTTCTACTGAATCATTGGAAATTAGAGTATGAATACCACTTCCTATTATTTGTTGAGTCAGAGAAGTTACAGATACAGAATTGTCTTCTAAAACAATATTAGAGGGGTCAGTAATTATTTGTGCTGTCCCATTAGAATATGAATGCTTTAATTCCACTAGCAACCCTCTTGTTTCATCACTAATTTCATTCCAAGAAACACCATCATGATCATAACAGGGATAACCAGGGGTTACTATTTGTTTTCCTAACCAATCAAATTCATCATTATTATCATCGACAACTGTTAATTCTATCACTATGAAATAAGTTCCTTTTTCTAATATTGCTTCTCCAGTCTTAGAAGTATTTAGAAAATCATAATAACCGTAATTCCCTACTGAACTTGGAGGGATAAGATTTGAGGAGTTATAAGGTCCATTAACCTCAACTGCACGAATATCACTTAAATTAGGTTCCCCTAATCCATTAGCTTTTACAACATAAAGCTCTATTTCATCATTACCTAAAGTTGGACCAGTGGTTACTAGGTTAATTTCAGCACTGTAAAATACACCATAATCCCAAATTATCTGAAAAGCTTGAGCTACTCGAATACTGCCACTATCAAGACGAGCATGTTTATTTTCTACCGCTCCATCATAAACTGCATAAGAATCTTGTATTGAAGTAATTGTCATATCATACTGAAGATAATCAGCACTGAAATCTGAGGGTGGTTGAATGTTGAAGCTTTCTTCCCAATCATTACTAGAATTTAGAATAAGGTTATTAATATGAGATACAGACAATTCATCTCTTATAGAAAAGTTATCACCTACTCCTGTTTGAGTATCAATAGGTGTATAGTATAATTGAGGATTTTCCGGAAAAATTTCAGGATTTTCAACACTATAGATTTCATATAAATCATTAGGATTTGTTATTTGATCAAGATATATGGAATTATCACTACCTAATGGATTTCTTCTGTGTATATCTGAAAGCACATAATTCGAAGCCAGATTGATAATTACTAAAATGCATACTATATACTTTTTATACTTATTCTGACCCATAAAATGAAACCCCAATATCAATTACAGACTTAATTATGTTATTCTTTACAGTTTCTTTATTCTTTATAAATTATTAGTTAATTTCTATTTAAAAAGTTATGAAAATGACTAACAAAAGGTAGAAATACTTTTTCACAATCTTTTATGATGTAAAGTTTGATTTTTCATTCCTAAAAACGAACTGTAGCAATCTTATAAGCATCGTATTCAGGTTCTAGAATATTGCTTTCAATTAGTTCAAAGATAACTGGTAATCCTTGTTCAAATGTGATATAATCAATATCATCAAAGAGACGACTGATTGTGATATTATCTATTTCTTGAATGTAATTAATTAATTTCTTCCTAAGACCTGACATCTGTTCTATTTCTATGGTTTTATTTGGTGCGACTCTAAAAGGATAGAATATCCATAGATGAATTTCTTTCATTATTTTTTCAGTTATTCCTTGTAGATTAAGTCTAAAGGGTTCTGTTGATCCATCCCAATCTTCTGGAATGTTACTGAAGAGCATAGCAAACCAATCACTAATTACAGTCAGTTTTTTCTCTATTTCTTCATTTAATTCTGCTTCTGAAAAAGTGTAAAGTGTAAATTGTCCTGATTTTGATGCTGTAACTTGGAAATCCATATATTCTACCCTTTTAACGCTTGCAGTTTTATCACCTTTCATTTCCCCTCCAACACTTGAAACAGCTGAAAGAAATCCAGTAATTAAGGATGGGTCTAAGGTAATCTCAGATCCTAAATCCATTTCATACACTGGTAAGCTCGTTGCACTATGAACAATTATCAGTTTAGTAACAGACAGGATACCCTCATAGAAATTATAAATTTGAGTGAATTGAGATTTTTGAGCTCTTTTTTCTCTAATCACTTTCCTTCGAGCAAATAGTACTATAGGTATAATCAATATTACAGCTCCGATAATCCCAGCTATAATGAAGATGTAAATTGGAAGTCCAGTTGGAGAAGGTGGTGGAGTCTGTATAATATTAATACTAATACCAACTAATCTAAAATCAGCTTTTGCTTCATATCCTACTTTAGAAACATTGACATAGATATTAAGAGATGATACTGATGGCTCTAAAGTTTTGACAATTATAGAATAAATTCCATTTACTTCAGGATCTAACCAAACTTCAACATTCGATATGTCGACTCTAACATCCACATCTGCATTTCTGATAAGCGTTGAGTGGTTAGTATCAAAGTAGCTAAACTTGATTATAGTTTGACTATTCTTATCTATTTCTTCTACAGTTTCTTCTATAGTGATGTCAGTTGCAATTGTTAATGTGTTTAAACTGAAACTTTCTAGAATATTTCCTTGACCTGTCGAATCTATGAAATTGGTTTTGGTTATATTTACATCAAGATTATAGACACCAATTCCAAGATTTAATGATCCTGAATTAAATTCTAAAATAATTTTCCCATTAGAGATTTCTTGTGAATAGTCTGACTGGAGCAAAATTGTTTCGTCGATTTTTAGAATAATTTGATCAGGTTCAACTGGATTACTCATATTGGTTATATCAATTAAATCAAATCGAATAATGAAGTCATTAGTATAATTTGTGTAATAATCGTTTTTCTCTTTGTTTAACTGAAACACATGAAGAATTCTTACAGTAAACTGAACCGTATGATTTTCTAAGAATTGACTTTGAGCACTTAAATCGATTGTATAAGTGCCTGCTTGAACATTAGTTAGAATCTCTCGTTCATAGGAAGACACACCAAAAGCGATGAGCCCTGTTTCTAACCAACCTGTTGAATAGGTTACTGATGCACTGGTAATTAATGTCCCATTTCCAGTGAAAAAGGGATCACTTATATTGTAATAACAAATTCGAACCTTTATTCCTTCACCATTAATTCTATCAATAGTTGATAGGCTATCATTAACCCAATTATCACTTCCCTCTATATCTTCCCATTCAAATTCAGCGAAGGTTGGCTTAACCACAGTTATTATTCTTGATGTGAAACCGACATCAGTTCCATTTTGCCAAAGATAAACTACAGTCCAATAACCCTCTTTGTCACTACCATAAACAGATGGGTCAAAGAGTGTACTTGCTGAATACTCTCCAGGTCCTGACTGAGTGGAGATTATTTGAGTGTAATAACTAATATCATTATAGATTAATTCACTAGGTAAGCTGTTCTTAAAAGATATAATCTGCCCTTCAGGGTCAAAGAGTGTAAAATTCAGATTTCCATTTGTAACTTCACTATCAATTGCTTCCTTAACATCTATAATGGAGTTCAAAGGAGAACCTTGATACCCTGTGGCATGTGTTTCATTTGTTTCCCAGTAACCTAAATTGAACGTGTCAGATGATTGTATAACTTCATAGAGAAGATTTCTACTTGTTGACTGGAAGGAAATATCTCCCTCTAGATAGCTAGAACCTGAAAGTAACTCAATCATGTTCAAAGTAAAAGTTCTGTCAGATTTTAAGTATGAAAGAGGAGTAGCATCATTTAGAAGTAAACTAAATGAGAAATCATTCCAAGTTTTTGGGATTGTAAAAGTTTGAGAGCGAGTAGGATTATCATATCCTGAAAAATCAACAGAAGAACTTAGCCACGAAATATTCCATGAAACACTATAATCGTAGAAAGTAGAATTTATTGCAGTGTATGATGAACTTCCAACAAATGAACGGCTAAATGAGTAGGAGTTGTTCAGGTTTACAGCAACAGTAGTATTAGAAGTTAGTTCATGGGATCCTATCCCACTGATTATTTGAGTTGTTGATGTTATATCAACTCCGTTATCTCTTAGCTGAATTGAAGTTGGGTCTTGATAAATTATAGGTGATCCGTTAGCATAAGTTTGCATCAACTCAGGTGCTAAAATGAAATCTTTGTTTATAATTCCTGACCAGACTGTTCCATCATGAGTGTATGAATCAGTATATACTGAGCCTTGTTGTCCGCGCCAATTAAATCCATCACTATCAACTGCATCAAAACTAGATAAATTAGCTACAACATAATATTTCCCTGTTGTTAATACTACATTATGAAAATCATAAAAGACGGTATTTCCTGGAGTACTTTCTGTTATCGGATTAATCGAACCAAAAGGATCATTTGTTGCATTTGAAAGAATGAAACCCATGTCTGGTTTTCCATCAACTATACTTGCTTTGACTAAAAACAATTCCAATTCATCCGCCCCTATTGCTGTTTTAATAATTAGGTAGATTTTTGCTCCAGAAAAAACTGCATAATCATAAACTACATCAAAACTCTGTGCAACTCTAATATTGGTTGATTCAAGTACTTCGTCTTTATTATGTATAGTCTGTTGAGTAATAAATTCCTGACTGGTAGTTATTGAAGTGATATTGTATTGTAAAATATCTTCCGAATAATCAGCTAGACCGCCTATACTATATGAATTTGTTAGACTATTATCAGAGTTTAATGAAACAGATAAGGGGTGATGAACGTGCAAGTTGTCATCTACAAGAAAATCATTACCTGAACCTGACAAATCCAATATAGGATCAAAATTCAGTGAATTAGGATTATAAGATGGTTTTTCTCCTAAAAATATAGTATTAAAACTAATTTCTGCATCCTGTTTGAAGTCTTTATTCATGTTTACTGAAACAGTATCTGTAGAAATAGCATTAGTTATTCTGTTAGTAAAAGGAGAACTAGATAGAATGAAAAGTGAAATTATTATAATAGACTTTATCTTATCTCGATTTTTCCTAATCTCAAAACGATAAATAGATTCCACTCTCTTTTACTCTGATAGATACTTTATGTAATTTGAACTTAAAATTCTTTCCAATATTCTAATATTATCTATATAAAAGAGATTAACAGTAAAAAAATACTTAATCAAACCTTCTAAAATGTCCGTATTTCATCCTGTAAAGGATGAGAATTGCATTCTTTCTAGAATACCTTTGTTTACAAGTTTAAATACACTAGTTAGTGTATCTTCCATCGGGGAATCATGGAATTTTGTGAGAAGTTCGCTAATAGCTGCTTGTTCTTTTTTCTTCATGTAAAGAGCAATTCTTACATCGTTCTTTTCTAGCTTCTTTATTTCTCCAGCTTTTGATTGATTGAATTTTAGAGGAAAATAGAGCCATATATACAAAGAATCTGCAACTTTATCTTGAATTAGATGTCTCTTTTTCTGAAACATCTCAACTCTTCCATCCCACATATCTTCTTTAATTTGAAAACTATATTCAAACCACATTATTAAATCGAATAGTCTTACTTGAACTTCTTTGATTATGTCTTCAGTTGAAAAGAGGAAAAGAGTGTAAGTATCTGATCGGGCACTATTAACTACAAAGTTTCTATATTCTAGTTTTTTAATTTCACCAGCTTCTGTTCCACTTATTGTTTTCCCCATTTGAGTTAAAGCCGCTAAGAAACCTGATACTAGAGTAGATTCGACAAAAGATTTTTCACCGATATCTACTTCGAAAATTGGTAAACTTGTTTCAGTATGAAGTATTAGAACTTTCTTCATAGCTAAAACACTATCTAGTAGACCAACAACTTTAGATTTATCTTGAATATCCATTATTTCAGCTGGTCTCTTTCTATATGATATTGCTATAGCCATAATAGCTATAATGGTTATTATCATGAATGCAGCTACTGCAATTATGATAATTGCATACAATGGTAGTGGAAGCTGTGCAGAAGCTGTTATTTCAACTGAAAAACTGACTGATATTGCTTCATCTATGTAGGAAGATTTGAAATTCTCTTTTGTAATATCTAATGTAATGTTTGCTTTTCCTGAAGTTATCCCATAATCTGCTAACTTTACTGTAACATAAACTATACTACTTTGGTTTGAAACAGAATAAAAATCACTTGAAACTGGGTTATTATTGATTTTTAGTGATATTGTATCAGGAAGAATTGAACCTTTCGTTGGATCTGTTTCATTAATTACACTGAATGCTAATATCACTTCTTCTGAAGTATTGGTTTCAATGCTTTGTTGCACAGGAAGTATACTATATACATTGAATATCTCAATTTGAATATCTACCATCTCTTGAATACTCCAAGAATCATTCAACACTAAAGTAACGGTTCTCAAACCAGCTGTTGTTAATATTGGAATTGCTCCACTAAACTCAAGTGGATATTCGTCTAGATATCCTTCAAGATTCCAACTAGTTAAGTAACCTATACTAGCATTTTCAACTGGTGAACCGAATTCAGTGAAGAAAGGCTCACTATTAGAAAAGAACGAGGCTTTAACGTTTAGAGCATCCCCATTCCTTCTGAGTATTGTCTGAGAGTCATCATTTGTCCAGATATCATTTGAGGGGAGTGTTTCCCAAGAAGCATTAAAGATTATAGAAGCGTGGACAGATATTCGGATGGAATATATTCCGATTTCTGTTCCATTTTCCCAGAACACAAAAGCAGTCCAATACCCAACAGGATCACTTCCATAAACTGAAGGATCTAAAGAAATGTCTGAGGTAAATATGCCTAGACCACTAGAAGTAATTCCAGAATGTGAGTAAGATGAACTATCTGTATAAGACAGATTTGAAGGGAAAGAAGTCTTGATAGGAAGGATAGAACCTACCGGATTAAAGAGAGTAAAATTTGTTACACCACTGATTTCATTGTTCTTTATATTTAATGTAGCAAAAATAGTGTCTCCTTCATAACCATATGCATTAATTCCATCGTTAGTCCAATATCCTAAAGTAAATTCTTCGGTTAGTTCACTTCCATCCGAGAGTGTTAACTGTTGTACATAATTAGGACTACTCGTATAAAGATCGATAACTCCTGGTTCAGTATTATTACCAAGTTGAAGAAGGTATCCTTCAACATTTTTTGAGATGATACTAATAGATGATAAATTATAATTTGCAGTAAAAACATCATTCCAATCCGTAGGTACAATAAGAAGTTGTGTTCTATTTAGGTTTGAATATGGAGAATAATCAATATAGCCAATATTCCAAGTAAAATTCCACAAAATGGAATAAGAATCGAAAGATGAATTAAAAGCTTGGTAGGTTGAAGATGCTGTTTTCTCATCATAGAATGTGTACCTATTAACTAAATCAATCTCAATTGAAGTATCTGAGGTTATGTGATGTAATCCGGTAGAAGAAATAGAATCTGTAAAAGTATTTACTATTACAGAATTATCTTCAAGTAATATCCCAGTCAAATCAGTGAAAACCATTGCTGAACCACTAGCATTCGAAGGTAAAATATCTACAATCATTGTATGATCTATAGAAATCAAAGAAGACCAAATAAAGCTATCATTTCTATAATAGGTGTCTCCACCGAAACCAGAACTTTTTAAGTGTCCTCTCCACATAAATTTCTTTTGAGAAGTTGGATCCCTTTCAGTTAAATTTGCTACGATGAAATAAAATCCTTGTTCTAATAGAACATTAGTAAAATCGTAGTAAGAAGTACTTCCAGGGGAAGGTAGTGGATTAGCAGTGTTATATGGATCATTAACATCACTTGAAATTATATTACTCATATTTGGTTTTCCAGTGGACTCTTCTGCTTTAACGAGTAATAGTTCTAATACATTCAAACCTGTGTGACTAACTGTACCAAAAAGGTCCAAATTAAGGTAAGCTCCATAGAAAGTTGCGTTTGACCAAGGAATTTCAAATCCTTGTGCTATTGTTATTATTGGATCTATAATTACTTGTTCATCAGCAAAGAGATTTTCGATAGTATAGTTGTCCCTTTTAGCTCTAACTTCTGTTATTCCATAGTATAAAAACTCAGCTGAAAAACCTGTTAAAGGGTCAATTGTATAATCAGATGCGAATTTATCATCTATATCATCATATGTAAGATTCAAGCTTAACTCATGGTCTACTGTAATTCTATCCCTTGCAGTAAAGCTTGAACCTGGGTTTGACACATTTGTTATTGGATTATAATCATTCAATGAGTAATATGTCGTATCAACAGAATTCTCACTTAAGAGCAGCTCATTTGAATCAGGAAAAACATCAGAATTCGGAACAATATTAGCTGTTATTACGTGTTCAGATTGTACTGCTATAGTACCATAAAGCATAGTCATAATTAGTATACTTACAGTAATCTTTCTTGAAACGTTCTTTCTCCATGAGCTTCTCATTCTTAGACCTCTAAACTAAAGGATTCACTTTGAAACTGCTGGTTAATCTATTTATATCTGTGTAAAGCACAAAATATATCTTGTTATTTAGGAAAATGGAGTAAAACTCTATTTTATTTTAGCAATCTACTTCTTATCAAATTCAAAAAAAGTCTGTGTAAATTGGTCAGAGGTTTCTGTTATAATAAATTCCTTTTCAACAAGTTTGAAAATCAGTGTTAATAACTCTTCATGAGTATAGTTATCTAGCTCATTCATCAATCTCATTATGGAAGTCTGTTTGTGTTCTGCAAAGTGTGTCAAAATTTCTCTCAATAGTGTGCTTTCGCTCTCTATTTCAGCTAATTTTGATATATCAATTTCAAGTGGATAGAGAAGCCATAAACTGAAGAGATGAGTCATCTTATCCAGTATACTCATTTTGTAGTAATCAGAAAATTCAATTGAATAATCACCTTCTGTACTATCAAAACCAAAAATTAAGTCAAACCAATTAACTAAATCATTCACTTTTATCCCTAAGTCGCTAAGCATCTCTCTTTCACAGAAAAGATAAGCGGAATACGAACTATAGCTTCCACAATATACTACAAAACCATAGTATTTAATTAAGCGAACATCTGCGATCAAGCCTATTGTCTCTACTTCTAGAGGGTCTTCATTTTCGAGGATATCACAGATAATAGATGGATCCAAATTAATCTGACTATTCATATCCATTTCAAACAGAGGTAAGCATTGTTCATGTTGCACTACAAGGATTTTTCTTATCATGAAAACATCTTGGAGTATTTTTTCATATTCCATCTCTTGCTAACCTCTTCTTCTCTAAAATATAATAAGAACTTTGTACTTATTTAAAATTGTTAAAGTGTCCATTGATTTGGTATAGTATAATATAGGGCTTTACCAATTAGATTCAGGTATCAATGGGTAAAATTGGAGATTCTATCTCAAGAATTTTTTTGAAAATGATTCCTCAAAAAAAACCCGTTCTTCCAACCTCTGAGCAACAGTTTTATGAGAAAGGAGGAAGAATTTTTAGAGATATCAAAGGAAGAAAAGATAAATCCCGTATTGTAGAAGGGATGGCAAAAAGAGATTGGGGTTGGTAAAACACCAAAATCCCATTATTTTCTCTTAGATTTATAATATCTCAAGAATATAATTGTACAAATCCCAACAATATCAGCTACTAACCAAATTACAATATAGTTTGTTTTTGATATAAGGAACGCTGGTTGATCAATCTCTAGAAAAACATTCGGCTCATCGGTAGTAACTGATGTTACTCCTAGTGTCCATACTTGTTGAAATCTTGATGCAATATTTACTGTCCAGACATTAATGTCTATACCCGCTTCTGCAAAATCCTTGAAGAATTTGTCATTTTTCCCATGGTGTGTATTAATCATATCATATCCAGTTGCTTGGAATTCTTCTACAGTTATATAATCTACAAGGTCCAGAGTCAAAGCAGTTGTCATACTAGGAGCACTTAGGATTACTTTATCTAACCAGTCTCTCTCATACGAGGTCACCCAGATTTGTTCATCTATACTTGCATTGATAAGTACATCAAGAATTATGTCGAAGTATTGATCATAATATGGATGACTCTCTTCGAGTGTATATTTGAAATCCACTTCTACTAATAGATTAGCATCTCGTGAGAAATTTAGAGCTTCTTCTAAAGTTGGGATTGAAGCATTCTGATATATATCTAGCATAGATTGTTGTATTTCACCTCTGGCTATTGTTCCATGAGGATCTTCATTAACAAACCATGCACCTGCATTCAACTGCTTTATTTCACTCATAGTAAAGTTACTAGCTGGTTCATCTTCTCTTTCTGAAAATTCTTCTGAAACATTTGTAGTTCTTTTCAAGGTACCATCATGCATAAGGAATGGAATGCCATCATAACTCAGCTGAACATCAATTTCCCAACCACTTGCATTGATCTGTTGAGTAAATAATCCTGCTTCTATAGTATTTTCTGGAGCAAAATGAGCTCCTCCACGATGAGCGATGATTTGTGGTTTTGCTGGTAGTTCCCCAGCTAGTACATAGGTTGGTTGAAGAACAAGAGGCATTACAACTATCCAAGCATATAGAAGAACAATACTAGTGATGGCTAAAGCTTTTTTCAGTCTCGGTATGAAGAAAGGATTAGCTGGTTTTTTCAATATTCTTAGAAATTCCTTTGAGAGTGGATAGAGAAATATCAAGAATCCTACTGTTATGAATACGAAAATAAAGAGGCTGTAATATTGGAGAGTCTGAGTTATTATTACAGAATCTTCTCCAAAGGTAAGTATTAATTGTACAAACAAGGCAACACCTAATACTAACGATAATATAGAAAGTATCTTGTTTACCAATGCTGGTTTAGTTTCATTTTTGTTTTTCAGATGAAAAGAATATCTAACTAGGAATATTCCTGTGTATATAAGAGGAACACAGAAAATAAGCATAATAATTAGAACATAATTAGTTTTCAAATTGAGCATATTAGATAAGACTTTATTGAAATCCCAGTATAGTGGTCTCATCATAAGGAGAAGAATTTCTAAAAATAATATGAACAAGAAAATTATTGTGAAAAGTAAAATCCACTTTTTACCTTTTTTATTAGGAAACATATGAATCCTTTACTATTACTATCAGTACTATAAAAAACTTCTAGCTGGTCTACTAGTAACATCCAGTAACATCCCTTTTTGTAATGTCTCCTTTCTTGGAAGAAGACCTTTAGACATTCTTACTTAACTACAGGTAATTTTTTGTGGAGAAGCTAATATAGAATGTCTATATCTAATATCTATGGAGTAATCGAATCACTAATGGTATTATTTGTAATATTAATAAGTAGAAGAAGAATAAACTAAAAACGAAAGTTTATTCCCTTTTTCATTTTATTCACTCTAAGCAAATGATAACTTTAGTCGAAATTCCATATAAATGTTTCTTGAAACAATGTATTCTTTAAGTTAATTGAAGCACCCGATTCCTAAACAATATCCAGTTTTAAACAGTAATACACTAGTTTGACTAATTGTTTGCATAATTTTGAAAATTATTAAATCGCTTCATGAAAAATAAAATTTGTGAATATCTCAAGAAGCTCTTCAATCATTTTCTCTGATTCAAAAGAGTTTTGAGGAAAAAAAAGAGTGGAAAGAAGAATCTGAATCTTAATTCTTCCTTTTCCTTCTAAATCTCAAACTTAAGGCTAAAACACCTACAGCTAAGACAATGTAGATAGATGATAAGAATGATTCTTCTAACAAATCTTCAATTTCACCTAGACCTGTAAATACTGGAATAGCATTTAGAGGGTACAAATCTTCAGAATTTGCAGGACCACCTATTAAATATGATCCACTTCCACTCCAATCATCCCAATAATTCCCTTCATTGCTATCATCATTATACCAAATGTTTGATGTACCTTCATCCTCTGCTTGAGAAGAACCTAGTACATTATTATCTATAAACACATTATGATGGATTTTATTTTTACTTGCTATATCGCGTAGGTATATACCATATTCATTATTGCTAACAAGTGTATTATACATCAAGTCGTTATTTTGGGCATCATACAATTTTATACCATACTCTGCATTATCTATACAAGTATTATTAGCTACTGTACAGTCTGAAGCTGTCCCTAGACTTATCCCTATCTTAGTTTCTACGAATGTATTGTTTACTAGTTTACAGTTATCAGTTTGATAAAATGATATACCATCCATAAAACTCTCGTAAATAAGATTTTCTAAGATTACGGACCCATCTGCTGTTTGTAGATAAATACCTTGATTTACGTCAATAAAATTGTTCCCCTCTATTAGAAGATTGAAACCGAATCTGACTTCCAATCCAATGCCTATACACGTAATATAATTATCTATAACTTTACCTGCACCATCGTTAACTTTTTTTATGGTGATTCCTGGACCGCGTGTTTTAACATAGCAATTTTGTATGGTAAAATATTTCTTAGAATCTTCTATATATATACCTGGAATTCCAAATTGTTCTGAATTTATATTCAGGTTTTGAATCAAATATGGATCTTCTTTAGTTCCTGACCCTGGGAAAGAATAATCGGTGAAATTATCATTTATTACATTAATTGTTGTGTGATTAACTAGTCCTGAAGGTGGTGGTGGAACTTCAATTGATATCAGAGTTTTTGTCTGTTCTATATTAGTTGCGGATGCACTAAAATTATGAGAAGTAAAAGAAAGCAAGATTAAGAAAACTGTTAATACTGCTAGAATTTCGTTTTGGTTTTGGTTTTTGTTTTTTTTCGACATTTTATAACTTCCTTAACTTAGGTATATAGACCATCGAAAATAACTATTTAAACATTAGTGAGAAAGATATAGAAACTGCTAACCGTGAACAACTGAAAGTGAAAAGTTGCTCAATCTTGCCAAAGAGGGAGAAAAAGGATAAGAAAGGCTTTTCAGAGAAAAGAAGAAAGAAAAGAACATATTGCTGCTAGTGCATTTGGTTTAATGGATAAAATATGTAAATGATATAATTACCAATTAGCTACATCTTCAAATGCCTTTTTAGAAAATTTGAACTTACCCAATAGTTTATGAACTCCCAAAAAAATTACTAATTAAGTAGATTTAAACTAGTTAGTTATGACTGTTTTAATTCTTCACAAGATTTAGCGTCATCTGATTAATAAGTTTAAGATTTATTGGATGTCACTTCCTTAAAGTGAAAAACTAATGGAGGAAAAGCTATATGAAAGGCACAATCAAGAGGATCATGTATGATAGAAACTTTGGTTTTATCCAGACAGAAGACGAAGATAAAGATATCTTTTTCCATCAATCTGGTGTAACTGTTGAATTCGGTGATCTAAAAGAAGGAGATACTGTAGAATTCGATGTTGAAGATACTGATCGAGGACAACAAGCAGTCAATCTCAAGACAGTATAAAAGTCACAGAAAAAGTACGATATTATAGCAATATCTTACAACTCTCTTTTTTTATAAAAGAAGAAAGATCAGCAATTTTTAAAATGCTTATTTATTTTCAAAATGAAATCCAAAATTCCATGGTTTGTATGATTATTCAGCTAACTTCTTGAGAGCTTTATTCATTTCTCCAAAACTTTTTTTTGTTCTTTTGTCTAGATTTTTGGAGAATAGTGGAACAAGTCTACCTCTGAACTCTTCTTCATATGTAAACTTTATCTTGTCTTTACCTACTTCTTTAAATTTCATGTTTTTACACCTAATCTGCTTTATCTTAATCTGTTAAAGGCCACATGCTATCGAAAAATTCCTTTGGGGGATGAGTAAGGTCATCATTTATTCTTGTATCATGGAGTATACAAGAGCAGTAAGGGTCTCCTCCAACTATCGTATGCTCCATCGTTAAGATGAAATATTCATTATTATTGTTATAACTCTGAAAATCACCATAACAAGCAGCTAGATATTTTAGCTCTACATCAGGTAATTCCTTTATTGCATCATCCCACATACAAGTATCCTTTCTTTGTGGAAACTTACCGTTTTCGATTAGACCTTGGACGATTACCCAACCAATATTAGGAGATTCTCCTTCTCTTGGGATTCTTGCTATTCTATATTCTTCTAGTGTATCATATTTTGGTCTCTCTGAGGATATGGATTTAACATAAGCTGTAATATAATCCTTGAATAATTGAACTGCTTGATTTCGTTCTAGAACTTCAGTTAGAACTAATGCATTATAATATCTATGATGAAGAAATGACTGTATATAGTTTATATTCAGTACTTTGATTTTAGATTTTGTCCAATTCTTTGAATTATCAAGGTTAAGTAATTGAAGATAATATGCTAGACTATTTTGTAGTAGATCTGGATACAATTTAAGATGAATAAAATCCTTACTTATCTCTGCTAATTTGATAATCTGTTCAGATCCATAGGGTTTTTTCAAGAGCTGAGTGAACTTCTTATTTAATTTTGTGACATAACTTGGCAAAATTCCTGGATTCTCTTTTTTAATGAATCCAAGTAGATAGTTCAATCTTTTCAAGACAGTTCTCTTTGCAAATTCTAAGGGTTGTAATTCTTGTAATCTATCAAGATCACTTATATGGTATTGACCGGTTCTAAAGATTTCCATTTCTATTCCTCTATATTCTTCCCAATGTTTTCGGTAAATTCCAAAGAAGGTTGTTCTACTTCTGGATGAACATAATTATTCCAATAGAGCTCATCGCAGAATTTAGCATGATGAAGAGTTTGTGTTCTTCGAAGATGGATTATCTCATTTTCATTCCATTCAGGGACATCTGCGATGTAACATGAAGCTAAATAAGCGACATCAGGGTCATTAAAATCCTTCAAAGCTTCTGGAGTTAGACAACTATCAAAACGATATACAATCTTGTGGTCATCAAAAATATAGTATGCAAATTCTGCAAGACCAACTTTGCACCAAGATTCAATCGACCTCTTATTAGAGCCTAAAATTGTTACTTCTTTAGGATCAGCAGGTTTTTCTTTTTTATCCTTAGATTTTATTTCTTTAATCATATGAGGAACTATCTGTTTATAAATTTCAGTTCCTTCCTCTTTTCCATAGATATCGACTAGAGTCCTGACTAGATAATAAGAAAGTCTTTCCATTGCTTTAATTCGATCAAAATAAAATAATTCTATCTCTCCTTTATCAGATTTATAGTCATCCGGTAATTTAATCATTTTACATGTGTAGTTGAATATTGCTTTTTCAAGGTTAGGGAAATTGGGTAACAATTCTAGTTCTTCCCTTATTATTTCCCAGTCGAAAGCATCTGATTTGAATTCATAATCTCCAATTGCTTCTTCTATTTTGTTTTTTAGTGCAGAGATATATAAGCTCAAATCTTCTGGTCTTATCTTTCTGAAAATTCTTATGACTAAATCTGCTCTCCCAAATCGCGCTTTAATTTGATCTAAAGGGTTTGTCTTTCCTTTTTTTGTTAAACTGAAACACTTGTGGTTCTCAATTTTCATTTGTTAATCATCTTACCAATATTTGTTACAAAATTCATTCAATTATATAGTAAGCTCAAAATCTATGCACTTATTAATGTTTCATTGAACATAAGATCACCCTTCAATGACTAAGAAAACTGATGCTTTTACATTTATTTTTCAACTCTCAGAAGTATTTTCTTCAAGTAATATAGGTTTTTTGAACATATTTTTTCTATCAAAGAAAATGATCGTCAAGAGGATAATGAAGTAAATTATTCCCCCCCAGATAGGTCGATGGTATTTTATAAACACTCTGTTTGCTAGATTATGCATTACATGAAAAATAATCATTATAGGTAAATTCTCTGTTTTAAGATAAATCCAGACATATATACATGAAATTACAGTTACAGTAAAAACAAACTGTGGAAAGGTCTCCCAAGATCTACCTCCATAAACATACTGCAATAGATGCCACACAGCCCAAATTACGCCAATAATAATTCCAGAGACAGTAGGTCGATATTTTTTGTTCATTTTAGGAACAGCAAATCCTCTCCATCCTGGTTCCTCAGCTATTCCAGCAAAAATAATATTGGTTATTATCACTGAAAAATCTATACCCCATATACTTACATCAAAATATGATAGATTGTAAGGATTACCAAATATCAGATTAATAATTATTGGAATTGAATATACGATTATGGGCATAAAAAATGCCATTAAGTACCAATAGTACTTTACTTTGAATTTGATAAATTGCTTAAAGAACTTCTTTAGTCCTTCTTTCCCTTCAGAATACCAGATTGTTAATATTGCTGCAAAAAATGGTCCAAAAGATTGAAGTCCTACGAAGATATAACAGAGGACACCAATAAAACTATCAAAACTTCTCATTTGATAGATGAAACTAAGAGGGTATATGAACAAGAACAACATCCCCCATGTGATAAAAAATGAGAGAATAAAGAAAATTAGGAGAGGTGGAAACTTACCATGATTTTCTTGATCACTTATTTCGTTCCCATCAATCATCTGAGCCACCTGAGCTAATCTTAGTATTTGGGGATAGTTTTCTTTTTCACACAGTTATAACAATATTGTTGATTTAACGCTATATCTTTTTTTTTCTTTTTAATTCTATACTTTTTTAAATTAGTTTGTGTAAACTAATAAGATGAAATTCCTCTGTAAAAAGTGTGATTCAAAATTTGATGAAGAATATAATGATTTATTTGAACATATTAAATGTCCAAATTGCAATCATAAGGACATTGTCTTGAACTTCATTGTACAAGGGGTTCATCCTCCAGAAGTAGGTCTTGGTATATCTTATTGGGAATTTGAGGATGTTTTAGAAGAAGGTAAAATCAACTATCTTAAGCAGTTCTTTGATGAAGAGTTCAATCTTCAGTATTCTCGAACTGGAGACGATTTTTCGTTATCTAGGAAATCTGGTCATAAAGTTGACATTAAAGAAATCTATGAAATAACACAGAAAGATGGTAAGCTCCAGAGAATAATCTACAATATTTATTACGTTCTTCTTCAAGGAAACTAAAAACAGCAATAAATACTTATAGAACTCATTGAGTTAGATATAGGTGATTCTTGGCTTAACCACATACTTTATTAGTGGGGTTCTCAAGTCCGTATATAGGTTAAAAGTTGTTTGATTAGATTTTGACGTAGTCTTTAAAAGTTAGGTAAATTTCTGATTAACAGTTTTTGATTAAAACAAGATACTAAAAGTGTCAACAAAGAAATAATTTACGGAGGAATTCCTTTGAAAGGTGTTATTAAAAGAGTAATGTACGACCGAAATTATGGTTTTATCAATGTTGAAGGAGAAGAAAAAGATATTTTCTTCCACAGTTCCGGATGCAAAGCAGATTTCCAAGATCTAAGAGAAGGTGTTGAAGTCGAATTTGATATTGAAGAAACCGATAGAGGTAAACAAGCTACAAATGTAGTTACTGCATAAAATACAGCAGGAAGAAGTCAAAAGTGTTGCCAAAGAATATATTGCTCAGTTCCCAATTGAAGTAAAAATCTTTGTTGCAAACCCTACTTTTTTTTATTTGTTTTATAATTCTAGTTTTTGTCTATTTGAAGAACCAACTATTCTCAAGTAAAGCTTATTTGTATATAGAGATCGATTTCTTGATTTTTCCTTAAAACTCCACTGACATAGAAAGTTTCGTAATTACGGATATTCTGTTCCTTTAGAGTTAAATTTAGTTCAACTTCTTCAGGGTCTTTTTTGTCTATTCTCCAGAAAGTAGGTGGAAATTCTAAATCATGCGTGTAACCTTTGTTTTTAATTATTGTAAGAATAGTATCAACTGTTGTTGTATTTGGGAGTTTAAATTTCTTTATCACAGCAGCATTTGGTCCACACAGAACACATTTTTTATTTGGAGGTTTTTCAAAGTAGAAAAATTTACCAATTAATCCATTATAAATTGTGTACTCATTATTTACTGATCCTAGTTTAACTCCTTTTACATGATGCAAGAGTTTCAATGCTTCTTGAGATTGAAGAGATGCTATTATTGCATTTATTGTTATAATTGTGGGATCATGCTGATCAACCATTTTTACTACTTCATCTATTGTAAAAATGCTCTCCTTTGGAAAATGTTCCTTAGTAAGCTTATTTGCATAGGCTAAAACAATTCTCATTTCTTCAAGGACAGTTGTATCAGGTGGTCGATTATGTTTTGATTCAAAATGTAACTGCCCTTTAAGTAAACAATGCGACCTTTTTCTTGGGATTCCAACTAGTGTACAAGCTGCTAAAGTTTCTCTTTCTCTTTCTGCTTGAGGGTCACATTGAAGGCATGCATTTTTTCCGGGTAAATAGGTATAAACATGACCATAATATGTTACTGTTCCACCATCTATCAATGGTTTCCTGTAATGAACTGCTCTTCTATTCAGTTCACTTCTTGCTATAACTGAATCTAGACCCGAGATTAGAAGATCTGCATTAACATAAATTTGAGGATCTATATCTTCCAGATTTGAATGATGCCATATATATCTACAATATGGGTTAATTTTTCTTAGTGTCCTTGCTGCAACTTTAGATTTTGGCTCTCCTTCATCAGCGTCAGAAAACAAGATTTGTCTGTTCAAATTCGAATACTCTATGATATCTAAATCTATCAGATGTAAAGTCCCCACACCAGCCATTGCAAGATTCTTAGCTACTTCAGTACCTAATCCACCTATACCTACAATAACTACTATTGAATCTTTCAATGCTTTTTGATTCCATCCAGGTAATCGTAATTGTCTATCAAATCGTTTTCTTTCTTCGGAAGAGAAAGATTCATCAAAAAAATTAGACTGTTGTTTAGTATTTTTATCCATTAGTATACAGCTCTGTGATTTTTGTTTTATACTCCCATAGAATATTGCATTATATTAAAAAATTAAAAGGAAAGGAGAAACTATTTCGTCCAATCCCAAGAATATTTTTTTACTTACCAGCTGTTGATACAGGAATAAGTAGGACAGTATCTCCGTCTTCGACACCATAGTCTTCAAATGTATCATCAGGATCACATGTTCTACCTGCATGAGATAGATGAAATTCGTCTGGAGGTAATCCAAAGATTTGACTTACAGTGTATTTGATATCCCCAATTGGTGCATCAGTAGCTACAACTAGTTTTTCTTGTTTTGGACTTGGTCCGATTGTACTTTGGAAATAGACACTGATCTTTTTACCAGCAGGAGTCTTAGACTTTTCTGGTGTCTTAGAAATAATGTCTTCTTCTTCAACTTCCTCTTCTTCTTCCTCAAAGGATAATTCTTCAAATTCTTCGCTCATTTTTATCATTCCTATTTTAACACATCTTATATTTAATTAATAAGCATATTAAAAATTTCCTTTTTGGGTATAAAAAACATTCTTATTTAGAAAAATAAATAACAAAAATAGTTTGAAACTATCTAAAAGACTAATAAAAGGAAAAAAGATAACCTAAATGACAGATATATATTGTAAAGAGGAGCAAGAAATTCTAATTTTGCGATAGAAAATGAAAGGCAAAGAGTGAGTGTGACTTACTGATGAAAGATAAAAACAAGCAAAAACGGCATTCATCAAAGAAACCTAAGCAGAAATTCCCTATAGATTCAAAGATACCAAGACAAAAATCTCCTTCTGATAAAATTCCTAAACAACGAATTGGGGATGATAGTCTACTTCCTCCTAAAAGACAGAGATCAAGAAAAGAATCATCAGCTCCCAGTAAGTCCAGATTAAAACAAGATGAAATAAGGAAGTCTAACAAAGGAATTGAAAAAGAAAGAATAGTAACTAAGAAACCTAAAGGAGAGAGATTTGTAGATCAACCAAAACAAAGCAAAGGAATTCCAAAACAAAAAATTCCCAAAACTAAAATTCCACAACAAGATAAACTAGAGAAAACCAAGGAAAGGAATATTATTCCTGATGACAGTGAATCAAGAAAAAAAGAGAAGAAGGAATCAACACCACCAAGAAGAGAAAATTTTAGAGAGATTAAGACACTAGATTCGAAAGCCTTGGAGAAAACTGAGAGGGAAAAAAGAGAATCTTCTCCTCCTCCGTCAAACAATAAGGATCAATTTTCTGAAACTGAAAAACATGATTCAAGAACGGTTCCAAAAGAAGAGAAAGTAAGAGAGAAGAGGGAAAGAGAAGCTCCAGTTACAAGAGAAATTGAGGAAAAACCAAAACACAAACAACCAACTCAGAAGATTCCAAGCCAGAAATATCCTCAACAGACAAAAAAACCTAAACAAAAGAAACCTAGGTAATTCCCTTCAGAGAGACTTTTTTTCATACAAATAAAGTTAACAGAGCTGAATAGAAGTATACAATTCCAAAAATCATTAAAAATAGATTTTCTAGATAAAACAATGTGATCAGAATATATATTGCAGGTATTATTAGCATTAATAGAAAACCAAAAAGTTTTGGGGGAATACCTTTTTCACTTGTACCTTTCATTCTTATGAATGGATATCTGATGAAAGTCCTAAATAGCAAGAAATTACTGAAGATGTAATAAGGTAAAAGGAAGAAATCAACAATTGTGATAAAAAAATCATAAGATGAACTACCAATATTAAATGTGCTTGTTGAAATTATAGCTGAATCAAGATCATTTATTCCTAACAATATTTGTGCTAAAACGATTATTACTGGGACTAAAGGAACTATTAATACAAAGAAAACTTCGTTGAACGTTGCATTATGTTTTAAGTAATATATACTTCTAAATGTGAAGAAAAGTGTCAAAAATGCGAAAATTGCAATAAAAATATATAACTTACCAAACTCATTGTTTTCTTCTATGAAATAGTATATAGATACACCTACCAGTGTCAGAGACACAAGAAATGCAGCAGTGAGTTGTGATATTGTTCTCATGTTAACACCAAGTTTCTTCAGTATGGTTCTATTTTAACTATTTTTTAAAATATTGGCATATCTTACATTTATAGTTTTTCAATTATCTTCTCAATATATATTCGTATTGTAATTCGATATTTTGGATTATTAACATATCGTGTTGAGATAGGTTGATTACACCTTGCACATAGTCTGGACTTCTGAAACCAGTTAAGAAATTCGTCTTCATGTGCAGGATATTTACAGTTAGGACATAAAATAATTTTTCTTGTATCTTTCTTATCAAAATCCATATAGCAAATTATACATTGCATCTCTTCTTTCTTAGGTGTTCCAATTGGGAACATACTTTTGCTTACTGTTGTGATTGTTTTAGTAGTCTTAGTTCTTCTTCTTGTTGTAGTAACATCTATACCTGGATCAACTCTTGCTCTTGTTGAAACGCTCCTTTGTCTATTTCTTGAAGATACGGAAACATCTCCTCTTCTCTGAGAGCTAGAAGCCCTTGAGGAAGCTGTTCGAGTAGATGCACGTCTTGTAGTTACTTTAACTTCTCTTCTTGATTTATTTATTGCAACATAAACAAAGTATCTGAATATATAGACTATATACAATATCACGAAAATAAAACAAACAAAGTCAATTTGTCCATTAATAAAGAAGCCAATTAAAAAGGTTAAAACGATCAAACTGTGAAATAAGAAAGGAAGTGTCCTTCCTCTTTTTATTTTTCGATTTATAGCCATTCCAGGCCATTTTCCTGAATAAAAATTACTGAAGAATATTAAGAAAATAATTGAAGGAATTAAAAGTGATATTGATATCAGGTTAAAGAAAAACTCAATAGTTCCTCCTCCTGACAGATTAGTAGTTGTCGCGAAAATTTCAGCTGCCCAAGCTTCTGGAGAGATATAATTTCCCATTAACATTACAGAGAAAGGTAAAATCAAGAATTGGCTACTGGCCAAAATAGCATTGTGTTTCTTATAATGCTGTCTTTCTAGAATATATTTGAGAGCTACAATGAAGTACAATGTAATAAAGAAAATAGTTAGAGTTACTGGTCTATCACGCTGGATAATTGCATAAAGAGTACCTATAGTTGAACCAATAATTGCAATTGCTAAGTAAGTTTTCCAGTTATTTAATTCCAATTTTAAGCAACTCAAATGTTTTAGTCATTCTGATTCAACTTAGTTTTCATAAACATAGTAATTGATTCATAACTTGCTTCACTGCTCATTCCTTGTATCTCACAAGACAGTTCATAGTAATTCCTTTTATCGTCATGAATACGGAACACACCTACACCAAAATTTGCAGGAGTAATCATTAGAGGATCGATGACCAATGCTATCGATTTATTCCAAAAAGTTTGATATCTCAAATGTGTACTATAGTCATCATCACTAAGAAAGGGAGTATAGCTTGGATGAGAATGTGCCCAGCCTATAATAAAATGATTACTATCTTTTTTATTGAAAATTTCTGTAAAGATTCTTTGATCAACTATTTCAACGCTCACTGCATCACCTTGATCAACTGGCCAGTAATCTTCAACAAATATCTGTTCTAAAGGTGTATCTTCATTTCTGATTTTTCCTGTTAACAGACCAATAACTTCCACCCAATCCTTTTTTGGTACGTTCTTGTTAGCATAAGTTAGGGCATGTTTTGCAAGTTTAAGGTAAGCTTTTGGGTTCAAAGCAATTTCTGATCTTGGTTTAATTTGAAGATCATCTTCTGAAATTGTTTCTATACTAATACTCTCTGTATCTGTTACCTTTTCTTCTATAATATTGTCTATCTTGTAAAGTTCAAGCGCTTTTTCTAAAGCTTCGACTTTTTTAAGGAGTATCTTGTACTCCTCTGGAAAATCGTTTTCTTCGTTTGTCATTTTTTGAACTCCAAAGTTTATTTTCTAGTTTTTCTAATTACCAGAATGATTTTGCATATTTCTTGCTAATTGTGCTTGCTTTCTTTATGAACTTCTTTTTATCATTTAAGAACTCCAATGCTGCCTCTTTATTGAAAACATCTTTAGGATTCACATAAGCTCCTTCAATGTTAAACATTGCAAGAATTGAGTGAATTACAGTAGTGATATTCTTTGCCGGTGACCATCCATCATGATTTCCGATTAATTCATTATCAACTAAAGCTAGACAGATGTTACGCTTTTTGGGATATTCTTTAGGATTTGGCCAAAAATTGGGATGCCAAATTGGAGTGTGAAGTCGTACAAATGGAGGTTTGTAGGGGTAATTTGGACCGAAGAATAGCTCAAGTTTATATTTTCCTCCTACATATGGAGTCCCTTTAGGACCGACAAAACCTATAGCTATGTGATCCATCGATTTCTTTTTAGCTGGGAATGCTTTAACTTGAGAGATTATTCCTTCTCTATGAAGTTTTCTTAGTGCATTATAATCTTTGATTACTCTTTGTTTTCTAATTTTTATCACCGCTTATTTACCAGAATCAATTCGGTTTGAACCCTGAATCAACAATTATTTAGTCCAAGAATTGATATTAAAACTTTATTTTAAAGGTATACAAATAAAAACTAAATCTTTCTACTTTAAAATTAGTAAATTAGGAGATAATTAGAAAAGTTGCCATAGTATGTATTGCTCTTCTCCTAATTTTAGAATGAACTTTTCTTTTAGGAATACCTGTTTAATTTCATTGATTTCTTCTTGAGAAGGTCTCATACCAAGATAAAATAAACTTTCATATGGCCATTCATTTTTGAACCAATCTATCAGCTGTTTGAGTATTTTTTCAAATAGATTTTGTTCCCATCCTTTGGGTGTTATCCAAAAGGAAATTCCAGGATCATTATCTTCTAACTCTAAATGATCACACATTCTATCGTTGAAAAAAGCGAATTTCAAGAAAGGAGAAATAGGTTTGACGAATAAACACCCATAACATACTGATTCATCTTTATTCAAGATAGTATAAGCAAATTCTATCTTGTTGTTATGATCCAGTTCATGTTTTGATATTTGTTCTAGATTTACATCTTTTGGAAAGCTTTCAGGTCTAAAACCACTCTCAATAGCTGCTTGATAATCAAGTTCATTATCAGTACTTAGTAGTTGTCTTATCTTAATATTATCAAAAGTTAGTTCCTTAGGAACTTCCTTATTATCAGGAAAAAAGGCATCCATGATTGAGTCTATTTTTAGACTCTTATAAACGTTAACAATTCAATTTCGCAGAAAAGAACAATATTCTAAATTCCTCTGAAGATAGGTTTAATTAGTTTAATAGAGAGAAATTATACAATGGAAATCATTGACGCCCATGCTCACATTCTTTCCACTCCAGATTATGTACTTGATTTAATGACTGAAATGAATAGGTTAGAAATTTCCAAAGCTTGCATTAGTGGTCTTGGTTCAATGTTCAATTCGGTAACTAACAAAGAAATTCTCAAAATAGTTGATGATTTTTCACCTAGATTAATCGGCACATATTTTGTTCGACCTGGGGTTACTAATGCTCTAGAGATTCAAGATGCATATTCACAAGGATTCAAAATGCTTAAAGTAGCCATTCCAAAGAAACCCTACAATGATCAATCTTTCTTACCTCTATGGGGAGCAGCTCAAAGGTTGAATATGCCTGTTCTTTTTCATACTGGGATTATTACTGTTGCTGAATCATCACCTAAAGATATTATCCTATCACTTGACATGCATCCTTTGCGTGTAGAACCGATTGCGAATATGTTTCCAGATTTAAACATCATTTTGTCTCAACTTGGTGGTCATTGGAACAGAGATGCAGCAGAACTAGTACGAATGAGAGCAAATGTCTTTGTTGATTTGACAGGAGAACAAGATGGTTGGCGCCAGAGGATAGAGAGTGAAGGATTGGAGAAATATCTATACTGGCCAAATGCTTTTCAAGATATAGTTTTCGGTACCAATACAGAACCATCAAAAATAAAACAGATTCTCAGTGAGGATAGAGACAGATATAACAAATTGAATCTTGATGAAAAAACTATTGAAATGATATTTTCAACCAACATAAAGAAAATGCTCAATTTATCTTAGTTTCACTTTCAAAGAAGGGTAAATATTTTCTCTGTTTTTATATCTAAATGTCATTAAATATACATGATAAACGAGCTATTTGTTTCCCAATATAATATCGCTGAATGTAGTATTGATGGAGAAGAATGGATAGATATTTCAGAGATAGCGGTTTTGTGTGCAGTTAACAATCATTATTGTACTAAAGATTTGGATGCTGTTTTGATTCACTATAATAATGGTCACATAGTTCCTGTTGAATTTGTACTGTATAGGAAAAAAGATGTAGCAAGACTCATTTAAAATTAATATTCAATCAAAAGAGATATCATTCTATTCCACTTAGTAATACTGTAATGTATTCCTTTGATCTTTGGTATCTGACTAATCCTAAACTTGAAGGAGAAGCAGATGAAGAGCTAGTCAATTTAGTTGATGAACTCAAAAAGGGTAAAGCTTTAGACATTGGTTGTGGTCAGGGAAGAAACACATTATACTTAGCAAGCTTAGGGTATGAAGTTGTGGGTATTGATGGATCGAATATTGCCATTCTGCAGTTGATGGAAAACGCTAAAGTTTTAGGTTTAAACATAGAATGTGAAACTTGTTTTATATCCGATTTTCAATTTGGGGAGCAATTTGATTTGATTGTATTCAGCTATGTTCTTCATTATATATTAGAGAGACCTGAACAGATAAGTTTCTTATACAAAATTATGGATTATACAAGTGTTGATGGTATAGTTTTTATCAAAGTACCACTAACTGAAATGCAACTAGAAAGCCTGTCTTTAAAAGAAGGGTTGTTGAACAGAATATTCACACACTCACACTATGAATGGGAAATCATGTATGATTACATCAAACTTAGTGGAGAAAAGAAGGATTTTGAGACAAATGTTTTTATTGCAAGGAAATTAGGTATAAAAGAAAATCAGATGAATTGAATTGCTTAATTATTCTTTTTCATCAAACTCATATCCACTAGCTTTCCAAGCTTCGTACATTTCTGGGTTTTTCTTTAGAAACTCATCTCTGATTTCTTTTGGAACACGATTAAGGATGCAAGAGAAATTAATACAATCTGTACAAACCTTCCACTGAATAACAATATACCATAATACTACTCCAAATATACAAAGACCTAGAAACACCCATTTCTGCCCTACAGCTAAAAATACTATAGGGATTAGAAACATAATATTGGCTCCTATTAAGAATTGTATTTTTTTCCAAATACCAGCTGGTCCTGGATTGAATTTGAATTTTATCAGAAGACCATAGTTTATTGAACAATGTAATGTTCTTGTTTCTCCTTCTGCATAATAAGGGCAGTGAGAACAAAGAATAGGAGGTTCCCAAACCAAGAAGAAGAAAATCATATATCCAATCAAGACCAAAGTTGAAATCAAGTTTAGAGGAAAAGTTAAGAGAATGAGACCCACAAAAGCTGGTACAAATCCTACTAAAAATGTGATAGCAAAAATTATTGTGTATTTTTTATTCAGGTGACAGTGCAACCTACCCTTAAGTTTACAGTCCTCACAATTTTCTTCATCTTCCCAAATGCATATACAGTGAGGATTTTTATCGTTCATCAAATTGATAATTTATTATTTACTATAAAACTTCTGTGCTGCTGAGTTTATCTTTTCGTAATCGATTGAAGATATAAAATACAGTAGCCATTATAATTGCACCAATTCCATAAATCATTGAAGCTTTGAGCATAGAGAAAATTCCCATTGAGGATGAATCAGCAATGAATCCTAATATTAGAATACCTGATACATATCCAAATGTTCCAGCTGCATTCATAATTCCAAACGCTGTCGCTCTTCGTTCTTCTGATGAAAATTTTGATACTATTGAGTATAAAGTAACAATAGAGAGAGGATACATAGGTAAACTATAGATCAAAATAAATAGAATCCAATTCAACGGAAACATCATCATGAAGAAGTACATTACGAACGTCCAAATAGAAAAGACTAAGACTAACAATGTATTTGTATGATGTTTTTTCACCCGTCCCAGCAGAATTGACATTGGGATTGCTAGAGCAGTCTTTAGAATCAGATACAGTGAATAAATACCTCCATCAATCTTTAAAGTTTCAAGAAAGTAAATCGAGGTAAACGCCCAAAAACCCCCTGTTATCTGCCATACAATGAATGTTAGAATTACTAGTGAAAACAATATAGGTAGGTAGGTTAATGGCTTTTTTTTGTTTTGTTCTTTGGGTTCATCTGCTTTCTGTACAGGTTTTGTTTTGATTTGAGAAACAAATAGTAGAGAAACTATGCAAAATATTACCGCCAAACCCAGCTGAATCCTCATAGAAATAATTTTCTCTTCTTCAGGATACAGATCATAAATCCATCCTACTATTGGACTCATAATTACCCATGAAAAACTGATACTTGCAATCATTTTAGCAAATACTAAGGATTTTGGTTTATCTATTGTTTTAACTCCTAAAGCATAGAAGTTAGAGGTTTGAGCTGCACCCAAAAGACTTCCTATCAATACAGCAATCAAGAAATATATTGAGGAAGTTGTGAAAATCAAACTAAAGAAGAGAATAGCATACGCTGAAATGCCTAAAAAAACAAATCTCTTAATACCGAATTTATCTGCTAAATATCCCCAGATTGATGTCCCAATTGCTACTGCTATACTTGGTATAGCTACTACAAGACCAATTATTAGGAATGAATCAACTTTGAAAAGTTGTTGCAACCAAAAAGGTGCATAAGGCTCATAATTTGCAAATGCTGCTCCAATAAAAAAGAAACTAACTAAAAGGAATATTTCATTCCTCTCGAAGTTAAGCCAATCACTTGAGAGGATTCTTTCTTTAACGGAGCTTGTTTGTTTAGGTTGCATAGGTATCAAGTTGGGTCAGATATTAGAGTAAGGAAATATTAATCTCTTAATAGCTTTGTGTACTATATCTGACGGATATCATCCCACACATAACCAACTACTTGATATTCTTTTCCTTCCCTTTGATCAATCATCGAATCTTTTGCTAATCCACCAATTTTCTCATAAAATATACATGCAGGATTTTCTTTTAGAACCCAGATTACCATTGTTCTATAATTGCATGTCTTAAGAAACTTAAGCATTTCTTGATACAGCTGAGTTCCAATTCCTTGTTTTTGATATTCTTGAAGTATATAGAATGCATACATTTCACAATCATAGGATTGCTCTTTGTGAAAAACTTCTCCCCCTGCAACGAAACCTACAATTTTACTATTTTCATTTTCTGCAACAATTATTTTTCTATTTGGATAATCAGCTGAATCCCCTTCAAAACCTTTCCAATTTTTTTTCAAATGTTCGATTCTGCTTTCTGGTGTTCGAGACCTTATGTAATCATCTGGAAAGATGCCAGTATAGGTTGTTAACCAAGAATGATATTGAACATATGCTATTCCTTCTACATCAGAACGTTTTGCTTGTCTAATGATAATTTTATTCTCTGTCAACTTTCCTTTCTCCAGACTATTTCAACTAAATCTAATCCTTCTTTATAATCAACTTTTTCTTTTCTAATCTTAAAATCATGCTTTTGATAAAAACCCAGAGGACTAGGGTATATAGACCCATCCTCTCTCGTGTAACCATCTTTTGGTGTACACCAGCCATGAAGCTTATCATACAGCTGTTTGGCTTTGTTTACAAGGACAGTGCCTATACCTTTTTGTTGAAAACCTCTTTGTATAACCATCGAAAACCATGGGACTAATTTCTCTTTCTTACTTTGTCTGATAATCATTAGACCAACAAGTTTAGAACCTTCAGAAGTTATATTTCTTGCAGTAATGATTTTGATCTTATCATCTATATTTAGTAATCGTCTTTTAGCATATTCAATTGTTACTCTGTCTAAAATAGTTGGATATTCTGAATTGAACATATTCTGATATACAGTACAGTCTTCCTCATCAATATTAGTATAGTCCTCAACTGAATAGGCAATTCTTTCATCCATCTAGTATACTATTCATTCCAGAGATTTAAGACTTATTGAAAAACTTATATCCTTACTAGCAAGTTTTTAAGGTTATTTTGGTTTTTAGAGATATGGATTATGATGTAGTCATTGCAGGAGGAGGTGTAGCAGGTTCTACAGCAGCTCGATTTTTAGCTGAATCTGGATTCAAGACGCTTTTTGTTGAAAGACACAAAACACCTAGAAATAAACCATGTTCAGGGATTCAATTTGGATACTTTGAAAAAATCCTAGGTGTTAAAATTCCAAGAGAACGTTTGTGTAATATTGAACTTAAAAAAATTAAGATGTATCTACCAGATGGCAGTTCATTTGGTTCTCATTTCAAAATGTTCAATTTTATGAGAAAACCTTTCGATGATTGGTTAAATATTATAGCCCAGGATGCTGGTGCTGAATTTATTGATGAGTGTGTCTGCCAAAGTGTTGAAGAAAAAGATGGTTACAATAAAGTTACACTAGTGAAAACTAAAGAAAAAGAAACTGTTAATCTTACAGCAAAATATGTCATAGATGCTTCAGGTCTTCGACCAAAGCTACGTAACCAAATTCGTCCTCAAGATTTCTCTTCCGACTTTCAGGGAGCAACATTGAATTACTACATTGATGGAGAAGCAGATTTAGACCCGGAAACTCTGTATCAATTCTGGAATATGGACTGGAACAATGCAATGTTTGCTTGGATCTATATTAAAACCTTAGATGATGGAAAAGACTATTGGGTTGTTGGTACAGGATACAATAATGATGATATAACAAAAAGACAAGAATTATTCTATACTGCAATGAAAGAAAAATTCAATATCACTGGTGAAATTGTTAAACGTGAGGGATATAAAACCTCAATGAATATGTATTCTAAGGACCGTGTATGGCTTGGGCAAAACAGGATTTTGATGGTTGGAGATGCAGCTGGTTTAGTTGATATGGTTAGAGGAGTAGGTATGGATGCAGCTGCTCTTTCAGGTCGGTTAGCTGCTAAAGCAATAATGAAGGCAGAGAAGAAAAATTCTGAAGTATTGAAAGTTTATTCCAAATTCATGAAACGAGTAACTTCTCAAACAATCCGAAATCAGCAGAGAGAAATAAATATTTTCAAGACAAATGAAGAATTGCACACCTACATGAAGAAAAGTATGGTGAAAATGGGAATCAAGATGATACTACAGTCTAATCTCAATAAAATTCGTTCTCCAGAAAAACAAGTTTTACTCCCACAATAGTTTCTGTTTTCTCCATTTTAGATTTTTCAATATCACAACTTGTGTTCACAATATGTGAGCAAGTTACTTTTAAATAAGGACCTATGTTAGGACAGGTGCAAAAAATGCGAAAACCAACAAAAATAACTGAAAAAATCAAACAAGACTTAAAGAAGGAGAGACGAAATGCAATTAACTCTCTAATTATGCTCAAAGGATCTCTCTTCTAACCTTTTATTTTATTCTTCTGTCTATGTAAAACTTAAAAGTAAGTCACTCTTTCTTTTACTGTATAAGGTGATTATTTGGCTAGTCGAAAAACACATCTTTTTGGTGGCACTCTTTTTTGGGGCCTTGCAATAGGCATTTTCTATGCTCTTGATCTAAAAACCAGCTTTATTGATTTAGGTTTGTCAGGTACTATACCTGATTTAGAATTTCATTCTCTATGGATAGTATTATCGTTCATGGCGTGTCATTTTGGAGCACAATTACCTGATTATGATTTACTTTGGGATAAAATTCTACCTCACAGGAATGTTATAACTCATTCATTCTTCTTACCCTTAGTAATCTCAATTCCAATATTTTTTGTTCAAGAATCAACACAATTTCTTGTTCCAATTTACGCATTTTATCATATAGGACATGCATCGCATCTTTTCTTAGATTTAAAACCAAAAGATTGGAAAGGAACTGCTCTTGTACATATTTTCTGGGCAAATGATAATGGAAGAAAAACTATGCCACCAAAAGTATCTAGATTATTTTTACTAATCAATGGTTTAATAGTTTTGTCAGCAGGTATTATACTTCTATACTTCTTCCAACTGTGGATTTAGCAAACTTCTTCTTTTTTACTTTTTCTTTCTCAAATCAGTAGAAACAAACTAGATTTTCTTCATTTCTTTCTCCTTAATTACAGCTAAACAGCTGTAGTAAAATCGATCAGTTTTATTAGAGTTCAAATATGTTTCAATTACCCTAGAAGCACTAAAACTTTGAGATTTAATTAATGATCTGAGCATGATATCTGGAATCTTTCCATAAGTATCTTTTAACAAAGCCCACAAGAAAGTTGTATTCCTAGGAGAGGAGGAAATAAGTCGTAAAATCAATCTATTTACTTCAGTTTCATCCTTACTAGAAACTAGCTCTTTTATTAGAAGAAAACCCCAATAAAGTTTCTTCAGCTCTTCGTATTTCTCTACTAGTTCACTTGACCCTATTTTATAAATCATCAAACTTGCTGTAGTATCAGTTATAGATGTGGGGGCAGTATCAACCATTTTGAAGGGTGCAGACAACACTTTCCAGTCAGGTTTGATTTCCCAAGGATATTTTACACCTATTTTCAAAAGTTGTTCTTGAATGAATAAGGAAATAGATTCTCTTTCTCCTAATTCTAAAGTCTGTGATTGTTTTAATAGTTGCTTCTTCAATTTATCTGAAACAAGATTAGTGCAAGCTAGATGTCTCTTTTCTGATGGACTTAGACTATCCATAACCCATCTTATCATTACTCTATCCCATGTTTCTACTCTCTTTATTTGAGTGAAAACGGGTATACAACTCAACCAAAACCGTTTTTCAGAGGTAGAATCCATATAAAACTGCAATTTTCTACTGTTTTCAAGAGCTTTTGATCCTTTCAGAGTTCGGATTATATCCTCTGTTAAGAAATCAAATGCATTAAGATGCAATGTCAGTAACAGAGCTATTTCTTTAGGATCAACATTTGACCTTATTCTTTGTAGAACGTAATTACTGAAATTTTTTGATTCTTGCTTGTCGATTAGATTTTCTATGTAATTTGGTATCCAAGTACTGATTTTCTGCTGCTTTAGTTTTCGAAGCAATTTCTTCTTTTTAGAATCAAAAACTATCATTGAGACTAAATAAGAATCTAAGTTTTTTAGTGAAGAAAGTTTTTCTGCTGAACTATATTCTCGAATTAATTCTTTCCAATTTACTTTAGGTAGAAAGGGATACTGAGCTATCTGATTAAGTTCATTCATCACGAAAAACTTGAGCATATTATTCTTAACTGCTGTTTTTGTAATATGATGGTTTTCTATCTTCTCTTCTACTAAAGTTTTCATCTTTCCTTTTAGAACATCTACTAGAATCAAATTATACATGAAAGAAAATTCTTCTTTGTTTTTCAACCATAAGGGAATTAACATATCCCATTTCCAGATAGTTACAGGAAGAGTCAGAGGTAAATCTGTTAAGAACGCATCCCCTTCATCAAATAATATCTTAGTATTTCCATGCTTTAGAATTTGAATGTCCTTCTTTTTATTGAAGTACATATAGTAGAAGACATTCTTATTGAAAGAGATACTTTCAACTGTTTTTTCTTCATCATCTAATTGGATTTTGAATGGATTGTCTGTTTTAGGATCATAGATGAACTTCTTTATGTTCTTTATTGAACAGTTGTAATTTGTATTAGATTGATTGAATTTCTCAATCATCTCCATTCTCATCTCAGCTGATAGTTCGGTGACTTCTCCTTTCTTCTTATGTTTGGGAGCTTTTCTATAAACGGTTGATCCTTCTGATACAAGCTTGTATAAAGTTAGCTTATTCCCAATTAGCTTATTTAGATAAAGTGTCTCATTTACTAAGCTGCTATACCATTTAGAATTCATACTTGAAGCCTGGAGTAGAGAATGGTCTATAACTGAAACATATTCATTGTTTTCAAGATTTATTCCATTTATCTTGTAAATTTGACCATAGTATTTTCCAGAACCATAAGAAGATCGTCCTATACCTTGGATTTCTAAAGGAAGAAGCTCTAAAATATCTGTTTGCTTAATATTGATTGGTTTTAATAAATCACTCTTCTCTCTTCTGTTAAAGTCATTATGTTTGACAAACTTCGATTTGATAGTTATTATAGTCTGATGGAGCATACTTGTTATTAAGGCCAATTCTTCTCTTTCCAATCTAGACCATTCTTTTTTGTTTTCTTTTATCAGGTCTAACAAGCCGTTGGTTTTTTCAGTTAAATACTTAAGATTTAGTTTTTCTATTTTTTCAAGGAAATCAGTCAATGCCTTAAGATCTGCCTTTTCTAAAGAATCGGCTCCTACTAGAATAATTTTCATAATTATATTTTCCAAAGGAGAAAATAGATCTTCAATCTGAAGTGTTTCTTGTGCTGTTATTGTCAGTTCCATTTTATCTACTCCTAAATTTCATTTGATTTAAGGAGAAATCACATGCTTCTATTATTCTATAATCTGAGAGCATAACACCTAAAGGCCAGATCCCACTGATAGGCCAAAATGACATATTTCCATCAGAAGCGATTCTTGCTTGTCCGAAAATCCAAGGTGGAAAGGTTTCAGAACTAATCAAATCCTTAAAAGTCTCAATAGTGTAATGATTTCTTCCCTTATCAGATATAGTTACATCCATGGAATTGTAGTTCTTGTCATATACTTTGAAGGAGTAAGTTCTTTCTATATCATCATGTTTCATCTCTGAGAACCGTTTGATTTTAAATAACCCAAACAGCTGGGGGAAGAGGGAGAGACCTTCTGATTCTATATTATGAATATGTTCCTGGACTTCTATCCAATCATCGTATTTGATTGTTTTAAATTTGCTAGAGATCCAAGGAAGAGCTTTGTATCTGAAAAGTTTAAGATACTTTCCAAGAGATAGTTTTGATGGATAAGCTTGGGTTATTTTTGCATTCCAGATTTGAAACGAAGCACTAGTAAATTCGTTCATTGAGATGTCAGAGTTTGTATTAATGTTGAGAATGGTTTCAATATTTCTCAGCTCACTGTTTGCTGAGGAAGATGATGATCTTCGACTTCGTCTATACCTATTTCTGTCCATATATTTCATTGCAGTCAAAGGTCTAGCATTTGTTGCAGCAATAATTTGTCTATTACTCAAATCATAGAGATAAGCTGTAACTCCTACAAAACCAGATTCTGTCATCCACCCACTAACTCCCAAGGTTTGAGCTATAATCTTCTTGTATTCTTTCTTTTCATCTTGAGTGCCAGTAAGAAGTTTTATCAAGCGAGGAGACAGTTGCTTACCATTTTTGTAGTCTCTAATTGTTTTACAAGTTATAGCTATTCTAGATAAGATAGAAGTTATTCTGCTAAAATTAAATGTCGGATCTTTGTTGAGATAAAGTTCCATAATCTTTTTGAGCGATTGTATATCGCGTTCAAGTCTTGCTACTTTTGTCGTATGAGCAGTTATAATCAAAGCCTGTAATTCATCTAGGTTCTCTTTTGATATTCTTTGCACACCGTTCAAAAAAACTTTACTAAACCAATCATTGATTTTGTTCAAAGCTGTTTCTATATTTTCAGGTAATTCAACAGGTTGAATTATTTCTTCCTCAGTCTCTTCAAGAATCGAGAGATCCAATTCGGGGAGACTATTTTCTTCTTTTACTTGTATATTCTGTTCAGTGTTCATCTTTTATCGCCCCATATTTTCAGCTACCCATTCTGCTAGTTCTTTAGGTGAACTTACAGCTACCTTCATTCCAGCTTCTTCGACTTGTCGTGCTAACTCACGATCATAGTTTGCAATGTATTCATAGTCCAATGCAGCTAGACCAATCATCTTTGTACCTGAAGCTTGTAATTCTCTAACTGTCTGAATTAGTCTGTTTTTATTTCCTCCTTCATAGAAGTCAGTTAGTAAGATGAACAATGTTCTTTCAGGAGTTTCTACTTTTTTCGCGGAATATTCAACTGCTTTTGCTATATCCGTACCTCCACCCAGTTGAACTCTCATCAAGACCTCTACAATATCCTCAATTTGATTTGACAAATCAACAACTCTTGTATCAAATACAACTAGAGACACATCGACATTTGGTAAAGCAGCAAAAATACCTGCCATTACAGATGAATAAATCACAGAACTTGTCATACTTCCAGACTGATCAATCACTAGAATAATGTGATATCTGAGTTTATTCCTTCTCTCCCAGAAGAATACTCTTTCAACAATAAGCTTATCCAGTTCTTTATCATAATTCTTAAGATTGTAGCTAATGGTTCTTTTCCAGTCTGTAGAACTAAATCTTTTGTGTGGAGAGTGCTCATTTCTATGAATTTGACCTAGAAGAGCAGGTTGAACTTCTAAGAATATTTTTTCAGCAATCTGATCTGATATTTTTCGAATGATTTTTTTAGCTTTTTCAAGTACATCTGGTTTCATTAGATTCTTAAATTCAAGTATAGCCTTAAGCAAATCAAAATCAGGTTCAATCTGATCTAATATATCTGGATCAACAACAAGTTGTGAAAGTTTGTATCTATGAATTGCATCATTTTGTAATATCTTAGTAGCAGCTTCGGGAAATAGTTCCTTTGCATTATTAATCCAACTGGGTATTGACAAACCACTTGATGATCTTCCAGCTGATTTAGGACCAGTATTTGGATCATCTCTCATTTCGTATTCCCTTTGATAAAGGAAGGATAAAGTAGAATCCATTTGCTTCAAAGCTTCTATTCCAGCTTTACTATCAGACCCTCCTGTACCTCTTCTTCCTTTTGGTCCAGGTTGTTTCATTCCTTTATTTCTTGTATTGGAAGGTTGTGGAACTGGTTTTCTTTGACCTTGAGCTGACTGCTTTGGTTTGGTTTTATTCATATCTTGTCCAGGAGCTTGATGTTCTCTTTTTTGGTCTGTCATCTTCTCTCTTGGACCAAGTAGAGATTCTTCTCTTTGCTTATCTTCAAAATCAAGTTGTTTGTAACTATATTTTCCTAAAACCAATCGCCATCTATTCATATCATTTTTCAACATTTCTTCTAATTCATTCTCAGATATCATAAGCCCCACTCTCCAAATTTTTCTTCTACAACTTGATCTGCAAACTCTAGAATATTAGCAAGTTTCTCACTTATTTCAATACTTTCAATTTCCGCCATATCGCGCTTCTTAGCAACATTGGAAGCAATTATATCAATCTCCTTTGGAGAGAATAACGAAAACGACCTTCTCAGTATAGGTAGTACAATCAAGAAGTCTTTTTCAGGTAACAAACAAATCATATCATCTATTGTATTTAAGAACGATTTCCGTAAAATCATTATTTCTCTACAAACTGTAAACAATCCATAGAGATAATTTCCTCCATCAACAGCTGATCCTCCAAGTGTATAACCGTTTATTTCTCGAGATAAAGTCGCGGTGTCCATAACTTTGAATGAATAAAGGACACCTGCTAATGCTCCTCTAACTGCATAATTTCCTTTTGAATCTTTGACCGCAGATTGTATTTGTGAAACATATAGATCTTTATCTATTGGCAAATCTGTGAATGATAAAACGAAATTAGTTAGAGCTTTTATCTTCTCAATTATTATCTCTTCTTCCTCTTCAGAAACTGTGAGAATGCTTGGTATAAGAAAAGCTGCTCTGATGTAAGCCCTATGTATTAGTTTGAGTAATGGTTTGTATCCTTCAGTAAGAAGGGATTCTTGAAAATTGTAGAGTGAAACTAGTTGGTATAAAGCTTGAACTAAACTCTTGAAATTCCTATCTTTATCAATGGTGTCTATGAGTTTGTCTCCTAATTCATTCAACAGTTCTATTAACCCCATTTGGGCTGCATTCAACAGAAGTTCACTAGCTACACTTGATTCAGTGGTGGAAGCAAATTTCTCTTTTAGTAGTGTTAAACATGCATTTCGAACAGTGTTTCCTAAGCTTATTAATTGAATAAGTTTCAATTCTACATTTCTATTGTATGCTACATTCCATTGTTCTGCCAGTAAGTGCATATCTTCTTTCTTGACGAGATTAGGACCTTTGACCATTTCTGCAAAACCAGATTCTAAAAACACATTCTGATGTAAAAATTGGGATTTCTGCTTCATACTACTTTTTTGGTAAAGATTGACTCTCAACAGCTTTGTAGTTGCTACGAGATTGATTCTTAATTTCTTAGCTTGATACTGAAAATCAGCAAGAAGTGGTGTTGTAGATAAACTTGGGTCAATCTCTCCAAATTCATTTCCTATAAAAATTTCATCCATTGCACGGTAAATAGCTTGTCCATAAATCTCATCATCTCCTTTAATATAGACAGTTTTAACAGCATCAGCTAAATCATAGTATCCTGTATTGACTTTACCTCTGAATTTCCCAAGATTTTTTGCTACTCTAATGGCATGAATCCCATCAGCAACACTAACAACAGAACCAAATTCTCTAGCTTGATTCTTTACTTCTAATGCAAGCTCCAGATTTACTTTATCTAAATATTTTGTAGATTTTAATTTGATATTATTCCATATTTTATCATAATATCTAGGTGCTGGATTACCTGAAGAATATCCTCTAGAGAGAGCTATTTGATCATAAGTATAAGGTACTGTGATGAAAACATTATCACCTTTTTTGATAGCTTGTTTCTTGCCTTTGATGAAAGGAAGAACTACAGAATGAAAGGCACCTGAAATTACTAGTAACTTACCTTTTCTATTTCCCTCAGGTAGCAAATTATATGCTCTACTTATTCTAAATTTCATATATGCTTCTCTTATCAGAGCTCCTTCAGCTTCAAGAAATTCCTCAGAGAGAGATTGACGTGCAACTAAACCAAAAGCTAAAATTTTCCTCACGAAATCCTCAGGTTCCATTGAGAAATTAGTTTCAAACATTAATTCCCAGACTTCATGAAAGTTTCTACATCTTAGTTTCTGAGCGAGTTTAGTACCATATGCATTAAATTCGAATAATTTCTCTTCAGGATAGAATAAGGAGACTGGTGATTTTTTGAATCTATAAGGTATTAAATTCCTTAATGGTAAATCAATAAATTCCACTTCAATATTTCTATCCTTAGCAATTTTCAATGCTCTATATTCAGGTGAATATGAAACCATTGGATGATAGCCTTCAAATCTTACAGGAATACTCTCATCAGGAGATAAGATCCCATTTAATTCAAACGTATTTTTCTTATCTACGAAAAATGAATGTAAAGCAACTGGTGGTTTTGTTTGATCAGAATACAGAATATCTAAGTTTGTTTCAGCTCCAGTTGGAAGCTCAATCAGTAGTTTAGTCGGTTTATACTTTTCTATTATCTTATCTAGATAAAAAGAGCAAGCAACTGAATGATGACGTATTGGAAAATACATTATTTCATCATTCATTATTTTCTCTACTTTATCCTTCACACCCTCCATCGTATCTATAGAGTTAGAATCATTCATCTACATCACGAGAAGTATTTCTTCGAATTGTAGTACTGATCCCAAAGTTTGTTTTCGCTACCTCTTCGTTTAACAACAAGATCCCAGTATTGATTTAGTTTCTGAACATCTTCGATATTGTCTTTGATTACCGCTCCTTTAATATTAAGAGCTAAGTGTTCAGGTTTAACAATGCTATCTTGGTAGTACTTCGCATATAAGCCAGAGTTATAAGCTACTGAAACTGCTTCTGCAGTAGACATAACAGTGGATGGAATGTTTACTTTGATACCATCAGTG
This sequence comes from Candidatus Heimdallarchaeota archaeon, assembly GCA_030603365.1. Lineage (GTDB taxonomy): Archaea > Asgardarchaeota > Heimdallarchaeia > Heimdallarchaeales > Heimdallarchaeaceae > UBA460. The sequence continues at coordinate 42,601 of JAUVXV010000008.1, forward strand.
GTTTCTCCTTGTCGCAACTCATGGAAAGTTGTCACAAGTAATTCATAGATATCATGCGAAAAGTCAACTTTGACCTTATCTTGACCTAATAGATTCTTTGTCTGACTTTCAACGACCTCTATTTCCTCTTCTACACTTCCTATGGGAGCTACAGTTTCAAAATTAAATCTTCTTTTCAAAGCTGAACTCATTTCGTTGACTCCCTTATCTCTAGTGTTAGCTGTTCCAATAATATTGAAACCTTTATTTGCTAGAAGAACCTCTTTTTCTCCCAATTCGGGAACAAGTAAGATTTTATCTGACAGAATACTAATGAGTGTATCTTGAATTTCTCTAGGACATCTGGTCACCTCTTCAAATCTAGTGATAACTCCTTCCTTCATCCCTACATAAACAGGACCAGGAACAAGTGCTTTGTTTGAAGGACCTTCTGCCAAAAGTAGTGCATAATTCCAAGAATACTTTATCTGATCCTCTGTAACTCCAGCTGTTCCTTGAATACCATTCAGTGAGTTATTAGATATTCCAGCTGCGAGGTGTTCTGATAACCAGCTTTTAGCTGTGCCAGGTTCTCCAATCAAAAGTAAACCTCTATCTGAAGCGAGTGTTATAATGCTTCTTTGAACAAGAACATTATCTCCGTAAAACTTCCGAGAGATTTTGATTTTTTTAGTTTTATCTTTTACTTTATACTCATAGGTTTCATCAGATCCTAGAATAAATGTTTCAACCATTCTAGGACTTAAGTACCAGTTGTCTGGTTTTTCGTAAGTGTCATTCTGTTTTAAAGCTTCAATTTCCTCCCTGTTTCTTATTTCTGCTGGTTCACGAATTATCTTTTTTTTCGACATAGTGAATCATACAATAACATATAGTTCAGTATATAAACCACAATATTACAGAAAGCATTCTAATCGAAAATTTCGCCTTATTAAGTGAATTATTTATATAGTGAAAACTCTCTAATATTTATTTGAGAGTTACTTTTTCATCTTGATTTTTTCATAGTTTGATTCCAATGCTTTCAAAAAATCACCTGGCATTTCAAGTAGCTTCTTAGGATCTAGTACTACTAGTTGAATTTGATATCTTCTATTCAATCTATCTCTATGAATAATTGTCCAAGTAACAGGCTTTTCTAGTTCTTTTTCGAACTGTTTTTCTGTTTTTTCAATTGCTTTCACACATTCGCTATGACTATCATCTGAGTGAGTTGCCCATTTGAGTGGGTAGGAGTATTCTGTTTCTCCAACTCTTCGACCATAAAGTATAATCTCTTTTATGTCACCTTTTTCATCTGGTGCTTCTACAACAGCTATACTTTCTATTTCTAATTCTCTCAATCTACTATTAGGGATAACAGAAGTTGATTCATCTGGTTGGAGGATGGTAATATAATTTATGGAAATTGTTTGAATTACACCTTCAACATTGATATCTGGGATGATAATATAGTCACCCACATTATGATGCTTACTGAAAACCATGTAAAGACCAGATATAAGGTCACCAACTGATCTAGCAGCAGCAATACCAAAAGCTGCACCTACAGTTGCTGCTACTCCTATTATTGAACCAGTAAAAGGTTCAAATTTGCTAATATATGCTACCAGAAAAATCGGTAAAACAAGTGCTCTTAGCAGAACATGTAAAGTGTTGTGAATGTCAGGTGAAATTCTTTTTCTAATCGCATGTAAGATCACATTAGCAACCCATAAAATCACTATTACACTGAAAGTATAGATAAAGAAATCATCTACATATTCGTTTAACAAACCATCAAAAGTGGCATAAGCTGGAGCTTCAGCCTTCAGTGTTTCATTACTAAAATACCACTCTTCGTTAAGTTTCATCCTATCATTATAAGCAATCTCAATTAGATTATCGTCTGAAACTTTTGCAGTTATGTAGATAGCTAATATAGAAATGAATAATATTGCTAAAATTCCAAAGAAAAAATATTTTCTTCTATTAGTTTTCATGTGATCTTTGAATTTCATTTCATTCACTTTGCTAGAGGAAGAATGAAGGTTTTTAAGATTTGTCCTTAATATTGCTATTTTTTCTTGAACCACGGAATTATCATTGATACTTCCTTTTGATATTTTGAATAGTCCGGATAATGTTTTTTCAGCCTTTTTTCTATCATGGGAATACTTACAAAAGTAAATAAAATTATCATAGCAACAGGACCTGCAAAAGCCCACCAGTAAGATGTATCAGCTGCTAAAGCAAAGAAATACAATCCCCACCAGAAACTAATCTCCCCAAAGTAGTTGGGATGTCGGGATAAATTCCAAAGCCCGGTTTTCAGTAGTTCACCTGGTTGTTTCTTCTTATTGAAAGCATGTAATTGTTCATCCGCAAGTGTTTCGAAAAATATTGCTACTATAGTAAGGATAATACCTATAATGTAAAATATATTATTTGATGCTATTGGAGTAGTAAATGCAGGTAGAAGTGATATACAACCTAGATAAACTATGATTGTAGGCATTAGCTGTAAACCAGTTATATTTATGAACCAGAATAATTTAGGCTTTTCTTCTCTGAATTGAGTATATCTCCAGTCTTCATGTTTTATCCCTTGCCATCCTCTTACCCAATTATAGGTCAACCTTAAGCCCCACATACCTACTATAATAAGAATGATGAAATGAGTAGCTTCAAAACCAGATTCTAGTGCCCCTACAATGAACCAGTATATGGCAATTATAATTGGAATTACACTCCAATAAGGATCATATAAACTTGTATTTTGAATTATAATACTGATAAAGTATACAACTAATGTAGCTATAATATCTGTTACTAGGATTAAGAGAAGAGGGTGCAAATAGTCGTAGAGAAAATAGCCAACAATAACAGCGATACCAATAGCTAGAATGTAAGAAAATGTACATATAATAAGGGAGATCATTCTTTTTTTTCGTCTAGATTCATTTTCATCATTCATAATGAAATTCAAAGAAAATCACTTCAATATAATTCTTTCTAAGGTGTTTAACTAAAGAATTGTATTCCATTAGGACTTTCTTTGAAGAATTTTAAGCTGTTTAGACTATTTTCTTCATCTTGAGTACAGAAAATAAGAGTATTTGGCTTATTGATGCTATCTAGATATACCTCCTCTGTTAGGATGGTAAGAGTGTCATCTACATATAGATACAGCTTAAAAGGTAGCATCCTCTCTTCAGATTCTTTTTCGTATGGCATAGTAAAATCAATTTCTCTCTTAATGGCGTCTACAAATTCATTAAAAGACATGATTTCGAAATTAAAATCAGTGTAGCTTAAAGAACCATAAACCCAAGTATTATTTAGAAAAGCAGCAAAGAAACGTACAATCCTAGATTCAGTGAAGTTGTCTAAGATTTTGTCTTTGTCCATAGGGAAACTTGATTTTGTCATTATTTAAACTATATCGTGAAATCTCATTAGAGAGATATTTTCGTGATCATTTTCAGATAGTGAAGTATTTAATCAGGATATTAAACTGCGAGTTAATGGTTGAAGATATTACTGTTGCAGTTGGAAAAAAACGGAATAAGAATTATATTGAGATCGTAATTCGTCAGTATAAACCTATTCTATTCGGCATCCTTTCATGTGTTTGTTTAGTTTTAGCAGCATTAGAAATTGTAGCAGGAATCTTCTTCATCTTCTCTCTAACATTCCTTTTACTTACAATAGTTACAATTGTCACAGGTCAACAGAGAAACACCAGAAAAATACGACTAGAATGATTTTTTATTTAGTGACGATTTAACATACTACTTTGCATGAAGAACAACGCTTTTAATTATAAAATTGATAAATTTAAGGTTAGAAAGCAATCTAATGCTAGTTGGCATGGGGAAAAATGAAGTGTCCAAATTGTGGTCGTTACGTAGACCAAATTAGTCGAGAGAAATACTTTTGCAAGAGATGTAGTTTACTCTATTATTTTCTCTTTCCTAACCAACCACCAAGAGTTTACAAAATGAGTAGTGAATCTGTTGCTCTAGCTTAAAATTGTTAATATTTTACTCTTCAAGCTTTGAAACATCAATTCCTGCCTGTTTAAGATGATGAATGTCATGCCACCAAATTGAGAAGAACCCTAGAAATTCTTTATTTTCTTGAGGATATTTTTCTACTATTTCTTGATAGACATCAATCAATTTCTTTCTCAGCTTCTGGAATTTGATATTAACTTCTTCATAACCTAAATCCTTGTTATCCTCAAAGAATTGCTGATTTTTTGTTTCTCCATCTTCTTCGTAAAATGCATAAAACGCTTTTTGTTTTCTCATTTCATCAGCAAACTGGATAAATTCATCATCCCAACCAGATAAATGAATAAGAAGCTCTCTCTTTGTCCAACCATTTGGAAGTACAGTATCAACAGTAAGATCATTTAGCACATCGGTTGTAATTTTGAGTTTGGCTATCCATCTTTTAGCTATGTCTATAACATTGTCCATATGCGAAATTATTTTACACATTTATGACTGTATGCAAAAATGTATGTCAGCTGTTTTACTTTTGTTTATATACGATTCTGCACATTATATTGATAAGAGACTGACTTTAATGCCTAGAAGACTGACTCACATTGTAGGAGGTTTAGTATTTTCCCTACCAATTGTAGGAGTATCTTATTGGGGATTCTCTGAAAATTTTGATTATTTGCAATTAACGTTAGTTTTAGCAATTTCTGTTGTTTGTATTTTTATAGGTTCAATCCTTCCTGATCTGATTGAAAGACCAACTAATCCTGATCACAGGAAATTTTTTCACTCTTGGTTTATGTTATCAGCTTTTTTCATAGTATCTTTTGTGATGTGTTTTGTTGTTGTTCCAGCATATGATCAGAAAGTCTTTATTTATCTGATTTTCGCGTTTCTGTTAGGTTACTTAAGTCATCTCCTTCTTGATGCAACAACAAAAAAAGGATTGAAAGGAAAAGGTTAATTTTCCTAAAGAGGAAAAACAGCATTGGATGAGAATCTCATCACTATTCCTCAGCTTTAGAAATGTTTTATCAAAATTTCCATTGAACTATTTACAAAGGTTTCACTTTTTTTCTGTGTGGTTTTAAAGTAATCAAATGATTTAATCTATTAGTGATACCAATTGGTAAAGGTAATTCTCTTATTCGAATCTACATGTTCAAAGTGTGGTGCTAAAGCCAAGTTCTGTTGTTCTAAATGTAGTAGGCCTCTTTGTGGTAGATGTTTAACAAAGGAAAAAAGAGACCTAATGTCAAATATAATTATTCCAGCTGGTATGTGTAAAGATTGCTCTATCCAGAGAATAGAAGAATATAATGAGGGTTCTTTTAATACACTTTCAGAGGCGATTACTATTTACGTTCCTGACCCATTGAATGATAGAAAGATTATTGACAATAGCTGAACTTCTGAGAAAAAAGGTAATATAAGGCTTCTTTCTATACTACCAAGAATAGTCGATGAATGCAAATACTGTGGAGAAACAAGTTCGAAAGAACATTTTGAAAAATCCGCTAATGTGGAAATTTAAATTTTACGGATTTTTTAAGAATTTAAGATTCTTTGAACCCTTTCTAATTATCATGCTCTACGACTATCTCGCTAAATCGTATCTAGATAATATCCAATTTCTTACAGGATTTTATCAGATTGGTCTGAAAACAACCTTTTCTTCTCCCTTGGGATCTCAATTCATTTTATTTCAAATTGGTTTGATTTTTTTGGTTCAAGAAGTGATTACTTATTCTCTAGAAATACCTTCTGGGATTCTAGCAGATAAATTTGGTAAAAAGAATGAGTTGCTCTTCTGTTTTATTTTCTACATTGTTTCCTTTGTACTCTTTTTTATCGGATTAAGTTTACCAGTTAATTTCTTCTTTGTAATATTCCTAGCTGCTGGAATGTATGGCTTAGGGGAAGCATTTCGATCTGGAACACACAAAGCAATGATACTAACATGGATGGATAAAAAAGGCTATCAAAAGCATAAAACATTTGTTTATGGAAGAACAAGATCCTGGTCATTAATTGGATCTACTTTAAATGGGGTTTTAGCCATCTTATTCATCCTATTTGTTCCAGAAGCACAATGGGTATTTATCATAGCTATTATTCCATACATTATTGATTTTATTCTAATTGCATCATATCCTTCTTATATGAACGACCATGTTCCTACTGAAACTACATTCCTAAAAGAAATTGGTAAGGGGTTCAAAGGGATGATTGTAGCATTTAAAGATAGAAAATTACGGAAGGGAATTTTCTCATCTTCTAGCTACGATGCAGTATACAAAAGTCTGAAGGATTATATTCAACCAATAATTAAAGTCTATATACTCCTAGTAATCATTAACATTGGTTTTGCTCCTTCAAATATTAACCTAAGTGAAGACAATTTTATCAAAGTTATACTTGGAGTGATGTATTCTATATTCTATCTGATTTCATCTTTTTCATCTAGAAATGCATATAAGGTTAAAGCTTGGTTGAAAAATACAAAAAATGCGATGGATATCTTGTTTTATTTATTTGCAGCTGTTCTACTATTAAATGCAATTTTCATTTGGGTAAATCTTCCTCTGGTTGTTATCTTCTTATATCTTCTAATATACATTTTTGAAAACATAAGAAGGCCACTAAGTGTTGATTATTTAGGAGAAACTATCAAGAAAGACCAGCGAACAACAATGTTAAGTGTGGAAGCACAAATTAAGTCTATCTTGGTTTTTATCTTTGCACCACTATTCGGCCTAATCGCTGATTTCTCAATTCCAGCACTATTTCTTGGTATTTCTATTCTTATGGTACTTTACAATTTCTTCTTCCTTCAGGGAGATGGAAAAGCTCTTAAGAAAAAGACTGAAAAGGAAAAAACTTAGTTTGAAGATGAACAATTATTACATAATTAGGGGGTTCTTTGAGCTTACCTATCATCCATAACCAACGTTTTCTATCTAAGAAGAATGCTACTAATGTGATAACCTCTTGGGGTATTCCTCCAGCTCAATCTAGATATACGAAAACTGCAGTTATACCTAATACTCCAGAAGTAAATTCCACCAATATTCTTAACTAACTTTCATGCTAAGATGAGAGATAAGATTACTTTTTAGTTGAAAGATAAAGATTATATATTTCTTCAAAACACCCTATTAATCAGAAGGATTCAAGCACTAAGGTGAATATTTGTGAAAGAAACTCTAATTGTATATGGGACAAGATATGGTGCAACAACCGAAGCATGTGCTGTTATTCAAAAAATCCTTGAAAAGGAATATGATCAGCATGTTGAAATCTGGGATTTGGAAAACTGGCATGCATGTCCTGATTTAAATGATTTTGACAATGTGATAATAGCTAGTGGAATCAAATACGGTGAATGGACAGAGAATTCTAGAAAATACTTGAGTAATGATTTTGGTAGTAAGAAGGTTGCAGTTTTCATCTCATCCATCTATGCTGGTGAAGATGAGCATTACGAACACGCTTATGAAAAATTTCTAGTAGATGTGCTAGAAGAACATCCTAACTTAAAACCCGTCGCTAAAGCAGCTTTTGGTGGTCGTATTCCAAAAGAACAACTTCCAAACATAGCTCCAGAAAGAATATTAATCAGATTACCTGAACATCAATATGATAATAGAAACTGGGATCTTATTGAAGAGTGGGCACATCAAGTAGGAAAACTCTTCAAAGAAGATTAGTTGAAGAGTATCATTACGTCTATGCTCTCAGCAATTCTATTTTTTCAAATTCATTGTTTGTTATATACATACGTATACCTTCACAGGTATCTAGAGGATCTCCCCATTTCTCATATTCTTCTTGAGGAAAACAGCCTATTGTAGTTATTTCTAACCACCCTCCATGACCAACTACTAATGCTGATTCACCTTCAGAGATTAGGTTTGCAATGTCTTTCACAAACAAAACCATTTTAGTTGCATATTCAGCTGTTTTACATCCTTTTCTTATAGCATCTCTATATTGAACAAAATCCATCCCCCAAGTAACCTCATCTTCTATTTCTGGAAGTGCCTTACTTATTTCGTCTACTATCTTATCTACCGCATAGCCCATTGCAACAGCTGTTTCTACTGCTCGGGGTGCATTACTTGATAAAACCAAATTAAATTCGCCTAATGTATCTCCTACTTTTCTTGCTTTCATCACACCTTCTTGTGTTAGATGAGGAGAAGGTCTAATTCTAATCGAATGTCTTCTAAACTCAATTATTTTCATGAGTATATAGTTCTTTTATCTAATAAAATACTTTGTGAGAAGAAGATAACTAGAAAAGCGTTAAAGCAAAATTGTTATTAAGAAAGAAATGAATTCCTTCTTGAATAAAATGAGTTTCTATAAATCTAAGATTTTTATCATATCTTCAGCACTTATTATTGCTGCTGCTATCATTATTCCTACTGTTATTTTAACAACAGAGAAAGACACTTTTCCCCCTGTAATAGAGATACTTAATCCTGAAAGAGACGAGATTTTATCTGGTACAGTAACAATAGAATGTAATGCTTCTGACACAGGCCCGACTACAACCAGTATTGATACTATAGAACTTTGGTTCAATGGAGTAATCGTATCTACTTCCCTTCAATATCAGTTGGATACAACTGCTTATCCTGATGGACCTTATACAATCAAAGCAATCGCATATGATTTAGTTGGTTTATCAGCAATGGTAGAAGTCAATGTTGTTATTGATAATTTTCTTAATTCTGCACCAACTGATTATTTTAAACTTCTGAACTACAATGTTAAAGAGAGTGGAACAGAGATTGAATGGAAGGAAATCGTAAAAGATGAGAATGCGGACATTATAATCTTCGTAGAAACAGGTACTTGGAATGAAAATGGAAATTACAAGTTAGGCAGATTACTCACTCAATTTAATGGTTATTTCTATGATGAGGCTCCTTATGAAGGTTATACGGCACAAGGAGATATTTTTATTACAAGTGGTGAAGCGATTTTTAGTAGATATCCTATTTTAGAGTTCCATCAATTAGGTATACTTACTTTAGATGATAATACTTCTTATGATGTAACTCATGATTTCATCCATGCAGTACTAAACATTACTAACACCGAAGTACATATTATTGGTTGCCATTTAAAAGCACTAGAAGGAGCAGTAAATGAACAAAGAAGAGAATGGGAACAAGAAGGCATCATTAACTATATGGATGATTTAGGAGATGTTCCTATAATTTATGCGGGAGATTTTAACTCCTTATCACCAGTTGATATTGATGATTTAGCAGGTTTGCCTGGAGCAGATTTCGGATATGGTCCAGTAACAATGCTACTTGATCCTGAAGATCTTATCTATGGAAACTATTCTTCCAAAGTTCACAATTTTACTGATGTTTTCCGCGTACTGAACCCTGATGACCCAGGATATACCATGAATGTTCCAACAATTCTTTCAAGAATTGATTTCATTTTTGTAAACCAACACTTTGAAAACGCTTTCGTAAGCAGTTCTGTGGGAAGTAACTCAGGGTTTGATGACATTGGTTCTGATCACTACTCAGTTGAAGCGATATTTCAAATAGCAAATATTTCAGCTTCTGTGCTTCCTCAATTGAATATTCAGAATGAAGAAACAAAAATCTTCCAACCAGTTAGTGGTTTAGTGATACAAAAAACACCAGAAATACATGTTATGTCTTTCACAATACACCCTCTTACTTCATTAGAAAAGGGTTTAAAATGGTTATTTAAGAGCTGAAAGACATTAAATTTTCTTTTTTTTTACATAACATCTTTATAGTTGATTGCTAGTTTTACTAGTTGGGAAACTGTTTATGTCCTCTGAAGAAAAGCCCAAACAGGATATTGCAGAAACAATCTTATATTGTTCAACATTAATCAGTGACACCTTAATTCGAATGGCAGATCTCACCACATTAACACTTTTGTATCATCCTGGAATTGAAGAAAGGGTTGAAAAAATGGAGCATTTATATCAAAATGTTGTTAATTTTGTTGATGATATTACTACAACAATTTATCAGCCAATTGATAGATTTGTAATTTCAATTAACCAATATGATCCTATTTTCACCCATCTTAAACATGTAGCTAAGCTAATGGCAGAATTGATTTCATTACTATCTCAAGAGCATATAAAAATGCAATTACAGACTCTAGAATATTATTATAATTTGAATAAATCAATTCTAGAGTGTATAAATGTTTTCAGTCACATTATTCACGCTAGTTTATCCACGATTGAAGCTTTTGAAAAATCAATAATTACGAATATTGAAATTGGAGCTCATCAGCTTTATAGAATGATACTGCAAGAACTGCCATCAGAAAAAACAGACTGGAAACAGATTTTCATATTCTATCTAATTGCAGAAAAAATGAATTCAATTGTATTTCACTGTAGTGAGGCATGTAAGAAAGTCTATGCTGTAAGATTTGCCACAATTGGGATAAAGAAGAATGATCCGAGCCCTAAATAGAATTTTTAACAAATAGTAATAATTTTTTATACCGAGTTCTTATTTTGAATTGAGGAACATATGAAATCTTCATTCTTTGAGGTTGCACCTGATCTCCTGATAGTTGATAATCAACCTATTCTTTTTCTAAAGGATATTAACGCGGTTGTTATTGCTGACTTGCATTTAGGTGTTGAAGCAATTATGCAAGAAGATGGTTCTTTTGTTCCACACAATCTTACATCACAGATTACTGAAAAAGTTGCAAGATATCTCAAGGATTTGAAACCCGAAGTTCTAGTTCTCAATGGTGATGTGAAGCACAGTTTTCAAGAACCTACTAAGATTGAAAATAGGGATGTGAAAAAATTCCTTCGTGAAGTAAGTTCCCTAGTTCCTGTTATTCATATAATGAAAGGCAATCATGACACTTTTCTTTCATGGGCACTCAAAAATTTCGAAAATGTTACTCTCCATAATTCATTATCTATTGGTAAATATCATTTTACTCATGGAGATAAAGAATTGGATATTGAAATTCTAAAGGACATCGAGTATATTATAATTGGTCATTTGCACCCAGTTTTTGAATCAAAGGTTGATGGATTACAGAAAGTAAGATCTCCCACATTTCTAATGGGTCCTCTAAATGAAGGTTCTCAGAGTTTATTAGTACTACCTGCTTTTACTGAATATTCTTCTGGTTGCCCTATACATCCAGATTCTCAAGGTCACTATATTGTTCCAATTCTGAAAAATAAGGCAGATATCCAGAATTTTGAACTATATGTACTCGGAGAAAGAGAAACTTTTCATTTTCCAGAACTTAAGCTGTGGATGTAGTTGAATACATGAAATTTAGCCAAAATTAATAAGTCTTGACTATATTATCATACCTAGTTAAAATCTATGATAGCTGAGTTCTATGAGTAGAAAAGAATCTTTTCGTCCTACAATCTGTATGTTTCCATGCCCAGTATGTGCAATAGACACTGACATAGATATTTTTGAAGAATCGACTCGATCTACATTTTACTGTAGAAGTTGTGGAAGGGTGTATATCTGTAAACTACCTTTGGGTTCAATTCAAGTAGGAGATGATATTCGATATATTTGCCCGATTGACCATACAGAACTTGAAGAATCCCCTTTCAGAGCAAGAGAAATTGAATTACTTATCGAAAAGGCTAAAGAGGGGACAGATTCATAATTTCTTGATAAAAATGAATCATAAGAAAAAGGTTCATTCTAGAGTAAACCCTATTGATATTGAAAAAGTATCTTCCATCGATGAATTAATTGACCAATTTGATCAATCTGGTGTATTTGGTCCGGGCAGAATTGCAAAAGCTGTTAATATTTATTCTAGTATGATTGAAGAAGGTGCTACTGTATTCTTAGGTGTTGCAGGAGCTTTAGTTCCTGGTGGTATGAGAAAGGTACTTACAGATATGATCCGAAATGACATGGTTCATGTAATAGTATCTACAGGGGCAAATGTAACTCATGACATAATTGAAGCATTTGGTGGTCAGCACATTAAACAGGTTTCTTATCATTCAGATGCTGAATTGAGAGAGAAATCTATTGATAGGATTTATGATGCTTTTGTTGAAGACGACTCTTTCATGAAACTTGAAGATCATATTCAACCAATATACAAAGAAATTTGGGAGAAACATAAAGATAGTACAAATACACTTGCTATATCAACAAGTGACTTACTTAAATTTATAGGAGAAAAGATAGAAGATCCGAATTCTTTTGTTCGAGCTGCTTATGAAAAAAACATCCCAATTTTCGTCCCAGCGTTAAGTGACAGTGTTTTAGGTCTACAATTATGGCTCTTTTCACAAATGAATAGAACATTAATTGATGCTATGGGAGATTTAGGAAAAATACAAAGCTTAGCAGGAGATGCTGATAAAACTGGGGCATTTTTCCTTGGTGGAGGAGTTCCAAAGAATTATATTTTTCAATCAAAACTTATGTCTCCAAAATCTTTTGATTATGCAATTCAAATTACAATGGACAGAGTAGAAACAGGAGGTCTTTCTGGGGCGTCTTTGGAAGAATCCATTTCCTGGGGAAAAACATCTTCTAAGAGTAAAATGGTTACAGTTGTTGCAGATATTACCATAGTTTTACCATTGATTTATGCCGGTGTATTAGCTCGAATTAAACAGGTTGACTAGTACAAGGACAAAATTATTAATTGAACCTCCTTTCTATATTTATAGATGAGTGAGAATCATATGCAAATCTTTGTTTCCATACCTGATTTAATCTCAAATCTCACACCGGAAAACTACAAAATTTTAGATTTGAGAGAGATTCAAAGATTTGAAAAAGGTCATATTAAAGGTTCAATTCATATTGATAATAATTTTTTCACTCTACAAAATGAAGATGGCATAAATATCATTCCTGATAAAGAAGTTTTGACAGATTATCTTCAAGAAAAAGGTATTAATTGTAACGATAAAATAATTTTAGTAGACGATGTTTTTAACCTCAATTGCTCTCTAGCAGCTTGGACTCTTCATTATTTTGGTTTTAAGAATGTTATTCTTTTAGATGGTGCTTTCTCAAAATGGGAGAAGCAAATCAATGAATTAACTACAGAAATAATAGAATTTCCTAGAGGTGATATAATTTTAGAAGAGCGTAATGCAGATATTTTGATTTCCAAGGATGAAATCTTGATGAATATCCATTCCGATGATTTCCTTTTTGTAGACAATAGATCTGAATATGCTCTTCTACTTGACCAACAAGGTGGGAATATACCAGGTGCGATTCATCTTTGGTATCTTGAGGTATTCGAAGAATATCCAGATTACTTTGTTCTGAAAGAAAAAGATTCAATTATTGAAGAATTGAATGTCAGAAATATATCGAAAAACAAAAGTATTATCGTGTACTGCGAATCAGCTCCACAATCTGCATTAATCTATTTAGTACTCAAAGAATTAGGATATCCAGATGTTCGTCTCTATCTTGCAGGATATGACGAATGGAGGCTATCTAATTCATTTATCTGATCTAAATATCAGAACTTGTAACCAACTTAGATGCGATTAAAGAGTAATCAACACCATACAATTTAGCTACTTCTTGATTAATTTTATTTTTTATTTCTTTTACTTCATAATCTTGTTTTTTTGAGTTTTTAATTTTATGAAGAATTTCTTTTACTAAGTAAATTAAAATGTCTTTTTCTTCAGTTCCAGGTATTGGTATTTTTTTTAGAGGATCACTAAAGAATTCTAACATTTTACCTTTTCTTTTCCCTGCTTCTGAATACCAAAAATTCATTAAGTCACTATTTAAAATTCCAAGTAGAAAATAAAAATCCTCTTCCAATTTCGGGATTATTACATAGATATCAGTAGCTCCAAAGGAACCGTTTTCATCAATACCAAATCGAGGATGAATGCTTCTATATGGAACCATAATTTTCGTTTGATGATTCATAAAGATTTTAAGATTTCTGTAAACACTGAAATCAAACCATCTTATCTTATTTGATTTAATTAACCTTTGTCGATCTGGACCCTGTTCCAACTTCCTTTTATTTTGTTCTAGATATTGTCTAATGTTTGGAAAATTCTCTAAATCATCTATTTTTGAGGGAAGTATAGCAATTTTCAGATTTTCATTATTCACAATCCATTCTCTGACATCTTTATTCGTTAAAAAAGGAACCAGAGCTTCTTTTTCCAGAGATAGTCTTTCAGAATTGGATTTGGTCATAACAAATATTTCCTTTACTCCTGGTGAAAGCCCTTGAGAGACTTGCGCTAATTGTTCTAGTTTGATACATTTACCTTTGTCCTCAATTTGCTTTAGTAATTTCAAATGAGGCGATAGTACCCATTTTTCCTTTCCAAGATTAGCTTGATCTATCTCAAAAAAGAGTTTGTCTATCGTAGATTTTCTTCTTTTGTGATTTTCCAAAATAGTTTTAGGGATATTCTTTACGACCTTGACATTTCTTGTCGGAAAACACTTTTGAATTGTTGTTATACAAGTTGATACATTAAGCCACTTTCCATTGTCTTTGAAGATATTTAGATTACTCAAATCCAAGAATTCCAAAATTTGATTTTTTACAATTTGTTCTCTTAAAATATCACCATACTTATTCTCTACCCAATAATTCGGAATAATAAAAGATAGTAATCCATCATTTGAAAGATAATTTAATGATTGTAGAATAAAGTAATAATAAATGTCAGAGGAAGATCTGAAGAATTGTTTCCATGTTTTAGACTGTTTTAAGTATTTGAACAACAGATTTGCATTCTTATCTAAAAGTTCCATCTTCTTTAAATTGTAATATGGAGGATTTCCAATAATAACATCAAAAGAATTTCTGGGATGAAAAGTTTTTTTCCAGTCTAATGGGTTAAGTTGCTGAGCCTCTTCTGAAGGAAGCACTTGAAATGAATCGTTGTTGACGATGCTGTTACCCACATACATATTTGCAAAAGAATTACTACTAAGCATTGGAAAGAAAAAAGAAATCCGTTCCTTACACTCGTCAAGAACATCAGGTTTGAGCTCTATCCCATAGATGTTTGATTCAGAAAAATTCTTGAAAAAAGTATTCTTTTCATCTTGTTTGATATCTTTGAATTTCTTTAACTCATTCCAAACTCTTTTTAAAATGCCAATAACAAAATTCCCAGTTCCTAGAGAAGGATCACAAAAGTATAATTCTCCTAAAGATTTCTGAAAGTAATTATAAGTGTTAGTTATTAGTTTATTTTCCTCAGTTAAATAATTGAAAACACGTTCAATCATGAAGTCCACTACAAAAGATGGAGTGTAAAATGAACCAGTTCTTTTCTTATTCCCTTGGTGTTCAATCATTTAGCTGCATGAACACAATTTCTTGACAAATATAAAAGTATCTACAAGTTAAGTAAAGATTCTCCCTCCCATATCCGGTGTATGAAGCTTTGCCACGAAGATGGAATAGCCTTGTCAAAGGAATTATTGTCTGAAGTAATTTAAGAATGGCTGAAAAAATTGCAGTTAGGTTGCATGTCAAGAATTTTCCTTTGGGTTTTTATACTTTTACAACTATTGGGTAAAATTTAACAATATCTATGAAAAAGATAAGCTGTGCCCGAATTAAGAGTGCTTGAAAAGGTAAAAAAAAGATTTGTTGACAACAAGTATGACATCTTCCTACAGATAGCTATCGTAGTATCCTTATTTGTCATCTCGATGTTGATCAGATCAAACTTAAGAGAATGGATTTATGCAAATTATGACTTATCTGTGAATGTTATAAATGCTCTTCATTATACTTATCTTAATCCAGAAGCTTATACTTGGGAAATATTCCCTGATGCTCAAACTTACTATGTAGAGTATCTTGATGCTTTCAAATTTGAGCAATGGAATCCTTATAACTTAGACAGAGGAAGACCTCTATCTGGTTATGTATATGGACCTATTTTTGTATATGGTTTAACATTAATGTCATATTTAGTAGGGATCTTCTTTCCAGGGCTTTCTGCTTCACAAAAAATCTGGTTATCAGTTCAAATTTCTCCTTTAATTTTTGATTCAATTACAACAGTTTTCATCTATTGTATATTACTCAAAAAGAGGAAGGAAGGAAAAAGAAGTAAGATAAATATGATTTATTCGTATATAGCAGCTATTATTTTCATCTTTATGCCTCTAGTTCTTTTTTACAATGACACATTATATCTGAACACATATATGTTCACAACATTTACAGTAATTTCTCTTTATTTCCTAAGTAGAGATAAACATAAACAATCAGCAATGTTTTTGGCCATAGCTATATTGACCAAACTAAACGCTCTATTTATTGCGCCATTCTGGTTGGTATACGTAGCTAGAAACAATTTAAAGAAAGGAATAGAATTTCTTTTAGTTCTAGTAAGTGCCTATCTTATTTTCTCTTTACCTTGGATTATTTTATCTCCCAAGATGTATTTCTACCAACAGTTTTGGCCAGGAAAAACGGGAAACACTCACTTTGGAATAGAGGATTTGTATGTACTCTGGTCTACAACTCCTTTCCATGCTTTTCTATATTGGGCACAAGAAACAGGATCAACATTCTGGTCAGATGCTGCGGTTTTTTATAGAGACTTGAATGCCATCTATTTACCTTTATTGATTTTTGTCGCAATCTGCTGTTTAGTTGCTTTGTTAAGCGGAAAAAATATGAAGCAAAATCGTAGTACTTTCTTTTCCTATACCGCTATGTTTACCATTGGAAGTCATATTTTCTTATCTCGAGGAAATTACAAATACTATGACCCATTTTTCATACCCTTTGTGGTTATTGCCATAGCTTCTTGGGCACAAGATTTAGATAGGAAATTATCAAAAACAACAAAAATAGTTTTGAGTATTCCTTCATCTATAGGAAAATATAAGGAAGATGAAACGAAAAAACCGAGCAACAAAGCTATTTCAAAAATAAAAAATATATTAAGTACTATTGACGAGAACAAGAAATTCCAAATTACAATGAAAATTCTAGCTTTTCTTATCTTCTGTGGAGTAATATCATGGATTTTTATTTTGAATTACTGGATCATTCTTAGAGTCAAATGGTTACATATGTTTTACACTTTTCTACTAGCAGTTACGATGATTGCAACTTTTGATTTCAAAACTCATATAACTTTAGTAGACAAAAGAAATTACAAAGATTTGTGGGAATTTATCAAATACGAATATCAGAATTTTGTTCAATGGATAAAAACATTCAGTAGGAAAATAAAAACATTAGGAAAAAGAAAAGAGGCAAGTAGCATTAATGGAGAGAAGCTTTCCTAACTAATCGTTGCCATTTTTCGTCAATCTCATCCTGTATTTCTATCATCTTCTTCTTCCATTCAGGTTTAAACAGATGTCTAAACCGTCCTTGTGGTTTTAAGAAATCTTCAATTGGAAGTTTTTTCTCAGGATTTTTAGCTAATCTAGCTGAAATACCTGTTAAGATCCACTCATCTTTGTAAGTATGGAAAAGTGGGAAAAAGCAAGTTTTTACTGCAAGTTTGGATATTTCTATAGATTGATCTGGGGCATATCTATGTCCAAGATTGCATGAAGAATCAACTAACATAAATGCTGGTCCATCATGTTTAAGTCCAGCCTGAACTTTTGCCATTAAATCTCTTGGATAGGCAGGACTAGCTGTAAAAGTAGGGATATCATGTGCAGCCATTATTTCAGCTAAGGGTTTTTGCCACTCTATTTTTCCAGGAATTTCAGTTCCTGGTGGACTTGTTGTAGTAGCAGCACCTTGAGGAGTACCTCCAGAACGTTGGATTCCAGTATTCATATAAGCTCCATTTGAGTAACATACGTAAAGGAAGTCATGACCCCGTTCTATGGCCCCAGAGAGGCTTTGAAGACCAATATCATATGTTCCACCATCCCCTGCAAACACAATCATATTTACTTCTCGTTCTCTCATAATTCCTTTTCTTTGCATAGCTTTCATAGCTTCAATTGCTCCTGAAGCTGTTGCGGCTGCATTCTCAAAGGCATTATGTAACCATGGTGCATCCCAGGCTGTATATGGATATATTGTTGTTGCTACTTCTAAGCAACCTGTTGCATTTACCAACATGAATGGGTCACCCAATGCTTTTGCAGCAAGAGTTACTTGCCTTGCCATGATACCAGCTCCACATCCTGCACATAATCTGTGTCCTGAAGTTAATACTTCGCCTAGTTTAGACCAATCTTGAAGGTCTTTTACAGAAACTTTAGGTAATTGTATTGTCATCTTCTTCTCCTCACTTCCTATATCCCACCCAATCTGTCGTTGTAGTCATCCCAATATCATGATAGTCTTTTGTTTTCTCAAATATTTCTTCTATCTCAGGTAGTGTTAGCACTCTTCCTCCTAAACCATTGATATATCCATGCAAAGAAGGAACGTTTTCTTTACCATAAAGTGCTGATGCTAGGTCAGTTTGCACTATGGTTCCAGGAGAACCAAAAGTTGCAGACCTATCTAGAATGCTTACTGCTTTTATTCCACTCAAAGCTTCATGAATATCCAAGGATGGAAAAGGTCTGTAAAGTCTAATTTTCAAAGCCCCTACTTTTTCTCCTTTTTCTCTTAATCTATCCACTACTGCTTTAGCATTACCTGCTGTTGCTCCATAAGAGACAAAAGCGTATTCAGCATCTTCTAGTTTATATTCTTCTATAACTTCCATCTTTCGTCCTGACATCTCTGAAAATTCAGCCATAACATCTTTAGTTACTTGATATGCTCTTTGTATAGCTTCTTCTTGTTGTCTTTTGATTTCCATGTAGTAATCCTGTAAAACTAATGATCCGAAGGTCATTTTATCGTCTGGATTAAATCGGTATTTTAATGACCTGGATTCAGGCAAAAAGTCTTCAACTTGTTGTTTACTTAAGGTTTCAACTCTTTCAAGAGCATGGGTTACAATAAAACCTTCAATTCCAAACATTGCAGGTAGCATTACATCTGGATGTTCAGCTATTTTGAAAGATAATATTGTCTCATCGTATGCTTCTTGTGCTGATTCTCCGAATAACGACACCCAAGATGCATCCCTGCAAACCAGCTGATCTGTACATTCTCCATGGATATTGATTGGTGCTGAAAAAGCTCTATTTGCAACTGCCAATACAATAGGACATCTCATTCCTGATGCAACATATAGAATTTCATACATCAATGCCAAACCTGCACTAGCTGTTGCAGTAAAGACTCTAGCACCTGTTAATGATGCCCCCACACATGCAGACATTGCACTATGTTCAGATTCAACAGAGATAAAACTAGTATCAACTTCACCATTATTTACAAAGTCACTATATCTTTCAACAATGATTGTTTGTGGTGTAATCGGATAGGCCGCTACAACATCTGGGTTAACAAGTTTTGCTGCATTTGCAACTGCTTCATCTCCAGTCATACCTTTAACTTCTCTTATTCCACTCATCTTGTAACCCTCCTTATTTCAATTGCATCAACAGGACAATTTTTCGCACAAATCCCACAACCTTTGCAGAATTGAGTATCACATTCAGCTTTCATTTCATCGTCCATAATAATAGCAGAATCAGGACAGTAGTAGAAGCAATTCATACAGCTGATACACTTCTCTTTATCTATTATAGCCTTAAATGCACTCCAGTCCCCTGTTTTATATGCATAAGCTGAGTGGTAGGGCACAATTCCACCTTCAGGTAGTTTAGATGCACCCCATTTTTCTTTTACCCATCTTTCAAATTCATCTGGTGCTTCTTTTACCATCATTCAACCTCTCCGAACGCTCTATTAATCGCAACTTCATTCTTTTCTCCCAATACCCCTCTAAAACGATTAAGAGTAACTTTGACTAAGCTTTCAAGTTTAACAATATTGGTTACTTTGATTAGTGCTCCAAGCATTACCAGATTTGGAACATTTCTCCCAATTTCCTCTGTAGCAATTTTTGATCCATTAACCTTGTAAATATTTGCATGAACTCCTTCGAAAAATTTCACTAGATTATCCTTCATGCCATCATAATTTACTACAATTGTTCCTCCATCTTTCAATCCTTTTGCTACAGGAACATCATCAAGTAAAGTTGGGTCTATAACTACCACAATATGTGGTTCATAAACCTCAGTTTTTTCTGTGAAAGGTTCAGGAGATATTCGAGCATATGAGGTAACAGGTGCTCCTGCTCTTTCTGGACCAAAATTGGGAAATGCATGGACATATTGTCCTTCTAAAATAGCTGCTTCAGCCAATAATCTCGACGCGGTAACTGCCCCTTGACCACCTCTACCGTTTATTCTTATATCAGTGATTTCAGCCACCATAATCACCTTGATTTGTCATTATTAACCCACTGTACTGGACGGAAAACACGCATAAATTAAAGTTTATGATGTAACCCCAATGCTATATGAGATAAAGTTACTATGTATGAGACAGTTATTTAAAACCTCTTTTCATTTATTGAGAAATAACAAAATACAAAATTTAGAACACTGAAGGTTGAGATAGAAAATTACTTTTCTGCTTCAATAGATTTATCTATCATCATATCTGTCAGGTGGAAGTATATTTCTGTTATGTTTGTTCCTTCCTTAGCAGATACTTCGTAGTATGGTAATTCTTCTAATTTGTAAAGTTCTCTCTTCTTTTCAGCATAAGCTAAAGCTTGTTCTTGAGTCACCCTTCTTTCTTCAGAAATATCAGCTTTATTACCGATTAGAATTGCAGGAATTATTTCTTCACAATTGGAATAAACTTCTTCAAACCATTTATCTAGATTTTCGAAAGATTCTTCATCTGCTATGTCATAGACTACTAGAACTCCATAGCTTCCTTTGTAATATAGGGGGCGTACATAGGAAAAACGATCGTGACTACCTGTATCCCAAGTTTGTAATTTAACTTGTTTCCCCTGGACTTCTATATCTTTAACTGAAAACTCCACTCCGATAGTTGGTAAATATCTTTCTCTAAAAGTACCAGTTGCAAATCTCAATGTAATTGAGGTTTTACCTACACCTGGTGAACCAACTATAATTGTTTTAAATAGATAGTCAAACAGCAATGCTATTCACTAATTCTAATCCCCTAAATTCTTTCTTAAAGTTATTGAAAGTTGTAGCTAACCTTTTCAAGACGAAAGTTATATAATCTCTTGAATTCAGATATTATATTGTGAAATTTCTTGTAATTTTTGGTCCTCCAGCTACTGGAAAAATGACTGTTGGTCAAGAACTCTCTAAAATCACATCATTGAAACTTCTTCATAATCACCTGACTATTGAACTGCTCTTGAATTTTTTTGATTATGGAACTCCTAAATTTGTTTTGCTGAATAACGAATTTAGGCAAAGAATCATGGAAGAATCAGCTTCAAGTGATCTTCCAGGGCTAATTTTCACTTTTGTTTGGGGATTGAATGTAGCAAAGGATAGAGAGTACATAGACCAAATGAGTGAAATATTTAGCAGAAATGGTGGAACAACATATTATGTTGAGTTATATTGTGAATTGGATGAGAGGTTAAAAAGAAATAGAGGAGATTCAAGACTTGCTGAAAAACCATCAAAGAGGGATCATGATTTATCAGAAAAAAGACTTCTAGAAATTGAAAAGACCTATACTATGAATACTAATGGTGAGTTTTTTTACAAAGAAAACTATATCAAAATTGATAACACCAAACTTAGCGCTAAGGAAGTAGCAGAAAAAATAAAGGAAGAATTTGGGATATGATTAAAACGTTTCCTCATTTTCATAATAAGGAATAATTTTTCCACTAATGAATTCGAAAAGAATTGGATCTCCCGTTAATTCTGGCTTACCTTTTACATTTATCACTCTTACTTCAGTTATTGGTCTATCTGCTTTAGTCTTAGATTTAGATACACGTATGGTAACGTCACAGTTGTGCTCTATTGCTCTAACTAACAGAGGGTCATGAGCATCATGGTGAAGAATGAATACAGTAACCGAACCTTCAATTTTGTTTGCTGCTAATCTGTTTTGCAAGAAGGAGAATAGTATCTTTTTACTTTCATCAGATGCATATATTATTGAAGAAAGTGAAACTACAATCCCTCTCTTCAATACTTTCTGATTTTGAACATGTAGAAAAGATCTTCTAATTGTTTCATTAATCTCTCTTGGCTGACTCAGATTATGAACAGCATTTTCGTGAGTTGTTTTAACGTCTGTATAACCAAAAGGGTTACTAAAAGCATCAATAAACTTTAGTCTTCCTGTTGCTTCAAGCATCTCAGGATTAACACCTATACCGTTCATTACTTCGTTATAGTAGCTATATGGATGTTCTGTGGAAAAGATATATCCATATTCTCCGGATCTTAATCCCTCTGCTAGAAACTGTAAAACGAAAGGATCTGCTTCTGCGCCTATTTCATCTTCAATTAAAACATTAGATCCCGCTGGAACCCCTCCTCCAAGTATTTCATCTAAAGTTGGTATTCCAAATGTAAAAAGTTTCTTTTCTACTGAATCAGAATTTGTTGAAAACATAGGATTCATCTCATATATTCTAATCAAATCTTTGGGTTTTCGAATATTAAAATATAGTGCTAGCTATCAACCTTAGTTAAGTTTCTTGGTTAGTTTCTTTCTTAGTTTGTCATCCAATTGGTTAGGAGTCATGTAATCATATTGATTGTATTGTACTTTATTTTTGAATTTTGGATTAGCTTTTTGAAGAGATTTAATTGGTCTAAGACATTGTCCATTATCACCCATCTTTCTTTCTCTACATTCAGCATAAATACACATAGAACCTAGACATTCCACATCGTCCATAGTACAGTTGAAAGACTTTTTCCCATTATTATTAACGATTCTAAGCATTCTTTTGCTACAGAAAAAAGATTTACAAGTTAGCTTGCATTCTTGATCATTTGAACTGGCTGTCATAGAAAAATACTTGCTATAATTCCAGCTATGAGTCCACTAAATAATCCTCGAAGTGTCTTAAGATCGCCTAGAATTCTTTTTCCATCGATGAAATTATTGTAAGCATCAACAGGATATCCCCCCACCAAAAATTGCTGGAGCTGCATTAGAAACAAATATTGGGAGGGCAAAAAGGATAGCTAAATCTACATAACATGAAGCCCATAATTTTCACATCAAGTAAACAACATTTGTTAAAAATCACTCTATTTAAAATATGCGAAGAAGGATAAGTCGTAGATTCTTAAATTAAAATAACAAAAAGATTAATTGTAAGTACCACTATTTCTTTATGAATGTATGATTTAGCTTTCATTTATTCCGATATTTTCAAAAAACATGCGATGGACAGAGCTCATCCTGAATCGCCTCTTCGTTTAGATGAAATAATGAAAGCAGTAAATGAAATTCAGAGCGAAAAAAAATACAATATTGCTACGTTATTACCAGAAATAATAGATGAAGAATATCTTCTATCTGTTCATGTTACTGATTACATAGACAAAATAAGAGCAATTTCTAAAGGTGGAGGAGGGATGATCACCATTGATACAACTCTCAATGAACATACATTCTTCATAGCCAAGTATGCTGCAGGAGCAACCAAACAGGCTGCTCAATTAGTAGATGAAAATAAAGCAAGAAAAAGTTTTGCTGTTGTAAGACCTCCAGGACATCATGCAGAGAGTACTTCAGCTGGAGGATTTTGTTATTTTAACAATATAGCTATAGCAGCTGAATGGTTAGTTCAATATAAAGGATATAACAAAGTTGCAATTATAGATATTGATCATCATTTCGGAAATGGCACATCCCACATTTTTTATCATAGAAAAGATGTTTTTTATCTCTCTATACACGCTCATCCTAGATATTCATATCCAGGTTCAGGTTATTCAAATGAGATAGGGGTTGTTGACGCTAAAGGATATAATGTGAATGTAACTCTTTTACCGGGTATCAATGGCTATGATTGGTTGCATTCACTAAAATTCTCTTTGAACATAGTGAAACAATATCAACCAGAGATAATACTAGTTTCAGTAGGATTTGATTCATTAGCTGGTGATCCCGTTGGTATCATGAATGTGGAACCTAATGCATTCTATGGTGCAGGATTTCTCTTAAATCAATTCGCTGAAGAGATCTGTGAAGGGAAAATCGTCTGTACTTTAGAGGGAGGATACAAAAGAGATCAACTTAAAGCTGTGAGTAAGAAGTTCATTTTAGGACTGCTTGGGAACAAACCAGACTTTATCCATCAATTGGAAAGAAGCAAAGTTACTGAACATACTGCTAAAATGTTGAACCAAGTTAAGAGAGAGCATCAGAACTATTGGCGATTTTAACAAAATTAATAAAAAAAGGCAATAATTTTTTAAATAGCTAGTTTATTTCGATTCCTATGTCTGAAGTTTTTGAAGAAGAGGTTGAATTAGAAACTAAAACATCTAAACTCAACGTTTTCAAATGGTCAATGTACGATTTAGCAAACACAATTTATTCTATGATAATTGTTAGTTTGATTATCAATCGTTATGTGTTAGTAATAGGACAAGTAGAACATGGGATGGAATATGGTGAAGCTAGCTTCATTTTTGGAATAGTAGCAGCTGCTATGCAAGTAATCACTGCAATTGGTATGCCTATAATGGGAGCTTTAAGTGATACTACAGGTAGAAGAAAACCATTTGTTCTTGTTTTAACAGGTGTAATACTACTATTCTCTAGTCTTCTCGGTTTATTCCACAATATTTCAATAGTATTGATTCTTTATGTAATTGCCAATATTGCATATCAATGGAGTCTTGCGTTTTATGATGCAATGTTACCTTTTATAGCTAACCCAAAAGATGTCGGGAAAGTTGGAGGATTTGGTGTAGCTTTTGGTTACTTAGGAACAATAATCTCATTGTTGGTTATGTTTCCATTAATAATGTATTATGGTGATGTTATTAGTAAAGATCCAAATGATATTGTAGCTAATCTATCATATGGTTATACAGGTGAATGGTGGGTTTTTGTTATCCCGATGGCACTTTTTGCTGTATTTGGAATTCCTTTGATTTTCGTTAAAGAAAGACAAAAAAAGAAAAAGATGTCAGAACAGAAAGATATACTTAAAAAGACCTTTAGACAGCTTGGCAGGACTTTTAAAGAAATAAGAAAACATCGTCAGATGTTTATCTTTGTGATAGCATACTTCTTTATTGCAGATGTAGCAAACGTTATTGTAGCTTATATGACTCCTTTAGTGACTGATGCACTTCAAATTGAAGGTGCGGGTATTTCAAAAGACCTTTTTGCAATAATTTTCATAATTATTGCGACTGTAGCAGCTGTAGCTTTCACATACTTCATTGGTAGATTTGCAGAAAAATATGGTGCTAAAAACGCTTTCTTCCTTGTTGGAGGATTATGGGCTCTTGCTTTGCTTTTAGGAATATTAGGAATATTTGTATGGGCACCCATAACAATTGGATTTAATTTTCCATTTATCATGATGATTTTAATGGGATGTTCAGCTGGTGTAGCTTTAGGAGGTACCTGGACAGCTCAAAGAGTTATGGTTATGGAATTAGCTCCCAAAGAGAAATTCGGAGAGTACTTTGGATTCTCAAAGCTAAGTGGGAAGGTTTCTTCAGCATTAGGACCTATTATCTTTGGAGCAATTTTACTAGCTCTTGATCCAATAATCAGTTTCAAAGCATATGGAGTAGCCATGGCTGTTGTTGGTGGAATAATGGCAATAGGTTTAGTAATTATGGCTTTTGTCCGTCCTGAAAAATCAGCAAGAAACTACTAATCTTTTCTTTTCTAATAAAAATAGCAAGGAAAGGATTATTTTTCCTCTTCCTTTTTTTTTGTCCATTTTGATTATTTCTAACTAAACCTGCATAGAGTATTATTGAAGCTACTGTAACGATTAAAAATAAACAGAAAAAGAATGAGAACAGAACGAGTTTCGAGTTATGATGTTTTTTCTTTTTTTTCTCAGTTAATTGGACCAAAAGCGACAGTATCCACTAATAGTGTATAACAATTTATTTTATTTTGTCGCTCATTCTTCAACATCAATACTCAAGACAGAATTCCTCTCAGAAGTCTTAAAAGGTTGTCGATGAATTAGAATCAGACTATTATAGAGAGATAATTGTTTGTTCTTTTCTCTATATTACATACAATAACAGTTTTAATTTCTCTCTCTTTAGTGTAAATAATGTCAGAAGAAGACAAAGTTCCCAAAACAGCTCTAAATCTAATGTTGGAATTAATTGTGGGTAGGAAAAAAGAACTCAAATTGATGATTAGAGCAGTTGAAAAAGGTTTACCAATCATTATTGAAGGACCAGTGGGGACAGGAAAAACAGAAATGGCTAAAGCATTAGCCAGCAGTCTCGACAAACTATTCGTCCGAGTTGATGGGGATGATAGTCTTACATCCATTAAACTGAAAGGTTGGTATGACCCTCCTCTTGTTATAGAAAAAGGTTTTTCTAGAGAAACTTTCATTCCAGGCCCATTAACCCAGGCAATGGAAGAAGGAGGGATTTTCTTCTATAATGAAGTTAATAGAGCCCCCTCAGAAACAATTAATGCAGTGTTAACAGCTCTAGATGAGAATCTTATTACTATTCCACAGTTAGGAGAGATAAAAGCCAAAAAAGGTTTCATTTCAATTTTCACTTATAATCCACAAGATACTGTTGCTACCAATCCTTTGCCCAAAGCATTCTATGATAGATGTGTATGGATCAATGTTACTCATCAAACTTTAGAGGAAATGCTACAGATTGTTAAATTAAGAACAAATTCAGAAGATTCACTTCTTAATCAAATCTCTTGCGAAATTGTTGAAGCTACATTGAATCATCCTGAACTTGAATATGGTTCAACAGTAAGAGGAGCTATTCAATTAGTAAGTCTTTTACTAGGAGAAGAGAAACTAGAGGAAGAAATCCTGATTACCTATGTAATTTCAGTTCATTCGAGAAAAATACGGTGTAAAACAACAAGTCGAAAAACAGAGGAAGAAATAATCATTGAAATCGTTTCAAAGATATTGTCAAAGTATGATGATAACGATAGAATTTCACGAAAAAAAGAGAATTAGGTGACCTTATTTCTTCCATTGTAGGGGATGAACCTTTTCTTACTTTTCCTTCCAAGCATGCAGGCAGAATGCTTCTTAATGAGATATATTTAGAGCTAGGAAGGCAAGTTGAAGATATTACGAGAATTATTGAATTAGCTGAACAAGCCGCAGATGAAGCAAATTTAGAAGGTCTTCAGTTAATTGCAACCAATTATCCCCTAATTGCTGCACAAATCCTTAACAAAATAGAATTAACAGAACAAATGCTAGATGATTTAGGTAGTGATGAGCTAATCCAGCTTTATTCTCGAACTAAGAAACATCTTAATTTTGGAATTCGGAAAAAAATGCTAGATAAATTAATACCATTTATAACAGAAAAGGCTAAATCAATTTTCAGAAGAGGGATATCATCTTCAGTTTCTAGATACATCAATTATGAACCAGGAGATTCTTGGGAAGTAGAGATGACAATTGAGAAGATGTTAGGTCTAGGAAAAACATCTCCAGATTATGAAAGTATTGTAGTGAAAGAACCTTCCAAAAGGAAGAAGAGTATTGTAATATGTATCGATAGAAGTATGAGTGTTCTTCAGCTCATCCACCAAATTGTACTCATGGCATCAGTTCTTTCTCTTTCAGTAAAACGAGATAATTTTGCAATTATTGAATTTGATTCTCAAGCTCATGTTATCAAGAGTATGTCAGAAGGTATCCATCCAGAAGCACTTGTGGAGCTGATCTTAAACATAGACAGTGGAGGAAAAACAAATCTTGAAGAAGCTTTGAGTTTAGCAACTGAACAATTGAAATTTAGCACTTCTAGAGAAAAAATAATCTATCTGATAAGTGATTTGGAAAGAACAGCGGGAAGAAACCCTTTACCCATCATTCAGAGAATACCCGATTTGCGAATAATCTATGTAAAGACCTATCGAAGAGTTTCGTTTGTAGATGAGGTAGTAACCCTATCCAATGTTTCTTTTGAAGAGTTGAACCAGAATTCAGATTTGGTGGATATTACAACTAGGTTGGTTGCTTAGGCTTCTTCTTATTTTGCAGATGAGCTAATATCTGATCAGCCACTATCATCGCAACACCAATTCCATCAAGAATTCCTCCTTCTATTTGAGCTATATCTCTGTTCATTACATAACTAATAGTAATTTTAGCGTTATATATGTAAGACTCTGTTAAATTCCATTCATCTACAAGAGTTATCAGATATATTATAGTCGTTTCTTCAGTTGCATTGAAAACTAGTGTTGTTCCATTTAGTACTTCTTCATGTATAAATCTTAATTCAAAGTAACTCTCTTGTTTAGTTTGATTTACAAGAGAGAAATACGAACTTAACAGCTGATTATACGTTATATTCCCCGCATAATATACCTGCGTAAGGTTATCAAAATCAGTAAAGAAATTGATGAAGGTGTTATTATTTGTTAACATAACAGAGGCATTATATTTTATCAAATCCATCGCACTACTAAATTTAACAGTAGTACTTGCGTGGGTTTTACTCTCAATTATCACACCAAGCGTTGGATCAAATATCGTCTGCGTACTTCGATATCGAGATGAAACATTATATTTCATCTCCTTGTCATTACCAACTATAGGGCCTAGTAAAAGACCTACGAAAATGACAAACAAGCCAAGAAGTGTTAAATGTCTTTTTAGCCTCCCCCAGAATGTTTTGAAAACCAAATTGAATCGCTTTTTATCAGGTTTTTCTTTCTTACTTTTTCTTTTGAAAGCCGGTATAACAAATACAATGAACCAAACAACAAATAGAATTACGTGTAATGTAAATTGAGCGATGTATAGATCAATATAATCCCCGTATATTGCTTGACGTTGTTCTTGTGATAAATTGATGAAATAGATTTGCTGTCCTTCACTTAGTGAGTATATCGTCCAATCTGGAATTATTCCTACAAGAGTTAATGGGAAGAACAACCAAGATGCATTTTCAAACCTGAGATAGATAGAAAGGTCATAAAGATTAGGATCTACTGGCCAGAAAAGCAAAAGAGGCCCCCAGCTCAAATCTAGAAATATATGAATTAACCACATTAAAGATACAAGTTTTACAAATCTGACTATTCGTTTAGTAGGGGTATCTATAAGATTGACATCTTTATTTACTTTTTCAATAATTAACATACTGAAAATAATAAATGTTGGGATAATCAGACTATGAGTGTAGGAACGATGCGAACCAAAAAACAAATCGATATCAGGAAACATCGCAAATAAACAGATTACAATATATTCCCATCGGTGTTCTTTGTAGTAATTTTTATTCTCTTTAGATAGAAGCATCCATACAATTAAACCTTGTAATGATAAATGTGTAGGAGTATATGTCATTTAATTCACCAATTTTTCTAATTTATAGATAATCCTTTACTTAATTTAGTTTAGTGGTTTATATACTAATTAATTCTTATATCTATTGATAAAATATTTAAGACTAATACTAAGTAAGACTTATTACTTTGATTAAAAATGGAAAGTTATAGTGTTAAGGTAGTGTATTATGGTCATCGATATGCAATCTAGTCCTAGTGAGAGGTTTAGGGAGTTCCTACAAGCCTATCAAGACGAAAACGGAAGACACATCTATATTGAACAAGTACAAAAAATGTCTTTAGAAGGACTAACTTCTCTTTATGTTAACTACGATGATTTATTACGTTTTGACCCGGAAATTGCTAGAAATTTGAAAGAAGATCCTGAAGAGACTATCAAAGCAGGAGATGATGCTCTTATAGATGTTCTAAAAATCGAAGACCCAGTGTATGCATCAAGTGGAGAAGTTTTCCATATACGTATTTCAAACATTCCTGATCAAGTAGATTTACGAAGACTAAGATCTGTTCATCTGGGTGAGCTAATCTCTGTTGAAGGAATAATCATACGTCAAAGTGTTGTCAAACCTTTACTTATCCAGGGTGTTTTTCAATGTGTGCGATGCGGTGAAGTTCATTACATTAATCAAGAAGGTGGATACTACTCAGAGCCTACTAAATGTGTCAATCCTAACTGTGGAAAAAACGGTCCTTTCTCACTCTTAACAGAGGAATCAACCTATACAGACCTGCAAACGGTTACCGTTCAAGAAAAACCAGAAACGCTCCCTCCAGGACAGATACCACGTTCGGTACCCGCTAGACTTGTAGGAGATCTTGTAGATACTGTAAGAGCAGGTGATAGAGCTATTGTTGCTGGAATTCTGCGAATGAAAGTTAAGGGAAAACAAAGGGGGAAGCTAGCTACTTTTGATCCATGGTTGGATGTGAATTATGTTTCCTCTCGAGAAAAAGAATATGAAGATATTGATATAGATCCAGATACTGAACAGGAAATACTAGACATTTCCACCGATATAAACGTTCATAGAAAAATAATCAGATCTGTTGCGCCTTCAATTTACGGAATGGAAGTTATTAAAGAAGCTTTAATAACAGTGCTTTTTGGAGGAGTTCACAGAGTCGCTCCTGATGGTATGAAACAGAGAGGAGAATCCAACTTATTAATGATAGGAGACCCTGGAGTAGCTAAATGTGTAAAACCAGGAACAGAAGTTGTTCTAGAGAATGGTGAATTGAGAAAAATTGAGGATATAGTTGAGGAAAAACTACAATCCAACTCACACAAAGTAGATGATGGCTTTTATGCAACTGGAGAACAACCGATATTGACTATGAATAAGAGTGGTAAAATCGAAACAGCTAAGTCAAACCTCTTCTGGAAAAGAACTGCTCCCAAGTTAATGTATAAAATCAAAACAGCTTCTGGAAGAGAGATAACAGTTACACCAACTCATCCATTTTTTGTTACAGAGAATGGGTATATTCAATCAAAAGAATCCCAGAAAATTAAGGTCGGAGATTTTATTGCTACACCTCGAATCATTACTGTAAAAGCAAATGAGAACTTAGATATTGATGTAAAAAAGGGACGAACAAGTGCTCAACACATATCTCTTCCAACAGCTGTAACCAAAGAATTAGCTTGTTTCTTAGGATATATATGTGGAGACGGGTATGTTCAAAAATCAAAATCATCAAGATATACGTGGTTTACTAATACTGATCATATAATCATCAATGATTACATCAAGTGTCTTACAGGTTCTTTTGGTAATATTAAGTATACAATTCGAGATGGTAGAAAAGGAAAAAGAGCAAAAGATATCTATGTGTCATCCATAGAATTAGGTAGGTTCTTGGAAAAAGTATCTCCTTCATTTTATGAGGGTGCACTAAATAAAATAATTCCACCAATTATCATGAGGGCTCCAAATTCAGTCATCAAAGAGTTTGTGAGAGCTTACTTCAATTTAGATAGTACAGTTAGTAAAGAAAGATGCACAATTTCAGCTACTTCTTCAAGTGAAAAACTTCTAAAAGACATGCAATTTCTACTAACAAGGTTAGGAATTATTTCTCAAATTGGTTTTACACACTCTAAAAGTCAAACTTCACCAAAAAGGAAATATTATAGATTGAAAATCACTTCATCTGAACAATTTCAGAGATTTAGAGAAATTATTAGCCTAGACTCGTACAAAGGGGAGAGACTAAAGAAGGAAAAGAAATCAAATACAAATCAAGATATTATACCAGGAGTAGGAGAGTTACTTAAGAAGATTCGTAACTCATTGAATTTATATCAAAGACAAATGGGAATTACCAGATCTACATATCAGCACTATGAAAGGGGAGATAGAAATCCTTCAAGAAAGTCACTGAAAATTATTGTAAACGAGCTGAAAAATCATACGATTTCAGAAGATATTGAAAGATTGGAAAAACTAGTACTATCTGATATTTTTTGGGACAGAATTCTAAATATTGAAAAAATCAAACCTGAATTTGAGTGGGTTTATGATTTACAAGTACCAGATACCCACAATTTCATCGCAAATGGTATTATAATACACAACAGTCAACTCCTGCAATACGTATATAGGCTAGCTCCAAGAGGACTTTTAACTTCTGGTAAAGCAAGTTCAGCCGCAGGTCTTACAGCTGCTGTGATTCGGGATCCAGAGACAGGAGAGTTTGGTTTAGAAGCTGGTGCTTTGGTACTAGCAGATAGGGGAGTTTGTTTGATCGATGAATTTGATAAGATGAATCCAGTAGATAGGTCCTCCATTCATGAGGCGATGGAACAACAATCTTATCATCCAAGTTTTGAAATTTCTCTCTTAAACGGTCAAAAACGACAAATTGGGAAATTTGTAGATGATCTATTCAATGATAATAATGAAATTAAAATCAAAGGTAAAGACTGTGAAATTCTTTCAGTAGAAAATCTTGGTTTCAATGTTTTAACTACAGATTTCAAGAAGATTTATGATACAAAAGTAAATCGAGTTAGTCGTCATATGGCTCCTGATAACTTTGTTAAAATTAGTTACTCAAACAATTCAGAAATAATAGTAACTCCTGAACACCCGATTTATGTGATTCAAGAGGGGGAGATAATTACTCTCGATGCTGAAACTATAAATGTGGGGATGTATGTTCCAAGTGAATCAAACAATCATTTAGAATTAGAGAAAATAAAAATATGTAATATAGAGATTCTGAAAAATGATGGTGATCTAAAAACTAAATGGGTTTATGATGTTACAATTGAACCAACAGAGAATTTCATATCTCATGGACTTGTTCTTCACAACACAGTAAGTATAGCCAAAGCTGGTATTGTCGCTACACTCAATGCACGTGCGGCTATTATTGCAGCTGCCAATCCTCGTTTTGGTCGTTATGAGGATACTCGTCCCCCCGTAGAAAATATTAACCTTCCATCTACAATCTTATCGAGATTTGATTTGATTTTTGTCATAAAAGATGAACCTGATGAAGACATTGATCGCAAGATGGCTAGACACATTTTAGAGCTTAGAAGAGGTCATGTACTTGAGGAAGCTGAACCTCCGATATCAATGGATATTTTAAGAAAATACATAAGCTATGCTAAACAACATGTTGAACCCTCTCTTACTGATGAAGCAATGGAGAGAATAGAAAAATTTTATCTTGACTTAAGAAAAGAAACTGATGATACAACTGCTATAGCTATTACTCCACGATATCTTGAAGCAATCATTCGTTTGTCTGAAGCTCAAGCGAGGATGGCTCTGAAAGAAGATGTAACTATAGACCATGTAGAAGCAGCAATAAACCTTCTCAAAACATCTTTGGAGCAAGTTGGAAAAGACCCTGTAACTGGTCGAGTTGATATAGATTTCATTCTATCTGGAACAACCAAATCTTCAAGATCTAAGATGCAAACAATCATTGACATTATCAAAGAAGAGTCAAAGCTAGGAAGTTCTGACATCGTATCTGTAAAGAAGGTCAAAGAGCTGGCTAAAGAGCAGAATGTAGAAGAAGACTTTGTTGACAAAGTAATTCTTCAGCTTAAAAGTAACGGAGAGATCTATACTCCTCGAGATGGTTTTGTCAAACTAGCCTAATTTAATGTGAATGTACAATGAATATCACAGATCTTCCAATTCCAGAAATTATAAAGGATAAATTAAAAGAAGATGGAATATTATCTTTGTATCCTCCTCAAACCCAAGCAGTTAAGAAAGGATTATTCAAGGGAAACAATCTTGTAGTGGCCATACCCACAGCTTCTGGAAAGACTTTACTCGCCCTTCTAGCTAGTATAAAGAATCTAACAGATACAGGATTAAAAACGCTCTATCTTTCTCCCTTAAGAGCACTAGCTTATGAGAAATATATAGAATTCAAAAGTTATCTTGATTTGTTAAATAAGAGAACTATACTGCTCACTGGAGATTATGATGCAGAAGATTCAAGTGCAAAGTATGCAGACGTGATAATAGCTACAAATGAAAAAATCGATTCTGCTATAAGACATCAAGCAAGTTGGATTAACAAGATTGGGTTAATCATATCTGATGAAGTTCATCTCATCAATGATTCTTCAAGAGGTCCAACGCTTGAAGTAGTTCTTGCGCTTCTTAGGAAAGTAACTAATGCTCAATTAATTGCTTTAAGTGCAACAATTCGAAATGCAGATCAAATTGCCAGATGGTTAGAAGCTGAATTAGTTTCTAGTGATTGGAGACCTGTTAAATTGAAAGAAGGAGTACTTTATGATAAAACCATAGTTTACAGGGATGGTTCTGAAATCACAATCCCCTTAAAGCATAAAGATGATTTTAACAATCTTATTAGTTTCATATTGAGTAAGAAAAATCAAGCTCTTGTATTCGCAACAACTAGAAAAATGGCTGAATCAACAGCAAAGAAATTAGCAACAAGAGTTGTAAAAACTCTTACAAAAGAAGAGCTAGAGAGATTGAATAATGCATACTCCGAAATCTTAAACACTGGTGAGCAGACCAAACAATCTCGTGGCCTTGCACAACTTGTAAAACAAGGAGTGTCATACCACCATGCAGGACTAAACTCTTCTCAAAGAAGGATTATTGAGAGAAACTTTAAGCAAGGTAATATCAAAATATTGAGCAGCACACCCACGCTTGCTTCTGGAATCAATTTACCAGCTAGATATGTTATAATTAAAAGTGTTTACCGTTATGATGTTACTTTAGGAAGTTATCCAATTCCTGTGTTAGAATTTAAACAACAATCTGGAAGAGCTGGTAGACCTCAATATGATAAAGAAGGAGATGCTATAGTTATAGCAAAAAATGAATACGAGGCAACAAATCTTTACCAAACATATATTACAGCTGATACAGAAGATATAGAATCAAGGATTGCGACCGAACCAGCATTAAGAAAAATCGTTTTGGGGCAGATTGCTACTGAGAATACTCAAACTATGGATGAGTTACAAGATTTTATGGGGCAAACC
Organism: Candidatus Heimdallarchaeota archaeon; assembly: GCA_030603365.1. Classification (GTDB taxonomy): domain Archaea; phylum Asgardarchaeota; class Heimdallarchaeia; order Heimdallarchaeales; family Heimdallarchaeaceae; genus UBA460. Next base: position 77,545 of record JAUVXV010000008.1, read on the forward strand.
TTCTATGGTTATCAACAAGACACAGCTAGTTTAAGTTCTGTTCTAAAAAAAGTAATCAATTTCCTTCGAGAAGAAGGTCTAATAACTCAAGATCCTGATTATCTAATATCGACAAGTTTTGGAAAAAGAGTAAGTCAGTTATATATAGATCCTCTCGGAGCTATTGTTATTCGAGATGGTTTAGTTAATGCTAATATTAAAGCTAAGAGCTTTCTCAAGGACATCAGTTTTCTTCATCTTGTTTGCTCAACCCCAGATGTCAGATATGTAACAATACGCAAGGATGATCAAATCGATATTATTAACTTCATTAGCAATCATGAAGAAGAATTTCTTACAGAACTTCCTGAGTCATCATTTGAACTTGAGCTTTTCATGAGTAGAGTGAAAACCGCATTAATATTACAAGATTGGATTAAGGAATTGCCAGAAGAGGTTCTACTTGACCGTTATAATATTGGAAGTGGTGATATTTATATGGTTGTTTCAAATGCAGAATGGTTGCTCTATGCTTCAAGTGAACTTGCAAAATTACTCAATTATAATGAAGTATCCTCAGTTATTTCGTCACTCCATAATCGTGTCGTTAATGGTATCAAAGAAGAGCTACTAGAACTAGTAAGTATTCCAAACATTGGACGTGTAAGGGCGAGAACTCTGTATGAAAAAGGTTTCAAGTCAAGGAAAATCCTAAAGCAGACTGATCCAAAGGAAATCATAAAAATCCCTGGTTTTGGAAAAGAGATAGTCAAAAACATTTTTACTCATTTAATAGGGGAGGATTTCAAGCTTGATCAAATTGGTGAGGATGTTGCTGACAATGCAGAAGAAGAAAACAGATCTTTCACTACTCCTCAAAAACAATTGGATGATTTTTTTCATGAAGTAAAATAATTTAAAAACCCTAAACTTATTATTTAGTTGGTAACCTTGATTGCTGAAGATTTGATAACTAGTGAACTTGAAAGGATACAATACGATTTTGAGGAATTAGATGTTCCTGTAAAATGCCTTAAAACAGTCGAAGAATTCGATATTGGTAATAGAAAGATTAAATTAGTCAAAGGACTCCGAATGAAAATTCCTTTTTGGTTATCAAATCTTTTACAAAAAGAGAAACTAGTTGAACCAGAAGAATCTAATGAATTGGATTTTCCAGCAATTTACAAATTAGCTCTTAAAGAAGGGGAGAATATTGATTTGCAGAAGATTAATACCTTCTTTTACATTTTAATGAAACAGCTGTTTGAGGAGTACTCTAAAAAAGGGAAAAAAGTTCCATATAGACAGAAAGAATCAATTGAGATGAAATTGCGAGAATTAATGACTATGAGACTATCAAAAATAATTAAAATCGCAGAGAAAGGAAAAAACATCACAGTGAAAACTCGCAACTTTACACCAGAAGAAAAATGGCTTTATGAAACAGTATCAACCTTTATAGAAAAATGGAAAGACATGGTTAAAGCCTCAGAAGAGGAAACTGATTAAAAAAAACTTATATTCTCATTTGTGTTATGCTTTATGTGCCAAAATATATCTTTATCTGCGGAGCTTTAATTTCAGGTTTAGGTAAGGGAGTAGTAACTTCATCTATAGGTAGAAATCTCCAAGTAAGAGGAAAGAATGTAAATGTAATAAAAATAGATCCTTATCTTAATATTGATGCTGGAACTATGAATCCGTTTGAACATGGTGAAACGTTTGTAACTGCAGATGGATTTGAATTGGATTTAGATATGGGGACCTATGAACGTTTTCTTAATCTGGAAATGAAAGGAGATCAAAATATAACAACTGGACAAGTTTACAATAATGTAATTCAACGAGAGAGAAAAGGAGATTTTCTTGGAAAAACAGTTCAGGTTATTCCCCACATAACTGATGAAATAAAACAAAGGATAAAGAATGTGGGAGAAAGGCAGCCAGACCTTGATGTTCTCATAACTGAAGTTGGAGGAACAATAGGTGATATTGAAAGTCAACCTTTTTTGGAAGCAATTCGACAATTACGACGAGAAATGATTAAAGAAGATTCCTTAGTAGTTTTAGTTACTTATATCATGGAACCTCCTAATTTGAAAGAACAAAAAACTAAACCAACCCAACATGCTGTAAGAGAATTACAATCTATGGGCCTTAATCCAGACATCATAATTACAAGGGGAGCCCATGATTTAACAGAGAGTGCTAAACAAAAAATCATTATGTTTTGCAATGTTCCAGCAAATGCAGTATTCTCTCTTCCTGACTTAAACACAGTTTTGGCAGCACCTAAATATCTTGACAATCAAGGTTTGGGTTCTACATTGAATCTCATGTTAAGACTTGAAGATATAGTAGCAGATTGGACAGAGGACTCTAGCTTAGTTGATAAATTTACTTCACCAGAAACGACAGTAAAAATAGCTTTAACTGGAAAATATACAGAACTTGTAGATGCATACATAAGTGTAAAGGAATCTCTAAATCATGCTGCAGCACATAATGATGTTAAACTCATCATTGATTTTGTTTCAACTGAAAAATATGAAGAGAATCCAGATTCAATTAATGAGCTAGCAAAATATGATGGTATCCTAGTTCCTGGAGGATTTGGATCCAGAGGGTCAGAAGGGAAAATTAAAGCAATCCAATTTGCTAGAGAAAAGAAAATACCATTCTTAGGTATCTGTTATGGTTTTCAATTAGCAGTCATAGAATTTGCTAGAAACGTTTGCGATTTGAAAGACGCTAACACTACAGAAATTAATCCAGGTACAAACTATCCAGTAATCGATTTTCTTCCAGAACAACGTGAAATTGATCAAAAGGGAGGAACAATGAGATTAGGAAAACATAAAATACTTCTACAGAAGGGTTCGTTTTTTGAGAAGATATATGGTTCAGATATAATTTATGAACGTCATAGACATAGATATGAAGTTAATCCAGATTTTATTGAAACACTTGTTTCTAAGGGAATGATATTCTCAGGAAAATCAGAAGATGGTATCAGAATGGAAACTTTAGAACTGAAAGATCACCCATGTTTCATTGCTTCTCAATTCCATCCGGAATTTCAGTCAAGGCCAGCAAAACCTACCCCTACATACTTTAAATTCATACAAGTTGCAAGTGAAAATAGCAGTAAGTCTTGAAATCTCTTTGACTAGTAGTTTTAATATGAATATCTAGATGATATAATAGTGTGGAATAAAAATGGCAGTTCAAAATAAGATAGATAAAGCCATTGATGATATCTCAAAAAGAATCAAAACCTATAATGATCATCGAAAACTCTTTCAAGATCTCTTTCGTGAAGTTAAAGATTCACTTAACCCTTCTGAATTTCCCCCAGCATTTGGAATTCAAACCTCCGACACTTTGTTTACCATGAAAGTTCCTGAAACAAACATAGAAGGTTTGAAGTTTGCAGGAGTGGATGGAGGAGTTATTCACCGATCTTTAAACTACTTCGATATAGCATTGATAAGAGCTGTAGGTGTGCTTTTCTTTCATAGAAAGGAGACAACACCTATCGTTAAGTATTTTCCAGAAGAACAACCTTTTCCTGATATTCTAACAAGTATAGAACCTTTATCTCAAAATGAAATTGATAATTTGATTTCTATTTGGAGGATGCAAAAAGAAATCCGATGTGGTATTTCACTAGTCGAAAAAGATCATCCTGATGTTATTATGTTAGATGGTTCTGTCCTTCCAGTAATTGATTTTAGGCAGGTTAATCAAAGTGAATTTTTACTAAATCAATACAAAAAACTTAAAGCTCTATACAGGAGATTATATACGCTTTGTCAGAAGAATAGGACTGCTCTATGTGGAATCGTAAAAGATTCTCGATCTGCAGTTTTAACAAGTAAGTTGTCAGGTTTACTTCCACACTTAAGTAAGGTTCCTGAATTTCAGAAGCTGTTAAATATAGACTATAGACCCATAATCAGACAGCTTAGAGATACTGATTTACTATATCATGTTTTAGATGTAAATGAGAGAACATTTGAGTTCTTCTTATCAAATTTCAATGATGAATCTGAGAAAGACTTACCAGATTTCAAGATCCACTGTTTTTATTTGAAAACTGCTGAATTTGATACTCCATTAAGAGTTGAATATCCTCTGTTATTTTCCAGTCAGCATGATCATGCTCAAACTATCTCATCGCTTGTAAATGCAGTATCTAAATTTAATCCAGAATATGGGCTACCAAATGTGATTATAGAAGCAGATGCAAGAGCTAGACTGCAAGAAACAGATGCAGATATCTTAGTAGATGAAATTGCTGCAAAAATAGGATATACTGGTTTTTCTCTACAAAAAAGAAGAAATAGAAGTCCCTTTCTTTCAGGTGGTTAATATGGCAAAAAAAAGTATAGGTACAATTATAGTAAGTGAAGATAATACTCCTAATCCCACTGAATTTAGTTTTGTTTTAACAAAACCAGAGGAGGAATTTAGGCTTAACAAGGGAATGTATATAGTTGTTCCTACAGACCAAGGAGAGGTAATTGGTACAATTTCTGAACTCTTTAAAACAAATAGATATTTCTCTTCTCCATCAGCTGTAAGAGCATATGAAACCAGTGGTAAAACCTTAGCTTCGATATTTCCTTCAGACAGATGGGAACACATCATTGCTAAAGCCAAAACACTCGGAATAATAACAGAAATAGGGATACAGAGATTGTTGTTTCCAGTTTCTCCTGGTGATACTGTTTTTACTCCTGAGAAAAACACCTTAGTGAATTTTCTGGGATTAGAAAAAACAAATGGATTAAACATAGGTAAAATTGAACAACATGATCTTGATGTTCATCTTAATCTTACCAGATTATTACAAAAACACGCAGCTATATTAGCAATATCTGGAGCAGGAAAATCATATACTGTTTCAGTCCTACTAGAAGAATTATTATCCAGAAAAGCTGAACAAGGTAGAGTTGCAGTCGTTCTTTTTGATGTTCATGGAGAATATATTGGTTTTGGGGATGGAAAATCTCCATTCTCTAAAGTTGTAAATGTCTTTCCTGGTGCACTAGTTCAATTTGCAACACCAGCCATTACACCAAGACAATTTGCAGTCTATGAGCCACAAATTACTCCAGCACAATCACGTGAACTGTATCGGACAACTTCAAAATTTTACAAAGAGAAAATAAAACAAGGAGAGAGCTATGATATTGCTGATATTATCGCTGAATTAGAAAAGGATGAGCAAATCAATCAGAGAAGTAAGGAAGCCTTAGTAGGATGGTTGTACAATCTAGAAAGCACAAGATTGTTTGGATCAGCTGAAAATCCTTCATTACAAGAAATCATCCAACCAGGGAAAATAGTAATTTTTGATCTGAGTGATTTTACTAGTATTAAACTCAAACAAATGATAGTATATTACATACTCACTAGAATTTTTAATATGAGAAAGAAGTCAGAAATTCCCCCTACTACAATAATTCTTGAGGAATCTCATCAATTCGCACCTGAAGCAAGACAAGAGTTAGCAATCTCAAAATCCATTGTTGAAACAATCGCTAGAGAGGGCAGAAAATTCTTTACTTCATTAGTTCTGGTTAGTCAAAGACCAGTTAAGCTTTCTACTACAGCATTAAGCCAGTGTAACACACATATTATCATGAAAGTTCTCAATCCTTATGATTTAGATTTCATCGGTCGTTCTTCTGAAGGAATAGATAGAGCTACATTAAATTCAATTACAACGCTTGGTGTTGGAGAAGCTATTATTGTTGGTAATGCAGTTAATCATCCTATATTTGTGAAAGTTAGAAAGAGAAAAATAAAAACTTTGGAAACTCAAACATTAGAAGAATCTGCAATAAACTATGAAACATAGGACAATACGTTGAAAGGTAATTAGTCATCACAAGCTTTTTAAATTACTTTCCTTCAGTCCGATTATAATACTAAAAGTTTGTGAATAACATGAGTAGCATTCCCATTAACACTCTAAGAAAAGTAATTGGTCAGTATATAATCATTCGACTTAAAGATAATGTAAAGTATAAAGGAAAACTAGTAAGTTTTGATCAGTATATGAATTGTCACCTTAGTGACGCAATAGAGATAATTGCAGGTGAAGAAGTCTCCAGATATGGGAATATCTTCGTTAGAGGAAATAATATTCTTCTAGTTCAATTAGCAGTAGATGAGCTCTAGATTATTCATCAATTTCTTCATCTTTTTTTTGTGAAGGCAAGGTTTTCTTCCTTTCACGAGTTACTTTATTATCATAATCTGAGAGTTCCTTTTCTCTTTCCCTTCTATATTCAACAATTAAACTATCCAAAAAAGTTTCTTTCTTTTCAGTGATTATGGTGTCTATTTCTTCTTGAGCAACTTCAATGAGTTTGGTCATATCGCTTTCTTTTATGACAGCAATCTCATCAATTCTGATAATTTCTACGTCCCCAGAATTAACTAATGAGAGTTGAGATTCAATCAGCTGTTTTTTTGCATTGTATGAGAATTGATCAATATTACCGATTATAGCTTTAATCCTATATGAAAGAAGTTTAGCTGCTGTTTGAGCTCCTCCTCCAGTTGTATCCAAAATATACACAATATCTCCTGGACCCAAAGTATAATTATCAGCTGTTCGTTCGATTTCCTCTTGAGTGAACTTTCTTATAACTTTGAGAGGAAACCATCCTCTACCACCGCGTAACCAGGCAACACGTTTCAGCTCATCTATTCTATCAGCTGACCGTTCGATTTCCATTTCTAAATGTTCAATTTGTTCTTTAAGATGTGAAATCTGATTCTGTTGAATTATGTATGCTTTTTCTCGCTGAATTTGTTCTACGTATTCAGTTCTACCCTCATCTAATCTAAATTGCATACTTTCTGTTTTTTCTTCCAAATTCTTAACTTCAATATAGAGTTCAGTATTTTTGCCTCTTTCCCAGTCTAATTGGTCTCTAATATCATTAATTTGTTTCTGTAATTGTTCAACGTCTGGAGAAGATATTTTTTCTGCAACCTTTGCTTTCACAATTTTTTTCTCGGGTTGTTTTTCATCAGCTAATGATTGATCTATAACTTGAACTGCTTCGATTATTGATTTTCCTTTTACGATATTATCCTTAATTTCATCTCGTAAAGCTTTATCATATATGTCTCGATATTTTCTCTCAATGTTATCAAATTCAGATTTAAACTTATTATAGCCTTTATAAGCAGAAGCTAAGGAATCTCGCTGATGAGCATTTCTAATAACAACACCGAGTTGCATTGCTAATTTCCTCGCAATCTCATTCTTTTCGGAAACAGTCATCACACTTCTGGGGGTATATAATCGTGCATTCAGTGCTGAAGCAATTTTTTCCACATATCCTGGATAAGGGTATACATCAACACAAACGAGAGATGGTTTTCCATATTGAGTGATTTCTCTTATAACTTGACCTCTACTAGCTTCTCTAATACTTTTAATTTTCAGTATTCTACCATTTAGATCCATAATTGAGAGACCTACTGTTAAACCTGGATCTATGCCAACAATAAGTCTTCTAAGTGATGATTTTAGTTTAACTTGTTGTGATAGCGGAATGAATTCTACTCTTTCTTTATTTACAGGAAAAATTTGTACTTGACAAAGTTCACCTCTTTGTTTTTTTATTATTTTCGTAATTTTTGCAATAGAAGAATATACACTAAAAACCACTTTTTGTGCACCGAATTTACTCCTTGAAACTCTTTTATCAAAATCAAAATGTTGTTCAATTAATAAGTTTTCAATCTTTTTCGCTTCTTGATTTACAGCTGTATCCATGGATCGTCCATATCTTTTTTGCGACCAACCACCTGGTCCTTTTGATCTTGATCTAGAAACAACAATTTTGGTTTCATCCTCAAAAGGTTCTATGATATACCCAAGTTTTCTACTGGAAAGAATTGCACATGCTTCTGCCGCTGCAAGTGGAGATAATTTACCTGATACATCCAAACCATTCTGTTTCATTAATCTTGAAAGAGAAGTAAATCCATGAATAGGTGACCCTGTGACTTGAATGAGTTTAGTTGTTGGTAATAATTGGAGACATAGATGAGGAATCTGCGAGGGACTTTTCACTAATTCATAGATATTATCACTGGCAATATACATTGCTTGAGAGCTCTTTACAATAGCTATTAATTTCTGAAGATTCACTTTATCGAATTTCTGGATAACATTCTTGTTGGTTCCATCATAAACACAAACAGCATAATGAGCTCCTCTTGCTGCTGATGTACTAGGAAGTATATCAACTCCAACAGAAATTATATCTGATTCCGATATTATTATCACCTCTTTTTCTTACCAATAATGTATTCTATCACAGTTTCAGAATCATCTGTACTAACTCCCCATTTCTTACCAAAATAGTCTAAGAAATGGTCAAAATCCCGTCTCAAGAAGTTGTCTGCTTCTGGATGATCTATCTCAACAGCTTGAGGAAAATCAATTATTATGACCTGTTCATTTCTTTCATCAAACATTATATTGTACTCTGTTAGATCTGCGTGAACTAAGTTGTATTTCTGATAAAGCGTTTTAGCAAACTCAATTATCTTTTCGAGAACTTTGATTGGTTTTTTTATTTTTCTCACATTAATTAATTCAATACCTTCGATTACATTCATAGCTATGATGTGACGATTATGGCCTTTCACATCTGGAATTGGTAAATTCTCATTCTGGAGTTTCTTTAGGATTGTAAATTCTCTCTTTGCTGATGAAGCAGCTGTTGAGAATATGGAATAATGAAATCTTCCTTCCAAAAAATTTCTTTTTCGTTTAATTTGATGAAAACTTGCTCTACCTGTTCTATTTATTTTGAGCATAATTTCATTATTATCGAAATCTATTGCATGATAAATGTCACTTTCTTTTCCTACTCCCCTAGAATTGCCAACGCCGTATACTATCTTCTTATTGTAAAGAGTGTTTAAAGCTAGTGCATCAAATCCAGATAAGGTTAAAGAATAACCTATGAAATAACCTGACCACCTTCGTATTAGTTTTAGTTTATTCAATTTTGATAAAATTAAATCTACATCTTTAGCTCTATAACCAGAAAAAGTGACTATTTTGTCAACAGGAGCATATTCACCTTTACGTAAAAGAGTTTCAACCATATTCAATACTCTGAAGTCCATATTTGATAGTTCTTTGAGAACTCTCGCTCCGCGTAAGGTTATAGGCATCAATATGTTGTAAGAGTAGGACTTAAAATTCTTTTCTTTCATAATGTTATTTAGATGAATACCAAAAAGTTCGAGGTAGCACGAAGGTACAATGAAACAGCTGATGCTTATGACAAACGATATACAAAAATTCAACATACAAAATTTAGAGAAGTTTTACCTGAGCTTGATTTTCAAAAACATGAAATAATTGTAGACATTGGAGGAGGGACTGGACTCCTAATTGATTTTTTAAAGGATATTGAACAAAACATAATTGTATGTGATCTCTCTTATGAGATGCTGAAGATAGGAAAGAATAAACATAAGCGATGTCATTTTATTTGTGCTGATAGTGAATCACTTCCTTTAAGGCAATCATGTTCTCAAAAAACGTTTTACTTCTCTGTATTGCAGAATCTAGAAGAATCAGATCAGACATTAAGAGAAGGTTTCAGAATTCTACAAAATAATGGATACATTGTAGTAACTGCATTAACAAAAATCTTTGAAGAAGAAAAATTAAAGCAAATTCTAGAAAAGATTGAATTTAAAATCAAAAAAATATGGGTTCTCTCAATAGAGGATATAGCCGTTTTAGCGAAAAAAAAGAAGAAATAAAAACTAAAGAATGGTAAGAATAATCTTATTTACTTTAGTCTTACAGACTTTTCTTACTCCATGAGCCCCAGGTTCATATCTTGATTCAAGTACTCCAGCTCTTTCCAGATATTTAATCTGAGCAGAAGTATTTGCTTCTGTTTGTTTCATTCTCTTAGCTATACTTGAAATGTCCATTTCTTTATCAAGCAGCAATTTCACGATATTAAACCTTGTAGGAGAAGATAAGGCTTTTGCTAGTGCAATTATTTGCTTCTCATCGCTTAGTTCTAGTGTTTCAGTCAATTCAAAACCACCCCATAAATTCAGATTATATTAAAATATCAATTATTTAAATATACTGCTCGGTAAACAAAAAAATGAGTAAAAGATTTATAAACCATAAAGGTGTAGGTTATTAATTTTTGATTTAATTTACTATTGCTTATTAATTCAAGTAGTTGTTTTAGCAACTGTATAAGAATCTTCCACATTAATAGTTAAATCTAAATACTGATTAAAGTGAATATTACCATACTCTAAGCAAGTAGGATGGAAATCTCATGAGTCTCACTATTGATGAAAAAATCACCAAAATTGAAGATGAGATTAGGGAAACCCCTAAAAATAAAGCTACAGAGAAGCATATTGGGGTTTTGAAATCTAAACTTGCTAAATGGAGAAGGAAAAAACTTGACCAACAGCTTTCATCAAAATCAGGGACAAGTTATGGATTTGATGTTAAAAAGGCTGGTGATGGCTCAGCTGTTCTCATAGGTTTCCCCTCAACAGGTAAGTCTACTTTGTTGTCCAATATTACAAGCAAAATATCAAAAATAGGTGCCTACGATTTTACAACTACTACTGCCATTCCAGGCATAATGGAGCACCGAGGTACTCAAGTACAATTAATAGATCTTCCAGGTATAATTGAGGATGCTAGTAAGGGTAAAGGTAGAGGCAAAGAAATTTTAGCAGTTGCACGTAGTATAGATTTAATTGTTCTCCTTCTTGAATATAAGTATGCTGAAGAGATTTATTCGAAAATACTTAATGAATTGAGTAAAGTAGCAATTCGTCCAGGTCAAACTAAACCTGATATTAAAATTACAAAGAAAGAGAGAGGAGGTATAGCCCTCTCAACTATATCAAAATTAAAACAGATGTCTGAACAAACTTTCGTAAATATACTTAGAGAATACAAGGTCATGAATGCTGCAGTTACAGTAAGATGTGATCCTACTATGGATGAATTAATTGACGTACTTGAAGGAAACAGAGTTTATCCAAAACTTCTAATTGTAATAAATAAAATCGATTTAATTTCTGCTAGACAAATTACACGGTTGAGGAGAAAATTCCCAAATGCAGTTTTTATTAGTGCTCTCAAGGAAGAAAATCTCGATTTGCTAAAAGACACAATAATTGATGAATTGGAACTTATTCAAGTATATTTAAAGAAACAGAGAGCAAAGACTGATTATGAAGAACCTTTGATAATCACAAGTGGTTCTACAATTAAGGATGTTTGTAACAAAATCCATAGAAAATTTAAGAAACAATTTCGTTATGCAGTGGTTTCAGGACCTAGCTCTAAGCATCCAAATCAGAGAGTTGGATTAGATCACACTATCCAAGAAGGCGATGTAATCACAATTATTGTTAAACAATTTTAATTTAAGATATTCTTATTTTTGATAAGCTATTTTTCCACCGACTATTGTGTAGTTTATGTCCACATCATGAAATCTTTCAACATCAAGTTCATCTAAATTGTGACTGAGTATAACAATATCTGCAAGTTTTCCTTCTTCTATTGATCCTTTTAATCTCTCTTCCCCTGAGACTTTTGCAGGATAAAGAGTATAACATCTAATAGCTTCTTCGAGCGTTAATCTTAATTTCTTATTTGGATGAAATAATGCTCCTTTCATACCATATAGGGGGCCTAATGGCATTCCATCGCTTCCAAAAACAATCAGTTGATCATTATCTTGAACCCATCGGAAAGGATTATTGATCATTGTTCGTTCTGTTCCTATTCTTTGCTCATACATCCCATTAACGCCAACCATTCCCCATCTCCAAACAAAGTTAGGTTGCATTGAATAAACTAAGCCGTATTCCTTGGATCGTTCTATATCTTCCAATAATAGAAGTTCTGCATGTTCTATTCGGTGGAGAGCTTGTCTGCATTCTTCTGGTTTAATATTTTTCATAATTGCTGTTATCAGATTTGATATTGCTTTATCGCCTATTGCATGTGCTGCGATTTGAATATTAGCCTTATGCACTTTACTAACCATCTCATCTAATCTTTGCTCATCATAAAGAGCAAATCCTTTTTCACCCTCTAAATCAGAATAATCATCAAAAAGATAAGCTGTTCTAGAGCTGATAGCTCCATCAGTCATCAGTTTGCATGCGCCTATCCTAAACCATTTATCTCCAAAATCTCTTTGTAATCGTAATTTTATTGCTTCATCAATCATATCTTCGTAAATAATTCCGTAAATTCTGATCAATAATTCTTTTTTGTCAGAGAGATATTTGTAGGCTGGAAGATTCTCAAATGTGATATTATCATGAACAGATGTTATCCCTAAACTTAAACACTCATCCATTCCGAACTTCAATCCTTTTATAAAATCATCAAATTTGGGTCTAATTTCTGTTTTACCTGAAAGTTCTACATCTCTCAAAGTACCTGTTGGGTTTCCCTGTTCATCAACGTCTACTCCCTTTTGATTAATGTCAAGAGCTAAACGTTGAAAACCAAGAGTATTTACGGTTTCAAAGTGACCCGAAACATGTCGAAGAATCACCGGATTTTCAGGGCTTACTGGGTCTAAATCTTCAGCTGTAATGTAACGCTGTTCTGACCAATTGCTTTGATCCCATGACCTTCCAATAATCCACTCACCAGTCTCTTTTTTTTCTACCTCTTGCTGAACAAGATCTATTGCTTCTTGTAAGCTTTTAGTAGATCCTAAATCCAAGTAAATTTTATTCATTCCATTCCAGGCAATATGTGTATGAGCATCTATAAACCCTGGAATAACAGTTTCATAATTCAGATTGATAACCTTAGTTTCTGGACCAATTAGTGTTTCAATTTCTTCATTGCTACCAACTTTTAAAATGGTATCTTGATAAACTGCTATTGCTTCAGCTCTAGGTTGCTTTTCATTTATTGTCCATACATTTGCTTTTTGAATAATAAAATCTGCAAACAGCTGTTTCGACATAAATGCACATATTTCATTGCAGTTTTAAATTCTACTGTCTAGTGAAAGGTAAAATAGAAAGAAAATAATATATATTGACTATTTCCTTTCATCAAGGGAACAATGACAAAAATTGCTATCATATCTACCGATAATAGATTTGAAGGAACTGTTCAAGCAATTGACCTTCTTGGAATTAATCCAGTAGAAGGAAAAGAAGTTATTCTAAAACCAAATTTCAATACAGCTGATCCACCACCTGCTTCCTCATCTGTTGAAACACTAAAATCATTAATTATCAAATTAAAACAAATGGGTGCCAAGTCTATCACTTTAGCTGAGAGAAGTGGCCCTACTGATACACGTAAGTGTTTTGAACAGAAAGGTATGTTTGAACTTGCAAAGGAATTAGAATTTGAGCTCGTGAACCTAGCAGAACTACCAGTAGAAGAATTCGTTCTTTTAACTCCTGAAAATAGTTATTGGAATGAAGGGTTTCTATTTCCTAAAATATATCACAATGCTGAATGCATAGTTGAAACTTGTTGCCTCAAAACACATCAATTTGGTGGTCATTTCACAATGGCACTCAAGAATGCCACAGGTTTGGTACCAAAAAGAAATCTTAATGGTACTGCATATATGCAAGTTTTGCATAATTCTGAAAACCCAAGAAAGATGATAGCAGATATTAATAGTGTTTTTTCTCCTGATTTGATTGTTCTAGATGGAGTCTCTGCATTTGTTGATGGAGGTCCAGCTAGAGGAACACAAAAGGAACCTAATATTATGATGGCTGGAACAGATAGAATCGCGATAGATGCAGTTGGTGTAGCTATTTTGAGAATGCTAGGAACAACTCCTGAGGTTAGTGAAGGTAAGATATTCGAGCAAGAACAAATAGCCCGAGCAGTTGAACTAGGTATAGGTGTAAGTTCAGCCAAGGAAATAGAAATATTAACTAATAGTGATCAAGCTAACAATATGGCTGAAAAAATCTATGAACAGCTACTCAAATAGAATTAAACATTCATTTATAGTGCTAGATATTTTAGCTATCAATGCTAAGATGATAAAGAATCATATACAAAAGTGAAGATATAATGCCGGGAATAGATACCGAACTTGGTCCACCAGCTGAATCAGCTAATATTATAGATGTTCTCAGAGCTCCAGAAACTAGAGAAGTTCTAGCTTTCCTTCTTTCCCAATTTTTAGCATTTGCAGTTTATATGTCAATACGACAACTCTTTCCTTTGTATCTGTTAGAAAAAGAATCATCACATTTTGTAAATTTCTCAAGTTCAACATATATTCAAAACTTAACTCCCTTAAACCTAGAAGAATATTCTAGAACTATTGAAATAGCAGTTCTTGCAAAATGGGGGATTATAGCTACAGCATATACATTTGCAGGTTTATTTGGAAGAATTCCAAGTGGATGGCTTATTGAAAAATTCGGCAGGAAACCAATTATTTTTTCATCATTTGTCTTAATGATTATTTCAGTAGGTTGCTTAGCTTTTACAGAAAATACGGCTCTTTTAGCATTCCTGTTTATCATACTTAGATTAACAAACAATACTTTTGGATTATCGAGTAGATCACTTCTATCAGATCTTAAAACAAGGTATAAGGGGTTGTATAATTCATTAATCTCAAGTTCAGGAAGACTTGGCAATCTTATTGGTACTTTATGTTTAGGATTTGTTCTTAATTTCTTTCCTGGATATGTGATGATACTATGTGGTTTAGCTCTTTCGATTGTAGGTTTTGCAGCTTTTCAACTTGTTTTTGTAAAGGGTAAAGCTGAAACCATTCATTTTATACGAAGGGTAGATATTAAAATGGGTAAGAAAGAAAAATTAGATTTTAAGATATTTACCTCTAAAACGTTCATATTCTTTACTTTAAGTTTCATAATATTTGGTTTGATATCGGGGATTACTGATCCAATACTAGCAATTTATGGAAATAAATTAGAACTCTCTGAAAGTACTATCGGGATAATTCTAGGTTTATCCCAACTAAGTTTCATCATCATATCACCATTTGTTGGATGGATGATTTCAAGTAAACCAAAAATAACTGATAGTCTTCTTCTAGTATCTACTATTATTCTATTGTGTAACTATTTGTTGATATATTTAGTTCCAAATAATACTGCAATCTACACAGTGATTCTCTTTGGAAAAAATATAGGGCATGCATTGTTCTTTCCTGTAGTTTTTACTATACTAACGTATGAACTTCCAAAGGCTCATTTCTCTTTAATTTACTCAATTTTAACTACAGGGTTCTTTCTAGGGATTACTGGGACAGCTTATCTCTCAACTTATTTATATCTAATATCAGAAACATTACCCTGGCTTTTTGCATTTATTTCCACAATTGCATTAGCAATTACGGTTCTAATTTACATACTTGTAAAAAGAACATCAAAAGAGAAGCAGCAAAATAAATCATAAACTCATGATTTTCTTGATTTTGAGGTGTTTAAATAGCTGAGTTTATGTTAAATAGTGTGTCAATTGAGATAGAAAACTTGTATAAGGAATACCAGAAAAAAGGGAAGAAAATAGTTGCTTTAAACAATGTTTCATTAAATATTAAAGAGGGAGAATTTATAGGACTGCTAGGACCTAATGGAGCAGGAAAAACCACTTTAACAAAGATTCTAACAACTCTTCTTCTTCCTACATCAGGTGAAGCTTATATCAATGATATTTCAATAAAAGAAGACAAAAAAATTCGGAAGATAGTTGGAGCTGTTTTTGGAGAAACAGGGGGTAGAAGTTTATATTATCGTCTTTCTATTGAAGACAATCTTCTGTTCTATAGTACCCTTAGTGGTTTGAGTAAGGATGTAGCAAGGAAAAGAATATCTTCATTATTGAATTATTTTGATTTAGAAGATAAAAGAAAAACCTTAGTCATGAAACTTTCAACAGGAATGAAAGCTAAAGTGCTTTTAATTAGGGCATTAATTCCTTTTCCTAAAATTCTTCTGCTTGATGAACCAACACTAGGATTCGATGCAGAAAGCTCTGAAAAAGCAAAAGATCTTCTTAATGAATTTAATAGAGAGTTCGGAACCACTATTCTTCTAACAAGCCATAATTTTCCTGAAATTGATGAACTAACCTCACGTTTGATTCTAATAGACAGTGGAGACATAGTTGAAGATTGTCCTCCTAATATCTTCAAGAAAACAGCTGTTCAAGAATATGTGCACTTAATGTTTTCCTTACCTCCTCTACCCTCAGATGGATTTGGAATGTCTAAGCTTCCAACAGAAATTTTCAAGAAACTTGTAAAAGATCAAGCAGGAGCTGACATATTATCTTTGAAAGTGAAGGATAGTTTCAATTTTGTATTTGAAGCAACAATACAACCTATAACATATCCCTTGAATGAAACAATATCTCGTATAACAGTCTTAATTCTTCGAGCAAGTGGTGAAATCTTCAAAATTGCTCCCTATATGCCAAGTTTAAAAGAATCATTTTTAGCCTTTCTTGCTCTTAATAAGCAAGAATCACTTGAAAACAAGGAAACCGACTTAAATGAAATATTCACTTTTCCAATCCAAGAGGAGGATGTATAACTATTACTCATCAATTGGTGGATGTTCTCGAGTCCTTTAGTTATACTACTAAGAAATCAGCTTTTTACTCTCGAATCAATGTTATTTTTAAATCAAGAATTAAGATGGCTTTAAGCTACAAAAGTAGTTATTTTATGACTATTTTTTTGAATCTTGTTACACTAGTAATGTACTTCTTTTTTAGTAAACTCAACCCAGATTTAACTATTTTTGGTATTTCATCAACCTATGTAGAATTTTGTTTTCTTGGATTGAGCTTACAAATGATAATAGGTACTACACTTTCAACTGTGAGTGCAAGTATCTACAATGAGATAATATCTGGAACCTGGTCTTCTCTTTTAGTTAATTTCAGTTTCTTTGAATATTCGATAGGAAGTACTCTTGCAGGAGTAACACTATCATCAATTTCAGTTTTCATAGCTTTATTCTTAGCTTTTCTTTTCATGGGATCATTTTATGTGATTTCTTTACAAGAGGTTTTAATCATCATAATGCTATTTGTTCTTATTTTACTTTCACACATGGTCGTTTCAATGGTCTTTGCATCATTTACAATATTCTATCAAAAAAACAGTGGATTAATACCACTTCTTTATCAATTATCTAAAACTTTTACAGGTGTAGTTTTTCCAATTGCTTTGCTTAAAGGATTTCCTATGTTTCTTTCAAGAGTTTTACCTCTAACGTATGGATTGGAAGCATTACAATCTATCGCTTTAAATGACACTTCAAATTGGAGGTTAATTTTCACCAATAGTGCAATTTTGATCGGTATCACCTTAATCTTAGGTGTATTGTCCTATTTTCTAGTCGTAAAGAGTATTAAAAACTCTAAATTGAAAAACAAGGTGGATTGGTACTAATTTCAACAAAACGGACTAAAGGAGTAATTGAACAATTTAACCATACAGAAGTATCTCTAAGTTTTCTTAGTGGTTTTAAAGCAACATTCGCTAGAAACATACGTATCATTTGGCAGTATAAGTTTACACTCCTAATTGGGTTTGTTAATACATTTACTGTTGCTAGCCTATTTTATTATGTAGCGAATTTAGTTCCCAATCTGCTAATAAGTCAAGATAATTACGTTGTTAGTAGTATACCATTTATTTTTGCAGGAAGCATGCTAGTGGATATATCAACACGAATCTTGATGAAATCAATGAATAGTTTCACAAGTGAAATGAGACAAGGAACTTTTGAAACACTTGCAACTCAACCTTTTGGTTTAAAGAAATATTTCATTTCAGAGATTACTTTCGAGGTATTGTATAGCTTAATCTTCTCAATTATTTACTATATTCCAGTATTATTTATCTTCCCTATATTCACTGGAATATCAGTCAATGTTTACTCAGCACTTTCTTTCCTACTTATCATTGTATTTGTACTCTTATTTTTCTTTTCTCTATCTCTATTAGCAGCCAATATCACTATATTGGTAAAGAGAGGAAGAGAGATTTCTATGGTCCTTATAGGAGTTATACACCTTCTAAGCGGAAGTCTCTTTCCTCTCTCGCTATTCCCAGAATGGTTAAGAATAATAGCATATTTTTCACCAATGACGTTAGCAGTTCAGGCATTTAGATTATGCTTATTTGGAGGAGGAACAATAGGAGATTTCCATGTATGGTTATCTTTAATTGTTCTGATAGTTTCATCTCTAATTATCCTTTTACTTTTTAATTTTACGTACAAAAAAATCTATAATCGAATAAGAATGAAGGGGACAATCCATGAATTCTGAAAGAGGAAAAATATTTTGTTTAATTCAACAATTGAAGGAACTCACCAGTGATTTTTTCGACATCTTTAGCTTGAGTAATTGCTCTACCTACAACTATTATGTCAGCACCATTATTGAGGGCTTTTTGGCTAGCATTGATATCTAATCCACCAGCAACAGCAATAAGTGACTTAGGATAACTAGTTTTAATCAATCGAATTGTTTCCCAAGGATGATCTATATTGTTCTCTTGATCAATACCTCTATGGAATAAGATGATTTCAGGAACTCTGGATAATGAATCTAGTAATTGCTTAGGGTCATTAATATTCATACAATCAAGAATTATATCAACAGCTTTCTGTCGTCCTTCTTTTAGAGAAGATTCTATAGTCTCGAGTGAAGCTAAACCGCTAATCGCGACTGCATTGACGGAAGCTTCAGCAGCAATTCTCACTTCCAGCCAACCAACATCTAAAGTTTTCATATCTGCGATGACATAAGAATCTAAACAAAAACCTCTAATTTGCTCAATTATTGAAACACCGAATTTCTTGATTAGGGGGGTACCTGCTTCATAAAGAATTTCCTTTTTCACAGGTAGTCGGCTTAAGATACGATTTAAATCTTCAAGCGAAACTAAATCTAAGGCGATTTGTAAGTATGGAGGTTCTTCTAAGTTCATTTTATACGCCTAGCAGTCTTGTTTTAACTCCTTCTTTGAGTGTCCTTGGTTGAGCAACATCTTTAACATAATCTAAGATATAATTTTGATTCCTTTTATCACCATGAATAAGAATAATATCTTGTGCATCTGTTTTTTGCATTATAAATTTCAATCCATCTACAGAACTATGACCAGAATAGGGGAATTTCATTACTTTGGCTTTAAGAACAAGATTCTTTTTTCGTCCCCTTCCATTATCAATTGTAATAGATCTTTCTCCATCATAAATTGCTCTACCAAGTGTTCCATCAACTTGATATCCTGTAAATCCTATAACATTTTCTTCATTGTCTCCACACAATTCAAGATAGGTATGAACAGGTCCTCCTTCCAACATTCCAGAAGTAGTGACAATAATAGATCCTTCAGTATTTTTAGCAATATATCTCCTTGCGGCATGGGTTCGTTCAGAAATTGAGTTTACAGGAATAAAATTACTTTTTTCGAAGGGAGAATGTAAACCTGCATCTCTTAATTGTTCCAGAAATCTTTTTGAAACCCATTTATCTGAAAGAAAATGCTCTGTAATCATATTCATTTGGTTGATCATCCCATCGATATATATAGGAACATCTGATAAATCATCATCAAGAGCTAAAGTAATTAGGGTTTCTTGAGATCTTCCAACAGCAAAAGAAGGTAAAATCATTTTGTGTTTTTCATCAGTTACTTGTTTCGCAATGAGTCGTAATCCCACATCAATTTTGGATCTTTCAGGAACATATCTTTCTCCATTTGTTGATTCAGTTATGAGAATATCAATTTCTTCCTTAGGCAAATCATATCCATCGAACATTGGGGTTACTCTATCATTTATATCAGCAGTATAAAGTATCAAAGTCCCTTCCCAATCTATAAGAATTTGAGCAGCACCTAACACATGACCTGCATTAAGGAACTGTGCAGATATTCCATCAGCTAACTTGAATGGTTTATAATAGTTTAATGTTCGAATCTTGTGAAATACCCTATCTAAGTCTGATTCACCCCAATGTCTTCTTCCCTCAATTTTTAGATGATCCAACCACAATCTATAGACAACTTCCTTAGTAGGATGGGTCATAAAATAATTTCCTCTATATCCATTTCTGGATAAAGAAGGCATGTAACCAGAATGGTCTATGTGAGCATGACTAAGTAATACTGCATCTAAATCAGATGCAACATCATCTACACCTTTGGGTGCGACAGAAAACTGCTTAGGTCTAAGTTCTATCCCGCAATCCAGCAGTATATTGTGATCTTTGTTACTTAGAAGAAAGGAGCTTCTTCCAACATAATCCGTAGCGCCGAAAGCAGTTATGTTTATTTCATTCATATTATTACTACCAGGTAGTACTTTATGATAGAAGTGAAATATTAGTAAAAATTAATTACTTCAATTCTCTTCATCAGTGGTTTATCAAATAACAAGTAAATATGTATTGTCATCTTTAATTGAATATTTTTTTATATAATGGAAGATAGAATATCATGATAGTAATGGTACCAGAGAAAGAAAAAGGCAAGAAAAAAGAGTCTGATTTACGTTCAAATCTTTCGGATGCTTACAAAAAATTTGATTTAGAACTGGATAAATCACAAGAAAAGGATGAAAAAAAGAGACAAGAAGTAATAGATGAGGGGTTAGAGAGGATAGAGAAAAAATCGGAGAAGGAATTGGTATCATCCAAATTGCTTGTCAACAGAATTCTAGAAATTAGAAAGAAATCAGGAATGATTCAAACCATTGGTACAGCAGGTAAGATTAAGACTCCCATCCTATTTGGAAAAGATGAATTCAAACAGAAACTAGTTCAAGAAATCATGATTATAGGAACAGAAGAGCTAGAAGCTATAGGATCAGCAATAACAATTGTAAATTTCATAGATTATTTCAGAGAAACAAGACCTAATTGGAAAATTAAGACAGGAGAAATATTAGAAGTAATTAGGAAATTAGAAGAAAAGGAGATAATTCCACCAAGAGTAGATATCGGAGAAGATGATGTGTTGGTGAGATTCAAACCTATAGAAATGTCAAATGATTTGCAAGAAGTGCTGAGATTAGCAACAGGACTACCTTCACTCTCAGTGGAGAAAGTTTCATCACACTTGGGTTGGTCAGTTGAGAGAGCTCAAAGTACACTAACATTAATGATGAAAATGGATTTAGCTGTACTAGAAGAAGGCTCAGGAGACTATTACTTCCCAGGAATTATGAACATGTAAAGAAGTAAGTCAAGTGCCTAAAACAATTTTCGAAGAATATTAGAGAGAGTTTTAGGTCTAATTTGTTGCATTTTGCGAAGTATTTATAAGTATCAAAAAGAGGAGTATTATGGTGAAATCTCACACATATTTTGCGAGATTTCACCCTCCCTCCCTCATTTCTGTTATCATAAGTTTGTTATTTTAGATTTTTCTATACCAGAATTTCTTATTTGATTTCTTTTTTGCTTCATCCATTTCTGCTAACACTTTTACTGCATAATTCGCTGCAGAAATTACTTCCTTTTCCCCTTTTGTATCAAATTCATTTGTTACTCTATTGGCATAAACTGCACATATCGCTCCTGTTCTTGCACCAAATATCTGCCCTAGTGTGAAGATATGTGATGCTTCCATTTCAATATTAGTTACGCCCATTTTTTGTAAATCTGGTACAATGGCATCTGTCTTAGATATTTTATAGCCATTATAACCTGGTCTTCCTTGTCCTAGGTAGAAACTTGAAGATGAAGCTGCTATTCCCAAGTGATAAGTATACCCCAAGGTTTCACATGCTTCTATTAAAGCTAAAACAACTTCGTAATTTGCTAAAGCTGGAAAATCAGCTGGTACATAGTGTATGCTTGAGCCTTCCAATTTTACAGCTCCTGTGTTTATTATTAAATCTCCCAACTCTAGTCCTGGTTGGATTGCACCTGTTGAACCTACTCTAATGAACGTGTCACAACCGATATTCAGAAGTTCTGTCAAAGCAATTTCACAAGCAGGAGTTCCAATCCCAGTTGAGGTCACACTAATTGGAACATCATGAACTTTACCCGTGTAAGAATAATATTGACGATGAGCTGCTATTTCTTTGTGTTGATCCCATGTTAGAGCTATTCTTTTTGCTCTATCAGGATCACCCGGAAGCATAACAGGTCCTAATAAATCTCCAGGCTTACATTCTATATGATATTGTAATCCCTCCTCGAAAACAGGTTTATCTGCTTCTATTTTCTTATCTTGTCCTTCCATACATTCTTATTGAAAGGAGAGAATAAAAGTTTTTCACTTTGTTGTCTTCAATTGTCTTATTTTCTTCGCATATAGAAACAATACCGTCAATACTACCAAACCTACTATGGAATTGGTTAAGTAATTAGTAGCGAAGGACAAAATTGTACCCCAATTTGAAGGTAGTTCTTCATTTGAATAATATTCTCCAGTACTATTTACTTGCAAATAAGTATCCATATATTCTGCATTAATATCTGAATCAAATTCAACCCAGAATGTATAATTTCCAAAAGGTAAAGAAGTTAAATTTCCTGAACAAACAATAAAGGAAATCGAATAAACATATTGTGACAATCCTGTAGGTATACTATACTGGTTTGTTGCGGGAAGCTCTATTTCATCTGCAAAGGCGAAATTGGTTTCGTTTTCAAATTGAGCTTCAAAGCCAGTGTCAAATAGACCATGGTTCCCTGTTCTGACAGTTATATTTGACAATGATGGGTTCCATATATCAATTTGAATGTGGAAGTAAAACTCTGTCCCATCGATATCACCGGTGTAGCAGATACCATAATAGAAGTAAGTATAGTTTTCATCAATTGAACTTATCCGAGTATACAAAACTGGACCTGCAGAAACTGAAGATAAACTTAACAGTAAAAGATTGCAAGAGATTAAAAACACAGTAATTTCTTTGATATGTTTCATCATATGAGAATCTCATACACACTTTTAAGTTTCTTTGAATGTCAGTTATATTCCTTCAGAAGTTCTTTTGCTCTGTCAACAGAAATCTTGTTGTCTGCTATCATTCTTTCAGCAACTCTATCAATTTGGTCTTCTATTGCTCCGGCAATTATAGCTATATTTCTTGCATGTAGAGACATATGTCCAGCTTGAATTCCTTCAGATACAAGAGCTCTAAGCGCTGCTAAATTCTGAGCTAAACCAACAGCTCCTAAAGCTTCTGCAAACTCACTTACATTAGTTACTGACATAATTTTGAATGCTAACTGATAGATAGGGTTCACATTAATTGCTCCCCCCAGTATCCCTACAAAGGTTGGAATTTCTATTGTTCCTACTAAATCACCAACTGAATTCTTTTCAAAGTTAGTTAGGGGTTTATACGTACCATTTCTTGTAGCAAAAGCATGAGCTCCTGCTTCAACTGCCCTAGTATCATTGCCTGTAGCAAGCAGAACAGCTGAAATGCCATTCATAATGCCTTTGTTGTGAGTCGTACATCTATAGATATCATTGTTTGCAAAATCATAAGCTAGAAGTATTTTATCGACAACTTCTTCCCCACCCAACATCTTTTTGTCAAAAACAGCTGATGCTTTAACTGTCCTTTTTACGGCATAATTTGATATAATTTTCATTAACACTGATCCTTGAGTTAATTCTTCAATCTTAGCATGAAGTTTCTCTAGCATTGTATTAACTGTATTTGCTCCTTGTACATCTTTTACATCAACTATCAGATGAATAATGAGATAATTTTCTAAATCTCCTTTGATTTCTCTTACTTCAATATCTCTTGCTCCACCACCAAGATTAACTAAAACTTTGTTAGTAGAATTTGCTAGTGAAAGAAGTTCATGTTTTTCTGAAAGGATTCGTTTAGAAGCTTCATCAAAATTTGAAACGTTTAAAACTTGCATTTGTCCAATAGCAAGAGAACCTGAATATTCAGCAGTAAAACCACCTTTAACTCTAGCAATTTTTGCAGAATTACTGGCGGCAGCTACTATGGAAGACTCTTCTACAGCCATAGGAATAAGATAGTCTCTTCCATTAACCTTGAAATTTGTAGCTATTCCTAATGGAAGTGAAACTCTCCCTACAACGTTCTCTATCATATACCCCAGAGTTTCATCAGAGATTCCTTCTCCTTGAAGAATCCTGAGTTCATTATCAGTGAGATCTAGCAATGAAACTAGTAAGGATTTTCTCTCCTCAATTGACAAATTATAGAAATTAGCAATTCTAGAGTTTAAAGGCATAAGTATAAAATAAAGAAGGGGTTAAAAAAGATTTATTCTCAAAAGAATTAGAGTTCTTCAAGAACCTGTATTGTTTGATCTTTAAATTGTCTCATAATTCGAGTAACATAACCTGCTATTAGATTTCTCATCTTTTTAGACATTACAGAGCATACTTCTTCTACAACATGCTTATTATTTTCGAATTCTGTGTTTAATTGATTATGGAAATCTCTTACTATTTGTTTAGATAATCGTTTAACTTGGCTTGTTCGTATATTACCCATTTGACCACTAACTGGTGCAGTTTACAATTTATTTTAAATCTTGCTATCCAAGGCTTATTAGAAAAAGTAATTTAGAAGTAGAATTGTTCAGTTGGATAGACTTCTATACCATTAGAAGTAATAGCAAAAGGTCTTTCAGACATTTCGTGCTTCAATCCTCTCATTTTTCTAATGTTCAAACTTCTTATAGCAACATTATTTCGATATTCGTAATTTAAAACAATTACACCTTGACTCATAAATTCCTCTACACCAAATCTACTTACAATACCACTCCTCATTTCGCTAGTTAGTATAGTAGTACACTCTAGTGAGGACATAACAGCACTTAGTTTTAGTATTTGTTTTCTAATAAGTTGCTCTGTTGGCATTGATAGTGCTAGAGCAGTGATACTATCAATAACTACTCTTTCTGCCGCAGTTCTATCAATGACATCTACGAGTTGTGTAATTAATTCATCTACATCTACAGCTGTTTGGTATTTCTCTTCAGAACTAACTCCTGCTCTTGGACTAAAACCGTCTATCAAAACAAGCAAGTTATCCTTTTCAATATCATTGAGATTCCACCCAAAGTTCAGAGTTTCTTCTCTTACATGAGTTGGATGTTCATCAAAAGAAACAAAAATCCCACTTTCACCACCAGAAACAATGCCATGATAAAGAAATTGCATCCCAAAGGTTGATTTCCCTGCACCTGCTGGTCCAGAAACAAGAATTGTTCTTCCTTTTGGAATACCTCCTCCAAGGATTCCATCAAGTCCAATAATACCAGTTTCGATTAATTCCATATGTTCTCTTTGACGTTTACAATAAAAAGAATTTCGGAAGAGTAAGAGCCATTTTAAGGTTCTTCCACTTTTCTTAATTCCCAACCACCAGGTGATCTAAACATCATAGTAGGTTCGGAGAGACTGTCAATGTGAAGAATAAGTTCAACATCATGTTCTTTTCGAAAATGTGAGGAAGCTTGAGTAATCTTAAATTTTCCATTGATTAGATGTATAGTATTTCCTAAAGTAGAATTATCCGTAAATTCACTATTTTCATCAATTATACCGATACGTGCCATCATACCCCAGTTCATTACTTTGATAATGGGTGTTAACTTATTCTTAGTTCTCATTTGTCCAATACCGATACAGTAGAGTGCTGATTTTAGATCAACAGGTAAGGAGGCTAAATCTACAAAAGTTGAAGTTTTGTATTCATCTAAATCTTTTGGACGATGTTTTACTTGTAGTTCAACTTTATAACTAGATTTGATTTCAGGAAATTTTTTCACGAGTAATTCATATAGAGATTGAATCTTTGGTTTTACTTCAATATATCCTGAAAAATATAACCAGCTTAAGTATTCTAAACTAGCTATACATAGCCCCCTATTCTTAGAATTGAGGGAGAGATAGAAGGTTTGTTCAAACATTAATGAGGCTTTGCTGAGTTCTGCTAATTGAAGAAATTTGAATCCTAGTTGGTTAATGAATTCGATATTATCAAAATCAAGATCCTTAGCTTTTTCAACAGCAGAATTTCCTCCTAATACAACTGTAAGAAGAATTAACGCTCTTATTACATTTACAACATCTGCTCTTTGATATTGGTTACACTCGTCTTCAAAAGCTGGAGTAAAGTAAGAGTTTAATCTTTGAATTTGCCCAGATAGAAGCAAAATTATCATTCTGAGAAAATGGACATCTAAACCATATTCTTCAGATGCTTTACTACTTTGTAAGAGAATCATCAGTAGTTTATCCATGTATACTCTTGCAAGATCAACTTTCTTGTTTTCAACTAGACAAATACAGGCCAAATATTGTAATCTTCCCAACAGAAGTAGAGATTCATTATAGATAACATGATCTTCAATTTTATCCACTGCCAGTTTCCATTCTATTAAATTATCTGTAATTTCACGAACTCTTGAAAGTAATTCTTGTTCAAGTTCTTTGTATTGTCCCTGATTAAAATCTTCATCTAATCTTTGAAAATCAATTTGAATTTCTGTTAAAAGCTCTTTAAGCTGAAGAGATTCTATTGAGAAGCCATCAGTTTCTTCCAAATCTGATTTAGCAATTTGTGATAATTTCTCTTCATATTCAGTTCTTATAACTGATATAGCAGAATCAATGATTTTCCTGATACGTTTTACAGGATCATACCTGTTAGTACTTTCAACTGAATATCTGATTTCAGCTGTCATAAGTTGGTTCTCTAATTCTTTAAGGTATGATTCAGAAGAGAGATCGTTATTTTCTTCAAGAATCATTTTCAAAAATGCGCTATTTGTCAGAGTAGCCATTCCTATTAATTCAGCAGTTTCTAGAAGCTTTAAATCACTACTTACAACAGTTGCACTTAATTTCTCCGCTACATAGATGACAGATAAGTCAGGTTTCTGTGGTAAATTAGTTGTAATATTGTAAATTTTAGTGATGAATTTCTGAAATTTGTTATGGTCAACAGATTCTTCCTTGACATGAGGAGTTATTTCTCTTAATAAGAAAAACCTCATCTCATTTTTTATCAGAGAGGGCAGAAAAATCTCAATTTTCTGTTCTTTGAATATTTTGGCAAACTTTGAGAATTTGTTAGGTTGAGATTGAAAACCACTAATATAGAAGTTGGTATCGATAACGAAACGTGACATTAAACAAAATTAAGTAAAGGGCTATTTTTATCTTTTCATCAATAGTTATTAAATTTCAATGTGATTGTACAGCTCTTTTAAGCCGTCTTCAAATTGAATAGTAGGTTTGAAATCTAATATCCTTATTACTTTCTCAGTTGAACAATAACTTTCTTTGATATCACCAATTCTTGCTTCTACATAAACTGGCTTCAGGTCTTTTCCGCTTATTTCAATAACTAATTTCGCTAATTCTTCAACAGAAACAGCTTTACCAGAACCTATATTGAAAACACGATTCTCTCCTGTATCCTTCTCTAAAGCAAGCTTAACTGCAAGAGCTAAATCTTTTACATGAATAAAATCTCTAGTTTGTTTCCCATCTCCTTCAATCCTTGGAGGTAAATTTTGCTTTACTGCTGATATGAATTTGGATAAAACACCTGCATAAGGATCGTCTTCTTTCAGTAATGGGCTATAAATATTGAAAGGGATTAAAACAATAGAATTTAATGCAAATAGCTCAGAATACAGTAAAACATATTTTTCACCGACATATTTACTTAATCCATAAGGGGAGATTGGATTGCGTGGATGTTCCTCAGTAATTGGTAGAAAATGTGGTTGACCAAATACTGCAGCTGAACTCAAATAAATAAATTTCTTGATATTGTTTTTCCTAGCAAATTCCAACACCTTTAGGGTTCCCAAGATATTATTTTGAGCATCAAAAACTGGTTCATTTACTGATTGATTAATACTAATCTGTGCTGCACAGTGAATAATATAATCTATTGCAGGAAGTTTAGCAAAAATTTCATCATCCAAAATGTTCCCTTTTAAGAAAAACGCATCATCGGGTGGGTTGTATTTTGCTTCACTTTCATTATCTAAGATACAAATTTGGTAACTATTTTTTAGTATAGAGTAAAGAAAATGACCAATTTGCCCCAATCCACCAGTGATAAGAATGGTTTGTTGTTTTAAACTCATATAAAGTAAAGAGGGTAAAACTTTTTAAAAGCATAACGTTCCTTTGCTCAATTAGTTCAATATATTTATTTTACTAGTAATAAGTAAGGGTGAATGAATGTCAAAAAAAGTACGGATTGCAATTGCAGGATTAGGCAATTGTGCATCGTCTCTAGTTCAAGGACTGGAGTATTATAAAGATGCAGATGAGAATGATTATGTTCCAGGATTAATGCATGTCAGATTTGGTGATTACCATTTATCAGATGTTGAAATTGCAACAGTATTTGAGGTAAATACTAAAAAGATTGGAAAAGACATTTCTGAGGCAATTTGGCAAGAACCTAATTGCTGTAAGAAATTCTCAAATGTTCCTCACAAAGGTATAGAAATTCTTCCTGGTCCAATTAATGATGGTGTTGCACCTCATATGAAAGAATCTTTTCATTGTTATGATGAAACCCAAGTAAAAGCAGTGAATGTAGCTGATGTTCTAAAAGAAAAGGATGTAGATGTTCTGATTAATTTCCTTCCAGTGGGTAGCGAAGAGGCATCTAAAACATATGCTCAAGCAGCTTTGGATACTAATGTTGCATTTGCTAATGGTATACCAGCTTTTATTGCTTCAAATGAAGAATGGGGAAAGAAATTTTCTGATAAAAATGTACCGATCGCAGGTGATGACATAAAATCTCAACTCGGGGCAACTATACTACACAGAATGTTAGTAGCATTAGCTCATGATAGAGGAATAAAAATGGATGAAACCTTCCAATTGAATATTGGTGGTAACACAGACTTCGAGAATATGAAGAAGGAATACAGATTAACCACTAAGAGAGTTTCTAAAACAGAAGCAGTAACCAGCATGATACCTTATGAGGTACCTACAAGAATCGGTCCTTCTGATTATGTGCCATTTCTAAAAGACGAAAAAATATGTTATCTTTGGTTAAAAGGAAAGAATTTTGGAGAACAACCTCTAACAGTTCAACTCAAATTATCAGTTCAAGATTCTCCAAATAGTGCAGGCGTAATGATAGACGTGGTTAGATCCTTGAAAATCGCTCAAGATAGAAAGATAGGTGGTCCCCTAATTGGTGTTTCCAGCTATTTCTTCAAGCACCCACCAAAACAAATTCATGACTCTGAGGCTAAAGAACTAGTAGAGAAATTCATTAGAGGAGAGATAACTAACTAGGTGATGAAAATGAAAGAAGATATTATTAAAATAGCAATAGCAGGTGTTGGAAACATCGCTTCTGGGTTACTTCAAGGAATCACCTATATGAAAACCTATGAAGACCAAAAGAAAAAGCTCCTCCACCCAAAATTAAGCAGTTTTGAGGTAAAAAACATTGAAATTGTTGCAGCTTTTGATGTAGACAAAGAAAAAGTTGGGCAAGATCTTACAGAAGCTATTTTCACGCCCATAAATAGTACACCTAAATTTGTTGAGTTAGATAAAACAGGTGTGACTGTAGTTAAAGGACCTCTCAAAGATGGTCTTTCTGGACATTTACTGAAAGTAATAACAGTTTCTGAAAATAAAGAAGAGGATGTAACTCAGATATTGAAAGATACTAGAGCTGAAATTCTTATTTGTGCTCTTCCTACTGGAGCTGAGGAAGCAGTTAAAACATATGCACAAGCTTCTTTGGATGCTGAAGTCGCATTCGTCAATTGTACACCTACATTAATTGCCAGTGATCCATTCTGGGGAAAGAAATTCAAAAAATCAAATGTATGTGTTATAGGTGATGATTTACAATCTTTAGCAGGAGGTACTGTTCTTCATAAAGGATTCTTAGATGTGCTTAAAGAGCAAGGAGTCAAAATAAAGGATACTTATCAGTTAGATGTTGCTGGAGGACTTGAAACTCTTAATACATTGGATGATGACAGAAAACAGTATAAAAGAGAGGTAAAAGAAAGAACTATACAACAATCTTTTGGAAATGATATTAATTTAGCAAGTGGGACTTCAGATTATCTAGAATTTCTTGGTAATCGAAGAATAGGTCACTTTTGGATACTAGGAGAAGGTTTTATGGGTATGCCAATAAAAATCGATATAAGATTAGAAACCTTAGATGGACCCAATGCTGCAGGAACATTAGTTGATGTAATTCGTGCAACTAAAGTAGCAATAAACAGAGCAGGAAGCGGTCCTATCAGTTCAATCTGTGCATACGGATTCAAAGCTCCTCCTGTTACAACATCTAGACATACCGCTCATGAATGGTTCAATGAATATATTGAAGGAATCAGAACTGAATAGTTCTTTCTCTCTTTATTTTATGAGTAGCATTGATGTGATGTTAATCAGTTTATCTCTAGCTGAACTCGGAGGAAATTCTTCCAAAATGGCTTTTGATTCATCAGCATATTGATTAATCAGATTTTTTACAGTATCAATAGCTTGAGAGTCTACTAAAATAGTTGTGATGGTCTCAACAGGATAAGTCATTCGCTCTATATAGTATTCTTCAATTATTCGTTTTTCCTTTTTAGGTAAGGTATCTATTGCTTCCAAAACAATGAAAGTTTGAATTCTATTGGTAATATCTGTCAAGACACCAAATTTACTCAAATCATTTTGGTTTGAAGTTAACGATAGTAAATCATCTCTTAATTGAAAAGCCCTTCCAAATAAAGTTCCGAACGTTTTCATCTTCTCCAGATCGTTTTTTGTGGATTTGCCTAGTATAAAACCGACGACGGAAGCAGTTTCAAAAAGAATTGAAGTTTTTCGATCTATTAGTTGTAATGCTTCTTCCTTTGACATTTTCTTACCCCCCTCTCTGAATTTTTGTTCTAAGAACAAAGAGGTGGAAAGGACAGAGATCGCTTTAATAATTTCTTCTACAATCTCTAAAACATCTGTTTTTGAAGCTAAACTGAGAGCTAAACTACTCATTGAGTAAGAAATTGAGAGTGCAGAAAAAGTTGAGAATTTCAAGTAAAATGATTTTTCTTTTCTTCTGAAAATATCTTTATCAAAAATATCGTCTATAAGGAGTGACGCATTATGTATAATCTCTAGTGCACATGCAGCTGCATAACTTGTATCATTTCTGATTTGATTTGATATCATCTCAAAGGATAATAGACAGATTAAGGGCCTAATTCGTTTCCCACCTTTGTGAAGAATTTGATCTATCAAATCATTAATTTCATCGTCATATGGGCTATAATCCCTCAAATTATGAAGATAGATGTTTATCTGTTCTACTTCCTCAGTGAGATCAAAGTATGCCTTGCTCAATCAAATCAAGTTAAAACAATCTTAACCATAAAAAAAGTTATTGTAAAGTCTTTTTCTTAAGAGAGTAGATTTAAGGATATAAGAGAACAATATTCAAGAAATTGTACAAAAAGTATCAGTACTGAAATGATGATAACACAAAGCAACAATGTACTAATGATAGTACCTGGCTCTATCCTCTGGACATCTAGTTTTTCCTTCGATTCAACCACAAATAGTAATTTCATAATTCTAATAAAATAAATCAAGGAGAACAATAAAACTACTAAAAAGAAAATTGAACTCAAATACATTCTAGGGGTGTAGAAAGAAGCAAAACTATACTTTTTGGATATGATGAACATACTTATTGGAATGATGAATAGCAGTAAGAAATTGAAGATATTTACTACATATTGAGAGATAGAATTTCGACTAATACTACTCAGTAGATCTATATCATCTGTTTTGAATCCTTTAGAAATAGAACTGAACAAAGAAATAGAAAATGAAAAAATCAAAACATATGCAAAAACACCATAATTTACAGTTTTGAGACTTTCAATAAGATTTTCATTTGGAATTGAGATTGAGAATATATCAGATAAAATCAGGAATATTATACCGATATAAAGAAGGCTAAGGTAATAAAGCAGCTTTTGAAGGCTAGATTGGGTTATCGCACCTAAAACACCCCATAATGAATAGAGTAGTCCAAGTATTGTATAGAACCACAATAAGACAGTTGATAATTGGGAAACGGAAATCATACTAGAATACTTAACCAAAAATGCTAGAGCCAATCCTCTTTGAATAATTAATAGTACAAAAGTACTTGCGTTAAATTGCTTATTTTCCACATCAAAGAACCACGAATGGAATGGAGGGACACCAATTAATATCAACAGAGAGAATATAACAAATATAATACTTAGATATTCCCAAAGATGCATTGATGTATTTCCTATTGAAAAACTAAATAAATTACCTGAGAATGAATGACAGGCTATCCCTATAAACATCAGAGATAATGACATGCTTGTCATAGCCAGATAACTAGTGAATACCTTTCTATTTTCAGGAGTAGTTCGATGATTTAAACTTCGCAAGAAAAGATTCAATCCCATAAAAATCAGAATGAATCCAAAAAGTATGTTAATCCAGGAATTGGAAGCAATTACAAACCATGTAGAACTCTGGATCAGTAATAGTGAGATGAATAGAAGATAACTCTTTTTTGATTCTAAACTAACCTCAACAATCGAAATAAAACTAGCAATTACAGTTGCAATTCCAATTGTATAATATATTCCCGCAGTAAATGGTGTGATTTGAATATTGAAATAAGGGTTCCAGATTTCTTCAAATGGTGAATAGATATACCAGAACATAATAAGAGAAATAACACTACAGGTTATTGCAATGTAACCATAAATAATTCTCATTCTTGATAGGAAATAAGGATATTTCTGTGTTATTTTGGAAGATAACATCCCAGAAATAATTAAAACAAAAATCCCCAGTAACAGAATTTCTAAAGGAAAGAAAATGTAAAGAAATAGTGCTGCATAATGCATTAGATTTTACCTCCCGAATATAAAATGAGTACCACAATTATAAGTAAAAACAAAGACACTAAAACAACTTGAATTTGGCTTCTAAGTTTAGATTCTTCAAGCTTCTGAATGAAATTAGATGTCAGTTTGAAGAACTTAACTACATTTGGAATTACAGTATCCTTTGTTTTTCTAGCAATAAATTTATATGCTGTAACAATGAATTTCCAAATCCTCATTAAAATATTTTCTACCATGATTTTCTTGATTACAATTTGATAGAACCAATTTGAAGCTGGAACTATAGCTTTGGTCCAAACTAAAATCACTGGTGCAAAAATGAAGTCAAATGTGTAAATATTTCTGAATATCTTTTCAAGAATTACAGTAAATTTCAAGAGTTTTTTTGAGAAACTTTCAAAGTATTTCTTAATGATAATAAATGCACATAGTACTATAAGACATCCTGAAAGCAGAGAAATTAATGAAATCAGTAGATGGCTAAATGTAATAATTGAAGGGAAAGTAAATGGATTTATTATATTGAAACGGGGATAAAGAAAACTATTCAATGAAAGGAAAATAACTACAAGAATTGTAATCGTTATTTCAACATTCGTGAATTGAAACTTTTCTTCCAAGGTGATTTGTTTTTTGTAAAGTATAATTGAAAGACAAAAGATTCCAAAGAAAAGAAGTAGAGTTATTACGAAAAATCCGATATTAAATGCAGGAGAACTAACTGAAAGAATGTGAATTAGTGATAGGAATGTACCATTGAAAGGCTCTACTCCTAGTATTGATAAAAATATAATCACAAAACCGATAAATCGAGTTGTTGTTCTGATAATCATTACGCTTTTTCTACTCGGTTTCTCATCTTCTTTAGCTTCATTTGGCGTAAATAGGAAGGGGACAAGTCCTATAGATATGATAGGTAATGCAATCAGTAATTGAAAACTAATTGATAGATATCCTAACCCTAGAAAGAAAATAAACAATCCTGATAAGAGAGCAAAAACAAGAATAACAGTTTCAAGTTTTTGCTGTAGGAATAAAGAAAATATCACGCTAATGAGTGCAAACAACAATCCATACCAAACGAAGAAAGTGGAACCTTGAAGAGAGATTAGTAGTACAAATGGAGTAATGTAGATGAAAGAAAGAATAATTGTGAAATGTGTTGATAAGAAGAGAAAGATCGAATCTCCATTTGGTGAGCATGTTTTTTTGAACCAAGTATGAAATGGAAACAAAGCGTTTTTGGCTATTATTCCAAGAAGAAGTAAACTAACAAACAGCTGAACTACAGGTTCATACTTTGTTGGATTTGTGAGGATGTCATTGGATACAATATTGAAATCCAAACTTTTAGCCTCATAAGCTAGAAGTACTGAACTAGATATCAATAAAGCATTTCCAATGATAAATGACCCAATCATACTCTTTTGAGCGATTGTAACTTTCTCCTTGGAAATCAGTGTTAGACTAATCACCAAATCTATTATCAATAAATCAGCTATAAGCATGAACAATAATATTTGGAAGAAATTTGTAGAAAGAATCACTAAAATTAAGGTGATAGAATATAACGATATTTTACTAGTGTATTTTTCTTTCCAATAAGGCTTTTTCCAAGTTAGAAATACATTGGTAAGTGCAAGAATGAACATCACAGTAAAGTAGATAATACTCTGTGCTAGAGTTAGTTGAAATCCAATTTCAAAAGAATATGGATGGAACACTACAATAGGCACACTTTCTTTAATTTGAATTATTGGAGAACCAAAAAAGTTAACTAAGAAGATTGAGAAAATAGCAATAGCAAATCCTAAGAAGATAAGAGAAGTAAATATAGAAAACAACTTCTTCCTTTTATCATTTCTAGACTTAATTAGAGCAAATAAATATCCTAAGAGTGAAACTAGTAGAAGTAAACCACCTTGTATCAAGAGTAATAATATGATGTTATTCATTCTCTTCACTCCTATTATCTTTTTCTAGAAGATTCATCTTTAATTCATCTCTAAACATGAAAATAAGAATTAAAGAGATAGCAAAAAACCCTAGAATGAAATATAGGATTGTGTTTGAATTTAAACTAATACTGGAAACTAGTAACAAACCTGAGAAAATAAGAAATAAAAATCCAAAAACCATCATCATCTTTGATTTGGAGAATAATAATAGAAGAAAACCTAAACCAATACAAACCAACGCTGTTGCTACAAGATAACTTAAGTAAACCATGGTTCATCTCCCCTCTGTTTATTTTTGGATTTTAGATCTATTACAAAGATAAAGACTAGAATAATCAGGAAAATTAAGAAAACTACGAGAATAGCTAAAGCTTCATAATTTTGTGCAAATAAATCAAGAAGAGATATTGGTTCCAACCAAATTATCTGATTTTGAGATAGAATTAGGAGGATGTACATCGATGTGACAGGAATAGCCAGAAGAACGATGAAACTTATAGCTTGGGTCTTCCTTGAGATTATCAATTCTTTACTAACTGTTTTATCTTTGAACAAGAAAAATGCAGTGAAACCTATCATAAGAATATATGAATAGCACAGACAAAGTATGAATAATGCTATTTGTCCTATTGATAGAAAAATCAAGGAAAATGATAGGAAACTACACAAGAATAAGATTAAACTCATACCATTAGATTCAAGAATCCCCTTAACTAGAAACCCAGCTCCTATGAAGCTACCCAAGAAATAATATGAATCTGAAGTTGCATCAGAAAAAACAATTACTAAAGCAATTAGAATGACCAATAGTGTTATCTTCAAACCTAACCAGATTTTTCTCTTTAACTTAAAGAAATTTGGAAGAATAATTATACTAGTTATAATTAAACTAAAAATTGAGACTAAAATGGTAGAAATAAATTCTGATAAACCAAACATCTCAAGTCAGAAAAAATAAGAAATGGAAAAATAAAAAGGTTTGGGAATCAAAACACTAGCTCTACTTCGTTTTTGTGCCCCTTTTTTTTCTGTGATAACTGAACATTGAAATCACTACTATAACAGAAATCAATCCTGCTGGACTATCGAAGAACGCTGTTTCCTCTAATTCTGGTATTGGCAGATTTGCTGTGAACAGTGGAACACTTGTATTATAACCAGGAAAACTTGGTAAGCTTGGAACAAGTGGCATTCCATCACCAAAAGTAGTAAAATTACCTAATGTGTAATTTAAACCAAAATCTAGTCTATATAGTAAATTACAGCCTAATGTTTTAGTAAGATTCACATAATAAACGGGTATATTGTGAAGAAGGTTTTTTCTAATTTCTTCATAAAGAGGATCAGGATAGAAAAGAACTTCCCAATGAAGTGGTGATGTTTCTGGAATTTTTAAACTCCATTTAGCGTTCAAAATAATTCTGAATAGATCTGTTTTAACGGTATAATTATAGTGAGATAAATCAAATATTGATACTCCCCAAAAACCATAATATGTATCCATTTCTACATCTTTGTTTGTATCAAAACCAAGAATTTGCATATATACTGTTGGTTTTTTATAATTATCTACTTCAGGATCTTCTGGGTTAATAATAATTCCTCTATAATCATCACTGCTTTGGTTCATCACACCTGTGAAATCCCAAACTTCTTCTTCAGCCCCTTGTGTTAGTGCAACTCTACTAGACATAAAGAAGAATGATGAAAGCATCAAACCAATGAGTAATAAAGTAGTCTTTTTCATTTCTTAATCCTCCTAATTCGTTTGACTATCGTGAGAATCATAAGAGCAAGTCCTAATGTAGTTAATACGGACATAAATTGGAAGTCAACTTCTATACTATGGGTACGAGGACGAGAGGTCCTATCAACATTCTGAGCAACAGTAATGTTAGTTTGTGGCCACCATTCTTCTTCAGGATAAGGGTCATGTGGGGGACCAACGAATAATGGATTGTCTTGACCATAAGTTGTGAAATTACCATTAATAATAGTCTGGTCTTTCTTAATCTGTTGCCAATGTCCAACTACACCTGTTTGATTGACTAAATAGGCTATATGTACAGGAACAGCTAGAACTCCTCCACTAAACAAATATGAAAAAGCTATAATTTTTATCATAACTCTTTGAAATATAAAATAAATTTCTTCATTATATGATGAGCTAGAACTATTGATTATTGGAGAATCTTCAAGAACATTAATCCATTCCATTCCGTTTTCTTTACTCACATTAAAACCATACTCAGCTCCAGGAGATGGTTCCTCCCAGAATATAGATGCATATGGTGCATTTCTTATTTCATTTATACCATGTAATGCAACTATTGTATCAGGATTCAAATCATCATCATTCACATCGTCTAAAAGGAATATGAACGTTCTAAGCACATATGGGTCTTCAACAACAGACTTAGTTACACCATCAGTAGGATAAATCGGAATATATTTGATTCTGTGAGCTTGTTGATTTGTAATGCCTTTATAATCCCAGTTTTCAGTAAACACAAGTTCTCCTGATGTTGGAGTTATAGTATTTTTCACAAAAGGAGAGAACATTAATGTTAAAACAATTGTTAGACAAAATATCTTTGGGTATTTCACTATTTTTCCACCGGAAATTATATTCTACAAGAATAGTTTAAGTGACATTTATAACCTTTTTTATCCAAAGTCATATCCTCCATAAATATAAATTCCCTATCGGTATTCTTAAAATCGTTTAAAGGAAAACTTGAACCAGATGTCATGGCTCCAAGACCGAAAACGGTCTCATTCTGCAAAAGAAGTTGCTAAGGTAATTATGCCTTATATTACTAGACGTAAAGGTTTCTTGGTCTTTATTACTATTGTATCTTTTTTTGCTGCTATTATCGGTCTGGTATCTCCGTTATTAGTTAGAGAAGTAATTAATACTGCAATTCCGGAGAATAATTTAGAACTTGTTTGGATAATAGGGGGAAGCGTTCTGGGAGTAGCTTTATTTGGTGGATTTCTTCAATATGTTTCTAGATTTTACGCTGCGAAATATGCTCAAGAAGCAATTTTCGATCTTAGGAATGACATATATGAAACATTGCAACAGCTAAGTTTAGAGTTCTATGATGAGGAAAATACAGGACAGATTATGACTAGAGTTACAACTGACTTAAATGCTATACAGAGCTTGATTAGTTTCACTCTTCGATTAATAATGAATGGAGCGGTATTCTTTATTGGTTCATATATTGCGATGCTTGTTATGAGCTGGAGATTAGGTTTAATTCTTGTTGCTCTTTTTCCTGGATTTATATGGTTAGTTTATTGGTTTAGTACAAGAGTTAGACCCTTGTTCTATATGGCAAGAAGGCAGTTTGGTGATGTCACTTCAATTCTTCAAGAAAATGTTACTGGGGCACATGTTGTTAGGGGATTTGCACAAGAAGAAAATGAGATTGCAAAATTCGATGAATCAAATATCATATACAGAGATTTAAGAGTCAAAACACAAGTCTATAGAGCTATTTATTTCTCAATTATGACACTGTTAATTGGTATAGGTTCAACTTTAATAATAATGGTAGGAGGTACTCAAATAGTTAATTATCAACTAAAAATTGGTGATTTTATTGCTTTCTTATCATATCTAGCTCTTCTACCAGGTCCAACAAGACAATTAACATGGTTAGTAGGTATTTTACAAAGAGCATTAGCTAGTGGAGATAGAATAATCGAACTAATTACTGCAAAGAAAGAAGTTCAAGAAGATCCAAATGCGTTGATTCCACCGAAGTTTGAAGGTGATATAACCTATAAAAATGTCTTTTTTGAATATGAAAAGGGGAGAACGATACTAAAAAACATAAACATCAACATACCTAAAGGTCAAAAAATTGTAATTTTGGGCGGTACAGGAAGTGGTAAAAGCAGTTTTGTAAACCTATTATCACGCTTCTATGATCCAACTGAGGGATTGGTCATGATTGACTCTCAAGATGTAAAGCACTACAAACTAAAAGAAATGAGAAAGCAAATTGGTTTAGTTTTACAAGAAACATATCTCTTTAATGCAACAATAAGAGAAAATATCGCGTTTGGTAAGCCGGATGCAAATGATGATGAAATTATTATGGTTAGTAAAATAGCCAATATTCATGATTTTATTTCTGGTTTACCTAATGGTTATGATACCAAAGTCGGTGATAGAGGCATTACTCTTTCTGGAGGTCAGAAACAGAGATTATCAATTGCTAGAACATTACTAACAGACCCTTCAATTCTGGTTTTTGATGATTCTACAGCTTCTGTAGATGCTGAAACTGAAGCTCAAATTCAAGAAGCTCTTGATATCCTCAGTACTGGGAGAACAACTATCATCATTTCACAAAGGATTTCTTCTGTCCATTATGTGGATAGAGTATTAGTGTTTGAAGATGGGGAGATTATTCAAGATGGGAAACATAAAGATTTGATCAAATCTCAGGGATTATATCAAGAAATTTACCACACATTAGAAAGAAGCTATGGTGATATTGAAAAAAATACAACAAAAACAGATTCAGAACTAAGGGGGAATGATTAATGGGGCACATAATGAGACAAATGGCACGAGAAGAAGAACAACGAGAGAAGAAATATTCTGATTGGGTTCTTTTCAGAAGAGTATTTGGAGTATTTAGCTATTATAAAGCTGAAGCTGGTTCAGTACTTGCAATAGTAGTTGTTTTTTCTGTTTTTACATCTACAGTACCTCTACTTCTTGCACAAATTATTGATTTATTTATCTCTCCTTTAGCAAGATCGAGTGCGTATATCGTAAATTACTTTAATTCTTTTACAAGTTATGAAACGATCAACGAGGTTCTAATTCAGAGTAAACTGAAAATACTTGCCCCATCAGCAACTTCACAA
Source organism: Candidatus Heimdallarchaeota archaeon (assembly GCA_030603365.1). Lineage (GTDB taxonomy): Archaea > Asgardarchaeota > Heimdallarchaeia > Heimdallarchaeales > Heimdallarchaeaceae > UBA460. The sequence continues at coordinate 117,379 of JAUVXV010000008.1, forward strand.
GATATAAATTCTATTTTGATTATGGGAGCAATGTATCTGTTATTTATGATAATGAATTTCATTATGATACTTGTAAGAACAATTTTCTTTGCTCGATTGGGTCAGAAAATGATATACCGTATAAGAAATGATTTATTCGCAAAATTGCAGTATCTTTCATTTGAGTATTTCACAGAAACAGAATCAGGCAGAACAATTTCAAAGTTAACGAACGATGTTGATTCCTTAGGAGAACTATTAACAACAGGAATTATAGATATCTTTGCTGATTTTGTTAGTTTAGTATGGATACTTGCCCTTATGTTTATTATTGATGTCCAGATGGCTTTGTTCACTCTCACTGTTATTCCAGTATTGCTGGTAATAGCATTTCTTTTCCAAAGGAAAGTTAGGTCGGCTTATAGAAGAACAAGAGTAGCAATAGCTAAAGTAACTGCAAACTTGCAAGAAACAATATCTGGTGTAAAAGTAACTAAAGCACTTTCTAGAGAAGAAAAAAACATTCAGAATTTTAAGGGTTTAAATCGTGAGAATTATTCAGCTAATGTTCATGCAGCTAGTATCTCATCACTATTTATGCCCATAATACAAATTATTGCAGCATTAGGCAGCACTATCGTTATTGTTTTTGGGGGTTATTCTGTCATTACAACAGGAACAATATCTCTGGGTGAACTTTATGCCTTCCTTGAATATTCTAACAGATTCTTTATGCCAGTCATAAGTCTGTTTACCTTCTATACAACAATTCAATCAGGTTTCGCTAGTGCAGAAAGAATATTTGAGATTCTTGATGAAGAACCTTCTGTAAAAAACTCAAAAGAACCAATCATACCTGAGGTAATAAACGGTCATTTAAAGCTGGTAAATGTTGACTTTCATTATCTACCAGAAGTTCCTATTCTAAAAGATATTAATCTAGCAATAGAACCTGGAAAGAGCATCGCTTTAGTTGGTCAAACTGGTGCTGGAAAAACCACAATCACGAAACTACTCTCTCGCTATTATGACGTGACAGCTGGAGAGTTATTTGTTGATGGTATAAATATTAAAGAAATTGACTTAGAAACTTTGAGAAAAAATATAGCCGTTGTTCCTCAAGATGTATATCTGTTTAGTGGTTCTATTATGGACAACTTAAAATTTGGAAGAAAAGAGGCTTCTGATGATGAAGTATATGAGATTTGCTTAATACTAGGCTTACACGATTATATTCTGAAACTTCCAGAAGGATATGATACTGATGTGAAAGAAGGTGGAGCCAGATTATCATTAGGACAGAGGCAATTGATATCTCTTGCTAGAGCTGTAGTGGCAAATCCAAGTATTCTCATTTTAGATGAGTGCAGCAGTTCAGTTGATCCTATTACAGAAGCTCTTATTCAAAAAGGTATAAATTATATCTTGAAGGAAAGAACATCAATCATTATTGCTCATAGGTTAAGTACCATTAAAAATGTCTCACAAATAGTAGTCTTAGACGATGGTGAAATTGTGGAAATAGGTTCTCATAAAGAGCTTCTTCGTAAAAAAGGTAGATATCACGACTTATACGAAACACAAATTACAAGTAATCTAATTAATTAAAATAGGAGTAACTTCATTTCAAAATCCTTTTTAGATATTCATTTCTTTTAATCTTGAAATTAAATGGCAAGGGTAGAAGAACTTATAGCTAACAACGAGAGTAGAGTGTTATGTTTAGGAAATGAAGCTATCGCTAGAGGTGCATTAGAGGCAGGGGTTCAAGTTTTTGCAGCTTATCCAGGCACACCTAGTAGTGAAGCAAGTACAGCTATCATTGCAACAGCTTCTAAGTTAGGTCATTATGCTGAATGGAGCACAAATGAAAAAGTTGCATTCGAAACTGCATATGCAGCGTCTATTTCGGGAGTAAGAGCTATGACTGCTTGTAAACACGTGGGAATAAATGTTCTTGCTGATGCACTTTTCAGTGCAGCATATATGGGGACAACTGGCGGTTTTGTTGTTTTAGTTGCAGATGATCCTCATTGTTTTAGCAGTCAAAATGAACAAGATTCAAGATGGCTAGGAGTAACAGCTCAAATTCCTATACTTGAACCATCTAACCCACAAGAAGCAAAAAATTTCACAAAATTAGCTTTTGATATTAGTGAAAAATTTGAAACCATAATGATTCTAAGGTCTACTACAAGGATCTCTCATGCTAGATCAGATGTAGAATTCAACGAATTTGAATCGAACTTTAGAGAAGGAGAATTTGAAAAGGGTATGAGATATAAGTGTCTTCCAGCTATTGCACGAGCAAACCATCCTAAGCTAGTGGCTAAGATGGATGAAATCAAGAAATGGATACCAGAAAGTGGTTTATCTATAATTGAAGGATCCGGGAATAATGAATTTGGAGTGATAACAAGTGGTATTTCTTATGCTTACCTTAAGGATGCACTATCATTGCTAAAAAAAGATCTTCCAATACTTAAACTAGGTATGATTGCTCCTCTTGATGAAAAAACAATTTTAGAATTTGCACGAGATAAGAAAAATATCATTTTTATTGAAGAAGTTAATCCTTATTTGGAAGATAGAATTTGTGCTCTTTTATTACAGAACAATATAACTCCGAAAATACATGGTAAATCATCAGGGATCACAAAAAGATACCATGAATTGAATTCAAGACTTGTCGCGGAAGCACTGCAGGGAATCATAGGTGGAGAATTAACTTCAGTAACTGAGATAGAAAATACTTCAGAAGAAAATAATGATTTTATACCATTCAGACCCCCATTGTTTTGCCCTGGATGTCAACATAGAGCTGCTTTTTGGGAGCTTTCAAAAGTAGTTAGAAAAAATAAAGGCATATTCGCTTCTGATATTGGATGCTATTCCTTAGATCCTTGGGTGACAGATACTATATTATGTATGGGGGGAGGTATAAGTATGGCAAATGGTTTTGCTCGTGTTATCACAGATAAACCTATCTTTGCATATATTGGTGATAGCACATTCTTTCATACAGGTTTACCAGCTTTAGCAAACGCTGTTTATCATAAAGCAAACATTACCATTTTAGTTCTAGACAATAGAATGACCGCAATGACAGGTTTTCAACCAAACCCTACAGAAGTTATTGATATAGTCGATGTTGCTAAATCTTTTGGAGTAGAGTATGTTGTAGAATTTGATCCATATGATTTTGAGAATGGAAAGAAAACATTCGAAGAAGCATTGAAACACGAAGGACCCACCGTTATAATTATGAGAAAAGTATGTGCAAATGAATGGTGGAGGCAGAAAAGGAGAAGAGGAGAAAAAATTGAAGTTTATACAATAGACCCTGAAACTTGCATATCGTGTGGTACATGTTTAGTTCAATATCAATGTCCTGCAATCCATTGGAGCTTAGATACTAATTCAAAAGGTAAAAACTATTCTGTTATTGATCCTTCAATGTGTACAGGATGTAGTGTTTGTTCTCAAATATGCCCGACAGGAGCAATTACAAAGGCGGTGGACTAAATGACTGAAACGTATCAAATGATTGTGTGTGGAGTTGGCGGTCAAGGGATATTAACCATCACGGATGTTATTGTAATGGCTGCTCAGAAAAAAGGATTAAGAGTTTTAGGTTCCGAAGTTCATGGAATGGCTCAAAAAGGTGGATCTGTTGTGACTAATCTTAAGCTAGGAAAAGAATTGCATTCACCAGTGACACCTATAGGAAGTTGTAAGGTACTAGTTGGTTTAGAACAAAATGAAACTTTGCGATATATGAAATACCTAGAACCAGAAGGAACTGTGATTACTTCTAAAACTGTTTTATATCCAATTTCTTGGAAAAAAGACAAAAACACTGCCCAATTAGCTAGGGAGAAAATAGAAGAAAACTTAGCAAAATATAAAGCTAGAATCATGAGAATAGATGCTGAAGGATTAGCAGTTGAAGCTGGGTTAGCTTTAACTCAAAACATTGTTCTGCTTGGTGCATTGTCACAAGTAAAGGATTTTCCACTATCTGCAGATGAATTGAAGGAAGCGTTAAAACTTAGAGTTCCTGCAAAGTATCTAGATCAGAATATAAAAGCCTTTGAGTTAGGTATAAGTACTGTATCTAACTTTTAGTAATTATTCTAGAAAAGCAAGACCAACAATGTATAGAGTTTAGTAGAAATAGTTCTTATTTTTCTTCATCAGGAAGTTGCACAGTTTCAATAATTTTTTCTCCTGCTACAACTTCATCTACAGAGTGGATAGAGGATCCATAATCACGAAGTGTTTCTTGGATTTCATCAAACACTAGATTATCACCTACTATAGTAACATTGATTCCTTCAGTACTAGAATCAGTTTCTGTTCTCATGATATTAACAGATTCTACACCATGTAATTCTGCAAGAGCATGGGCCAAAACATCCATTCTGGGCTGATGAGGTTTTAAAACATCTAATACAAGTCTTCTTATACGAACAGTTCTTGAGGAAGTAACCATCTTTAATTCCCAATATATAATAAATTAACTAACTGGATTTTGTATGTTAGAATTCTTAAACTTTTAGATATGAAAATTGATAGCCAACTTTATTATATAATGACGTCTATTTGTATTTTGTTAGTTACCAGTAGGCAAAACCATATTAAATATAGTAAAAATTAAGAATTGGGAACTTTAAGTTACAACGTACAATAACGTGAGGTCTATGTCGAAGAACTTTCCTTATGACTTATGGATGACAGCTGGAAGCGATGCTGGTATTAGCTTTGCAACAATTGGAAGTTTAGCAAAAGATTCAAGCATGATGCAGGGAATTCTCCTCTCTCTTCAAACACTTATGACAACAGAAGTTAATGTGAGCAATTCACAATTTATGACAGGAGAAAATGAATATGTTAAATTCGGAACATTTACTCTTGCTGAAGAAGCTGATAATGTTGTTGTACAATATGTGGTTAAATCGGATCAACCAAATAAACTGACAAAAGAAAACGAAATGCTGGTTCAAGAATTAGCTCTTTCATTTTGTCGATTTATCATATTAACACCTAAATTTCATCAACACCTAGCAACTGGGAGAATGATATCATCAGACAATGTATCTAAAGCATTTCTAAAAGCTTGCACAATTGCTAAACAGAAGATTTTTGTATCTAAAAACAACAAAGGACTTTTGGATTTAATTGATAAAAATCTGAAAAATATTGAAAAGGACAGTCTGAAATTCCCAACGGTTGCTCAACTTCGAAATCTGAAAGAATGGATAGGTGAGGATGAGAAATCTTGGGAAGATGGAGCTTTAGTTCCATTTAAACGTCAGCTACTAGTACAGATGGTTGCTCAAGACATTTTGAATCAAATAATAACTGAGGATCCTTTTGTCCTAATAGAATTCGAAACCCCAAGATATGTTATTGAAGAAATTAGAAATCATATAGAAAGATTTCTCAGGGGTAAAGAAATCAAACCCAAAGAGCTTATTGAAGAGTACTTAGTCAAGAATATGGATAAAAAGGTTGCAGCTCAACTCAAGAAACTTTCAATCGATGAGATTCATTCTGCTAACTCCTTTATAGCCCACAACCTAGCAAAAGAGGTAATCTTTGCACTTTCTAAGGAAAATCCTATTTGTTCCTTAGTAGATTTTCGAAGTGTAGATTTATTTTCAGCAATTCGAAATCAGATAAGTACAGCTACAGAAGTTCCTAATCCGGGTAACATGATATGTGATGCTCTCATAGAAGACGTTTCTCCCTTAGCATTACAGAGTGCAAGACTCTTTTACAATCAGCTCATACAACCATTTATAGGTAGAAAACTACCACCCAGTATTTGGAATGTAATTGTTGATTTCACATTTTCTATATTAGACGAAAAAAAGATTAAACCTTCTAACAAGAAAAAAGGAAAGAATAAGGGCACATCTATTGGTGTTAAACGCGATTTATTAAAAGAGAGAATATCAAAATTATCAGTAATTCAACCAAAATGGCAAAAGGAACTAACTAAGAAGTTCTCTGACATGGGTATAGGAAAACAACTTCAAATCTCTAATGTTGAAGAATCTGTTTTATTTGCAAGTGCATTAGAAAGAGCTATTATCACAACATTAGAAAAAATAGTAAAAGATCAGCTTTTCAATTCTAACTTAGGAGACATATTTTCTTATATGATTAATTCATTCAAAGCTATTGCTCCTAAAACAGTTTTTGTTAATATTCTTGAAGGAATTATGACTGATTTAAAAAACAGGAAATATGAAGCACCAACACAAATGGGTTTGAACACCAAAGATTTGATAAGTGCTGCAATTGAAGAAGGAACAATTAGAGCTCATGTAAATTCAGTACCAGTTCAGTTAAAGAAATTATTTTTCAAAGGTAGTTTTCTTCGATTTGATGGTAGAAAGATATCAGCAGCAGAGGTACTTCTAAAACAGGGAATAACACTCAATGTTAGTAATAAAGTAATGCCACTTCGAGAAGCAGAGTGTGATGCTGAATTCTTGACAACTTGTTTTATGAATACAAAAATTCTCAAGAAAGCATATCCTAAGGCAATCCTTCGAGGCATGATTGAATCATATCTTCAGCAAATGTTCCATTTTGAAGGAGAAGTTTACAACCAACTAGATACTTTGATTACTGTTTTTAATAGAGAAGTTGCTTCGAAATTAATACCAGCTCATCGATTACCTGACGTCAGAAATAGTTTTCCCTCTTTTCCACTCATTAGAGATGTTCCTCAAAAATTCACAGGGAAAAATTTCCACGATAGATGTCAGGAAAGCTGGAACGAGTATGCTCCAAAAATCCACAAAACGATACAAGATCTACTCACAGGTTTCTCTTCATTAAGGTTAAACGATTTAAACTATAAGAAGAAAGCTATGAAACTATACAATACAGCAACTAAAGAACTTAAGTATATTCGAAAGAATCTGATTAAGAATTGGAGTCCATTAAACGACCAAATGACAAAAATGGTCGAAAATTGGTCAAAAGAAGTAAGTGTTGATCTTTCAGCTCATCTTGATACAATTAGAAAGCAAGCACACAATTGGGTAGGTAATGAATTTAAAATTCAAAAATTAGAATATGGCAAGTTCACAGTATCTGAGAAACAAAGTCTTAAGGAAATCATTGATACCGTAAATAAACTAAATCCACAAGAAATTGCAGATTTGCCTAAGAATTTCATGGAAATAGCTATCTCTATCCTCTTATACAGAAGAATTCCTGAATATGTGATAGATGAATCTTATACTCAAATGATAAGTGGGGAGAAAAAAATAGCTGATTCTGTTCTGAAAGCTTGGGGAAAAAGTCGTTCTAGGAAAGAATTTGAAAATAACTTATATCTTAATATGAGAGCTTTAGGAAATACTTTCACAAAGATGATCAATACCTATGGTAGACTTACAAGTACTTTGTTTGTAGAAAACGATTTGGAGCTTTCTAGTGATATCAAAGGTTATTACATCATTTTAGGCAATCTTCCCAAGGAGATATATTTAACTAAAAATAGTGTTTTCGATATACTAAAATTCCCAAATGTGGACGTTGTCAGTCATCCTAAGGACTGGGAAATCCGTTTGTATTTGGAACCTGATTATAAGAGAGAGATGGATGAATATAGAGACAGATTAATCGTCATGAGTGATATTGTAGGGTTTGTTGCTCGCAAAAAATTTGATGAAAATACAGGTCCTGTTCTTGAAGGGATGAAATCTGTAATCTCTTATCTCATTGAAAATGGGGAAGCTAATATTATAGACCTTTCAGAAACAATAAAAGAAGCACTTTTCAGGCTCTCTGAATATCCTACAACTGTTACAGAGGAAAAAGAGTAAGTTAGGAGAGTAAGCATCTAGAACGAGCTAAAATCTCATCTACATTTTTTTTCTATATGTTCTTTCTTTGTTCGAGGAGATTGATACCTGAGTTCAGTATTGAAAAATCACCTCACTGAACATCCCATTTCACCAGAAACCTACTCACTTTTTAAAACTGTTAAACTATTCAAAGCGTTTTATTTTGGTATTCTAGGGCCAAAAATAGCAGTACCAATTCTGATTAGATTTGAACCTTCTTCTATAGCTATTTCGTAATTACCTGACATTCCCATAGAGAGATGTAGTTCGTCTTTGTTCACCATTGGCATAAATTTTTCTTTAAAAATTTTGTAAGTTTTTGCGAAGAATTTTCTCAAAATCTGAGGTGTTGTTTCATATTTTAAAGGAGCAATTGTCATTAAGCCTTGAATATCAATTGAAGTGTAATGTTGTGAAAGAGATAAGAACTTCATAAATTCTCCCTCATTGAGCCCTTTTCTGTTTTCGTCTTCACTGAAATCAACTTGAAGATAAATTGGATACAGCTGATTTCTCTTCTCTGCATACTTGTTAAGTAAAGAAAGAATCTTCTCAGTTTTTACACTTTGAACTAAATCACATTTTTCAACCGCAAATTTAGTTTTATTGGATTGTAATTGTCCTACTACGTGTACAATAATTGATGGTAAATAACTTTTGATTTGGTTGATTTTCGCTTTAAGTTCAGTGCCGACAACTTCTCCCACATATTTCAGACCAGCGTCTAGAGCAGGTTCAATCCTTGCCATCTCTATTCTTTTTGTTACACCAACAATTGTAATATCTGAAATATCTCTACCAGAAAGAGAAGAACTTTTCTCTACTCTTCGAACTACTTCTTGATAGTTAGAATTGACATTAACCTCAGCTGATATATCAGACATTAATTGAACTTTAAATTACTTTAAGAAAAGTATTACTATAGAGAGATGTCTTTTTTATCAAAGAGAACTCTTCCTTCCATACCCCCATGAACCATAATGGTATTTCCAGAAATATGCCCTGCGGCACTATCTGATAACAAGAATACAACTGTTTTAGCAACATCTTCTGATTTTGCAATTTTTTTCATGGGGATTGTTTGGAGTACTTTCCTTAATTCATTTTTATCTCCTAAAGCTTCTTTCGCCATTTCAGTTAAAACCCATCCAGGTGCGACAGTATTAACTCGTCCGAAAGGAGCAAAATTAACAATTTCATTCTTCCATGTATTTGTTAACCCATATTGTAAAGCAGCTTTAGTAGCAGAATAATCAGAGTGACCAGCTTCACCAAAAAGACCAGCAGTTGAACCAATTAATACTAATGAAGCATTTGAATTGGGATATTCTCTCAGATTTTTAAAAAACTCTTTAACACACAAGAAGACTCCAGTTAGATTTACATCCAGTGTATTCTTCCACTGAACTAAATCTATGTCAGATGTAAGTTTTGGAGAGGAAGACCAGATTCCAGCATTTGCTATCAACCCATCAATTCTACCAAAATGATTATTTGCTTTTGAAAAAATATCTTGTACATCGCTTTCTTTTCTTAAATCTCCCTTAAGAAGAACGACTTTTTCAGTAATATACTTATTCTGCAATTCTTGAGCTTTTTTTGCATTTTTATGATAATGAATGGAAACTTTGGTACCTTCAAGAGTTAACTGTTCTATAATAGCTCTACCTATACCTCCAGTGCCACCAGTAACAAGAATGTGTTTATCAGTGAGTTCAAGTTCCATGGGTTTAAAAAACTAATACCGGATTTTAAACTTATTTGAGTATGATTCCATCTTCATTGAATAAATTTATATTTACTTTTGCTTTCAAAGAAATTGATTAGAATGTCTAACGATTTTATAGATAAAGCATTAAGTAAGTTAGAATCTTTAAAACTATCTTATGCAGATATTCGTGCAGAAAATTCTCTAATGACACAAATACGTACAGTAAATGGTCGTGTCGAAACCAGTACGACAGGTATAGAATCAGGTATAGGAATTAGGATTCTTAGCGATGGTACTTGGGGATTTGCTTACGGTCCAATGGAGAGTTATGAAGATGTAATTGAGATGGCAATTGAAGTTAATAAACTTAATCTCAGACATAAAAAGAGAGACATCAAACTTGCTGAAGTCAAGATTGTTGAAGATTCTTTTGAAGGAGAACAGAAGAAGAAAATCGAGGACACAGGTTTTGATGAGAAAATAGAATTAACTTTGGAAGCTGATAAAGCTCAAGAAGATGAAAAGATCAAATCTAGAACAACACTGTATAGAGAAGTTCTTAGAAGAATAACACTTGTGACCACCGAAGGAACAAAAATAGAATATAATGTCCCTTATGTCATGATGTATGCACTCTCAGTAGCTAGAGAGGAAAGTGAAACGATAGAAGGATACAGCAGAATAGGTCATTTAGGTGGTTTAGATATATTTGAACTGAGATCACCATCAGAGTTAGGTGAAAAAGCCAAGGAAAGAGCACTTGAAGGATTAAAATCTCCCAAAATTAATGGTGGAAGATATCCTGTTGTTTTAGATGGAACAATCAATCATCTCTTTTCTCATGAAGCTGCAGGTCATAGTGCAGAAGGTGACTTTGTTCAAACTGCTGGAGTTCTAAGAGGGAAAATCGGTAAGAAAGTAGGATCTCCACATGTAAATCTAATCGATGATGGTTCTATGAAAGAATCCTCTGGTATCAACTCCTTTGGTTATTTGAAATATGATGATGAAGGCATTCCTGGACAGAAAACCTTTGTAATCAAAGATGGTATTCTCAAAACTTACTTAAATGATCGAAGTTCAGCAGTTCATTTTGACCAAAAAGCCACTGGAAACTCAAGAGCTGAAGCTTACAATGTCCCCCAAATAGTTAGAATGACAAATACTTACATTGCTCCAGCAAGAGAATCAATGAAAGAAGAGGAATTATTGGAACAAGTCAAAAATGGATTACTACTAATGCAAGGAGGAGGAGGGCAAGTTGATCCAATAAAAGGAACTTTCAATTTCGGTGTCTCTGAGTTGTATGAAATTAAAGATGGGGAAGTAGGACAACGTTATAGACCCACAACTTTAGCTGGAAATACTTTAGAGACTCTTATGAAAATTACTGGTGTTTCTTCAGAAATGGGTAATCCTTTAGATAGTATTGGTTTTTGTGGAAAAGATGGACAATCTGCACCCGTAGGTGTTACAGCTGGTTGGTTAGCTGTTAAAAATATTGTAGTAGGTTAGGTGGAAGAAATGGTTACAAACAATTTAAACGAGAAAATCCAAAAAGCTCTTGATATTGGTTTGAAATATGCTAAAAAGGAAGGAGCAGATCATTGTGAGGCATTCGGAGTAAATGAAAAAGCTTTCAATCTAGAACTCGAGAAAGATAAGCCTAAACACAATATGGGAATTCAACATGGTTTATCCTTCAGAGTCATAGCAAATAGTGCCGCAGGTTTCGCTTACACTTCCTCTTTTGAAGAAAGAGATATCGAAATGACTGTGAAAATGGCGATTCAATGTGCCAAAACAAAGGAAAAAGACCCAGATTTACAACCTTTTCCTGAACCCAAGAAAAATACTGCAAAATTACCCTTAGATAAGAAACTCTATTCAGTTGATTCAAATACTATTGCGGAACTATTTGCAGAAATGCTACCTGAAGATCTTCCAAAGAATACATATTTCTTGCAAGCTATGGGGTTGGTTGGAATAGGAGATTCTTTTCTAAAATCTTCTCAAGGATTAGATTTAGTAGAAAAGGGCGCAGGATATGGTTTCGGAATAGGTTTTCTTTCAACACATGGTTTTCCTAATTATGATTTTCATTTCGCAGGATCTCGTTCTTTGGATGGTATAAACCCTAAAGAAATTACTAAGATAGCTATTGAAAAAACTTTGAATTCGGCTAAACCACAAACTATGTCTCTTGCTGGTGAGTATCCAGTAATTATCACTCCAGAAGGTTCTTATGGTCTCTTTGGTGGATTATTTACTATTTTAACTAACTTGTTAAAAGGAGATAAAGCTTCAAGAGGAGAGACAGTTTATGCTGATAAAATTGGAGAGCAAATTGCTCCAGATAACTTCACTTTAGTTGATGATCCCCTTCACCTTGACATGATAACTTCTACTCTTTACGATGGAGAAGGAATTCCTACTGAAAGAACAAAACTAATAGAAAATGGGATTTTGAAAACATATTACCTCGATAATTACTATGCTAGAAAACTAAATATGGATAGCAATGGTAAAGCACAACGTGGAGGATTCTTTGGAGGAAGTCCTGCAAAAACACCTCCAACAATTGGTTCATATGCTACAATTATTGATGCTGGTGATTCTTCACTTGATGAAATGCTTTCAGAAACAAAAGAAGGTTTCATGCTAAAAAGCTTCATGGGAATTCATATGTCTGATTTCAGCAGTGGAAGATTTGCAGTAACAGGTTCAGGTTGGTATGTTAAAGATGGTGAAACTAAGTATCCAGTTCAAGACATATCTATTTCTGGTACAATTCCTGAGCTTCTGATGAATATAGATATGATTTCGAAAGAGAGAACGAAGGGACTAAATAACGAAGTACCTTATGTCAGAGTTTCTGAACTTAGTGTCACAGCTAAGAAACTTGATTTCAAAGTGAGGTTTGGTTTGAAAATGTTAAAAACACTTGTTAAATTGGGGATAGTGAAAAATCCCTTTATTTAATTTTTTTAAAAACAAGAAAAAGAAAAAGAAAAGTTGAGATAGAATTTTATCTCTTTTTTACAAATATTACTGCGCTAACTATTGCTGCGAATCCAAGAATTGTTAGTATTGATATTAACCCATATTCTGGAACAGCAGGCAATCCACCTAACACTGAATATAGATCAGGTAAAGCTCTGAATGTACTACCTATCATGATTTCCATGTAGGCTGAAACAAGACCACCGTTCATACCATAATCTGGTGTCTGTGTCATTTCAAAGTCAAAGCTTGTTTTTAAGCCTGCCCCCAATACTACGCCAGTTAGTTCATCAACACCTACCCAAATGGTACCTCTTAACCAACCTTCTTGAGTTGTAGTTTCCCATACATAATCTCCATTAAGATTTGAAAATTCTACGTCTAGAATAGCATCAACTGAAACATAGTAGTAGATAATAGGATTACCTGCACCTGTATAGTAGTATTGATCTGCAACAAGATTCAAATCCAAATCATAGAGATTGAAATTAGTGTTTTGAGTAGATAAAGCATTTAATGCAGATTCTATATAGGTAGTTGTTCCGAAGATGGAATTCAAGGTTGTCCAAACACCATCAAGAAGTTCAAAATCTGTTGACCATTGAGGACCTTGTGGTGAGAATATTGGCCATTCATATATATCAATTTCTGGTACTTTTGAAGTGTTTGAAGGATCATACATTGTCAATTCAGCTTCTGCCCAGAGACCATCGTAGCCTATCATATCAACACCTAATAATGGATTACCAATTGCGCTAAGACCGTTATTCTTGAATTCAACTACATCATCAACAAAGTCAGGACTAGCTGTTGGTGGTAAATCGAAGTAGAACACGAAGTTATTGATCGAATACAACCAAGAATCTGGTGTTGGTATCACTGGTGTAATATTATCAGCTCTTGATGGATCTAACTCTAGAGTTATTCCAGCCCAAACATCTTCCATTGAATTGAAGCTAAGATCACTTGTAACGTTTAGCAGATAACCAGTTGCTGTATCGTAACACCATGTAACATTCATAGATAATTCTGGATCAGCATCATATAACTTGAAATCCATCCAGAATAAGTTGTTTCCAGCATCATATGTTGTTGTTATTTCTTCAGTAGTGTTACCATCCACTCTATACTTAGAGTAAGCATCCATTGATACCCAATCTGTAGTTCCTGCATAAAATGTTTGCATTGGAACAACTGGAGTATTGAAATGTCCGTAGTCATGTGATCCCCAATCGAATTCCCAGTCTCTATCCAAAGTCTCTTCTAGATCAGTTAACATTGTGAAACCCATCATTGGAGTTGGAATTACTGAACCTGGTGCTAAAGTGAAGTCGAAGTATGGTAGATTCATATAATAGAACGGACCTGCGTGCCATAACCAATCTAATGCATTTGAACTTGAAACTAATGTTGCATATAGATAACCATTTTCATAACCTTCACGATATTGGTTTCCATACATGAAATTAGCTCCTTCTTCATAAGGAAGGGATGGTGAGGGATATGGTAAGCTTGCGGGAGTATTATCTGCAGGTTGACTAGTGAGTTTATCGTCTGCACCAATTGCAAAACCATCATAATATGGTTCCCAATCATAGTTCTCCATACCATGCATGTAATCTTCTCCAACGGAGTAACCATACTGACCGTCATCGTATCCGGCAACATAACCATCAAAAGCTCCTGCGTTATAACCGTGTGCCCAAGAATCTCTGGGATCATAGTAAGGTTCGTAGAAATTGAATGGATAACTGTTGTAACCATCATTTTGGCCACTCCAGTAGTAATTTCTATATCCTTCTAAATATCCGCTCCAGAAGGTATCATGAGCGGAATCGTATAAATCGCCATAGAGTTCATTATTGAAGTTTATTTTAGCTGCTTCATATCGAAAACCTCTACTGTAAAACATCTCATACCATCTTTGATAGTCCATATATCTTCCGAAATCATAGACATCTGAGGGAGCAGGTATAGTACCTGGATAGCGTTTGTCTGGGATTTTAGTTGAGTTGAAATCAAGTCTTCCTTGGAGAAAACCTTCTTCCCAAGCCTCATTGAAACCAAAGTAAAATCCGTCTAGTGCAAGAGACCAATCATCCCAAGCTGGATTAGCAGAGCTCTCATGGTATCCGTCGTAACCGATTCTATAGCCTAAGTAGTATCCTAAGTCATTAGCAAACCATTCAATACTATCGTCACCATACATGTATTCATCTGGCCACCAAGCACTGAATCCCCAGCCTTGATCAGCTTCAAACCAACCGTTATTGAATCCGCTTACAAATGACATGTTGAAAGAAGACCAGAAATTCTCGTTGATTGGATCTCTGAAATTAGCATAAGGCCAATAATCGTGGTAATACGAATAGTCTGTGTTTCCAAAATCATCTGGGAATGTGAACTGAGAAACGTCTGCATATACGCCTAATTCTTGATCTAATTTCAAGAATGAGTATATTTGCATAGCATTGACAAGTGTGCCGTTAACATATGTGCCACCGACATCATCCCACTCATAGAGATTAATATCATCTACTAATCCTAGATAGGTAATCAATTCAGTTCCTTCTAATGTTCCGAGTATTCCCTTATCAAAATCTGGGCCACCCACCTGCTCTAAAAGCATGTCTAGTATTTCCCAAATTCCATCACCATATTCAAATCTTGATACATTGTAAACAATTTTATCGCCACTTACAGCAGCGTTAAGTTCAGGGGATGATGGAAAAGAGATATCTTGACTTGCGTCTACAGCTAAAGGAGTCGCCGAGTTTATAAAAGGCATTAATAATATTAATAAGCCTATTCCTAAAAATATCTTTTTTTTCATAGTTGAACCCCTCTTGGTTCTTATACATTATAATGAAAAATCCCTTTAAAAACATAATGTTAGGTTTTTTTCGAACCTGTGTTTTAGAGATAATAACGTTGCAGAATCTAATTAACATAAAACCAAGTATATTTTATGTAGAACACTTGAAAATTAAGATTAAAGAGAAGATAGAAGTGAGAAATTTCTCTAATCTAATTCTGCTGGTTGTTCAAATTGGCTTCCAAAAAATTCAAAAATCTGATAGCTACCACAGTCTTTACAATAGAAAGTTAAACAGAAGGCTTTGTCTCTATTTTCTCCAATAAATTGTTGTTCTCGGTCTTGCTCACAGAATTTGCAATAAATTTTAAGTTTAGGTACTTCCTCTGCCATTTGTTCTCACCACTGATTCTTTTAATCATTTTTAAATTATTTCATTTTTCTGTTTCAGTACTCTAAAAACTTTGTTAATCTATGTAGAACATCTTCTATCTTTGGTAGACTGACTGAACCAAAACTTGCTCTTATATTGTGTGTTTGCGTTGGTCCAAATTCAGTTCCTGGAACCAAAACCACTCTTGCTTCCTTAAAAGCTTCGTCGGAGAATTCCTTACCTGTTGGATATTTGGATTCTGAGATATCTGGATAGCAATAAAATGATCCTGATGATTTATGGCATCTAATACCTTCAATTGAGTTGAAACCATCAACAATTGTATCTCTTCTCTGTTGAAACTCTTTTCTCATAAATTCTTGAAATTCTTGTGCTTCTTCCGTTTCCATATAATTTGCGAGAGCTATTTGAGTAGGGGTTGTTGCGTTTGCAATGACATAAGTATGATAACCTAGTATTGGTTTCATTATTTCAGCTGTTGATACTCCAAATCCCATTCTCCACCCAGGAATAGCGAAAGTTTTTGAGAATGAATTAGCAGTTAGTGTCCTTTCATAAGCATCATCTATTGCACCAATGTGAACATGTTTCTTCTCATCGAATGTAAAGTATTCATAAACCTCATCACTTATTATCATCAAATTATTATCTACAGCTACATCTACAAGCGCTTTTAATTCTTTTTTCTCCATAATTGCTCCTGTTGGATTGCTAGGAAAATTCAGAATCATCATCTTTGTTTTTTTATTTACCAACTCTTTCATTTTCTCTATGTCAATTTTAAAATCAGAAGTAGATGGCATCCAAACTGTTTTTCCTCCAGCTAATTGAACTTGGTGAGGATAAGTTAAGAACGAAGGATCTTGAATGAGTACTTCTTCACCTTTCTTTAGATAAGTCTGTAATGCGACGTAAATTAACTCAACACCACCACAAGTAATTATAACTTCATCTAAACTATAATCGACACCATATTCATTTTTATACTTTCTAGAAATCATATTTCGAAGTTTAGAATTCCCTGGTGATTGATCATAATTATTGTAATTGAAGTCTATAGCATTCATAGCAGCTTTCTTCAAGCCATCAGGAGTTTGAATATCTGGAGCACCTATACCTAAGGAAATCGTATCAGGGATCCCTTGTGCTCTAGCAAATAATTCTCGAATACCACTTGGCTTTATTTTTTGCATTTTTTCTGAGTGAAAAATCATCTATAACCAAGACGAGAAAAAATAGAGCAAAATTAAATCTTTGCCTTCAACACTTAAAATTTATTCTTCCAACAATGTTAAAATTTTTGTTATTGGTGATTCGAGTTCAGTTAAAATCTGCTTGGTTTTACTTCTAATTGCAGATTTGTATTCTGTTTTATCAATTAGCTCTTTAGCTCTTCTAATTGCTGATTCAATTGTATATTCGTTATAAAGAGGGATGCCGATATTTGATATATATTCAAGAACATCAAGTGGTTTAGGATAATAAGAAATAGACGGAGTTCCCAAGGCAGCAGCTTCTCTAGCCATGGTTGCCCCACCTGTTATGCACAAATCAGAGTAGTAATACAAAGACAGGGTATCTACAGCTCTTGGAGGAACGATAATTCTGTTTTTAAATTTCTTCTTAAGATAATTTCTTTGGCTTTCATATCTTGGAAAAATAATAGCTCGTCCATCATATTCCTTGAATATCTCATTTAATATTTCATCTAGAAAAGTACGATCAGCCATGTTTCGATCTAGCATATAAGCAGCGCTGCTCTCTTCAGGTCTTCCAACAATATAATTATCATCTCTATGTAATCCAAGAATATCTAAAACCTCTTCATTTGGCTTAAAATCTCTTAACCACGCAACTTCATCAATTCCGTCATAGGGTTGTAATTGCTCCTGAGTAGCTCCCAGTTTTATCCACTTATTTTGGTCTATACATGAACTGTAAACTAAGTATTTAGACAAGGGGATAGTTAATTTTCCTACAGCCTTTGCATGAGGTGAGTCATTTATAGTAATTGCTGGAATACCCAATCCAAACGCAACACGAATGGATTCAGGAGAAGAAAATGAAATATGGTAATCTGGTTTAGCTCCAAGCTGATTAATATATTTAGCAAGTAAAGAGATTCTTTCATTACCTGCCATTAGTTTACCAAAAAGAGTTCCACCGCCATGTTTTCCTAGAATTTCAACATCTAAATCCAGCAGAAAGAACAGACTAGCTACATAATCATAATTTCGGCAAGTGAAAATTACCTCATGACCAAGTTCTTCTAATTCCTTTGCAATTGCATTAAACAACAAAGGTTCTTTTGCGGTTACAGCATCAAACCAGAATATCATTACTGTTCATCTAGTTTAATTACAAAAAAATCTTGTGTTTTGGTTTGAAAAAGAAAAAATGAGAAAAAAGGAGAGATTCAGTCACATTTACTGTATCCACAACTTTTACAAGTGAAACATCCTTCAGAAAACTCTAACAGTCCTCCACAATCAGGACAAGCTACTGAGCCATTAAACCGAATGATTTCTTCCCCATCTATGTATTCCTCTAGTACATGAGCAATTCCATCAGCACAAGAAAGAATTGTTTTCCCTTGGTAGAAGTTTGGACTTGGGCATCTTATTCCTGCAAGATGATTAGCAACCGATTCAAGTTTTACTCCCGATCTTAAAGAGAGTGAAATTAATCTTCCTACTGCTTCACTTTGACTGGTTATGCATCCACCACTTTTGCCCACTTGTACAAATACCTCACACACTCCAGTCTCATCTCTATTCACTGTGACATACAGATTACCACAACCTGATCTGATTTTGTGGGTTCTACCAATAGTGATTTCTGGTCGTTCTCTTGGTTCTACTTTCTCTACTACGGCTGTAGTTGTGGGTTGTTCTGCTTTTTCTTGTTTCTTTGTTGTCAGAACTTGATACTTACGTGACCCATCCCTATAAACTGTAACTCCCTTACAACCTTTCTGAAAAGCCAATAAGTAAGCTTTAGCAATATCTTCTCTGGTTGCAGAATTGGGAAAATTGATAGTTTTTGAGGTTGCATTGTCGATGTATTTTTGAAACACAGCTTGCATATCTATATGGCTCTCAGGGGAAATATCATGAGAGGTTACGAAAACACTCCTCAATTCTTCAGGTATTTCATCTAGCTCTTGAATTGAGTTTGTACTTGAAACCTTCTCAATCAAATCTTCTGAGTATAACTCCATGTCTTTCAGCTTTTGTTCAAAAATAGTATTGACATCAAATAGTTTCTTTCCTCCAAGAACATTTCTGGTAAATGCTATAGCATAGTAGGGTTCTATCCCACTTGAGCAACCTGCTATAAGTGATATTGTTCCTGTTGGGGCAATGGTTGTGACTGTTGCATTTCTCATGGCTTCATACTTTGATTTAAAGATACTTTTCTCGAAATTAGGGAAGTTTCCTCTTTCTTTACCCAATTTGACAGATTCATCACGAGCTGTCTTTTGAATGAAGTCCATAATTTCGCTAGCGGTTTTTAGACCTTCTTTACTGTTGTATGGGATATTTAGTTTAACCAACAGATCTGCGAAACCCATAATACCTAAACCAATTTTACGGTTAGCTTTAGTTATATCTTCAATATCATCTAGAATATATTGGTTTTTGTCAATAACATTATCTAAGAAAATTATTCCTTTCCGAATTGTATCTTCCAATAAATCCCAATCAAGTTTATTTTCTAAAATATGCTTAGATAGATTGATGGAGCCCAAATTGCAGGATTCAAACGAAAGCAACGGAGTCTCACCACAGTTGTGGATATAAATTCCATTTGCTGAAAAAGCGTTTTTTCCAGGAATTTGAATATCATAGACGCTGTCTTGTTTTACATAAACAATATTTTTTATACTTTGAACAAACCTTTCTCGGTAAAAGGGTCGTGAGTATGAAGAGAGTTTTTCTTCAAGAGATGTTTGTTTTATAATATCAGTGAAACCTATAACTTCAGCAAATACTTGTATATTATCCTTTGAAATCACTAATTCATGTTGAGATTTTATTCGATACTTCTTTAAGGACCCTTTACCATCAGGAAGTTCTTTCATTTGTGATTTTCTTCGGTTAATATAAATTGTTGATACGATACCCACTCTATGCAGCATCCTTTGGATAGCTTGAAGAGTTTTAAGATTTGACTGAGATAATCTGACTGATATACCCTTTTCTAAAGATCCTTGAACTGAACCATCTGCATCAAATAATCCTCTTATGAAACCGATATGAAATCCAAAACTTGTTGTCTCGATTAGAGGCGTTACTTCTTTATGTCCTTGATACATACCGTATTTACTTGCTAAAGATGTAAATGCAACGAGTTTTAACCGGTACTCATTTCTTCTAGATTGTGGTCTAAAACCCTTGAAATCAGAACGATGTGGGAGATTAAAAGCGAAATCCTCAACTACAGAACGAATATTCTGTGATCCTTCATTGTCACCCCAAACAGATATGACTGCATTACCTTCAGCAAAAGTACCGTCTCCCACAAGTAATCCTAAAACATAACCCTCTTCAAGTGTTCCCTCTCCACCAGTCCATATAGTTTCACGGTTGTTGCTTAAAACTATTTTATCTTCTTTTGTTAGTTCATCTACTCTCTTCCAATTTGTTTTAGTCGTTTTTCTAGAAATGGATTTCAAAACCTTAACTAAATGATTTCCAGTAGCTTTAATGGAATAGCCACTTTTTGTAGTAATTTCAAAAATATGTTTGTTTCCAGTAAAAAAGAAACCTCTTATGTCAGAGTCATGAAACTCACCATCAAGTAGGAGTTTAACTTGATGCCCGATAATATCGCATATCATTCTTGGGCCATCTTGAGTAGTAACCCAAGTATCTCCAGTTAAGCATGGGTTTGTAGACTCAATTTCTCCTATCTCAGGAGTAGGATTATCTTTATTGATTCTGTCAATAAAAATTATTCCAGGTTCACCATTTTTCCAAGCCATTTCAACAATTTTATTGAAAACTTCTTTTGCATTTAACTTAGCAGTCGCTTTGTTAGTTCGTGGATTAATCAAATCATAATCTTCATTCTTCTCAACAGCTTTCATAAATTGCTCAGTAGCTGCCACAGATATATTGAAGTTAGTGAGCTTAGTTTGGTCCTCTTTGCAAGTTATAAATTCCATAATATCAGGGTGATCAATACGAAGAATACCCATGTTCGCTCCACGTCTCTTTCCTCCCTGTTTCACGGTATTAGTGGCAGCATTGAAAACTTCCATAAACGATAGAGGTCCCGAAGCAATTCCTCCAGTAGTCTTAACAACATCATTCTTTGGGCGTAGTTTTGTGAAGGTGAATCCAGTGCCACCACCTGCCTGTTGAATTAGAGCTGAGAGTTTTACTGCTTCGAAAATAGATGTCATGTTATCTTCTACTGGTAAAACAAAACATGCTGACAACATTCCTAAAGATGTTCCTGCATTCATCAAAGTGGGAGAATTTGGTAAAAATCTAAGAGATGTCATTAGTTCATGAAATTCTTTTTGCTCTTCTTCGGAGTTGCCAATGAAATTCGCTACTCTCCAAAACATTTCATCGATTGTTTCAATGAGTTTATTATTTTCATCTCTTCGAAGATATCTTTTTTCCAAGACTGTTTGAGCATTTTTTGATAGTTCTATTGATGTCACATTAACCCCTTATTTTATTATCTCTAAATTGATTATTAAACCCCTTGAGTTTCCTCAAATTTGCTACGTGATCAATTTATAGAATCAATCCATAGACCATTACATTACCAAAAACTAAAAGATATTTAAGCCTTTACAACTTCAATAAGAACACCTCTAAAGCATTGTAATCAATTTGAATTACCGACAAAAATATTTAGAAAAAGCACATATGATTTTAAAGCTATTAAAAACAAACAAGGTCAGAAATCTTGCCTTACACAAAAACACTACACTAGAAAGAATACCATAAACTTTAATTTATACAAGTTCACATTTATTCCATACAATGAAAATTAAGATGAATCGACGTGCACTTTCACCAGTGGTTGCAGTAGTACTAATGTTTGCACTAATAACGGCTGCAATTGGTATTTCTTTAGTTTATATGATGCCAAGCATCACTAAATTCAAAGATAAAAGCTACAATAATAGCAACAATTTATATTTCACAGCTCTCGATTCAACACTGCAAAATTTAGTTATAGGTTCAGCACCAAGTAGCAGTCAATTCTTATTTGTTCAAGAAGAGGGAAGCTTTCAACTGGATACAAGCTGGAATTTTGTTTTCTTACTGAAAGATATTGTGGGAGTACAAACGAGTCTATTGTTTAGAGATAATGTCTCGCGTATAACCCATAGAAGTGTAGCTACAGCAGATTATGAAATCGGAGAACACAGATACATAGTTGGACCACAAGATCAAGATTACCTTTTCCTAAATGGGAGTAATACATTATACAACGATATTGCTGTATTGAATAGTTCAAGAGCTATCTATGAATCAAGTTTCTTGGAGCTAGCACTTTATTACAGATACTCTCTGAATACAGAGTACGTTACGTTTTCCACAGAAGAAATATATTATCTTGATATTATTCATATAAACTTTGTATTAGAAGATTCTACTTTGGTAAGCAATACTCAGAAGTATATAAATATACAACTAACATATGAAGGAACAGAGAAGATTAGCCTTGGAACAATTGAATACAATGATGATTTACAAGGTGAAGTGATTCTCTTAAACCAATACAATTATCGTTTATACGAGTATCCTATCTACTTTCCAGCAAATCCTAGTTATTTATCTCATTCAATTGTAGCTAACCTTATTAACATAGTAGTAAGTGTATCATTAAGTTGAGGAAATGAAGAATGCCTAGCGAATATATTATGTATTTATCTATACTTCTTGTAGGTTCTCTTGCAATTGCAGGAATATCAGTGACAATGTTAGCTATTGATAATTCCATGGAAGAGCGTTCGATAGAAACGAGCTTTGAGAGTATTCTTCAAAATTTTGCTGAAATAATACATGATCTGAAAGCAGCTGGAGAACAAATGGTTCTAGAAGGCGCAACGAGCATACAATTAACGTTTATACTAGGAGAGCTTCCTCAAGAAATTCAACAATCTGAGTATCAAATAGAAGTTAGTTCAACTGAAGTTTCTTACACACTGAAAGCCTTTGTTTTGGATAATGAAGAAATCAGTACAATAGTTTCTTTATTCATAGATCCAGCTGATATATCGATCTCCGGTAGTATTGTTAGTACAGGTTCAGCACCAAGTATTGTCTATTTCTATAACGGAGTTTCTAGTAGTATTATTTTACAAGCTTGAGAAATACACCAGTTTTTATGTGACAAATTAATAGATTTTTTAACCTTTTTTTGAAAATAGAGCTAATATGAAAACAATCTTTAAAAAGTGTAGTACATAATGATTATTCATGCAAGAAGATAGTAGCGATGCTTTTGTTGATACGTCTGCAGTTCCCATTCTTGAAGAAACTTATCCAGTCAGTCCTCCCTTCTCTTACGTTCTCATTCAGACTGACCCTACTACCAAGCGTACAATGTATATGGTAGTGGAAATTCCACTGGATTCTAAGGAAACTGCTATTTATAATAAAATCTTTTCAATTATGGTGGATGAATTGGATGTTGATTTTACAGTCCTTAAATCAACAGAGAAAGCTGAAGAGTTTCTAAAAAAGAAAATAGTTGATATTATCAAACGTTATAGAATCTCGCTCAACGAATCTCAATTTGAGAAAATAATGTATTATTTAACAAGAGATCTGATAGGATACGGTAAAATTCAACCATTTATGTTAGATCCAAACATTGAAGATATTTCATGTGATGGTACTGGCATTCCTATTTATGTATGGCATAGGAAATATGAATCCATTGCAACAAACATATCCTTAGATACTAACGAAGAATTAGACAGTTTCATTATAAAATTGGCTCAAAGAGCTAATCGTCATATAAGTATTGCCAATCCTTTGCTTGATGCATCTTTGCCTGATGGTAGCAGAATACAACTGACATATGGAAAAGAAGTTACTCAGAGAGGTTCTACTTTTACTGCAAGAAAATTCAAAGCAGATCCATTTACAATCACAGATTTGATTCTTTACAATACTATCGATTTAGATATTGCGGCTTATTACTGGTTTTCGATGGAACACAACGTAAGTACTTTAATTGCAGGAGGTACTGCAGCTGGTAAAACAACTCTACTTAACACAATAGCTATGATGATTAAACCAGACATGAAAGTAATTACAATCGAAGACACAGCAGAACTGAATCTAGCTCATGAAAACTGGATTCCAAGTGTTGTTCGTTCTGGTTTTGGAGAAACCACTGAGTCAGGTTATAGAAGAGGGCAAATCTCTATGTATGAATTGCTAAGAGCAGCGATGAGACAAAGACCTGATTATATTATAGTGGGAGAAATCAGAGGTGAAGAAGCATACGCCATGTTCCAAGCAATGAGTACAGGACATAGGGGATTAGGAACTATCCACGGTGATTCTGTAGAAGGAGTGATTCACAGACTTGAAAGTAAACCAATGAATATCCCACGTTCAATGATGAAATCTCTAGATCTCATCCATGTTATTCGTAAAGTGAGGCTTCAATCCAAGTTTGCTCGTAGGACACAATCTGTCACAGAATTGATTGGTTTGGATCCCGTTACTGAAGAGATTCTGACTAACAAACTGTTCCAATGGAATCCACGTGATGACACATACATCTTCTTTGGTAGAAGTTATGTGATGGAGAAGGTAATGGAAAGCACTGGAATGGAAGAACAAGAGATATTCGATGAACTGGAAAGAAGAAAAACTATCCTCAGATGGATGGTAAAGAAGAGAATAAGATACTTCGAAGATGTTGCTTCCGTAATTCAGGAATACAATTCTGATCCAGATAGATCTCTTGAAAAAGCAAGAAAGGGTCTTAAAGCATAAAAGCTTTAATTCTCCATTTAATTTCTTTATTTTCATTAAATAATCGAATTTATATAGAATGATATCTGTTTTTTTAATAGCAATTTAATGAGATGAGGAATAATGGATCCTGAAGATGACAATAAGAAAAAAAAGAAAAATTGGTCAGATGATGACTTTAACCCATTTGATTTTTTTGAAGGATTTGAAGAATTTGATATGAATAAATTCATGGAGAATTTTGCACCTTACTTCAAAGGATCTTCTTTTGGGAAAATGATAGATGAAATGATCAAAAATTTGATGAAAAATCTTGAAGGTGGATTGGATTCTAAATCTATTGAAGATATGCTCAACAGTAATTTTGTTTATGGTTTCAATATTGGAATGAATCCAGAAGGTAAGCCGAGTTTCAGACAGTTTGGTAATCTAAAACCTAAAGGTTATGGTGACCTAGAAGCATCTGATGTAAGAGAACCACTGATAGATGTGTTCAAAGAAGAGAATAATGTTAGAGTAATAGCAGAAGTTCCTGGAATTAACAAAGGTGATATCAAATTAACAGGATCAGATAGAACTTTGACAATAAAAGCTCACTCTCAATCAAGAAAGTACGAAAAATCAGTAAGTTTACCAGTACCTGTAGATATCACAACTGCCAAAGCCAAATACAAAAATGGTGTTCTTGAAGTAATTATAGACAGAAAACAGAAAAAATCTGAAGAGGACTATAAAATAGATGTAGATTAGTAAAATCAACTTCTTTCTCTTTTAAGGTATTTCTAAAGTTAGAATTACATTATGTGGCAGAACAGCTGTTATTGTATAACCAGTTTCTAAATCTGCTAAGTAACTGCCATCACCCATATTTAGAACAGAAACGCTAGGAGAAGTTGTTACATCAGCATTGTCAATCAGAGAAGTGATTCCAGAACTTAACTTGTAAAGATAGATGTAATTTTGATTACCTGCAACACCTGAATATTCCAGATAATATGATGTATTTATGTAAATAACTGCATCATAAACAATATCAAGGCTGTTTATATGAACAATGAATTCAGCTTCGAAATGAATAAGGACAGGATTGATAGTGGTACTGCTATTCGCAATTATCAAGTTTAGGGAATCATATGATATATTCGAAGGTAAATTATGATTATCAAGGTATGAATCTATCACACTGATACCTTCGTCCAACAAATCAAGTATTTCGTTTCGGGTTGCACCATTTGAGAATTGAGAAATTGCCATTTCAGAGAGTTCTTCAATTGAGGACAGACTATTATCAACATAGTTTAGCAGTTGCTTGTGGTTAGGTGATAGATCAATATATGGACTTTGAGTTATCTGGTATACAGTTGAAGAGAGAATAATCAGATAGATCAGGATAGTAATGGCTAGAAGAAGGAAAACTTGTCCTTTCTTATTTTTTGAAAGTTTGTTTTTCATTTTTATCATCCTTTTAACCACACCTGTAGATGTATTGTATAGGGTGCATACTCACCATATACTTCTGTTATCAAATAATCAATACTAACTACAGTATCACCTAGAGTAAGGTATTCATTAATCCAACTGCCTGTAACTATCAAACTAGTTAGAAAATCTTCATAATTTAACTTGAATTCACCATGATCGGGTAAAGCCCCGTAAATAGCTTGTGTAATGATATTCCTGTAATAGATTACATCAGCACTTAAACCATTATCTATGGAATAAATGAATGCATCCAGATACCCATTTTTATCGAGAGCTTGAATAGAAGTATATACTTCTTCATGGAAATTTGGTTCTATAGGTGGTTGTGTTGCTAGTTGTACTTCATATAAAGCAGTAACCATTATTATCATTACAGAAACAGCGATAAATGCTTCAATGATGAACAGCTGACCTTTCTTTGATTTGCACAGTTTTTTCATTTTATCACCAATACCAAATTTGACACTTAAGTAGTACATTTCTCATCAATATTGTTCTTGTTTGCGAGATGAATGATGTTTGGTCTGCAAAAGAAGAATGAGCAAATATCATTCCATTTTCTTCATCTTGAAACATAGGTAATCCTATGTACCCTGCGGTATATGTTGTGTCTGCTCTATCATGAACTACTAGAACAGCTAAACCACTTGCAGGTATAGGTATTCCTGTTCCTTCATAGATTGTTTCAGAATTCAAGGTAGTAGCTAACAAAGATTGTCTAAAATATGAGACACCTAAATCTGAAAATGGAAAAACTACTATTCCTGTTGCTTCATCACTTAAGGAATCTCTTTCCACGTT
This sequence comes from Candidatus Heimdallarchaeota archaeon, assembly GCA_030603365.1. Lineage (GTDB taxonomy): Archaea > Asgardarchaeota > Heimdallarchaeia > Heimdallarchaeales > Heimdallarchaeaceae > UBA460. Next base: position 144,401 of record JAUVXV010000008.1, read on the forward strand.
TAAGTCGATTGCTGAAGTTTGTATAACTGAATTTTCATATGCAAAAGGATGTGAATCAAAATCGACAATTTCATATTCTAAACCTGCACTCTCTTTAGCTAAACGAATTGTTGTATAATCTTGATAAATTTCTCCTACTTGAGCAAATGCAACTATTGTATAATGGTCAGTTTCATCAGCATTTATAACAGCTTGAAACTTTATTTCACCAGAGAAATTTTGGGTTGTTGTGTAATTTGTTGCTACATTGTTGTTATCATCAATTGAAAGAACCCAAATATCTGCATTTTCAATAGGAGTTAGAAGCTCTTTCACTACACCTTCAATTGTAATTGTACCAAAAGCAGCTGTGAAACTTTCTATTTCGATAGAAATTGGGGAGTAAATACTCACAGCAAAATCCCGTATTAAACCATAAGAAACCTTCACATCCAAATAATTTAGTGCCCAATAATCAGAAATGTCTGAAGTTAATCTGTTAATCTTAGTAAAATCAAGTTCAAGATTAGATCCCATCAAACCTAACTTGAAATCCAATAAAGCATCTGTACTAATAGTACCCCAATTTGTTGGATTTCCTTTGGAATTAAAGATATTGCTATAAAGCTTGTTCAGTTCTTGTTCTTGAGAATATGTTTCCATCTGTACTAAAGAGGGGATAAGTAGATTTGAAAGAACGATTATAACTTGACTAAAAGCTATCACAAAAATAAGCAAAGCTAGAGCAAAATCAACTCCTCTAATTTGAGCTTTTGTATTTCGTAATAGGGCTTTTAATCTCTTTTTCTGGTTATTTGTCAATTTACTAATCTCCTTTGATTAAGCATCATCACCTAAAATTCGCTCTTCAAGAAGAGATTTAATTTCAGCAAGAGTTGCTTCAAGTTCAACAAGTTGCATGCCTTTTTCGAGTAGATTGGAGGCTCGTTCTTGCATAGCTTCTGCTTTTTCAATTCTTTCAGAAACTAATTGTTCAACTTGTTCCTTCAATTGCATTAAATCTTCTTTAGTACTCATAGTGGTTTCTAATCTTTCAATTCGATCTTCAATAGGACCAAGATCTACTGATACTCCCCCTAATGAACCCTCAGAATCACCACCTGCTGAAGGAGATATTCCTTTATCAAGAGTACCCATGATTCGTACTAAATTGAAACTTACTTGATTTACAATCTTATGTAATTCTTCTACCTGTTCTTTGATATTCTTAACATCATCCTCAAGTTTTCCCATTTACTCACCGTTATTAGTTTTATATATTGAGAGCGATTAATGGATTATCTGGTTGAATCAATATTTTGAACGCAAACCATCCTATAAACATTAAGACAACTGAATGCATTAAACCAGCTTTTATAGTCATCTTTGACATCTTTCCTGCTACCAAGCCTGAGAAGAATGCTTGAATTGCTAACATATGCAAGAAAAGAATTTCCAAAATATCCAAATCGATATTTAATAGAAACATCCCTGCAGTCTGTTCTTGCGTAATGTTTGCTTGTCCAAACGGAATGAAGAATGTTTGGAATAAAATAACTACAACTAAGATAAATATAATATATGAAGCATATACAATCCAGACATAGGGTTTCATTGCTCCTTCTCTCTCTTTTTTGAGATTTAACAATGTTTGGACATGTTTTTCAGTAGCTTCGAAGATTTCTTCAAGATTTCCTCCGGACCTTTCAGCTTCAAGAATCAAAACAGTAGCTCTTTGAGCTAAAGGAGTATGAATTGCATCCTGGAAGTCTTCCATTGCTTGACTAAATGGTATACCCCATGAAATCTTACTTGACATTTTTCTTAATTCTGGTGTTAATGGACCATAGTGTCTTTTTGCGGATTCTTGTATGGCTCTAGGTAGACTCATACCAGTTCTCTGAGCATTACTGATTTCCCTCAAAAGATAAGGTAGATTTTCATCTATCCTGGCTTGTCTTCTTTCTTCTCTATAAACAATCAGGAAGGTTGGAATTCCAATGACAACGATAATTGCTAGAATTACAAAATCGTTAATATCAAGAATTGTTATGAAATCACTAATTATATTTCCTTCTGCATCTTTTTGAGTAGTCAGAACATCAATAATACCTAGGGTTACTAAAATGATTCCTGCTACACCAGCTATAATCCAATAGATAATATCTTGTGTAATTTGAAACTGTTTAACTTCAACTTCTACTTCGTCTTGTATCGCCATTTTTATCACATCTCAGGCTGCTGAGCGTCAATCAGCACAATTATTGCAAGTTCGGAAACTGGAATGATAATATACACTAAAACTGCCATCAACAGATTAGGATTACTTGAATCTCCTCCAAGCATTGACATCATAGCTAAGATGACTATGAAGAAGATTGGAGACACCACTCCGAGGACCATGAACAATTCTGCCATAATTCCTAATGTTTCAATGAAATTTCTCTCAATTTGAACTTGATCTTTCATTAGAGTTTCGGATGAAACCTCTAAATATCTTTGAAGTTCTCCACCAGATGTAAAAGTACCAATAATTCCTTCTAAGAAACTTGAGTATTTTGCAGAGGGAGATCTCAAAGATGCCTCACTCAATGCATGAACTATATCGTACCCGAAAACCTGTATGTCTCTAGATATTTTCTTGGCATCTTTTACAATAGCTTCACCAATCTTTTCTTTTGTTAAAGAAAGAAAAATCCTATCAGGTGTAACACCTGCTGAAGCCATCGCTGTCATGTAGCTAGATGCTGTTGGTAAAGCTGCTTCTAGTTTCTTTTTTCTTTCTCCAACTAGATAGCTTGGATACACCCAAGTAAACACAAACATGCTAATTAAAACTAAAATCGGTAACACTATTACCAAAATTACTGAGAAATCAGGAACGACTATTTTAACCGCAATAAGAACCACAAGGGATACAATTGCGAGAATTATTGCCCAAAAGAGTCTAACACTTAAATACATTCGGACACTTTTATCAACTCCAGCCTTTCTGAGGGTTGTTCTTAACCCATCAAATTCAGCTAAGTATGGTTCTATTATCCTCCCTATATATGAGTAAGCTATTGATTCGATGATTTTTGAGCTCATAATAATATCCTCGAAACATTTGGATTTTATGTTATACAACATTATATTGTATAAGGACTATTTAACATTTCCTCGATAGGTAAATAGCATCTTTCTTCTTTTGAAATTTGCTGTTCATGCAAAAAGAGATTTTATAGATTAAAAATATTCAGATAGAGTTTCTATCACTTCTAAAAAAGGAATTGGCTATTTCAGGGGATTGTCGCTTGAAACAATCACTAACTATAAAAATGTAAACACTAATTTTTTATTCGAACTCAAATGACTCTTTATATAATTCAATCAACTGGTGAAATGACTGAATGTACAAATAAAGAAATTGCACTTGCATCAACAAATGTTTTAGTAGTTATTTCTCATACACAAAAGAAAATCTACACTTGGATAGGAGGTCAATCATCTCCACATTCAAAATTTGCTTGTGCTCGAGAAACTGCTAGATTACGTATGGAATTAGGATATAAAATCGTAAATCTTGAAGAATCAGCAACAAACGATGAGTTTCTACAGGCTGTAGACATAGCTTGTAATATTCAATCAGACTCTGCAACTACTCGCAAACCAAAACCAGTTAAACCAATCGCTAAAGCTGATCCAAAACCTAAAACCAAGACAGCAGCTAAACCCAAAACTGAAACAAAACCTAAGACAGCAGCCAAACCTAAGGCAAAACCAAAAGCTGAACCAAAGGAAACAAAAGAAGATACAGCCAGACGATATTCTTCAAAAACCGTTGAAACAACAATAGTAGATATTGAACACATAATGAAACAGTTAGAAGTTTTACCTCATCTTGGAAATAGCATTAGAGATTATGTAATAATTAGTGACACATTATATATTGCTCCAGAAAATCTTGAAAAACCAGGCACAGAATCTAAAGTAAAATTGCCAGACGGATCTTTTGTAGCTGATGATTATGTCCCAAGGCTTTTTCTAGAAAATGGCAAGATTATTGCTGTGGAGCTTTGGAGAGAAAATTAGAAGCCTTGTTTCTTCATTACCTGTTCAGCAATTATGGAATAAATATCACTTACACCATCACCTAATCTTGCTGAAGATTCCAAGACAGTGTGATTTTTTACACCCCATGTCTCTTCAGCTTCTTTCAATGTGACAGTTCTTTCTTCTTCTAAATCTGTTTTATTACCCACAATAATAATAGGTATATCTGGACACTTCTCTTCAACTTCTTTAATCCAATTGTCAATGTGATCAAAAGATTCTCTTCGTGTTACATCGAAAACCACAACAGCTCCATGAGCTCCTGTATAGTAACGTTTACGTAAGGTTGCTAGTTTTTCTTGCCCTACTGTATCAAATAGAACTAATCTCAAAGTAACATCTTCATCATATTGAATTATTTTACTGTAAAAATCTACCCCTAAGGTAGGTAGATACGATGTTGAAAAACGGTTTTGTGTATATCTCACCGCTAAACTGGTTTTTCCAACTCGGAAATCTCCTGCGTTTATTATCTTAATAATGTAAGTAACATTAGGGGATAAAGACATTATAATTGAATAAACTTCGAAGAATATAAAATTCTTTGTTTTCTTGCCATCACAAATGCACTGTCTAAAATGCAATTGAACCTTCTGATTATTATGAAAGATATTTGTCATGTAGTCATGTTAAATGAACTAACAATCACTCTGAACGTATGCGTTAGACCAGATATTACTGGAGCTTTTATAGGAAAATACAACTGAACTACTGATGACACAGGTCTTACGAGCTGAATGTATAGAAGTAGACTATCATCCAGCGTTGAGCAAGCTTTGTCATCAAGTGAAGAATCTCTATAATCGAGCTAATTTCCTTTTCAAAACCTCTCTTAATAAGCAGAACAAGCTCCTGTACTATTATGACCTCAACTCTTTACTCAAGAACGAAGAATGCTATAAGATTTTACCAG